>JBKXPS010000005.1:68532-158646 GCA_047014445.1 Collinsella aerofaciens | reverse complement strand
GTGTCGCATCCGGGCAGACATCGAACCATTTGAAATGGTCTAACTTGGATTTGTTTTTCGCAAGGCCGCCGAGAGGCGGCCCCGAGAAATTCCTTTTCCTATACTAGAACCATATGAATCGAACGGAACCGATCAGCTAATAGTTGTGAGGACCGGACGGGCTCGAAGCCCATTTATTTTGGACGGAGAGTTCGATCCTGGCTCAGGATGAACGCTGGCGGCGCGCCTAACACATGCAAGTCGAACGGCACCCCTCTCCGGAGGGAAGCGAGTGGCGAACGGCTGAGTAACACGTGGAGAACCTGCCCCCTCCCCCGGGATAGCCGCCCGAAAGGACGGGTAATACCGGATACCCCGGGGTGCCGCATGGCACCCCGGCTAAAGCCCCGACGGGAGGGGATGGCTCCGCGGCCCATCAGGTAGACGGCGGGGTGACGGCCCACCGTGCCGACAACGGGTAGCCGGGTTGAGAGACCGACCGGCCAGATTGGGACTGAGACACGGCCCAGACTCCTACGGGAGGCAGCAGTGGGGAATCTTGCGCAATGGGGGGAACCCTGACGCAGCGACGCCGCGTGCGGGACGGAGGCCTTCGGGTCGTAAACCGCTTTCAGCAGGGAAGAGTCAAGACTGTACCTGCAGAAGAAGCCCCGGCTAACTACGTGCCAGCAGCCGCGGTAATACGTAGGGGGCGAGCGTTATCCGGATTCATTGGGCGTAAAGCGCGCGTAGGCGGCCCGGCAGGCCGGGGGTCGAAGCGGGGGGCTCAACCCCCCGAAGCCCCCGGAACCTCCGCGGCTTGGGTCCGGTAGGGGAGGGTGGAACACCCGGTGTAGCGGTGGAATGCGCAGATATCGGGTGGAACACCGGTGGCGAAGGCGGCCCTCTGGGCCGAGACCGACGCTGAGGCGCGAAAGCTGGGGGAGCGAACAGGATTAGATACCCTGGTAGTCCCAGCCGTAAACGATGGACGCTAGGTGTGGGGGGACGATCCCCCCGTGCCGCAGCCAACGCATTAAGCGTCCCGCCTGGGGAGTACGGCCGCAAGGCTAAAACTCAAAGGAATTGACGGGGGCCCGCACAAGCAGCGGAGCATGTGGCTTAATTCGAAGCAACGCGAAGAACCTTACCAGGGCTTGACATATGGGTGAAGCGGGGGAGACCCCGTGGCCGAGAGGAGCCCATACAGGTGGTGCATGGCTGTCGTCAGCTCGTGTCGTGAGATGTTGGGTTAAGTCCCGCAACGAGCGCAACCCCCGCCGCGTGTTGCCATCGGGTGATGCCGGGAACCCACGCGGGACCGCCGCCGTCAAGGCGGAGGAGGGCGGGGACGACGTCAAGTCATCATGCCCCTTATGCCCTGGGCTGCACACGTGCTACAATGGCCGGTACAGAGGGATGCCACCCCGCGAGGGGGAGCGGATCCCGGAAAGCCGGCCCCAGTTCGGATTGGGGGCTGCAACCCGCCCCCATGAAGTCGGAGTTGCTAGTAATCGCGGATCAGCATGCCGCGGTGAATGCGTTCCCGGGCCTTGTACACACCGCCCGTCACACCACCCGAGTCGTCTGCACCCGAAGTCGCCGGCCCAACCTTTCGAGGGGGGAGGCGCCGAAGGTGTGGAGGGTGAGGGGGGTGAAGTCGTAACAAGGTAGCCGTACCGGAAGGTGCGGCTGGATCACCTCCTTTCTAGGGAGATTAATTCTTAGAGAGACAAACTTTAACTCGAATAGAGGGCAGGAGCCCGTCCGGTAGATGTCCCGCCACGGATGATTCCCCGCAGCACCCGGTCCCCGGGGTCGCACCCGCGTACCTTGAGAGCCGCATAGCGATAGGAGAGAGATGGAAGATCCAATTCTTCCAGACTCGATTCTTTTCTGCGATTAAATCAAGAATGATAGCAATCATTCATCCGATCCAAACAAGAAGAATTCACTTATATATGAGTGAGGAGCATCTGATCGCGAGCACAGTCAACTACTGTGCCGCGGTATGAGATACCCGAATTGCGACATACGAGCGCTATTCATGATATCGATTAATTAGATTAATTAGCGACACGTGGATATCCCGCGGGCCCGAGAGCGGTCCCGCAAGATACCACGGGCGCACGGCGGATGCCTTGGCACAGGGAGCCGATGAAGGACGCGGCAAGCTGCGATAATCCCCGGCGAGGAGCACACATCCTTCGACCCGGGGGTCTCCGAATGGGCGAACCCATGCACAGCAGTGTGCATATCCCCCCGCTGAACACATAGGCGGGGGGAGGACAACCCGGGGAACTGAAACATCTAAGTACCCGGAGGAGAGGAAATCAATCTCGAGACTCCCCGAGTAGCGGCGAGCGAAAGGGGACCGATGGCCAAACCGTCGAGCGGGCATACCCGGCAGGGGTTCCGCCGACGGGGTTGCAGGGCCGCGCATCCGGGGGCTGCCGCCCCCGGGCGCAGGTCCGGCTGGGGAGCGGAACGGCATGGGAGGGCCGGCCGCAGCGGGTGACAGCCCCGTACGCGAACCCAGACCGGACGGCGCGACGCGGTCCCTGAGTAGGGCCGGGCACGTGAAACCCGGTCCGAACCTGGGTGGACCACCATCCAAGCCTGAGTACTACCCTGTGACCGATAGCGCACCAGTACCGTGAGGGAAAGGTGAAAAGCACCCCGGGAGGGGAGTGAAACAGTACCTGAAACCGTGCGCCCACGAGCAGTCGGAGCAACTTTCAGTTGTGACGGCGTGCCTTTTGTAGAATGAGCCAGCGAGTCGCTGGCGCGGGGCGAGGTTAACCGAAAGGGAGCCGAAGCGAAAGCGAGCCTTAACAGGGCGACTTGAGTCCCGCGCCGCGGACGCGAAGCCGGGTGAGCTATCCGTGGGCAGGCTGAAGCGGGGGTAAGACCCCGTGGAGGGCCGAACGCACGTCGGTTGAAAACGGCGGCGATGACCTGCGGATAGGGGTGAAAGGCCAATCAAACCCGGAGATATCTCGTTCTCCCCGAAATAGCTTTAGGGCTAGCGTCGCGCGTTCACCGCCGGAGGTAGAGCACCGGATGGACGAGGGGGCTTCGCCGCCTACCGAATCCAACCGAACTCCGAATGCCGGCGGCCCAGAGCGCGGCAGTCAGAGCATGTGGGCTAAGCTGTGTGCTCGAGAGGGAAACAGCCCGGACCGCCCGCTAAGGTCCCCAAGTTCCAGCCGAGTGGCAAAGGATGTGCGTCCGCCCAGACAACCAGGATGTTGGCTTAGAAGCAGCCATCCATTCAAAGAGTGCGTAACAGCTCACTGGTCGAGTGGACATGCGCCGACAATACACGGGGCTAAGCTGGACACCGAAGCGGCGGGATTTTAATTCATTAGAATCGGTAGGGGAGCTTCCCATGGGCGGAGAAGCCGGAGGGCGACCGACGGTGGAGCGCATGGGAGTGAGAATGCTGGCATGAGTAGCGAGAGACGAGAGAGTAACTCGTCCGCCGTGAACCCGAGGTTTCCTGGGCAAGGCTAATCCTCCCAGGGTCAGTCGGGGGCTAAGGCGAGGCCGGGAGGCGTAGCCGACGCGCAGCAGGCAGACATTCCTGCACCGCGCACGCGGCGCTACGACCGACGGGGCGACGGATGGGGGTGGCTCGGCGGGGTTCTGGACGTCCCCGTGATGGAGCGCGGCCCGCGGACCAGGGAAATCCGGTCCGCATTGAGGGCGAGGCTCCGGACGAAGCGACTGAGCGAAGCGAGTGAGCCCGAGGTCCCTAGAAAAACCCCTAGGCAGGCGCGTGCGCGCCCGTACCGCAAACCGACACAGGTGGGTGGGTAGAACATACCGAGGCGATCGGGTCAACCATGGTCAAGGAACTCGGCACAATGGCCCCGTAACTTCGGGAGAAGGGGTGCCCGCGCGTACGTGAACCGGCTTGCCCGGGGAGCGGAGGCGGGCCGCAGTGGAGAGGCCCAAGCGACTGTTTACCAAAAACACAGGACTCTGCAGAAGCCGCAAGGCGACGTATAGGGTCTGACGCCTGCCCGGTGCCGGAAGGTCACGCGGAGGAGTTAGCGCATCGCGCGAAGCCCCGAAGCCAAGCCCCGGTAAACGGCGGCCGTAACTATAACGGTCCTAAGGTAGCGAAATTCCTTGTCGGGTAAGTTCCGACCTGCACGAAAGGCGCAACGACTTGGGCGCTGTCTCGACCATGGACCCGGTGAAATTGCACTGGTCGTGAAGATGCGACTTACCCGCGGAAGGACGGAAAGACCCCGTGAACCTTCACTGCAGCTTGGCATTGGCCGCTGGTCCCGCGTGTAGAGGATAGGCAGGAGGCATCGATCCGGAGGCGCCAGCCCCCGGGGAGCCGCCCTTGGAATACTGCCCTCGCGCGACCGGCGTCCTAACCCGAGGCCGTCAACCGGCTCGGGGACCGTGCCAGGCGGGCAGTTTGACTGGGGCGGTCGCCTCCTAAAGGGTAACGGAGGCGCGCGAAGGTCCGCTCGGGACGGTCGGCAACCGTCCTTTTGAATGCAAGAGTACAAGCGGGCTTGACTGCGAGGCCCACAAGCCGAGCAGGTGCGAAAGCAGGCTCTAGTGATCCGGCGGCCCCGAGTGGGTGGGCCGTCGCTCAACGGATAAAAGGTACTCCGGGGATAACAGGCTGATCTTGCCCAAGAGTCCACATCGACGGCAAGGTTTGGCACCTCGATGTCGGCTCATCGCATCCTGGGGCTGGAGCAGGTCCCAAGGGTACGGCTGTTCGCCGTTTAAAGCGGTACGCGAGCTGGGTTCAGAACGTCGTGAGACAGTTCGGTCCCTATCCTCCGTGGGCGCAGGAGAATCGATGGAGGCTGCCCCCAGTACGAGAGGACCGGGGTGGACGCACCTCCGGTGAACCGGTTGTCGACCAACGGCACGGCCGGGTAGCCGCGTGCGGCGCGGATAACCGCTGAAGGCATCTAAGCGGGAAGCCGTTCCAGGGATTAGTTCTCCTTCCGGTAAGGGCCCAGGTAGACTACCTGGTCGATAGACGGCAGGTGCAAGGACGGCGACGTCCTCAGCCGAGCCGCACTAATCGCCCGAGCTCTTCCGGAACCGCACCTCGCGGCCCGCGGGACTGAGCGCTCAGAAGCGCGGTCCGGGCACGAGGATGCCCCCGAGTCACTCCCCCCTATACGCCATGCGGCCCCCAGGGCACGTGAGACAGACACCGGACACCGAAGATACGGTGGGCGCCGCCCACCGGTCAGCGGCCAGAGCATGGGGGGCACGCCCGGTCCCGTTCCGAACCCGGAAGCTAAGCCCCATCGCGCCGAGAGTACTGCGGGGTCAGCCCGTGGGAGGCCAGGGCGCCGCTGACCGGTGGACGGCACCGAGCCGTACGCTAGAACTGAGAAGGGGGAGGCCTCGCGGTCTCCCCCTTTTTTGCGTTTACGGGCTTTTGTCTCACATAGTAGCTGTGTTTTATAACCCTCGTTTGTCGCATCTTCTGCGAACGGGCTACAATAACTTAGTCTGTGCGATATGGAGGTGAACATGGCTGAAGCTGGTATCGGCGTTGATATCGTCGAGATTTCCCGCATGAAATCAATTCTTGAAAAGACGCCGTCGTTTGCTCGGCGTGTGTTTACCGAAGAAGAGCGTGCGTATTGCGATGCATCATCGCGTCCCGCTGCTCACTATGCGAGCCGCTTTGCTTCGCGCGAGGCGGTACTTAAAGCTCTCGGCATGGGTTTTAGTCAAGGCGTGGGTCGCAAGGATGTTTCGGTTACGCGTGATAAACTCGGCAAACCGAAGGCGCTGCTTTCGGGCCGTGCTCTCGAGATCGCTCAAGAACTGGGTGTTGTTGAGGTCGCTCTTTCCATTACGCTTACAGGAGACTTGGCCGTTGCGAATGCCATCGCGATTACCGAAGATGCTCGGCCTAAGCCAAAAGAGGAAAAGGTGAGCACCAAGAAACGCGTAGCGCAGACATTTAAAGAGGCTCGCTCTGTTTTAGATGAGCTTGAGCAGCTGCAGAATTCAGCATTGACGGAGCACCTGGGCGATGCTTCGCAAGATACGCTAGGAGCATAGATGAAACCGGTTTTGAGTACCGAAGAAGTCGTTCGTCTCGAGGATATCATCGAACGCGAAGGGACTTCGAAGGCCGAGCTTATGGAGCTAGCGGGTGAGTTTGCCGCCAACGAGGTCTTGAAGCTCAATCCCGATCGGGTTCTCGTTCTGGTCGGTTTTGGTAATAATGGCGGCGACGGTTGGGTTGCCGCCGATATCCTGAGCCATAAGGGTGTGGACGTGGATATCGTTTCTCCGGTTGAGCCGGATGAGATTCCTGCTGCTCTGGCACGTCATGTTGCTCGTCGTACTGCCGGCCGCGATGTGCACGTTTGCGTCGGCCCCTCGCGTGACGAACTCGAGGTTTTGATCGATAAGGCCGATGTTGTTGTCGATGCCATTTTTGGTACCGGTTTCCACGGAAATCTGCGTGCGCCGTTCTCCATCTGGATTCCTACGGTCAATGAATGCGCCGATTGTGTCGTATCCATTGATGTTCCCTCGGGCCTCAATGCCGAGACGGGCGTTGTTGATGACGACTGCATTCGTGCCGAGCATACGGTGACGATGATTGCGCCCAAGATTGGTCTGTATAGCGCTGATGGTCCTGAGTATGCTGGCGATTTGATCTGCGGCAATCTTTACGACCGTCTTGACGAGGTCATCGATGATGTCGACCACGCCGCCGAGATTGTCGAGCCCGGTGACTTAGTTGATTACTTTGCCCCACTACCTACGAATATCGATAAGTATTCCCGTGGCTCTGTGCTTATTGTCGCCGGATCTGCGCAATATCCTGGTGCTGCCATTATGGCGGCCAAGTCTGCAGCTCGCGCGGGTGCTGGTTACGTGGCAGTCGCGGCTCCTGACGCCTGCGCCAATCTTATTCGCATGGCACTTCCTTCGATTCCCGTCTTTGCTATTCCGTCTGATTCCCGCGGCTCCTTTGGCGCCGCTGCGCGCATGACTGTGTGCGAGATTGCAAAGAAGTACAGCTGTGTGCTGTGCGGTCCCGGTATGACGACATCTGCCGGCGCTATGCAGGTGGTTTCGGGCTTGCTCGAGCTTGATGTGCCGCTTATCTTGGACGCCGATGCACTCAACTGCCTTGCTAAGATTGCCATTGACGGTATTGATAGTAATCCCGAGATGTATCGTCGCGAGCAGCCGTTGGTTATGACGCCGCACTATCGTGAACTTTCGCGTCTGGTTGCCGGTGACGAGGTGAACGACCTTGGTACTGCGATTGCAGCCGCGCAGAAGGTTGTCTGGGCTGCAGGCTCTGACAATCTGGTGGTCATTGCCAAGGGGCCGACGACGGCTATCTGTGGCGTTGAGCGTGTGCTGCTGCCGCTCTCGGGTCCGGCTTCTCTGGCAACTGCCGGTTCGGGTGATGTTCTCGCGGGTATTTTGGCCGGCACGCTTGCCACCATGCGCGACGAGATGGATCGTTGGGAGCTGCTGTATTCGTACGCCGTCGCACTTCACAGCTACGCCGGTTTTGCCGCGGCGACGGAGTATGGTGAGAAGAGCGTCATCGCGACCGATCTTATCGACTTGATCGGTCCGGCCATGGAACTGGCGGCAAAGGATGCGCTCGAAGATCTGGGAATCATGGACGAAGGGTCGGATGACTAATCATGAATAAAGCCGATTTGACGCGCTGGTCCTGGGTCGAGATCGACCGCGGGGCGCTCCGTCGCAACACGAGGGCCTATAAGAACTTGCTGAATCCACGTCAGCGCCTGTGCTGCGTGGTCAAGGCCGATGCTTATGGTCATGGAGCTGTTGAGTGCGCCAAGATCATGTATTCGGCCGGTGCCGACATGTTTGCCGTGGCGACGGTTAACGAGGGCGTTGAGCTCCGACAGGGCGGGATTACGAAACCCATCCTCATCCTAAGCGAGCCGCCTATCGAGGCCATTCCGACGTTGCTCGAGTTTGATATCATGCCTTCGGTCTATACGTCTGATTTTGCTCTTGCGTATGGCGAATGTGCCGTCGCGGCGGGCAAAGTGGGCAAGTATCATCTCGCCATCGAGACGGGCATGAATCGTATCGGCGTTCACTACACGCAGGTGCTCGACTTTGTCCGCGGTACAAATTTCCATCGCGGTATTCAGTGCGACGGCGTATTTACGCACTTCGCCACGGCCGATGAACCTTCGGGCTGGGACTACAAGCTGCAGTGTCAGCGCTTTACCGAGGCCGTTCAGGCCATTAAGGATGCGGGTTTTGAGTGCGGTATCGTGCACTGCGCCAACACGCCGTCCTCGATGCTCGACCCCTCGATGCATTTTGATATGATCCGCGCCGGCGTTGGCTTGTATGGCATGCAGCCGTGCGAGCTGAGTGGCCGCGTGATGCAGCTTGATCCCGTTATGAGCGTCCATGCGCGTGTGACGCGCGTGGCACACCCTGCGATGGGTGAGGGCGTGGGCTACGGTTTTACCTACCGCGTACCGCGTACGCGCGTTCAGATCTGCACGCTGCCGATCGGTTATGCCGATGGCCTATCGCGTACGCTTTCCAATCGTATGGATGTGCTGTATCGCGGCGAGCGCGTGCATCAGGTTGGCAATATCTGCATGGACCAGTTTATGGTCGCCATTCAGTCCAACCCGGCACACGAGATTCCCGAGGCCGAGTATGGTGACGAGATGATTATTGTCGGCCGCGATGGCGATGCCGAGATCACTATGGACGAGATGGCCCGACTGCGCGGAACGATTAACTACGAGGTCGCCTGCGGCTTTGGCATGCGTCTCGACAAGGTCTACGTGTAGGAGCCGCTATGGGCGTCATGCACATCCCCGGCCATACCCATCAGGCACCACGTGAGGTCGCACTCGAGGAAATTGAGGCCGTTCTGGGCGATTGTCACCTCTGCCAGCTCTACCAGTCGCGTCACAATATCGTGTTTGGCGTGGGAAACCCCCGCGCTCGTGTGATGTTTATTGGCGAGGCGCCGGGCCGCAATGAGGATTTGCAGGGCGAGCCCTTTGTGGGGGCGGCAGGCGAGGACCTCAACGGCATTTTGTCGCTGGCGGGGCTCAAACGCGAAGACGTCTACATTGCCAACGTGCTTAAGTGCCGCCCGCCGGGAAACCGCAATCCACGTTCCGAGGAAGTGCTGGCTTGCTCGCCGTTTTTGCGTGAGCAGATTCGAAGCATCTGGCCCGATATTATCGTGACGCTCGGCAACCCCGCGACGCACTTTGTGCTTAAGACCGAGATTGGCATTACTAAGCTGCGCGGCAGGTTCCACCAGATGGGGCATTTTGTAGTAATGCCCACGTTCCATCCGGCAGCAGCGCTACGCAATCCGGCGTGGCAGGAACTGCTGGAGGAAGACTTTAAGATGCTGGGCGACTATCTGGAGCGACATCCCGCACCAGAGGACGCCTCGGAATAATAAGGAGCATATATGTCCCTGGAGCGCCTGGGGGTAGGTACTTACAAAACGACTTGCGCTGCCGATACGGAGTACTTTGGCGAGCTAATTGCACCGTGCCTTGAGGACGGCGATGTGCTCATCCTGACCGGTGGCCTGGGGGTGGGCAAAACTCACTTTACCAAGGGCGTCTCGCGCGGGCTGGGCGATGAGCATATGGTTACGAGCCCTACGTTTGCGCTCATGGCCGTTCACGATCAAGGCCGTATTCCGCTGTTTCACTTTGATCTATACCGTCTGGAGCATGCCTACGAGCTCGAGGATACGGGCATTTTCGATGTGCTGGGCTATGAGGGTGCTTGCCTGCTGGAATGGGGCGAACAATTCCAAGACGAGCTGACGGATGAGTATCTTTCGGTGACGCTCAAGCGTGATGAGGGCGACAGTGATGTGCGAACGATAACGCTCGAGGCGCACGGTGACCGCGCAATGGAGCTTTCCCATTTGATTGATAAGGCTGTACAAGATGAGCTTGCATAACGACAACGCGCTGGTGGTGGCGCTCGATACCTCGACCGACATGCTTGCCTGCGCGGCAAGCTGGATTGATGGGCAGACGGGCGAGACGAAGCTCGTGAGTGGCGACCACATGTGTCGCCGTCACGCCAACGTTGAGCTCGTGAATACCGTTGATGGCGTGCTGGCTCAAGCCGGTCTGGATCGCAGCGATGTTGGTTACTACGTGGTCGGCCGCGGCCCGGGGTCGTTTACGGGTGTGCGCATCGGCATCTCCACTGCCAAGGGCCTCGCGCGCGGTGCCAATGTTCCACTGCTGGGCGTGTCGACGCTCGACGCTTGCGCTTGGACGGCGTGGAAGGCTGGCGTGCGCGGCAAGCTTGGTATCTTGGCCGATGCCATGCGCGGTGAGGTATATCCGGCACTATATATGCTGGGCGATGAGGGTCCCGAGCGTCAATTTGAGCGCGAACACGTGGTCAAGGCCGCCGTGGCGCTCGATGAGTGGCGCCGAGCAGCGGACTGGGACCAGGTTCAGCTGACCGGTGACGGTCTCGTGCGCTATGGCAAGCTGCTGGGTGAGGACGAGACCGCCCGCTGCGTGGAGCGCGACCTGTGGTGGCCTTCGGGCGAGGGCTTGCTGCTCGCGCACGCTGCGGGTGACGGCGATCCGGCTCGCGTCCTGCCGATTTACACGCGCCTTTCGGATGCCGAGGAAAACGAGCGCAAGCGTCTTGGTCTTGCCGAGAGTGCGCAGAGCGAAATTACGGGCGTTGCCGATGAGCTCGCCGGTCGTCATCTGCAGTTCCGTCCCATGGGCGCGGCGGATGCCGAGGGCGCGAGCGCGCTAGAGGCTGCCTGCTTTGAAGGTGCCGGACACGAGGCGTGGACGCCGGGCATGTTCCTGTCCGAACTGGGCGAGGACGTCGCTGCGCCGCGCAGTTGGTGGGTGGCACACGACGACGGCAAGCTGCTGGGCCTTGCCGGCGGTATGGTCGTGGACGGTGATGTGCAGATTCTGGATGTCGCCGTCGACTCGGCACATCGCCGTGAGGGCATTGCCCGCAAGCTGCTGTCGCATGTGAGCTATGATGCCCAGATGCTCGGCTGCACCACGGCTTCGCTCGAGGTCGAGGACGGCAACGAGGGCGCGATTGCGCTCTATGCCGCTCTGGGCTTTACCGAGGTGGGTCGTCGTCGTGGCTACTACGGTGTCGGCAAAGGCGCCATCGTCATGACGGCCCCACTTCCCCTCGTACTTCCGGTCGATAACGCCTCGCCCGAGCCGACGGCAGCCGAGCAACGCGTATGGCCGCTGCCTGCGCCTGGGCGCTCCGAGGGGGAGCGCGCCGAAATTGAGCGCCGCCGCCTGGTGCTCGCTATCGAGAGTTCCTGCGACGAGACGGCCGTGGCGATTATCGATGCGGATGGCAATATGCTGGCCAACCAGGTGTCGACACAGATTGATTTTCATGCCCGCTTTGGCGGCGTGGTGCCCGAGATCGCCTCGCGCAAACACGTTGAGGTGATTGTGAGTGTCGTGGATGCGGCGCTCGAGGATGCCGCAGCATCGCTTGGTCTTGAGGGTGGAGCCATTGCTCCCAGCGAGCTTGCCGCCGTGGGCGTGACACAGGGTCCGGGCCTGGTGGGCGCCCTCGTGGTGGGCGTTGCCTTTGCCAAAGGCTTTGCCTACGCTGCCGGTAAGCCGCTCGTATGCGTCAACCATCTGGAGGGGCATCTGTTTGCCAACCTGTTGGCGCAACCCGACCTCAAACCGCCGTTTATCTTCACGCTTGTCTCGGGTGGGCACACCATGCTCGTGCACGTGAAGGCGTGGGGCGACTACGAGGTGCTCGGTGAGACGCTCGACGACGCTGTGGGCGAGGCCTTCGACAAGGTAGCCAAGGCGTTGGGTCTGGGCTATCCCGGTGGCCCCATCATTTCCAAGCTGGCCGAGACGGGCAACCCCAAGGCGATCGATTTCCCCCGTGCGCTTAACAGCAGGGGAGACTATCGCTTCTCGCTTTCGGGCCTTAAAACCGCTGTGACGCTCTACATTGAACAGGAGACCAAGGCCGGGCGCACGATTCACCTGCCCGATCTGGCAGCTTCGTTTGAGGCAGCTGTCTTTGACGTGCAGTACAAGAAGGCCAAAAACGCACTGCACGCTACCGGATGCAAGGAATACTGCATCGGTGGCGGCGTCTCGGCCAACCCGCATCTGCGCGAGATGATGATCAAGAAGCTTGGGCGTCAGGGGATTCGCGTAACGGTGCCGCCCTTGTCTGCCTGTACCGATAACGCAGCCATGATCGCGGAGGTCGCTCGCCGTAAATTCGACCGAGGCGAAATCTCGCCGTTCGATGTTGACGCCGATCCGAACATGACGCTGTAGCTGGTACGGCGCGGTCCCCGGACGGAGGGGCCGGATATAAGGTTTCCTGCTCTACAGTCCTGCGCAAGACGAAGGCCACATTAAGTGGCCTTCTTTGCGTGCGGAACTCGCGATAAACCTTATATCCGGCCCCTCCGTCCGGGGACCTTTCTGTATCGATATAGCTTCTGAGCTGGTTTGGCGTCGACAACGTCCAGCAAGGTTAACAAGCCAGCGTCGAATTTCCAGCGTTCTTTAGCTGAAAGAAAAAGTTGGTGTGCGGAGCTTTGCTCCGCATTTGGGATGGGAGCCCCTCGGGAGCGGGCGGGCGTATACAAGGTTTATCGCGAGTTCCGCACGAGCCGGAGAGCACTTAATGTGCTCTCCGTGCGAGCAGGACTGTAGAGCAGGAAACCTTGTATACGCCCGCCCGCTCCCGAGGGACATCTCTCATGCAAAAACTGTCGCTGGGTAAAGTCCGAGGTCAGTGGCGTTTTATACCGAGAATTTCAAAAAAGTTGAAAATTCATTACATATTTGCGTTGACTTTAGGTAACTAAAGTTTCATACTCCTTTTCAACCACTGGGGGATGTGAACACGCACGGATCGTTCACATCATGATTGAAGAGGATTTCTTAGACATGTTCACGCATCAGCTAAACATTATCAGCGTAGTAATTATCTGATGCGGGTTAGCACATACAGCTAGCCCGTACGATAACGGGCGGCTGATGAAGATGAGGGCCGTCGAGCGCAACCGACGGCCCTCATTTTTTATGTCTGAGTAGTTCTTTTTTGAGGAGGAAATGTAATGAACGGAGTTTTGCTCATGGTTGTGGCTGCGGCGGTGCTCGCCTGCGGCTATCTGGGCTACGGCCGCTGGTTGGCCAACAAGTGGGGCGTTGACAAAGAGGCCCTCACGCCGGCCAAGCGCATGAAGGACGGCAAGAGCTTCTCGCCCGTCTCCGCCTTCACCGCGTTCTCGCACCAGTTCAGCTCGATCTGCGGTGCCGGCCCTGTCACGGGTACGATCGTTGCCATGGCCTTTGGCTGGCTGCCCGTCGTGCTCTGGGTCCTCGTCGGCGGCATCTTCTTTGGCGCCGTCCACGACTTCGGCGCCCTGTACGCTTCGATGAAGAACAACGGCAAGTCGCTCGCTCAGCTCATCGAGAAGTACATCGGCAAGACCGGCCGTCGCCTGTTCCTGCTGTTCTGCTGGCTGTTCTGCATCATCGTCATCGCCGCTTTCACCGACATGGTCTGCAAGACGTTCATGTTCACCCCGGCCGTTGACGCTTCTGGCGCTGCTACCGGTGCCATCGACTTCACCAAGTCCTATGCCGCCGGCTGCGCTGGCACCATCTCCATCCTGTTCACCTTCGTCGCCATGGCCTTTGGTTGGGCCCAGAAGAAGTTCAACCTCACCGGCGCTGCCGAGTTCGTCACCGGCGTGGTGCTCATGGTTCTCATGTTCGCCGTTGGTATGCAGTTCCCGGTTTATCTGACCAAGTTCCAGTGGTTCGCTGTCGTCATGGTCTACCTGGTCTTCGCTGGCGCTATGCCCATCCAGATGCTCAAGACCCCGCGCGACTACCTCACTTCCATCATGATGATCGTCATGATCGCCTGCGCTGTCCTCGGCATCGTTGTCCTGGGTGTTCACGGCCAGGCTACGATGACCGCTCCGGTCTTCACTGGCTTCTCTGGTGCCTCCGGCATGATGTTCCCGGTCTTGTTTGTCTCTGTTGCTTGCGGCGCTCTCTCCGGTTTCCACAGCCTCGTTTCTTCTGGTACCTCCTCCAAGCAGGTTGAGAAGGAGCAGGACGCCGTCAAGGTCGGTTACGGCGCTATGGTCGTCGAGTCCTTCGTCGGCATCCTTGCCATCATCGTTGCCGGCATCATGTTCTCCGACATGAACACCGCCGGTACCGGCGCCCTTAACGCCGGCGTCGCTTCCACCCCGTTCCAGATCTTTGCCGCTGGCATCTCCCGCGGTATGCAGGCCTTCGGTGTTGACGGCACGCTCGCAACCGTCTTCATGACCATGAACGTCTCCGCTCTGGCCCTGACCTCGCTCGACGCCGTCGCCCGCATCGCCCGCACCTCGTTCTCCGAGTTCTTTGCCCAGACCAACGACGCCCTGGCCATCGAGTCCAAGGCCGGCTACATGAAGGTCCTCGGCAACCCCTGGTTCGCCACGGTTGTCACCCTGCTTCCTGGTCTCGCCCTCGCCTTTGGTGGCTATGCCAACATCTGGCCGCTCTTTGGTGCTTCCAACCAGCTGCTCGGCGGCATGACCATGATCACCCTCGCCGTGTTCTGCAAGTGCACCGGCCGCAAGGGTTGGATGCTCTACGTGCCCGTCGTCTTCCTGCTCTGCTGCACCTTCACCTCGCTGGTCCAGAGCGCCATGGGCTGCATGACCGCTGTCCAGGCTTACGGCTTCTTCGGTACCATCCCGGCCACCGCTACCACGGCTGCCGTCTCCGTCGCCGCCACCAAGGGCCTGCAGCTCGTCTTTGCCGTCCTGCTGATGGTCCTGGGCCTCATCGTTGCCGTCAACTGCCTCAAGGAGTTCTTCGGCAAGGAGGCCGGTTCCATGCCCGACGAGGAGCCCGAGTGGTCCGAGATGGGCAAGGCCGAGTATGGTCGCGCCGCTGCTGCTGAGGCTCCTGCCGATGCTGAGGCCGCCAAGGCTTAGCCGATCGGACGGATTGAATCCTCCATCTCTATGACTCGGAAAGACCGGGTCCGCAGAACGCGGGCCCGGTCTTTTTTCATGCGAGAACGGGTGATGCAAGGGCGTCCTCGCAGATGTTTTGCGTGGATAGGCTCGCGCGTTGTACCATATAGACGTATATGTGTACATATGAAAGGGACCCCGTGGCTAAGACGGTATATTCCGATAACCAAAACAATGTCGATGCCCTGGCTGAGCGCCTGAGCAGCCAGACGTCGCTTTCTGCCGAGCGCGCCAAGCTGGTTGCCTACGACCTGCTCTGCCGCAAGGCACTCAAGATCAAGTCGAGCGCGCTGGCGCAAATCTTCCGCTCCGTGGATAAGGAGTGCGATACCAAGGCGATGCGCGATGAGCTTATCGCGGCAAAGATTGTGACCAAGATCGAGGGCAGCGGCATTAACGGCCGCCCGGCGTTCTATACCATCAATGCCGAGATTCATGATGCCCAGGAGCAGCTTGTCGAAGATTCCGTTGAGGTGCCTGCTGCGGAAGAAGTTGCCCCGCGTGAGCATATCGATACTGACGAGCTGCTCGATGAGCATGTCGTGCGTGCCTTTACCGCCAAGGCGGGCCGAGGCGGATTTGGCGGAGGCGGAAAGCGTGATGCGCAGCGCCGCGCCCAACAGGAACGCTTCCGTCGTGCTGTGGCTCAAAAGGATGGGGCCGTTACCGAGGTTGTCGAGAACGAGCCTGTCGCCGATCCGCAGGAGCCTGTGAAAGAGCAAAAGCGCGCCGAGGCCCAAGAGCCCAAGCGTCGTCGCGGTGCTCACTTTAAGGCTGCGCAGCAGGACGTTGTGCGCGATGCCGAAGAGGCTGCCGAGGTTGCGGACGATTCCGAGAAGCCGGCCAAGAAGGCCTCAGACTCGTGCCGTCCCGGTCGCGGCTTTGCAGGTCGCGCGTACCCCGTAAAGCGTCAGGAGAAGGTTAATCAGGTTCCGGAGGAGCGGGCCGAGAAGTCCGTGAAGCCTGCCGAGTCGGAAGTTCGTGAACAGAAGCCTGTTGATGAGCAGACTGCTTCCGATACGGAGACTCAGGGCCAGCAACCTGCGGTTGAACAGACGGGGGAGGGTACTTCGAGCAGGCCTCGCCGCCGTCGTCATCGTGGCGGTCGCGGCTCTAACGCTCAGGATGCCGCCGAGAATGTGGCACCGCGCGACGGAGACGCGAAGGTGGATGCTCCGATGGAACAGCCCAAGCGTCAGCCGGCGAAGGAGGGCAAGCCCGAGCGTTCGCAGAAGCAGACGTCTGCTTCGAAACGTGAGCGCAATGTCCAAGGCGATTCTAAGCGCAAGTCTCAGAAGAAGCCCGATTCTGCTGCAACAGATACGGCTGCCCAGCAGACTGAGTCGACTACCCATGGCGAGGTTTCGGCGTTTGCCCTGGCCCGCGTTCTGGGCAGGCAGCTGCTCAAGGTCGTCCCCAAGCCCACGGCGCTCTCCAAAATTAAGGAGCAGCAGACCCAGATCGTTAAGGTCGAGGGCAAGGACGGCAAGAAAGCTCCACAGCGCGCCCAGCACAACGAGATGTCCAATCGCAAGATTGCCGAGGAAATCGCAATCATCCAGGCTTGGGTCGAGCAAAACCGCGGTGCCGATACTCCGGTTGCCTCGCGCCGCCAGCGCGCCTACCAGATCTTCAATGACGAAAAGGCTTTTGACGGCAAGCATGGCGAGCGCCTGATCAGGCGTATGACCGAAAAGGGCATCAGCATGCAGGCGATCAAGGTCGCTCCCAACCGTCCGGTGCACTTTACGGGCTTCTTTACGCTGGGCGCCGACAAGCCGTTCATTATGGTCGAGAACCTGGATACCTATGACGAGATCGTCAAGCTCCTGCGCGGACGCAAACATGCCAAGCTCTTTGGTACCAAGGTGGGCGGCGTAATCTTTGGCGGCGGGTGCAAGGCGAGTGTCTCTCATGCACTGGATGATTATCTGGCTGAGATCGGCTACCGCTTTACCTATATCTACTACGTGGGCGACATCGATCGAGAGGGAGCGCGTATCGTCGAGCAGGCCCGCAACGCCAACGTCGTTGAGATTCGCTTGCATGCCGGCATGTATCGCGCCATGCTTGCCGAGCATAAGCGCCGCGTGAAGGCCGGCGGCGCGTGCGAGCCCGCGGCTGCCAACCAGGGCGTGCCGCAGAACCTGGCCGCTACGATCAAGGACCTGCCCATGGTTACGCGCGTGCAGTTCCGCAACGTGCTGCGTGAGGGCGGACGAATTCCGCAGGAGATTCTGATGACCGCCGACTATCGGGATGGCGACTCGGGAAACTTCGACCGCATGCTGAACAATTAGGGACGCGTGGCCCCGGCGGGCCGGGCATTAAGTTTGCTGCTCTACAGTTCTGCGCAAGACGAAGGCCACATTAAGTGGCCTTCTTTGCGTGCGGAACTCGCGACAAACTTAATGCCCGGCCCGCCGGGGCCACGCGGCACTTTGTTGATGACGGCTCGCTTTTCGGAACTGGGCTGATATTTTCTACTTGGTTGTTGCAGAAGCCGGCACTTGGGGACGTTCCTTTAGTGCCGGCACTTTAGGAACGTCCCTAAGTGCCGGCTTGTGGGGCGGAGGGATTCCGCGTCCGCCTTTTCGGCGGCCGCGCCCCGCTGCGTCGCTTCGCTCCTTGCGTGCTGCGCTGGAAAACGCTTCGCGTTTCCTCAGCTCCGCACCCTGGCGGGTTCGAATCCCTCCGCTTGCCCACAAGAAAACGCCCCGGGCTGATGAAAGCCCAGGGCGCTCAGTTACCTTGGCTGGGACGGAGGGATTCGAACCCCCAACAGCCGGCACCAAAAACCGGAGTTCTACCGTTGAACTACGTCCCAGTATGGGTGTTGCCAAAAGCAACTCGTCTAGTTTACCTAATCTGCGAGGGCATCGCAAACGCCATCGAGCAGGCGTACCGCGAGCGTCTGGGCGTCGCTGGCAGTGAAGGTGCCGTTGTAGCGCGTCATGCCGGTGAGCTCAATGCGGATGCGTGCCGGCTTTTGCTGCGCGGCGACATTGGCAGTACGGATGCGCTGGGCCAGGTTGTGGCACTCGGCGAGGGCAATCGTGGCGCGCGGAGCGGCGTCGGCGGGCAGCTCGTCGCTTGCGATCTCGAGCACCAGGTCAACGTCGGTCGGAACCTCGGAATCGCAAAGCATCATACCGCTGTTGTCGGTCGTCGCCGTGGCGATGTTCCACATGCGCGATGCTACGCTGCGCGCGATGGGGTCCTCACCGATGACGGCAATCTGGAAGCGCTCGAGTACGTTGGCCGCGCGGGCAAAACCGATGCGCGACTCGGCCTCGGTAACCGAGGGCTTGCCCTCCCATACGTGATGCAGGCGGTTGATATAGGCGTAGGTATCCTGGAACGCCATGCCATCGGCAAACAGACCGACATTTTCCTGGAACTGCTGAAGGGCCGCCTCGGTGTGAGGGCCAAAGTAGCCATCGTCCTCGCCGCAGGCAAAGCCCAAAACGTTAAGCGCCTTCTGCAGGGCCTGCACGTCGGCGCCATGGAAATTGGGCATGCGCAGATAGAGCGTGCGGTCGCCCAGTTTATACGAGGCGTCGACCAGGGCGCTCCAGCAGGGGATATCGACGGCACAGCCAGCGGCAAGGCCGCTATCGAGCCTAAAGGTGCCAACAGCCTGTTCGGTGGTGGTGCCAAAGCGCTTGTCGGCAACCTCGGTGTCATCGATTGTATAGCCGAGCTGCAGAAGGCGGGACTGGACGTCCTCGACGGCTGCTCCCTGCATGCCCGTTGTAATAGGTTCCATGAACGAACCCCTTTCGGCGTACCATTCGTACTATTTGAGCGTGTGTCGGATAGACAACGCAAAGGGATGCATAAACATGCACTCAACAGTGTAGCAAGTTGTACCCAAATACGCTGCTGACAGGTTTTATAACCCCCGCTAGTTAAGGCGCTCCACAAAGAAATCTGCCATGGAGAGGAACAGTTCGCGTGCATGTGGGTCGAGCGAAACGTCCTCGATGGCGGCCTTGGCTTTGGCGGTCAGGTCCAGCGCGTAGGCGTGGGCGTAATCGATAGAGCCGGTCTCCTGGAAGATTTCCACGGCGCGCGCGAGCTGCGCGGGGTCCTCGGTGCCCGAGGAGAGGATCGCTTCAATCTCGTCGTGATAGCGCTCATCAGACAGGGCGTGCACGGCAACCAGGGTGCGCTTACCCTCGGTGATGTCGGTGCGGAAGTCCTTGTTGGCGGCCTCCTTGGTACCGATCAAGTTGAGCAGATCATCTTGGATCTGGAAGGCAAGGCCCGTGTGCAGGCCAAAGGCGCGCAGTGCCTCAATTTGCTCCTCGCTGCCGCCGCCGATAATGGCTCCAGCGGCAAGCGGCGTGGCTCCGCTGTAGTACGCGGTCTTGTGCGTCGCCATGTCTAGATAATCGTCGACCGAGATGTCAAAGCGCCCGTCACGGACCCAACCCAGGTCGAGCGCTTGACCCTCGATGGTGCGGACGATCATCTCGGTAAGCTCGTGGAGCACGCGCAGCTTCACGTCGGACTCCAGCGTGGGGTCGTCGAGAACCGTCTTGGTGACCATGGTAAGTGCCAGGTCGCCGCAGTTGATGGCAAGCCCCGTGCCCTCGGTGAGGTGCATACAGGGCTTGCCGCGGCGCAGCTGCCCGTTATCGGCGATGTCGTCGTGAATCAGCGCGCCCGACTGGAAATGCTCGATAGCTGCCGCGGCGCTGCGGGCGCTCTCAAAGCTACCGCCCACTGCGGTTGCGGCGAGCATGCAGATAAGCGGGCGGTGGCGCTTGCCGGCGTTGGCCGTAAAAGCCGAGAGCGGCGCGTACAGGTAGCGCTCGATATCGGCAGAGGTCGCCTGTCCGTCAAAGAACGTGGCCAGATAGTCGTTGATCTGGTCAAAGTGCTGGGCTAAAAAGCTGGTAAACGGACTGGACACGGGTTCTCGCATTCTTTCTTAGGTTGCATCGTTGCATTATGCAGACAACATATTGCCACATTAGGGCGTCGAGCGCGGCGGTTGAAGAAGATTGAGTCTTGCGGCTGCAAACGCGGCAAGGGGCTCGGCTAGATAAGCCCAAAGTGTTCGAGCGCGGTGACGACGCCGTCGTGATCGATAGAACCGGTCACATAGTCCGCCTTCTCCTTAAGGAAGTCTGGTGCGTTGCCCATGGCGATGCCAACATCGACCGTTTCCAAAAGGGCGACGTCGTTGCTCGCATCGCCGATGCCGTACACGGTGCCGTGGTTTGGCCCCAGGGCGCCAAGCACGGCCTGGATGCCGGTTCGCTTGGTGCACTCGCGGGGCGAGATTTCGGTCACCTCGAGCTCGAGTTCGTTAAAGCAGAGCAGCGGCTCGATCTCTTTATCCTGGGCGATGCGGTTGGCGAGCTTCGTAGACATGAGAATCTTGTAGGCGCTGTAATGCTTGAGCTTTGTGACGGCATCGCCTACGGTACGGGCATATCCGTCGCCATCGGGGGCGTCCGCGCTCATGCGCACGACGCGATCGAGACCTTCAAAGCGAATCACCTCGTCCGATTGCTCAAGATACGGGGCGAGGCGTTGCAGCAAGCCGGGACTCATGGCTGCATTTCGCACAATGCGTCCGTCGAGTTCGACGTAGCCTCCCGCCAAGCAGACAATTCCTGCCCACGGCAGCTCGAGTAGTTTGGGATGAATGCAGCTCAGGGTGCGTCCCGTGCAGATAAAGGCCATGTTGCCGTTGGCGACAAACTCGCGGATTGCCTGCGAAACCGCCTCGTTGGGATAGGGGGAGAGGTCCCGCTCGTCTTCGGGAAGCTCCTGGGCAAGTCTGGGATCTTGCCAGGCGAGTGTGCCGTCGATATCGAAGAAGCAGATGTCGCCGTGCCCATGGGCTGCACTGGCGGCAGAGGAGGCTGGGGTGGTGGGCACAAATCCCGGCTCGAGGCCCATGATCTGGTCAAAATGCTCTTTAACGCGGGGAACGGAGATGCCGATAATCACCTGGGCGGTCTTGCCCGTAATGATGAGGCCCTTGGCGCCCACCGCGACAAACGACGCGTTATCTGCAACGATGGAAGGGTCTGCGACCTCGACGCGCAGGCGCGTGGCGCAGTTGGTTGCGCCCACGATATTGCCAACGCCACCTAAAAGCTGAATTATCCGCTCAGCGAGGACGTGATCTTGATCGGATCGACTATTGGCCTCGTCATTGGGAGATTGCTCTTTGGCAAAGCCGCTTCCCGTTAAACAATCGATTGCCGAGCGATTGGCGACATGATCCTCGCGGCCCGGCGTCTTAAGGTCATAGACCAAGATGAGTGCTCGAAAACTAACAAAAAAGATGAGGCTAAAGGCAAGGCCGATTCCGAGCGCCAAAAGATAGGAACCGGCATGTGTCCGCATGAGCGGGATAAAGTTGAAGGCAGCCATTTCCATAAAGCCACCCGAGAAGATGCCGACGACGCCAAAGAAGTTCATAGCCATGGCGAGGCAAGACGAGAGGACGGCGTAGAGCAAAAAGAGCCCGGGGTGGGTGAACATAAAGAGAAACTCGAGCGGTTCGGTGACGCCGCAGACCACTGAGGCAACAATGGCGGGAACCAGGATGACCTTGAGACCGGCGCGGCGCTCGGGCTTTGCGGTGGAGTAGAACGCAGCCGCGATGGCAGGAAGGCCAAAGAGCTTGACCCAGCCGGTGGCGGTGAAACCGGCCCACGGCGCAAGCTCATTGAGGGGGCGCGTGCTGTGGGAGAGGATGGGGAGCAAATTGGTCCACGTGGCGTAGATGCCGTCGTTAATGACCAGGTTGTCGTAGTAGATCGGCATGTAGAGCAGGTGGTGCAGCCCCATGGGCTCGAGTGCTCGTTCTAAAAAGACAAAGATGCCTACGCCGAAGGGGCCGACGCCCGCAAGCGCGTGGCGCAGCGTCTCAGTCACTGCGTATACGGAAGGCACGATGGCGGCCGAGACGATAGCAAGGGCGAGCACGGCAAAGAAGCTGATGAGGTAGACCAGCGAGGATCCCGAGAAGGTGCCGAGCCAATCGGGAACCTTGGCATCGTAGAAGTGGTCATGAATGGCGACGACGGTTGCCGACACCACAAGCGGGCCGATAATGCCGGTGTCGAGCGTCTTGATGCCGTCGATGACGGTGATGCCGCTAGCGGGGGTTAAAGATGATGGGTACTTAAGTCCAAGATTGTCGCCGCTCAGCTTAATGATCTCGCTTAAAAAGAAGCAGTAGGCAAAATAGGCGACGAGTGCCTCGAGGCAGCAACGCGCCGGCTGCTTTTGGGCAAGGCCGATGGGCAGCGCGATGGCAAACAGGAGCGGAAGACGTTTAAAGACTGTCCACGATCCACGCTGGACGATACTCCAGAAAATGTACCAGGGGGTTCCATATGTGGCCATATCGCCGACAATGTCTACGGTCGTGGCGAGGGATGAGATGCCGACCATAAGGCCCGATATGGAAAAGAGCATGGCGGGCGCGAACATGGCTCCGCCAAAACGTTGGATTTTCTGCAGCATAATATGCCTTCCGGATGCAACATGCTGTGCGAGCAAGAACGTTTAAACAATGAACTCATTGTAGAGGACTGGCTGCTTGCCGCATTGACGGTTTTGATTCGGTCCGATTTGGGTGTCGGGGGAACCGTCGACGGTAAATAATCCGTGCTTTGCCGATAGACGGTTTAAACAACCCCAAGAAATGCTATCGTGCCTAGCCATACATATTCATTAGAGGTGAAGCCATGCCAAAAGCGATTTACGAAGGAATCTACCGCGAGATCCGTTCGCGCATCATTAACGGGACCTATGCGTTTCAGGAGATGCTGCCAACCGAAGCCGAGCTGACCGCAGAGTTCGACTGCACGCGCAATACCGTCCGCCGCGCCTTGAGCATGCTGGCCGACGAGATGTTTGTGCAGCCCATACACGGCAAGGGCGTACGCGTTATTTGGCTCAAGGGCGAAACCGACATGCTGGGCGCGCTCGAGGAAGTCGAGTCGTTTGGCGAATTTGCAAAGCGCAACAATGCCGTTGCATCGACGGACGTTAAGTCCTTTGAACATCTGGTCTGCACCGAGCAGCTCTCTCGTCGCCTGGGCTTTAAGGTGGGCGAGGAGTTGATTCGCGTGGTGCGCGTCCGTAGCCTTAACGGTAGCGCTCGCCAGGTGGACCACGGCTATTTTCTGGAGTCGATCGCCAAAGGCCTGACCCCCGAGGTCGCGTCGGATTCTATCTACGGCTATCTGGAGCACAAGTGCGGCGTCAAGGTGATGGCGAGCCGTCGTACGGTGAGTGTCGAGCTCGCCAACGATGAGGACTGCAGCTATCTTGACCTTGGCAAATACAACTGCGTTGCCGTCATGGAGAGCCAGTCGTACACCTCGGATGGCATCTTGTTTGAGGTGACGCACACCCGTACGCACCCCGAGATCTTCCATTACCGCGTCAATTCCAAGCGATAGCCGGCTAGCTCGCAGCCTGACGAGACTCATGCCCTCAAAGAGAAAGCGCCCGGTCAAGCCGACGATATATCGGCTTGACCGGGCGCTTTCTCTGCATTCGATAACAAATAATTGTTTATACAAAACTTGTCAAGTATCAAGTTGAAATTACCGTTTACCGAAGTTTTTCTACCGCTCTAGTAATACTTGTTCAAACAACTATCCAAATAGCGTATTGTACAAATCAGCAAAAGGGGCAAAGTCCCCGAGCCAATCTCCGAAGGCGGCGGCAAAGGGTGCCGCCACGGTGTGAAAGGGTGGATTGTAATGAAGAACGAAATGAGCAGAAGGCAGTTCCTGGGCTTCGCTGGTTCCGCGGCTGCGGTTCTGGGTCTGGGTCTTGTGGGCTGCGGTGGCTCCGCCGGCTCCGGCTCCTCTGCTTCTGGTGACGCCGCAGAGGTCTACTTCCTCCAATTCAAGCCCGAGGTCGACAAGGAGTGGAAGGAGATCGCCAAGGCGTACAAGGAGGAGAAGGGCGTCGAGGTCAAGATCGTGACCGCCGCCTCCAACACCTACGAGGAGAAGCTCAAGTCCGAGATGTCCAAGAGCTCCGCTCCGACCCTGTTCCAGGTCAACGGCCCCACCGGTCTTAAGAACTGGAAGGATTACTGCGCCGACCTGTCCGATACCAAGCTCCGCGGTGAGCTCATTGACGACTCCCTGGCTCTGCAGTCCGATGGTAAGGATCTGGGTATCGACTGGGTCCAGGAGAGCTACGGCATCATCTACAACAAGCAGCTGCTCGAGAAGGCTGGCTACAAGGCCGAGGACATCAACTCCTTCGATAAGCTGAAGGCTTGTGCCGACGACATCCAGGCCCGCAAGGACGAGCTTGGTGTTGAGGGTGCCTTCACTTCTGCCGGCATGGATGACTCCTCCAGCTGGCGCTACACCACCCACCTCGCCAACCTCCCGCTCTACTACGAGTTCGAGAAGGAGCACAACCAGGACGACGACGAGATCAAGGGCGAGTATCTCGACAACTACAAGCAGATCTTCGACCTGTACATCACCGACTCCACCTGCGATCCTTCGCAGCTTGCTTCCAAGACCGGCGACGACGCCACCAACGAGTTCGCAACCGGCAAGGCCGTCTTCTACCAGAACGGCTCTTGGGCCTACTCCGACCTCATCAAGGCCGGCATGACCGACGATCAGATTGGCATGATGCCCATCTACATCGGCGTTGACGGCGAGGAGAACCAGGGCCTGTGCTCCGGCGGCGAGAACTACTGGTGCGTCAGCTCCCAGGCTTCCGAGGATGCCCAGAAGGCCACCGAGGACTTCATGTATTGGTGCGTCACCTCTGACACCGCCACCAGCATCATCGCTGACAAGATGGGTCTGACCGCCCCGTTCAAGAGCGCCAAGGAAACCACCAACGTCTTCTCGCAGCAGGCCGTTGCCATGGCCAAGGACGGTAAGAAGACCGTCGCTTGGGACTTCGTCTACATCCCCTCCGAGGAGTGGAAGAAGAACCTCAAGCAGGCTCTGATCGCCTATGCTGCCGACAACAGCAAGTGGGACGGCGTCAAGAACGCCTTCGTGGATGGCTGGAAGACCGAGAAGGCTGCTTCCGAGTAAGCAATTGCTGCCCAAGCTATCTGATTAGCGACAGGGGGCGGGCAGACGTTGGTTTGCCCGCCCCCTGCATATTGAAAGGACCCTTCTATGGGCAAAGCACTCAAGCGCTGGTGGCCGCTCTTTATGCTGCCCACGTGCCTGGCGTTTATGATCGGGTTCGTGATTCCCTTTATCCAGGGCTTCTATCTCTCGTTCTGCCAGTTTATTACCATTAACAACACGCACTTTGTCGGTATCGAGAACTACGTGCGCGCGCTGTCCGATCCGCAGTTTGCCACGTCGTTCTTCTTTACGGTGGCGTTTGCCTTCCTGTCGACGGTGCTCATCAACGTGATCGCCCTCGCCATTGCGCAGGCGCTCACCCGCAAGGCGCTCAAGGGCACTAACATCTTCCGTACGATCTTCTTTATGCCGAACCTGATCGGCGGCATCGTGCTGGGCTACATTTGGCAGATTCTGATCAACTGCCTGCTCTCCAACATCGGCGCCGACCTTATTGCCCTTAACTCCGCTGCCGGCTTCTGGGGCCTTATCATCCTGACCCTGTGGCAGCAGGTCGGCTACATGATGATCATCTACATCGCCGGTCTGCAGTCCATTCCGTCCGACTACATCGAGGCCGCCAAGGTTGACGGTGCCACGGCATGGCAGACGTTTTGGAAGGTTAAGATCCCCAATCTGATGCCGACGATTACCATCTGCCTGTTCCTGTCCATCACCAACGGCTTTAAGCTGTTCGACCAGAACCTCGCCCTTACCGGCGGCGCCCCTGCGCACTCCACCGAGATGCTCGCCCTGAACATCTACAACACGTTCTACTCGCGTGCCGGCATCGCATGGCAGGGCATTGGCCAGGCCAAGGCGGTTATCTTCTGCATCCTGGTCGTAGCAATCTCCATGATCCAGCTTAAGGCCACGAGGTCCAAGGAGGTGCAGCAGTAATGAAACGCGATAAGGCTATTAACCGCGCGCTCTCGATTTTCTTTACGATTCTGTCGCTCGCGTGGATCTACCCCGTGTTCATGATTGCGCTCAATTCCTTTAAAAAGGGAACAGCAATCAGCACCACCACGGCGTTCGATTTGCTCACGCCCGAGACGTTCAACGGTCTCGCAAACTACGTGCACGCTCTTAACGAGCAGGGCTTTGCCTCGGCGTTTATGTACTCGCTCATCATCACGGTCACGTCGGTCGTTCTGATTTTGGTGTGCTGCTCCATGTGCGCTTGGTACGTAGTGCGCGTCAACAGCAAGATTTCGAACTTCTTCTATTACCTGTTCGTCTTCTCGATGGTCGTGCCTTTCCAGATGCTCATGTTCACGCTGTCCAATTTGGCGGACCGCATCGGCTTCAACACGCCGTTCAACATCTGCTTTATCTACCTTGGCTTTGGCGCGGGCCTGGCGGTCTTTATGTTCGCCGGCTTTGTAAAGAACATCCCGCTCGAGATCGAAGAGGCGGCCATGATTGATGGCTGCAACCCGGTCCAGGTGTTCTTTAAGATCGTCCTCCCCATCATGAAGCCCACCTATCTTTCGGTCGGCATTCTCGAGACCATGTGGGTCTGGAACGACTACCTGCTGCCCTACCTTACGCTCGACTCCACCAAGTACAAGACCATTCCTATCTTGATCCAGTACTTCCGCGGCGGCTACGGCCACGTCGAGCTCGGCCCCATGATGGCCTGCATCATGATGGTCGTTGTCCCCATCGTCATCATGTACATCCTCTGCCAGAAGTACATCATCGACGGCGTGGTGGCAGGTGCCGTCAAGGGCTGATGCCGTAACTGTTTTGCAAGTTTTAGCGGCGCCCCCTCAGCGCGGCGCCGCGTATCGAAAGGTAGAGACATGGCCGAGATCGTTCTCAAACATGTTCAGAAGGTGTATCCCAACACCGAGTCCAAAAAGAAGGGCTTCTTTGGCAAAAAGAAGAAGACCGAGGAGAAGAAGCACAACCTCAAGGTTACCGAAGACGGCGTGCTCGCGGTGGAGGACTTTAACCTCACCGTGCATGATCAGGAGTTTATCGTTCTCGTCGGCCCGTCTGGCTGCGGTAAGTCCACGACGATGCGCATGGTCGCCGGCCTGGAGGACATCACCTCGGGCGACGTGCTCATCGACGGCAAGCGCGTCAACGACGTCGCTCCCAAGGACCGCGACATCGCCATGGTGTTCCAGAGCTACGCTCTGTACCCCAACATGACGGTATACGAGAACATGGCGTTTACGCTTGAGCTCAAGAAGGCCCCCAAAGACGAGATCGACCGCAAGGTTCGCTCCGCTGCTGAAATTCTGGGCATTACCGAGTACCTCGACCGTAAGCCCAAGGCGCTTTCGGGCGGCCAGCGCCAGCGCGTCGCCATCGGCCGCGCCATCGTGCGCGACCCCAAGGTCTTCCTGATGGACGAGCCGCTGTCCAACCTGGACGCCAAGCTGCGTAACCAGATGCGTGCCGAGCTCATCAAGCTGCGCCACGAGATCAAGGGCACGTTCATCTACGTCACTCACGACCAGACCGAGGCCATGACCCTCGGCGATCGTATCGTGGTCATGAAGGACGGCGTCGTCCAGCAGATCGCCACCCCGCAGGAGGTCTTCAACCATCCCGCGAACATCTTCGTTGCCGGCTTTATCGGCGTTCCGCAGATGAACTTCTTCGATGCCCAGCTGGTGCGCTCGGGCAACGGCTTCACCGTCAAGACCGAGGACATGAACGTGGCGCTCGCCCCCGAGACTTGCGCTCAGCTTGCCCTCAACTGGGACGGCGGCGACGTGAAGGAGATCACGGCCGGCGTACGTCCCGAGCAAATCCTGCTTGCCGACAAGGACGAGGAGGGTGCGCTCCAGGGCACCGTCGAGGTGACCGAGCTCATGGGCTCGACCGAGCATGTCCACGTGACCGCTCCCGATGGCCAGTTCGTCCTGATCATTCCCGTTGTCGACCTTGAGGCCAAGGGTGCGCTCAAGGCGGGCGACACCATCTGGTTCAAGTTCGAGAAGAACGCGACCCATCTCTTCGATAAGGTCTCCGGCAAGAACCTTATCTAGGCCCGACCCAATCAGGCCCTCCTTTTGGGCGACTGCGGTTTTGCCATCCTTTTGCCGCGGTCACATATAAGGCTCCCCTCCCGTCCGCTGGGCGAGAGGGGAGCCTTTCTTTGTGTTGGGATTGGCCATCTGTCAGTTTGTCTTGATCTGTAACAGGTAGAGGTTCGAATTGGGTTTAGATGTTACAGAACGAGATTGAGTTGAACCGCCTGTCCTTTCATCTCAATCCGTAACACGAGAGGCTGATTTCGGCAGCTACATGTTACAGAACGAGATTGTTTTAGCCGGCTTATCCATTTGTCTCGATTTGTAACAGTAAGGGTGGATTTCGGACGTTAGATGTTACAGATTGAGATGAACCCTGGGGAAAGGACCGGTTTGTCTTGATCTGTAACAGGTGGGACCGTTTTTGCCGAGTAGGTGTTACAGATTGAGGCGATTTAGTCGAGGCGGCTCACAGGAGCATCGCCTGGGCACAAAAAACGGAGCCGCGTTGCCGCGACTCCGCTTTCAAGAGGATGGGTAAAGGAAACGAAATTAGCTCAGGTGCCAGATCTCGTCGTTGTACTGGGAGATCGTGCGGTCGGACGAGAAGGCGCCTGCGTTGGCGATGTTGATCAGCGCCTTGCGCATCCAGGCATCCTGGTCCTCGTAGTCGGCTAGCACGCGCTCCTTGGTCTGGATGTACTCCTCAATGTCGAGCAGGGCCATAAACCAGTCCTTGCCCTTGATGTCATCGTGCAAACGCTGCAGGCGCTCGGCGTTGCCGGTCGCCATAAAGGCCGGGTTGGTGATGAAGTCCACCAGCAGTTTAATGCCGGGCTTGCGGTAGAGCGCATCGGCGTTGTAGGTGCCGTCGGCGTAGAGCTGCTCGACCTGCTTGGACGAAGCACCAAAGGTGTAGATGTTCTCGTCGCCGACGAGTTCGGCGATCTCCACATTGGCGCCGTCGAGCGTGCACAGGGTTAAAGCGCCGTTGAGCATGAACTTCATGTTGGAAGTGCCACTCGCCTCCTTGGAGGCCAGGCTGATCTGCTCGGAGATGTCGGCAGCGGGAATCACGCGTTCGGCAGCCGTGACGTTGTAGTTCTCGATCATAACGACCTGCAGGTAGGGAGCTACGTCGGGGTCGTTGGCAATCCACTGGGAAAGCGTCAGGATCAGGTGAATGATGTCTTGGGCGATGGTGTAGGCAGGGGCCGCCTTGCCGCCAAAGATGATGGTGACGGGGTGCTTGGGCTTATTGCCGTTCTTGATGTCGAGATACTTCCAGATGATGTAGAGCGCGAGCATCTGCTGGCGCTTGTACTCGTGGATACGCTTGACCTGAACGTCGATGATGGCGTTGGAGGGAATGGTCACGCCCTGCTCGAGCGCCATAAACTCGCGCATGATGGCCTTGGCCTCGGTCTTGGTGGCAGCCAGGCGCTCAAGAACACCTTTGTCGTCAGCGAACTCGGCAAGCTTGCTCAGGTCGCCGGTGCTGCGCCAATTGGTGCCGATCACATCGTCGAGCAGGCTGGCGAGCGCGGGGTTAGCGCCATGGATCCAGCGGCGGAAGGTGATGCCGTTGGTCTTATTGGAGAACTTCTCGGGGTAGATCTCGTAGAACGGGTGAAGCTCGGTGTCCTCCAGGATCTTGGTGTGGAGTGCGGCGACGCCGTTGATGGAGAAGCCAAAGTGGATGTCCATGTGGGCCATGTGTACGGTGTCGTGCTCGTCGATGATGGCGACGCGCGGGTCGTCGTGCTCGGCCTTCGCGATCTCATCGAGCTTGACGATAATGTCGGCGATGGCGGGCGAGACCTTCTGCAGGCTGGTGAGCGGCCACTTCTCGAGCGCCTCGGCAAGAATCGTGTGGTTGGTGTAGGCGACCATGGAGCGCACGATGGCAACGGCCTCGTCAAACTCGATGTCGTGCTCGGTGGTGAGCAGGCGGATGAGCTCGGGAATGACCATGGTGGGATGCGTATCGTTAATCTGGACCACGGCGTAGTCGGCCAGGTCGTGCAAGTTGCTGCCGCGCTCGATGGCCTCGTCGATGAGGAGCTGGGCGGCGTTGCTCACCATGAAGTACTCCTGGTAGATGCGAAGCAGACGGCCCTGCTCGTCAGAATCGTCGGGGTAGAGGAACAGGGTGAGGTTCTTGGCGATCTCGGTCTTGTCGAAGTCGATGGAGCTGCCGGGTACCAGGCCGTCGTCGACGCTTGCCAGGTCGAACAGGCGCAAACGATTCTTGGCGGGCTGGCCGTAGCCGGGCACGTCGATGTTGACGAGCTTGGAGGTAACGGCAAAGTCGCCGAACTCAACAGTGTAGGAGTGGTCGTCATCGATCAGGATATCCTGCTCGCCGAGCCACTCGTCGGGGACGGCCTTCTGCTGATTGTCGACAAAGCGCTGACGGAACAGGCCGTAGTGGTAGTTGAGGCCCACGCCGTCGCCGGTCAGGCCCAGCGTGGCGATGGAATCCAGGAAGCACGCGGCCAGGCGGCCCAGACCGCCGTTACCGAGCGACGGCTCGACCTCAAACTCCTCAATCTTATTGAGGTCGTGGCCCGCGGCGGTGAGCTGGTCCTTAACCTCGTCATAGATGCCGAGGTCGATCATGTTGTTGATGAGCAGCTTGCCGATCAAGAATTCGGCGGAGATGTAATAGAGCTTTTTCTTGCCATTGTTGAGCGGGCAGGCGGCTGAGCGCTCCTGCACGAGCTTAACGAGCAGTTTGTAAATGCGACGGTCATCGAGCTGCTCGAGCGAGATGCCAAAAGACTGCTCGGCGAGTTCTGCGAGATCGATACGGGGCATGTTTCCTCCTGTAATGGGTTGATTACATGTCTGCAATTCATAAGAATCCCGCGCGAGGGGATTGGGGTGGCCTCGCGCGGGAAAAGCGGTCGCGTCCGCACGGTGGGGTGGGGTCGGACGCGGTGGCTCCTATTGGGGAAGCTCGATTTCGGCTTCCGACGGGATGCGGAAGTAGGTCTCAGTCCAGTCGGTAAGCTTGTGCTCGAGCTCGCGGGTGATGGCGCCATCGAGCATACGCCAGGTCCAGTTGCCGCCTAGGGTGGCAGGGGTGTTGATGCGCGCCTCATTGCCCAGGTTAAGCAGGTCCTGCATGGTGTAGATGCAGGTATCGCTCACGCTGGCGGCGATGGTTCGGTTGAGCGCGTCGGCTATGGACTCGCCTGCCTGCTGGTGGGTGTACAGGGCAGCCTGCTCGCGCTGACGCGGAGTGGCCGTACCCTCGAACCAACCGCGCGCCGTCTCGTTGTCGTGCGTGCCTACATAGGCGACGGTATTGGCGATGTAGTTATGCGGCAGGTAATACGAGTTGGTGCCCTCAAAGGCAAACTGCAAGATCTTCATGCCGGGGAAGCCCGAGGTGTCGCGCATATCGATGACGCCGGGGGTAAGGAAGCCCAGGTCCTCAGCGATAATAGGCAGCGTGCCGAGCTTTTCCTCGAGCGTCTTGAAGAGTTTGAGGCCGGGACCCTGTGTCCACGAACCGTAGGACGAGTCGGGCGAGGAGAACGGCACCTCCCAGTAGGCCTCAAAGCCACGGAAGTGGTCCAGACGGATAACGTCGTACATGTTGAGTGCGGCGCGGATGCGGCCTTCCCACCAGGAGAAGCCGTCTGCCTCCATGGCGTCCCAGTCATAGATGGGATTGCCCCAGTACTGGCCAGTGGCGGAGAACTGATCGGGCGGTGTGCCGGCGACACTGACGGGGTTGCCGGCGGCGTCGATCTTAAAGAGCTCGGGGCTTGCCCACATCTCGACGGAGTCGCGCGAGACGTAGATGGGCAGGTCACCGATGATCAGGATGTCGCGCTCGTTGGCGTATGCCTTGAGGCGGCTCCACTGACGATCGAAGAAGTACTGCGTCATCTGGTGGTAGAGCATGCGCGCCGGATGGTCGGCGCAGACCTTGGCGGAAGCCTCGCCGCGGGTGCGGAGCTCCGCGGGCCACTCCCAAAACGCCTTGAGACCGCACTCCTCTTTGACGGTCATGAACTCACAGTAGGGGATGAGCCAGTCCTCGTTGGCCTGGATAAAGTCATCGAAATCGGCCGGCTTGTCGGCAGCAAAGCGCTCAGCGGCGCGGTCGAGAATCTGACGGCGGCCGTCAAAGATAGCACCGTAGTCGACATTGCTGGGGTCGGATCCCAGATACACGCCATCGATATCGCGCTGCTCCAGATACCCTGCCTCGATAAGCTCGGCAAAGTCGATAAAGTTGGGGTTGCCTGCGCGGGCCGAGAACGACTGATAGGGCGAATCGCCATAGCTGGTCGTCGTAAGGGGCAGAATCTGCCAGTAATGTTGTTTGCACGAGGCGAGAAAATCGACGAAGTCGTAGGCATTCCAGCCAAAGCCGCCGATTCCGTATGGTCCGGGCAGAGATGAGACGGGCATGAGGACGCCGCTTGCACGCTCCATGAATGCGCTCACCAACCTTCTTGTTGTGGGGTCGGCCTGCCGATGGGTGTGCAGTCCGCCTCCGATGTTCTGATTCGGTACGCCTATTGTAAAACATGTTGTTTAAACATGTACAGGCAAGATAAAAAAGTTGGTCGATTTTCGGCGAATGGTTACATGCCATGAAAAAGCCCCGACCTCACAACGTGAGATCGGGGCAAGAGCGGTATGTAGGTTTTTGCTACTCGGCGTCGGCGAAGCCGTTGGGGTTGTGGCTCTGCCAGTTCCAGCTATCGCGGCACATGTCCGCGATGTCGTACTGGGCCTTCCAGCCCATCATGCGCTCGGCCTTGGAAGCATCGCACCAGTTGGCAGCGATGTCGCCGGCGCGGCGCTCGCGGATTACGTAGGGCAGCTCCTTGCCACAAGCCTTGGAGAAGGCGGCGACGACCTCGAGTACCGAGGTGCCGGTGCCGGTGCCCAAGTTAAAGATCTCGACGCCGGTCTTGCCGTTCATCCAGTTAAGGGCGGCAACGTGACCAGATGCCAGATCGCACACGTGGATGTAATCGCGCACGCCGGTGCCGTCGGGGGTGGGGTAGTCGTTGCCAAAGACCTGAACGGCCTCGAGCTTGCCCACGGCGACCTGGGCGACATAGGGCACCAGGTTGTTGGGGATGCCCTTGGGATCCTCGCCGATCAGGCCCGACGGATGAGCGCCAATGGGGTTGAAGTAACGGAGCAGCACGACGTCCCACTCGGGGTCGGCGGTGTGGACGTCCATAAGGATCTGCTCGATCATCCACTTGGTCCAACCATAGGGGTTGGTCGCGGGCTTCTTAGGATCCTCCTCGGTGACGGGCGGGTTGTCCGGGTCGCCATAGACGGTCGAGGAGCTCGAGAAGATGATGGACTTGCAGCCATGGTTGCGCATGACGTCGATGAGCACCAGGGTGTTCTCGATGTTGTTGTGGTAGTACTCGACGGGCTTGCTCACCGACTCGCCGACGGCCTTAAAGCCGGCAAAGTGGATGACGCGGTCGATCTGATGGGTATCGAAGATCTTGTTCATCGCGTCGCGGTCGAGCACGTTGGCCTCGTAGAAGGTGAGGTTCTTGGCGGCCTCGTCGCCCACGATGGTCTTGACGCGGTCGACGGCGACGGAGCTGGAGTTGGAGAGATCATCGACGATGACGACCTGGTAGCCACCTTCGAGAAGCTGAACGACGGTGTGCGAGCCGATAAAGCCGGCGCCACCGGTAACGAGGACGCAGGTGTCTTTGGGGTCGAGTGCTTTGGACATGTAGTCTCCTATCGAATCAGGAACACTTCTTCAGGGGAGTATAGCGCAGGCAGGGACGCCCAAATCGTGCGCTGTGGGAAAAGCAGAGGATTGTGCTAACGTACTCATAGAAGAGCTTGCGTACGCATAACCTGATCTTTGGCATTTGCTTACGAGCCGCTGACCTTGTAGTTTCCTGCCGTTCGTGGAAATCGTTGGGACGCGCCATATGTACGCTAATATGTATGAGTTGAGCGACATATAAATAAACATGTAACGGAGTACATATGTCACCAAACAGCGATTCCATCCTTTCCCAGGAGCTCTCGCGCCGCACTGCCCTCAAGGCCCTGTTCGGCACCGCTTCTGCGGCAGTTCTTTTTGGCCTGCCCGCTCGCGCCCATGCGGCGGAGGCTTCCAAAGAAACAACCGATAAACTGAATGCCGCCCAGGCCCAGCTCGACGAGGTTCAGGCCCAGCTCGACAGCATCGCAAATGAGTATGCGGCGCTGGCCAACAAGAATGCCCAGACCCTCAACGACATCGAGAATGTCCAGGGCAAGATTGACGACACGCAGGCCCAGATCGATGAAAAGAAGGCCGAGCTCAAGAAGAAGCGCAACGACCTTTCCGATCGCGTGTCCGCCAGCTACAAGTCCGGCGGCACGAACATCCTGTCGCTGCTGCTGGCCTCTGGCTCGTTTGAGGAACTCGTCGCCAACGCGCATTACGTTGAGAAGATCAACAAGAGCGACCGCGACGCCATCGAGGACATTCAGACCATCCAGGAAGAGCTCGATGCGCAAAAGACCGAGCTCGAGTCGCAGAAGGCCGACTTAGAGAAGCTCAAGGACCAGCAGACTGCCCAGATGCAGGACATGCAGGCCAAGCAGCAGGAAGTCCAGACGGTTCTGAACGGCCTCTCTGACGATGTCAAGGAGCTCATGGCTCAGCGTGATTCCGAGATTCTCGCTGCCGCCCAGGCCGAGGAGGCCGCTAGGAAGGCCGCCGCTGCCGCGGCCGCCGCGAACAAGAACAATTCCTACTCGGGTGGTTCGAGCTCGGGTGGCGGATCGTATGCGCCCGGAACTCCGCAGCAGAATGCCGGCTCGGGCAAGCAACAGGCCGTCGTCAACGCGTGCTACTCCACGCCTTCGCCGGGCCAGAACTGGTGCGCGGCGTGGGTCACCAATGTCTTCCGTAACGCCGGCGTTGGCTACTTTGGAGGCAATGCGTGCGACATGTTTAACGCCTGGTGCTATAGCTCCGACCGCTCGGCGCTGCAGGTGGGCATGATCGTGGCCGACTCATCGCATAGCGGCACCGGCATGCCGGGTCTGATCTATGGCCACGTGGGCATCTATGTTGGCGGCGGCATCGTCATGAGCAATGAGGGCGCCATTACGTCTAAGTCGCTTGATTCGTTTATTAGCTTCTATGGCACTGGCTCTGGCGTGCGTTGGGGCTGGCTCGGCGGTATTGCGCTGTCGTAACTGCGGTTTGAAGCAGGTTGGTCCGGGACTGCGGGCGAGGCATAAGGTTGCCTGCTCTACAGTCCTGCGCAAGACGAAGGCCACATTAAGTGGCCTTCTTTGCGTGCGGAACTCGCGATCAATCAAATATAATGCGGGCGGGCACGCGGCCCTCTCGGGTTCGGGGCGCGACACACCGGACTGGGTTATCTGAATGAATATGGTGAAGGCCCCTTTCGGGGCCTTCTTTTTATAAAAATTCGCCTACTCGGTGGACTTCGGGTTCTAGGTCTACGTTGAATTGGTCTTTGACGGTTGCCTGGATGTGGCGGATGAGTTCGTCGACGTCGGCGGCGGTGGCGTGATCGGCGTTGACGATAAAGCCGCAGTGCTTTTCGCTTACCTGCGCGCCGCCGACAGCATGGCCGCGCAGTCCGGCATCCATGATGAGCTTGCCGGCAAAGTAACCCTCGGGGCGCTTGAAAGTGGAGCCGGCACTCGGCATGTCGAGCGGCTGCTTGTCCTCGCGGCGCTGGCGGTAGTCGTTCATGTCGGCCTTGATCATCGCGGCGTTGCCCGGTGCGAGGTTGAAGGTGGCAGAAAGAACGATAAAGCCGTCGTCGGCGATGCGGCTCTTGCGATAGCCCAGGTTGAGCTCGTCGACATCGAACTCGATGATGTTGCCGCTGCCGCGGGTGCCGTCGTCGAGCTGGCGAGCGGGTTTGTAGACGCGCACGGACTCCAGCACATCGGCCATGCAGACGCCGTAGGCACCGGCGTTCATGTAGCAGGCGCCGCCGACCGATCCGGGGATGCCCGAGATGGGCTCCATGCCGGTAAGGCCGGCCTCGGCTGCCGCCGCGGCGACATCGGAAAGCAAGGCACCGGCTGCCGCCGTGACATGCGTGCCGTCGACCGTAATGTCGGAGAGGCCCTTGCTCAGCGCCACGACAACGCCGCGGATACCCTTGTCGCCGACGAGCAGGTCGGAGCCGTTGCCCACGATGGTGAGCGGCAGGTCGCAGCGATAACAGGTGTCGAGCGTGGCGACGAGGCCCTGCTCGGTATCGGGCGTGACAAAGACGTCGGCCGGGCCGCCGATCTTAAACGTGGTGTGCTCGCGCATGGGCTCGCTCATCAGCACGTTGTCCTCGCCGGCAACGCCAGCAAGCGCGCACAGCAGGTCCTCGTTAAAAAAGTCGTTCTCGTGCATACGAATATCCGCCTTTTGGTGGTCGTTGTCATCAATCGATTGCAATATACCCCACCCGGACGGATTTGGTGCGCTGGCGGCGATAAAACAGCCGTCTACCGGATTGGTAAAGTGTTTATCACCGAGGTAGAGGGGTGGTCGCTATACTTTCAAGAGATTGCGCGTAAACCTGGAAGGAGCGAGATGGCCAACAAAGTCACCCTCAAGCAGATCGCCCAGGAGGTGGGGCTTTCCCCCTCGTCGGTCTCGCTTGTTCTCAATAATCGGCCCTGTCGCATCTCGGAAGAAAACCGCAAGCTCATCAAGGAGGTCGCGGCGCGCAACCACTATGTTCCTAATCAGATTGCGCGTAGTCTGGTCATGCGCGAGTCGCGCACGCTGGGCCTTATCGTCCCTAACATCGAGAGCCGCTTTTTTGCCTCGCTCGCCGGTAGCCTGGAAAAGCGCTGCCGCGAGGACGGCTATGCGCTCTTTATTACCAGCTCGGGTGGAAGTGCCGACGACGATCTGGAGCTGCTGCGTCAGCTGGTAACGCGCGGCGTTGATGGCGTCTTCCTGGTTGTGGGCGACGAGTTCTCCGACGACCGCGCCCTGCGCGAAGAAGTCAGCCATCTGCCTATCCCTGCCGTGATGGTCGACCGTGCCATTGAGGGGCTCGAGTGCGACAAGGTGATGTTCGACCACGAGATGGGTGGCTACATGGCCACCCGCTATCTGATCGAGCAGGGCCACCGTCGCATTGCCTGCTTGGTTAACGCGCGCCGTTCCAATACGGGGCGTAAGCGACTTGCCGGCTATGAGCGCGCGCTGCGCGAGGTTGGCCTGCCTATCGACGCACGTTTGGAGTTTGAGAGCGAGTACTACATTCCGAGTGCCTACGAGGCCTCGGAGGCGGTGCTCGCAACTGATGCCACCGCTGTGTTCGCAAGTTCGGATAACATCGCCCTCGGTCTGCTCAAGCGCTTGCACGAGATGGGGAAGAGCATCCCGGGCGATATCTCGGTGGTGAGCTATGACAACTCGGCGGCCGACGTTCTCTTTGAGCCGGCGCTGACCGCCATTGAGCAGGATCCTGGTGTCCTTGCGGAGCATGCTTTTGGCTGCATGTCCAAGCGTCTTGCCGGTAGGGGCGGCAGGCGTGCCGAAGAGGTCGTCCTGGAGCCGGCGCTTATCGTTAAGGGCAGCGTGCTCGAACTTACCGAATGTAGCTAAGCGTACTTGTTTGTTTGCATAGATTGCATGCGGAGTGTCCGCTATTTGCCGGCGGGGCCGGGGTGCCTGCCTTGTTTTGAGAAGTTCGCGGAGCCCACTTCTCAAAACAAGGCAGGCACCCCGGCCCTCGTCCGTTAACTCTTCCGCTGGGCGAGCCTTAGACGCCGCGCACCGATAGGGTAAGGCAGCGGCTTGAAATTGGTGCTATATTCAGCTTGAGTTGTTTAATGCTAGTACGGGAGGCTGATATGGGGCTGTTCAAGAAGAAAAACCCGCAGGATGCCTTTGATCCCGATGTGTTTACCATCACGGATACGATTTTGGACCCGCCGCGGTTTACATTTTTGCCGGCTATCTACCAGGATGCCACGCGCCGCAAGTGGGCCGTGCATCAGCGTGGTGCAGAGCCTAAGATTTTTGACTATGCGGACGTGCTGCAGTGCGAGATTGTCGAGACCGGAAATCCCGAGGATGTGCCGGAGGTTAGCAAACGCGAACTGGCTCAGCAGATTTTGATTAATCCAGCTCAGGCTACCAAAAACAACGCTGCCAAGCGTAATATGTGCCTTGGTATGGGTGTCATCGTTGCCGTGCAAACCGGCAAGGATGAGATTTCGAAGCTTGAGATTCCGGTGACCGCGGGCGAAGTCAAGCGAGACTCCGGCCTATATCGGTCGTATCGGAACGTTGCGGAGCAGATCAAAGAAGCCTTCGACGCCATGAGGCGTCCGGAGCAATGATTCCTGCAGCATCAAGCGGTTGAGGAGCCTTGCCCATGTCGAGTGAACCATATGCGATTCCGCCCAAAGATCGCGCCTTTGAGGGCATTCTTTGGTATATCAAACATTATGACCTGCAGGGTGGTGACCGGCTGCCCGCCGAGCGTGTGCTCTGTGAAGAGCTGGGCGTGTCGCGCACGGCGTTGCGCGCTGCGATCACGCGTCTTATTTCGTGCGGAACTTTGGAAAGCCGCCGCGGTTCGGGCACCTATGTGTGTCCTCCCAAACCGCTGAATATCTTTCAGGAAACATGGAACTATACGCAGGCGGTGGAGAGGGTTGGCTCAAAGTCGACCGCACGCCTGGTTTGGTCCAAGGTCGTGTACGCCGATATCGATCTGGCCCAAAAAGCCCAGATCGACCTGGGCATGCCGCTCTTCTGCATTCGGCGCGTGCGCGTGGTTAATGGTTCCCCGGCGTCGATTGAGACGGCTCACGTCAATCTGTCTTTGTGCCCCTCGCTTCCCGATCACGATTTTGAGCAGGAAAGCCTCTACGACGTTTTGCTCAAAGAGGGGAATGTCCATGTGGCGCACGGCAAGGAGCATATTTCCATCAGCCGTCTGAACGCCGACGAGGCCAAGTTGCTGGGTGCTCAGGAGGGCACGCCGGTGTTTTACAAGGCTTCGCACGAGCGTGACGAGAACGATGGCTTTGTCGAGTATTGCAAGTCCGTGATTCTGCCGACCAAGTATCGTTTTGCCGATAACGGCGAGGCAGACGGCGTTGCGACGAAGGTAGGTGTCGAATGGCTGATGCAGTAGAAGACTTGCCGGTTTACAAACAAATTCGCCGCTGCATTGCGGAGCGAATCGAGCGCGGCGACTACCCGACGGGCTCGATGATTCCGTCCGAAAACGAGCTGGCCGAGGAGTTTGGCACGACACGCCTGACAATCCGAAGCGCCATGGACGAGCTGGTCAAAAGTGGCCAGATTCGTCGCGTGCAGGGCAAAGGCGCCTTTGTGGGACACAAGTGGTTTGACGAGCACGAACGCAAGGGCGGCTTCCGCCAGTCGGTTCTGGCATCGGGCGCGACGCCGTCGGTGCGCATCCTGGCGCGCTCCAAACGCTACGCCGGCCCGTATTATGCCGACTTGTTTGGCATCGCCGAGGACGATCTGCTTTACTCGGTGCGCCGCCTCAACTGCATCGATGGTGAGCCCGTATCGATCGAGATGACACTGATTCCGTGCCTGCTGTTTCCGGGCATCGAAGACGTGGACATTTCGGTCTTCAGCCTGTTCGAGACCTACGATATGTTGGGACGCAAGCCAGATCAGTCGGTAGAGAAACTCGATATCGAGGCGCTGGGCGCACGCGATGCGAGTTTGCTCAATCTTGAGCCGGGCGATCTGGCGCTCGTGCTGGAAGGCCTGACCTATGACTCGAGTGGGCAGGCAATCGAGCATGCCAAGTCTTTTACCCGCGGCGACGCCGGCGGATATACCTACAACTATTAGCGTCTAGAGCGTCCCTGCGCATGGCGGGGGCGCTCGTTTTTACGGATATATGTCGCTTGACCGATGAGCGGCAAAAACTGACCGTCTACCGAGAGGGGAGGATGAAATCATAAAATCGGTATTAAAAACGGCTAACCTGTAATCGTTCACTGGTATTAAGAACCTTTGAATTGTTGAGCTTGGGGCCAAGATGTCCACAAGGTTAAGCGGTGCGACGGGGCGGCAAGCCCGTTCATTCCGTGCGACAATTCAAACTGCTCGTGAAAGGAGCGGGAATGAAGGAGACCGAGAAGATCGAGATCATGCACTTCGACCAGGAGGGCTACCTCGAGGACGGCAGGAACGTCTACGAGGCCGGCAAGAAGATGACCGCCCTGGCCGACCGCGTGCACGAGGAGGGCTACGACGCCGTCTTCCTGATGGGCGTCGGCGGCACTTGGGACGAGTTCATGCAGCTCGAGTACCTCATGAACAAGTTCGGCGACCGCGACCTCGAGGTCTACCTGATCCACGCCGCCGAGTGGAACGTCATGGGCCACAAGCGCATGACCGACAGGTCCGTCGTGCTGACCGCCTCCGAGTCCGGCACCACCCCCGAGGTGCTCGAGGCCGTCGGCAAGATGAGGGAGATGGGCGTGCGCGTCTTCGCCATGACCAACCCCGAGGGCAAGATCGGGCAGGCCGTGGGCGCCGAGAACTGCGTCATGATGGCCTCCGACCACGGCGCCGGCGGCTGCGAGAAGGGCTACTACCTCGCCGACTGCTTCGGCCTGCGCCTGCTCAACCGCCGCGGCTGCTTCCCCAAGTTCGACCTGTTCATCGAGCAGACGAAGGACGTCTGGAAGGACATGCTCGACATCCGCAAGCGCTTCGAGCCGCGCGCCGAGGAGCTCGCCAGGAAGTACGCGCTGGCCGACTACACCATGTTCATCGGCTCGGGCGCGCTGTGGGGCGAGACCATCCTGTACTCCATGTGCCTGCTCGAGGAGATGCAGTGGAAGCGCATCCGCCACATCACCTCGCACGACTTCTTCCACGGCACGCTCGAGCTGCTCGAGCCCGGCGTCCCGGTGTTCCTGTTCATGGGAGAGGACGAGTGCCGCGCCCTCGACGAGCGCGTCCGCGCCTTCCTCACCAGCGGCGTGACCGGCGACGAGGACTACGTCATCATCGACACCGCCGAGTACGCGATCCCGGGCCTGGACGACGACTTCCGCGTCATCGTGTCGCCGTGGATCCTGTCGGTGCTCACCACCGACCGCCTCTCGCGCAACTACGAGCTGGTCACCAAGCACAACCTCAAGTACCGCCGCTACTACCACCAGTTCGACTACTAATTTCATTTGGGGGAAACCGCAATGAGGCAATACATCTTCGCCAGCCACGCGCATTTTGCGACCGGCATCAAGGAGAGCACCGAGCTGCTCTCGGGCGCGCGCGATAACGTCCACGACCTGTCGATGTTTGTCGACGGCCGCACCGACGTCGCCGAGGAGGCCGCCAAGCTCCTGGCGACCTTCGACCCCGCCGACGACGTAATCGTGTGCACCGACCTGTTTGGCGGCAGCGTCAACAACGAGTTCACCAAGATCGTCCAGACGCGCCCCAACACCTACCTGGTTGCCAACATGAATCTGCCGCTGCTGATCCAGCTGCTCTTTTCGGACCAGGAGGCTCCCGCCGATCAGGTTATCCGCGAGATCCTCGCGGCTGACGACACGCGCGTCAAGTTTGTCAACGACCTGCTGACCGATGCGGATGACGAGGAAGAGTTCTAGTCACCGCCTGCTATTAATGGGGCCGGGTTTCCGGCATGAGACCTTTGGGGGTCAATCATGATTCAACTGCTTCGCGTCGACCATCGTCTGCTTCATGGCCAGGTGGCCGTCTCTTGGGTCCAGGGCTTGGGCTCTGACTGCATCTTCTGCGTTGGCGACAAGGTTGCCAACGATCCCGTCTGGAAGACTACGCTCAAGATGGGAAAGCCGGCCAACGTCAAGCTCGTCATCAAGGACATGGAGCACGCCATCGAGGCCATCAACTCCGGTGTTACCGATAAGTACAAGATGATCATCTGCGTCGCCAGCATCGCCGAGGCCAAGCAGCTTGTCGACGGCTGCCCGCAGATCACCTCCATCAACCTGGGCAACACCAAGTCCAAGGACGAGCGGCGTCCCGATGCCCGTAAGATCTCCCGCCAGATCTTTGTGACTGCTGCCGAGGAAGAGGACATTCGTGAGCTCGTCGGCCGCGGTGTCGAGGTCGAGATTCGCGCTCTGGCCGACGACCCCAAGGTCGATGCCCTAAGCGCCCTCTAATTGAGAACCACGGGCGGCGCGCACGGCGCCGCCCCTATTCGTGGGCGTACCGGATAAACGCTTTACCCGTTACCCCCATCTACCGTTCACCGGGAGTACACGCCCGTTGAGCGATTGGTATTAAATAGTTTTCTCATGACTATATAATTGGTATCAAATCATTTGCACCGGTTTAGGTGTTAACAGCACACCGGTACAAGCTGGATCTGTCTAGGCGATTGTCGGCATGGAAAAGGGCGCGCTGACAAGTCGGGAATCGCCGCGCGGATCCAAGAGGGATCAAAGGGAGGAACAATGCTTGTTCAAGCGATCCTCATCGGACTTATCGCTGCCTTCGGTAAGCTCGATTATCAGCTCGGTACGCTCTATGCGTTCCGCCCGATCGTTCTGTGCCCGCTCGTCGGCATAGTCCTCGGGGACCTGCAGTCCGGCCTCGCCATCGGTGCGAGCCTCGAGCTGCTCTTCATGGGTTCAATCTCCATCGGCGCTTACGTGCCGCCCGATGAGTGTATTGGCGGTGTGCTCGCCTGCGCCTTCGCTATTCAGCTGGGTCAGAGCACCGAGGCCGCTATCGCGCTCGCGATGCCCATCGCCACTCTGTGCCTGGCCATTAAGAACGTCGTCAACGCCGGTATGCCCCTTCTGGTCGACCGTGCCGACGTCTTTGCCAGCAAGGGTAACCTCAAGGGTATCTACGCTATGCACTGGATTATCGGTCTCGTGATTGTCGTCCTGGCCTTTATCCTGTGCTCGGTCTCCTTCTATCTGGGTGCCGACGCCGTTCAGGGCCTGCTCGACTTCATCCCGACGTTCGTCCTCGATGGCTTTGGCGTCGCAGCCAACATCCTGCCTGCCATGGGCTTCGCCATGCTCGGCCGTCTGGTGCTTACCAAGCAGCTCGTGCCGTTCTACTTCCTGGGCTTCCTGCTGTGCTCCTATGCCAACGTGCCCGTCCTCGGCGTCGCCCTGATCGCAATCATCATCGGCATCGACAAGTACGACCTGCTGGGCCTTGGTGGCGCCCAGTCCCAGCTTTCTGTGGAAGGGGATGAGGACGATGACTTCTAATTCCGAGAACCAGATTACTCGCTCCGACCTCATTAAGAGCGCCGTGAACACCGGCGCCCTGGGCATGGAATTCTCCTGGACCTACTACAAGCAGATGAACATTGCCTTCTGCCTGATGGTCGCCAACATGCTCAAGAAGATCTATGCCGGCCGTCCCGATGATTACGCCGAGGCCTTGCACCGTCACAGCGCATTCTTCAACATCACCCCGCAGCTCGCTCCCTTCGTGGGTGGCATCGCGATGGCCATGGAAGAAAAGGTCGCTCGTGGCGAGGTTGAGCCCGAGAGCGTCAACGACATCAAGGCCGCCCTCATGGGTCCGCTTTCCGGCCTGGGTGACTCCTTCTTCCTGTCCACCCTGCGCGTCGTCGCCGCTGCCGTGGGCATCGGACTGTGCCAGGCCGGCAACGTCTTTGGCCCCATCGCCTTCCTGCTCGTCTACAACATCCCGGCGTTCCTGATTCGTATCTTTGGCGCTATCAAGGGTTATGAGCTAGGCATTGGCTTCCTCGACGAGGCTCAGAAGACCGGCCTGATGCAAAAGATCATGGCCTGCGTCGGCATTGTCGGCGTCATGGTCGTCGGCGCCATGAGCAAGGACATGTTCTGGGCTTCGTTGCCCATCGCCATTGGTCAGGGCGACTCCGCCCAGACTCTCCAGGACATCCTGGACGGCATCATGCCCGGTATGCTCGGTATGGCCGCCTTCTGGCTCTACTACTGGCTGCTCTCCAAGAAGATCAACCCGATGGTCCTGATCCTCTGCACCATGGTCGTGGGCATCATCGGCGCTTACTTTGGCGTGCTTGCCTAATATGTTCGAATCGCGCTTCCATCGCGTCTAACGGTTGCGTCGATCTTTGGGGGCTTGTCGCATCTGCGGCGGCCCCCTGTTTTTTAAAACTCCGTACGAAAGGGGAGGGCTATGGTCGTACCCGAGCTTTCGCTCATGAACATCAACCATCGTTACTACAGCATCGAGACGTTTTTTAAGGCTGCAGGTGAGGCCGGCTATCGCAATATCGAGCTGTGGACCGGCTCGATGCACCTGTATGTGGATTGCCATGAGCACGATTCGGTGGATAAGATTCGCGATCTTGCCGCCCAATACGGTATCAAGATCGTGTGCGTGTGCCCCGAGCAGAACAACCCCAAGCCGTGGAACGTCGCGGTGCGCGGTGAGGCGGGCCAAAAACGCATCCTCTCGTACTTTAAGAATGTGATCGACGTTGCCGTTGAGTTGGGCGTGCCGCAGATTCTGGTGACGAGTGGTTGGGCCTATCTGGACGAGCCGGCTGAGGACGCCTGGGCCCGCAGCGTTGCCATGCTGCGCTCGGTGTGCGCCTACGCCGATACGCGCGGTATTCGCGTCGCGCTCGAGGCCCTGCAGCCGTCGGAGTCCGTGTTGGTCAACACCGCACAGGATGTCGCGCGCATCCTCGAGGCGGTCGATCGTCCCAACCTGAAGGCCTGTATCGACTTTGGCGCCATGGAAGTTGCCGGCGACACGATCGACGGCTACTTTGAGGTTTTGGGCGACAAGATCGTTCACACCCACTTTGTAGATGTGGGCGGCGGCACGACGCATCTTGCCTGGGGCGACGGCGAGCGTGATATGCGTGCCGACCTCGAGGCACTCATGCGCCACGGCTATACGGGCTATGTCTCGGCCGAGACGTGTGATGGCCGCTACTATCAGGATCCGTCCAAGGCGACGACTCAGGTTATCGAGATGTATCGCCGTGTGACAGCGGAGATGGAAGCCGAATAACTAAACTGCGCGGTTGCGCCGGAAACGCTTGGGCGGGTCTGGCGCAACGCTTTTATAGCTGGCGAGTTGTGGGGAACCCGTTGGCAGTAGCGCTCGAAATAGACAACTATTGGCGTTGTAATACCACTCGGGCGAGGAAACCGACCGTTCGCCGCAAATCTCCGTGAGTTTGGATTGGTATTAAATAACAAGCAATCGTATGGCTATAATTGGTATCAGCAAGAAGCGCGATGTATAGAATTGCGCACATGTGATGGGAGGACACACATGAAGGAGACCGAGAAGATCGAGATCATGCACTTCGACCAGGAGGGCTACCTCGAGGACGGCAGGAACGTCTACGAGGCCGGCAAGAAGATGACCGCCCTGGCCGACCGCGTGCACGAGGAGGGCTACGACGCCGTCTTCCTGATGGGCGTCGGCGGCACTTGGGACGAGTTCATGCAGCTCGAGTACCTCATGAACAAGTTCGGCGACCGCGACCTCGAGGTCTACCTGATCCACGCCGCCGAGTGGAACGTCATGGGCCACAAGCGCATGACCGACAGGTCCGTCGTGCTGACCGCCTCCGAGTCCGGCACCACCCCCGAGGTGCTCGAGGCCGTCGGCAAGATGAGGGAGATGGGCGTGCGCGTCTTCGCCATGACCAACCCCGAGGGCAAGATCGGGCAGGCCGTGGGCGCCGAGAACTGCGTCATGATGGCCTCCGACCACGGCGCCGGCGGCTGCGAGAAGGGCTACTACCTCGCCGACTGCTTCGGCCTGCGCCTGCTCAACCGCCGCGGCTGCTTCCCCAAGTTCGACCTGTTCATCGAGCAGACGAAGGACGTCTGGAAGGACATGCTCGACATCCGCAAGCGCTTCGAGCCGCGCGCCGAGGAGCTCGCCAGGAAGTACGCGCTGGCCGACTACACCATGTTCATCGGCTCGGGCGCGCTGTGGGGCGAGACCATCCTGTACTCCATGTGCCTGCTCGAGGAGATGCAGTGGAAGCGCATCCGCCACATCACCTCGCACGACTTCTTCCACGGCACGCTCGAGCTGCTCGAGCCCGGCGTCCCGGTGTTCCTGTTCATGGGAGAGGACGAGTGCCGCGCCCTCGACGAGCGCGTCCGCGCCTTCCTCACCAGCGGCGTGACCGGCGACGAGGACTACGTCATCATCGACACCGCCGAGTACGCGATCCCGGGCCTGGACGACGACTTCCGCGTCATCGTGTCGCCGTGGATCCTGTCGGTGCTCACCACCGACCGCCTCTCGCGCAACTACGAGCTGGTCACCAAGCACAACCTCAAGTACCGCCGCTACTACCACCAGTTCGACTACTAAGAGCTGGCCGCAGGGCCGATATCTTGGCTGGTTGATATCTCGACCCTACACAAGGGCGTCCGCATTCGCGCGGGCGCCCTTTTTGCGTTGCCGTCGGCGCAGGGTGTCCTCGGCGGAAATCTCATCCCGGAATTTCGGCTCAGAGTGGGATGCGGTTTCCGGATGCGTCCCATTCTGAAGCCCCGAAACGGGACGCGCTTTCCGCTTGGGGTCCGATCCGGAAAGCTCATCCCGTTCCGAGCATCAAATCCGGGACATGCTTTCCGCGCTCCGCCCCTTGCAGAAAGCGCGTCTCCTTCCAAACACAAATCTTGCGGTACAGCTTCTGCAAAGACGCGAAGTGGCCGCTGACAGCAAAGAGGGGCTGCCGAGACAATGCCCGACGGCCCCTCCCCTCATAACTTGCTATCGATGCCAATCGCCACAAGGGCGCGGCTGCCTACTTGCTGATCGCGCCCGTCATATAGATAAACTGCACGCGATTTATATGTCCGCCCTGCTCGCCGTTGACAAAGTCCGTCGGCGTAAAGCCGGGGTTGAGCATTTCCTCGATCTTGTCCTTAACGGTGTCGATGACCTGAGTATCGAGATTGCTCGTTCGGTCGGTAAGCTCCTGCATGCCGTTGCCGAGCTCGGATGCGCCGCTGGCAAGCGTACCTGCACCCGAGGAGAGAAGATTCATGCCGCCAGCAAGGCTAGCAGCACCTGTCTTGAGCTGCGCCGCACCGTTGTTGAGCTGTGATGCGCCGTTGGCAAGCGCGGGCGTGGCACCGTTGAGCTGCTGTGTGCCCGCAGCAAGCTGGTCGGTGCCCGCGGCAAGAGCCGCGGCGCCATCGCTCAGCTGACCCGCGCCCGTTGCTGCAGAGCCAACACCGGCGACAAGACCGGGGTTCACGGCCGTGGGGTTTGCCGGGTTGATCGCGCTGTTCATATAGGCGATGGCTCCGGCCAGGCTCAGCTGTTGGCCATCCTGGACAGTGGTGTAGCCCTGAATGGCGCTATCGAGCGCGGTGACGGCACCCTGGGCGCCGCCCTGGGCGCCGGCCGCCTGGGCCAAAGTCGTAACCTGATCGGTAAGCGTGCCAAACATGGACTCGGCACCCTTAAGGTCCTGCGACACCTGCGTGTTAAGACCCTGCGCGCCCGCAACGGCATTGGATGCAGAATCGAGAAGCGCGGTAAGACCCGTCGCATCGGCGCTCGATGCCGCCGTGGCGGCGGCACCCGCGCTGGTAGCAGCACTGCCGGCACTTGCGGTGGCGGCATCCAGCTGTGCCGTAGCCTCGCTTAGCTTGGCTGCCGCAGCCTTGGCGGAGTCGAGATCGGCCGCGTTATCCAGCGCGTCCTGAGCATCGGCGACCGCCGCCTTGGCAGCGGCAATAGATGCAACGGTGCTCTCGGCGCCAGCCTTTGCGCTCTCGGCGTTAGCCTTTGCCGCATCGTTGCCCATGGCGCTCGCGGCCTGCTTTGCCCCGCCGAGCGCCTGCTGTGCACCGGCAAGGTACTGCCCCTCGCCGCTGAGCGCCGCCGTAAGACCCTGCGGCCCGTACAGCGCGCTGTAGGCGTTGCCCGACGTAGCGGTCACGGCGTCCTGGGCCGCCTTGGCCGCAGCCTGCGCCTTGGCAAGGTTTGCCTCCTGAGCCTGCTTGCCCAGCGTCAGCGCGTCGACGTACGTATCGGACCCAGCGGCAATTCCACTTATGCCGCCCGAGATCTGCTGTGCGCTCCCCTGCAGCTTGGAAAGGCCCGCCGAAAGATCGGACGCACCGCCCTTAAGCTGCACGGCACCGGCATTAACCCCCTCGGCACCGGCATTAAGGTTGCTCACGCCTTCGACCAGCGTGGGGACCTGCGCGTTGAGCTGACTCGTACCCGCCGCGAGCGCAGCGGCGCCACTGGACAGCGTGCCGGCACCGGTATTGGCCGTGGCAAGCGAGGCCGCGAGCGTCTTGACACCGTCGGCAACCTGGCCAGCACCGCTATTGGCCGTAGCAATACCGTTGGAGAGCTCCACGAGCTGGCTCGTATCCATGCTGCTCGAGTCCACATCGATGGCAAGATTCAGCGGCACGCCGACAATCTGCCAGCCATCAAACTCAAAATCCTCAACATCGGTCGTAATGGTGTAGTCTCCGGTGCTGCCGGGAATCACCATGTAGGTAAGCTGCGTGTTGGAGCCGTTGGCAGCAACCGTGGCGCCCTCAGCCTCAATATCGTGTGCCTCGGCATCCTTAAGCTGACCGGTAATCTGAACCAGGTAGTTATCGGCATAATCGCCACCGGTATAGTCGTCATTCTTTTCGACCTTGAGCTTCATGGTGAGCTTGCCGCTCTTGCCCGCCAAATCCTTGGCGTCGATATCGCGGCCATCGAGCTGGTATGCCACGGTGACGTTCCACGGCATCTGAGTGTTCTTGTCCAGATCGCCCTGGTAGACAAAGTCCTGCACTCCCTGGCCCGTAACGGCAACCGACCCGCTGTCGTCCGTTAGTTTTTGAGTCGTCGATAGGTTGGTCACTTTGTTATAGGTGCCGGCATCGTCGATCTTGACGCCCTTATTGGCCTCGAAGCTATTGACCACGTAAACACCCGTGCGATTGCCGTCGGCATCGGTTTTGACGTATACGACCTGGTTTTTCTTATATCCCGGCGTGCTGTTATCGGAGTCCGTCGCCATCTGTTCACTCGTAGCCGAGGCAGCGCTCGTCGACCCTACGCCGTCGGCGAACACAACGGCACCGGGAACGGTAAGGGCCACGGTCAGACCGGCGGCAAGAGCGAGCGCAGCGATGCGCTTATGGGGACGACGTACAAGATCGCGTTGGGCTTTGAGCTCTTTCGAAGCGGTATCAGTGGTATGGGTATGCATTGCGGTATTCCTTCCAACTGCTTTGTAAAACGTTACTGAGCGGAGCCGTCCGCAGCCGATGCCTCGGTGGTATCCGAAACCGGATCCTGGGCATCCTTGGGCAAAAAATGAGCTTTGAGCGTGGTCTTGCCGATGAGGCCATCGAGCACATACAGGAAACCCGGCAGCGCAAAGAGTACGGCGACTAGGGAGATGCTCACGCCGACGCCCAGGAACCAGCCGATCTGCTTGAGCACGCCGTGGCTCGAGATCGCATGGATCAGGAAGCCACTGATCAGCAGAACCGATCCAGAGGTCAAAACAGGAATCGTGCAAGCTTCCATGGTCTCGAGTAGCGCTTCGCGCTTATGCATGGTCACGCGGTCCTCACGATAGCGGTCAGCAATCAGGATGCCGTAGTCGACGGCAACGCCCAGCTGGATGGAGCTCACAATTAAGTAGGCGAGGAAGAACTCGTGCATACCGGTGTAGAGCGGTGCAGCAAAGTTGATCCAGATCGAGGTCTCAATCACGAGCACCAAGATGATCGGCAGGCTCAGCGACTTGGTGGCCAGCAGCAAGACCGCGAACACGGCCACGACGGCGATGAGGTCGACCTTGCCCTTATCGACGGTGATGGTGTCCTTAAGGTCGGTGGTGCTCACGCCCTCGCCGGCGAGCATTGCCTTACCCGGATAATGTTTGTCCGCGATACAACGAATCTTCTTGACCAGCTTAAATGTACTCGGACCCTCGTAGGGCGCGGTAACCGTGAGCACCAAACGGCTGTAGTGCTCTCCCTCCACCAGATCGAGCGTGTCCTTTTCGGCCATGCCCGTGGGGATATAGGGACTCGCAACGTCAACATAGCTCTGGATGGACTTGACCTCGGGGAGCGCCTTGAGCTCATTGGAGAGTGCCTGCTCCTCGCTCACCTCTCCACGGGGAACGAGCACAACGTAGGTATCGGAGTTGCCAAAGACCTCCTTGACCTTGTCCATATCCTGACCAAGCCGCGTATCCGAACCAAAAATGTGCGAAGTGCCGTAGTAGTACGTGATATCGCTGGAGGTCGATGCCACACGCGCAAGGTAAACCACGGCGAGGATCACGACGGCAGCGGGGATACAGACCTTGAGCACCAGACGGGCGAACTTACCCAGCGGCGGGACAAAGGGCCTGTGCTGCGATTTTTGCACAAAGCCATCGAACTGAACGAACATCGAAGGAACAAAGGTAAAGACCGATACCAGGCTGATGGCGATACCCTTTGCAAGGGCAAGACCAAGGTCGGGGCCGATCTTAAACTGCATGGCGGCAAGCGCGATAAAGCCGATGCAGACCGTGCAACCGCTCGAAAACACGGCGACCGAGGACAGGCAGCACGACTGCACCATGTCTTCGGCAACGCTGCCGTGGCGGCCACGCTCCTCGTTAAAGCGGTGCAGCAAAAAGACCGAGAAGTCCAGCGCGATGGCAACCTGCAAAATGGAGCCCGCAGAGTTGGTGACAAAGCTAATCTCGCCAAAGATGAGGTTGGTGCCCCAGTTGATAAACACCGAGACGCCCAGGCCCAGCAGCACCAGGATGGGTTCGGCCCAGCTGGTAGTCGTGATGACCAGAATCACGAAGATAATCGCTATGACAGCGACCGTGATAATGCTGATCTGCTGCTCGGTCGATGTGGTGGCGAGCGCGTTAGACATGGCCGAGCCCGTAATGGCGCCCTCGTCGCCCACGATATCTCGAATAGCGTCGGTTGCCTCGATCTCCTTTTCGGAATTAACCGTCACCGTAAACAGGGCGTTGTTCTTTTTGTAATAGGTCTCAACGGTGTCTTTGTCTTGCGTGGCAAGCGGCTGATCGATATCTGCCGCGTCGTCAAGCCATAGGACCTCCTCGACGCCGTCGACCTTTTTGATTTTGTCCTTGTATTTGAGCGCCTGAGCGATCGAGACATTGGGCACCATAACGCGACAGTTGGGAATGTCACCCTCAAACTCATCACCCATGGTATTCAGAGCGACGGTCGACGCCGCTTCGTCGGGCAGATAGCTCGTAATGTCGTAGTTAACGCCTACAAACTGGCGCAGGAACAGGCATACCAGTGCTGCCACCGCATAGAACGCGATGATGGGTTTGCGGTGCTTCACGACCCATCGAAATAGCTTCTCTTTCAACCTCAATCCTCCATAACGCTCAGCCTATGTTTTGCTCTTTGTTATATTCCACATTTGGTAGTTATACAACATGTGTAGGATAAAGGCGCCATAAAGATATGCGATTGACGCGGTCCCGGAGCCAAAACAGCCGCTGCAGAAGCAGTTCGGAAAAGGTCCTCAGCGGAAACTGCATCCCAGTTTTTAGACGAAAAACGGGATATGGTTTCTGGTTGGCCTAGATAATCGTCAGATTTAGCTGAGCGTCTGCCCCTATGTTTCCAAATGAATACGGTGTGAGCTGCGGACAAGGATTTTCCCCGCAAGCACTCTAGTATGCTAAAGTACCCAAAAGACCGGCGGAGCTATGCCGGTCGTTTGTTCTGTATGCAACACAGCATGAGGAGGCTCACCAGATGACGGCCACACCGTGGGGATTCCGGGACATATTGCCCGAGGAGGCTCAGGCGCGCGAGGAGATTGCGCTGACGGTGAAGGGCTGCTTCAGGGAGCATCATTACCTGCCGGTCGAGACGCCGCTGCTCGAGGACAAGGGTTCGCTCGAGGAGGGCGGCCGCATTGCAGACACGCCGTTTAAGCTCTTTGACGACGATGGTCGTCTGCTGGTGGTTCGTCCTGATAACACACTGCCGATCGTGCGTCTGGTTTCGACCCGCATGCGCGCGGCCGACCTGCCCTTGCGCCTGCGCTACGAGGCGCCGGTGGTTCGCGAGTGCCAGCGCAATGCCGGTGGCTCGCGCCAGTTTACGCAGCTGGGCTTTGAGCTTATCGGTGCGGGCGATACCGCGGGCGATGTCGAGATTGTTTCGCTGGTGGCGGAGGCTGTGCGCAAGCTGGCGCTGCCCGATGCGCGCGTTATCGCAGGTAGCGTTCGTCCGTTTAAGGAATTGCTCGCGGTATGCGAGGATCGTGAGCTGGCTGCCGAGGCCCTGCGCTGTGTGCACGCCAACGACTTTGTGGGCCTCGATGCCCGCGTGGCGGCAAGCGCCGAGTCCGATGCCGTCAAGGCCGCTATTAGCGAGTTGCCGCGTCTGCACGGCGGTGCCGAGGTACTCGATCGCGTGGACGCGCTGCTGGAGGCCGCCGGTATCGTCGCGCCGCTGACGCGCGAGCTGCGTGCCCTGGTCGAGGGCCTAGCACTCGAGGACGCCCAGGTGCTGTCGTTCGACTTCTCTATCATGAACTCTTTCGATTACTACACGGGCCTGGTCTTTAAGGCCTATGCCGGCGGCTTGCCCGATCCGGTCGGTTCGGGCGGACGCTATGACTCCATCTTTACCGGCGCGTTTGGCGCCGGTATCGAGGTGCCGGCGGCGGGCTTCGCCTTTTCGCTCGAGCGTCTGGAGGCCGCACGCACCTCGGCCGAGGACATCGCCCCCGATGGCGACCACGCCGTGGGTCGTGGCACCGAGGGCCCGCTGCGCATCGCCGTGCCCAAGGGCTCACTTAAGGCCGACACACTCGACGTGCTCGAGGCCGCGGGCTTGGATGTTTCGGAGCTGCGCGATCCTGGCCGTCACCTGATCGTGCGCGGCCGCGACACGCGCGCCGGCGAGGGCGCGGTCGGCGATATCGAGTTTGTCATTGTGCGCCCCAGCGATGCACCCGCCTTTGTGGGCTGCGGCGGTGCCGATTGCGGCATCTGCGGTTGGGACTCGCTCATCGAGGCCGACCTCAACCTGCTGCAGCTGGTCGATCTGGGCTACGGCCTGTGCACCTTTATCGAGGCGGAGCCCGCGTGGCGCGCCGGTCAGGCCGAGCGCAACTATGCCCGCCGCGGGTCGCTTCGCGTGGCAACCAAGTACCCGCGTATCGCGAGTGCCTGGTATGCCGAGCGCGGCGTGAACGCCGACATCGTTTCGCTGCACGGCAATATTGAGCTGGGCCCCATTGTCGGTATGACCGACCGCATCGTGGACATTACCGCCACGGGCGCGACCCTGCGCGACAACGACCTGGTCATCACCGGCCGCATTATGGACTGCACGGCGCGCTTCTTCGTCAACCCGGGTTCCGCACGCCTAGATCCGCGCGTGCGCAACCTGGCCGATCGCCTGGCAGCCGCCGTGAAGGACAAGCATTTTGAGCCCGTCGCGGGCTCGGCACAATAGCGCGAGCACGCACGGGCGCCCCCATATCCGGGCTGCGGGGCGATTGTCGCCGCCGCCTGGTCTCTCGTTTCTCAAACGCAACCTCGACCGATAGGGGATACCGATATGAAGACCATCAAACTTGCTCCCGGCGAGCGCCTTGTTACCAATCAGCTCAACCGCAAGGGCGTGCTGCCGCAAAACATCGTCGATGCCGCCCGTGATATCGTGGCCAACGTGCGCGCCAACGGCGATGCCGCGGTGCGCGATTACTGCCAGCGTTTTGACGGTGTTGAGCTGGAAAGCTTCCGCCTGCCGCAGGAGCAGATCGATGCTGCGCTCGAAGGCCTCGACCCGGCCTTTGTCGCCGCGCTCGAGAAGGCCGCGCGCCAGATTCGCGAATTCCACCAGCGCGAGGTCGAGCAGAGCTGGTTTACCACGCGCCCGGACGGCACGATGCTCGGCGTTAAGGTGACCCCGCTTGCCGCGGCCGGCATCTACGTGCCGGGAGGCCGCGCGCAGTATCCCTCCACTGTGCTCATGAACGCCATCCCCGCCAAGGTGGCCGGCGTCAAGCGCGTGGTCATGGTGACTCCGCCGCAAAAAGATGGCCTGATCAGCCCGTATACGCTTGCGGCTGCCAAGCTCGGCGGCGTGGACGAGATCTATATGGTGGGCGGCGCCCAGGCCGTGGCCGCGCTGGCGTACGGCACCGAGACCATTCCGCGCGTCGACAAGATCACCGGCCCGGGCAACGCCTTTGTCGCCGCGGCCAAGCAGATCGTGTCGGGCGATGTGGGCATCGACATGGTCGCCGGCCCGTCCGAGGTTTGCGTGCTGGCCGACGCCACGGCCAAGCCCATGGTGGTTGCGGCCGACCTGATGGCCCAGGCCGAGCACGATCCGCTGGCCGCCTGCTATCTGGTGACCTGCGACGAGCAGTTTGCGCGCGAGGTCGAGGCCGGCATCGACATCTTGGTCGCGCAGTCGCCGCGCGCCGAGATCACGCGTGCCTCGCTGGATAACGAGGGCACGATTGTCGTCGCCGCGGACATGGACGCCGCTGTCGAGGCCGTGAACACCGTGGCGCCCGAGCACCTGGAGCTGCACTGCAAGGATGCGATGGGCCTGCTCGGCGGTATTCGTAACGCCGGCGCTATCTTTGTGGGCGCCTGGAGCTCCGAGCCGCTCGGCGATTACGTCGCCGGCCCCAACCACACGCTGCCGACCGGCGGCACGGCCATGTTCTCCAACCCGCTTTCGGTGGAGGAGTTCGTCAAGCGCTCGAGCGTCATTTGCTATACGCCCGAGGGCCTGCTTTCCGACGCTCCCGCCACGCAGCGCCTGGCCGAGGCAGAGGGCCTGTGGGCACACGCGCTTTCGGCCGCACTGCGCCGTCGCGTGCTGGAGCAGGGCGAGGACTCCGTGAGCGCTGAGTCGCTGGCCACGGCCGACCTGACCAAGGTTGCCTGGCCGGGCGACGCCGTGGCGACGGTTGCTGAGGGCGTAGACCTGGCGGCGGCTGCGAGCAGTGCCGCCGGTGCGGCCGGCGAGGAGGCCTAATATGGCCGAGCTTTCACCCCGCATGAAGGAGCTCGTCCAGCCTTACCTGGCCGGTATTGAGCCCTATGATCCCAACTTTACGCCCACGCGCATCAACCTTTCGGCCAACGAGAACACCTATCCTGTGCCGGCCGGTGTGCGCGAGGCGGTCGATGCGGCCCTTGCTGCCACGCCGCTCAACCGCTATCCCGATCCCATGTCCAACGACCTGCGCGACGAGCTTGCTGCTTGGCATGGCGTGACGCGCGAGAACATCTGCGTGGGCAACGGCGGCGATGAGCTGCTCTATAACTACCTGCTGGCGTTTGGCGGCGCGGGGCGGACTCTGCTCAACTGCCCGCCGTGCTTTAGCGAGTACGCCTTCTTTGCGTCGCTGTGCCAGACCGAGGTGCGCGACGTGTGGCGCGATCCGGCGAGCTTTGAGCTCGACCAGGCAGCGGTGCTCGCCGCGGCGCCCGCGTGCAACCTGGCGATCGTGACCTCGCCCAACAATCCAACGGGCGACGTGGCCCCGCTCGACTTTGTCGCGGCTCTGTGCGATGCGTGCCCCGGCATGGTTATGGTCGACGAGGCCTACGTTGAGTTTGCCGACGATTTGTTTGGCGCGGCCACCACGGCGCAGGGCCTTATCGCCAAGCATCCCAACCTGGTGATTCTGCACACGCTTTCCAAGGCGTTTGGCGCCGCCGGCACGCGCTTGGGCTATGTGATCGCGGCGCCTGAGGTTATCGAGGTGTTCGCGGCGATTCGCCAGATCTATTCGGTCAACGTGCTGAGCCAGGCGGCGGCGCTTGCCTGCGTGCGCGCCCGCGATGCGTATGCGCCCGTGGTGGCACAGGTCGCATCCGAGCGCGAGCGCGAACTGGCCGCCCTGCGCTCGATGGCTGCCGAGGGTCTGCCCGTGGAGGCATGGCCGAGTGCGGCGAACTTTGTGCTTGTGTGCACGCCGCATGCCACGCGCGTGAGAGAGCGTCTGCGCGACGAGTACTCCATCCTGGTGCGTGACTTTAGCTACGCGCCGGGGCTCGCGGACTGCCTGCGCATTACCGTGGGCACGCCGCAGGAAAACGACGAAGTGCTGGCTGCGTTTGCCGCGCTGGTGAAGGAGGAGATGTAGATGGACCGTTATGCCGAGGTGACCCGTAAGACGGGGGAGACCGATATTGTTGTCAAACTCGACCTGGACGGAACCGGAGTGTGCGATATTTCGACCGGCGTGCCGTTTTTCGACCACATGCTCAACGCCTTTGGCCGTCATGGTCTGTTTGACCTGACGGTGCACGCGGTGGGCGACGTCGAGGTCGATGCGCACCACACCGTCGAGGACACGGGCATTGTGCTGGGCGAGGCGTTTTGCCAGGCGCTGGGCGACAAGGCGGGCATCACGCGCTTTGCCGACGCGGCGATTGCCATGGACGAGACGCTCGTGATGGCTGCCGTGGACATCTCGGGTCGCGGACAGGCCTATTGCGAGCTGCCCGTGCCGACCGAGCGTGTGGGTAGCTTCGATACCGAGCTGGCCGTTGAGTTCTTCTACGCCTTTGCGCGCGATGCCAAGCTCACGCTCCACGTGCGCGAGTTGGCGGGCGGTAACTCGCATCACATTATCGAGGCCGCCTTTAAGGCCGTGGGCCGCACGATGCGCCACGCCTGCGAGCTCGATCCCCGCGTGCAGGGCATCCCTAGCACCAAGGGCTCACTGTAACCGCTACAAAGGCAGAAACCACCACGAAGGTGCCCGTCCCCTTTGTGGTGGTTTTTGGACAAGATGAGGAGGAGGGGTCGCGTGGGCGAACCGAAGATCGTGGTGGTCGACTACCACAAGGGCAACTTGTCGAGCGTCGTGCGCGGGCTTGCGCGCGCCGGTGCCGCTGCCTGCACGTCGGACGACCCGGAGCAGATCCGCCGCGCCGACGGCCTGGTCATCCCGGGCGTGGGCGCGTTCTATGACGCGATCGCCTTTGTACGCCAGAGCGGCGAGGAGGCGGCCGTGCTCGATGCCGTCGCCGCCGGAACTCCGCTGCTCGGCATCTGCCTGGGCCTTCAGCTCTTTTTTGAGCGCGGCAACGAGGGCGTGCCTGCGGACGAGGGCATGGCTGCAGACGGCAGCACCCCTGAGCAGTCTGGCGGCCCCTGGGTCGATGGCCTGGGCATCATGCGCGGTTCGTGTACGCGCTTGGAATCGAGTCGCCTGAAGGTGCCGCACGTGGGCTGGGACCAGGTGCACATGACGCCCGCCGGCGCGGCCGATCCGTTGCTCGCCGGTTTTGCCGAGGGCGCCAACATGTACTTCACCCACAGCTACGCGGTGGCCGACGACGCCGATGCCGCTGATGTTTTGGCGCGCACGCACTACACGCGGAGCTTCCCGTGCATCGCGCGTCATGGCAACGTGTGGGGCTGTCAGTTCCATCCCGAGAAATCCTCCGCGCTTGGTCAGCGCATTCTTAAGAACTTCGTCAACATCGTCGAGGAGGTTGGCCGATGATCCTGTTTCCCGCAATCGATCTGATCGGCGGCAAGGTTGTGCGCCTGGAGCGCGGCGACCGCAGCCGCTGCAAGGTATATTCCGACGACCCCATGGCCGTTGCCCGCTCGTTTGCCGAGCAGGGCGCGAGCTGGGTGCACGTCGTCGACCTGTCCGCTGCCTTTGGCGAGGACGAGGACGCGTGCGCTGCCAACTCGGCGGCGATCAAGGCTATCTGCGGCGTCGACGGCCTGTCCGTGGACGTGGGCGGCGGCGTCCGCTCGCTCGCGCGCATCGACGAGTTGGCCGGCTATGGTGCTCGCCGCATTGCGCTGGGCACCGTGCTGGTGACCGAGCCGGGTTTTGCCGAGGTGGCAGCCCAAGGCTTTGGCGAGCTGTTGGTGGCAGATATTGCCGCGCGCGACGGCCAGGTCAAGGTGAATGGCTGGCGCGACGGCGCGGGCGTGGCGCTCGACGATGCCGTGGCGCAGCTTTCCGAGCTGGGCTTTAAGCATCTGGTGTATACCGACATCGCGCGCGATGGCATGCAGACGGGCATCGATGTGGCGGCGTATCGCCATGTGGCCGATGTCGCGGGCTTTCCCGTTGTGGCTTCGGGCGGTATATCGACGCTCGATGACATCCGCGCGCTGGCCGCGGTGGGCGAGGGCGCGATTGAAGGCGCCATTACCGGCCGTGCGCTCTACGAAGGCAACTTTATGCTGGCCCAGGCGCTGGCCGCCGCCCGAGGGGAGGAGTAGCCCATGCTTACCAAACGCGTAATTCCCTGTCTGGATGTTAAGGACGGCCGCGTGGTTAAGGGCGTCAACTTTGTGAGCCTGCGCGATGCGGGCGACCCGGTGGAGCTGGCCCGCGCCTACGACCGCGAGGGTGCGGACGAGGTTGTATTTTTGGACATTACCGCGACGAGCGACAACCGCGCGACGACCATCGAGATGGCGGCGCACGCGGCCGAAGAGCTTGCTATTCCCTATACCGTGGGCGGCGGTTTCCGCGACTTGGTGGGCATGCGCACCATGGTTGCGGCCGGTGCCGACAAGGTATCGCTCAACTCTGCCGCCGTGCGCGACCCGTCGCTGATTAGCCAGGCTGCCGCGGCGTTTGGCAGCCAGGCCGTGGTCGTGGCGATCGATGCCAAGCGCGTCGGCCTGCCTGGGCAGCCGGATGCCGACAAGTGGGAGGTCTTTACCGCGGGAGGCCGCAATGCCACGGGTATCGACGCGGTGGCGTGGGCCGAGGAGGCGGCTCGCCGCGGCGCCGGCGAGATCTTGCTGACCAGCATGGACCGCGACGGCACCAAGGCCGGCTTTGACCTGGCGCTCACCCGCGCCGTGGCGCGTACGGTGCCGATTCCCGTCATCGCGAGCGGTGGCGTGGGCACGCTCGAGCATTTTGCCGAGGGCGTGATCGAGGGCGAAGCCGACGCCGTGCTGGCGGCCAGCGTCTTTCACTTTGGAACGTTCAGCATTCGCGAAGTCAAAGAGTATATGGCCTCTCAAGGTATTCCTGTGAGGTTGGACTTCTAATGCTGCGGGCTTCGCTGCGGCTTGTCCAGGCACCGCATCTTGCCGCTCAAACCGTCGCTCGCGTACCAAAGTACGCGTCGCTCCTCTTTCGCGGCAACCTGCGGCACCTGGACCACCCTCGCCGACCTGTGGGGTTTCGTTTATGACTTGGGAGAAATGATGACTGAGGTAATAGAAGCGTCTGATCTTAAATACGACGCCCGCGGGCTGATTCCTTGTGTGGTTCAGCAGTATGACACCGGCGAGGTGCTTATGGTTGCTTGGATGAACGAGGAATCGGTGGGGCTGACGCTCAAGACCGGTACCACGTGGTTTTGGAGCCGCAGTCGCCAGGAGCTCTGGAACAAGGGCGCGACGAGCGGCAATATGCAAGTGGTCAAGGAGCTCTGGGCCGACTGCGATAGCGATACGCTGCTGGTCAAGGTCGACTCGCCGGGTCCGGCCTGCCACACCGGCAACCGTACCTGCTTCTTTAAGAAACTCGCGTAGGACGGGCGCTCGACTAGGCGCTTGGCCAACCAGAAAGGATTGAACTATGGGTGTGCGCACCGCAAACGTTCAGGATGGAAATATCGGAGAGACGTTGACAGGTCTGGCCGAGGTGATTCACGGTCGTCGTGATGCATCGCCGCAGGAGAGCTATACCGCGCGTCTGCTGACCGACGTCGAGGATGAGCTGCTCAAGAAGCTTGCCGAGGAGTCGAGCGAGGTGATCATGGCCTGCAAGGATAACGATCACGGCCACATCCGCTACGAGGCCGGCGACCTGGTCTACCACCTGCTCGTGACGCTTGAGCGCTACGGCATCACCCTCGACGAGCTGGCTGGCGAACTCAACGCCCGCCGCCACTAGTCATTGGGGACGTTCTTAAACGACTAGTTAGGCGAGGGGTGTGGATTCCCATTCGCCGGTGGCGTGGGGGACGTCGAAGGTTCGGTAGCCACAGTCGTAGGCGTGTGCCTGGGCCTCACGGATGTTCCAGCAGATGTCGCAGGCGCGGTGTGCGTCCGAGCCAAAAGTGATTGGCACCTCGGCGTGGGCGAAGCAGCGCAAAAGGCCGGTCACGGGATAGTAGTCGTCGAGCCCCTTGCGCGGTGCGGCCGTCGAGACCTCAACGCGGCGACCCGTATCGTGCGCGCACTCGGCCATCTGCTGCCAAAACGGCGCGGGGTCAAAGTCGGGCGCAAAGCCTTCCTTCGAAAAGCGCATGACTAGGTCGGGGTGAGCCATCACATCAAAGTTGAGCGGGCTCTCGCAGGCGCGGCACCAGTCATCGACGTAGCGCTCCCACACGCCGCGCGCGCCTAAGTTATCCCAAACATGCAGGTTGGTATCGTCGTCGATCCAGCCACAAAGCGAGTCGGGCGTATCGGGACGAGCGACGCTCTCTGTTCCCGCCGTGCCCGCGGCGCCGGCCATGATATCGCCCGGGTCGCCAATCCAATGCACGCTGCCCAAGCGCACCACGGCGCCCTGGGACCAGCGCTCTACCAAGGGCTCGCAGCCTTCGTACCAATCGCATTCAAAGCCATAGATAAGCTCGAGCTCCGGCGCGATCTGCGCGGCAAGCTTGCGGGCATCCTCAAAAGCCAGGCGATGTGCCGGCAAGTCGCCCTCGACGACCTGTACCTCGCAGTTAGCATCCATGCTGGCAGGCAGGGTGAGGTGGTCGGTCGAGACCATGACCCGACAGCCGGCGGCCGCGGCGGCGCAGACGTTTTCCTCAAACGAGGCATGGCCGTCCGAAAACGAAGTATGAGTATGGCAATCGACCAGCGGGCAAGCGGACATGGCGGCTCCTTTGCATTCGGCAAATCTGCTCCATTGTAATGGCGCGACCCCTGACGCGTTGGGCACGCCGAGGGTCGAAATCGACTGGAAAGGGCAAACGGCGCGCAAGGGCTGCCGCACGACATCGACCCTGCCTCAAAACGTGTACGTCAGCCTCCAAAACCGACATAAAATGACATGTTTGGAGGCTGATGTACATGTTTGGATAGGGGCGAGGGCGGCGACGGACGAAAGTCACGCCTGTGCCACGTCCGATGTGCTAGCGTTTGGGTGAATAAAACGAGCCCGTGCGGAAAGGATCCGGACCGTATGCAACGTGGAAGTACATCTCCGCTGTCTCGCGAGACCGATGCGCCCGAGACCATCGTCAAGCTAGAGTGCGACATCGACGATGCGTCACCCGAGGTACTCGCCTATGCCGCCGACCGCTTGCGCGAGGCGGGCGCCCGCGAAGTGCACTGGCTGCCTCTCTACTGCAAAAAAGGTCGTCCCGGCTGGCAGCTGCAGGTAATCTGCGTCCGCGAGGACATTGACCGTCTGCAGACGATCATCTTTTTGGAAACCACGACCAACGGTATCCGGCGCCAGATTATGGAGCGCGTCTGCCTGCCGCGCCGCTTTGAGCAGGTGGCGACGCCTTGGGGCGAGGTGGCCGTCAAAGTGGCCACTCTGCCCGACGGCAGTGAGCGTGCGGCGCCCGAGTACGAGGACTGCTCCCGCCTCGCTCGCGAGCACAACGTACCGCTCCAACGCGTGATGCAGGCGGCCCAGAGCGCGGCACTGCGATTTGAATAGCGCGGCCGGCGACATCCCGCGCCCAGTCATATCAACCCCACCCGAAAGGACCACCATGAAATACCTCATCGCCTCCGACATCCACGGCTCGGCATACTGGACCGAGCGCCTCTGCGCCGCCATCGAGTCCGAGCAACCCGACCGCATCGTTCTGCTGGGCGACCTGCTCTACCACGGCCCGCGCAACGACCTTCCGCGCGACTACGCCCCCAAGCGTGTGATTCCGCTGCTCAACGCCCTGGCCGACCGCATCATCGCGGTGCGCGGCAACTGTGACGCCGAGGTCGACCAGATGGTGCTCGACTTCCCCGTTATGGCCGACTACGCCACGCTGTTCGACGAGACCGGCCGCGAGCTGTTCCTGACACACGGCCACGTCTTTGGCGCCGGCATGCACAACAGCGTCGACCACGCGCCCGCGCTGCCCGAGGGCTCCGCGCTCGTCTACGGCCACACGCACATCAAGGTCAACGAGGCAAGCGAGGCGCACCCGGGCCTGCGGCTCTTCAATCCCGGCAGCGTGAGCATTCCCAAGGACGGTACGCACAGCTACGGCATCTACGAGGGCGGTGCGTTCCGTCACGTGATCATGGAGGAGGACTAACCATGGCTCAGCAAAATGCCGAGGGCTCGCGCGACCTGTCCACGCTGGTCGACGCGTCGGCCGAGCTGCAGCATCTGGTGCAGACCATCTGGCGCCTGCGTCAGCCCGACGGCTGCCCGTGGGACCGCGAGCAGACGCATCAGAGCATCGGCAAGAACATGATCGAGGAGGCCTACGAGGCGCTCGACTGCATCGAGGCGGACGACGTGGCGCATCTGCGCGAGGAGCTCGGCGACGTGCTCATGCAGGTGGTGCTGCATGCGCAGATTGCGGCGGACGCCGGTGAGTTTACGCTGGCCGATGTGGCACGCGATATCGACACCAAGCTCATCCGCCGCCACCCGCATGTGTTTGGCGATGCGGATGCCGATAACTCCGACGAGGTGCTCAAGATCTGGGACGAGGTCAAGCTTGCCGAGAAGGCCGCCAAGGACAAGGCCGTGGCAGCAGGCGAGGCTGCGCCCGAGGGCCTGCTCGACGGCGTGCCCACACATCTGCCTGCGCTGATGCAGGCCCAGAAGGTGTCGCGCAAGGCGGCTGCCGTGGGCTTTGAGTGGGAGACGGTCCAGGATGTGTGGGACGAGGTCGCCGAGGAGCGTGCCGAGTTTGAGGCCGAGGAGCCCGGCTCGCCCGAGCGCGAGATGGAGTTTGGCGACCTGCTCTTTGCCCTGGTCAACGTTGCGCGCAAGGAGGGAATCGACGCCGAGAGCGCTCTGCGCGCCAGCACGGCAAAGTTCCGCCGTCGTTGGGCTGCGATGGAGCAGATGGCGGCCAACGCCCATGTGGATCTGGCTGAGCTTTCGACCCACGGCCTCAACGACCTTTGGGATGCCGCCAAGGCTGAGGAGTAAGACTGCGGGAACGACGAACTGACACGCCTCATCGTTCCCGCTAAATTTTTCGAAAAACAAGTGTATCCCTCGGCTAACTTAGGGCATAATGCAAAAAGTGCGACATGGCTAACTTGCAAACCAAAGCGCCACATTGACGCAATGCCATGTCGCCAAGCATTCAACCCGTTTCCAAGTGAGAGGGAGACAACATGAGCGATATTTTGGACGTCTACGGTCGCGAGGTGCTCGACAGCCGCGGCAATCCCACTGTCGAGGTCGAGGTCGTGCTCGAGGATGGCAGCTTCGGCCGCGCAATGGTGCCTTCGGGCGCTTCAACCGGCGCCTTTGAGGCATGTGAGCTGCGCGATGGCGACAAGGGCCGTTACCTGGGCAAGGGCGTCTCTCAGGCCGTCGAGCACGTCAACAACGAGTGCGCTAACGCCGTCGTGGGCCTCGATGCCTTCGATCAGCGCGCCGTCGATGCCGCGTTGATCGCTGCGGACGGTACACCCAACAAGACCAAGCTCGGTGCTAACGCCATTCTGGGCGTGTCGCTGGCCGTCGCCCGCGCCGCTGCCGAGTCGGCGGGCCTGTCGCTGTACCAGTACCTGGGCGGCGTCAACGCCCACCTGCTGCCCACGCCCATGATGAACATCCTCAACGGCGGCGTGCATGCCGACAACAACGTCGACTTCCAGGAGTTCATGATCATGCCGGTGGGCGCCCCGAGCTTTGCCGAAGGCCTGCGCTGGTGCGCCGAGGTCTACCACACCCTCAAGGGCGTGCTGCACGAGGCCGGCCTGGGCGGCGGCGTGGGCGACGAGGGCGGCTTTGCCCCCAACCTTAAGACCAATGCCGAGCCGTTCGAGTACATCACCAAGGCCGTCGAGAAGGCTGGCTTTAAGCCCGGCGTCGACTTCATGTACGCCATGGACCCGGCCTCGACCGAGTTCTACAACGCCGAGACCGGCATGTATGAGCTCAAGGGCGAGGGCGTTGAGTACACGAGCGCCCAGATGGTCGATTACTGGGAGAAGCTCGTCGACACCTATCCCATCATCTCCATCGAGGACGGCATGGCCGAGGAGGACTGGGACGGCTGGGTCGAGCTTACCCGTCGCATTGGCAACAAGGTGCAGCTGGTGGGCGACGACCTGTTCGTCACCAACACCGAGCGCCTCAAGAAGGGTATCGAGCTGGGCGCCGCCAACGCGATCCTGGTCAAGGTCAACCAGATCGGCACACTCACCGAGTCGCTCGAGGCCATCGAGACCGCCAAGGAGGCCGGCTACGCTTGCATCGTGAGCCACCGTTCTGGCGAGACCGAGGACTCCACGATCGCCGACCTGGTCGTGGGTGTTAATGCCGGTCAGATTAAGTCGGGCGCCCCGTGCCGCAGCGACCGTATCGCCAAGTACAACCAACTCATCCGTATCGAGGACGAGCTCGAGGGCAGCGCGCGCTTCGCCGGCAAGGCCGCGTTCTACAACATTCGCTAAACAAGTGGTGCGCGCGGGGGGCGGGGTTGACTCAACTCCGCTCCACTTCTGATGGCCGCCATTGGGCGCTGGGCCATATGGCTCAGCGCCTTTTTTATGTCGAGCAAAGGCTGGCGAAGGCGGTGCGGGCGCTCGTGCTATAACTAAAGGACTTAGCGCAAACAAACCTCAACCGCACAAGGCGCACATGGATCAGATTTACGACAACAGGTACTATTCCGCCGGTTCGCGTGAACCGTCGCCTCGCCGTGCGCGCACGGTGCAGCTCGGTGGGTCCGCCTACGCCGGCGCCGACCGCTCCATACAGCGCCCGACAAGTACCTCGCGCCCCAATGCTCAAGTGAATACTTCGACAGATGGACCAGTGCGCCCGGCACGTTCGTCGCATGCTCAGCGCTCGTCGGCTCAAACGCACGATAGGTCGAGCAGGCCCTCGAACCGTCTTTCGGGCTCGGACTTTATGCACTACGCCAACGACAACGCGGTGGTCAAGGCGATCTACGACTTTACCCACGGTCCTCAGCGAGGGCTATTCATCGGCATCGTCGTTGCCCTGGTGCTCGTGAGCCTGTATTTCCCCGTGCGCGACCTGTACGTGGCAAAGCGTTCGAGCGATATCTTGGCCAAGCAGGTCGAGATTCGCCAGCAATACAATGATGAGCTGCAAAAAAGCGTCGACAAGCTGCTCTCGGAGGAGGGTATCAAGGACGCGGCATCCGAGGACCTGGGCCTGGTGATGCCCGGCGAGAAGAGGATTGAAGTGCAGGGCCTGGACGGCGATTCGGACTCGTCGTCGGCTGAAAAGAAGTCGTCGAACGCCAAGAAGGCCAGCGAGGTGGCCAAGGAGATCGAAGAAGTCGGCAAGGACGCGCCATGGTACATCCAAGCGCTCGACATGCTGTTTGGGTTTAACGGCGTCGAGGGTCAGACGGTCGTGTCCAACGGCAAATAGCGCCCGGAGGGGAGCTCGCAATGACAAATTGCAAACGATATAAGGTGGCCGCGATCGACCTGGGAACGGTGTCGTCGCGACTAGTGCTAGCGCAGGTCGAGGGCGGGGCGATCGTGGAATCGTCCAAGTATACCGAGATTACCGATCTGGGCGAGGGCGTGGACGCGACGGGCCGCTTTTGCGAGACGGCGGTCGAGCGTGTACTCGCTGCGTGCCGTATGTTTGTGGACGAGGCGCGTACCTTTGGCGCCGCGTGCATCTGCACCACGTGCACGAGCGCCGCGCGCGATGCGTCCAACGCCGCCCTGCTGCTGGACGGCCTGCGCGAGCTGGGTCTCGAGCCGCAGGTGATTCCAGGAGAAGTCGAGGCGCGCCTGACGTTTTTTGGCGTGGCGCACGACTTTGCCGGTGAACGCATTATCGTCGCCGATTCGGGCGGCGGCTCCACGGAGCTCGCGACGGGCGTCTATGCGCCGGAGCGTGGGGTCTTTGCGCTGGAGCGTGGGGTCTTTGCGCTGGAGGGCACGCGTTCGCTGGACATCGGTTGTCGCCGTGTGACGGAGCGATTTTTCTCGGCACTGCCGCCCGCACGCGGCGAGCTTACTGCCGCTGCCGCGTGGGCGGGCGAGCAGTTCGCTGCCTATTTTGAGGGCCTGCCGAGCAATTTTGAGCGCGCCGAACGCTTGGTCGCAGTGGGTGGCACCGTCACCACACTCGTGGCGCTCGTTCATGAGCTGGAACCGTACGATTCGAGCTTTGTGCACCTGCGCGAGCTTTCGCTGGATCAGGTTTCGGCCGCTATCGAGCGCATGTCTGCGTTGGATGCGGACGGCATCGCCGCTCTACCGGGTGTACAGCCCAAACGCGCGGGCGTGATCTTGGCTGGTGCCGTGGTAATCCGCGAGCTTATGCGAGCCGGCGGCTACCAGACGCTCACTGTAAGCGAGAACAGCTTACTCGCCGGCATGGCCGCCACCATCAACGAGGCTCTCGACGGTGCGACCCCCACCATCTCCTGGACCCCAGAGCTCAGCACCCTCTAAATAAGTTGCGGTGAAATACGGACTAAAATCGCCCTTTCGGGCACCAAACAGTCCCTATTCCACCGCAACTCAACAGCCGGCACCTGGGGACAGTCCTTGCGGGGCGTCCCCACAGCGCCTATGCCAGCTTGTCGATCTGCCCAATCTCCCAAAGCGGAATATTGATGAGCATGCCCTCGTCTCTATATGCCGCCAGGGAGCTCCTCACGCAACGCTCGAGTTTGAATTTTTCGCAGGCTACTTTCAGACTCTTCGCTTTAAGGTTCTCTGCCGCCTTGACCTCAAGCGGAAGCACGGTTCCCGCATGGTCGATGGCAAAGTCGGTTTCGGCATTGCCGGAGGTAGAGGACCAATACGCGGGAGTTTTGTCCTGGAGCAAAAGCTCCTGCGCGACGTATTGTTCGGTCAGCGAACCTTTGAACTCGGTAAAAACAGCGGATCCGTTAAGAACGATGGCCGGAGAGAGACCGGAGAGCGCTCCGAGGATGCCGGTGTCGATGCAGAACAGTTTGAAGCCCGAGAGGTCTTCGTAGCTCGAGAGCGGCGCCTTTAGAGCGGAAACACGTGGCACCTTATGAACGATTCCGTAGTCCGTGAGCCACTGGAGGCTTTCCTCGAAATCGCGTGCGCGCGCTCCGGGACGAAGGGCGCCATAGACAAACTTCTTGTTCTCCTTTGCAAGCTGGCCGGGAAGGGATTTCCAAACCAACCTCATGCGCTCGACGATGCGGGCGGGTGCATGTTTGCCAAAATCGGATTCGTAAGCCTCGATGATTTGCTGCTGAAGCCTTCGGGCTTCGATGAAGTCGCGTGTCTCGGCGAAAGCGGAGACAACTTCGGGCATACCGCCGACAACAAGGTATTCCTTGAGCAAGCGCTCGAGCTTTTCGGTAACGTTTGCCAGAAGGTTCATGTCTGCGGCAAGGATGGCATCGGCGAGCGGGTTGCCGTCGACGGCACGAACGAACTCGGCAAACCCCATGGGACGCATGGTGAGCTGGTCGATTTTGCCGACGGGAAATGACTCGTTTTCGCGTCGGAGCGCGAGGCCCATATAGGAACCGGCTGCCACGATGTGGTATTCGGGTGCAAGTTCGTTGAAGTACTTGAGTGAGGTGATCCCGCGTGGCGCCTCTTGGATCTCGTCGAAGATGATGAGCGTGTCTGCCGGCGTTACGGTTTGGCCACGTAGGAGTTCTATCTGGGAGATGATGCGCTTGGGGTCGAGGTCCCCATCGAACAGCGAGCGTGTGCTCGGCTCGAGCATAAAGTCAAAACGAATGACGTTTCGATACTGCTGGCTTGCGAATTCGTTAAGAAGCCAAGTCTTTCCTGTCTGGCGGGCTCCCCTAAGCAAGAGAGGTTTGCGATTCGCCCTTGATTTCCAAGCGATAAGTTCACTCATAAGCTGTCGCTGCATATTGCCTCCCAACCCTCTCGGCTAGTATAAGGCCATTTGGTCGTTTCCATCGGAAAATGTGCGAGACAACCACGTTTTTCCATCGGAAAATGTGCGAGACAGCCACGTTTTTCCATCGGAAAATGTGTAAATACCAACCTAAGTTGCGGTGGAATAGTTCCTAAATGGGCTGATAAACTGCCAAAACAGGAACTATTCCACCGCAACTTAGAGCCCCGCCGGCGTGTAAAAGAAACGAGCCCGCATCCCTTGGGGACACGGGCTCGAAAGCTCCATATGGTAGGGGCGGTGGGACGTCCGCGCATTTGCTGCGCAAATACGCACCGGCTTCGGACGCTGCGCGTCCGCTTAACGCTCGCCCCCTCGCGGGTTCGAGTCCCACCGGCATCTAAAAGAAGCGAGCCCGCATCCCTTGGGGACACGGGCTCGAAAGCTCCATATGGTAGGGGCGGTGGGACTCGAACCCACAATCCTTGCGGCGAGAGATTTTAAGTCTCCTGCGTATGCCAATTCCGCCACGCCCCCGTGAGACTAGAAGTCTAGCACAAGCCGTCCGTTACGCGTTGACGGCCATCGAGTGTTGGCCCGACTTCTCCAGGAACTCTTGGAACTTTTCCTCGTCGCCCTTGTTTTGATACTGCAGGGCCAGCAGGTACTCCAGTCGGCAGCGCTTGACCGGGTCGTCGCCGACATCCTCGAGCATGCGCTCCAGCTCGGGAATGTCGTTGTGGCGCTTGAGGATCATCGTGTCGTACATCAGCTGGCATTCGTGTGCGACTGCCTCGGCCTGACCGCCCTCAAAGCCCTTGATCTCATGCAGCAACTCCTTGGCCTTTTTGCGGTCCTCCTGGCCAACGTAGTAGTTAAAAGCTTTGATTACCAGGTCGACGCGCTGCATCTTGGGCAGGTTGAGTCCCAGTAGCAGGTCGAACATCTCGTCGGCGCGCTTATGGTCCTCGCGCAGCAGATAGGAGTTCAGGCGCAGGTAGTCGCGGTTGTAGCGCGGGTACAGCATGCTGGTGAGTTTGCCGTCGAGCAAACGATCGAACTCGTCCCACTGCTTGGCGGCCATCAATTGCTGCAGGCGTTTGAACGTGGTGCGTTTTTTGACGCTAAAGAACACCGACACGGCGATGCAGATGATAACGACGGCGGTCCAGAGGGTGCGGGAATCGGGCATTTCAGAGTCCTTAGTCGCTCTTAAAGCGAGCGGTATGACAACACGTACTAGATGTATTATACGCAGCGTGCAAGCAAACTGGCATAAAAGCTCATCGAGGCTGAGTGCCATCGCTCGCTGCGGTACACTTACCTAAAGTAAACCATGAAGGGAGACATTACCTATGAAGAAGATCGTTTTGGCTTGCGGTGCTGGCGCTGCTACTTCCACACTCGTTGCCCAGAAGGTCGCCACCTTGCTCGACGCCAACGGTTACGCCGACAAGTACGAGATCGTGCAGTGCGCCATCTCCGAGGCCAAGGACTACTGCGACGAGGGCGCCGACCTGCTGATCGCCACCACCGTTGCCCCCGAAGGCCTCACCTGCCCGTACGTGAGCGGCGTGCCCTTCATGACCGGCATGAACCGCGTCGCTGCCGAGAAGGCCGTTCTCGACGTCATGGCTCAGTAGGCACTGCCTGTATGAGTGAGCAGAACGTCAACCCGGTCGAGCTCTTTGGCATGCGCGTTGCCCATGTGGGCATTAACGCCGCCGACCCGGCAGACGCCCTGGAGATCGCGGAGCTGTTCTCGACGATGATGGGCCTGCCTGTTATCGAGACCCCGGTTTCGTACTTCAACGATTCGCTGGTCGAGGTCATGAAGCAGAACGGTCGTGGCACCAAAGGCCACATCGGCTTTGCCGTTAACGACATCGATGCAGCTGAGAAGTGGTTTGCCGAGCGCGGGCTCGAGGTCAACGAGGAGTCGCGCGCGCTGCTACCCGACGGTGGTACCAAGCTCGTGTACTTTAAGCGCGAGTTCGCCGGCTTCGCCGTGCACCTGTGCCGCGAGTAGCGCACAAGCTGTCATAGCTAGCAAAAAGGGATAGGGCTGCGTGGCCCTATCCCTTTATTTATGCCGAGGGGCTTCCTACCGCGGCAGGCGAATCGTAAAGCGGCTGCCGACGCCCTCGACCGAGGTCACGCCGATGACGCCGCCGTGGCTATCGACGATCCACTTGGCGATGGCGAGCCCCAGGCCCGAGCCCTGCGCTCCGGCATCGCGCGCGTTGTCGGCGCGGTAGAACCGCTCGAACGCGTGAGCTGCGGATTCCTGGTTCATGCCGATGCCCTCGTCCTCAACGCTTATGTCGATCGTGCCCGCGCCCGCATCCGGCGCTACGCCAAACGAGATGGGCGTGCCCGCGTCTGAATACTTGGCGGCGTTTTGCACGATCACGCGCAGAGCCTGCTTCACGAGCGCGACATCGACGGACGCGTCGCAGCGCGGGTCGCTGATAAGCGCAGCGTCAAAGGCCAGCCGATACGTGTGCCCGGCATCGATCATCTGCGATTCTTCGCAAACCTCGCCGACCAGTGCAGCCAGGTTGGTATGCGCACGCCGCAGGACCGTGCGCCCGGCATCGCCGCGCGCCAAAAACAGCAGCTGCTCCACGAGCTCCTGCATGTGCTCGCTTTCGGCCTTGAGGGACGCGATGGATTCCGCCAGCACGTCCGGGTCGTCTTTGCCCCAGCGGTCGAGCATGTTCACGTAGCCCTGAATCACCGCGATGGGCGTGCGCAGCTCGTGGCTTGCATCGTTGACAAAGCGCATCTGCTGCAGCTTGGCCTCTTGCATCTGGCGCAGCAGGCGGTTGAGTGCGACCTCGATGCTTGCCAGGTCGGCGTCGCCGGTGGTGACGCTCGGCGAGTCGACGCTCGCGCGCTCGATGGCTTGCTCCAGCGTTTCCATCTTGCCGCCGGAGAGCTGCATGCGGCCGAGCTCGTCCACGCGCAGGGCCAGGTCGTTGAGCGGCGCCATGGTGCGGCGCACACGGCGAGCGCCGCCGAGCATATCGAGCATGCTGATGACCTGCCAACCTACAACAACGATATAGAGGGGCCAAAGTGCGATGAGGTCCTGCGCGAGGGGGAAGGTCTTGGTGGTACGCGCAAGCTCGACGGTATAGGTGAGCGTTGTCAGGTCCCAGCCGCGCGCGGGCTTCAGCGACATGCCGCGAACGGTGGCGCCGGGGATCCATCCTGCGGTAAACGCGCTGTCGGGCAGTGTCTGGTTGTATCCATAGACGAGGATCGCCGCCGCAATCACCACCAGCAACAGATCGAGCCAGACGTAGCTCATCAGGCGGCGCCACATATAGCTCCAGTTGATGGCGCGGGCGATGGAGGTGACGCGCTTGGCCTCGGCGTTACGCGCGGCAGACATAGCCCACCCCGCGCACGGTCTGGATGATGCGGGCGCCGCCGGCGTCCTCGATCTTGGCGCGTAGATGCGCGATGTGCACGTCGACGTTGTTGGTGTCGCCCATGTATTCGTAGCCCAGCGCTTCGTGCGCGATGCGTTCGCGCGTGAGCACGGTCTCGGCATGCGCCATAAGCAGGGCGAGGACATCGAACTCGCGGGCCGTGAGCGCAATGGGCGAGCCGCCGACCGTGACTTCGCGGCGGTCGGGGTCGAGCGCAACCGAGCCCACGGCGAGCGTGGCGGGGGAGAGCGAGGCGGAAACCTGGGTCGAGTCACTGACCGGGGGCATCGCAGTGGCGCCGACACCCGTGCCGCCTGCCGCGCCCGTCCCGATGCCGCCAACGCCCGAAGCCGCCCGCACGGCCTCCGAGCGCTTCAACGCCACGCGGATCCGTGCGAACAGCTCCTCAATCGCAAACGGCTTGGTCAGGTAATCGTCGGCGCCGGCATCGAGCCCGGCCACCTTGTCCATCACGGCATCGCGCGCGGTGACCATTATCACCGGCACATCCTTGTGCTTGCGGACGCGCCGCAGGACCTCCATGCCGTTGAGCTGCGGCAACAGCACATCGAGCAGAATAAGATCGTAGTTGCGCTCCAGCGCCAGGTCCACGGCGGTGCGGCCATCGGCGGCGTGTTCCACCTGGTAGCCCTCGTGCTCCAGCTCGAGCGTCACAAAGCGGGCGATTTTCTCCTCGTCCTCTACGATCAGGATCCGTGCCATGCGTGCCCCCGTCTGCGATTACTTGTCGTCGTTCAGATTTTGCTTGATGTCGTCCGCGGCATCGGCGGCGTGATTCATAAGGTTGTTGATACTGCCGGGCACGTCGCCGTCGCTGTCGATGCGGTAGCGCATGCCAAAGAACAGGCCAATCAGCATCAGCCAAATCGTAGCGCCCCAGGCAAACAGGGCGATGATGGGGATCAGGATGGGGATGTTGAGGATGATTGCATCGCGGCGCGTGGCGATAAACTTGGTGTCCAGGCTCAGGCGGAAGAGCTTTTTGAGGTACTCCCATACGCTGTCCATCTTCTTGGAGAAGTCGGTCTTTTCGCTCGACTTCTCGTAGGCGGCCTGCGCGGCGACCATCTCGGCTGAGGGCTCATCGACTGGCGCGGACTCGGTGGCGGCGTGCGCCGACGTGGTCTGCGTCTTGCCCTGCGACTCGAGCCAAATGATGGCGTCCAAAACGTTGCCGTCGGCGGCGTCGAGCGCGGCCTTGGCATCGGTGTAGCTCACGTTGCACTTGGTGCGGATGGTTTCAACTTTTTCGAGGTCGTCCATGACCTGTCCTTTCGTTCGATGGGCGCGACGCCGGGCGATTTGCCCGGGCGCGAGCGTTGCGTTCGGCGGTCTGCGTTGCGCGGCGCCGCCCCGCCCTTGGTCGAACTCTATAGTGCAGGTTATAGATTAAGCGATTCTTGAGCCAAGATTAACGTTGGATGAGTTTTTGGGTAGCGGTGGGAAAAGTATTAGACCTCGATAGCGGGGGATGTGGTGCCGGTGCAAAACGGCGTCAAAGGTTGGTCGAGCAGGCGGTTTCTCCATTGATGTCCGCACAGCATGTGACACTTACCCTGCCGCCCCGCTCTGTCGCGGCGGCATGTATCTGAACAACGACCCTCTAAGGAGTTCGATATTGATGAGTGACAACACCAAGCATCTCGCAAAGAAGTGCGTCAAGGACGCGTGGCCGTGCCTCGCGTTGCGCCTTGCCGGCACAGCGGTTGCGCTGCTGGCTGTTCTGGGGCCATTCGACGTGCTCCGAAGTGCTAGCTCTCTGCACGTTTGCATGGCCCTTGCCGGCGCCATGATGACCGGTGGCGCGCTCGATTTGATCTTTTGGGTGCTCGACCCGTTTGGATGGAAGAACGAGGGGTAAGCCCTAAGGGATGGAAGGGCTGGAACGGTTGGCTTAGTGATCGTGCAGAATGTGGGCTAGCGACTTACAGGGAAGTGGTAATCCGATGACGGTCTATGTGACGGGCGATATTCACGGCGGCCTCGACATGCAAAAGCTGCGCGACTGGGATCTTGGGGATAGTTTGACGAGCGACGACTATCTGATTGTCGCGGGCGACTTTGGCTTTCCGTGGGATTTCTCTGCCGAGGAATGTGCCGATATCGCCTGGCTGGAGTCGCGCCCCTATACCGTGCTGTTCGTCGACGGCAACCACGAACGTTTCGATCACTGGGCGGAGCGCCCCATGGAGTTGTGGCACGGCGGGCTGACGCAGCGCCTGTCGGATACCTCTCCCATACGGCGCCTGACGCGCGGCGAGGTTTTTGAGCTTGATGGCTCAACGATCTTTACCATGGGCGGCGCCACGAGCGTGGACAAGGAATACCGCATTCCGTATTCCAGCTGGTGGCCGCAGGAGTTGCCGGACGAGCGCAACTTTGAGGAGGCGCGGACAAAGCTCGACAGCGTGGGCTGGAAGGTCGACTACGTGATCACCCACACCTGCTCCACGCGCATGTTGTCGCCCACGCTCTATCCGGCGCCCGGCTGGAATTATCCCGATGTCGATCGACTCACCACGTTTTTTGACGAGCTGGAGGACCGTCTGGACTACAAGCGCTGGTACTACGGGCATTTTCATCGGGATGTCAACCCGGCCGAGCGCCATACCGTGCTCTACGACTGCATCGTTCGCCTGGGCGACGAACTCCAGCCCTGGGATGTTGCGTAGAGGCGGGGTGGCTGGCTACTCGACCGTTACAGTGATGTTCTCCCGATGCGCGCGGATGACGTCCCAGCTAAAGTGCTCGACCAGCTGCTCGGCGGTACGCGGCGTGGTGTCCGGCGCGATGCCTGTTTGCCCGGCGAGCCATCCCAACAGCGCCTCGGGTGTGCCAAAGCGGGTGCGGAGCTCGCCCAGGTCTAGGTCGCGGTCGCGCTTGGAAAGGCGGCGGCCGTCCGGTGACATGAGCAGCGGAATATGTGCGTAGTGCGGTGTGGGCAGTCCCAGCAGATGCTGCAGGTAGATCTGGCGCGGCGTGGAGCCCAGCAGGTCGCATCCGCGCACGACCTCGGTGACGCCCATGGCAGCGTCGTCGACTACCACGGCTAGCTGGTAGGCAAAAACGCCGTCGCTGCGGCGCACCAAAAAGTCGCCGCACTCGGTGGCGAGTGCCTCGCATTGGGCTCCGTACGTGCGGTCAACGAATTCGATCACGTCGTCTGCGAGGTCGTCGACGGTGGGCACGCGCAGGCGTGTGGCCGGGGCGCGCAGGGCGCTGCGGCGGGCAACCTCCTCGGCAGAAAGGCCTCGGCAGGCGCCGCGGTAGATGGGCGTGCCGTCGCTGGCGTGCGGCGCGCTCGCGGCGTGGAGTTCGGCACGCGTGCAAAAACAGGGATAGGTGAGGCCGGCGTCTTGCAGCTGGCGCAGGGCGTCCTCGTACAGATCCAGGCGATCGTGCTGGTAGTAGGGGCCTTCGTCCCACTCGAGCCCCAGCCAGGTTAGATCGTCAATCAGTTGAGCGGCAAGTTCCGGGCGCTTGCAGCGATCGTCCAGGTCCTCGATGCGCAGCACGATGCTGCCGCCCTGGCTGCGGGCCGAAAGCCACGCACACAGGCAACTGAACACGTTGCCCAGGTGCATGCGGCCCGAGGGCGACGGGGCAAAGCGGCCCACGACGGGGATGGGCGCTGCCGTTGCTGGTGCGTCCGCGGCGTGTGTTGCTATGTTGCATGCGTTGATATCCATGCGGACGAGTATAGCGCGGGGCGCGGTGGGGGAGACGCTGCCGTGGCCTGCAAGTTGCCGAGGCCGCGCGTTGCGCGTGCCGGACCACCGGCTCGATAGCTCGATCGCCGCCCGCCAGCCCAACCCCTCAAACGACAGAAACCCCGGCAGCTCTTCGCAACTGCCGGGGTTTCCGCGGAAAAGGGGGACATGATCCTCAAGCGAACGGCAAAGGGGCAAACCGTTTTCGCTCAACTGCTTTATGCCCCTTGCTCGCGGACTCAATCAGTGCGCGTGCGGCAACACAAAGCCGCTACACCTGTGACGGAGCTATGAAGTGGTATCTATTGCCGGAGCGGGCTATGCCAAGGAGTGTCCCAGATTGCCGGCAGATAAGGAACGTCCCCAGGTGCCGGCCGCGGGCGTGACTTTCGTCCCGTTTGATACTCCGCTGGCCTAGATGTTCGTCATGTGCGCCCGTAAACGTGGGACAATGGCGTTGCTGGTATCACAGACAAAGGATGTGCCTATGAACACCCTCGCCGCCAAAGTCAGCCGGCAGCGCCACCTGTTTGCGCGATTCGCTTCCGTCTGCGTGCTCGTCGCGCTTGCGTTGTTGCTGCTGCCTGTCGCCGCGCACGCCGACGGCTACTCCATGACCCAGACCTATATCAGCGCCACGGTCGAGGCCGATGGATCGCTGACCGTTGTCGAGGGACGCCAGTTTGATTTCGACGACGACATCAACGGCGTGTTTTGGGAGATCAATACGGGCTCCAACCAGCAGGGCGGCACGGCGGGCGTCGACGTGCTGAGTGTCGAGGAAGAGGACACCGCGTTTAACAAAGTCGATAGCGCGAACAAGGGCGACTCTGGCGTCTACACGGTCGAGCAGACCGGTGACGGCGTAAGGATTAAGGTGTTCAGCCCTCACGAGAGCGGCGACAGCGCAATCTACTACGTGAGCTACACCATGACCGGTGCGGTTATGAACTGGGCCGATACCGCCGAGCTCTACTGGAAGTTCGTAGGTGACGGCTGGTCTGCGGATTCCGATGACGTCGAGATGGAAGTGTGCTTCGCGAATGCCGCTGCCGGGACGGCGGCCGTCAAGGGCGATAACTTCCGCGCATGGGGCCATGGTCCGCTGACGGGCGACGTGTCGCTCGATGAGGACGAGCCCATGGTCACCTATACCATTCCCTGCGTGCACCAGGGCGAATTCGCCGAGGCACGCATCGCCTTCCCTAGCGACTGGGTGCCGCAGCTTGCCGCTTCGGGCGAAGAGCGCATGTCAACGATCCTGAGCGAAGAGAAGGAATGGGCCGACGAAGCTAACGCCCGCCGCGCTCACGCTCGCATGATTGCCAATGCACTTGCCGTGCTAAGTGTTGTTGCGGCGGTGGCCTTTACCGGCACAATCGTTATGCTCAAGCTGCGCAAGCGCAAGCCCAAGCCGCTTTTCCAGGACGAATATTTCCGCGATGTGCCTTCGGCCGACCATCCCGCCGTGCTTTCGGCCCTCATGAGCTGGAACGAGGTGCCCGATCAGGCATATATCGCCACGCTCATGAAGCTCACTGACGACCGTGTGATCAAGCTGGAGCAGGCGACCGTGACCAAGGCCAAGAAGGGTCTGTTGGGGCGTGAAAAAGAAGAGCAGACGTATCGCGTGACGGTGAGTGATGCGGGCTGGAAGTCGGCCAAGGGCATTGACCACATGGTGCTCAAGGTCTTCTTTGCCGGTACTAAGCCTGACGAGAACGGCGATCGCTCGCGCACGTTCGACGAGCTGCAGCACTACGTCAAGCAGCACGCTACACCCGTGGGCGACAAGCTCGAGGACTATCAGAACACCGTTAAGGGCAAGCTGGCCGATAGCGAGTACGTTGCCTCAGACGGCATTGTTGCAATGGTGTTTTGCCTGGTTCTTGGTATCCTGATTGCCTTTGTTCCCGTGGGATCCATCTTCTTTACCGATGGCGCACAGGCGAACATTACCGCCGCGGTTATCTCGGTGCCGATTGTGCTGGTGGGTATCGGCGTGGGCCTTACGTTCCGCCGCTTTACGCCGGAGGGCGCCGAGGTGGCGGCTCGCTGCAAGGCGCTCAAGCATTGGCTCGAGGATTTCACACGCCTAAAGGAAGCCGTCCCGGGCGATTTGGTGCTGTGGAACAAGCTGCTGGTGATGGGCGTTGCCCTGGGCGTTTCGAAAGAAGTGCTGCGACAGCTGGCCGAGGCCGTGCCTGCGGACCTGCGCAACAGCGACGATTTCTACGACAACTACCCCTGCTACTGGTGGTATTACCATCACTACGGCAACGAGTCTCCGCTCGATTCGTTCAACGATGTGTATCACGAGACCATCCGCGAGCTGGCTTCGAGCTCCGATAGCTCGAGCGGCGGCAGCGGCGGCGGCTTCTCTGGCGGCGGTGGTGGCGGCGTCGGCGGAGGCGGCGGCGGAACGTTCTAGCGCGCTCTGATTTTTGGGATGGATCTTCTCCGGCGACTGCCGACGGATCCATCCCATTTTCATGCGCTACCTACGAAGGCTGTCCCCAACGACTAATCACTGGGAACATCCCTAAATGACTAGGTATGGCTGCTGGGCCTAGGCTGTTAGGTCGAGTTCGTAGAGGAAGCTTTCGCGCGGCATGTCGTGACGGCGCTCTTCGCGGTTGGCGCGGTGCGTGGCCGTGCGCTTAAAGCCGTGCAGCTCGTAGAACTTCCACGAGCAGTTGGAGTCGGTGTACAGGTGCGCCCTCGTCGCTCCAAGCGAGGACAGGTGCGAGACGGCGGCATCGAGCAGAACCGTGCCAACGCCCAGGCCATGGACATCGCGATCCACGGCAAGCAGCGTGACCTCGTTGTCGTGCGGCAACGGGCTGCTCTCGAGCAGGCGGTTGTTGGTTCGGATGGTTGCGCGCACAAACGAGAGATACTCGGCGCACGCATCGGGCTCTAGCTCACGCATCTGCGATAGCAGCGCGCGTTCGGTATCCATCCAATGCTCGTTGATAGTGGCGCCGGAGCTCTGTCCCGCACGCGCGAGCGAAATGCCACGCGCCTGACCGTCGATTACGGCAACCTGTGAAAACGTCGACGACGAAAGGCAATAGGCGAGGTCGCACGCGGCCTCAAGGCGGTTGTACTCATCGTTATCCGAATTGTTATGCCAAAGCTGCTGCAGAATCAGCGCGATGGCGTCGAAGTCTTCGGTATCAAACGGTCGGTAGAGAACCCGCGAGACCATGGTGCCTCTTTCTTTTGCGGATGCATATCGAGCACAGTTCTACCACGCCAATGGCATCTAATTATGGTGCCCCTGTGTTCCATGAACTCACCGTGCCCGGTGCCATGCCCATCCCCTCCGCTCGCAAACTTTTTCTGCACATGCGCCCGTTGCGGGGTGCATCGATGCGCTCGATGCGCTACATTAAATCAGTATTTTCAATGCCGCTGCGCGAGCGCTGCAGATCGACGTATCACCGACTCACAGAGCACGGCGGCGTACCAGACAGGAGGACTGCATGGGATCTGATGTGAAGATCGCACGCGCGTTGATCTCGGTTACCGATAAGACGGGCGTCGTCGATTTCGCACGGACGCTGGTTGACGACTTTGGCGTCGAGATCATCTCTACGGGCGGCACGGCTCGTGCCATCGAGGACGCGGGCATTCCCGTAACCCCCATCGAGGAGTTCACGGGCTATCCCGAGATGATGGACGGCCGCGTTAAGACCCTGCACCCCAAGGTTCATGGCGCGCTGCTGGCCCGCCGCGATTCCGAGCAGCACATGCAGGAGGCGGCTCAGCACGGCATTAAGCTGATCGACCTGGTCGTCGTCAACCTGTACGAGTTCGAGAAGACCGTCGCCAACCCCGAGGTCACCTTCGCGGACGCCATCGAGCACATCGACATCGGTGGCCCCTCCATGCTGCGCTCTGCCGCCAAGAACGCCACGAGCGTTACCGTCATTTCCGACCCGGCCGACTATGATGCCGTCCTGGCCGAGATGCACGAGACCGGTGGCTGCACCACGCTTTCCACCCGTCGTCGCCTGCAGGTGAAGGTCTACCAGACCACCGCCGCCTACGACACGGCTATCTCCCGTTGGCTTGCCGCCCAGGCAAGCGACGTGGCGGACACCTCTGCCAAGCTCGAGATCTCGCTGGAGAAGGTCGACGACCTGCGCTATGGCGAGAATCCTCAGCAGAAGGCTACGGTCTACCGCTTTGCCGAGGGCTGCGAGAACACCGCGAGCTCGCAGTTCCCGCTCGTGGGCTCCGAGCAGATCCAGGGCAAGCCGCTCAGCTACAACAACTATCTGGATGCCGACGCCGCCTGGAACCTGGTCCGCGAGTTCGACGAGCCGGCCTGCGTAATCCTCAAGCACCAGAACCCCTGCGGTTCCGCCGTTGCCGAGGACATTACGGCCGCCTACGACCGCGCCTTCGCCTGCGATCCCAAGAGCGCCTTTGGCGGCATCATCGCCTGCAACCGCGAGGTTCCCTATGAGCTGGTCGAGCACTTCGCCGATCAGAACAAGCAGTTCGTCGAGGTTATCATCGCCCCGAGCTACACTGCCGAGGCGCTCGAGCGCATGGCCAAGCGCCCCAACCTGCGCGTGCTGGCTACCGGCGGCGTGGACCACGGCGCCCAGGTGGAGCTGCGCTCCGTCGACGGCGGCATGCTGGTGCAGGAAGTCGACCACGTGACCGAGGATCCCGCGACCTTCACGTTTCCCACCGACCGCAAGCCCACTGACGCCGAGATGGCCGAGCTCGAGTTTGCCTGGAAGGTCTGCAAGGGCGTCAAGTCCAACGCCATCCTGGTCTCCAAGGGCAAGGCCGGCATTGGCATGGGCCCGGGTCAGCCTAACCGCGTTGACTCTGCGCTGCTTGCCTGCGAGCGCGCCGAGGACTTCTGCGAGTGCGAGGGCGTGGAGAAGGGCGGCTTTGCCTGCGCAAGCGACGCGTTCTTCCCGTTCCGCGACAACGTCGACGTGCTTGCCGAGCATGGTGTGACCTGCATCATCCAGCCCGGCGGCTCCAAGCGCGACGACGAGAGCATCCAGGCCTGCAACGAGCACAATATTGCTATGGTGTTTACGGGCGCTCGCCACTTTAGGCACTAAGTTTCGCCCCGGGACAAAATAATCTCTGCAAAAGACGGTCGCTCCGTTTGGAGGGCCGTCTTTTTGGTATAAGAGGACGGAATGACTAACACGAAAGGTATGACCATGCCCCAGATTGATGATGCCGAGCTGTTTGGCAATGCCGAGGATCAGCGTGCGTACGAGGACTTTTGCGCCAATCAGGAGGCGGTCGAGAAGTTTACGCTCGACAAGCCCGCGCTTGTCTGCCGTTGGCGCATGTCCAACAAAAAGGTGCCCATGCTCAACCGTCACATTCGCGCGCTGTCCGAGCGTCTGGTGCAGGGCGAGCCGCTTACCCATAACATGCTCAGCTGGGCCAAACAGCACGTTGAGTGGTCGCTTGCCGAGGGCGATTACACCGCGCGCGACGGCGTGCTCATGCTGGTGATCGACATCAACGGCAACGCCGCCATGACGGTGGGGGAGTACGAGCCGCTAGCCGATACGTCGGCCAAGGCGCTGCGTGCTCGCTCCGCCGAGGCCCGCTCCGAGGCCGACGAGACCGGCGTAGCGCCCGAGCTGCTCGCCGCCGTCAACAACGGCGAGCTTGCCTTTGTGGCGCCGGCGGACGAGTGCCTGTGTGGCACGGCGACGCTCATTGAGCAGCTGGCCCAGACCAAGGGCATCCCGGTCACGCGCGTAGACATTCCCGCGCAGCTTAAGGGCGCGCTGTTCCTAGTGAGCGACGAGCACGGCGTGGTCCCCGCGACCGAGACAGACGCCGCCGAGGCCGACGCCGCCACGGTCGCCTTCTTCGCCGACGGCTACGAAAAGCTCCGCGCCCGCCGCTAAATGATTTTCTGGGACGGGGATTAAAGAATCATTTTGGTCCCCGCCACCGCTACGAGTGCGAGGCGGACAAAACGCCCCCGCTCGCGAACAGTTCTGTCACCTTGGCACCGCGCGCGGTGCACACCTGCAGTTTCGCAGCCATAATGGTGGCAAGACAACCAAGAGGGGAGCGGAACCCATGCCGCTGATCTATATCGTTGAGGACGACGAGCCCATTCGTCGTGAGCTTGTCGACATTCTTGCCCGCGCCGGGTTTGAAATCGAGGCCTGCGAATCGTTCGAGCGCGTCTCGCGCGATATTCTCGCCGCCGCTCCCGACCTGGTGCTGCTCGACCTCACACTCCCTGTCAAAGACGGCCAGCACATCTGCCATGAGGTTCGCCGCGAATCCGAGGTTCCCATCATCGTCCTCACGTCGCGCACGACCGAGATTGACGAGGTCATGGCCATGACGCTCGGCGCGGACGACTTTGTTCCCAAGTCCTACAGCGCCCGTGTGCTCGTGGCGCGCATCAACGCACTACTGCGTCGCACCGCGGCGGCGGGCGAGCGCAGCACGCTCGTCCACAAGGGACTGGAGCTCGACCTCGCACGCTCCATGGTCACCAACACGCAAACGGGCACCAGCACCGAGCTCACCAAAAACGAGCTGCGTATCCTCTCGTTGCTTCTGAGCCGCGCGGGCAAGATCGTCTCGCGCTCGGCCATCATGCAGGACCTGTGGGACTCCGATGCCTTCGTGGACGACAATACGCTCACCGTCAACATCAACCGCCTGCGTACCACGCTCGAAAAAATCGGCATCAAGGGGTATTTGACGACGCATCGCGGCCAAGGCTATTCGGTCTAGGGGCCGGCTATGTCGTTTGGCAAGTTCTTTAAAGATGCGCTGCTTCCCGTCGCCGTGTGGACGTGCGGCGTGCTGCTGAGCTGCTTTGTGCTGACGGCCGCCGGTGCTTCGACATCTATTGTGGTCGTGGCGGTCGGCGTGTCCTTTATCTTTGGTATGCTCGGCATCGTGGTCGAGTACGCGCGCCGTCGCCGTTTTCTGCGTCAGCTGGAGCGTGCGGCCGAGGAGCTCGAGAGTCCCGCATGGGTGCAGGAGATGGTGCAATGCCCGACCTATGCCGAGGGCGAGCTCGAGTACGAGGTCTTGCGTCGCGTGGGCAAAGCTGCTTGCGACGAGGTTGCCGAAGGCCGGCGTCAGACCGATGACTATCGCGACTATATCGAGAGCTGGGTCCACGAGGCCAAGCTGCCCCTGGCGGTGGCCCACCTGATTTTGGAAAACCTGGACGGCAGCGAAGACGACCTGTCGCGCGTGGATGACCTGGGCCGTGAGCTGGCTCGCGTGGAGCGCTATATCGACCAGGCACTGTACTACGCGCGCTCGGAAGTCGTGGAGCGGGACTACCTGATTCGCCGCTGGGATCTCAAGACCTTGGTGACGGGCGCGATTAAAGCCAACGCGCGCGAGCTCATCGCGGCGCACGTGGCCCCGGTGTGCGAGAACCTCGACTTTGAGGTCTTTACCGACGAGAAGTGGCTCGAGTTTATCTTGGGGCAGCTCATCCAGAACAGCATTAAATACGCGTGCGAGGACGGCGCGAAGATCGTGTTTTCGGGCGCGTTGCTGGACGAGGGTCTGGCGAGTGAGCGCATTGAGCTCACTGTTGCCGATAACGGCTGCGGCGTGAGTGCGGCAGACCTGCCACGCGTGTTCGAGAAGGGCTTTACCGGCGACAACGGCCGCACCACCAAGCGCGCAACGGGCATCGGCCTCTATCTGGTGGCACGCCTGTGCTCCAAGATGGGCATCGACGTCACCGCGGCATCCGATTCCGGCGAAGGCTTTGTTGTCACGTTTGCCTTCTCAACCAACAAGTTCCAATACTTTGAGTAGTCAGCCCGTATAGCGTAGACGTTCAGGATCTTCCCATTTAAGAAGAAATCAGGCTTTTCGGCAGCTATATTCCCGAACGGGAACATTGCTAATGTGGTCAACACTATATTCCCGTACATGAACATAGTGCTACAGTTTTATACTATGTTCACGGGCAGGAATATAGCTGGAGGCGTTATGAGAACGGTGACAACGATTAAAAAGCTGGATGGGCGCGTCAAGCTCAAACCGTCGGAAGCCGCTTTCTCGGAGCGCACGGTTTTCGATCCCTCTGAGATAGGGAAGGCCCTTAGGCTCAGAAGGCGTGAGCTCGGCTTGACTCAACGTGACGTCGCGACTATGACGGGTCGCAGCCTTCGTGTGATTGGTGATATCGAACGGGGGCGGACAACGGTCGAAATTGGTGTCATTTTCGATTACGCCTCCATCGTGGATATTGATTTTATTCTGAAGGTGAGGGGGAAGTAATGGATGGCACGCTGTTCGTTCACCGTGAGTTTAATGGGTCTTACCAGCTGGTCGGCATATTGGAGGAAAATGCGGGGTTTCCGATATTCACCTATAGCCCCAAATATCTCGAGAGCGGTGATGCGGCGCCGATTTCGATCTCGCTGCCGTTGACGGCCGAGACATTTAGTCCGGACGCAACGGGTTCCTTTTTCTCCGGCATCATTCCGGAGGGGCAGCTCAACAGGGACCTTGAGAAAAGGGCGCGAGTGGAACGCGGAGATTACTTCAAGGTACTCGATTTGGTCCGCGATGAACCCGTCGGCGCCCTGGTTCTGACGCGAGAGCCTTCGGGCGACAGCCTCGAAATGGACTATGAAGAGATAGGTGCGGAACAGCTAAGCGGGCTGGCATACGCACCGGCGGAGGTTGCTTTTGATTTAGCGCTAGAGAGTCGAATCTCCCTTGCAGGTGCTCAGGCGAAGATCGGTCTCTACCATACGGGCGATGACCCATGTGGTGGATGGTACCTGCCTCATGGAGCGTCTCCATCCACGCACATTCTCAAGGCGGGGTCGAAAACGTTCCCGGGCGAGACAGTGTGCGAAGCGATGTGCGTGAGAGCCGCCTCTCTGATGGACCTATCGGCCGAAGAGTGTTTTCTTATCCGAGTTGAGGATGCCGAGCCAATTATCGCCGTGAAGCGATTTGACCGAGTAACGTCTGATGCCGGACGCTCGGTTGACGGATTGCCAATTCCATACCGTTTGCATCAGGAAGATGTTTGTCAGGCCAAGGGCGTCTCGCGTGAGCTTAAATATGAGCCGACGGGCGTCAATTACCTGGGGCTTATCGTCGATGCGGTGCGAAGGGCGTCGACGAATCAAATGGAGGACAGGTTCCTTGTCGGCTATAACCAGCTGTTCGACTATGCCGTAGGTAACTGTGATAACCATCTAAAGAACTGGTCGCTCGTATGGGACGAAAGTTGGAAGCAGGTGAGGTTGGCGCCGCTCTATGACGTGCTGTGCACAACGGTTTACCCCAGTCTCGTTCGTGAGATGGGCGTCTCGTTTGGTGGGAGCCGCAAGATTGACGAAGTAACGCGCGGGTCGGTGATGAGCCAAATGATTGGGGCGGGTTTGCCCGGGGGAATTGTCGCCGGAATGATTGCTGATACCTGCAATGAGGTTCCAGACGCGCTAAGAGACGCCGCGCGCGGTCTCAAAGAAGAGGGTTTTCCCGAAGCGGAGGTAATGTTCGAGAAGATCATTCCAGAAGTGCAAGCTCGTCTAAGCAGGATCGCCTTATAGTAAAAACGTGCCATCCCAAACAAAACGTGCCGCCCCAAACGGGGCGGCACGCCATTTTTCTATCAGACAACTCGCTGAAGTAAGGCTGCGAAGGCCGCGAGGCCGGGAGGGGTTTCCTAAGGGCACATCCCGCAGCCGCAACGCGGCGAGGACGTGCCCGTGGAAACCCCGCAGGCCCCGCGGCCGATGGGAGCAACGCTACTTCACGACCAAGATGTCGCAGTCGGTGTTGCGCAGCAGGAACGTCGAAATCGAGCCCAGGAGTGCATACTTGATCGAGGACAGGCCACGAGCGCCGCAGAGCACCAGGTCGGGCTTGACCACGTCGAGCATCTCGTCCTTGAGCGTCTCGCGAATACGGCCGGCGCGAATCATGACCTCGACCTCGGGAATGTCGGGATTGGCCTTGGCCTCTTCGAGCTGCTTGGCGATGGAGTTCTTAAATGCCTCCTCTAGGCCGTTGACCAGATCGACCGGATAGGAACCGGCGCTTTCGAGCGCTGTAGAATCGATAACGTGGCCGATGATTAGCTTGGCGCCGTTGTTCGCGGCGACCTTGATGGCGCGTGCGAGCACAAAATCCTGCTGCTCAGTACCGTCGAGTGAAACAAATACCTTGGTATAGCCCTCGTTCATGGTTTCCTCCTTGGTCTATCGCACGGGCGTGGAGCTCGTGCGTCGGGCGGGCGCGGATGCGTGGCCGCCGGACACTTTATCTTGTTGCAGTTATACCCAAGGATTTGGGTTTGACCGCTCGCAATTCTGTGAACGGGCGAGTTTTTTGGTAAGGGTGGGCGCAGCCGCGGCCGAACGGTTGATAATGGGACATCGCCCGCAACCGTCCGCAGAACAACTATCGGCGGGTGTCTAACGAGGGGGTCCCTTTGGATATCATCGAGCTTCTAAAATCTGCCTTCATGGGCCTGGTCGAGGGCATCACCGAATGGCTGCCTGTTTCGTCGACCGGTCACATGATCTTGGTGGACGAGTTCGTCAAGATGAACGTGAGCGAGACGTTCTGGAATATGTTCCTGGTCGTGATTCAGCTTGGCGCCATTTTGGCCGTCTGCGTCCTGTTCTTCTACGATCTCAACCCGTTTTCTCCCAGCAAGGGCAAGGAGGGCCGTCGCGACACCTGGGTGCTGTGGGGCAAGATTGTGCTCGGTTGCATTCCCGCCGCGGCGATCGGTCTGCCGCTTAACGACTGGATGGAGGAGCATTTCTATAATGCTCCCGTCGTGGCGCTGGCGCTCATTGTGTACGGCGTGTTGTTTATCGTGATCGAGAACTGGCGCGCGAACAAGCGCGACCAGGCCGCTCTTGCCGGTTCGTTTGGTTCGCGTGCCGTGGTGGCGGGCGGACGACCCGCTGGTGCGCATTTTGCCGCGCCCGCTGCGACTGCCGCTGCAGACGATGACGATAATCTGGACTTTGGCTCCATCACTACGCTCGAGGATCTGAGCTGGAAGACCGCGCTTGGTATCGGATGCTTCCAGGTGCTCTCGCTGGTGCCGGGCACGTCGCGCTCCGGTTCTACCATCATCGGTGGCCTGCTGCTGGGCTGCACGCGTTCGGTGGCGTCTAAGTTCACGTTCTTCCTGGCCATTCCTGTCATGTTTGGCGCGAGCGCGCTCAAGCTGGTCAAGTACTTTATTAAGGGCGGCACCTTCGGCACCAACGAGATCGCCATCCTGGGCGTGGGCTGCGTCGTCGCCTTTGTGGTGTCGCTTATCGCCATCAAGTGGCTTATGGGCTTCGTCCGCCGTCACGACTTCAAGTGCTTCGGCGTCTACCGCATCATCCTGGGCATCGTGGTGCTCGCGTACTTCTTCGTCTTGGAGCCGATGCTCGGCCTCTAACTTAGTCGACGCTGCGCGGCGGTCAGGGCGACAACTTGTCATTCAAAGGGGGTGGCATGACCAAAAGGTCTATGCCGCCCCCTTTTCATGCCAATTTGTTCGCCCTGACCGTCGCTCGCTGCTGCTGCCATGACATCGGTGGTCCCCTGATTGGCGCAATGGGGTCAGGTTGCTTTGCAGCAACATGGTGCAGACTAACCTGACCCCATTGCGCCTAATCCGCTGGGGTGGGCCTGACGGTGGCGCACGGAGTCGTGGTGTGATTTGCGTCGGTGTCCGCGCGGCTCGGTATACTGGTACGGCTCAAACTATGGCGCCGCCCGCAGGCGCGCCGTCCGTCAGATGAGGAGTCGCCCATGACCCAGCCCTTGCCCTGGGAAAAGAACGCCACGGTACCCGTGCCGCCCGCGCCGGAACCCGTGCCGCTCGATGCATACACCGCCCCTGCAGCGCCGGAGCCCGAGCTCGTCCCGCTCGACATCTACGACGCTCCTGCGCCGGCACCCAAACCCGCCAAGCCGCTCGTCGACATCGACAGCCTGAATCCCGCCCAGCGCGAGGCGGTTCTGACCACCGAGGGCCCGTTGCTGGTGCTCGCCGGCGCCGGCTCGGGCAAGACCCGCGTCCTGACCTTCCGCATCGCACATATGCTCGGCGACCTGGGCGTTAAGCCTTGGCAGGTTCTTGCCATTACGTTTACCAACAAGGCCGCGGCCGAGATGCGCGAGCGTTTGGCGGCGCTCATTCCCAGCGGTACCCGCGGCATGTGGGTGTGCACCTTCCATGCCATGTGTGTGCGCATGCTGCGCGAGGACGCCGACCTGCTGGGCTACACCGGTCAGTTCACCATCTACGACGACGATGACTCAAAGCGCATGGTGCGTGACATTATGCAGGCGCTCGGCATTGAGCAAAAGCAGTTCCCCATCAACATGATCCGCAGCAAGATCAGCTCGGCCAAAAACGCCATGATCGGCCCCGAGGACATGCTCAAGTCCGCCGATAGCCCCAACGATAAAAAGGCCGCACAGGTCTACTTGGAGCTGGAGCGCCGCCTGCGCGCTGCCAATGCGATGGACTTTGACGACCTGCTCGTGCGCGCGCTCGAGCTGCTGCGCACCCGCCCCGAGGTGCTCGACAAGTACCAGGAGCGCTTCCGCTACATTAGCGTCGACGAGTATCAGGACACCAACCACGTCCAGTACGAAATCGCTAACCTGCTGGCCGCCAAGTACCAAAACCTCATGGTCGTAGGCGACGATGACCAGTCCATTTATAGCTGGCGCGGCGCCGACATCACCAATATTCTGGACTTTGAGAAGGACTTTAAAAACTGCAAGACGGTCAAGCTCGAACAGAACTACCGCTCTACGGGCCACATCCTGAGCGCCGCCAACGCCGTGGTGCGCCACAACTCTCAGCGCAAGGACAAGCGCCTGTTTACGGCCGAGGGCGATGGCGAGAAGATTCAGGCCTTCCAGGCGAGCGATGAGCGCGACGAGGGCCGCTGGATTGCCGGTGAGATCGAGAAACTGCATGCCAAAGGCATGAGTTACGACGACATCGCCGTGTTCTACCGTACCAACGCCCAGTCGCGTATTCTCGAAGATATGTTCCTGCGCGCGGGCGTGCCCTATAAGATCGTGGGCGGCACGCGATTCTTCGACCGTGCCGAGATTCGTGACGTCATGGCCTACCTTAAGATGATCGTGAACCCGGCCGACGAGATGAGCGTCAAGCGCGTCATCAACACACCTCGCCGCGGCATCGGCTCCACCTCGATCCAAAAAATCGAGCAGCTGGCGCGCGACAACCGTTGCTCGTTCTTCCAGGCTTGCGAGATCGCGTGCGCCGAAACCGGCATGTTTAGCGCCAAGGTGCGCAACGGCCTGTCGAGCTTTGTCTCGCTGGTGCGCGAGGGCCGCCGCATGGACGGCGAGCTCAAGGACGTCGTCGAGATGATCGTCGATAAGACGGGCCTGCTGCAGGCGTTTCGCGCCGAGGGCACCATGGAGTCCGAGAGCCGCGCCGAGAACATCCAGGAATTCCTTGGCGTCGCCGCCGAATTTGAGGAGACGCACGAGGATATCGAGGGTACGCTCGAGAGCTTGGAAGAGCTGCGCGCAGCCGGTGTTGCCGATGTGCCTGCCGAGCCCGAGTCCGTCGTGGTGAGTGCGCCCGCGCCCGAGCCGGGGCCGTCCGCCCCGGCATCCTCGTTTGAGGCACTCGTCGGCGCGCGCGATGCTGCAGGTTCCAATCCGCTCGATAGATTAGCCGCCCCGGCGCTCTCACCGCAGGATGCCCTGGCCGCTGCCATCGCGGGCAACGCGTATGCCGCGCCGACGGAGATGCCGGCGGGTGCCGTGCATGCCGACGAGATTGAGCGCACCTACGGTCCGCTCACCTGTAAGGCGCTGCCGGCACTCATGGAGTGGCTGGCCCTGCGCTCCGACTTGGATTCCCTGGCCGGCGAGACGCATGCCATCACAATGATGACCATCCACTCCGCCAAGGGCCTGGAGTTCCCGGCGGTGTTCGTGGCCGGCATGGAGGAGGGTATCTTCCCGCACGTGCACGACTTTGGCGGCAGCGATGACCCGGGTAAGCTCGAGGAGGAGCGTCGCCTGGCCTACGTCGCCATCACGCGCGCCCGTAAGCGCCTGTTCTTGACCTATGCGGCCACGCGTCGCACCTACGGCTCGACCTCTGCCAACCCGCGCTCGCGCTTCCTCAACGAGATTCCGTTTGAGGATATCGAGTTTAGCGGTATCGGTTCTGCCGGTTTTGAGGGAACGGGCTGGGAGAAGCGCGGCGACCGTCGCGGCACCTTTGGCTCGGGCATGGGCTCGGATATGTATGGCGGCAAGGTGTTTGGTTCGCATACGCGCTCGACCGGCGGTTCCGGTTCGCGCGGCGGATCGAGCTTTGACGATTTCTTTGGCGGTAGCAGCCGCGGGACCGAGCGCCATCGTGGGGTCTCGCCCGACGCCGGCCGTGTTGCCTCGACCTTTGGTTCGGGTGCGCCGCGAGCCAAAAAGCCGTCGTCCAAGGTGTCTCCGACGGTGGAGCGCAAGGTCGATCGTGCCAGCGCGTCGCAGGACTTTGCCGCAGGCGATACCGTGAGCCACAAGACCTTTGGCACGGGTACCGTGATCTCGGTCGCTGGAGACATGATCGAGGTTCAATTCGAAAAGACCGGCCAGACCAAAAAGCTAATGAAGGGCTTTGCTCCGATCGTCAAGCTGTCGTGATCCTGGCGGACCTGGGCGGGCGTATAGGGCAACATCGCCTGCTCGGGCAGTCCTGCGCAAGACGGAGAGCACATTAAGTGCTCTCCTTTGCGTTCAAGACTTTAGTCTGCTGGGCGCGCAGCGGCCAGCTTCAACCCACCCGCTAT
>JBKXPS010000005.1:0-67784 GCA_047014445.1 Collinsella aerofaciens | reverse complement strand
GCGGGTGGAGACAAACGGCTTTACAAAGCCACCCCTCCGACCGATATTGACGATTGTTCAGGCCGTCAAGAATTCGAGTCGAAGGGGTGGTCGCCATGGCCCAGAAGGCCTACAGCCTTTCCCACACGAAGTGGATGTGCAAGTACCACATCGTGTTCACGCCGAAGTATAGGCGCAAAGTGATCTACAACCAAATCAGGAGCGACATAGGGGAGATCCTCAGGAAGCTGTGCGAGTACAAGGGGATCGAGATAATCGAGGGGCACCTGATGCCCGACCACGTGCACGTGCTGCTGGCGATCCCGCCGAAGTACAGCGTCGCGAGCGTCATGGGCTACCTGAAGGGGAAGAGCTCGCTGATGATATTCGACAGGCACGCCAACCTCAAGTACAAGTTCGGCAACAGGAAGTTCTGGGCGGAGGGCTACTACGTGTCCACCGTCGGCCTGAACGAGGCGACGATCGCCAAGTACATCAGGGAGCAGGAGTCCCACGACATCGCGCTGGACAAGCTGAGCGTGAAGGAGTACGAGGACCCCTTCAAGAGGAGGTGACCCCGCCGGTTTGACCGGCACGCCACGGGTCAAGATGCACTAGGCCTGGACGAAGTCCGGGCCCGCGCCTTTAGACGCGAGCCCGGAGCCCGTGGGTTATACCCTAAGAGCAAACCACCCTTTTTAAGGGTGGTTCTGATTGCGGAACTCGCGATCGATGTTGCCCTATACGCCCGCCCAGGTCCTTGGGTAACGGTGCTTGCGAACGTCGCTCTGCTCGTTCGCTTTTTGATCTGGAGAGCCGGGTGGGCTGATAAATAGATATGGCAAGGGGCTCTCCCGCACATGGACGGGAGAGCCCCTTGTTGCGTTTGGGTTGTTGGTGCGACCTACAGGTGGCTGATGATCAGTTCCATTTTGCCTTCGAGGTCGATGGAGCTGACGGTGCTGGGTGCCAGCAGGTGGCTTCCCTTGTGGACGGGGTCGCCGCAGACGGTGCCTTCGCCGTCGATGACCGACAGGCACATGAAGGGCCAGCGCTGGTCGAGGGTCTTGCTGCCGTCGACACGCACGCGATCGACGGTGTAGCAGGGGTTGGACTCGAGCTCGGTCACGCCGTCCACCTCGGGCGCGGTCACCGTGCCGTCGGTCGGAGCCTGAGCATCAAAGTCGATGCAGTCGAGGCTCTGCTCAATGTGCAGTGGGCGCAGCTTGCCGTCGGTGCCGGGGCGGTCGTAGTCGTACAGACGATACGTCACGTCGCTCGACTGCTGCGTCTCCAAAATGAGCGTGCCGGTCTTGATGGCATGCACGGTACCGGAATCAATCTGGAAAAAGTCGCCCTTGTGGATCGGCAGCACGTTGAGCATGTCGTCCCAACGGCCTTCCTCGATCATCTGTGCGGCCTCGACGCGGTCCTTGGCGCGCTGGCCGACAATGATCGTGGCACCGGGCTCGCAGTCCAGCACATACCAGCACTCGGTTTTGCCCAAGCTGCCGTTCTCGTGCTTGGCGGCGTACTCGTCGTTGGGGTGAATCTGGATCGAAAGGTCGTCCTTGGCGTCCAGAATCTTGATGAGCAGCGGGAACTCCTTGCCTTCACAGTTGCCAAAGAGCTCGCGGTGCTCGGCCCACAGCCACGACAGCGTGTGGCCGGCGTACGGGCCCTCAGCGATCTGGCAGTCGCCGTTGGGGTGGGCCGAGATGGCCCAGCACTCACCGATGGGACCATCGGGAATGTCGTAACCAAATACGGTTTCGAGCTGGCGGCCGCCCCAGATCTTCTCGTGAAAGATCGGCGTCAGCTTAATCAAATCGGACATGTTTATACCCCCATTGTGTTGTGCGGGCGCTGCACAAAACAGCTCAAAGCGAGCGCCCGGATGACTACAAAAACCTATGCCAACGTTACGTTGTGCAACTCAAAGCGGTCGCCAACGTTGCGCGAGACCGAATACTCAAAGGCGGCGCCGCTGTCCAAAAAGCCAATCTGGGTGAGCTCGAGCAGGGGAGAGCCAGGTTTGGTGTCCAGGCGATTGGCTTCTTCCTCGGTTGCTGCCACGGCGCGAATGGTACGGTGGAAGCTCGAAATTTTCAGCCCGCATTGCTCGCGGATGAAATGGTAGACCGATCCGTACAGGTCCTTCTTTTTAAGGCCTGGAATCAGCTCGAGGGGCATGTAGGTGTACTCGATAACGATGGGCTTCCCATCGGCCTGACGCACGCGCACGACGTGATAGGCAAAGTCATCCTCGGCAATTCCCAGCTGGGCTGCGATGTCCGCTGGTGGATTAACAATCGAGAAATCGTAGACCACCGAGGTCACCTTTTCCCCGCGGTGCTCATACGAAAAGCCCTGGGCACGGTCGTTTTTGCCCTGGAAAAACGCCTGGCCGGGAAGTCCCGCCGTGTCCTTAACGTAGGTACCCGATCCGCGCCGGCTGGTAATAAGACCTTCCTCGGTGATTTGCTCGATAGCTCGTTTGACGGTGATTTTGGAAACGCTATAGAGCTCACAGAACTCAACGACGGTGGGAAGCTTGTCGCCCGGTTTAAGAGCGCCATCCTCGATACTTCGACGAATATCTGCAGCTATCGCCTCGTATTTGGGAATCATGGAACCTCCTTTCCGACATATATGAATACAAAAAGTAAGTATAACCCTCAACAGGGCATCCATATTACTTTTATCTAAGAAGTTCGAGAAAGAAAAAAGAAAAAGACGCTTTACTTTTAAAATTAGAGCGCTATAGTTTAAGCAACGAACGGAATCCTTCCGCACAACAGGATCGACCGTTTGGGGACGGTTTTGTTTTGGCGGGTTGGATATCGGTATGGCCGGTGCGCGCCCGCGCCGGATAACCTGCCAAAGCAAACCCGTCTCCAACCGGAAGCTCTAGAACACGAAAGCGAGGACTTTGATGGCACAGTATCAGCTGCCCAACGACTTCTTCTTTGGCGCTGCTATGTCCGGCCCGCAGACTGAGGGTCAGTGGAACCAGGGCGGCAAGCTCGAGAACCTGTGGGACACCTGGTCCATCCAGGATCTGGGTTCGTTCTACAACCGCGTTGGCTCTTACGCCGGCAATGACTTTATGGCCAAGTACCAGGAAGACCTTCGCATTTTGAAGGACTTGGGTCTGGATACCTATCGCACTTCCATCCAGTGGAGCCGTCTGCTCGATGCCGACGGCAACCTCAACGAGGAAGGTGCCGCGTGGTATCACGAGTTGTTCCGCGCCTCTCGCGAAGCCGGCTTGGAGCCGTTTGTCAACTTGTACCACTTTGACATGCCCACCTACCTCTTTAACCGTGGCGGCTGGGAGAGCCGTGAGGTTGTCGAGGCTTACGCACATTACGCCGACGTCGCCTTCCACGAGTTTGGCCAGGAGATTAAGTACTGGTTCACCTTTAACGAGCCCATCGTCGAGCCCGAGCAGCGCTATCAGGAGGGCGTGTGGTTCCCGCAGCTCCACGACTTCAACCGCGCCCGCACCGTGCAGTATCACATCTCGCTGGCGCACGCGCTGGCCGTGGCCAACTATCGTCGCGCCTATGACGAGGGCGCTATTCGCGCCGATGCCAAGATCGGCATGATCAACTGCTTTACCCCGGTCTACACCAAGGAGAACCCCAGCGAGGCGGACCTCGAGGCCGTGCGCATGACCAGCGGCATCAACAACCGCTGGTGGCTCGACCTCATCACCAAGGGCGAGCTTCCTGCCGACGTGCTCGACAGCCTGGCCGAGGGCGGCGTTAAGCTCCCGTTCCGCGCCGGCGACCAAGAGATCCTCAAGCAGGGTGTTGTCGACTGGCTCGGCTGCAACTACTACCACCCCACGCGTGTTCAGGCGCCGGCGAGCAAGGTCGACCAGTACGGCCTGCCGCACTTTGCCGACGAGTACGTATGGCCCGACGCCGTTATGAACGAGAGCCGCGGCTGGGAGATCTACCCGCAGGGCCTCTACGACTTTGGCATGGACTGCGCTAAGAACTACCCCGATCTTGAGTGGTTCGTTTCCGAGAACGGCATCGGCATCATGGACGAATACAAGAACCGTGACGCCGAAGGAACCATCCAGGATGACTACCGCGTCGACTTTGTACGTCAGCACCTGGAGTGGGTGGCCAAGGCCATCGACGAGGGCGCCAAGTGCCGGGGCTATCACTACTGGGCCGTCATCGATAACTGGTCTTGGGCCAATGCCTTTAAGAATCGTTACGGCTTTGTCGAGGTCGATCTCATGGACGGCTACAAGCGCCGCCTTAAGAAGTCGGCGGCCTGGCTCAAACAGGTCGCCACGACCCACGTGGTTGATTAGCGACCGGGCGAACGCCCAGACCGCGCGCCGCCGCGCGCAACACATGGCACATCTGGTGGCAGAGGGCGACAGACCACCGTGCGCATAGGAAAAGGCCGGATTTGAAAGTTAGGAGCAATCATGGCCAGTGACAACGGAAAGAGCTTCCTCGACAAGTTTGCCGAGGTCTCTGCGAAGGTGGGAAACCAGGTTCACCTGCGTTCCCTGCGTGACGCCTTCGCGACCATCACGCCGCTCTATATCCTTGCGGGTATCGCGGTTCTTATTAACAACGTCGTGTTCCCTCTGTTCCCGCTCGATGCGGCGGGCCTTGCCAACCTTCAGACGTGGGGCTCGGCAATTACGCTGGGCACCCTCAACGTCTCTGCCATTATCTTGGCCGGATTGATTGGCTACAGCCTCGCCAAGAACAAGCGTTTCGATAACCCGCTCGCTTGCGTGGTCGTCGCCATCTCTGCCTTCGTCATCATGATGCCGCAGCAGATCACCGCCTCGCTTGCCGCCACGAGCCCACTGCTCACCGACAAGATCACCTCCACCGAGGTCACGGGCGCCCTTTCGACTGCCAACACCGGCACCAACGGTCTGTTCTCGGCTATTATCATCGCCCTGCTTTCCGTCTCGCTCTTCATCAAGATTTCTGGCGTCGAGAAGCTCAAGGTTAAGCTGGGCGAGGGCGTGCCTCCCGCGGTCTCCAACTCCTTCAACGTCATGATTCCGATGCTGCTTAACCTCGCGGTCTTCGCTCTTGCCGCAGCCCTGCTCGCCGTGTGCGCCGGCACCGATCTGTGCACCATCATCTCCACGTGCATCTCCAACCCGCTCAAGAGCATCATGAACGCCGGTCCGTGGGCTGTTATCCTCATCTACACCCTTGCTAACCTGCTGTTCTGCGTCGGTATTCACCAGTCCACCATCTCTGGCGCTACCGTCGAGCCGATCCTGACCATGCTCATCGTCGACAACATGGCTACCTTTGCCGCCGGTGGCACCATCCAGCCCGATCACTACATGAACATGCAGATCGTTAACAGCTTCGCCCTCATCGGCGGCTCGGGCTGCACCCTCATGCTCCTGCTCGACACGCTCCTGTTCTCCAAGAACAAGGCTTCCGAGACCGTTTCCAAGATGGCTATCCTGCCTGGTCTGTTCAACATCAACGAGCCGGTTATCTACGGTTACCCCATCGTGTACAACCTGCCGCTCATGATCCCGTTCGTTCTTCTTCCCGATCTGTTCATCGGCATCACCTATGGCCTTACCTGCGCAGGCATCATCAGCCCCTGCATCGCCCAGGTGCCCTGGACCATGCCTCCCGTCATCAATGCCCTGCTCGCTACGGGCTTTGACTGGCGCGCCGGCGTGTGGCAGGCTATCGAGATTGTCATTGGCATGGCCGTCTACCTGCCCTTTATGAAGATTTCCGAGAAGGCAATCGCCAAGCAGGAGGCTTTCGCCGAGTAGAACGCCTAACGTTCGTCCCTTTCACCTTTGCGGGCGCCGGTACGCGGTGCCGGTGCCCGCAGCTCTCTCCCTTGTGTAAAGATGCAGGGGGTGGGCACAATAGCCGCAAGGAATAAAACCAGTTGTCGTCTGCGCGCCGCGCAGTTATAAGGAGGAAACCATGAAGAAGATCATGCTCTGCTGCAATGCCGGTATGTCCACGAGCCTGCTGGTCCAGAAGATGCAGGCCGAGGTTGCAAACCGTGGTCTGGATATTGAGGTCGAGGCTCGTCCCATGAACGAGGCCCACGATCACCTGGACGAGTGCGACATGTTGCTGCTTGGTCCGCAGATCGGCTACACCAAGGGCGATTTTGAGAAGGAGGCCGCCGGCCGCTTCCCGGTCGAGGTTATCAACATGGTCGACTACGGCCGCATGAACGCTGCCGGCATCATCGACCACTGCGTCAGCGTGATGGGCTAGGTGCTCTGCATGGAGGATATGAACGAACTGCAGATGACCTGCTTTGAGATCATCAGCTACGTCGGTACCGCCAAGAGCATGTACATCAATGCCGTGCAAAAGGCCAAGGAGGGCGATTTTGACGCCGCCGAGGAGCTTATCAAGCAGGGCGACGAGGCCTATAACGGTGGCCACGATGTTCACATGGGGCTTCTGAAGAAGGAGGCCAACGGCGAGCGTAACGGCGAGGCCCCGTTGATTTTGCTGCATGCCGAGGACCAGATGGCCGGCACCGAGACCATGCGCGTCATGGCGACGGAGCTCATCGAGGTTCACAAGCAGCTGCAGGCACTTCAGGCCTAGTCGGCGTTATCGCCGCGACGGACCGTGCGGTCCAACAGACAACATAGTCCCTTTGACGGGCGCCGGGAGCCTCCGCCTCCCGGCGCCTTTATTTTTGGGGATGGTCTTGCGCGGCCTGTTGGGCAGCCAATTGCGTTACCCCAGATAAAACCTGCCAAAACAAACCTGTCCCTTTTTGGTAGGTTTTTGCCTTGAGAGCGGTACCATACAGGCAATGTTTAAACGAGAAAGGTGGGCTCCCATGGAACCTAAGCAGTACTACATCGGCATCGACGTCGGCGGCACTTCGGTTAAGGAGGGCCTGTTCGACGAGGACGGCAACCTGCTTGCCAAGGCCAGCGTGCCCACGCCTCCTATCGTTGACGCTGCGGGCTTTGCCGCGGTGACCGAGGCTATCGACCAGGTGGTCGCCAAGGCACAGATTCCGCGTGCCTTTGTGGCGGGCATTGGCCTGGCCGTTCCGTGTCCCATCCCGGCGTCGGGCGATGCCAAGGTCAAGGCCAACATTGCCATTAATCTGCCCGAGCTGAGGGTCGCCATTCAGAAGCACTGCCCCGATGCGGTCGTTAAGTATGAGAACGATGCCAACGCCGCTGCCATGGGCGAGGCCTGGCTCGGTTCTGCCAAGGGCGTGCAGAACGTGGTGATGGTCACCATCGGTACCGGCGTGGGCGGCGGCGTTATCGTTAACGGCGACGTGGTATCGGGCGTTGTGGGCGCCGGCGGCGAGATTGGCCACATGTGCCTGAACCCGGCCGAGGAGCGCACCTGCGGCTGTGGCGGCCATGGCCATCTGGAGCAGTATTCCAGCGCCACCGGCGTGGTGAGCAACTACCTTGCCGAGTGCAAGAAGGCGGGCGTCGAGCCCATTGAGCTCACCGGCCCCTCCGATTCCAAGGACGTGTTCCAGGCCTGCCGCGAGGGCGACAAGCTTGCGCTGGCCGCAGCCGACACCATGGCCGACTACCTTGGCCGCGCCCTGGCGCTTATCGCCAACGTGGTCGACCCCGAGATGTTCCTGATCGGTGGCGGCGCGTCTGCCTCGGCCGATGTTTATCTCGACAAGGTTCGCGAGCACTTTAAGCAGTACGCGCTCTCTGCCTCGCGCGAGACGCCCATTAAGGTCGCTTCGCTCGGAAACGACGCCGGCATCATCGGTGCCGCCTACGTAGCCCTGCGCGCCGCCGGTAAATAGTCGGTGCAGGAGGGCGGTGGTACAAGGGGGCAGACTTCGCCCCCAGGCTCGCCCCAAATTGCGCCGCGGCCCTTGCGTCTCATAAGGTTCGGCGCCAGCGTGCTACCATAGCTACGTCCAAGTACACATATCAAGTGGAGGATATCCATGGCAAACGTTCTTGTCTTTGGTCACCAGAACCCCGATAACGACGCCATCATGAGCGCCGTCGTCCTGTCCCAGCTGCTCAACCAGGTTGAGTATGCCGGCAACACCTACGAGGCCTGCGCCCTGGGTCAGCTTCCGGCAGAGTCCGCCAAGCTGCTCGCCGACGCCGGCATCGCCGAGCCCCGCGTGATCGAGTCCGTCGAGGCCGGTCAGCTCGTCGTCCTCACCGACCACAACGAGTCTGCCCAGTCCGTCGCCGGCCTTAAGGACGCCACGGTCTTTGGCGTTGTCGATCATCACCGCATCGGCGACTTCGAGACCGCCGGCCCGCTGCACTACATCTGCCTGCCCTGGGGTTCCAGCTGCACCATCGTCACCAAGCTCGCCGGCGTGCTCGGCGTCGAGCTTTCCGACGTCCAGGCCAAGCTGCTGCTCTCGGCCATGATGACCGATACGCTCATGCTCAAGAGCCCCACCACCACCGATGTCGACCGCGCCGTCGCCGCCAAGCTCGGCGAGCAGGTGGGCGTCGACCCGGTCAAGTTTGGCATGGAGGTCTTCCTCACCCGTCCGTCCGGCTCCTTCACCGCAGCCGAGATGGTCGGCAACGACATCAAGATGTTCGAGCCCGCCGGCAAGAAGCTGCTCATCGGCCAGTACGAGACCGTCGACAAGACCCGCGCGCTCGGCATGATCGACGAGATCCGCGAGGCCATGCGCGCCTACGCCGCCGAGAAGGATGCTGACGGCATCGTCCTGTGCATCACCGACATCATGGAGGAGGGCTCGCAGGTCCTGCTCGAGGGCGAGACCGAGGCTGCTCAGAAGGGCTTGGGCATTGCCGACGAGCACGACGGCGTCTGGATGCCGGGCGTCCTCTCCCGTAAGAAGCAGGTCGCTGCCCCCATCATGGCCGCCTGCTAGGTTTAGTTGACCAAACGCCACGACCGGATCGCGGACGCCCCGCGCTCCGGTCGTTTTTTGTGCACGGCGCCGCGTCGTCTCTTGGACAGGCGTACCCGCGCCGTTAAGCAAATAATGTTCAACCTGTGGTTCCGCTTTTCGGCCGTGCTTGTGCGCTTGTCGTGCAGGGTAGGCTAGATGCAAGCGTAATACGTTAGAGCGCGGCGCCGCCACTTGGGCGGGCCGTGCTTTTTTAAGACGGGAGCTTTCCCGTGAAAGGAGCCGCCCATGGCAGCAACTGAGCAGCTGTTCAACGTTCGTGAGCGCAAGCGTTTTGAGCGCCACGACATTTGGGAGCGCATCACCGAGAACGGCACGATTTCCGCCGCTGTCATGGTCTTCGCCGCCATCGCCGCCGTCATTTGCGCCAATACCGATGCCTACGAGGCCATCCATCACTTTTTGGAGACCCCGCTGTATGTGGGTCTGGGCAACCTTACGGCCGGTCTCACCGTTGAGCTTTTCGTCAACGACTTCCTCATGGCGATTTTCTTTTTGTTGGTGGGCATTGAGCTTAAGTACGAGATGACGGTCGGCGAGCTCAAGAATCCGCGTCAGGCCATGCTTCCCATGCTGGCGGCCGTGGGCGGCGTCGTCGTTCCCGCCTGTATCTACCTGATCTTCAACCATGCTGGCGCCCGCAACGGTTGGGCCATCCCCATGGCAACCGATATTGCCTTTGCGCTGGGCGTGCTATCGCTTTTGGGCAATCGCGTTCCCAACGGCGTGCGCGTGTTCTTCTCGACGCTCGCCATCGCCGACGACCTCATCTCCATCGCCGCCATCGCCATCTTCTACGGTCAGAGCCCCAATCCGTTTTGGTTGGGCGCCGCCGCGCTTGTGACCTGCGCGCTCGTGTGGCTCAACAAGACGCAGCATTACCGCCTTGCCCCGTATTCGGTACTGGGTCTGCTGTTGTGGTTCTGTATGTTCAAGAGCGGCGTGCACGCCACGCTTGCTGGCGTTATCTTGGCCTTTACCATCCCGGCTAAGTGCGGCGTCAAGCTCGATAGCCTCACCGATTGGTTGGGCGAGTGCCTGCCGCTGCTCGATGACCGCTACGACGACGAGGCACACATCCTGGGCCAGCATGACTTTACCGTCTCGACCACCAAGGTCGAGCGCGTCATGCACCGCGTAACCCCGCCGCTCATCCGCATGGAGCGTCTGATCTCCACGCCGGTCAACTTTGTGATTCTGCCGATCTTTGCGTTCGTGAACGCACAGGTTCGCCTGGTGGGCGTGGACATGAGCACACTGCTCACCGACCCGGTGACGCTCGGCGTGTACTTTGGCATGCTGCTGGGCAAGCCGATTGGTATTTTTGGCATGACATTTACCCTGGTCAAGCTCAAGGCTTGCCAGTTGCCGCGCAACGTCAACTGGCACATGATTGCCGGTGTGGGCATTCTGGGCGGCATCGGCTTTACGATGTCGATCCTCATCAGCGGCCTCGCTTTCCCGACGGCCCAGTTCGAGGTCCTGGCTGCCAAGGCCGCTATTCTCGCCGGCTCTGTCACCGCGGCCGTGCTCGGCATGATCTACATGAGTGTGGTCTGCAAACACCCCGCGCCCAAGAACGAGTAAAAGCACAAACAAGTTTGAAAACGCCGCCCGTGAACACCGTCACAAGCGGCGTTTTAGTCATTGGGGACGTTCTTAAATGACTAGGTTTATTCCACGGTGCCGTAGACGGCGCCCCAGCCGTGGGCGGCCAAGGCGGAGTTGAGCTGGTCGCAAAGCGATTGGCGGTCGTAGTAGCCGGGCGGCAAAAGGTTGACGATTTCCATGAGGTCGGGCGCGAGGTCCAAGATCTCGGCCTGCACGATGAGATCCAGGCGGTCGATGGCGCGGCGGTCATAAAACAGTCCGTCGACCAGGCGCTGCAGGTCGCCGAATTCCTCGGCCTGGAACGATCCGTACTCCATAGTGCCTCCTTGGGCGCCCCACGCCGGCATGCGCGGCGATGTCGTAATTCATTGCGATGGACTTAATCTATCACGGCTTCATACCGTTGCGGCAGTGGCGGTCTATACTTAGACGAACTGCAACGTCCCGCTTCGCGAAAGGTCGCACCCATGCAGACGATCTACCAGAAGATGGAAACCACCGAACTCGATGCCGCCATCGAGGCGCTCAAAGCCGAGGTCGCCGAGGTCAAGGCCAAGGGCCTGGCGCTCGACATGGCCCGCGGCAAGCCGTCGCCCTCCCAGGTGGGCATCTCTCGCCCCATGCTCGATATCCTCAATGCCGATGCCGATCTGCACGACGGCAACGTCGACTGCTCCAACTACGGTTGCTTTGAGGGCATTCCCTCGGCACGCAAGCTGGCGGGGGAGTTCCTGGGTTGCCCCGCCGAGCAGACGCTCGTACTGGGTTCGTCGAGCCTGCTGATCGAGCACGATATCGCCGGCATGTTCTGGCGCTGCGGCTCGTGCGGTAGCGAGCCTTGGGAGGCTTATGAGGCCGCGCATGACGGCAAGAAGGTCAAGTTCCTGTGCCCTGTTCCCGGCTACGACCGCCACTTTGGCATCACTGCCGACTTGGGTATCGAGAATGTCCCCGTCGCGATGACCGACAACGGCCCCGACATGGACGAGATCGAGCGCTTGGTTGCCGCCGACGACTCCATCAAGGGCATCTGGTGCGTGCCCAAGTATTCCAACCCCACGGGCATCACCTTTAGCGAGGACACCGTGCGTCGCCTGGTCGAGATGCCCACGGCCGCGCCCGATTTCCGCATCTTCTGGGACAACGCCTACTGCGTGCACGACCTGTACGACGAGGCCGACGAGCTCGCCAACATCTTTGACCTCGCCCGCGCGGCGGGCACCGAGGACCGCGTGGTGGCCTTTGCCTCGACGTCCAAGATCACCTTCCCGGGCGCCGGCATCGGCTTTATCGGTGCGAGCCCCGCGGTTATCGCGGAGTTCTCCAAGCGCCTGAAGGCCGGCCTTATCAGCGCCGACAAGCTCAACCAGCTGCGCCACGTACGCTTCCTTCCCACCATCGAGGCGGTCAAGGAGCACATGAAAAAGCATGCCGAGTTCCTGCGTCCGCGCTTTGAGGCCGTCGAGCGCAAGCTCACCGAGGGCTTGGGCGACACAGACTGTGCCACCTGGACGCACCCCCGCGGCGGCTACTTTGTAAGCTTCGATGGTCCCGAGGGCTCGGCCCAGAAGGTCGCCGCGCTTTGCGCCGACCTGGGCGTCAAGCTCACGCCGGCCGGTGCCACCTGGCCCTATGGCAAGGATCCGCGCGATACCAACATCCGTATTGCGCCGAGCTATCCCACGGTCGAGGACCTGGAGGCCGCGCTCGACGTGCTGGTGCTGGCCGTTAAGCTTGTCGCTGCCGAGCTTGCTCGTGCCGAGCGCGCCTAACGCCTAGAGCCCCGCAAGTCCGCGTCCAGTACTATCCGCACTTTCGATACGTAAAGGAGCGTATACATGGATTTGGGTATTTCCACCAACCCCACGCCGGAGATCTACACCATTAAGGTAACCGGCGAGATTGATATCTCCAATGCCGATAGTCTGCGCAACGCCATCGACTTGGCGCTCGAGCAGCCCACCGAGGCCGTTGAGCTCGACTTTGCTCAGGTGAGCTACATCGATTCGACGGGCATTGGCGTGCTCGTGGGCGCCGCGCACCACGCGGTCGACCACGGCAAGCGCTTTAGCTGCACCAATGTGCAGCCCCAGGTGATGCGCGTGGTTCAGCTGTTGGGTGTCGACCAGGAGATTTCGATCACCGCTGCATAATCTTTGTCCCCAAAAGGGCGTGCCGTTTGGCATATGTTTGTGATGCGCTCGGACGTTTTGGCGTCCGGGCGCTATACTTGACCGAATGAATAGACGAGTTCCGGCCGAATGGCGCGGTGCGGGCTCGACTCACATCGAGCCTTGGAGGTATGTGTGTTTGGTATTGGAGAGGGTGAGCTCGCGATCATCGTGGTCTTCGGCTTTTTGCTGTTTGGCCCGGATAAGCTCCCGCAGATGGGCCGCACAATCGGCCGTGCCATCCGTCAGTTCCGCGAGACGCAGGAAAAGATGACGGCCGTTGTTCAGTCCGAGATTATCGATCCGGTAAGCGAGGCCGCGTCGGCCCCGGTCAAGCCCAAGAAGGCTGCCGTCGATGACGATTCCGATGCGGACGAGGGTGCCGTCGAGACGGCTGCGCCCGCAAAGAAGGAGACTTTTGCCGAGCGCCGTGCCCGCCTTGCCGCCGAGAAGGCTGCGAGCGAGGGTGCCACCGAGGGCGAAGGCGCTGCTGATGAGGCCGAGAGCGCCGAGTCCGCCAAGGCCGAGCCTGCCGCTGCCGTCGCCGAGCCCGAGCCTGCTGCAGAGCCGGAGCCCGAGCCCGAGCCGGCAGAGCCCACGACGGCTGACCTCTACGCCCGCCGTCCCCGTAAGCGCAAGGCTGTCGTCGACCAGCTCGCTCGCGAGCTCGAGGCCGAGGACGACGCCGCTGCCGCCGACGCCCCGAAGGGAGGCGATGAGTAATGCCTATCGGACCTGCGCGTATGCCGCTCTTCGATCACCTGGGAGAGCTCCGTCGTCGTCTGACCATCGTAGTCGTGTCGGTGTTTGCCGCCGCTATCGTGCTGTATTTCGCCACACCCGTGGTGCTCGACATCCTGGAAGACCCCATCCGCTCCTTTGTACCGGACGGTAAGTTCTACATCACCACTACGCTCGGCGGCTTTGGCCTGCGCTTTTCGCTGGCCATCAAGATGGCCGTTGTCATGTGCACGCCCATGATCATCTGGCAGATTCTGGCATTTTTCCTGCCGGCGCTTCGCCCCAACGAGCGCAAGTGGGTCGTGCCCACGGTGCTCGCCTCGACGGTGCTGTTCTTCCTGGGCGCCATTTTCTGCTACTTCATCATCATTCCTGCGGGCTTTGAGTGGCTCATCGGCGAAACCTCGGCCGTCGCTACGGCGCTGCCCGATCTGGAGAACTACGTCAACATGGAGCTGCTCTTTATGATCGGCTTTGGCGTGGCGTTTGAGCTGCCGCTCATCATCTTCTACCTGTCCGTCTTCCACATCGTGTCCTACGCTGCTTTCCGCGGTGCCTGGCGTTACGTATACGTTGGCCTGCTTGTGGGCTCGGCTGTGATTACGCCTGACGGCTCGCCCGTTACGCTCGGCCTCATGTATGGCGCCCTGCTCTCGCTTTACGAGATTTCGCTTGCCATCGCCCGTGTGGTCATTACCGCGCGCGAGGGCAAGGAGGGCTTGTTCGTGAGTCGTCTGGACCTGTTCTCGGACGACGAGGACGACGAGGAGTAAATCGGTATGCACGAGGTTGGCATTGTCAACGGCATACTCGATACAGTGATTCGCGCGGCGCGTGGGGCGGGGGCCTCGCGCGCCGTTTTGGTAACGCTGCGTATCGGGGATATGACCGAGGTCGTGCGCGAGGCACTCGACTTTGCATGGGAGACATTTCGCGACGAGGACCCGCTCACGCGCGGCTGCGAGCTTGCCGTAGAGGAAGTCCATCCACAAAGCGAGTGTCTGGACTGCGGCGAGGTCTTTGAGCACGACCGCTTCCATTGCCGTTGTCCCCAGTGCGGTGGCGCCAATGTGCGCCTACTGCACGGCCGCGAGCTCGACATCGCCAGTATAGAAATCGAAACCCCCGACGATTAGCCCGCCAGCCACCTGGGGACGGGGTATAAATGTTGGAAATTAAGGAGTGCCGAATATGGCCGAGAAAACGATTGATATCGCGTCGCCGATTCTGTCGCGCAATGAGCGCCTGGCAGATCAGCTGCGACAGCGATTTAAAGAGACAAACACCTATGTGATCAATGTGTTGTCGAGCCCCGGCTCGGGCAAGACTACCACGATCCTGGGCACCAACGAGCGTCTACGTGACAAGGCCGGCCTGCGCTGTGCCGTCATCGAGGGCGATATCGCCTCGGATGTCGACGCCATCACCATGAAGGAAGCCGGCATGCCCGCCATCCAGATCAACACGGGCGGCCTGTGCCATCTCGAGGGCAATATGATCATGGAGGCAGTTGACGCCTTCGACCAGGCTGTGGGTCTTCAAAACATCGACGTCATCTTTATCGAAAACGTGGGTAACCTGGTCTGCCCAGTCGACTTTGACCTGGGCGAGAATCTGTCCATCATGATTCTCTCGGTGCCCGAGGGCGACGACAAGCCCGTCAAGTACCCGGGCATCTTCCAACACGCCGGCGCACAGCTGCTCAACAAGGTCGACGTGGCCCCGGCTTTCGATTTTGACATGGATAGGTATACTAAGACACTCGATGACCTCAATCCGCAGGCGCCGCGGTTTGCCGTGAGCGCGCGCAAGGGCGAGGGCATGGATGCCTGGTGCGATTGGCTCATCGGGCAGATTGAGCAAGCAAGGGCGTAAGTCGGCCGCCATACGGGCGGGCGTAGCCGCAGAGATACGAGATAGGAGCCTCTTTTGAAGCTCATCATCGCCGAGAAAAACGACGCCGCGCGTCAGATTGCCGAGCGTCTGTCCACGGGCAAGCCCAAAAAGGACAAGGTGTACAACACCGCCATCTACCGTTTTGAGTGGAAGGGCGAGGAGTGCGTGACCATCGGCCTTGCCGGTCACATCCTAGCGCCCGATTTTTGCGACAGCGTGCTGTTCGATAAAAAGCTGGGCTGGTATTCGGTCACCGAGGACGGCGAGATGCTGCCGGCCGACATACCCGATGGCCTGGCGCGTCCGCCCTACGACACCAAGCGTAAGCCGTTCCTTGCCGATGGCATTTCCATCAAGGGCTGGAAGCTCGAGAGCCTGCCTTACCTCACCTGGGCGCCTGTCATTAAGCTGCCGGCCGAGAAGGAGCTCATTCGTTCGCTCAAGAACCTCGCTAAAAAGTCCGACAGCGTCATTATCGCCACGGACTTCGATCGCGAGGGCGAGCTGATCGGTTCGGACGCCCTCAACAAGGTGCGCGAGGTTGCGCCCGACTTGCCGGTCGCCCGCGCCCAGTATTCTTCGTTTACCAAGGCCGAGATTACGCAGGCCTTCGATAACCTCGTCTCGCTCGACCAGAACTTGGCCGACGCCGGCGAGAGCCGTCAGCACATCGACCTCATCTGGGGCGCGGTGCTCACGCGCTACCTGACGCTCGCCAAGTTTGGCGGCTTTGGCAACGTGCGTTCCGCCGGCCGCGTGCAGACGCCGACGCTCGCCCTGGTGGTTGAGCGCGAGCGCGAGCGCATGTCGTTTGTGCCCGAGGATTATTGGCAGATCCGCGGCATGGGCGCCGCGCAGGGTGCTGCCGAGGACGACCGCTTTAAGATTGCGCACAAGACGGCGCGCTTTACCGACAAGGATGCTGCCGAGACGGCGTACGGCCATGTTGACGGCGTTGCGACGGCAACCGTCGCCGCGGTGACCAAGCGTTCGCGCAAGCAGCAGCCGCCCACGCCGTTTGCGACCACTTCGCTGCAGGCTGCCGCCGCAGCCGAGGGCATCTCGCCTGCGCGTACCATGCGCATCGCCGAGTCCCTCTACATGGCGGGCCTCATCAGCTACCCGCGTGTCGACAACACCGTGTACCCCGCGACGCTCGACCTGGGCGCCGTGGTGAGCGACCTGGCAAAGATCAATCCGGCGCTGGCACCTGTATGCAAAAAGGTGCTCGCCGGCCCCATGAAGCCCACGCGGGGCAAAGTCGAGACCACCGACCACCCGCCTATCTATCCCACGGGCGAGGGCGATCCGTCCACGCTCGATGGCGGCCAGCGCAAGCTCTACGACCTCATCGCCCGCCGCTTCCTGGCGACGCTTATGGGTCCCGCGACCATCGAGAACACCAAGCTCGAGCTCGACGTGAACGGCGAGCCGTTCGTGGCTTCGGGCGATGTGCTCGTGACCCCGGGTTTCCGCGAGGCGTACCCGTATGGACTCAAGCGCGACGAGCAGATGCCGCCGCTGGAGCAGGGCGATACGGTCGACGTGTTCGACATTAAGCTCGAGGCCAAGCAGACCGAACCGCCCGCACGCTACAGCCAGGGCAAGCTCGTGCAGGAGATGGAAAAGCGCGGCCTGGGCACCAAGTCCACGCGCGCGAGCATCATCGAGCGCCTGTACGCCGTGCGCTACCTCAAAAACGACCCCGTGGAGCCGAGTCAGCTGGGTATCGCCATCATCGATGCACTGTCGCAGTTTGCCCCGCGCATCACGAGCCCCGATATGACCAGCGAGCTCGACGGCGACATGACCCGCGTGGAGCGCGGCGAGGACACCGAAGAGCATGTCGTGACGCACTCGCGCGCGCTGCTGGCCGGCGTGCTCGACGAGCTGCTCAAGCACACGCAGGAGCTGGGCGACGCCATCAGCGACGCCGTCACGGCCGATGCGCGCGTGGGCGCCTGCCCCAAGTGCGGCAAGGACCTGGTTATGAAGACGAGCGCCAAGACCCGCGGCAGCTTTATCGGCTGCATGGGCTGGCCCGACTGCGACGTGACCTATCCGGTGCCGAGCGGCGTCAAGGTGAGCCCGCTCGAGGGCGAGGCCGCCGTGTGCCCCGAGTGCGGTGCGCCGCGCATTAAGTGCCAGCCGTTCCGCCAGAAGGCTTTCGAGATCTGCGTGAACCCCACATGCCCCACCAACTACGAGCCCGACCTTAAGGTGGGCGAGTGCAAGGTGTGTGCCGAGGCCGGACGCCATGGCGATCTGATTGCGCACAAGAGCGAGAAGAGCGGCAAGCGCTTTATCCGCTGCACCAACTATGACGATTGCGGCGTGAGCTATCCGCTGCCGGCGCGTGGCAAACTCGAGGCGACGGGTGAGACCTGTCCCGAGTGCGGCGCCCCCATCGTGGTGGTCAACACGGCGCGCGGTCCGTGGCGTATCTGCGTCAACATGGACTGCCCGACCAAGGAAAAGAAGCCCGCCCGTGGCCGCAAGACTGCGACCAAGGCGAGCACGGCGAAGAAGACCACGGCGACAAAGAAGACTGCTGCCAAGAAGACGACCGCCAGGAAGACTGCCGCGAAAAAGACGACCACCAAGAAGGCCGCCGACAAGTAACCGAGCACATATCCGAGCACATATAGACACGGTGGGGCCGGGCGCGCAAATGCAAATGCGCGCCCGGCCCCACTTCTAAGTTGCGGTGAAATAGGGACTGTTTTTGCTGGCAAAAGGCCTAATTAATCCCTATTTCACCGCAAGTTCTAATCAGTTGCTGGGATTACTTCACCTCGACGGGCTTGGCGCCGGGATAGCGGTCCTCAAAGTCCTGACGGTACTTGTTGCTGTTGGTTCCCGGCTCGTTGTCGCCTGCCAGCGGCGCCACGATTTCGTCCTTATGGTCCGCGGGCTTTGCGTACTTTAGGCTGATCTCCCAGGCATCGCAGATCGCATCGATGCGGTTGTCCAGGTCGTCATACAGGGCAACGATGTCTTTCCAAGAGCTGTAGTTCTTGGAGCTCATGGGGACGTCCAGGTCCTCTACAATATCGTAATACTGCTCGATGGTGTCCTCCGTGCGCTCGGCGACGTCGGCGAGATTTTGACGGGTGGTCCGATCCTCTTCCAGATAGCTGCCGTTGAAGTTCTGCGCGCAGCCACGGACGTAGTTGTCGAGGTCTTCGAGCAAGTCGTAGTATTCGCTCAGGCGACGGTAGAGGTTCTGCTCGGAGAGCGTTGCTTCGCCGCCATCCTCGTCGTCATCGTCATCATCGTCGTACAGGCTGTTGGGATCGCCGAGAGGCTTTAGGTCATCGTCGTCGACGTCATGGTGCAGCTTAGCTACCTCGGCAGTCGTCTGCGTGGCGGCGCTGTCGAAAGGCTTGATCACAAAGAAAACGACCAGGGCGATGATGATCGCCACCAGCACAACGATAACGGCGATAAGCGGCCCGGCGCCGCTCTTTTTGGGAGCGGGGGTCTGTGGCGAAGCGGGCGCGTATGCGGGAGCCGGCTCCTGTTGGGGCGAGCCGCTCGCGACGGGTATGCGCTGCGTGGTCTCGACGGCCGCGGGGCTTGCGGCGGGGTCGGGGCGATAGGCGAGGGGGCCGTCCGCCTTGGCTTGCGGCGTATCAAGGGAGCCGGTCTGCTCAAAAGCGGGCTGGCTATCGCTCGCGGTTGTTTGCTCAACGGGTGCACCGCACGAGGTGCAGAACTTGGCATTATCTGCAAGAAGCTTGCCGCACGAGGCGCAATACCGAGACATTGCCACTCCTTTCGCCACATTTCAATGCAATATGACGATTATACCCAGCACCCCAAATTCCCCTTCATAAGTTGCGGTGAAATAGGGACTGTTTGGCGGTCTCAGAGCTTCAATCAGTCCCTATTTCACCGCAACTTTGGAAAGGCGCCTTTAGCCATTGGGGACGCACCGAGCACTGGGGTATCATGGCTTGGTTGATATATCTGCATTTACGCGCCTTGTAGGAAGGGGCTGCGCCCATGGCTTTTGAGCCCGCTCAACATAGCTTTATCACGCTCGAGGGCGTCGATGGCGCCGGCAAGTCCACGCAGGCGCGCCTGCTTGCCCGCGCGCTCGAACTCGCTGGCTACCAGGTTGTGAGCCTGCGCGAGCCGGGCGGCACCGCCATCAGCGAAAAGATCCGCGCCCTGCTGCTCGACCCCGCCAATACGGCGATGGGCGACACCTGCGAGCTGCTGCTCTACGAGGCCGCGCGTGCCCAGCTGGTGCACGAGGTTATCGCGCCTGCCCTCGCTGCCGGCAAGGTGGTCCTGTGCGACCGTTTCTACGATTCCACGACCTGCTACCAGGCGTTTGCCGATGGCCTTGACCGTCAGATGGTGCGCGATGCCAACAACCTGGCTGTCGTCGGTGCGCATCCGGCGCTCACGCTCGTCTATCACATCACGCCCGAGCAGGCGGCACTGCGCATGGCAGCCCGCGGTGCGGCCGATCGCATGGAGGCCAAGGGCATGGCCTTCCAGGAGCGCGTCTACCAGGGATTTTGCGCTATCGCTGCCGAGGAACCCGCCCGCGTAAAGCTCATCGACGCCACTGCGTCGATCGCAGACGTCTTCGCGCAGACGGTCGAGCTGGTTCGCGCGTACGGTCTCGACATTCCCCAAGACGCCGTCGCCGCCGCGCTTGCCAAGGAGGCCGAGTAACATGGCCCCCGCTCAGGCAAGCCTGCTGGCCAAGCTCGACACCCAACAGCGCGTGCGCGACTTCTTGACCAACGCCATCGCAAGCGGCCGCGCATCGCACGCCTACCTGTTTTTGGGCGCGCCCGGCGCCGGTAAGCTCGACGCCGCATGGGCGCTTGCCCAGGCATTCCTGTGCGAGCAGGGCGGCTGTGGCTCGTGCGACAGCTGCGTACGCGTCGCCCGCCATACGCATCCCGACGTGCACTATTACACGCCCGAAAGCGCTACGGGCTACCTCATCGCGCAGACCCGCGAGCTGCTCGACGACGTGCCCCTGGCCCCCATCCGCGCCAAGGCAAAGGTCTACATCATCGACCGTGCCGAGCAGCTGCGCGCCAACACCGCCAACGCGCTGCTCAAAACGCTCGAGGAACCGCCCGAGGGCGTCATGTTCATCCTGTTGGGCACCTCGGCCGACGTGATGCTGCCCACCATCGTGAGCCGCTGCCAGTGCGTACCGTTTCGGCTGGTGTCGCCCACTGTGGCCGCGCAGGCCGTGAGCCGCGCCACCGGTCAGGATCCCGCACGCTGCCGCATGGCCGTCGCTGTGGCGGGAAGCCCCACGCGTGGCATCGAGTTCCTCAAGAGCGCCGAGCGCCAGGACGCCCGTCGCCAGATGGTCCGTGCCATCGACTCGCTCATCGCCGCCGACGAGGCCGATGTGCTCAGTCGCGCCAAGTCGCTCATCGTCGCCGTCAAGGCGCCGCTCGCCGAGGTCAAGTCCACGCAGGAAAAGGTGCTCGAGCAAAATGCTGACTACCTGTCGCGTGGAGCATTGAAGCAGCTTGAGAACCGCAACAAGCGCGAACTCAACGCGCGCGAGCGTTCGGGTATCATGGAAGCGCTGGCGAGCGCGCGGACGCTCATGCGCGACGTGCTGCTGACGCTTCAGGATGAGGCGACAGACGTTGTGAACGAGGACGTGCGCGACACGATCGGGCGGCTTGCCGCGGCGACGAATGTTGCGGGTGCCACCCAGGCGCTCGAGGCGGTTGCCACCGCTGAGCGCAACATCGCCAGAAACGTTACTCCCCAGCTGGCCATCGAGGTCATGCTGTTCGATATCAGGAAGGCACTGAAATGCCGTTAGTCGTACCCGTTAAGTTTACCTACGCCTCGCGCGACCTGTGGTTCGACCCGCAGGATCTGGATATCCTCGAGGCCGATTATGCCATTTGCTCCACCGAGCGCGGAACCGAGATCGGCCTGGTCACGGCCGATCCCTTCGAGGTGCCGCAAGACGAGATTGGCCAGCCGCTCAAGCCCGTGTTGCGCGTAGCGAGCGACATCGACCTGCAGCTTGCCGACGACCTGGCTATCCAGGGTGACGAGGCCATGGTCGACTTCCGCCGTCTGGTCAAGGAACTCGACCTCGAGATGAAGCCGGTCGGCGTCGAGTACCTGTTTGGCGGCGAGAAGGCTGTGTTCTACTTTGCTGCCGAGGAGCGCGTCGATTTTCGTCAGCTCGTCAAGGACCTGTCTTCGACGCTGCACATTCGCGTCGACATGCGCCAGATCGGCGTGCGCGACGAGACCCGCCTGGTGGGCGGCTATGCCCAGTGCGGCCAGGAGCTTTGCTGCACACGCTTTGGCGGACAGTTTGAGCCGGTTTCGATCCGCATGGCAAAAGAGCAGGACCTGCCGCTCAACTCGTCCAAGATCAGCGGCGTCTGCGGCCGCCTGATGTGCTGCCTGCGCTACGAGTTCGAGGCGTACAAGGACTTTAAGAGCCGTGCGCCCAAAAAGAAGACGCTTATCGATACGCCGCTTGGCAAGGCGCGTATCCAGGAATATGACACGCCGCGCGAGCAGCTGGTGCTGCGCCTGGAGAACGGCAAGGTCTTTAAGGTCAACCTGGCCGATATGACCTGCTCTGAGGGCTGCAAAAAGAAGGCCGCCGAGCAGGGCTGCAACTGCCGCCCCGACTGCGTGACGCGCGATGTGCTCGAGCGTATCGAGTCGCCCGAGATGCGCCTGGCGCTTATGGAGCTCGACCGCGAGAACGGCGTCGACGTGGGCGATGGCCTGTCGAGCGCCGACCGTCTGGCGGGGACGACGATGCCCAAGCGCCGCCGTCGCGATGCGGATGCCGATACCCGTGCCGGTCAGAGCCAGGGCGAGGGTCGCGGCCGCGGTAAGGGTCGCGGCAAGGCCGAGGCACCCGAGGCTGAGGAGGCCGCCGGTGGACGTCGCCGCCGCAAGCGCTCGGGTTCGGGCGATGCCGGCGAGGCTGCTCCCGCAGGCAAGAATTCCTCCCGCGAGCGCGAGGCCCAGCAGCCTCAGCAGCAAAACCGCGGCGGTGGCATGAATCCCACGCGCCGTCGTCGCCGTCATTTGTCGAGCGAGGAGCGCGAGGACGCCTTCCGCGCCGCAGCCGCTCGCGAAGCCGGTGCCGCCCCCAAGGGTGGTTCGGGTTCCGATATGCCTGCCGGCAAGGGTGGCAAGCAGCGCAACGATGACGAGCGCGCCCCGCGTCCGCGTCGTCGCCATTCCTCGGGCACGCAGCAAAAGCCCTCGGTGCCCTCCGTGGCCGATCAGGTCTCGGATGGCGAGGTCAAGGTCACGCGCCGTCGCCCCGGAGATGGCGGAGGGGCGGCCGCCAAGGCCGCGCGCGGTGCCGCTCGTGACGAACGCGAGTCGCGCGAAGATCGTGGTGGCGAGGGTTCGGCCGACCAGGGCCAGAAGCGCCGTCGCCGTCGCCGTTCCCGCAAGCCGCGCCAGGATGGTGGCGAGGGCTCGACCCAAAACTCGTCCGCACCGCAACCGCCCACCGGCGAATAGCGCCCACAAACGGATTTAACCTGCCTGACCCCAAACGCGTCGGGGTACCATAGCGCTGAATCAACAACCCTCCCTGCGACCGAGCGTAGGGAGGGTTGTGTCGTGAAGAGACATTTGAATGTGTTGGGATGCCTGCAAGGTGCCGACATCCTACCGTTTGCGGATGAATTGCTACCGTTTGCCGAGCGGGCGGCGCACGAGGCGCTTGAGGCGTTGTCGCCCACGCGATGCGCCGGCTGCGAGCGCGCCGGTGCGCTTATTTGCCAAGACTGCCTGGCCGCGCTCGCGCTCATCGACCCGCGGCATAGCTGCACTCGATGCGGCGCCCCGTTTGGAGACTTGCTGTGCACCGAGTGCTCGGTCGAGGGTACGTCCTCGGCGATGGCCGAAGCTCTCGACCGGTGCCTGGCATGTGCCGTTTACACGCATCCGCTGCCGCGCATCATTAAAGCGTACAAGGATGCGGGCGAGCGACGTCTGGCTCCGTATCTGGCGGAGCTGCTCTACGACACCGCCCTGCATGCCCAGGTCGTAGCGCCCGATCGCTATGGAGGTGTGCTGTCCGGTGCGGATGCGGTGGTGTTTGTGCCTGCGACGGCGGCAGCGTTTCGGCGGCGTGGTTTTGATCATATGGAGGCTATTGCGCGTCCATTTTGCGAGCTGTCGGGTGTTCCCCTGCTCGATGCTCTCGTCAAGTACGGGCATGGCGACCAGCGTGAACTCGGTCGTGAAGAACGCCGTGAACGCGCCCGAGGCATGTATGAGACCGTTGAGGACGTGCAGGGCAAGCGCCTGCTGCTTATCGACGACGTTATCACTACGGGTGCGACGATGGCCGCGGCTTCGGCGGAACTCAAGCGCGCCGGCGCTGCGGCCGTTGATGGCCTCGCTATCGCACGCGTTTGGTAGGGGTGGTTCAGATGGCAATAAAGATCGGGCAGCGTGGCAAGCCTGCAAGCGAGCAGCTGGCTGCTTCCGTAATTTTGACGGGTGCCTCGGCGCTGCGCATGATGCGCGCCGAGCGCCGGCAGATGGGCTACATAAGCTGGAAGGACCTTAATCCCGATGAAGAGCGCCGTGTGCTGCGCACGTCGTCGCCCTCGACCGAGGACATCTATCTTCCCGATTTGGTGCGGATCGGGGCCGTGAGCGGCGAGGTCCAAGAAGACCTGTGTCTACTGGTGGGGTCGGCGAAACAGCGTCGCCGCATGCCTGGTGCAAGCTGGTCCGTTTGTTCTGTAGGTCTGCCGGTTGGTTCGATTCTGGAGGTGGAGCCGGGGGTGTACAGCTTGTCTCCCGAGGCCCTCTGCGTAGCCGTTGCGCGCGAGGTCGGCTGCATCCAGGCATTTGCCCTGGCCCAGGAGCTGTGCTCTAAGATTTCACTGAGTGACCGCGGGAAGTATCTGCCTCCCTACACCTCGCCTGTCGTGAACAAATTGGCAAAGGACAAAGACCAGCCGCCAGATGTCGGTTACTTTGAGGTCGAGTCCGTGCTGACACCCGATTGCATGGTAGATTACCTCGCGGCATGCAAGGGGAATGTGGCCAAACAGCTGCTGCGCCTGTGTCCCTACCTGTCAGAAAATCTGCGCTCGCCCATGGAGTGCATCATGCTCGCTCTGTTTTCGCTTCCGTTTTCCTATGGCGGATTTGCCTGCGGTCCCTTTAAGACCGACTACAAGATCGAGTTCGATGACCGTGCGCAGGCAGTCTCGGGGATGCCGCATGCAGTTTGCGATGCGTATCAGGAAGCAGCCCAGTTTGACCTGGAATACAACGGTGAGCTGGGCCATTCCTCCCGGAGGGGACGTATCCATGATGAAAAACGCAACACGGGCTTGATTACTATGGGAATCGAGGTCGCGACGGTCAATAACGAGATGCTCTGCGACATGGAAGCAATGGAGGCGCTCGCATGGCGCATGCACCAGCGTATGCGAAAGCGGTACCGGAATCGTGTCGATGCCCGCAGGAAAAAGCAAGAGGCGCTGCTTAACACGCTGCGGGCGTGTTTTGGGCTTAAACCCGCCTAACAATGCTCTGAAACAGGGGGTTGGATATATGCTCTGGCCAAAATATAGCAAATATGAGTACTGCTACAAATTCAGTAACAGCAAAATCAGGGATTTTGGGACTGGAAGAGGGCGTAAATTAGAAAGTTATTAAACAAATGTGGAATATCCTGGCATCAATCTGACGTTATAGAGCGTGAAAACAGCTTGCAGAGCCAAAAACTCCTGCTACTAAATTGGTAACAGTACTCATATTTGCTATTTTTTGGCCACGGCGCCCTAAGACGGGTGTGTTGGGGCTTTCCATAGGGGAGCGACGGGCTCAATCAGAGCACGTGCGGTCCGTCCTGACCTGCGAAATCTGTACTCGCGATGCGAATAACGCCCCTAACCTTAAACTTTAGCTTGAACTTAGCTATAATGCGCTACGTTCCTGCCAGGCTGTGGTTGCGGACGGACGAAATGCCCGTCCTAGTCCAAGACAGACGCGGTCAAAGGGATCCACGTAAGCGACCGCGTGCGCGCGGCGCGATCATGGCGCGTCCTAGATGTAAGCCGCACCGTCCGTTCTACTTTCTTTGGGGCAATACCGCCTCGCGGGCGAGCGGGCCAGTCGTGAAGGTGGCTGCGGCCTCCCGAGCAAACACCCCGGTGCGCAAGTGTGGGGTCAAATACCAGGTCAGCTGGTGGGAACAACCTGATATTCCGCGCAACGCACGGATCGTATACGACACAGAAGGCAGGGTAGTGGACATGGTGAGGGGCAGCTTGATGCACGCGGCTCGGTTAGGTGCTGGGACCGCAGCGGTCATCGCCGTTTTGGGCCTGAGCGGATGCGCGTTCAACCCGCTGTCTACGTTCACGACTCCCACGATCGACCAGATCGAGTACGAGACCGTCACGCCGGCGGTGTCGGACGACGCCCTGGTCACTCCCGGAACCCTGACGGTCGCCCTCGATACTTCCGATGCGCCGCAGGCCATGCAGGACGCCGACGGCGAGCTCACGGGGTATGCGGTTGACGCCGCCCGCGCCCTCGCAAGCCGCATGGGCCTTAAGGTCTCCTTTGTCGATGCGTCTTCGGCAGGTTCCGCGCTCGGCGACAAAAAGGCCGATATCTTTATCGGCGAGATTAACTCCACGGACGGGGACATTAGCTCGCTCGGCACCTGCCTGTACGATGCCACTTCCGTGTTCGGTAAAACTAGCGATGGTGGGTCGCTAAGCGTTTCCACCGATACCCTTAACACGTCCACCCTGGGCGTTCAGATGTCCTCGGCCTCGCAGGAGGCGCTTGCTAAGCAGAGCATCACCGCCAACCAAAAGACCTACTCCAACATCAACGAGTGCTTTGAGGCGCTCGAGTCCGGCGAGGTCGACTATGTGATCTGCGACTCCACGGCCGGCGGCTACCTTGCACGCCTGATGAGCGAGGTCTCCTATGTCGGTGCGCTCGAGGCGCCCTCGACGCTTGGTGTTGCGGGCGCCTCGTCCAATGACGAACTGTGCCGTGCCGTGAGCGACGCCCTCGACGACATCACGGTCGACGGTACGCTCGAGGCAGTCCACTGCGTCTGGTATGGCACGATGCCCTACGACCTCACCACTAAGACGGTTTCGGGCGCTAGCGTGCAGCCGGGTGACTCTGAGTCCAGTGAGACCATGTCCTCCGGCAGCGAGTCCTCCGATTCCAACAATGAGACCGCATCCTCCGAGGACAACTCGTCCAGCCAGGAAGGCACCATCACCGACGACGACATTAACAAACTCAATAGCTAGTTATTGCTAGGGGTGGTGTCTCCTATACGTTGGAAAGGACACTTCTTCACGGTTTCAACACGCACTGCCGGGCTTCCCCGATGGGGGAGCCCGGCTTTTTCATCCCAATAAAACTAGCAGGTCAAAGCCAATTTTCGGGACCAAATACAAAGCCGCCGGCCCCCTCCTATAGCGCACTTTGCCACAGAAAAGTGCGAGACTTCGGTATGCGGTATCAAGCAATCGTTATTCGGGTCTTTGGGAATCCACGTGATTAAATGCACGGCAATGGGTACATAGCCAGTACAGTAAGTCCCCGAGGCAGATTGGAGCCACGTATGGATATCAAGGTTTCTGGACGCAAGACGACGGTAACCGATGCTCTGCGTGCGCATGTGGATGAGAAGATCGGCGAGGCGCTCAAGGTTTTCGATATCGAGCCCATGACGGTCGACGTTGTACTTCGCTATGAGAAGAACCCCTCGAACCCCAACCCGGCAATCGTCGAGGTTACGGTTCGTGCCCGCGGTTCGGTGATTCGCGTTGCCGAGCACGGTGCAGATATGTACGCCGCCATCGACCTCTCCGCCGATAAGGTCACCCGCCAGCTGCGCAAGTTCAAGACCAAGGTTGTGGACAACCGCCAGGGCGGTGCCAGCGCCGCGGATGTCGCACCGGTCGAGCGCGTTGAGGATCTGGCCGACCTGCTGCTGCCCGAGGAAGAGGACGACCTGCTCGTCCGCGAGAAGGTTATCGACGTCACCCCGATGACTGAGGAGCAGGCGCTGGTGCAGACAGATCTGCTGGGCCACGACTTCTACGTGTTCGAGAACGCGACGACCGGTCTCATCAATGTGGTGTATCACCGTAAGAATGGTGGATATGGCATCATCAAGCCCCGCATCGAAACACTTGACGAGTAAAATACGTTAACTTGCATGAGTTAACGGTTGGCGGCCATCCCATGCGGGTGGCCGCCTTTTTACGTAAGGAGTCGCTTTGATGGACAAGGCTGCATCCGCCGGTCATTCGAACCGTTGCCGCATCGTCGTCGATACCTGCTGCGACTTTAGCCCCGAGGTCGCCGCGAACCTCGATGTCGATATCCTGGGTTTCCCCTTCATTATCGATGGCGAGGAGCGCACGGATGACATCTGGTCGAGCATGAGTCCTAAGGAGTTCTACGACCGCATGCGCGCCGGTGCCCGCGTGTCCACCTCGGCTGTGTCGCTCGGTCGCTATATCGAGTTTTTTACCGAGTGTGCCAAAGAGGGCACGCCCACGGTCTACCTGTGCTTTACCTCGGCGCTGTCGTCGAGCTACAACTCCGCGTGCCAGGCGGCGGACGCCGTGCGCGCCGAGTATCCCGATTTTGAGCTGTACGTGGTCGACAACGCTCTGCCCTGTGCGACCGGCGCGCTCTTGGCGCTCGAGGCCGTGCGCCAGCGTTCGGCGGGACTGACCGCCAAGCAGCTGGTCGATTGGGCAAACGAGGCAAAGACCTACGTCCACGGTTACTTTACGCTCGAGAGCTTCGACGCACTGGCTGCCGGTGGCCGCATTCCGCCCGCGGCGGCACAGCTCACGGCAAAGCTCGATGTCAAGCCCGAGCTCTCCTACGACCTTGCCGGCTCGCTGTCGCTGATCGGCGTCAACCGCGGCCGCAAGAAGGCGCTCAAGTCCATCCTCAAGTCGTTCCGCGAGAACTACGTGCCCGATCGCACCATGCCCATCGCCATCATGACGGCCGATGCCGAGAAGGACGGCGACTGGCTCGAAGCTGCCATCCGCAAGGAGGAGGGTTGCGCCGACGTCACGATCATTCGCGGCTCCGTGGGTCCCACCATCGGCTCGCACGTGGGCCCCGGCATGGTGGGCTGCGCGTTTTGGGGTAAGAACCGCGCCGACAAGGCGTCGCTTTCCGACCGTATCGCCCGCCGCGTGCGCGGTCAGTAGGCAAGCGCTGCGTCCGTTATCGCCCTCGACTCACAGCCCAAACGCTGGCACCGAGTATCCAACCTGGTAATAACACCCAACCTAAAAGGAAAGGTTTCATGGCAAACAAGCTCTCCGTCGCATTTATCGGCACCGGAATCATGGGTGCCCCCATCGCCGGCCACATCCTGGACGCCGGCTACCCCGTCACGGTCAACAACCGCACCAAGTCCAAGGCCGCCGCGCTTATCGAGCGCGGCGCCGTCTGGGCCGATACGCCGGCCGAGGCCGTGGCGAACGCCGATGTCGTCTTTACCATGGTGGGCTATCCCTCCGAGGTCGAGGAGCTCTATCTGGCGGGCAACGGCCTGCTTGCGTGCACCAAGCCGGGCGCGGTCTTGATCGACCTCACCACGAGCTCGCCCGAGCTCGCCCGTGACATTGCCGAGGCCGCCCAGGTTTCTGGTCGCATGGCGTTTGACTGCCCCGTCACCGGCGGCGAGTCGGGAGCTATCGCCGGCACGCTCACGGCTATCGTGGGCGCCACCGAGAACGACATCGCGCCGGTCCGCGACATCCTTGCCACCTTTGCGGCCAACATCTGCTGCTTCGACGGCGCCGGCAAGGGCCAGGCTGCCAAGCTCGCCAACCAGGTGTCGCTGGGAGCCTGCATGGTCGGCATGGCAGACGCCATGGCATTTGCCGAGCTGAGCGGCCTTGACCTGGAGAAGACCCGCCAGATGATCCTGGGCGGTACCGGCAAGTCCGGCGCCATGGAGAGCCTGGCTCCCAAGGCGCTCGACGGCGACTACAAGCCCGGCTTTATGGTCGAGCACTTCATCAAGGACCTGCGCTTGGCGCTCGCCTATGCCGACGATCGCGAGCTTGCGCTGCCCGGTGCCGACGTGGCCTTTACGCTCTACGACATGCTCGACGCCATCGGTGGTGCCAAGCTGGGCACCCAGGCCATCACGGTCCTCTATAAGGAGGAGGCCGACGCCATCGCCGCCGGTCTGGACTGGTCGCAGTATCGTCCTGAGGAGCATGGCGCTCACGAGGACGGCTGCGGTTGCGGCGAGCACGGCGACGACCATGAGTGCGGTTGCGGTCACCATCACGGCGAGGACCACGAGTGCTGCGGCGGTCACGGCCATGACGACGGCCACGAGTGCTGCTGCGGCCACCATCACGGGGAGTAGCACCCATGAGCTGGACGTTCGTGGTGTTAGCGCTGGTGCTCTTTCTCTTTGCGATCTACATTGGCTTTTTGTGCGGCCAGTGGGCCTGCGAAAAGCGCGTGATCACCAAGCGCGACTACTGGATTGCCAACTTTGCAGGAGCGGTGGCAGTCGTCCTACTGACCTGGGTGTTCTCGCTGTTCCCGCTGGTGCAGTTTGCGCCGATCGGCTGGCTCGGCGGCTTTATCGCCGGTCTTAAGATGAGCTTTGGCGAGTCCGTCGGTCCGTGGCGCAAGCACGACGAGGTCTTTAACGTCAACAAGGCTCATCGCGCCGCCGCCGACGCGGGCGACGCTGAGGAACGTCGCCGTGCGCGTCGCAATGGCGCGGCCGACCGACAGCTCATCTCGGTCACCGATGACAGCAAGGGTGCTGGCAAGCACGCTAAGAAATAGTAAGAAGAGGTAACTATGGCAGAAAACAAAGATGAACAGCTCACCGACGAGGAGCTGGCACAGCTTCAGCTGGCAGAGGAGAACGAGAACGCCGTCGACCGTCTGGTCAAGGAGCTCGGCTGCCCCACGCGCCGCATCCGCCAGTTTGCCGCCCGCGTGCTTCACCTGCTTGCCGAGCGCGATCCGCAGCGCGTCGTGCCCTGCGTGCCCGCGCTGATCGAGGCGCTCGACCGCCCCGAGGCTCAGACCCGCTGGGAGGCCCTCGATGCCCTGACGGCGCTCGCCACCACCTGCCCCGAGCAGATGGGCGATGCCTTTGAGGGCGCCGAGACCGCGCTGTTCGACGAGCTTTCCTCCACGCTGCGCTACGCCGCCTTCCGCCTGCTGTGCGTGTGGGGCGCCACGAGCGTCGAGCGCTCGCGCGAGGCCTGGCCCATCCTGGACGAGGCCATCCAGTGCTACCACGGTGACCTCGAGTACCGCGACATGCTCGGCTGCCTGTACGAGTTTGGCCAGGGCGAGATCGATGCCGAAGTCGCCGAGAAGCTCGCACTGCGCCTTAAGTTCGACGCCGAGAACGGCAAGGGCAGCTATCTCAAGGCCCGTTCGAGCGAGATTTGCGAAATGCTTGTTAAACGTTTTGGCCTGGATCTCTCCAAAAAGAAGAAGCGTGCTAGCGTTAAAAAATCTGACGACGCCGAAGACGAGGAGTAACAGATTATGGCGCACGATGTAGTCCTGATTCCCGGTGACGGTATCGGTCCCGAGATTACGCAGGCCATGCGCCGCGTGGTCGAGGCCACCGGTGTCCAGATCAACTGGAACGTCCAGGAGGCCGGTGCCGGCGTCATGGACGAGTTTGGTACGCCGCTGCCCCAGCACGTGCTCGATGCGGTCGCCGAGACCAAGGTTGCCATCAAGGGCCCCATCACCACGCCGGTCGGTACGGGCTTCCGCAGCGTCAACGTCGCCCTGCGCAAGCACTTCGACCTGTATGCCTGCGTGCGCCCCTGCCTGTCGCAGCCGGGTGACGGCTCTCGTTTCCGCGATGTCGACCTGGTCATCGTGCGCGAGAACACCGAGGACCTCTACGCCGGCATCGAGTTCGACGAGGGCGCTGCCGAGGTCGAGGAGCTCTCGCAGCTCGTCGAGCGCTCGGGCCAGAAGACCTTCGCTGCCGATTCCGCCATCTCGATCAAGCCGATCTCTATCGCCAAAAGCCGCCGCATTGTGGAGTACGCCTTTGAGTACGCCCGCCGCTGCGGCCGCAAAAAGGTGACGGCCGTGCACAAGGCCAACATCATGAAGGCGACCGACGGCCTGTTCCTGCGTGTTGCGCGCGAGGTTGCCGCCAACTATCCCGATATCGAGTTCAACGATAAGATTGTCGATGCCACCTGCATGGGCCTGGTCCAGAACCCCAACGACTTCGATGTCCTGGTGCTGCCCAACCTGTACGGTGACATCGTGAGCGACCTGTGCGCCGGTCTGGTAGGTGGACTGGGTATGGCTCCGGGTTCCAACATCGGTGCCGACTGCGCCATCTTCGAGGCGACGCACGGCTCCGCGCCCGATATCGCTGGCCAGGATATCGCCAACCCCACGGCCGAGATTCTGTCTGCGGCTATGATGCTCGATCACCTGGGCGAGAACGACGCGGCCAATCGCATTCGCGCCGCCGTTTCTGCCACGCTCGACGAGGGCGAGCAGGTTACCGGCGACGTTCGTCGTGCCCAGACCGGCTCCGTTGAGGGCGCTGTGGGCACGCAGGCTTTTGCCGATGCCGTTATCGCGCACCTGGCCTAAGGCATGCAGACTGCAAACGCCTAAATAGTACTTAAGTGTTTGCGTATAACCTAAGAATCAATACGCCCGGCGCTCTGTCGGGCGTATTCTATTGCGGACTATGTTTCCTAACAAGGAGTAACTGATATGGGTCTGATTCAAAAGAAGGACGAGAAGGACGAGATCGACGGTATCCAGATCATCGAGCGCGGCGAAGGCCCCGACGGTGACGAGGAGGAGAAGATCGATCTGGTCGCCGGTACGTCTGCCGAGCACATTGCTGCCGGTACGACGGCCGAGGAGGAGGACGCTCGCCTGGAGGCAAAGATCGCCGCGGACGCCGCCGACGAGAACCTCATGCCCGAGGAACAGGACGAGGACGACGACTCCGACGCGGACGACCATGCATCCAAGCACAAGAAGACGATGATTGCCGCCTTTGTGGTTGCCGTCGTGATCGCTGCTGTGGTCGGCTTCTTTATCGGCAACGGTGGTTTTGGCGGCAAGGGTGTCGGCTCGGCGACCCTCACCGAGGACCAGCTCGATTCGACCGTGGCAAGCTACAGCTACAACGGCAAGAAGAGCGACATCACCGCGCGCGAGGCCATTGAGAGCCAGTACAGCCTCGACACCGTCAAGGATAGCGATGGCAACTACACCGCTCCCTCTGCCGACGTCATCCTGTCCTACGTGCGCAACAAGATCCTGCTCGATGCTGCCGAGGACGAGGGCATCACCGTCTCTTCTAAGGAAATGAAGAAGTACGCCGAGGATTCCATCGGCACCTCCGACTACAAGACCATGGCCACGCAGTATGGTGTGTCCAAGGATCAGGCCAAGCAGATCGTCCGTCAGTCCGCGACGCTGCAGAAGCTCTACAAGAAGAAGGTCGGCGACAGCTCCGCAAGCATGCCGACTGCTCCGACCGAGCCTTCTGACGGCAACGAGGAGACCGCGAGCAAGGACTACGCCGATTACATCATCAAACTTGCAGGCGACGAGTGGGATAGCGAAAAGGGCACCTGGAAGGATGCCGATAGCACCTACGCTAAGGCCTTCGCTGACGATGCCTTTACGGCCGATAGCGCTACCTATAAGCAGGCTATGACCGCCTATTACACCGCCTACCAGCAGTACTCTTCGCAGGCTTCGAGCGCCAGCTCCAAGTGGACCGAGTACGCCAACGGCCTCTACGCCAAGGCCAACATCAGCATCTACGGCCTGTTTGCGTAAAGAACGCCTGAGCCTTCGAGTACGAAGCCGAAATATCTGATGAAGCCCCCTAGAACGGACATCGTTCTAGGGGGCTTTTTGCGTTGTAGGGAAGGGCGGGGAAGAGGATGGTAGGGGAGAGGTTATATACAAATTCTTGGAGACTTTATTCATGTAAAGTGAAAACGATTTCGGCCAAACTGGTAGTAACAATGTGGTACCACTGTTCATCTGGTAGTAACCACTTTTGAGATGAAATCGAATGGAAATTGCTAAGAATTAGTTTGGTAATGAAAGAAACGCAGCACATCTACCTGCGTAAATTACCGTTTACGGGCCAAAAATAACCGTTTGGCAACGATATAGTAATTTGAACGAAATGTGGTGGACGTTTGAATTGAGTGTGTGCTACCGTACATACCAGCAACCCGAGAAAAGGGACTGGGTTGTCTAAGTTTGCGCACCAATGCCGGCAAGCGGAGAAGCCGGTATGCACAAGGCGCGGACATGGAACTCGTTGGTGAACAACGAAAGAAAGGTTGGAGGAGATACCATATGATGAAGTACCTCCAGAAGCTCGGCAAAGCGCTGATGCTTCCCGTCGCGGCGCTTCCCGTCGCAGGTATTCTTATGGGTGTGGGCTACCTGCTCGCTCCCGCAGTCATGGGTGCTGCCGGTGACACTACCGGTTTTGCCTATACCGCCGGCTTCCTGCTCATCAAGGCAGGCGGCGCTCTTATCGATAACATGGCCTGGCTGTTCGCAGTCGGCGCCGCTGTCGGCCTTGCCGACGATCACGATGGCACCGCTGGCCTCGCTGGCCTCGTCGCCTTCCTGATGATCCAGCAGCTCCTGAACCCCGCTGTTGTTGGCACCATTCGTGGTATGGACGCCGATGCTCAGACCGCTTGGCTTGCCACGACCGAGGGCATCGCGTTCTCCAAGATCGCTGGTAACTCCTTCATCGGCATCCTGTCCGCCATCATCGGTGGCACTTGCTACAACAAGTTCAAGGACACCCGTCTTCCCGACTGGCTGGCCTTCTTCTCCGGCAAGCGTTGCGTCGCCATCATGACCGCCGTTATCAGCATCGTCGTCTCCGTCGTCCTGCTCTTTGCTTGGCCGCTCATCTTCGGTGCTCTTGTTGCTCTTGGTGAGGGTATCGCCGCCATGAGTGGTATCGGCGCTGGCATCTACGCCTTCCTCAACCGCCTGCTCATCCCGACCGGTCTGCACCACGCACTCAACAACGTGTTCTGGTTCGACACCATCGGCCTGGGCGACCTGACCCACTTCTGGGCTGGCGAGACCTCCGCTGACGTCAAGTGGAGCCTCGGTATGTACATGTCCGGCTTCTTCCCCTGCATGATGTTCGGTATCCCGGGCGCTGCCCTGGCTATGGTTCAGACCGCTAAGAACAAGAAGGCTGCTATCGGCCTGGTTGTCTCCGCTGCCATCTGCGCCTTCGTCTGCGGCGTCACCGAGCCCTTCGAGTTCGGCTTCATGTTCCTGTGCTTCCCGCTCTACGTCGTGTACGCTGCCCTGTACGGCGTCTTCACCGTCATCACCTACTTTGTTGGTTTCCGTGCCGGCTTCTGCTTCTCCGCTGGTGCTACCGACCTCCTGTTCTCCGCTAGCCTCCCGGCTGCTGCCAACACCTGGATGATCATCCCGCTGGGCATCGCTGCCTTCCTGGTCTTCTACCTCGTGTTCCGCTTCGCCATCACCAAGTTCAACCTCATGACCCCTGGTCGCGAGGATGAGGATGTCGAGGAGACCTCCGCTTCCGCCGCTGCTGGCGACGACAAGTTCGCCGCTCTGGCCGCCGCTGTTCTTGCTGCCGTCGGTGGCAAGGAGAACGTCAAGACCGTTGACTGCTGCGCTACTCGCCTGCGCTTCGAGCTCGGCGATTCCGCTCTGGTCGACGAGGCTGCCTGCAAGAAGGCCGGCGCTCTGGGTGTCATGAAGATGGACAAGGGTGCTACCCAGGTCATCATCGGCACGCAGGTCCAGGCTGTTGCCGAGGAGCTCAAGAAGCTTCTCTAAGCCTTAAAGACGTATCTGTCTTGCAAAGGGTCGTCCCGCTCCGCGGGGGCGGCCCTTTTTGCTACCTCGATACCTGATGTAGCGTTGTAATTGGTATTACAGTGCGCAGGCTATCAACCGGCAAACAATATTGAAATATGCTGGTTGACCTGCTGTTATTCCAATAAAACTGCTATAGTACGTGGTGTCTGGTTACAACCAATTTCGAGTCATTTATCCGGCAGGTATCATTATGGCAATGGGAGCGCGCAAACAACCTCTGTACGATCAGCTCGTCGATTTGCTGACCGATAAAATCGATCACGAACTTCGGCCCGGCGACTATTTGCCGTCCGAGCGTGACTTGTCGGAACGCTACGGACTCTCGCGTACGACGGTTCGCCTTGCCCTGCAGGAGCTTGAACGCCTGGGCCTGGTGGTTCGTCAGCGCGGCCGTGGAACCATGGTGTGCGACCGCTCTCTGCAAACGGCAAACCTCACGCAGACCTATAGCTTTACCGAGCAGATGAAGGCGATCGGCCGTGTGCCCAAGACAACGATTCTCGAGTTTACCGAGGTCGAGGCTGACAAGAATATTGCCGTAGAGATGAACGCGCGCCTGGGTGAGCGTCTGTACAAGATCAAGCGCCTGCGTATAGCCGATGGTGTGCCGCTGATGATTGAGTGTACATATCTGCCAAGTCGCAAGTTCTTTGCGCTTAAGCGTCCCATGATCGAGAACAAATCGCTGTACGACATGATCGAGCAGGACTTTCACGAGAAAGTTCGCGTGGCAGAGGAAGAATTCTACGCGAGTATTGCCCGCCATTCCGACGCTCGTCTGCTCGAGATTGCCGAAGGCGCACCGGTCCTGGATTTGATTCGTACCACATATGACATGAACAACGAGGTTATCGAGTATACGCGTTCGGTTGCGCGTGCCGACCAGTTTAAGTACAAGGTCTACCACAACCGCGCAGTCTAGAGTTATTGGGTATAAACGGCTTGGCGTGTTTTGCGGCGGGTGCAAAATGTGCCAAGCGGTAGAAGGCAACGAACAATCGCTCGAATTAACAATGCAGTGGTTTTTGATCCGCCCTAAAACGCACTGCGGGTACGGGAGCATAGATGAGCACGTATGCTATCAAGGCCGACAAGTTCTTTTTGCCGGCGGGGCCGCAGCTGGGCGGCTACCTCATGGTCGAAGATGGCGTCTTTGGCGCTTGGCAGGCCGATGAGCCCGCTTGCGAGATCAAAGATTATTCGGGTACATGGATTGCGCCGGGCATGGTGGACACCCACATTCATGGCTTCTATAACCATGCCACGACCGATAACGATGCCGAGGGTATCAACATCAGTTCGACCGAGCTCGCACGTCGTGGTACCACCAGCTGGCTGCCTACGACCTTTACCGACGGCGTGGAGCAGATCAAGGACGCCTGCGCTGCCATTGCACAGGCGGACGAAGAGCGTGGACCCGAGTTCTGCGGTGCTCGTATTCAGGGCATCTACCTGGAGGGTCCGTTCTTTACCATGAAGCACGTGGGTGCCCAGAACCCCGCCTTTTTGATTGACCCGTCCGAGGAAATTTTTGACGAGTGGCAGGAGGCTGCCGGTGGTCGTATCGTCAAGAGCGCCATGGCGGCCGAGCGTGACGGCGCTGCCGCTTACGCCGCGGCTCTGAGCGCAAAGGGCGTCGTGACCTGTATTGGCCACTCCGATGCCACCTATGATGAGTGCGCCGCCGCCATCAATGCTGGCGCCAGCTGCTTTACGCATACCTACAACGGCCAGCGCGGTCTGCATCACCGTGAGCCCGGTGTCGTCGGGGCCGCTATGACCACGCCCAATACCTATGCCGAGATCATTTGCGACGGCAAACACGTGAAACCTGCTGCTATTAAGGCACTGCTGCAGGCCAAGGGCTGGCAGCACACGGTACTGATCACCGATTGCCTGGGTTGCGGCGGCATGCCCGAGGGTAAGTACACCAGCGGTGGCATGGATGTCATTATGAAGGACAACCTTTGCTGGCTCGCCGATGGCTCTGCCATCGCCGGCTCGGTGCTCACGCTCGCACAGGGCGTCAAGAACATCGTCGACTGGGGTCTCGCGAGCGCCGATATCGCAATTCGCATGGCGACCGAGGTGCCCGCGCGTTCTGCTCACGTCGAGGATAAATGTGGCAGCATTATGCCCGGTCGCGACGCCGACTTTGTCGTGTTCAATCCCGACCTTACCCTGGTCGAGACGTATGTGGGTGGCAACAGCGTCGGTAACGTGTTTACCGAGTAGCCGCTAAAGAAACGATCCGAGAGGGGATTTAGATGATTTATGGTGCACTGGGCGATATCGAGGAGTATCGCGGAATGCTCAAGGGCCTCGACGTGCTGATTGACTGGCTCGAGGAGAACGATCCGGCGGAGCTCGAGGTCGGTAGCCATCCGATTCTGGGCGATAAGGTCTTTGCGAACGTCATGGCTCCCACGACACGTCCCGAGGCCGAGGCTCACTATGAGACGCATCAGCGCTATCACGACCTGCAGATCGATGTCGAGGGTCGCGAGGCCTTTAAGGTCGCCACGGGCAGCCTGACGCTGGTCCAGGAGTTTGACGAGAAGGACGACTACGATCTGGTCGATTCCGACGCTTCGATCGCCGGCGATCTTGCCGACGACAAGTTCGCGCTGTTCGTTGCCGGCGAGCCTCACATGCCCACACTCGAGTTCCCGGGCGATGGCGCACAGCCGGTCAAGAAGATCTGCTTTAAGCTGCTTGCAGACGCTTACTGGGAGGAGTAACGCGCTGCTCGGCTGAGTTGTTCGCCTGATGGCGTGATTCCCCTAGGGAAATCACGCAAGGACCCCGCCAAATGTGTTTCCCCTAGGGGAATCACGTTTGGCGGGGTTTTATGTTTATGAATAGGGGAACTGAAGCCGTGACGATGCTTGGGTTGGCGCACGCGCACTCAAATCGGCAACAACAAAGTAGATAAGCATTTGAAGAAATGCGATTGAAACATAATGTAACTAGTATGAAATAGTGGATAGCTGGTACATACCACCTTTCAAATATAGAATCGTTAGAAATCTATAGTTAAAAAGTAATTTACCAGCGGGTTTATATTTTGTTCATTAAAGCCGTTCATCGCCATTTGGCTACCGTTTACGGACCACTTCAGATTCTGTCTACATAATTGCGTTAATGCGTCCATAATAGGCAAGGCGTTTAGCCGAGGGCCGAGGAACCGGCATCCGCGTCGTAGAGCACGAAGATCGGGAGTAGCATGCATTCGTTTAAGATCACCAATCAATTCCTACTTGATGATGAGCCGTTCACCATCTTGTCGGGGGCGATTCACTATATGCGTGTTCATCCGAGCGACTGGCACCACTCGCTCTATAACCTTAAGGCTCTTGGGTTTAATACGGTCGAAACGTATGTACCGTGGAATCTTCATGAGCCAAAGCCTGGCGTCTTCGATTTTTCTGGCTCAATCGATTTGGCGGCATTTCTTGATGAGGCAGCATCGCTCGGTCTGTATGCAATTGTTCGGCCCTCTCCGTTTATTTGTGCAGAATGGGAATTTGGCGGCATGCCAGCATGGCTGCTGCGCGAACATGATATGAGGCCGCGTAGCAGCGACCCCAAATTTCTTGCTCACGTTGCGCAGTACTACGACCATCTCATGCCGATACTCGTCTCGCGTCAGATTGACAAGGGCGGAAATATCATCATGATGCAGGTTGAAAACGAGTATGGATCATATTGCGAGGATAAGGACTATCTTCGCGCGATTCGTCGCCTTATGGTCGAGCGTGGGGTTTCCGTGCCCCTTTGTACTTCCGATGGCCCGTGGCGTGGGTGCCTTCGTGCCGGTACGCTCATTGACGATGATGTGTTGTGCACCGGCAACTTTGGTTCTCATGCAAAGGAGAACTTTGAGGCTCTTTCTGCTTTTCACAAGGAGCATGGAAAACAATGGCCTCTTATGTGCATGGAGTTGTGGGACGGCTGGTTCAATCGCTATGGGGAGAACGTCATCAGACGCGATCCCGAAGATCTTGCCTCTTGCGTTCGCGAGGTGCTCGAGCTTGGAGGATCTTTAAACCTCTACATGTTTCATGGAGGCACCAACTTTGGATTTATGAACGGATGTTCTGCACGCCATACGCATGACCTGCACCAGGTGACATCATATGACTACGATGCTCCATTGGACGAACAGGGCAACCCGACCGAGAAATACTTCGCAATTCAAAGGACAGTTCACGAGCTGTATCCCGATATCGCGCAAAGCAAGCCGTTAACAAAAAAGGCGTTTTCCATGCCCGATATTTCGGTGAGTGAGCGCGTAAGTCTCTTTAATGTGCTCGATATTCTTTCGGAGCCGATTGAAGCCCAATATCCTATGCCCATGGAAGAGATGGGTCAGTCGTATGGATATACGTTATATACCACGACTGTCGAGCGTGACCGTGCAGATGAAGAGCGTATTCGGGTTATTGACGCCCGCGACCGCGCTCAGGTGTTTGTGAACGGTGACAAGGTGGCGACGCAGTATCAGGAGCACATCGGGGAAGATATTCACTGCGTTCTTCCCTGTGAACACAACCGCCTGGATGTTCTGACCGAGGATATGGGTCGCGTCAATTATGGTCACAAATTGCTCGCTGATACGCAGCATAAGGGCATTAGGACAGGAGTTTGCGTTGATCTTCACTTTGTTACCGGTTGGGAGATGCGTTGTCTGCCACTCGATAACATCGATAATCTTGATTATTCCGCCGGCTGGGTAGAGGGGCAACCTTCCTTTTATCGCGCAAAGTTTGATATATCTGAGCCGGCTGATACCTTTATCGACACTACGGGTTTTGGAAAGGGTGTGGCATTCGTAAACGGAACGAATGTCGGACGTTTTTGGGATAAGGGTCCCATCATGACGCTCTATGTTCCGCACGGTTTATTACACCCTGGTACCAATGAACTCGTTATGTTCGAAACAGAGGGCGTGTATGATGCGAAAATCTCCCTTCGCTCTGAGCCCGTTATCCGTACACTTGAACAAGAAGGAGTTGAGTAGAAATGATTGTAGGCGCACGAATCGACTTTCGCTTGATTCACGGACAGGTGGCAAACCTCTGGTCTAACGCCCGTCAGGTAAGCCGCTTCATGGTAGTTGACGACGAGGTATCGCAAGATGCTACCCAAAAGCAGGTTCTTCGCATGGCTTGCCCGGCAACTGTGAAGTTGTCCGTGCTTCCTGTCGACAAGGCCGCTGCCAACATCACTGCTGGCAAATATGATGCGCAACGTCTCTTCATTGTTGCGAAAAAGCCTGAGGTCTACGTTCGACTTTTGGAACAAGGTGTTAAGCTTGAGCAGCTCATCGTCGGTAATATGACGACAATGGAGCCGGTCAAGAAGCTGAATCGCAACATTAGTTGCGACCAGGGGGACCTTGACGCATTTGCCAAACTCAAGGCCGATAATCTTCCTATTGTCATTCAGCTGACGCCGCAGGATAACCCAGAGGCTCTCACGCTCTAGTCGAATTAACGCTAGGCCGTGAAGGGGGATGCACGGTTTATATAAGCGTATTGGTATTGTAGAAACTGTTACACCTTAAATAAGGAGTTTACCATGATTGCTTGGTGGCAGATTCTTCTGTTAACCCTGTATGCGGGTTATCAGATTATGGATGAGCTGAACTGGTACACCTGTGCCGGCTCAGCCGTCTTCTCCGGTATGATTACCGGTTTGATTATGGGCGACCTGCAGACTGGCCTGTTTATCGGCGGCAGCATGCAGCTCACCGTCCTGGGCGTTGGTACCTTTGGCGGCGCCTCTCGTATCGATGCCAACTCCGGCACTCTGGTCGCCACTGCCTTTGCCGTGGGTGCGGGCATGAATCCCGAGACGGCTCTTGCCGCCATCGGCGTACCTGTCGCTGCCATTCTCGTTTACACCGATATCGCCGGCCGTTTCGCCAACACGTTCTTCGGTCACATGTGCGATGCCGATATCGAGAAGATGAACTGGGGCGCCTACAACGTACACTACTTGCTCGGTGCCGTTTCCTGGATGTTGTCCCGCATGATTCCGGTCTTCCTGGCTCTCGCATTTGGCCAGGGCGTGGTCGAGGGCATCACCACCGCCCTTAACGGCGACTGGAAGTGGCTGGGTGACGGTCTGTCTGTTGCTGGCGGTGCCTTGCCCGCCGTTGGCTTCGCCATTCTGCTCCGTTACCTGCCGGTCAAAAAGCACGTCGCCTACCTGCTGCTCGGCTTTGTAGTCGCCGCCCTGTTTGGTACGGCCTTCACGAGCATCATGAACCTCAACGCCAACATCGTCGCTGTGAACGGTGCGCTTGGTAAGGGCGCCGTGGATATGGTCGGTATGTTCAATAACATGTCGATGCTGGCGATCGCTATTATTGGCTTTGCTCTGTCTTTGCTGTACTACAAGAACAACCAGCGTCCCGTCGCTGCTGCTGGCGCTGCGGAGGGAGACGACGACGATGAGCTCTAATGAGAAACTCGCCAATGGCACCACTGGCTACAAGATTACCAAGGACGACCTTGCGCAGATCAACCGTCGTAACCTGCTTGGTTTCCAGGATGGTTGGAACTACGAGCGCATGCAGCACTCTGGTTATCTCTGGATTATCCTGCCCACGCTGCGCAAGCTGTACGGTGACGGCACGCCGGAGCTAAAGGAAGCCTGCCGCGCCCAGTGCGCACCGTTCTTCAACACCTCAAACTTCCTCAACACGATCATCACCGGTATCGATTTGGCGATCGAGGAAGAGGAGGGCATTGAGGGCCTCGAGGCTGTTGCCGGTCTCAAGACTGGTCTCATGGGACCGCTGGCTTCCATCGGCGATTCCATCTTCGGTTCGCTGCTCCCGACCATTTTCGGCGCTCTGGCTGCCAATATGGCCATGAACGGCAACCCCTTGGGTATCTTCATCTGGGTCGTCGTGAACATCCTTGTTGACTGGTTCCGCTGCAAGCAGACCCACATGGCCTATGAGCAGGGTATGAAGCTCGTCACCACCATGAGCGATCGCCTGAATGCGTTGACCGACGCGGCCTCCGTAATGGGTGTCTTTATGGTCGGTGCTCTGGTCGCAACCAATGTCGGTATCGTTATTGCGGCGAAGCCTGTTATCGGCGGCGTTACCGTTGACTTGCAGAACATCTGCAATATGATTTGCCCCAAGCTGGTTCCTGCCGCACTCGTCGGCTTCGTATACTGGCTCCTCGGTAAGAAGGGCATGACCTCGACGAAGGCCATCTTTATCGTCTTGGTTCTGTCCATTGCCTTGGGTGCATTCGGTATCATTTGCAAGGGCTAAATACCCCATATTGTCACGGCATTTGAGCCTCAATTGAGACGTGGCGCACACCTCCAAGGCGACTTTATCGCCATATCCCCTGGAGTGTGCGCCTCTTTTGTTTTGTCGGACACCGCTGTTCATAGGCGGTTATGCAGTCATCGTGTTCGATTAATTTCTTAAGGCTGCCTTGAAGGGAATATAGTGCAATGCCATTTTGGATCGTCCTGTTTATTTGTGTTGTCGTGGCTTATTTCGCTGTGACCGAAGGAGCGAAAAAATACTTCGATATGAAATTGCAGGTATTGTTTAACTTGGGCTTATACCAAGATTGCATAGACCTGCTCGATCGCAAACTTGCGCGCATAGTAATGTCTACGTATAAGCAGTATTACCTGCGTTTCACGATCTATGAAGCTGCTGATATGGACGCATATGCAGATCGAATGCTTGACCACTTGCTGGAGATGCCGTGCAGCGACAAACAACGTCGACAGCTTGCGGTTCGCGCCTTTAATTTCTATATCAAGACGGGTGACCGGAAGCGGGCGGCGTCCATGTTGGAAGAGATGCGCCCCATCGTGTCGAAGGGCATTTTGGCGGACAGTCAATTAACCTACGACATAGTCTTTTGCCGTCGGCATGATAAGATCGATGAGATGGAAGCTATGCTGGATACGAGCGACCTTGGGTTACGCGGAAAGCTCTATCTGCTGCTTTCATATCAATATGAGAGCAGCGGGAACAAGGGCGAAGCACTTAGATATCGCAACCTTGAAAAGCAGCTTAGAGACGCTCACAGACCTCCCACGATAAAACAAAATACTCACTAAACTTTAATGATGCAGTGGTCGTAAGAGCCCTTTTGAGGGGTTCTATGGCTAGAGAAAGCGAACGGTAGAAAGGTAGATAGAATGATTGGATTTGTACTAACTGGTCACGGTCAGTTTGCACCTGGTTTGAAAAGCGCTGTGGATATGGTCGCCGGCGAACAACCTAATTTTGAGGTAGTTCCTTTTGCGGGCTCGGAGGCGGTTACTTTTGGTGATGATTTGCGAACCTGCATTGCCAAGATGCGTCAAGCTTGTGATGGCGTATTGGTGTTTGTTGATTTGCTTGGCGGTACTCCGTTCAATCAAGCTATCCCAATGACGACTGAGCTCGATAACGTGACCGTTGTCACCGGAACAAATCTACCTATGTTGGTGGAGCTCGTTATGACGCGTGCGTTTGGAGACCCAACGCTTGATGAACTTGCCGAACGCGCACGGGTTGTTGGTCGTGAGGGAGTCGATCTCAAGAAACTCGAGATTGCTGACGTTGATGAAGACGATGAGATGTAGTGTCGCTATTAGCCCATTTATGGGACATGTTGATGCATTACCTGAAGGCTGAAGTATTGGTCAATTGCTAATTACGTGGAGAATATCATGACGTGCAAGAGGCACAGGCAACCGCTATACGATCAGCTCGTAGATATTCTGATCGAGAAAATTGATCATGAATATCAGCCAGGTGATTTGATTCCGTCCGAACGTGAACTTGCCGAACGTTACGGGCTATCGCGATCGACTGTCCGACTTGCAATTCAGGAACTTGAGTATCTTGGTCGGATCGTGCGAAAACAAGGTCGCGGTACGTTTGTTGCCGATCGACTAGCCCAAGCAACAAATCTTACCCAATCGTACAGTTTTACTGAACAGATGAAAGCGATGGGCCGGCTGCCAGAAACAACCATCTTAGAGTTCTGCGAAATGGAAGCAGATAAAACACTTTCGATGCAAATGGGGATTCGTTTGGGTGAAAAGGTATTAAAGCTCAAACGTTTACGGATGGCAGATGGTATACCTATGATGGTTGAGCGTAGCTATCTTCCAGCAAGGCTCTTTATTTCTCTCAAGCGTCCTTTACTCGAACAAAAGCCCCTTTACGATGTCATTGAGCGGGATTATCAGCAGAAAATTCGAGTAGCTGATGAGGAGTTCTCTGCGGGTATAGCACGTCCATGTGACGCTCGGCTTCTAGGTATTAGTGAAGGTGCGCCAGTTCTGGACATAGTCCGAACTACTCACAACACCCAAAATGATGTTGTCGAGTTCACGCTTTCGGTGGCTCGTGCGGACAAGTTTAAGTACAGAATCTCTCACTATCGAGATACTGTGTGATCGGATACGAGTGCTAACGAAAGAAAAACAGCCTATGACTACTACTCGATTTGACTTTTCAGGTTGAGTCTTTGTATATCAGACAATTTAGTAAAGAAAGAGGTATTAGAAATGTTCGAGAAGAGTGTCGAGGAGCTCACCGAGCTCGGCGCCCAGATCACCACGGCCGAGATTGCTCAGCAGCCCGAGCTTTGGCGTGATACGCTCAACATCTATCGCGAGAACAAGGAGGCCATCGAGGCCTTCCTGGCCGAGGCTCGCGCTATGGGTGAGGGTCGTCTGTCCGTTGTCTTCACCGGTGCCGGTACGTCCGACTACGTTGGCGATACCTGCGCCCCGTACCTGCGTCACGCTGGCAACACTGATCTCTACGACTTTAAGCCCATCGCCACGACCGACATCGTGAGCGCCCCGCGCGACTTCCTGCGCGCCGAGGATCCCACGCTCGTGGTTTCCTTTGCCCGTTCTGGCAACAGCCCCGAGAGCCTTGCCGCCGTTGCCGTTGCCAAGGAGCTCGTCCACAACGTCAAGTTCCTCAACATCACCTGCGCTCCTGAGGGCAAGCTCGCCGTCGAGTCTGCCGATGATCCCAATGCGCTGACGCTGCTCATTCCGCGCGCCAACGACAAGGGCTTCGCCATGACTGGCTCTTATTCCTGCATGACCCTGCTCTCCACCCTTATTTTCGACACTGCCTCTGACGAGCAGAAGGCCGAGTGGGTCGAGACGATTGCCAAGATGGGCGAGGAGGTCATCTCTCGTGAGTCTGAGATCGCCGATTACCTGGCTGGCGACTTCAACCGCGTGACCTACTTGGGTTCTGGCTCCTTTGGTGGCCTTGCCCAGGAGAGCCAGCTCAAGATCCTCGAGCTCGCTCACGGTCTGGTCGCTACTTCCTACGATACCTCCATGGGCTATCGTCACGGACCCAAGTCCTTCGTCGACGATAAGACGCTCGTCTTCTTGTTCGTCAACAACGACGCCTACACCCGTCAGTACGACATCGACATCCTCAACGAGATCGGTGGCGACGAAATCGCTCAGCACACCATCGCCGTTCAGCAGGAAGGTGCTACCGTCTATGAGGGTGAGTCCTTCACCTTTAAGGGCTACGAAGCGCTTCCCGAGGGCTACCTCGCTCTGCCGTTCGTGATGTTTGCCCAGGCCATCAGCCTGCTCAACTCCGTGCGCGTGGGCAACACGCCCGATACGCCGAGCCCCACCGGCACGGTCAACCGCGTGGTCAAGGGCGTGACGATTCACCCCTTCACCGCTTAATCGCGTCCCTCTGTAAGGGCGCCCGTCCGCTCATAACGGCGGGCGGGCGCTTTTTGTTTTACCAGAGCTGGGTATAGCATCACCACAGTCAACTGCTTTAGAAGCAAGGAGTGCATATGAGCACGTACGCAATTAAGGCTGACAAGTTCTTCTTGCCGGCAGGCCCGCAACTGGGCGGCTATCTTATGGTCGAGGATGGCGTCTTTGGCGCCTGGCAGGCCGACGAGCCCTCTTGCGAGATTAAGGACTACACGGGGTCGTGGATCGCACCGGGTATGGTCGATACTCACATCCATGGCTTCTACAACCACTCAACTACCGATAATGATCCCGTGGGCATCGATATCAGCTCGACCGAGCTCGCCCGTCGCGGTACCACCAGCTGGCTGCCCACGACGTTTACCGATGGCGTCGAGCAGATCAAGGACGCCTGCGCCGCCATCGCTCAGGCGGACGAGGGTCGCGGCCCCGACTTCTGCGGTGCTCGCATTCAGGGCATCTACCTGGAGGGCCCCTTCTTTACCATGAAGCACGTGGGCGCGCAGAACCCCGCTTATCTTATCGATCCCTCCGAGGAGATCTTTGATCAGTGGCAGGAGGCTGCGGGTGGTCGCATCGTCAAGAGCGCCATGGCGGCCGAGCGCGACGGTGCCGCTGCTTATGCGGCTGCTCTGAACGCCAAGGGTGTGGTGACCAGCATCGGTCACTCCGACGCCACCTACGATGAGTGCATCGCTGCCATCAACGCCGGTGCCAGCTGCTTTACGCATACCTATAACGGCCAGCGCGAGCTGCATCACCGTGAGCCCGGTGTCGTGGGCGCTGCCATGTCCACGCCCGAGACCTACGCCGAGATCATCTGTGACGGCAAGCACGTTGACCCTGCTGCCATCAAGGCGCTGCTGCAGGCCAAGGGCTGGCAGCACACGGTGCTCATTACCGACTGCCTGGGTTGCGGCGGCATGCCCGAGGGCAGCTACACCAGTGGTGGCATGGACGTCATCATGAAGGACAACCTGTGCTGGCTCGCCGACGGCAAGAGCATTGCCGGCTCGGTGCTCACGCTTGCCCAGGGCGTCAAGAACATCGTTGACTGGGGCATCGCCAGCGCCGATATCGCCATTCGCATGGCAACCGAGGTGCCGGCACGCTCCGCGCACATCGAGGGTAAGTGCGGCAGCATCATGCCGGGTCGCGACGCCGACTTTGTCGTGTTCGACCATGAGCTTACCCTCGTCGAGACGTATGTTGGCGGCCAGAGCGTCGGCAACGCCTTTACCGAGTAACGATAGAAAAAGACGGCGGGCCCGAATCTGCTCGGACCCGCCGTATGGGTTAAACGCTCGAAAGTACCTTCACAATTACAGCTTGTTAGCGATCTTCTTTGCCGTGCGCTTGACGCCGGCCACAAGACCTCCCGCAGGACGCTCCTTTTCGTAGGCTAGACGCTTCTCGCGCTTGGCGTACTCTTCGACGATGATGTCGCCATACTCGTCTTCGATCTTGTCGAAGAAGTCGATGGCGCCCTTAATTTCCTCAGCGGTCGGGTGCCCCTTTTGGACACCGCCGGTGAGTTTAAACGGCCCCCACGTATCAAAGCCGGGGCAGCCGTAGACGCCCATAAAGATGGCCTGCCTCATGCGGCAGATACCATCGATATCCTTGCTGTACCACTTGTTTTTGCCACCGTAGGTCATAAGGCCAAACACCTTGTCCTGCGGCTGCAGCACGTTCGTGAGCACGCGTGCCATATCCTTGTCGATCTCGGAGTAATAAATGCCCGTGGCGACGCCGATCAGATGGTATTCGTGCAGGTCGGGGTACTCGTTTTTACCGAGTGACTTCACGTCGAGGGTATCGATTTCGGGGTGTGCCTCAACGATGGCGTCCACGAGCTTTTTCGTATTGCCGTGATGGCGCGAGGCGTAGAGGATGATGGTTCGAATAAGAAGGCCTTTCAGCTGTAATTGCTTCAATGTCTGTATGGTACCCCGTTGCATGGCTGGGATACCGGACGCATCGATGAACGTGCGAGTTTGTCCTTTGGTCAGGGCCGAGACAGGTACTTGCGAGCAAAAGCAGTTGTTCGAAAGGATGGGCAATGGAATACGCTCTCTCTAACGATTCGATTTCTATTAAGGTGTCCACGGCCGGCGGCTCGTTTACCTCGATTGAGGCCGACGGTCGCGAGTATTTGTGGCAGGGCGATCCCGCCGTGTGGTCCGGCCAGGCGCCGATTTGCTTCCCGATTTGCGGAGGCTTGCGTGACAACAACGCCATGACGTTTGCCGGGCATCATGTAAAGCTCGCTCGCCACGGGTTTGCGCGCAAACAGGAGTGGAAGCTGCTGAGCCAGAGCGAGAACGAGCTGGCGATGTGCCTGGATTCGGAGGATAACGCGGCGCTGCTGAGCGATTATCCCTACCCGTTTAAGCTTGTCGCTCGTTATACGCTCGAGGACGCTGCTGTGCGCGTCTCCTATGAGGTGACCAACGAGGGAACCGAGGACATGCCGTTCTTTATCGGCGGTCATCCCGGCTTTAGGTGTCCGCTCGATGAGGGCGAGGCCTATACGGACTACGAGTTGCGCTTTGAGAAGGACGAGGCTGCGGAGCTTTGCACTGCCGTCCCCTCGACTGGCTTGATTGACGTGACCAATCGCTCCAAGAACCCCATGGTGGGAAAGACACTGCCTCTGTCGCATGAGCTCTTCGATTTTGCGGAGACCATCTTTGACGTGCTCGAGAGCCGTCAGGTCACGCTTTCCAAAAAGGGCGAGGACAAGGGCGTCCGCCTGAGCTTTGAGGGCTTCCCATATCTCATTGTGTGGAGCAAGCCCGAGGGCGATTTTGTGGCGGTTGAGCCTTGGGGCGGCCTTTCGACCTGCTCCGATGAGGACGACGTGCTTGAGCATAAGCGCGGCTGCCTTGTCGCCAAGCCCAAGGAGACCGTCGTTCGCTCGTTCACGATTGAGATTCTGTAATTCCGTTTTGTCGACTCGTATCGCGAGGCATAAGGAGCCTGCGAGATAAGGAGCTAAAAATGATCCTCACCGTTACGATGAACCCGTCTGTTGATACGCGCTATCAGCTCGATGAGCTCGTTATCGACGACGTCAACCGTGTGGCGCCCGAAAAGACCGCCGGCGGCAAGGGCCTCAACGTGGCCCGTGTGCTGGGTCAGCTGGGCGACGACGTTGTGGCAACCGGTTTGCTCGGCGGCCACATGGGCGCCTACATGGCTGAGCTTATGGACGCCAACGGTATTAACAACGACTTTGTGCCCATCAAGGGCGAGACTCGCATTTGCCTCAACATCCTCCACGCCGGCAACCAGACCGAGCTGCTCGAGAGCGGCCCGACAATTGCCCCCGAGGAGCTCGATGCCTTTACCGCCAAGTTTACTGAGCTTGCGGGCAAGGCCGACGTTGTCACCATTTCGGGTTCTCTGCCCCGCGGTCTCGAGGCAGGCTACTATGCCAAGATCACGGGCATTGCCGAGAACGCCGGAGCCAAGGTGCTGCTCGATACCTCGGGTGCTTCGCTCGAGGCCGCCCTTAAGTCCGAAATTAAACCCGAGCTGGTCAAGCCTAACCTGACCGAGATCAACGGCCTTCTGGGCACGAGCTTTACCACCGACGATGTGGACGAGCTCCGCGCCGCGCTCGCCTCTGATGCCCGCTTCTCCGATATCCCCTGGGTCGTCGTATCCATGGGTGCTGCCGGCTCCGTTGGCTTCCACAATGGCCGTGCGTTCCGCGCAAAGACGCCCGATATCCCCGCCGTTAACGCTACGGGCTCTGGCGATTCGACCATTGCCGGCTTCGCACATGCGATTGCTGCTGGCGCGGATGACGAGACGGTCCTGCGTACCGCCAACACCTGCGGCAAGCTCAATGCCATGGATCCCATGACTGGCCACTTGGTTATGGATCGTTGGGACGAGGTCTACAACGGCGTCGTCGTAACCGAGCTGTAGGAGCTCGGGTGTCGGCCCCGGCGTCGCTTGCTGGTTCATGTCGACGACAAGTGCAGCAGCATGCCGGGTCGCTACGCCGACTTTGTCGTGTTCAATCCCGACCTTACCCTGGTCGAGACGCGGGTGTGCGGCAACAGCTTTGGTAATGCGTTCGCCGAGTAAGCTGCTTGCCGACGCTTACTGGCAGAAGTAAAGAACCACTCGGTGGAGCTGTTCGTCTGATGGCGTGATTCCCCTAGGAGAATCACGCTACAACCCCGCCAAGCGTGTTTTCCCTAGGAGAATCACATTTGGCGGGGTTTTTTGATTTCGGGCGGGAAGCGATCGACGTGGCGATACATGGGTTGGCGCACATGCACTCAAATCGGCAACAAAAAAGCCGCCCGAAGGCGGCTGTCTTGTGCAATGGAGCCAGCGACCGGGCTCGAACCGGTGACCCCCGCTTTACGAGAGCGGTGCTCTACCAACTGAGCTACGCTGGCGGCCATGTGGTGACGCAGCTGAGGCGTCAACGGCTGTCTATGATACGGGACATCGCACATCCGTGCAAGTGTTCTGACGGCTTTTCTCACTTTAAATGCACTAATATTGGAGACGTGATGTCTCGCTCTTACGAGTCTCAAACAGAATGGGACTGCCATGGCTCAACCCAAGATCCTTCTTACACGTATCGATGACCGTTTCATTTACGGGCAAGACGTCGAGCTGTGGAACGAGGCTATGGGTTCCAACCTCGTCCTAATCGTCAACGACGAGATTGCGGCGGATTCGCGCAAGTGGGCGCCTATGAGGGTCGCGGCGCCCGAGGGCGTGTGGACGCGGTTTTTCTCGGTGCAAAGGACCATCGACATCATTCATACCGCAACGCCGCGCCAATGGATTCTCATCATGGTGGCGTCGCCCGCGGATGCGCTCGCGCTGGTCAAGGGCGGTGTGCCCATTACCAAGATCAGTATCGGTCACATGCAAGCAGGGGAGGGCAAGCGTCCCGCGACGCCCACAGTTGCCGTAGACGACACAGACGTCGCCGCCTTCAAAGAGCTGCAAGAACTCGGCATAGAGCTAGAAATCCGCTCCCTCCCCAGCTCCAATCCCGACCCCATCCAACTAGTCATTTAAGAACGTCCCCAATGACTAGGTAGCAAAGCGCCCGTCGGCGGTGGTGCCGGCGGGCGCTGCTGTGCGATATGTCACGTTGCGGGCTTAGTGCCTCATAAAGTGGTACTCGATCACATTGCTATAGGGGTGACCCGGGCCCACAATGCCCTGTGGGAACAGCGGCTGGTGCGGCGTGTTGGGGTACATCTCTGCCTCGAGGGCAAAGCCGGCGCCCCAGCCATAGTTGGCGTCGTCCTTGGCGTGCTCGTCGCCCAGCCAGTTGCCGGTGTAGAGCTGCACGCCCGGGGCGGTGGTGTAGTAGTCAAGCTCGCGGCCGGTCCACATCTCCTCAACATGCAGGGCGCGGCGCAGATTACGGCCGTACTGGTAGCCGTCAATGCACAGGCAGTGATCGTAGCCACGGGCCTGCTTAATCTGCGGGTCGTCGGCCTCCATGCCGGGAGCAACGGGGCGCAGCTTGCGAAAGTCAAACGGTGTTCCCTCGACTGGAGCAATCTCGCCGGTGGGGATATTCTGGTCATCAATGGGCAGGTAGTGGGCAGCGTGAGCAACAAAGAAGTGCTCACAGTCCATGCCGGCGTTATGACCGGCAAGGTTAAAGTACGTGTGGTTGGTCATAGACACGTAGGTGGCGCGATCGCTCTCGCAGCCATACTCGATACGGAAGACGCCGGTGTGTGTAACGGTAAACACGGCCGTAAAGGTGCGGTTGCCGGGGAGACCCAGCTCGCCATCCTCAAGTGAGGTGGTCATGCGTACGGCGTTGTGAGTCTCGTCGAGCTCAACATCCCACACGCGTTTGTGCAGACCATGCTCAAGATCGCTGTGCAGGTTGTTGACGCCTTCGTTGGCCGGCATATGCCAGTCTGTGCCGTCGATGGTGATCGTGGCGCCCGCGGTGCGGTTTGCCACGGGGCCGATGGTCGCGCCAAAGCAGGCGGGGTTGTCAAAGTAATCCTCGAGCTTATCGAAGCCCAGCACCACATCGCGCACGTTGCCGGGAATGTCGGGCACATCGATACCCAGCACGGTGGCGCCATAGTCCATAATGCGAACGCAGATCTCGGGCCCGTTGAGGGTGTAACGATGAACGGGGGCTCCGCACGGCGCGGTGCCGAAAAGCTCGGAAGTGATCATTTGGTTCCTAACATCGAGGTATTTCGGACAAACTGTAGCGCGAACAGGCAAGATTATCACTACACCCCACTAAAGCAGGGGGTATTTTTCTCAAAAAAGTGATGAATGGAGCTGCGCGGGCCTTCATTTTTGACGCGCATGGGTCTGATACAATTTGTTCGTTACTGTTTGAATTGACGCGGGCGTGGAACAGCGAGGACTCATCGTGATTAAAGCGGAGCGACAGGATAAGGTTCGTCAGCTGCTCGAGGAGCAGGGCACGGTCTCGGTCAAGGAGATTTCGGATGTACTGGGCGTCTCGGATATGACGATCCGCCGCGATCTTGAGGAGCTTGCGAGCCTGGGCGAGATTGAGCGCGTGCACGGCGGAGCCCGCAGTGCGCAGGGCCGTCCCCACGCTATGCTGCGCCACGAGTACTCGCACAGCGAAAAGCGCACCAAGCATGCCGAGGAAAAGTTGCAGATTGCGCGCCGCGCTGTGGAGCTTATCGAGGAAGGCTCGACCATCTTTTTGGGCACGGGCACCACGGTTGAGCAGATGGCCTCGATGCTGCCGGTGTTTCGCCTGCGCATTGTGACCAATTCGCTTTCGGTGTTTAACCTGCTCGAGGCGCGCGAAGACTGCGACCTGTGCCTCGTGGGCGGTATGTACCGTCGCCGCACCGCCGCTTTTGTGGGGCCGACGGCCGAGGATACCCTGCGCGCGCTGGGCATCGATGCGGCGTTTATCGGCGCCAATGGCATTCTGGATGGCGACGTGTCTACGTCCAACATGGACGAGGGCCGTATCCAGCAGCTCGCTTTTAGCAAGGCAGACTCGCGCTACCTGATTGCCGATTCCAGTAAAATCGGCAAGCGCGACTTCTACACCTTCTGCCGCCTGGACAGCTTGGACGCCGTGGTGTGCGAACCGGGTATCGCCGCCGAGGACCGCGCCGCCATCGAGGAGCACACGCAGATCATTTGCTAGCTATCGCTGCGGGAGATCGGACCAAGTATTCAGTTTGTGGGCTAGACCAGGCGGCCGTAGTCCTGTGACTGATGAAAGACATGGGCGATATAGATCGTATCGCGCTCAAACTTGTAAAGACACACGTATTTGTTGACGGTAAACGATCGATAATTGCGTGCCGCCAGCTCTCGTATGTGGGAGAGGGGCCGTAGGAGCGGCTGCTCGCGAAGCAGATCAAGCTGATATTCAAACTCAGCAACAAAATTGCCTGCTGCACGTGGGTTCATAAGGATTTGAGCAAGGTATCTGACAATAGCCTCGTATTCATATTGTGCGCTTTCGAGTATTACGACGTTATAGGCCATATTTGTCTCGTATCGCGGTCGCGAAGGAGTCGTAGTCGCTGTAGTCGCCTTGCGATATCTCGTCTTCTGCCAACATCATACGAGACAGCAGCTTGGCTTTGGCGATTTCGTCTTGCATGAGACGATACTGGTCGCTGCTGATGCAGTGCATGGCCTCATAGCCGTTCTTAGTTACGGTGACGTCGCGCTCGGACTCAACAAGCGCGGTAAATGCAGCGGTGTCCTTCATGTCTCGGACGGGCACACAGGTGGGCATAGGTACCTCCTTTGCGTTGGGACACAATTGTACCACGCCTTGACAAGAATTCGGTACCGTCAAATTGTCTCAATCTGTAACGGGTGGGTGTGATCGGAGAGTCTGAGGGTCTTTATGGGTGGAGCAAACGGCGTGACATGCGCTGTTGAATCCGTACGCCCGCTTGCGTTTTCGAGTGAAGAGGCAGCAAAGTTGATTGGCGTAAGCGCGAAGACCCTTGCAAATTGGCGCTGTCCTAGTAAGGGGCCGGAGTACATTCGCCTCGGCAAATCCTCGCGATCCCATGTTCTTTATTGTTACGATGATCATGAGGCTTGGCTGCACTCTCTGCGCCAGCAGGCCAAGGTAAATTGATTGATAGCTGTTGGGCGCGGACAATATCGTTTGGACGGGTATAGCATGGTTCCATGCTCCGCGTTGCTAATTGCGCCGCTGCGTCATTTGTGAAATGGAATGATTGATGATGGAGAGGCGTGAGGTTCTCGGCTTGCCGCTTTTCACTTGGACTAATGACTGCGGCGGCAGAAAAATGTCCTGGCGAACGACTATCGTATAGAACGCAGCGGTGGTTAGATGGGTCTTCGCGGTTTGAGTGGTACATGGATTGTCGGATGTGGGAGACGTGAGAAACCCATGGTTTGGGGCAAGGTTGCTATTCTGACGAGTTTATCTCTTCATCCCTGTGGCAAAATGAGGACATATTGTCCTGTTATCTATCCAGAAGGTGCGTCATGCAATTATCAGCAGATGAGGTAAAGGCCAAGAGACAGGAGCTCGGCTTGACTCAGAAGGAATTCGCCGCTGCCCTAGGCATGGGCCCCAACGGCGAGCGAACGGTGCGCCGCTGGGAGGCAGGCGAAACAAGGCCCACCGCAGCCGAGTCGAAGTACATCTCCACCCTCGGCCATCGCGCCCCCTTTGCACCCGCAGGGGAGGGGAAGCCTGCCTTCACCTTCATCGACCTGTTCGCGGGCATCGGCGGGATCCGCATGCCGTTCCAGGAGCTGGGCGGCAGGTGCGTCTTCTCCTGCGAGTGGGATAAGTTTGCGCAGAAGACCTACCGCATGAACTACGGCGAAACCCCGGCGGGGGACATCCGTGAGGTCGCCGCTTCAGACATCCCCGACTTCGACGTGCTGCTCGCTGGCTTTCCATGCCAGCCGTTCTCGCTTGCGGGTGTGTCCAAGAAGCGCTCCCTTGGTCGCGCTACGGGCTTCGAAGACAAGACGCAGGGCACGCTCTTCTTCGAGGTTGCACGCATCCTGAACGAGAAGCGCCCGAAGGCGTTCCTGCTCGAGAACGTGAAGAATCTGATCAGTCACGACAGGGGCAGAACGTTCGACGTCATCATGCAGGTCCTCCAGGACGAGCTCGGTTACCACGTTCACTACAAGGTTCTGGACTCCAAGGGTTGGACATGCCAGCACCGCGAGCGCATCTACATTGTTGGCTTTCGCGACGATGTGGAGTTCTCTTGGGACGACCTCGACTGCCCGAACAGTGGTCAGAAAGCCGCGGAGATTCTGGAGGAGGATGCGGACGCGAGGTACGTGCTCTCCGACAAGCTGTGGTCATATTTGAAAGCATACAAGGCCAAGCACGAGGCCGCCGGCAACGGGTTCGGCTACGGTCTTATCACTCCATCGGACACCACGAGGACGCTCTCCGCACGCTATCATAAGGACGGTAGTGAGATCTTGGTCTCGCGCGGCGAGGGCGAGAACCCCCGTAAGCTGACCCCTAGAGAGTGCGCGCGCTTGCAGGGATTTCCCGACCGGTTCATAATCCCGGTCTCCGACACACAGGCCTACCGCCAGTTCGGCAATTCGGTGACGGTCCCTGTAATACGGTCGGTGGCCAAGCTCATGATGGGAGCGTGTCAGGATGGATTACGGGGCGCTTAGCAGCTACTTCGACGGCGCGGTCTCGAAGACCCTCGCGGACGTCGATATCGACGCAGGTAGGAGTAATCAGCACGAGTTCAACGGCACGCTGCCGCTGAGGTCGCTGTTCGGTGACGACGACATCCGCGACATCCGCACCACGTTCGCCTACATGTGCGACGAGGCGGAGCCGGAGATGTGCGACGGGACCGTGACTTGGTACGATGCGCGCCGCAAACATCCCACGAGAACCGAGTACCGTCTCTACTACAAGGACAACCCCGCCATCAGGCAGGCATCCGCTGGCGACCTCATGGTGGTCGCCAACTCCGATGACCTCGGGCTGCTCATCATCTTCGCTAAAAAAGGCTCGACCATCGAGTCGCAGCTGAGGTGGCTGTTCGGCTTCGAGGAGCCCGACCGCTCGGGCTATGCCGTATCAAAGGGCGAGCGCAACCGTATCGGTGCGGTGGCCTCGCGCATCCTCGGCATGATTGGTATCGAGACGCGCGCTCCCTTGAGCGCGGATATCTACTTGGACGATATGGTCAAGAGGTTTGGACATACGTTTCCGAAGGGCATCGACTTTACGGAGTACTCCATCTCAACCCTTGAAGGTCTCGACTGGGCGGATGACCCCGATCGAAGCCTGCTCGCGTGCTACGAGCGCGAGGAATTGCTGTTCAAGGTGTTTGAGCGCCATCTGCTTGAGAGAGACCTTGCGCCCTATTTGAACGGCCAGCTCGACGTCGACGGCATTCTGAAGACCACCATGTCGACCTTCCAGCGCAGGAAGTCCCGCGCGGGCACAGCGTTCGAGCACCAGCTTGAGTTCCTGTTCAAGGGTAGGGGAATCCGATACTCCGCACAGCCCTACACCGAGGGAAAGTCGAAGCCGGACTTCATTTTTCCGTCAATCGAGTGCTACCGGGATGAGGGGTTCCCCTCCTCGAGCCTTACGATGCTCGGTGCGAAGACGACCATCAAGGAGCGCTGGAGGCAGGTGCTCGAGGAGGCGAACCGCATCGAGCGTAAGCACCTTATCACGCTGGAGCCCGCCGTGAGCGTGGACTACACGAACGCCATGCGTGACAGCAAGCTCCAGCTCGTCATCCCCTCCCAGCTTTTCCCCACCTACACGCCTTCACAGCAAGAATGGCTCATGGATGTGGGAGGCTTCTGCGAGATGGTCGAGGAGAGGCAACGGGTACTTGACTAGGCCGGGACAATAAGAGCGTTGAGGCGGCGCGCAAGCGCATGACCATCCTGAAGGGCTCCGAAAAGATTGTGGCATCGCTCAATCAGTTCGGCGTTGTCCGGCGCGTGAGGCGGGGGCACTACGTGATTGCAGAGCCCATCGAACTGAATGACGAGCTTACGCGGTTTTTGGTCTTTGCCGACATGCTGGTAAACCGGTCGAGTTACCGGACGTTCCTGGAACTGCAGGACGTGGCCGAGTTGTTTCCGTTCGCGTGCCGTGTGAGCAAGGAGGGACTTGTGGCTGACGAGCGGTTCGAGGTGAACAACTTCGGCGGGGAGTTCTCGGTGGGGATACGGGAGTAGGAGAGTACAGGTCACTCCTACGACGCAACACCTTTGCCACGCGTGAAAAGCATATCGTCAATCGAAAGCTGCAGGATTTGCAGTTTACCCTGCTCCTCGGCTGGTATCAGCGACGAATCGAGCTTCTCCTTAAGGACTGCGACTATGTACTGGCAGTTGATTGTGCTGGCGCGTGCGATTATGTCACGCAACACCTTACCCTCGATGTTTTCAAGGACGTCATGCACTATGAAGCGCGGAGTCTTGATGCCCTTTGATTCTGCAAACTGCTGATACGCTAAATCAAATGCGGCGATGAGTGACTTGCGTGTGCCCGTGCTGGAGCCAGCGGTATCACGTATTGCAACGGGGAACTTGTTCGACTCTTCATAGTAAACGAGCAGCGGCGATTCGTTGTTGAACTCCCTGGCAAGCGGAGTGAAGAATGCGTTAAACGCAAGCATCATTGCAGCAAAATCGTTGGATTGCGGCTCGTCGCCATCATCAGACGAGCCAAGCGATGCGATTTTTCCCTCAATGCTGGTCTGTTCTACCTCAAAGCTGTTGAGCGTATCTATTACTTCTCGGCATTTGCCGATACTGCTCGAAAGCTCAACTAGGCGTGCCTGAAGCGACTCGTACTCATCGATGAGGTCTTGCTCCACCAATGACATGAATTGGCTGTTCTGCGATGACAGTTGGCTGATTTCACGTTGCACAGATGCACGCTCGGCCTTCAGTTTTTCTGCCACACTCGCGAAATAGGCAATCTTGTTGTCGCAGAGCTGGTTGTTGAATGCGACCATCTCTTCGAAAGTTGCATTCACCATCGGGATCATCGAACAGACTTCCTCGAAAAACCGTCTGCTCAAATTAACGTCGGCTTGTCTACCGCGCTCTTGCATAGCAGTCTGCAGGGCCTCTTCATTTCGTTGCAGCCTGTAGTCTATGTCTGAGAGTTGCAGTGTCAGAGATGCGTATCGGGTGCGTGTAGCCGCGATTTCATCGCGGTTGGCCCTGTAGACATCGGCGTCGATGATGCTGTTGAGCTTGCACTGGACTTCTTCATGCTCGGCTTCGAGCCCTGCAAGTATCTGCTGCTGCTCGCTGACCGTATCGACGTTCTGGACTTTCTTATAGCGTTTGATGGACTCACGCGTCTTGTTCAAGTCCTTGTTGAGGTCGTCACGCTTTTTGTCGAGCGCCGGATCTGAGATGCCGAACAGAGCGTTGTAGACACTCCGGTAGATGGATGTGCTGCCGCTGGGAACGGTTTTGAGGAAGGAATTATCATCCCCGCCTACGGACACGCGGACAAATGAATTGATCAATTGGCGAAACGTGGGCACATTCGCTTCGTTCCCGAAAAGCAAGACATTGAGTCGTTGCTGGTAAGCTTTCTGCCCCATCTTTTCGCCGTCTATGTAGTACCTTCCATTCGGGAAGAGGTCGATTGTGAGAATCACGTCATCGCCATCGGGAAAATCCGATGTCAGTGTCATGTCGACGGCGATCTTGTTTGTGACGATGAAATCGCGTAGCTCCTCGGTCACCGTGCCCGTGTCGGCGTCTGTGTAAATGAGCTTCCTGTCCTTGGCGCCCATTGCGATATCAATGAGCTTGAGGAAGGTTGTTTTTCCAACGCGATTGTGCGATTCGGAGTCCTCGGTATCGACGATGAGGTTGGCACCCTTGTGGAATAAGACCTCGCGAACTATTTCGTCAGTTGTTGTCTTGCGAATTCTAAGCGACTTGATGAACATGTAGCCCTCCCTTCTCGTCTATTGACACGCGTCCGAGGAGGAAGAGAAAGTCCAAAGCCATGACAAAGAAGTCGTAGCTCACTTCTTTCTTGACCAGAGTGTTCGCCGTTACCTCATAGAGTTGACCGGCGTCCAAGCCTGGGTTCTGGTCGATGTAGCCATCCAAGGCGGCAGCGATGTAATAGACCGTGCTCGTCGGCTCATTATTGCGATCAAGCAGCAGCATCGTCATCACCTGGCCTCAGAAGGACTCTGCATTTTGCCACGGCAACGGCAATCAACGCAACGCAGAACTGGTTGATGATTTCTTCGGGGACCTCGTCAGCCTGAAAGCTTGCGTCATTCACAATCATGTTATAGATCTCGTTCTCGATGAGCTTGAGCTGTGCATCGCCGTTTCCTACGCACAGCTTGCCGTCATCGCGAACGTCTGCCACATTGACAAACATCTTGTTCAGCCTTTGGATGATGGCTTCGCTGTCGGGGAATTCCTTGATCACGCTGTCGAGACGAGCGTAGTTCTCAGAATACTCGTTGATGATGTTTAGGTAACGCGGTGCGTGGTTGTAAATCAGCTTCTTCTCTATAGGAGGCGGAGGCGTAAGGGGGAAATCTTCGCCCGTTGGCTCAGTCGACGAAATCATGATTTGCAGGAGTTTATACATGAGCGTCTTTGTAAGCGGCCGGTGCGGGCCAGACGAGACGGGCTGGTAGATGTTTATGTCATGTGAGTCATAGCTATTGGAGTCGCCGGTTATGTTCGTGGCGACCTTTCCAATTGCGCTCTGGCTTGTCTGCGTTGGCTTATCGCGAAGCATGGATGTTCGCCGAGTTGTTGCTGCCTACGACGTTTGTGGCAACTTTACCTGTAGCGGTCTGCGAGTTGTCGCTTAGACTCTTTTTGATTGACTTGATCTCTTGCTTGTTTTGGAGCGAGATGACGGCGGCGGCGATGGATGCGATAGACGCGATAATTCCAAGGATAAGGTTCACAGTCTCCATCTTGCCTCCCAAATGTCAAGTCCAATATTCTAGACCATTATCGAGCGTTCGCTCGTTGCGTTGCCTCTAATTCTTGCTAATGGTCACAAACTGCCGAACGGACTGGATGACCTCACTTTGTGACCGACCTTTAGCCTATTTGCATGGTTAAGGGACGGTTCGTTTGTGCTGGCCTATGTCAATCGAAAGGCAGGCCGACATGGACGGAGACGACCATAGCATCGACGACGAGGAAGAGGTCGCAGCGCAGGCGGGCGGCCAAGAAGGGGTCGCGCAGGCGGAAGAGCCGCAGGCAGTGGACTCGGAGAGGGGCTACCAGGCGCTTCTCGCCAAGCAGGAGGCTCGCATCAAGGAGCTTGAGGGGCAAGTGGCCGAGGCTGCCAAGAGCGCCGAGGTGGCGGACGCCCTGCGCGACGAAATCCAGCAGGTGAAGGCCAGGCGGCCGATGAGCGCATCGCCTTCGCGGCAGACATGGCGACGTTCGCAACCATGAACCTGACCCACCTCTTCTACTTATGCACGGCGCTGGAGGTGGTCTCCGGTTTGGGCAACCTCGCAGGTGTCAAGTCGTGCGGTTCGCGTTCGCTTCGCGCTCGTCGCCCGCCGAGCTGGACTTCCGAGGCTTCGACCCGTCTGCGCTCACCGACCTGACCTACTGCTTCTCGGGGTGCTCGTCGCTGGTGACGATCTACGCCGACGCCACCTGGGCGCTGCCTTCGAGCGGGGTTTCGGACTCGCAGTGCTTCTATAACTGCTACAAGCTGACGGGCGGCAACGGAACCACGTATGCAAGCAGCAGGACGGTTTATACCCACTTCCGTATCGATACGACGGCTACGCCTGGTTACCTGACTGTCTCTGCTTGACATGCTCTTTGGCTACGGTATTTGCGTCAGTCTGGGTAATATCCGAGAACATTTCATCAACGATGCGGACATGGCATTCATAAGCTGCATACCTGCTGGACCTCACCGCATTTTCCGCTTCCTGCAGGCGTGTTGCAGCATCCCTGAATCGGGATTTTGCCGCCATTTGCCCCATGATGGAGTCTGGGTGGTTGTCACTGAGTACGTCTGCGTCTCTCAGTTCTATTTCCGCACTTGCAATGCGTTCCATAAGCAGATTGTATTGGGCATCGCCGACCTCAGACAGGCAGAGCACAAGGTCTTTAAACGCTGCTGCGGTCAGCATTCGATTGAGCACTGCCCTGCAAGCTTCTGGCTCGGCATTCGCCTTCGCGACCATATCATTCACGAGGTATTTTTCCCATTCCTCATGGTCTCCGCCGTTGCCGCCAGACTGTTCCGGAAGCCACTCCGCACTAACTTTTCTCGTCATACGCTCGATGGACAGAACAGCCTCGCCGCTGAGACCAAGGAAGTCAGCAATATCTTGGAGCTCGTACGTATCACAATCGGTCTCCCCGATGAGAAAACCTACTGGCTTTCCGAATATGTCAGCCAGATCTACGAGGTCATCCCATTGAGGAAACTGATCTCCTTTTCGAAATCGGCTGATCTTTCTCGCAATCGCCTTGCGGCCGTTCTCCCTTTCCACTGCATAGCGGTCATCGGCTAGCGAGGCATCATCGGCACCGTTACGCTTTTGATAGAGCAGACGCGCAAGGCCGATATTGCTAATGCCTCTGCGCCCCTTTTCTATTTCATAGCTTTCCATCAAACCGCTGAGTCTCTTTGGAAAAATGTCCTTAGGGCGATCTTTGCGGACGTACATTGTCTTAATCATTCCTCATTAACAACAGATAAGACAATTATAGGACATATACCGTCTTATTTACCGATGGCATGATAGCACTGTCGAAAGTGAGCACCCCAGTGGAAGCGGTGCTGAAGTGAAAGAAAGTGAGGAAAAGGCAATGACGACTTGGGACTATGCGCAATTGTCGCATCTGGCGAAAGAGCTCGGTGGGCCTCAGGCGCTGATCAGCAATATCAGAGCGGGCGGGATTTCCGTTGGAAGAATCCAGGGTGGAGTAATCGGTTCTGTAGCCACGCTAGTCGCAGGTGGAATCGGACTGTATGCCTACGACAAGCACCAGAGGAAGATCGCTCTTGCTGAACAGAGTGCAACCATGCTCAAGGCGAACATCGAAGTATACGAAGAGGCACATTCGTCAACAGAAGTTGATGAGGCTACGAGAGAGACGCAACATAGTGAGGAGGAAACGGTAACTGAATCCAGTGGCGGCGAAGAGGCCTAGCCACCAGATTCATTAGACAGCCACTACCACGAGGAGCCCCGGTATGTACCAGGGCTCCAATTCGTTCTTATACCTTGCAGCGGATACTTAGATCTCTCGGGACTTGCAGTAGAGCGGGTCGCCCTCTCCGACCAGCACATCCCACCGCCATTGCGGGGTCTCGGTGCCGGACTGGCAGAGCGCATCGAGGGGCATGACTTTTTGCTCGGGCGAGCAGGGGCAAAGGTCTGCCTTGATGTGGGCCATGTCTTCGGCCTGGCCGGCGAGCTTTTTTATCCGGGGACCATGCTTTCGGCACGCGATCCCCCATCCTCAACCTCCCAAATCAAAAACTCAATCTGTAACACCTAGACTCGATTTGAGCAGATATCTGTTACAGATTGAGACGTTTCGGCAGAGTGATTCCCGTTTGTCTTGATTTGTAACAGGTAGAGGCAAAAAACTCGACTTGATGTTACAGATTTAGACAAACGGCTGCCGACCCGCGCGAAAACAAAAAGGCCGCATGCGAACCCGTGGAGGGATTCGCATGCGGCCGACAGGGGTATGCGGCGGAAACTAGGCCATGAGCAGGCCGGTCTCCGCGACGTTCTTGTACCAGTACGCGCTCGCCTTGGGATAGCGCTTCTGGGTCTCAAAGTCGATGTAGAACAGGCCGTAACGTTTGTTATAGCCGTTGGTCCAGGAGAACTGGTCCTGCAGCGACCACACAAAGTAGCCGTCGACGTTTACGCCGCCGTCGATTGCCTTGAGGATCCATGCGAGATGTTGACGCATGTAGTCGATGCGAGGGGCGTCGTCGATAAAGCCATCCTCGAAGTCGTCCTTATAGCCCATGCCGTTCTCGGTGATGTAGATCTTCTTGTAGTTGGGGTAATCGTTCTTAATGCGCAGCAGCAGGTCGTAGAGGCCCTCGGGATAGATGATCCAGTCCCAATCGGTGGTGGGTACGCCTTCGCGCACGCATGACTCGCCCACGCCCTTGAGGAACCAGCGCGAGGAGCCCTTGTCGCCGGTGCCATTGTGGTTGATGTCGTTTTCGCCCTCGGCGGCACGCAGGAACTGGCACTTGTAGGTGTTGACGCCCAGGCAATCGTTGTAGGGGAGCGCGGCGGTCAGCGCGGCGATGTCCTCGTCGCGGACGTCGAGCTCGCCGCCGGCGATATGGGCCAGCTTGGTCGCAGCCTCCATGGTGTCGGCTGCATAGTGGCCGCGGAAGGTGGCGTCGAGTACCCAGCGGTTGTTGATGACGTCGGCCATGCGAGCTGCCTCGCAGTCGGCGGAGTTGTTGGGGTCGAGGGGATACTTGGGCTCCAGGTTCTGGACAATGCCGATCTCGCCCTCAAAGCCGCCCTCATGGAAGGCGACGACAGCCTTGGCGTGGGCCACCATCATGTTGTGCATGAGCTGGAAGGCCTTGTCCAGGCGGTACTTCTCGCCGTGCGGCCAGTTGCCGACGATAAAGCTGCCCTCGGCGGTTGCGGGAATCTCGTTAAACGTGAACCAGTGCTTGACCTCGGTGAACTCGGCAAAGCAGAACTTGGCGTACTCGACGAAGGCGTCGATCGTCGCGCGCGTCAGGAAACCCTCGCCGCCGTTCTGGTAAAAGGCCTCGGGCGTATCGAAGTGATCGAGCGTGACATAGGGGATAACGCCAGCTTTGTTGCAGGTGGCGAAAAGCTCGTGATAGAAAGCGACACCCTCGGGGTTAATCTCGCCGGTGCCACTGGGGAAGATGCGGCTCCAAGCGATGGAGACGCGAATGCCGTTAATGCCAAAGCGCTGGCACAAATCGATATCGACCGGATATTTGTTGTAGAAGTCGCTTGCAGGATCGGGGGAGAAGCGACCCTGGGCTGCCAGGAAATCGTCCCAGGGCACTTTGCCCTTGCCGTGCGTACGGGTCTCGCCCTCAACCTGGTAAGCAGCGGTGGCGCCGCCAAAGACAAAGCCGTCGGGGAACTGCATGGGGTTGGTCATGAGTCATCCTTTCTGTGGGATTCGAATAGGGAGAGGTGCCCGAACTGGGGATCCGGGCACCAACAGAGGGAGGAACCTAGTCGAGGTTCTCGCGGAGCCACTTGATGGCGCCAGCGGGGTCGCGAGTAAGGTCGATATATTCCTTACCGCGCGGGGCGAGCAGCTTAATGCCCAGGCGATCGGTGTCGGCCTTCATGTCGTTGTAGTAGCTACGGACCTGCGGGGCGAGCACGATGACGTCGTACTGATCCATGATGGCAGTGTGCTGGCCATAGGCGCCTGCGGAGGAAGCGATGTTCTCTCCGGTCTGCGCGGCACCTTCCTTGATGGCGTTGGCAAGCATGGCAGAGGTGCCGGCGCCGGCGCACAGGACGAGGACCTTCAGACCGTCGACATCCTTCTTAGCGGATGCATCGGCAGCGGGCTCGGGCTGATCGGCGACAGGCTTGCTGTCAGCGGCAGCGGCGGTCGGCTCGACGGCAGCGGTGGCCTGCTCGACAGCGGGCGCAGAGGTGCTGGCGGCGATGGTGGCAGCACCATCGGACTCGAGACCCAGCTCGGCGGCGCGCTCGGCTTCCTGGTCGCAGAGCAGCTTATCGTATGCCTTCAAGAACGGCAGGTAGATGATGGCGTCCAGCAAGATGATGATCGCGACAAATACCAGGGCGATAAGCTGGAAGTTCGTGGTGATGAAGATGCCGATGGGGGCAGGGGTAGCCCAAGGCACCACGAAGGAGAAGCCGTTCATGCCCACGTTGTCGATAAAGAACTTGGCAACACTTACGTTGACGCAGCCGGCGGCAACAAAGGGGATGAGCATGTAGGGGTTGAGGATCATGGGCGCGCCAAAGAGCAGCGGTTCGTTGACGGCGAAGGCAACAGGAACAATCGAGGCCTTACCGACGGCTTTGAGCTGCTTGGACTTCATAAAGAGAATCAGCAGAAGCGGAACGATGAACGTGGCGCCGGTGCCGCCGAACTCACCCACGAGCGACATGTTAAAGGTGAGGGAGTGGGCGGGGTGGCCACCGGCCAGCAGAACCTGCAGGTTCTCGGCCTGGTTGGCAAGACGGATGGGGTCGATGCCCGGCTGGACAATCGAAGGGCCGTGGACACCGATGAACCAGAAGAACGCGGTGGCTGCCTGAATAAGGATGAGTCCGGGGTAGGTCTCTGCCGCAGTGAAGAGCGGGGAGAGCAGTTTGATAAGCAGCTCGGAGAACGGAACGCCCATGAGGTTGCGCACGACGACATCGATGATGCCGCAGATGATGACAGCGCCACCGAAGGGGATGATGTCGCGGAAGTTCTGTGCGATGGCGCCCGGAACCTCCTTGGGCAGCTTAATGGTCAGATCGCGCGAGACGCAGAACTTATAGACCCACACGGTAATGAACGCGGCGATATAGGCGGAGAACAGACCGCGCGTGCCCATGCTGGTGCAATCGAAGACCGAAAGCTCGGAGCCGTTGAACTTGGTGGTGAACTGCGTAACAGCGAGCAGCAGCATGCTGCACTGGGCGGCAACCATAGTGGAGCCGTCGTTGAGCACCTTGCCGGCGGGCATGCGACGGTTCATGGACGCCGTGAAGTTCTTGGCGGTGGTGCCGGCAACCATGATACCCATGACGCCCATGGTGAAGTTGTACAGCTTGTTGCACCAGTCGATGAGCGGCTGGGGCAGCGTGATGCCAACTACGCCAGGAAGGGTGGCGATCAGCAGGAAGATTGAAGAGGTAAGGACGATGGGCATGCACCCAAGGAATCCGTCCTTGATGGCCTGGAGGTAGATGTTCCTCGAGATCTTCTCAAAGAACGGTTGATGCTTTTCGAGCATCTTTACGATGGCGTCCATAGAGCTCCTTTGCTACTTGATGCGCGATGCATGTGGATGGAACTGGTCGTCGATGGATGGTCAGGACTGCCCGGAAACCTTCCTGCTTAAGGAAGGCATTGCGAAATGACAACGTTGTCATTTCGTTAATGACAACGTAAGACATTTTTGGAAGAGCAACAAGGATATACGGGTGAGCGGTCGATATTGTTCGGTAAACGGTTGATTTATCAGTCAGGCAGGTAGTGTATGCTAGAACGCAAAAACAAGCGATGTAAAACCGACTGGAGAAGCAGTGGCAACGATGGACAAGAAAAATGTCTCAATGAATGATGTGGCGATTGCCGCTGGTGTTTCTCTCAAGACGGTTTCGCGCGTGATTAACGAGCCCGATAGCGTGCGAGAGTCGACACGCGATAAGGTTCATTCGGCCATGGAGGCGCTCGGGTTTCGAGCCAACTTTGCCGCGCGTTCGCTCAAGTTGGGCCGTTACGGGTGCATCGGCGTCGTGCTGTTCCACTTGTCGGGCGGTGCCGTGGACATGATCGACGGTATCGCCGATGCCGCCGCAGAGCGAGGCTTTGCTCTTACGATGATCAAAAAGCGGGCGGGGGAGAAGATGACCCTTGCCGAAGCGGCGCGTAGAATGTCGCAGCTCCCCGTCGACGGCATGATTTTCAACCTGCGCCAGATGGTCGATGACTTTGATACCTTTGAGGCGCCGAAAGACCTCAAGACGGTGATTATCACACCGATGGAACATCCTACCTGCTCTACCGTCAGTGACGACCAAGAGGGCGGCGCGCGCATGGCGTGCGAGTACTTCTTGAACCACGGGCACAAGAACGTGTACTTCGTCTCTGGTAAGAAAGAATCACTGTCGAGCCAGTGCCGTATGAAAGGTTGGCGAGCGGCACTCGAGGCACGTGGCATTGAGCCGCCCGAGCCTCTGCAAGGCGATTGGAATGCGGATAGTGGCTATGCCGCGGGCCTTGTGCTTGCCGATAAGCCCGATTGCACGGCGGTCCTCGCTGCTAACGACTGCATGGCAAACGGCGTGATGATGGCTCTACGTGACAAAGGGCTCAATGTGCCCGACGACGTGTCCGTGATCGGCTTCGACGATGAGCTCTACAAGACGATTCCCAACTCGATTCTGACGTCGGTGAAGTTTCGCCACCGCGAACTGGGCATCCGTGCGCTTAACGAGGTCGTCGCAGGTCTGGAAGCCCCGAGCTCCAGAAGCCGTACGCTCGTCTCGGGTGTGTTGGTCGAGCGCGCGAGCGTGCGGGATTTGCGGGCGTAGACGTGCTCGGCCTGCTCGTCTAAGTCTGTAACAGGTGGGACCCAAAAACTCGGCTAGATGTTACAGATTGAGATGAACAGGAGGACGGGTGCGGTCTAAACAAAAGGCTCTGTTAGACCAACATTGACATATAGGTGATGCCACCGTGGTATAATAGCCGTAAGCACTACGGCATTGGAGCATCATGAACGCCGAAGACCTGGTCATCACCTTCAAAAAGAACATGGCGAATCTCAGCAAAACCGAGCGCCGCCGCGCGATCGAATCCGTCAGGGACGTGATCCGCGCGGCGGCGTTCGATGACGCGGCCGGCTCCTCCTATGAAGTCGAATGCTGCCCGCGCTGCGGGTCAGTCGCGATTGTGAAGAAGGGGAAGGCCAAGAACGGAGAGCAGCGCTACCTCTGCCGAGACTGCGGTAGGACCTTCTGTTAGCGTCAATATAATTTTCACCATTTCCACCAACGCATTTTCGCCAATCGC
>JBKXPS010000004.1:86067-172514 GCA_047014445.1 Collinsella aerofaciens | reverse complement strand
TTGCCGCGCCCCGCAGTGCCCGCTTCCCCCGAGAACAATTATCAGTGCAGGTAGATGGCTTATCAAAAATCGAAAATTGCCGGTATGGATGGGGGTCTCCGAATCAGCACCGTAATCCGACATAGTTTTGAAATGGCACTAAAGTTGGCACAAGCTAAATTCCGATCCCAAGGCAAGTTGCGGTGGAATAGTTCCTGGGTGCCGGGGTTTGGCGGAAATCAGGAACTATTTCACCGCAATTGAGGAGGGGCGGGGTGGATGGCAGGGTAGCTAAAAGAGCCCCGTCCCAAATGAGCTGCTTAGGCGGGGTCGATGTCCATGCTGGCGATGAGGTTGATGCTGGTGCCGAGGAGGTTCTCCAACACGACGTCGCCCATGCGGATGGGGGCTTCGACGACCAGGCCGCGGATGAGGTCCATGGCGTGAGCGTGAAGTGCCAGCGGGATGGCTTCGGCCGTGCGCACAGGCAGCAGCGCCTCGTCGCCGCCGGATACGGTCACGGTGGTGGTGAGCACGCGCATGGGGCAGGTGAGCTCCTGGTGCGCGAACGTATCGCCGCGCGGGCAGTTGTTACCGGTCACGGAGCGCACCTCTATCACGTTGCCGTCTGCGCCGCGCTCCACCTCCACGGTCAGGAGGCACTCGGATGGGCAGGTGGTGCAGTTGAACTGCAGCGTCTCGATCGCATGCGTGCTCATGAGCTATGCCTCCTCAACGGGGTCGACGGACAGGACTATCTCGCTAACGCCCATATCGAGTGCGCGCTGAATCGCCTTTGTCGGCAGCGGGAAGCTTTCCATGACACTCGGTTTAAACGGGCGAATCTTGCCTGCAAACAGCTCCTCGTCGCCTACCAGAATACGTACGCGGGCGGCATCGACCGGTCGGCGCACACGGAAGTTGAGTTTGGTGAGTGTCGCAGCCGTAATGCGTCCCGGCAGCGCGTAGCCCGCAATGCCGGCGGGGGAGACCGTGAGCTGGCAGCCCGGGTCCGCAGTACCGTGCTCGACATTCGCACTGCCACCCAACGCGTATGCCGCGGCAGCCGCACCGGCGCGTTCGGATTCAGTCGTCACGTTGTCGGCCAGGTCATGCACGTGCAGCACGTTTCCGCAGGCAAAGATGCCCGGAACGCCCGTTTGCAGGCTCTGGTCCACCACGGCGCCGCGCGTGCGCGGGTCAAGTTCAACGCCCGCACCCACCGAAAGTTCGTTCTCGGGAATCAGACCCACCGAAAGCAGCAGCGTGTCGCACGGAACAACTCGCTCGGTCCCCGGAATGGGCGCCAGGTGCTCGTCGACCTTGCTCACTTCGACCGCCTCCACGCGATCGTGTCCGATCACGCGCGTGACGGTGGTGGACAGGTGCAGCGGAATGCCAAAGTCGTCCAGACAGTTCTTGACGTTGCGGCGTAGGCCGTTGGCGTACGGCATGAGCTCGTACACGCCCTCGACCGAAATCCCCTCGAGTGTGCAACGGCGCGCCATGATAAGCCCGATGTCGCCCGAGCCCAAAATGACGGCGCGCGAGCCGGGCTTGAGGTTTTCGATATTGATGTATCGCTGTGCCAAGCCGGCCGTAAACACGCCGGCGGGGCGGCTGCCGGGGATCTTGATCTCGCTGCGCGTGCGCTCGCGGCACCCCATGGCAAGGACGACCGCGCGTCCGGTGAGCTGCAGCATACCGGAGGGATTCATGAGCGTGACGGTGTGCAGTGCGGCGTCTTCCGTGGACTCGCCTGAATCAATCCCAAGCACCATGCTGTCCAAGAACAGCGCAATGTCGGTCGCGCGCACCTGGTCGATAAAGCGCTGCGCGTACTCGGGACCGGTGAGCTCCTGTTTAAAGTGCGAAAGGCCAAAACCGGGGTGGATGCACTGGCGCAGGATGCCGCCCAGATGCTGCTCGCGCTCCACGATGGCCACGCGCGCGTCGGCCTTATGCGCGGCAAGCGCGGCCGCCATGCCGGCAGGTCCGCCGCCGATAACGACCACGTCGAACGCCTGCGTGGGTACTGCCTCAAAGGCGCCGCCATCAATCGCACTCGATCCGAATTCCGCCATCCTAGCGCACCCCCTTCAGCGGTCCCTCAACCAGCCAAGATCCGGCATCCTCCAACAACACCTCGCTGGGGTCGCAGTCCAACTCGCGCGCCAGAATCGACACCACGCGGCTCTGGCAAAAACCGCTCTGGCACCGACCCATGCCGGCGCGGCAGCGGCGCTTGACGCCCTCGACCGAAACCGCGCCCGGGCGTCGTCGGATCGCAGCCACGATCTCCGCCTCGGGCACCGTCTCGCAGCGACAGACGATCTGACCCCATGCGGGGTCGGACTTGATGAGCTCTTCCTTGCGCGTAAGCGGGGCGCGGTCAAAGTCGTCCGGCGCGCGGCGAATCGGGTCCCAATCGTCCTGTTCGCGCAGGGTCACGCCGGCATTGCGCAGTACCTGCTCCATGCGCTCGGCAATGGCCGGCGCGCTCGCCACGCCCGGCGACTGAATGCCCGCCGCCTGGAACAGCCCCGGTACCACGGCCGACTGCCCAATAAAGAAGTCGTTCGTTCCCTTAATGACCGGGCGACCGCCGGCAAACGCGCGTACCACGCGGCGCGTGTCCAGGTCGGGCACCAGTTTGCGCGCGCCGCTCAGCAGCGCGTTGACGTCGCCCGCATAGGTCTGCGTGTCGCCCGGCTCGCGCACGGCGGCCGTCGCGGTAATCACGGTATTGCCGTGGACCGTGCCCGTGACGATAACGCCCTTGGAGACCGGCGTGGGAACGGGATAGAGCGGCATGAGCGCACGCGGCTCTTTGTCCAGCACTACAATGTTGCCCTGGCGCCAGACCATCTGAAACTCCTCGGCGCCGGCCATATGCGAGATGTCCGCGGCTCCGTTGCCCGCGGCGTTGATCAGGTAATGGCAACGCACATCGCCGGCGGGCGTTGCCAGCGTAAAGCGTGCGGCTCCGTCATCCGAGTCATCAACCTCAATTGCCTCCACTGGCGCGGACCGCATAAAAGTCACGCCGTTGGCAACGGCGTTCTCTAGCGCGGCGATGGCGACCTCAAACGGATCGACAAAGCCGGTCGAGGGGCACCACAGCGCGCACGTCGCCTTGGCACTCGCGCGCGGCTCCAGCTCGTGGATGCGCTCGGGGCCGATAATCGACAGTTCGGGCACGCCGTTGGCCAGGCCATTCTGGTGCAGCTTCTCCAGGTGTGCGCGGTCTTCGTCGTTAAACCCCAGCACCATCGACCCGGTGCGGCGGAACAAAAAGCCTAGCTCCTGGGCCCAGGTGCCATATAGCTCGCAACCACTGGCGTTGACCTGCGCCTTTACCGTGCCCGGCGCCGGATCGTAGCCTGCGTGCACCAGTCCGCCGTTGGCCTTCGACGCGCCCAGCGCGATATCGTTGGCCGCCTCGACCACGCAAATGGACAGGTCATAGCGCGCGAGCTGTCGCGCGATGGCGCACCCGGTGATGCCCGCGCCTACAATTGCGATATCAAACGTTTCCGTCACAGTGCCTCCCAGACGAGTTGACAGGCTGTCAATAGGACTATCCTACGGTCTGTACACCCCAAGTGCAGCGGCAATGCGGCGAACAGCCCCGCAACACCCGCCAACGGCAGGCGAGGGGAGACTCTGAACCATCGGTGACCTCGTCTGCCGTCCCTGGTGTCAGAAGTTTGTCTCGTTCTGTAACAGTAAGCAGAAGAACTGGGTTCTAGATGTTACAGATTTAGATGAACCTATCAGTCGGTTTCGAATGTCTAAATCTGTAACGGTTAGACCTGTTTTTGCCGAGTAGCTGTTACAGATTGAGACATTCGGCCTGGACGTTTTCCTTTGTCTCAATCTGTAACAGCTAGCTGATGTTTTGGGGCCCTAGATGTTACAGATTGAGATGTTTGTGTCCGGGTTGATTTCCGATCTCAGCCGAACACATTAGGCGGACAGGCCGTTCCCGCAGCTAGCCGAACGCCCCCGAGGCCCCTCCTGGGGTCCGGGGGCGCCGTTTTCCCAGTTGAAGGAATGGTGGAGATGTGTTTCGATGGGTCCGGTGGCCATGCTCCGCCCTCCGCCCGGCACCTCTTCCCAGACTCAGCCGGACGGTCGGTCAGTCTATTCCGTTTTGCCTTCAGGCTAGGCCAGCGGGGCATCGCCCCTCTCTGCGCGCGCCCTCTCGATGAGTCCCGGCGTCAGGTCGAGCTCGGCCAGAGGCACATCCTCCACGCCGTAGGCGTCAAGCAGCGCCGCCGCATCGTCCCCGAGCATCGCCCTGAAGGCGCGCGCGGGCGTCGAGAAGCCGAGCGCGCCGCGGGGCTCGGAGTTCACGTGCGACATGGCCAGCGCCAGGTCCGCCGGGGCGAGCCGGTCGAACCTGAGTCCGGAGCCCTTGGGCAGCAGCTTCCTTATCTCGACGTGGTTTCGCTCGCAGGCGCCCTTCTGGTCGCTGCGGCGCGGGTCGCAGTAGAACAGCCTCGTCTCGCCCGGCCCCTCGCCGAGCAGCGCCGCGATCGCCCGCTCGTCGGAGAACTCCGTGCCGTTGTCGGTGAGCACGGCGCGGAAGACCCTGCCCATGCCGTCGGCGCCGAGGACCTCCCTGATATCGCCCAGGGCGGCCGCGACGCGCCCGGCGGTCTTCTCCGCCAGCGGCAGCGCGAGCTGCAGCCTGCTGGGGCGGTGCAGCAGCGTGAGCAGGCAGGCGGAGTCCTCCCGGGCGCCCTCGACGGTGTCCATCTCCCAGGCCGCGGCGCACGCGTCCTCCCCGAGGGCGAGGAACGCGGCGTACGACCTGCGGGCGGAGTGGCGGGTCGCCGCCCGGCCGGCGGCGCGCTTCCTCGGCCTGTAGCCGACCTTGCGCCTGAGCTCCATGTTGGTCATGCCGTCGTAGCCCGCCGCGACCCAGCGGTAAATGGTCGACGGCGACAGGTCCACCGGCCCTCCGTTGCATGCGGCCATCTGCTCGGGCGAGAGCCCCCGGCGCAGGCAGTCCCTGATGGCCTCCAGCCTGGCCGCCGCGGCCGGCTCGTCGGCGTCGATCCCGCGCCTGGACGAGACGAGCACCGAGTCGGCACACAGCTGCGCGGCGCGGGCCTCGTAGAAGACGTGCGGGCGGCGCTTGCAGCCCATCGCGCGGTAGCGGCCGCACCCGTTGCAGCAGCGCGGCCACGCCGCCAGGCGCGGGCAGGCCGACGACAGGTCGGTGTCGGCGCCCACGCGCTCGCCGCGCCTGGGCTTCGGCGCCGTCACGAACCTGTGCGACGCCACCTCGGCGCTCACCGTCGAGGGCGACCTGCCCAGCTCCCTCGCGATCTCCCTGCACGAGGCCCTGCGCTCCAGCATCCTCTGGACCGTGTCCCGCTCGTGCCTCGTGAGCCTTCCGTAGGCCCTCGGGGCCGCTTTCGCGGAACCCTTCTTCCTCTTTCCGGACATGCCGTCCTCCGATCTTCCGGGGCCGGCCGGTCCGGCCCTCAGGGTATCGGGTTCCCACATTCATCCGTACATGTACGGATGAATGTGGGAGGTGTTCGGATGAAGTCGATAATCAAGGATGTTTGTGTCCGCGCCAGCCCCGCCCCTAGCCGTGGTCCCATATAAACAAACCCCGTGGTAAACTTGTCCGAAAATGTTAATATTCCGAAAGGTACCCGCAATGTCCAAGTACATCTCCGAGCTCATGTCGCCGCAGCTTATGGGCGTCGTCTATGCCTTTGTTGGCTTTATCGTCGCCCTGTATGTGCTGTCGGTCGTATATGTGTTCATCGACGCTCGCCGCCGCGGCGCCAGCGCCTACGTGGCATGGGGCATCATCGCCCTCATCCCGTTTGTGGGCCTCATCGCCTACCTGGTTCTACGTCCGCACTCCTACGCGTCCGACCGCGAGGAGCAGGAGCTGGACATGGCCCTGCGCGAGCGCCAGCTTGCCCAGTACGGCACCTGCCCGCAGTGCGGCGCGCCCATCGAGAAGGACTTCGTCGTCTGCCCGGTGTGCGATACCCAGGTTCGCAATGTCTGCCCCAGCTGTCATCGCCCGCTCGATGCGCACTGGAAGGTCTGCCCCTACTGCCGAACTCGCATCCAGTAACGCATCCATCGCCGGGCCGGCCGCAAGCCACGGGCACCGCGCATCCCGCGCAACCGCCCCGCGCCACGGGCACGCCGCAAACCACGCGCGCCCCGCAGCCTCGCCCCCACACGATGAAGCATGCGTAGAAAATCGCCCGCCGTGCCATTAAGGTGCGGCGGGCGCTTGTATACCAAGGCAACCTGCCTATAATGATGCAAGTCAAAAACGCCGAGCGCATCGCACGCACTTGCATCAGGCATCCGAGAGGAGAAAACATACCCATGAAGGCACTCTACAATGACGGTTCGGTGGCCGAGCTCCCGCAGGACGAGGTCACGCACGTCATCCGCCACTCCGCCGCGCACATCATGGCGCAGGCCATCAAGCGCCTGTACCCCCAGGCCGACTTTGCCTACGGCCCCGCGACCGACAACGGCTTCTACTACGATGTCGACCTGCCCGAGGGCGTCAAGATCAGCGAGGACGACTTCCCCGCGATCGAGGCCGAGATGAAGAAGATCGTCAAGGAGAACCTCAAGTTCACCGTTTACGAGAAGCCCCGCGCCGAGGCCATCGCCCTTATGGAAGAGCGCGGCGAGAAGTACAAGGTCGAGCACATCGGCGACCTGGACGACGACGCCCGCATCACCTTCTACCAGCAGGGCGACTACATCGACATGTGCGTCGGCCCCCACATCTGCTACACCAAGGCGCTGAAGGCCTTTAAGCTCACCGGCGTCTCGGGCGCCTACTGGAAGGGCGACAAGGACAACAAGATGCTCACCCGCATCAACGGCGTCGCCTTTGCCACCAAGGAAGAGCTCGACGAGCACATGCACATGCTGGAGGAGGCCAAGAAGCGCGACCACCGCAAGATCGGCCGCGAGATGGACCTCTTTATGATGCGCGACGAGGCCCCCGGCTTCCCGTTCTTCCTGCCCAACGGCATGATCCTTAAGAACACGCTGCTGGACTACTGGCGCGAGATTCACCACAAGGCCGGCTACGTCGAGATCTCCACGCCGCTCATCATGAACAAGCAGCTGTGGAAGACCTCGGGCCACTGGGATCACTACAAGGACAACATGTACTCCACCGTCATCGACGACGAAGAGTACTGCATTAAGCCCATGAACTGCCCGGGCGGCGTGCTGGTGTACGCCTCCAAGCCGCACTCTTACCGCGAGCTGCCCATTCGCGCCGGCGAGATTGGCCTGGTGCACCGTCATGAGCTGCGCGGCGCCCTGCACGGTCTGTTCCGCGTGCGCTGCTTTAACCAGGACGACGCCCATCTGTTTGTGCGTCCCGACCAGCTGACCGACGAGATCGTGGGCGTGGTCAACCTCATCGATTCCGTGTACCAAAAGTTTGGCTTTAAGTACCACGTTGAGCTTTCCACCCGCCCCGAGGACTCCATGGGCTCGGACGAGGACTGGGCGCGCGCCGAGGAGGGCCTGCGTACCGCTCTGGAGAAGCTGGGCATGGACTACGAGGTCAACGAGGGCGACGGCGCCTTCTATGGCCCCAAGATCGACTTCCACCTGGAGGACTCGCTCGGCCGTACCTGGCAGTGCGGTACCGTCCAGCTCGACTTCCAGATGCCGCTTAACTTTGATCTGGAGTACGTGGATGCCGACGGCACCAAGAAGCGCCCCATCATGCTGCACCGCGTTTGCTTTGGCTCCATTGAGCGCTTCATCGGTATTCTGATTGAGCACTTTGCGGGCAAGTTCCCCACTTGGCTGGCCCCCGTGCAGGTCAAGGCACTTCCGGTTTCCGAGAAGAGCCGCAACTACGCCCACGAGGTGTGCGCCAAGCTGGAGGAGGCCGGCATTCGCGTGGTCTGCGACGACCGCGACGAGAAAATCGGCTACAAGATCCGCGAGGCCCGCAGCATCGACCGCGTGCCCTACATGCTCATCCTGGGCGAGAAGGAGGTCGAGGCCGGCAACATTTCCGTCCGCGATCGCTCCAACGAGACCGTTCAGATGAGCGTTGACGAGTTTGTGGCCAAGGTGCTCGAGGAGATCAAGACTCGCGCCTAGTACAAACAATACAAGAATTAACAAAGGCGACCGTCCTATAGGGCGGTCGCCTTTTTGTTGTCTATAGAAGAAAAGCCGCTGGTTAGAGCGGCTTTTTTGTTGTGCAAAAAGGTACAGGTTTTTGTAGAGGCGTATGGAGATGCACCCATTCGCTGCGCATGTTGTGTAATCTGGGAAAACGCGAGCAGTTTGCTCGTATAATGAACTCCGTCGAAAGATACAAAAACCTGTACTTTTGCGACTGCGCCTAGCTTCGAGCGAGAAGCCTGTTCTTAACGCCCCTGCATCCGCGTGCGTCGCGGAAACAAGAAAAGGGGGCGAGAGATGGAACAGACAATACGGCGCCAAGAGCAGCTGCCCGGTGCCTTTAGTGGCGCTGTCACCAACAGCCAGCGCGGCCGCGTCCGCTGGTATCTGGTCCACACCCCCAATGGAAAAGAGCGCGAGACCTGCGAAAAGGTCCGTCGTATTATCCCGCACGAGCTGATGCAGGACGCTTTTGTGATGCAAAAGGAGTTCTGGTTTAAGCGGGACGGCGCCTGGTCGCTCCAAACCAAACCCATGTACAAGGAATACTTCTTCGTCGCCACGCGCGATGCTGCCCTGCTCGACAGGGCTTTGGCCCAGTTGAGCTTTGGCTGCCGCATTGCTGGCAGCAGGGAGCGGGCTTATGCACCCATGCCGGACGATGCGCAGGACTGGTACCGCAGCGTGCTCGACGACGAGGGCGTGGTACGCAACAGCGTAGCCCGCACAGAACACGGTGTGCTGCACATAGAACAGGGGCCCTTGGTGGGGCAAGAGGCCCGTGTAAAGAAGATCGACCGTCATAAACGCTGGTGCCTGGTGGACGTGGGCGAAGGCGACTCCGCTTTTAGGGAGCTGCTTCCGTTGGACGTGCCCAGCAAAACGTAAGGGGACGTCGCACTGGCAATTCATTCGCATTTTGAATTCATCGATTGGGGACAGGGACGTGAATTTGAACTTGACCACTAAAGAAACGACAGGGCAAAACGCGCCGGTGGGGGCCGCGCTCGTTGCCCAGGCCATGAACGGCGGCGAGGTGAGCGTGCGCTACAAGGCCATGCAGGCCGTGAAGGACTGGGACCGCACGCGCCTGGCCTACCGCGCCGTAAAGCGCGCGTTCGACATCGTGTTCAGCGGCTGCGTGCTGGCTGTCATCGCCATTCCGAGCCTGATTTTGGCCGCGGCCATTCGCCTTGAGAGCGAGGGCAACCCCTTCTACAGCCAGATCCGCGTTGGTCAGACCCGCCCCGACGGCAGCCTGACCACCTTCCGTATGTGGAGTTCCGCTCTATGTACAGGGACGCCGACGAGCGCCTCGCCGAGCTCAAGGAGCAAAACGAGATCGCCGGCGCCATGTTCAAGATGAAGGAGGACCCTCGCGTCACCAAGATCGGCAAGTTCATCCGCAAGCACTCCATCGACGAGTCCCCGCAGTTCCTTAACGTGTTCCTGGGCCAGATGTCCGTCGTCGGCCCGCGCCCGCCGCTGCCCAACGAGGTGGCCGAGTACACCGAGTTCGACCTGCAGCGCCTGGCCGTCAAGCCCGGGATCACCGGCTGGTGGCAGGTGACGGACCGCAACGAAACCGATTTCGACGGCATGGTCCGACGCGACCTGGAGTACATCGCCAAACGCGGCGTGGTCACCGATTTAAAGATTGTTCTCCTCACAGTCGTTGAGGTCTTTAACGGTGGCGGTGCTTGCTAGATGACTGAACCGATTAGGGTAGCCCAGATTGTTGGCAAGATGGTTGGCGGCGGCGTCGAGGCCGTTGTCATGAACTATTATCGCCATATTGACCGAAGTAAAGTCCAGTTCGATTTTCTTGTCGATTCAGATTCGACGCTCGTGCCACGTGAAGAGATCGAATCGCTTGGTGGTCGAATCTTTGAGATTCCGCCCTACCAGCATGCGATTGAATATCAGCGAGAGCTTCAAAGCCTCTTTACGCAAGAGGGCTGGAAGATAGTGCACAGCCATATCAACGCGCTTTCCGTCTTTCCGCTTCGCGCCGCGAAGAAGGCAGGGGTACCCGTGCGTATCGCCCACAGCCACTCGACGAGCGGCAAAGGCGAGTTTGCAAAAAATGCCCTTAAAGGCTTTTTGAAACTGTTTTCGACAAGGTATCCAACTGATTTGGCGGCCTGTACTGAGTATGCCGGTAAATGGCTGTTCGGCTCATCCCATTTTACCGTCTTTAATAATGCTATCGATTTGAGCAGTTTTTCTTTCAATCGATCGATTAGGGATGAGCAACGTGCTGGGCTTGGAGCGCAGGATGATACGCTGGTATTGGGGAATATCGGTAGGTTCATCCCCCAGAAGAATCAGCTGTTTTTGCTTGATGTTTTCAAGGCGGTTTATGCTCAGAATCCTGATTCCATCCTTGTTATCTGCGGCGATGGAAAGTTGAGACCGCAGGCGGAGGAAAAGGCGCGCTCGCTGGGAATTGCGTCAGCGGTGCGTTTTCTCGGTCAGATTTCCAATGTACAGGACGTCTATCAGGCGCTTGATTTATTCGTTCTCCCTAGTCTGTACGAGGGCCTCGGAATGGTCGCGATTGAGGCCCAGGTCTCCGGTCTCCCGTGCATCTGCTCTGAGAGGGTCCCCAACGAGGTCGCGCTATCCGGTCGGTGCAGCTTCGTTCCGTTGAGTGCGGGCATTGAGGGCTGGTCCAATGCGATCCTTACCACACGCACAGATGTCGTTAATCGTTCCGATCCCCAAGCATCTCTGGGGCTTGAATCTTATGACATCTTTAGGGCAGCGCCCAAGCTCGAAGAGTACTACCTGAAGTTATTTGAAACGGTGAATTAATGAAAATTTGTATTTTAACGTGGCTCCATAATCAAAATTTCGGTACGTTGCTTCAGGCTTATGCCCTACAGCAGTTTTTGAAGGCAGAAGGGCATGACGTTGTCGACGCCGACTATCTTCCCTGCGTTAAAGAAAAGCTACTGAACTGGGCGATCAACCGGAACTCCTTCGATTTATTTGCCGGCAAAGCACGCGAGCTATTCAATCGCAAGAAGGAACATGATGACTTCGGATCCTCGACGGCTGACGTATTCAATCGCTTTTTGAGCCAGAACATCGAGACCACTGATCGGATTGTCGATACAGACGGACTGGTCGATTTACGGGGAAAATACGATGCATACGTCTGCGGATCTGATCAAATCTGGTCCCCTTATCTTTTGAATAGGAATTTCTATCTCTCCTTTCTAAGCGACAGCGATAAGAGAATCGCGTATGCACCCAGCTTCGGTGTCACGAGCACCACGCAGAGGAAGAAAAAGATCATTACCGATCTGATTAAAACGTTCAGCTCTGTGTCTGTTCGTGAAGATGCGGGCGCGGATTTTGTCGAATCCCTCGGTCTCGAGCGCCCTTCACAGGTTGTGGACCCTGTCCTGCTCCTGTCGAAAGAGGACTGGGCCCCGCTCATCAACGGTAAATGTCCTGAGCCCGGGAAAATCGTCTGCTATTTCCTTGGGAATAGGCCGTTTTACAGGAAAGCTGTCGATTCGATTTCAAAAGAGCTCGGCTGCGAGGTCGTGACGCTTGTCGGTTCAGGTAAAAATGCTGTCGACGAGCAGCTCAATCCGCGTTACGGGCTTGGTCCCGATGAATGGCTCGCTTATCTGGCGAGCGCGCGGTTCGTGTTAACCGATTCGCTGCACGGTACGCTGTTTTCTCAAATTTTCCGCAAAGACTATTACTGCTTCAAGAGATTTGAGGAGACCGACAAGCGCTCTCAAAACTCTCGAGTCGAGAGCCTCTCGAGGCTTTCGAATACCGAGGATCGTCTGCTAGATGGCTATGACAGTCACATGAACGCTACGGAAATCGAGGGCTATGAGAAGCGACTGTCCGACGTGGAGTCGCTCATCACGTTTTCGAAAAAATGGCTCTTGGATGCTCTTGAGCAATAGGGGGAAAGTTAGCTTGAGCAAGAACATCGACACAGTTTCTCACCGGGCCTGCTTTGGTTGCGGAGCTTGCGCGGCCAAATGCCCTTTTTCCGCTATTACTATGCGTACCTCGCCCGACGGTTTCGAATATCCCGTGGTGGACGCAGCGAGATGCACCTCCTGCGGTCTTTGCCTGCGTACCTGTCCGGCCGAAAACCAAGTCGACGCGGACTCGGAGGCCATTCGCGCCGCTGTCTTGCAGAGCGATGACCCGGACGAGCTCGCGCAAAGTTCGTCCGGCGGCGTCTTCTCCCTTCTTGCGAAACGTATACTATCGGACGGCGGGCGCGTTTACGGCGCCGCCTGGGATGGCGTCGATCACGTCAGGCATATCGGTATATCCGAGCTTGCCGAAATCGCGCTCCTGCAAAAGTCCAAATATGTCCAGAGCGATGCTAGCGAATCGTATCCCGAAGTGCTCAGCGATCTCAAATCCGGCAAGCGAGTCCTCTTCAGCGGTACTCCTTGTCAGGTTTCCGCGTTGCGTCTCTATTTGGGTAAACCGATGGATGGGCTGACAACCGTCAGCGTTGTTTGCCACGGTGTACCAAGCTCTTCCATGTTTCGTTCCTATGTTGGCTGGCTCGAGCTTCGGGAGAAGTCCGATGTCACCGCACTGACTTTTAGAGATAAATCGAAATTCGGATGGGGCCATAACATAAAAATCGAGTTATCCGACGGCAGGATTATAAAGAGACCCGCTGCATTCGATCCCTTTTATGGTTCCTACATCAAAGGGCTGATCAGCAGATCGTCTTGCTACGGCTGTCCTTTCAGAGGGTGCGACAGTCCTGCCGACATCATCCTCGGTGATTCCTGGCGTTCTGAGTCTGTCCAAGACTGCGGACATCCCGAGAAGGGTGTTTCGGCCGTTATCGTGAAGACCGAGCGCGGGGCAAAATTGATCGATGAAATAGGCGATTACGTCGCCTACTCTAACAACGGCCTTGCTCCGGATGATGTGCTGCTGCATGAAGATCCTAATAAGCGCTCTGATCTTGAGGAGAGGCGCGATGCCGTTATCGAGCAGTTCGAGGCTACAGGATTACAAGTCTTTGATTCCGTCCTGGCGCCGAATGCGACTCTTTTCGACCGTCTGAAAATGCTGCTCCCCCCGTCGATGCGCCTGCGTGTAAAGCGGTTTGTCCGATCTATTAAACCTAGGACCGTGCATGAGTAACTTCACCACAGTGATAACGATTTGCGACCGTCCCCATATCGGGGGCGGAGCTTCAAAAATCGCAATCGAAACAGCAGCTGCTCTGGCGAGGATAGGTGTCAACAGCTATTTCTTTTCAGCGTTGGGTGACCCCGATCCCTCCTTAATCGAATCGGGCGTTGTTTGTGTCAATTGCGGGCAGAACGACGTCCTGAACGGGGGCGTCTCCGGCGCTGCTCAGGGTATCTGGAACAGGCGCTCGGAAACGGCGCTGGATGATCTACTGAAGCAGCTCGATCCGAAGACGACGGTCGTCCACGTTCACTCTTGGACGCACTCCCTTTCTCCCTCGATATTCACGGCCATAGGGCGACGGGGGTTCAAGTGCCTGATCACAGCCCATGAGTACTTCCTCGTTTGTTCCAACGGTGGACTCTACGATTATGTTAATCATTGCAACTGCGGAATTGCCCCCGGTTCTCCGAAGTGCCTGCTGCACAACTGTGACAAGCGCTCATATATCCAAAAACTGTATCGATCCGTTCGCTTTTCCGTGCAGGGATATGTTTTGAGAGCGCTGCGCCCGGCTGTCGCCTTCGTTTCAGATTCCAGTCGTCGGTTGATTGAGCCCTATCTAACATGGGATGCCGAGCGATTCGACTGTTTAAATTACGTCGATGCGGACAAATTCCAGCATGGGTTTGATGCAGATTGCGAGGCTTACCTATTCGTTGGTCGCCTGAGCCCTGAAAAGGGCTGCGATTTATTTTGCGAAGCCGCCAGTAGGGCCGGTGTGGACGCTATCGTCATCGGTGACGGTACCGAATTGAAGAGGCTGTCGGACAGTTATCCGGATATCAAATTCATGGGCGCGCTGCCCCATGACAAGGTGCTTTCCGTCATGACGCGGTCACGTGCAATCGTTATGCCCTCGGTTTGGCGAGAGACGTTCGGGCTTGTCGCCTATGAGGCCATGATCGCTGCCGGTCTGCCGTGCATCGTCTCTGATGTCGGCGACGCTGCCTCCTTTGTGAGGTCGAAAGGTCTCGGCGAGGTCTTCAGCGCGGGCAATGCCGAGTCGCTATCCGCCGCAATGGTCAATATGCTCGATCCCGATGTTTACTCGCGTTACAGGGGGGCGGTTGAGAAGGCGGACTTCAGCTGCCTCGAAAAGACCGCGTATGTAGAACGTCTTATCGGTATTTACGATCAGCTAATGGCTAAGCTTTAATTGGGTGAAGGTTTTTAATGGTTACGGTTGTGATGTCAGTTTACAACGGCACGCGATATCTTACTGAGCAGCTAGATAGCTTAAGACTTCAGACAGTGTCTCCGGACCGAGTGCTGATTGCGGATGATTGCTCGACAGACGGGTCGTTCGATCACATTGTCAAATATATCGAGGAACACGGACTCGGTAATTGGACCATCAACAAGAATCGCTCTAATTTCGGCTGGCGCAAGAGCTTTAAGCGGCTTCTCGACCTTGCATCCATAGACGATGGAATCGTCTTCCCGTGCGACCAGGATGATATCTGGGAACCCGATAAAATCGCTGTGATGTCCTCAATCCTCGAGAAGGACCCCTCTATCGACGTTCTCAGCTGCGCCGTCGAGCCGTTTTATGAGAGCGGCGGTAAAAAAGTAACAGTCTATGGTGCTGTCGATGATTCCAAACCTCTGGACGATTTGGAGGCCCCGGTTTTCGATAGCAAGTTTATGTCGGTACGGCGCCCTGGATGTTCGTATGCCGTAAAATCGAGTTTTATAAGGGAAATCATGCCATATTGGCAGGATGATTTTGCTCATGACGGTATGTTATGGCGCTTCTCATTACTGAAGGGGACCCTCAGACTTCTAAATCAGCCCTTGATTCGGTTCCGTAGGCATGACTCTAATGCAACTGAGATGCGACATATTGACAGGAAATCTCGTGTTGCTGAGATAGGGATGTGCTTGAGATTTTCTAAGGTTTTAGAAGAATACTGCAGTAGTAATCCTGGCGATTATCGTATATCTTCTGCGCATATAGAGCATTACGGTTCTGTTTTAAATGCCCGTTTGCACTTGCTCGTAGGTGGCCTAAAAATAAGTGATTTAGGCACCATTCTAAAATACCGTAAGTATGAACTGTCAAATCGTTCCCTGCTTGGTGACTTTAAGGCCTTAATCAGTTCCTGTGACAGTAAGTAGGTGTTTAGAATGCTTGAGCTATTTACTAATGAATTCACTATTTTGATTTTCGCCGCAATCTTAAGTGTCATTTCTCCCGTTAAAGGACTATTTTTTTCTGTTCTAGGATTGCTCGTTTTCAAAGAAGTTCTTTCTGGGCGTCTCTACAAAGTGTTTTTAAATAACGCCATTCCCATTGTCGTTATGGGCGCGATAGTTTTCTTTTCTGCTATTGCGTTTACGTCCCGAAGCATTAACGAATCCCTCCTTACGGTCTGCTCGTATTTCTTTTGCATTCTTCTTGGTTATATTTACGGTAAAGCAAAGAATGATGACTGGGTTGAGTCTGCATTGCTTATGCTTCGCAACGTTATGGTGTTCGCCTGCCTATTTAGCTTTGTCCTTGAAATTGTTTTAGGTCAACGACTAGTTACAAATGGTTCCTTTTCTTTTCTGCAAACTGTAACGATTGATAATCCATCCTTGTATCGACTGCGTAGTTTTTTCGGTCATGCAATCGTATTTGGCCAAATGATAGTTATTGCTGTGGTAATTAACTATAAATTGGAGACGGGCAGGATGAAACGTCTCTTATGCTCTGTAGTTCTTTTGGTCGCTCTGCTTCTGACAAAGAGTCGTAGCGCGTGGATTATTCTCATTGCTTTAGCATCGGTGTACCTGGTCTTTCGCCTAAAGAACCCCGAGTATTCTAAATGGAATTTAATTGCCCTTTTAATTCCAGCTGTATTGCTACTCGTTTTTATTCTCTACAAGTTTGGACTGTTTAACTTTGTGGCTTCTCGATTTGGTGAGCTTGAAACTGATGTTTCATATAGCCAGCGTTCCGGAGCCATTGCCTATATTATTCATAGCTTTTTAAGCAGGCCGCTGTTTTGGCTTACTGGAAATGGTTTTGGCAGTAGTCGCGTGACTATGCTGGGCACGACGGTTGAAATTAGCGGTTTTTCAACGGTGGATAATGGTTTCCTTGCAATGCTGTATGAATATGGTTTTCTTGGAATTTGTAGCTTTGTATTCTTGATAATTTCCGCTGGCATCGGTTCGTTCAGGTCGGGTTGCGAACTCGATCAAGTACTATTTACCGTCTCCTGTATATGCTGTGCGGAGCTCATATTTTATTGTGAGCTTGGTTGGTGGGTGCCAACGGTTATCTTGTTTGCTTCCTGTGGACTCGTTCTGGGTAGAACGAGTGCTCGGTATTCAGATTTGTGCGAGTCAGGCCCATCCTTGATTTCTGAATAAATCAAGGATGTTAGTTTAAACAAACGAGGTTGAATGAATTATTCGTCTATTGCACGCAACACTATGATTGCGTTTGCTGCACAGTTTATTTCTCTATCGGTCAGTGTCGTCATGTCACTGCTCGTGCCGAAAATCGTTGGTGTTGCTGATTATGGATACTGGCAGCTGTTCATGTTTTATACGACCTATTCCGGCTTTTTTCACCTTGGCCTGAATGATGGTGTCTACTTGATTAACGGGGGTCTCTCTCGTGATGAAATCGATAAGAGCTCAATAAAATCCCAGTATATCTTCGGTGCTTGTTTCCAGGCAGTGATTTGCCTCGGCATCACTTTTGTTTCGCTGCCTCTTGTCGATGACGCAAATCGAGTATTTGTTATCGCGTCTTTTGCGCTTTACACCGTCGTCTATAACCTGACAAGTTATTTGGGCTTTGTCTTTCAGGCTATGAACGAAACTAAGCTATTTTCGTTTTCTACAATGCTAGACAGGCTGGTGTTTCTGGCTCCGCTCCTTGTTTTAATTGGATTTAAGGTTTCGGACTACCATCCCTATGTCTACGCGTATCTCGTTTCGAAGATTATTGCGCTCATATATTGCTCTTGGATGGGCAGGGATATCCTATGTGCTAAATCAGTGTCTTTTGGCAACTCGCTTAAGGACGGTATCCGCAGTATCATCGTCGGCGTAAAGCTGATGATTGCGAACATCGCCGACACACTGATCCTCGGGGTATCTAGGTTTCTTATCGATCATTTTTGGGGTATCGTCGCCTTTGCAAAAATTTCGTTCTCCCTCTCTCTTGTCAATTTCTTTATCACTTTTGTCTCGCAGGCGAGCATGGTCTTATTTCCTGCTCTTAGGACAGGTTCTGATGAGGAGAGAGTTCGTTTTTACATTGGCATAAGAAATGCCATCGAACTCATTTTTCCTGCAATCTTTTTGTTCTATTTCCCTATGGTTTGGTTTTTGGGGGCGTGGCTTCCTCAATATGCCGAGAGCCTTAGATATTTTGCGCTCTTACTTCCGATATGCGTCTTCAATACAAAGATGAGCCTTTGCTGTACTACCTATTTCAAGGTTCTTCGTAAAGAACAGCTGCTCCTGAAGTTGAATATCGTCACTGTTATTTGTAGCGCTGTTTTTTCGATATTCGGTGTTCTTGTTCTTAACTCACTCGACGCCGTCCTGTGTGGCGCCGTTATCTGCATTATTGGCAGGTCGTTGTGGTCCGAGCTCTATCTGAACGAACAGCTTAGTGCCCCTGGTTCAACTAGGCCGTTTCAGGAAATCCTGCTTACAGCCGCTTTTGTCTTGTTCACTGAGCTTTTATCTGGTGGAACTGCGGCGATTCTATATGCATTAGTCTACGTTGGCTATCTCTTGCTTAATCATTCTGCGCTGAAAAGCGTTGCTTCATGTTTGACCAAACTGAAGAAGCAGCGATAGCTACATCAAAATGGATTGGATTTTAATATGAAAGGCATCATCCTCGCCGGCGGGTCCGGCACCCGCCTGTACCCGCTCACGCTCGTGACCTCCAAGCAACTGCTGCCGGTCTACGACAAGCCCATGATCTACTACCCGCTGTCCACCCTCATGCTGGCGGGCATCCGGGACATCCTGGTCATCTCCACGCCGACGGACCTCCCCAACTTCGAGCGCCTGCTCGGGGACGGCTCGCGCTACGGCGTGAACCTCTCCTACGCCGAGCAGCCCTCGCCGGACGGCCTGGCGCAGGCCTTCACCATCGGCGAGGAGTTCATCGCCGGCGAGCCGTGCGCGCTCGTGCTGGGCGACAACATCTTCTACGGCAACGGCCTTTCGCGCCACCTGACGCGCGCCGTGCAGAACGCCGAGTCGGGCCGCGCCACGGTCTTCGGCTACCACGTGGACGACCCCGAGCGCTTCGGCGTCGTGGAGTTCGATGCGCAGGGGAGGGCCGTCTCCATCGAGGAGAAGCCCGAGCGCCCCAAGAGCTCCTACGCCGTCACCGGCCTGTACTTCTACCCGGGCGACGTGGCCGCCAAGGCGCGTAGGGTCGAGCCCTCGGCCCGCGGCGAGCTGGAGATCACCACGCTCAACCAGATGTACCTTGAGGAGGGGACGCTGTCCGTGGTCACCCTCGGCCGCGGCTACGCGTGGCTCGACACCGGCACCATGGAGAGCCTCCACGAGGCCGCGGAGTTCGTCCGCGCCGTGGAGCACTCCCAGGACCTGCCCGTGTCCGTCCCCGAGGAGATCGCCTGGGAGAACGGCTGGATCACGACAGCCGAGCTGGAGGAGGCCGCGAAGGCCTACGGCAAGTCGGTCTACGGCCAGCACCTCAAGAAGGTCGCCGCCGGCGAGATCGTCAACAGCCCGCGCGAGTACTAATCCGATTCAATGGGAGATAGAAACATGTCTGAAGAGCTCTTCGAGCCCAAGAACATCATCGTCACGGGCGGCTGCGGCTTCATCGGCAGCAACTTCGTGCACTACGTCGTGAACAACCACCCCGAGGTGCACGTCACCGTCCTGGACAAGCTGACCTACGCCGGCAACCCCGAGAACATCGCGGGCCTTCCCGCCGACCGCGTCGAGCTCGTGGTGGGCGACATCTGCGACTCCGAGCTGCTGGATAGGCTCGTCCCCGGCCACGACGCGATCGTGCACTACGCCGCCGAGAGCCACAACGACAACTCCATCGCCGACCCGGAGCCGTTCCTGCGCACCAACGTCGAGGGCACCTTCCGCCTGCTGGAGGCCGTCCGCAAGCACGGCATCCGCTACCACCACGTGTCCACCGACGAGGTCTACGGCGACTTGGCGCTCGACGACCCCGCTAAGTTCACCGAGGAGACGCCCTACCACCCGAGCTCGCCGTACAGCTCGACGAAGGCGTCCTCCGACATGCTCGTGCGCGCCTGGACCCGCACCTACGGGCTTCGCACCACTATCTCCAACTGCTCCAACAACTACGGCCCCTACCAGCACGTGGAGAAGTTCATCCCCAGGCAGATCACCAACATCATCGACGGCGTCCGCCCCAAGCTCTACGGGAAGGGCGAGAACGTCCGCGACTGGATCCACACCGAGGACCACTCCTCGGCCGTCTGGGACATCCTCACCAAGGGCCGCACGGGGGAGACTTACCTCATCGGCGCAAATGGCGTGAAGAACAACATCACGGTCCTGCGCATGATCCTCACGGCCATGGGGCGCGACCCCGAGGACTTCGACTGGGTCGCCGACCGCCCCGGCCACGACCGCCGCTACGCCATCGACAGCACGAAGCTCCAGCGCGAGCTCGGCTGGAGGCCGGCCCACACCGACTTCGCCGAGGGCCTGAGGGCGACCATCGACTGGTACGTCGCCAACGAGTCCTGGTGGCGCCCGGCCAAGGAGGCCACCGAGGCGCGCTACCGCGCGCAGGGCCAGTAAGACCGCATCCCGGCGAACCGCGCCGCGGGGCGCCCGCGCGGGGCTGCAGGGCATGGGGATGATCCTGCGTCCCCGCGCGGGCGCCCCCTGTTTTCCAACGTCTTCGATAGGAGCTTTTCCCACATGGCAGACATCGCATTCGAGAAGGACCTCTCCGTCGCCGAGACCGGCATCGAGGGCCTCAAGGCCGTCGACCTCGCCGTCCACGGCGACTCGCGCGGCTGGTTCAAGGAGAACTGGCAGCGCGCCAAGATGACCGCGCTGGGCATCCCCGACCTCAAGGTCGTCCAGAACAATATCTCCTACAACGACAGCCGCGGCGTCACCCGCGGCATCCACGCCGAGCCCTGGGACAAGTTCATCTCCGTGGCCCGCGGCTCGGTCTTCGGCGCATGGGTCGACCTGCGCGAGGGAAGCGAGACCTTCGGCAAGGTGTTCACGACCGTTCTGGATCCCAGTAAGGCCATCTACGTCCCGCGCGGCGTGGGCAACTCCTTCCAGGCCCTGGAGGACGGCACCGCCTACACCTACCTGGTGGACGCCCACTGGTCCCTCGAGCTCAAGAGGACCTACACCTTCGTGAACCTCGCCGACCCCGAGCTCGCCATCGAGTGGCCGATCCCGCTGGCCGAGGCCACCGTCTCCGAGGCCGACCTCAACCACCCGCTGCTGGCCGACGTCGTCCCCATGGCTCCCAGGCGCACCCTCGTCACCGGCTGCAACGGCCAGCTGGGCCATGCGGTCCGCGCGCTGGCGGAGGAGCGCGGCGTCGCCAAGGACTTCGACTTCTGCGACATCGACACCTTCGACATGTCAGACCCGGACGCCTACTCCAAGTACGACTGGTCGCTCTACGGCACCGTGATCAACTGCGGCGCCTACACGGCCGTGGATAAAGCGGAGACCCCCGAGGGCCGCGTGACCGCCTGGAAGGCCAACGCGACCGGGCCGGCGCTTCTCGCACGCACCTGCGCCGGGCACGGCATCACCCTGGTCCACGTCTCCTCCGACTACGTCTTCGACGGCACCGCGGAGGTGCATGACGAGGAGGAGCCCCTCAGCCCGCTGTCCGTCTACGGCCAGACCAAGGCCGCCGGCGACATCGCCGTGGCGGGGTGCCCGCGCCACTACATCATGCGCTCCAGCTGGGTCATCGGCGAGGGCCGCAACTTCGTCAAGACCATGAAGGCGCTCTCCGACCGCGTCGCCGACCCCGAGGACGGGCTCGAGCAGGTCACGGTCGTGGACGACCAGCTGGGACGCCTGACCTTCACGCGCGACATGGCGCAGGCCATCTTCCACGTGCTGGGGACGCACGCCCCCTACGGCACCTACGACTGCACCGGCTCCGGCGCCGTCAAGTCCTGGGCCGACATCGCCCGCGCCGTCTTCGAGGCCGCCAACGGCAACGGCGAGAAGGTCGCGCCGGTATCGACCACCGACTACTACGCAAGCGCCGAGGGCCCCATCGCACCGCGCCCGGTCCACTCCGCGCTCGACCTGTCCAAGCTCGAGGCTGCCGGCTTCCACATGCCCGACTGGGAGGAAGAGCTGGGGGAGTACATCAAGACGCTCTAGCCGCTATTAACTTTTCGAGAGTAAAAGCCGCCGTTCTTTAACGGCGGCTTTTCTTGTTGGTGGCTATCTGCGCAGTGGTGCCAATAGTATTTTGCGGAAGATCTACCTCTCGCTTGGCATGGAAGTAGGGTGGCCGGGCTGGTCGTCGTAGGCGTATTTGCTGTACACGTTGACCTCCCACTGCTTTTTTTCGACCTTTGTTACAGAATCTAGGATGAAGCCGGTCGCAAGGCTCAGGCCGCACAGGAACATAAACGAGGCGGCGAGCATAGCGGTGGGGAAGCGCGGGACGAGGCCGGTCTGGAAATATTCGACAACGATGGGCATGCCCAGGGCGAGGCCGAATACCGCGAACAGAAGCGCAACGAGGCTGAAGAACTTCAGCGGGCGGTAGTCCTTGAACAGCGTGCCGATCATCGCAACGACTTTAATGCCGTCGCTCACGGTGTTGAGTTTGGACTCGGAACCCTCGGGACGGTCGCGGTACTCGATGGGCACATCTTTGATGCGCCAGCGGTGGTCGACGGCGTGGATCGAGAGCTCGGTTTCGATCTGAAAGCCCTCGGAAAGCACTGGGAAGGTTTTAACGAACGGGCGGCTCATGGCGCGGTAGCCTGTCATGACGTCATCGAAGCTGTAGCCATAGATCCACTTGATCATGGCGCGGACCAGATTATTGCCAAAGCCGTGGAAGGCACGCTTGTTCTCCTCGGCGTAGGTGCCGTTGGAAAGGCGATCGCCTACGGTCATGTCGGCCGTGCCGTTAAGGATGGGCTCGCAGAGGGCCTTGGCCGCCTCGGCGGGGTAGGTGTCGTCTCCGTCGACCATCAGGTAGCAATCGGCGTCGATATCGCGAAACATCTGGCGGCACACGTTGCCCTTTCCCTGACGGGGCTCAAAGCGGACTGTGGCGCCGTGCTCGGTGGCAATGCGTGAGGTATCGTCCGACGAGTTGTTGTCATAGACATAGACCGTCGCCTGCGGAAGCTCGCGGTGAAAGTCGTCGATGACTTTGCCGATCGTGAGCGCTTCGTTGTAGCAAGGGATGATGACGGCGATGGATTCAGAATTCACTTAATGCTCCTTATACATTCAATCCTAGAAAGTATAGCCGTTTGGGCCTGGCATCCTAAGATGTGGGTTAGTTCTCCAGTTTTGTTGCGCGAATCGTTTGCATGGCCGTCGGGTCTATACTGTTCGTTTGTCAACGATTACGAGTAAAGGAGTTGCATCCGTGTCGGATCAGACAAAGCAACAAGAAACTCGCAGTCTGCCTGCGACGTTTGCTAAGAACGAATTTGAGAAGGACGCGTTTATCCTTCGTCAGCTGGTTACCAAGGATTTTAAGATCAAGTATCGCCGTAGCGTTCTGGGCGTCGCATGGTCGGTGCTCAACCCGCTGCTGATGATGATCGTCATGGCCATCGTGTTCTCGACGATTTTTGGCCAGGGCCGCAATGGCTCAATGACGCCCGAGATGTACCCGCTGTACTTGATCGTGGGTAACATCACCTTTGCCGTCATGTCTGAGTCTACTAACCAGGCCCTGACGTCGATCGTGGGCGCTGCCCCTCTGCTCAAGAAGGTTAAGGTGCACCGCTGGGTTTTCCCGGTGCAGAAGGTGCTCTTCTCGCTGGTCAACTTTGCCTTCTCGCTGGTCGCCGTCGCCATCGTCATGCTGTGGTTCCGCGTTATGCCTTCTTGGCACCTGATTCTGTTGCCGGTTTGCCTGCTGCTGCTTATGTGCTTCTGCATGGGCCTGGGCATGATGCTCTCTGCCCTTACGGTCTTCTTCCGCGACGTTATGCATCTGTGGAGCGTCGTCATTACGGCGTGGACTTACATTACGCCCATCTTCTGGACGACTGACTATATTGCGCAAATGCCGCATCTCGTGCGTATCTTGATGTATGCGAACCCCATGTTCAACTACCTGCAGTTTATGCGCGATATCTTCCTGTTCCAGACTACGCCCTCGCTTATGACGTTTGGTATGTGCGTCGCTTGGGCGGTTCTTGCGCTTATTATTGGCTATACCGTGTTCCATAAGTCCGAGCGCAAATTTATCCTCTACATCTAAGGAGTGCTGTGATGACTGAATCTGTTGTTGATTACAGCGAGCAGCCTCTGGCTGTCGAGGTCGACGACGTCACCATGATCTTTAACATGGCGTCCGAGTCGCTGACCAACCTCAAGGAGTACTTCATTAAGCTTGCCAAGCACGAGCTGTTCTTTGAGGAGTTTAGGGCGCTTAAGCACATCTCGTTTGATATTCATCGCGGCGAGGTTGTGGGTCTGGTCGGCACCAATGGCTCCGGCAAGTCTACGATGCTCAAGATTATCGCTGGCGTTCTTGAGCCTAGCGAGGGCAGCGTTAAGGTGCACGGTAACATCGCGCCGCTGATTGAGCTTGGCGCTGGCTTTGACCCCGAGCTGACCGCCCGCGAGAACATCTATCTGAACGGCGCCCTGCTCGGCTATACCAAGGAGTTCATCGACGCCAACTTTGACGGCATTATCGAGTTCGCTGAGCTGCAGAACTTTGTCGATATGCCGCTTAAGAACTTCTCTTCGGGCATGGTGGCGCGTATCGCCTTTGCAATCGCGACGATTACCGAGCCCGATATTCTGATCGTTGACGAGACGCTGTCCGTCGGTGATGTGTTCTTCCAGCAAAAGTGTGAGGCCCGCATCCAGCACTTTATCCAGAGCGGCGACGTGACGGTTCTGTTCGTTTCGCACTCTATGGAGCAGGTTGAGCGCATCTGCCAGCGTGCCGTTTGGATTGAGAAGGGTGACCTTCGCATGGACGGCCCGGTCGATGAGGTCTGCAAGGCGTACCGCGAGCAGTTCAACTAGGTTATAATTACTTGCGCCTGACAGGCTTGTGCTTGCTTGGGCGTGCTGTTATTTGCTCCATTAGCTCAGTTGGATAGAGCAGGGGACTTCTAATCCCAAGGTCGACGGTTCGAATCCGCCATGGAGCACCATCGTTTATTAAGCCCAGACCGCTTGGTGGTCTGGGCTTTTTTCATCTTGTGTGTTGCTGGAGCCGAGCGCGAGCAAGCCGCTGCTGTTTGTTGGGGTTGGCATTTTACTTTTCGAGATGCTCTTTCAGCAGCTCCAACGCGTGGGCGTAGCCCTTCAGGCCCTCGCCGGTGATGGTGGCGAAGCAGGCTAGGCGTGCATAGCTCACCTGGCGGAAGTCCTCGCGGGTCTCGACGGCGCTGATGTGGACCTCGACGGCAGGGATGGCGACGGCCTTGAGTGCGTCGAGGATCGCCACGCTCGTATGCGTGTAGGCAGCCGGGTTGATGACGATGCCGTCGACCTTGCCGTAGGCCTCCTGGATCTTGTCGACGATGTTGCCCTCGTGGTTGGACTGGAAGACCTCGACCTCGTCGAAGCCCTGTGCGGCGCCTGCCTCCTGGCAGATCTGCACTAAGCGGTCGTAGTTGTCGCTGCCATAGATGCCCGGCTCGCGAATGCCGAGCATGTTGAGGTTGGGGCCGTTGATGACGAGTGCTTTCATGGTTGCTTCCTTTGCAGTCGAGAAACCACCACAAAGGTGCCTGTCCCCTTTGTGGTGGTTTTGGTTAGAGAGCGGGTGGGAGGGTGTCGAGGATGGCACGGGCGGTGTTGGCGGCGCAGTCTCGTGAGTCGATGATGTAGTCGGCCCAGGCGTGGTAGCGTGGCATGCGCTGTTCAGCCAGCTTATCGATGCCGTCGCGCGCGGTGATGGGGCGGCCCTTGTGGGCGAGCTCGTCGAGCTTGCGGTTGAGCATCACGATCTGGCTATTCTGGTGCAGCAGCGGGTAGTTCTCGTCGCGCGTGACCACGCCGCCGCCGGTGGAAAGCACCAGGCCGCTGCGCTTGGAGATGTCGGTCAGCGCCGCCGTCTCCTGTTCGCGGAACGCCGTCTCGCCGCGCTCGACGATAAAGTCGGCGCAGGGCATGCCCAGACGCTCTTCAAGGGCGCGATCGAGGTCGATATGCTCGCGTCCCGTCAGCATTGCGATCCGCTCGCCCACGCGGGTCTTGCCCGAGCCCGGCATGCCGATCAGCGCGATGTTCTGCTCGCGGCGGGACAGGCGCTCAGTCACATCCAGGATGCGCTCGCGCGGGGTGGCTTTGCCGGTATAGCGCTCGACAGCTTGTGCCGCCTGGGCAATAAGCATAAGCAGGCCACCGATGCAGGGGATGCCGCGGCGCTCGGCCTCGAGCATCAGGCCCGTGCGGGCGGGGTTGTAGACAATGTCGATGACGCCCTCGAGCGCATCGAGCCCTTCGAGCGTGCAGGGCGCGTCGGGGCAGTGGGGGAACATGCCGGCAGGCGTGCAGTTGACGAGCAGGGCGGCGTCGGACTGCTGCGCGATGTTGCCGTAGTTGACCTCGCTCGTGCGACCCACGGGTACGACGATGGCGCCTAGGTCTCCCAGCACCATACTTGCCGTGGTACCGGCGCCGCCAGTGGCGCCGAGTACGAGAGCCTTCTTGCCGGCAACCTCAACCCCCAGCTCCTCGACCAGGCACTGAAAACCGAAGTAGTCGGTGTTGTCGCCGCGCAGGCGACCGTCGGGTAGGCGTGTGATGGTGTTGACGTTGCCCATGCGCTCGGCCAGCGGACTCAGCTCGTCCAGATACTCCATGACGGCGCGCTTGTAGGGGATGGTCACGTTGGTGCCCTCCCACTCGTCACCCGTCATAAAAGCCTCAAGATCCTCGGGCTCGCGCTCAAAACGCACGTACTCCAGGCCTGCGAGCTCTTTGTAGATGGTCGGGGTGTAGCTGTGGCTCAGCACGCGGCCCAGCACGCCGTAGGGACGGGTTGCGGCGGTATCGGTCATCTAGAGCACCTCCGTGTAGCTGCCAAAGTAGGTGAAACTCTCGCATACGTCGTCGATCGAGTCGAGCAGGTCGTCGAGGGCCTTGCTGCCAAAGGGGCAGTCCAAGTCAAAGTAGAACATAAACTCAAAGTCGTGGCCGGGGATGGGGCGGCTCTCAAGTTTGATGAGGTTGATGTTGAGCGCGTAGAATCGCTCGAGCACGCGGTAGAGGGCGCCCGGCTCATTGGCCGTGGTGATCATGAGCGAGGTGCGGTTGGCACCGGGATAGACGCGCGGCTCGCGGCTGATGACGACAAAGCGCGTGTAGTTGTTGTCCGAGTCCTGGATGTTGGGCTTCAGCACCTCCAAGCCGTAGAGCGCCGCACAGCTGCGCGAGGCGATGGCGGCGACGTCGGTGCGTTCGGAGTTGGCGACCATCTCGGCCGACATGGCGGTGTTGGGGTACTTGGTGGCATGCAGGCCGTGGCCCTCGATAAAGCCGGCGCACTGGGCAATGGCTTGGCCGTGGCTGTAGACCTCGCGCACGTCGGCGAGCTTGGTGCCGGGTTTGACGAGCAGGTTGTGATCGATCTTGAGGCGCAGCGAGCGCACGATATGGAAGTCGAACTGTGCGAGCAGGTCGTAGACGGCGTTGACCGAGCCGGCGGTGGAGTTTTCGATGGGCAACACGCCAAACTCGCAGAAGCCGTCGCGCACGGCGCGCATGACGCCCTCGAAGGTATCAAAGAAGGCAATATCGGGCACGTCGAAGAGCTTGCATGCGGCGATCTGGCTGTAGGCGCCCTCAACGCCCTGGCAGGCGACGGTGGCCGTCTGGGGGAAGGGTGTGTCAAAGGCTGCGGCCGTGGCGCGGGCTTTTTGCGACACCGTGGTGCCCCTGAGCTCGTTGATGTAGCGCTGCTGCTCGGCCTTGCTCATGCTCATGAGGAGGCGGAACAGTGTGATGGTCTGGGCCTCGTAGCGCTCGGGTGCGCGGCTGGCGAGGTTGTTGAGCTTGGAGCGCTCGCGGGCGGGGTCGAAGACGGCCTTACCCATCTCGATCTTGGATTTGGCGACTTCGGTGGCAATGTCCATGCGCTCGACAAAGCTGTTGAGCAGCGTGGTGTCGATGCCATCGATGGCCTGGCGAATATCGGCAAGGTCCATGGAGGCCCCTTTCGTGAATGGTTGCCTGGGGTAGTTAATTTGGGACGGGGCTTTTTTAGCTACCCTTTGATTGTCGACGAATCGATGAGAGCCAGGGCAAATATCAACTGGCATATGGGGGTAGCTAAAATAGCCCCGTCCCAAATTAACTACCCTTGGGGTGGGTGGACTAAAGCTGGGCGGCGTCCTCGAGGAGGGCGTCCCAAATCGCGAAGGCGGCGGCTGCCTCGGCTACGGGGACGGCGCGCGGGACGATGCAGGGATCGTGACGGCCGTGGACCGAGAGCTCGGCGTTTTCCATGGCGTCCATGTCCACGGTCTGCTGCTCGCGACCGATAGAGGGCGTCGGCTTCACGGCCATACGCCACATGACGGGCGCGCCGGTCGAAATACCGCCCAGGATGCCGCCGGCGTTGTTGGATTCAACCTCGATCTCGCCCGACTCTGCATCGATGCGATACGGATCGTTGTTTTCGCTGCCGCGCATGGCGGCCACGGCAAAGCCCATGCCAAACTCCACGCCCTTTACGGCGGGAATGCCAAACGCGATTTGCGCGATGCGGTTCTCGATGCCGTCGAACATGGGGTCGCCGATGCCCGCGGGAAGCCCGTAGATGCCGCACTCCACGATGCCGCCGATGCTGTCGAGTTCGTCGCGCGCGGCTAGGATCTCCTCGCGCATGCGACCGGCTGCGGTGGCGTCAATGCACGGCAGATCGTTCGTAAGGATTGCCTTACGGTCGGCCTCGCGATAGACCATATCGTCCATAGGCAGGTCGGAGATGCCGCCGATCTGCGCGACGTGCGCCATGACCTGAATGCCGCGGGCCTCAAGTGCCTGCAGCGCAATGCCGCCGGCGATGCATAAGGGGGCCGTTAGGCGGCCGGAAAAATGCCCGCCACCAGCGACATCGTGCATGTTGTGATACTTCACGCGCGCAGGGAAGTCCGCATGTCCGGGACGGGGCTTGCGGCGCAGCTCGGAGTAATCATTGGAGCGCGTGTTGGTGTTCTCGATAATCGCGGCGATGGGCGCGCCGGTGGTATGTCCATCGACAACACCGGCGATGATGTGGGCGGCGTCGGCCTCGCGGCGTTTGGTCGCGGTCTCGTCGCGACCGGGGGCGCGACGGTCGAGGAAGGCCTGCAGCTTCTCCTGGTCCACGGCGATGCCCGCCGGGATGCCATCGAGCGAGCAGCCGATAGCGGGAGAGTGCGACTGGCCGAAGATGCTTAAGTGCAAGACGTTGCCAAAGGTCGAGGACATGCTATTCCTCCTCGAGCGTGACCTTGCCGCCCAGTAGGCGGTAGTGGTCGAAGAAATCGGGATAGGACTTGTTGACGGCCTCGGCGCCGTGGATCACGACCTCGCCGGTGGCGCGGCTCGCGGCGATGGCGGCCATCATGGCGATGCGGTGGTCGTTGTGCGAATCGACCTCGCCTCCGGTGAAGGCATCGACACCCTTGATGATGAGGTCGTCACCGGCGATGCGCACCTGCGCTCCCAGCGCGGTGAGCTCGCGGGTGGTGGTGACCAGACGGTCAGATTCCTTGATGCGCAGGCGTGCGCAGTCACGGATGAACGTGCGGCCCTGAGCCAGCGATGCCACGGCCGAGATGACGGGCACCAGGTCCGGAATGTCGTGGGCGCTCATCTCAAAGCCGGCGAGCTTGTCGGACTGCACGGTGGCGGCGTTGGTGGAGCGCACGATGCGGGCACCAAAGCGCGAAAGCGCGGCGAGCACGTTGCGGTCGCCCTGTGCGGAGCTCAGCGACACGCCCTCGACGGTGATGGGGTCGGTGCCGATGGCGCCGGCGCACAGCCAAAAGGCGGCGTTGGACCAGTCGCCCTCGACGGCCACGCTGCCGGGCGTGCGGTACGAGCCGCTGCTCACACGGAAGTTCGTGACCTCGGGCTGACCGTCCTTGGCGGGAATGCGCTCGACGTTGACCTCGACGCCAAAGGCCTTCATGGCCTGGATCGTCAGGTTGATGTAGGGGCGGCTCTCAATGAGGCCGGTCACCTGCACACAGGAGGGCTGGGCGAGCAACGGGGCTGCCAGCAGCAGGCCCGAGATGTACTGCGAGCTCACGTTGCCCGGCAGCACAAAGGTGCCCGGGCGCATGCGGCCGCTCGTCTTGAGCGGAAAACCGCCCAGACCCTGTAGGTCGCAGCCGGCGGCGATAATCTCGTCCGAGAGCGGGGACAGCGGGCGGGCGCCAAGGCGGCCCTGGCCCACGAAGGTGGCATCCGCACCCAGCGCGCAGGCGACGGGCAACATAAAGCGGAGCGTGGAGCCGCTTTCGCCGCAGTCGAGCGTCCCGCCGGCAAGGGCCTTGAGCAGGCCAAACTCAACACTCTTCATAGTGGGATGGACCTGGAAGCCATCCTCGACGGTCTCGATGCGAGCGCCCAGTGCCGTAAGGCAACGCACCGTAGCCTCGATGTCGGCGCAGGTGGTGTTGCAGGTAACGTGCGTCTCGCCGTTGGCAAGCGCAGCGCAGATGATGAGGCGATGCGCCATCGACTTGGACGCGATGGCGGGAACGGTGCCCTTAAGCGGGGACGGGGTGATGCGGGCTAGCATGCGAATGCGTCTCCCTTCTGGCCGAGGCCCTCGGCAATGAGTTCGTGGAAAGTGGAAAGCGGCGTGCGGTCGATGCTGCAGCGGCCGATGCCGTGCGGAATCACCAGGTCGATGGTGTCGCCCGCGCGCTTCTTGTCGTGGAGCGCCTCGGCAAAAACGGCATCGGCATCTAGGTCGCAGCGGGTCTTGAGGCCATGGCGGGCGCAGAGCTCCTCGATACGACCGGGCAGTGCAGCATCGCAAATGCCGTGCAGAGCCGCGGCGCGCGTGATGATGCCCATGCCGATCGACACACAGTTGCCGTGTCCGAGCTCAAAGTGCTCGCAGGCCTCGACGGCGTGTCCGGCGCTGTGTCCAAAGTTGAGGAGCTTGCGCTGGTTGATCTCGCGCTCGTCGGCAACGACCACGGCGCGCTTGATGTCGATATTGCGGGCGATGATGAGCGCTACGCGCGCCACATCGCGGTTGAGCAGCTCCAGCGTGAGTGGGGTCTTCTCCAGCTCGGCGAAAAGCTCCGGGTCGGCGATCACGGCGTGCTTGACGACCTCGCCGCAGCCGTCGGCGAACTGCTCGGGCGTGAGGGTGGCCAGGCACCCCACGTCGGCGATAACCACGCTCGGCTGCCAAAAGGCGCCGGCCAAGTTCTTGCCTGCAGCCAGGTCGATGGCGGTCTTGCCACCCACCGACGAATCCACCATGGCGAGCAGGCTCGTCGGGATCTGCACAAACTTGCAGCCGCGCATGTAGGTGGCGGCCACAAAGCCCGCCACGTCGCCCACGACGCCGCCACCGAGTGCCACGATCACGTCGGAGCGCGAAAGCTCGTGCTCTGCCACAAACTCCATAATGGCAACATAGGTTTCGGCGCGCTTATGGGCCTCTCCGGCCTCGAAGGTGCAGATGCTCACCTCGTAGCCTGACGCCTCCAGGCTCTGCTTAACGGGCATCTGGTAGAGCGGGCCCACGTTGGTGTCCGTCACGATGACGGCCTTGGTACCGCCGGCAGTGGCGCGCACGAGTGGTCCCGCCTGCTCCAGCAAAAACGTGCCAACATGCACCTGGTAGGGGCGTGCAGTGTCGATATCGATGGTAATCGCCATAAGCTTCGGTCCTTTCGACCTGGCGTGATAGGTGGTCTAGTGGGAGGTCTCGTCGTCGAGCGCGCGCTTAATGCGGTCGCCCTCGGCAAGGAGATTCTCCAGATAGCGCTGGTCGCGGTCCTTGAGCGCACGGCTGTAGGCGCCGAGCGATTCGATCAGATGGTCGATCTCGTAGGCGAGCGCGTCGGCGTCGTCGATCATGAGCTCGGACCACATTTGCGGGTTGAGGTGCGCCACGCGGGTGAGATCGCGGTAGCTACCGGCCGAAAAGCCGTGGTGGACCTGGGCGGTGGGGCTTTTGACGTAGGCGTTGGACACCACGTGCGCAAGCTGGCTCGTGAAGGCGATGACGCGGTCGTGCTCGGCGGCGCTGGTCACGCTGAACTTGCCAAAGCCCAAGGGGCGCACCATCTCGCGCACCTGGCCCAAAAGCTCCAGTTTGAGCGCATCGTCCACCGCGGGCGGCACGAGCACGAGTGGCGCGCCCTGGAACAGGTCGGCGCGGGAGTGTGCGTAGCCCGAGTACTGCGTGCCCGCCATGGGGTGTGCGCCCACAAAGTAAAAGCCGTGCTCACGGGCAAGCTCAAAGGCACGTTCGCACACGATGCCCTTGACGCCCACGGTGTCGATCACCACGGGACCCATGATGGCCTCGGTGTCGGTGGCGTCGGCGAGGGCCTGGGCATGCGCCTCGAGCCACTCGATGCAGGCCTCGGGGTAGCAAGCCAGGACGATGATGTCGCATTCGCCGAGTGTCTTGTCGTTGAGCTCTCCGGCGACAGTGCCCATGCTGGCGGCCGTCATGACATCGTCATCGGGGTCCCAGGCCAGCACGCGGACGCCCGCCTGGGCATAGCCGCGGGCAAAGCTACCGCCGATGAGGCCAAGGCCGACGATACCGGCGCACTTGGGGCCGCCCTGGTTAACGCGCGCGTTTCTCACCGTACCCATGGGCTACTCCATGGTCTCTTGGCAGACGACCTCGCGGATGGCGCGAATGCGGCGCATGGTGTCGTCGAACTGGTCGGGGGTGAGGGCCTGGGCGCCGTCGGACCATGCGCGGCTGGGCTCGTCGTGGACCTCGATCTCCAGGCCGTTGGCGCCGCAGGCGGTCGCGGCGAGCGCCATGGGCTCAACGTAGCGGGTGTAGCCGGTGGCGTGGCTGGGGTCGGCGACGACGGGCAGGTGCGACAGGTGGTGCAGAACCGGCACGGCGTTGAGGTCGAAGGTATTGCGGGTGCGGGTCTCGAAGGTGCGGATACCGCGCTCGCACAGGATGACGTTGTCGTTGCCCTCGCTCATGATGTACTCGGCTGCCATAAGCAGCTCGTCGATCGTGCCGGACATGCCGCGCTTGAGCAGAATCGGGGTCTGGGTCTTGCCGACCTCCTTGAGCAGGGGGAAGTTCTGGGCGTTGCGGGCGCCGATCTGCATGACGTCAATCTTCTTGTCCAAGAAGACCTGCACGTCGCGCGGGTCCATGATCTCGGTGACGATCGGCATGTCGAGCTCGGCAGACGCCTCGCACAGCAGGTCGAGGCCGGCGGGGCCCATGCCCTGGTAGGCGTAGGGGGAGGTGCGGGGCTTGTAGGCACCGCCGCGCAGCATCGTGGCGCCGGCGGCCTTCACGCGGCGTGCGATGCGGATGAGGTTCTCGCCCTCGACGGAGCAGGGACCGGCGATGACCTGGAACTGGTCGCCGCCGATCTTGACGCCGTGACCGCAGTCGATGACGGAGTCCTCGGGGTGGAACTTGCGGTTGGCGCGCTTGAACGGCTCGGAGACGCGCTGCACGCGCTCGACGACATCCATGGACTCGAGCAGGAACGGGTCGATCTTGGTCGTATCGCCCACCAGGCCGATAATCGTCTCATTCTCGCCGCGCGAGACGTCGGTCTTCAGGCCTTTTTTCTCAATCCAGCTGACGATATGGCCGACGGCCTCGTCGCTGGCGCTCTGCTTTAAAATTGCAATCATGGTGTGCCTCTCACCTCGATGGATAACTTTTGCAAAAACGGCCCGCATCGCGAGCCGTGTATATATGGTGCATGAGAGTTTATACTATCTGACTCGCTTTTGCCTTCTAAAGTGGGCCGTTGCGCCGCGTCTTCCTCGGAATTGCAAAGCTTTTTCTTTTATTTTGATAGCCCGTGGTGCACTTGGGTATAATGCCAAACGTTGGCCCTATTAGCTCAGGGGATTAGAGCGTCTGCCTCCGGAGCAGAAGGCCGTTGGTTCGAATCCAACATGGGGCACCATCGAACGTAAGACCGTCCGAACCTCGCATGGTCCGGACGGTTTTTCTTATACCGACGCGACGTGATGGGACGTGGTATGGCAGCAACGGATATCGAGCGCGGACTCTCGACCGCCGAGGTCGAGGAGCGCATCGCCGCCGGTAAGATCAACCGCAACATGGAGCTCAAGACCAAGTCGGTCAAAGAGCTCATCATCGAGAACCTCTGCACGCTGTTCAATTTGATCAACGTGATCTTGTCGTTCCTGGTCATTTTGACCGGTTCGTTTAAGAACCTAACGTTCCTGTTTGTGGTGTTCCTCAATACCGCTATTGGCGTCATCCAGTCCATGCGGTCCAAGAAGATGGTCGATAAGCTCACGCTGCTGACCTCTAAGAAGGCCATCGCGGTGCGCGACGGTGCCGAGGTGGAGCTCGACTTGGACCAGATCGTGCTCGACGACATCATCCGCCTGGGGCGCGGCGACCAGATTCCCGCTGACGCCGTGGTGGTTTCCGGCGAGGCGCTCGTGAACGAGAGCCTGCTGACGGGCGAGAGCGACCTTATTAAGAAGCAGCCCGGTTCCGAGCTCATGAGCGGCAGCTTTATCGACTCGGGCCTGCTGCGCGCCCGCGTGATCCATGTCGGCGCCGACAACTACGTGGCCAAAATTAATAACGAGGCCAAGTACGTCAAAAAGGTCAATTCCGAGATCATGAACGCGCTGAACGCCATCGTGCGCTTTGCGAGCATCATCATGATCCCGCTCGGTTTGGCGTTGTTTGCCTCGAGCGTGAGCGAGCTGTGGGATGCAGCGGGAACCCCGGGCGATAGCGCGCTTTCGTGGTGCTTCTCCGAGCTGTTGGCTGGTCATGTGCCTTCGTCGGCGCTGCTGTCCACGGTGGGCGCCCTGCTGGGCATGATCCCGCAAGGCCTGGTGCTGCTGACCTCGTCGGTGCTCGCCATCGCCACGGTGCGCCTGGCCCGCCGCAAGGTGCTGGCGCAGCAGCTCTACTGCATCGAGACGCTCGCTCGCGTCGATGTACTGTGCCTGGACAAGACGGGCACCATCACGTCGGGCCGCATGGAGGTCGAGGGCACCTACCCGCTGCCTGTTGAGGGTGTTGGCTTTGGCGTGGACTCGGACGAGGCGGCTGTTCCCGTCGATACCACAGTGCTCGATTTTGCGCTGGCTAACGTGGCACGTGCGACTTCGGCCGATGCCAACGAGACCTGCCAGGCGCTGCTCAACTATTACGCCGATCGCCCGGTCGAGGTGTCTGAGCCGCTGTCGGTCATTCCGTTCTCGTCGTCTAAAAAATGGAGTGGCGCTTCGTTTGCGCAGGGCTCCTATGTGATGGGCGCCGCGCAGTTTGTGCTTTCGGAGCATGTGTTTTCGCAGGTCGAGAACCGTGTCGCCGAGCTTGCCGATACCTGCCGCGTGCTCGTGGTGGCGCGCGTGGACGGCTTTACACCCGATGGCGATATGGTGGGCGAGGCCGAGCCCGTGGGCTTTGTGACCATCCGCGACGAGATTCGTACCTCGGCGGCCGAGACCATCGGCTACTTTAACGAGCAGGGTGTGACCCTCAACGTGATCAGTGGCGACGACCCGCGTACGGTGTCGTCGATCGCGCGCGTGGTGGGCGTGCCGGGGGCGGACGCTTATGTGGACGCCACGACGCTCGATACGCCTGCCAAGCTCGATGCCGCAGTGGACCGCTACCATGTCTTTGGTCGTGTGACCCCGCAGCAGAAGCGCGAGCTCGTGCAGGCGCTCAAGCGCCGCGAGCACACCGTGGCCATGACGGGCGACGGCGTCAACGATGTGCTGGCGCTCAAGGAAGCCGACTGCTCCGTCACCATGGCGGCCGGCTCCGATGCCGCGCGTAATGTGGCCGAGATCGTACTCGTCGACAACGACTTTGCCTCGATGCCCGCCGTGGTGGCCGAGGGCCGTCGCTCCATCAACAACCTGCAGCGTTCGGCCTCGCTGTTCCTGCTCAAGACGCTGTTCTCGATGGGGCTGGCGGCGCTGTGCATTGCGCTGCCGCCGTACCCCTTCGAGCCCATCCAGATGACACTCATCAACTTCTTTTGCATCGGCGCGCCGGGCTTTGTGTTGGGCCTGGAGCCCAACAATGCTCGCGTGAAGGGTGCGTTTTTGACGAATGTACTCAAGCGTGCACTGCCGGCGTCGATTGCGGTCATTCTGGCTGCGGCGCTCGATATCTTTGTGGCGCGCGTGTTTGGCTTTAGCCAGCTCACGCTGTCTACGATGTGTCTGCTTACGTCGTGCGCGGCGAGCGTCAGCCTGATCTGGCGCATCTCGCAGCCTCTCACGCCCTTACGTGTGGTGCTCTTTGTGTTTGTAGTCGCCGGCATCCTGGTGGGCGTTATCGGATTCCCGGGGCTGCTGTCTATTGCCAACCTGTCGATGGGCCAGATGGTTATCTTGGCTGTCATCGTGGTCTTTACCTGCTCGGTGTTCTTTAAGCTCGCCACGATGATGGATTCGCTCAAGCCGCGTCGTCGTCATGCCGCAACTGGTTTTGGCCGCGGTGTGCACGTCCGCCTGGGTCGCGGTGGCGGCAAGGTGAGCTCGACGGGTTCGACGGCCGAGCGTTTTGCCAAGCGCGTCGCCGCCGACATGGCGCAGCGCCGCGAAGATCGCACCGCTCGCGAGGCCGAGGCCCGCGCACTCGAGGGCGTGGGCCAGGCCCAGCCCAAGAAAAAGAAGAGTACCGGAGCTAAGCGCTCTCGTGTGACCAAGTCCGCCCAAGGCATCAAAGTCTCGATGCCAAGCAAAAAGAAGAAGTAACTACGCGCCCTGCCGATGTTGAATTGGTGCCTTGCTCCTGTGGGGCCGTGGCGATGTTATGCTCTAACCTCGATTGTTTGAATTGCTTCGAAAAGAGGATGCCGTGATCTGCCCGCATTGCCTTAAGACTATCGAGGACGGCGCCTCGTTCTGCCCCTACTGCAACGCCTATGTGGGTCCGGGCGATGGTCCCGAGCACACCGAGTTCGTGTTCTGCGAGGGCTGCGGTGCCCGTCTTTCTCCGCATGATCGTACGTGCCCCAAATGCGGACGCCCCGCTCCGGGTATCCTCTCCGAGGACGCGGCCGCATCCGACCTGGCAGCGGGCCGCACGGCGGGCTTTCCGCGCCTAACGCAAGAGCAGATCGATACCGAGGTGCCGCATGCGCCCGCCTCGGCAGCCGCGGTGCTTTCGGACGCCGCCGATCCTAACGAGACCTGCGTGTTGCCGGCTTTCGATAAGGATTTCGGTATCCCCAAGGTCGATATTCCCACGCCCGTTTCCCTGCATGACGATGCTCAAAAACCCAAGCGCAAGGTGCATCCCGACGAGGACGCCTATCACAAGCACAAGCGTCATATCCCCAAGCCGCTCATCGTCATCGCGGTCCTTGCCGTCGTTTGCGGCGGTGCCTATTGGTTCGTGACGGCCGATCCCATGGGTGTCATGCCTGGCTTCTATGACCAGTTTGGCCAGGCCGCGCAGACGACCTTCCCTACGCGCCAAAAGGGCGAGGCGACTGAGGACGATACCAAGCAGGACGATGCTGCCGAGGTGGTCCAGGAGGAAACCGTGCTCACCGATGATCAGCTCTATACCAGGCTCGACGGTCTGTATCAGACTATCGTGTCCTACGGTGACGAGGATCAGATCGGCGAGGTCATCGATTCCTTTAACAACGGCTATCTCCGAACGCCGCTGTCCACCCGTCAGGAGTTGTCGCAGAGTGCCTACGCCCTGCGCGACCAGATCAAAAAGACGCAAGATGAGCTTAACAACCTTAAGTATCAGGACGATACGGTCTATGCGGACGACATCGCCCACTTAAAGCAGCTTGCCGAGTGGATGTACGAGCGTGTCGACGTGATCTGCCAGAGCTGGGATATCTCGCTGGCCATTCCCGATGGCGAGTCGATGAGTTCCCACCAAAGCGAGATCCTGGCGCCCATCGCGCAGGGCGGCAACAGCGCGCTGAACCAGTACGACGCCAATGTGGGTTCTTGGAAGCCGCAGCAGCATTCCTAAAATTAGTTCGCCATAGTCGGCATAACCTACGTGCGCAATTGATGTAAGCCCGTGCTTATTGCTACAATTCGTACAAATATGCTTTAAACGCACGAGGAAGGAACCACATGTTTGGTTTTAAGAAAGAGCTCTACACGCCCGAGTATCAGCTTGCCGGCGACGAGTGCGCCGTAATCGAGACGTCGAAGGGTACCATCAAGGTCAAGTTTGACGGCGAGGGCGCTCCCATTCATGTCGCGAACTTCTGCGAGCTTTCCACGATGGGTTTCTATGATGGACTTAAGTTCCATCGCTATGTGCCCGGCTTTGTCATTCAGGGCGGCGACCCCAATACCCGCGATATGTCCGGCGCCGACGTCGCCGCTGGTCTTGAGGGCCCCGACGGCATGCCCGGTACCGGTGGCCCCGGCTACTGCATCAAGGGCGAGTTTGCCACCAATCCGCGCAACAGCCATGTCGATGGTGCCCTTGCCATGGCACGCTCCATGGACCCCGATTCCGCGGGTTCGCAGTTCTACTTCTGCCTGGGCGCCCAGCATAACCTCGATTCCGGTTACACCGTCTTTGGTACCACGGTCGAGGGTCTCGATGTGATTTCGCAGCTGCGTGCCGGCGACGAGATCGTCCATGTCGAGATCGTTCACGAGTAAAGGGGACTTCCTTGAATAGCCAGCTGATCCAACAGGGCCGCGCCGCTTACCGCGCGGGTGATTTTTCCGCTGCAGCCCAGATGCTTGGGGCGGCAAAGACTCCCGATGAGATTATGGGCGAGGCCGATCACCTTCGTGGCAACGCCTTGATGCACCTGGGCATGTATGCCGAGGCCGCCGAGGCTTATGCTGCCGCCCTCAACGACGGCACCTACGGCAAGCGCGGCGCGCTGCTCACCAACCGCGGCAAGGCGCTCGCCGCCGTGGGCGACTACACGACGGCCGCCCAGGCGTTCTCTGCTGCTACGCAGGATGCTTCCTATGCCACGCCGTTCAAGGCCTATCTGGGCCTGGGCAATGCGCTGTTCCAGTCGGGCGATTATGCCAACGCAGGTACTGCCTTCCGTCAGGCTGCCATCGACGGCGCCAATCCGGCTCCTGCCGCCGCACTCGGCGAGCTCGGTCGTTGCTTCATTAAGCTCGGCCGTCCGGCGGATGCCGTGGAGACCTACCGTACGGCTATCGACTTTGCCGGTCCCCGTGACGACACGCGCGCGCTCAACGCCGGCATGGGTCAGGCGCTTTCTGCCGCCGGCCGTCCCTCCGACGCACTCGACGCCTTTAACGCCGCTACTGCCGATGGCATCTACCAGCTTACCTCCGAGCAGGCCGATGAGCTTGCCCGCGTGCACGATTCGCTTGCTGCGCTGTCTGCCCAGACGGCTATGGCCACGGCTCCGGCGCCTGCGATGGACGCTCCTGCCGTCGATCCGCTCGATCCTACGGGCGCGACCGGTCAGTTTATGCCCGATCCCTCGGACACCGGCTTCTTTACACTGTCAGAGTCCGAGATGGTCCAGCAGGACCGTCAGGATCGTAAGCAGGCCAAGGTCCGTCGTCGCCATCGCCACACGGGTCTCAAAGTCTTCATCGTGCTGCTTCTGCTCATTTTGATTGCTGCGGGCGGTCTGGGCTTTGCCTACACGCGCGGCTTTGGCTTCCCCTCGCAGGAGTCGGTTATCACCGATCTGTTCCAGGCTGCCGGCGACGGTGACACCGCAAAGGCCGAGTCTTGCCTGGCCTCGAGCCTGTCCGAGGACGCCAAGTCGATGATCATCTCCTCGATTCCGCAGGGCGCCACCGTGTCCGTCGAGGGCATGGATCAGTCCATGACCGAGACGACTGCCAAGGTCAAGGCTTCGCTGTCCAAGGGCGGCGAGCAGGAGTACACCGTCAAATTCGTGCGCTCCGACAATCATATCGGCTGGGCCGTTTCCTCGCTCGATATGGATTTCTCGGCTGCTGACAACCAGTAGTGACCTTATGGGATTTAGCTTTGCCCGGCGCTTCACCGCAAGTGAGGTGCCGGGCTTGCGCTAGTATCATGAGCTAGTAGTTTTCCAGCAATCATCCAACACATCAGGAGTTGCGTTGTTTTCTTTGATGGATATGTTCTTCGGTAGCTATGCGGGCGATCTTGCCATCGACCTCGGCACCGCAAATACGCTTGTCTCCGTGCGCGGCAAGGGCATTGTCATTCGCGAGCCCTCTGTTGTCGCCATCGACAAGAACGACGAGCGCATCCTGGCGGTCGGTATCGAGGCAAAGCGCATGCTCGGCCGTACGCCCGGCAACATCGTGGCCGTTCGTCCCCTGAAGGACGGCGTCATCGCCGACTTCGATGTTACCGAGGCCATGCTTCGCTACTTTATCGACAAGGCTTCCGAGAAGCGCTATCCGTGGACCCCGCGTCCGCGCGTTGTCGTCTGCGTTCCCTCCGGCGTCACGTCGGTCGAGAAGCGTGCCGTATTTGAGGCCACGATCCAGGCCGGCGCTCGCCAGGCCTACCTGATCGAGGAGCCCATGGCCGCCGCTATCGGCGCCGACCTGCCCGTCGAGGAGCCCACCGGCTCCATGGTCATCGACATCGGTGGCGGTACCACCGAGGTTGCCGTTATCGCTATGGGCGGCATCGTCGTCTCGCAGTCCATCCGTATTGCCGGCGACGAGTTCGATCAGGCCATCCTCACGCACGTTCGTGATGCCTACAACCTGGCCATCGGCGAGCGTACGGCAGAGGACATCAAGATCAAGGTCGGCTCCGCCGTGCCGCTCAAGGACGAGCTCGATGTCGAGGTCAACGGCCGCGACGTGATCACTGGTCTGCCCAAGACCGTGCGCATCGAGAGCGAGGAGATTCGTCGCGCACTCAACAAGCCACTCGACGAGATGGCCAAGGCCGTCAAGGACGCACTCGACGCTACGCCGCCCGATCTTGCCTCGGACCTTATGTACTACGGCATTTTGCTGACTGGTGGCGGCGCGCTGCTGCGCGGTCTCGACGTGCGCCTGCGCGATGAGACCGGTGTTTCGGTCAACGTCAGTCCTACGGCGCTCGATAACGTCGTTAACGGCTGCGCCCGCGTGCTCGAGGCCAATGCGTTTGATGGCGGCTTCGTCCAGACCAATGCTTAATTTCCAAAAGGTGGATTCCATTTGGCACGATCTTCGGGTTTCTCCACAAATCTGAATACCAAGCGACAATCAACGGGTATGCGCCCGTTGATTGTTTTCAGCCTGATTTCGGTGTTGCTGCTCACGTTTTACATCCGCGAGGGCGAGGCGGGACCGATTCATGCCGTGCGTTCGGGCGTAACGACGATTACCTCGCCGGTGCGCTTTGTGGGTTCGGCTGTGGCGGCTCCCCTCAATGCGATCGGCAACGTGTTCTCTAACCTTACGGCGTCGCAGGACACGCTCGACGAGCTTAAGAAGCAAAACGAGGAACTGACCTCTAAGGTTGCCGAGCTCTCCGAGTCTCAAAAGACCGCCGAGCGTCTGGAGGGGCTGGTCGGCCTGCAGTCGACCTATAACCTCAAATCGACCGCTGCTCGTATCGTTGGTGCTTCCGGCGATGCCTGGACCTCGACCGTTACCATCGACAAGGGCTCTGCCGACGGCCTTACCATCAACATGCCCGTGACGAGTTCTGCCGGTGTTATCGGCCAGATCATCGAAGTCTCGGCCAAGACGTCCACCGTGCGCCTGATTGGCGACGAGAACTCGGGTGTGTCCGCCATGGTACAGGACACGCGCGCCCAGGGCATGCTGCAGGGTCAGGCTGACGGCACGCTGCGTCTTGAGTACGTGAGCGTCGACTCCGACGTTAAGGTTGGCGACATCATCGTGACCTCGGGCATCGGCGGTGTGTTCCCCAAGGGTCTACCGCTCGGCACCGTCTCGTCGGTTGAGAAATCGGCAAACGACGTGTACTACACCATTGTGGTGCGCGCTCAGACCACGGCCGAGAACAACGAGGAAGTGCTGGTCATTACCTCGCTGACCGATGAACAGTCGGCCTCGGATGAGGACGTGAGCACGGCCAACAGCACGCCGCAGGGAACGTCGCGCGATGCTGCAACCAAGACGAAGGACGAGAGCTCGGATGACAGTTCCGACACGTCCGAGACGACCGATTCTGGCTCGAACGAATAGGGGGCATGTCCATGGATCTACACGAGCAGGGGATGAGCTCCCGCACGTTTGTGATCGCCGCCATCGTGTGCGTGCTGCTGCAGGCAGGCCTGGCACCGCAGATCTCCATTGCGGGTGGTCGCGTCAACTTCATGATTATCTTGGTGTGCCTGAGTGTGTTCTCGGGCGACCCGACCCGTGCCGTCGTGTGCGGTTTTTGCAGCGGCTTGTTTTATGACCTGTCCGCTGCCGTGCCGGTGGGCGTTATGTCGCTCCTGCTGACCGTGGGTTCTTTTGCCCTGGTGCACAGCGCCGTCGGTCAGACGGGCGGTACCCCGAGTGCGCGCGGCGTCACTGTGGGCGCCTTTGCGCTCGTCATTAATGTGATTTACAGCATCATCTTGCTGTTTATGGGTTTGGAGACGAGCTTTGTCGTGGCGATCTTCGGCCATGCGCTGCCGTCCTCGATCCTGACGGGTCTGGTTGCCATTCCGTTTTTGATGTCCGGCGTCGTGCCGCAGTCCGGCTATGGATTCTCCGCACGTGGCGGACGCCAGACGGGTATGCGCTTTAAGCCCAAGACCCGCAAGCTCAAATAGGGGAGGCCCGTAGATGTCTTCCCAGTTGACGGTTATTATCGCTGGTATCGTGCTGGTTGTGGCCATCGTGGTCGCGCTGGTCATCATGCGTCGTGGCGATTCCCGTTTTACCTACGATACGCAGCATGGAACGGCCCCACGCGCCACCGAGGGCGAGGGCAATACCGCGGCGACCGCCTTTAAGGGCCGCTTTTCCATCCTCACCACGGGTGTGGGCGCGATGTTTGCGGCGCTCGCCGTCAAGCTGTGGGGCATGCAGATGGTCTCGTCGGACTATTACGAGAAGCAGGCTAATAGCAATCAGACTCGCACCGTTACCACTCCCGCTGTACGCGGCCGCATCCTCGACCGCAATGGCGTGGCGCTTGTCCAGAACCGTCCCTCACTTGCTGTCGTGGCCTACCGCGACCTTGCCGAGGATGAGGTTCTGGTTCGCCATCTTGCCAACGTGCTTGGAATGCCTTATGTGGCGGTCCTTCGCAATATTCAGGACAATACAGAGGGCGCTCAGAGCCTGCATACCATCGCGACGGACGTCCGTCGCTCCACGGTTGCCTATATCAAGGAACACGCCGGCGAGTTCCCGGGCGTCAAGATTGCCGAGCGTACCGAGCGCCAGTATCCATACGGTGAGACGGCATGCCATATCTTGGGCTATACCGGCACCATTACCTCCGAGCAGCTCGAGGCCCAGAATAAGAAAACCTCTGGCGATGATAATGCTTCTGCTGGCAAGATTACGTACCAGTCGGGCGATATCGTGGGCCAGGCGGGTGTTGAGAGCTACTACGAAAACCTGCTGCAGGGTATTCGTGGCGAGCAGACCGTCAAGGTCGATGCCTCGGGCAATGTGACCGGTCAGGCCGGCGCCGTACCCGCAAAGGCCGGCTCTGACATTAAGCTCACGCTCGACCTTAAGATCCAACAGGCCTGTGAGGCGGCACTGGCGAGCGCTATCGAGCTTGCCAAGACCACTGGCTACAGCAATGCCGGTAACGGCGCCGTGGTGTGTCTCGATCCCAACAATGGCGAGATCCTGGGCATGGCGAGCGAGCCCAAGTTCGATCCGTCCGTCTTTATCGGCGGCGTCTCAAATGACGTGTGGACCGAGCTCAATGATGACAAGGGTTCGCACCCGCTGCTCAACCGCGCCATTAGCGGACAGTACATGTCGGCCTCGACCATCAAGCCGCTCTCGGCGCTGGCCGGTCTTGAGTTTGGAACCTACACTTCAACGCAGACAACCAACTGCACGGGCTATTGGACGGGCCTGGGCAAGGCTTGGGGCAAGCGCTGCTGGCTGACGTCTGGCCACGGCACCATGACGCTGCAGTCGGGTATCGCCAACTCGTGCGACCCCGTCTTCTACGACATGGGCAAGGCGTTCTTTTATGACGAGCAACATCCCGAGGGCCTGCAGGAGGTCTTTCGTCGCTGGGGTCTAGGCAAGACCTGCGGTATCGATCTGCCGAGTGAGGGCGCGGGCCGTATTCCCGATGCCGAGTGGAAAGAGTCGTACTTCACCGACGCATCTGCCGAGGACCGCAAGTGGAATGCCGGCGATATGACCAACATTGCCATCGGTCAGGGTGACATCCTGGTGACGCCCCTGCAGATGGCGTGCGCCTATATGGGTCTTGCCAACGGCGGCAAACAGTACGTGCCTCACGTATTTTTGTCTGCCGTGTCGCGCGATGGCGACGGCGATGCCTATAAGTACAATGGCAAGGGCAAGAAGAAGCGCCTGGAGGCCAAGATCAACAGCGATTCGGATTTGGCTCTTGTTCGCAACGGCATGCACGACGTGATTTACACGGCATCGACGTCCCTGGCGGCGCACTTTGGCACCCTGACGCCGCAGGTATACGGCAAGTCGGGCACGGGCGAGAAAAGTGGCGAGGACGAATACGCGTGGTTCTGCGCCTATGCACCGGCCGATGATCCCAAGTATGTCATCGCTACCGTCCTGGAGCAGGGCGGCGGTGGCTCAGATACCGCGATGCATGTCGTGCGCGACGTGCTCGGCGTGATTTATGACGAGCCCGATACCTCTTCGGCCTCGGGCGATTCTTCGGTTCGATAGGAGGTTGCGATGGATTTTTCTCCGGCGGATCTGTTCCGTTCAACCAAGACCGGCTCTCGCAGCAGCCTGGACCGCGTCAACAAGCACCTTTCGGCCTCGCGCGGCACGTTTCGCCAAAAGGTGCATATCGGTGTGCTCGTGGCTACTGTGGCGCTCGTCGCCTACGGTGCCATCATTATCTGGTCGGCTTCGCAGTTTAAGGCCGATGCATCGTTTTCACGCCATCTGCTGGGAATTGGCATCGGGGCGGTGCTGGCGGTGCTGGTCTGGCGTACCGACCTGCGCGGTATTTCCAATTTCTCGACGGCGTTGCTCGTCATCGACCTGATCGTGATCTTCTCGCCCAAGATTCCGGGTCTGTCCTATACGGGCGGTCTGGGCATGACGGGCTGGATCAAGATTCCCGGTATCGGCTTGACGTTCCAGCCGGTTGAGCTTGCCAAGCTCATCACCATCTTCTTTATTGCTACGCTTGGTTCGCAGTATAACGGTCGCATCGATACCGTTCGCGACTACGTCAAGCTCTGCGGCATGCTGTCCATTCCGTTTTTGGCCGTCGTTGCCATGGGTGACCTGGGCTCGGGCCTGGTCGTGCTGGTTTCGGGCGCCATCGTCATCTGCATGAGCGGTGCACGCCGCGAATGGGTGCTGTCGACCCTGGCCCTGCTCGTGGGCCTGGTGGCCCTCGTCCTGGCGCTCGATTCGGTCTTTGATTCGTTGCTCGGCCACGATGTGCTCATCAAGCAGTATCAGATGAACCGTCTGACGGTCTTTATCGACCCCGATAATGCCGATTCGGACGATGCCTACAACCTGCAGCAGTCGCTTATCGCTGTTGGCTCGGGCGGCTTCTTTGGTAAGGGTTTGGGCCATGCGACGCAGTCTGCCGGCGGCTTTCTGCCCGAGTTCCATACCGATTTCGTTTTCGCCTTTTTGTCCGAGACCTTTGGCTTCTGCGGCTCCTTTTTGCTGCTGTGCTTGTACGTGCTGCTCATCTTCTCGACGATCCGCGTTGCCTTTAAGTGCGAGTCTCTGTTCCTACGCTTATCATGCGTAGGCATCGTTGGCATGTGGGCGTTCCAGACTTTCGAAAACATCGGCATGTGCATCGGCATGATGCCGATTACCGGTATTCCGCTACCGTTTATTAGCTTCGGTTCGTCTTCGATGATGATTCAGCTGCTGACGGTGGGTATCGTACAATCCATATGGCGGCATCGTTCGGGCGCCGCGTAACCGCTGGAGGGGTTTGCCATGAAAATTCCCGTAGATAAGCTGACCCGCGCTTTTAAGATGGGCGCGTCCGTTAAGAAGGATTCCGATACACCTGTGCGCGTCTCGGTCTATCTGGATTCGTCCGCCTCGCGCTTTCTGGCCGAGACGGTGCGTGACGCCTTTGTGCCGCAGACGACCTCGGGCATTGTGCGCGTCGAGCGTCTGGGGGAGGAGCGAATTGCTCCAAAGACCGATACCGATGTGGTGCTGGTGCTCTCGTGTGGTTCCGACCGCTTGGAGAGTGCCGTGCAGGAGCTCGTGATCGCCGGCGCGCCCGTGTGCGTGCTTGCCGAGTCTGCTGTGGAGGTGCCGTTTATCGAGGAGTCTACGCCCATGCTCGGCGTGGTAGCGGCAACCGATAAGACGTATCTGCTCGAGACGCTTGCCCGCTGGATTCTCGATCGCACCGACAAGGAAACGGCTTTTGCGGCGAACTTTGCCTTCATGCGCATCGCTGCGGCCAATCGTATCATCACCTCGTGCGCGCTCACCAATATGGCGACCGGTGCGCTGGTGTTTTTGCCGGGCGCCGATTATCCCGTTATGGCGCTGGCGCAGGTGGGCATGCTCTTTGAGCTCGCTGCCGTCTTTGGACGCGGCATTAAGCCCGAGCGCGGCTACGAGGTCGCGGGCGTGCTTGCCGGCGGTCTTGTGATCCGAGCGGTCACCCGCGCACTTGTCAAGCAGACGCCGCATATTGGGTTTGCCGTCAAGGCGCTCACTGCTGCCGCGGGCACCTATGGCATGGGCCGTGCGCTCGTTTCGCTCTACGAGCGCGATGTCGACTACAGCCGTGCCAACGAGGTGGTCACTGTCACGTTCTCCCGCGTTCGCGATCTGGTGACCACGGTCGCGGGCGCTACCCGTCCTATGGCGTCCTATCAGGACGCATCAGATCTCGCTGCTTAGGGGTTTTCCGTTGCGCGTTGCATACCAAGACTGTTTTCATTTAATTGAGCCGTTGCTCGCCAAGGTCGAGAAGCCGAGTCGCTATATCGATCACGAGTGGGGCACGCTTTCCAAGGCCGATGCCGACTACCGTTGCTGCCTGATCTATCCGGATGTGTACGAGGTCGGTCTGCCCAACCAGGGTATCGCCATCCTCTACAACATCCTTAACCAGGCCGAGGGCATCTCCTGCGAGCGTGGCTATGTGCCGTGGCCCGATATGGGTGACGCTATGCGCGAGGCGGGCATTCCGCTGCTCTCGCTTGAGGGTGCAGCGCCGGTCGCTTCGTTTGATATCGTCGGTCTGCATGTGCCGCACGAGATGGCGGTGACGAACTTCCTCGAGGCACTCGACCTCGCTGGCATTCCACTGTTGGCGGCCGACCGAGGCGAAGACGACCCTATCATCATCGCCGGCGGCCCCTCGGTGTACAACCCCGAGCCGTACGCGGCCTTCTTCGATGCCATCCTCATCGGTGAGGGCGAGGAATCGCTGCTCGAGACCTGCCAGCTGCATCGCCGTCTGCGTGACGAAGGGGTCCCGCGCGCGCAGATTGTCGAGCAGCTTGCATCCATTGCCGGCAACTACGTGCCATCGCTCTATGAGGTTCGTCACGACGAGCCCTGCTCGCCGCATGGCTACACCGTGCCGCGTGAAGGCAAGGATGCGCCGACCGTGGTCTACAAGCGCGTCGTCGAGGATTTCGGCGCCACGAATCCGCTGTCGCAGTCGTGCGTGCCCTATGCGCAGCTGGTTCACGACCGCCTGTCTATCGAGATCCTGCGCGGCTGCGCCCGCGGCTGTCGTTTTTGCCAGGCCGGCATGACGTATCGTCCGGTGCGCGAGCGCTCGGCCGACCAAATCGTCTCGTCGGTGATTCAGGGTCTGGAAAAGACCGGCTATGACGAGGTGTCGCTGACCTCGCTCTCCACGACCGACCACTCCTGCATTCGCGACGTGCTCGGCAGGCTCAACCGTCGCCTGGAGGATACGGGTATTCGCGTGTCTATTCCGTCGCAGCGCCTGGATTCGTTTGGCGTGGATATGGCCGAGTCGGTTGCCGGCGAAAAGAAGGGCGGCCTGACGTTCGCGCCCGAGGCCGGCAGCCAGCGCATGCGCGACATCATTAACAAGAACGTGACCGAGGAGGACCTGGACCGTGCGGCCAAGGCCGCCTTCGAGGCCGGCTGGAACCGCATGAAGCTCTACTTTATGATGGGCCTTCCCGGCGAGCGCGACGAGGACATCGTGGCCATCGCCAATCTGGCCGATCACGTGCTGGAGCTCGGTCGTTCCGTGGTGCCCAAGGCTCGTCGCGGCTCGATCTCGGTGTCGATCTCGGTTTCGGTCTTTATCCCTAAGGCTGCCACGCCGTTCCAGTGGTGCCCGCAGCTCGACTACGACGACGTCAAGCGTCGCCAGAAGCTGCTCATCACGAGCGTTCGCAACCGTGCCGTCCGCGTTCATTACCACGATGCCGAGACCTCGCTCATCGAGGCCGCACTGTCCCGCGCCGGTCGTGACATGACGCCCGTCATCATCGACGCTTGGCGCTCGGGCTCTCGCTTTGACGCCTGGGTAGAGCATTTCTCGCTCGATAACTGGAAGGAAGCTGCTGCCAAAAACGGCATCGACCTCAATGAGCTCGTGCACCTGCCCTACGAGTTGGATTGGCGCCTGCCGTGGGAGCATGTGAGCCCTGGCTGTACGCGCGGCTTCCTCGAGCGCGAGTACCGTCGCTCGCTCGAGGGCGTCACGACTCCCGACTGCACCCGCACGTCGTGCACCGGCTGCGGGATCTGCCCCACGCTCCACGCCAAGAATGTATTGATGGGTGATCGCGCATGAGTGAGCGCCTGACCGACAACCCCTCGCTCTTTAGACTTCGTGTTCGCTATGGCAAGCGCGATCGCCTTAAGTACCTGGGCCATCTCGAAGTGATCCATACCATTGAGCGCATCGTGCGCCGTGCGGGACTTCCCTATGCCGTCACGCAGGGCTTTTCTCCGCACATGCGCGTGGGCTTCTCTTCGGCGCTACCGGTGGGTACGTCGTCGACCTGCGAGTGGTATGACCTGTTTATGACCGAGTTCGTGGCGCTCGACGAGGCGTTTGGGCGCCTGGCTGCGGCGTCTCCGGCCGATCTGGCGCCCATCGAGGCGGCGTACATCGACGTGCGCACGCCGGCGTTGACGGCGCAGCTCACGCGCCTGTCGTATCGCATCGACCTGCACTTGGATCCCGAGGCGCCCGTAAGCGCCGACGAGGTGCGTCGTGCGCTCGACACGCTGCGCGCGGGCAATGGCATCGACTACGCGCGCGGAAAAAAGAGCAAGCGCTTGGATTTGGATCACACGCTCGTGGGCTATGAGCTCACGGCGGGGGAGCGCCCGGACCATTTGGTGCTCATGCTCGACACCCATGCCGACAACGAGGGCTCCATGCGTCCGGAAATTTTGCTTTCCGCTGCTGATGTTTTGTTGCAGGGCTTGACCCCGGGCGTGGATGCACCTATTGTTTCCACCGGTATGCAAGACCTCGTGACCATCTGCTCCTACGATGTCGAGCGTCAGAATCAAGCATGCGAGGACGACGAGGGCCGACTCGTCAGCCCCATACCTGTGCGAACTTGTGGATTTGCTCCACATACTCGTTGACGGGGGTATTTTCGCCTGCTACTATATTCGGCTGTTGCACTAACTGATGCATGAAGGGCAAGTAAACATGTACGCAATCGTTAACACGGGCGGCAAGCAGTACAAGGTCGCCACCGACGATGTCATCACCGTCGAGAAGATCGAGGGCAATGAGGGCGACAAGGTCACCCTGCCGGTTATCTTCCTCAACGATGGTAAGAAGATCGTCACCGATCCCGACAAGCTGGCCAAGGCCAAGGTTACCGCTCAGATCGTTGAGCAGTTCAAGGGCGAGAAGCAGCTGGTCTTCAAGTTCCACAAGCGCAAGCGCTATCGTCGTCTGAAGGGTCACCGTCAGCAGCTCACCAAGCTGAAGATCGTGAAGGTTCAGGCTACCTCCCGCGCCAAGAAGGCTGTCAAGGCAGAGGCTGAGGCTGTTGCCGAGGCTCCCGTCGCCGAGTAGATTACACTCGTAACGAAAGAGTAGGTATACACAATGGCACACAAAAAAGGACTCGGTTCCTCCCGTAATGGCCGTGACTCCCGCGGTCAGCGCCTTGGCACGAAGCGCTATGCCGGCCAGACGGTAACCACGGGCACGATTCTCGTCCGTCAGCACGGCACGCACATCCACCCGGGTGAGAACGTTGGCCGTGGTAAGGACGACACGCTGTTCGCGCTGGTCGACGGTACCGTTGAGTTCCACAAGGGTATCAAGCACAGGGTCAGCGTACGCCCGCTCGCGAACGCGTAATTCACCCTTCATAGAGCACATATGTGGGAGGCACTTGAGTTTTAGGATTCAAGGGTCTCCCTCTTTTTTGTAGGAGGCGATTCTGTTGTCACAGTTCACCGATATCAGCCGCATTAACGTGTGCGGCGGCGACGGCGGAGCCGGATGCATGTCGTTTAGGCGCGAGGCATTTGTCCCCAAGGGCGGCCCCGATGGCGGCGACGGCGGTCGTGGCGGCAATGTCGTCATCCAGGCCGATGCTCAGCTGTCTTCGCTGATCGATTACCGCTTTAAGCATCACTTCCGCGCCGAGCGCGGCACGCACGGGCAGGGTGCCCGTCGTAACGGTAAGAGCGGCGAGGACCTGATTCTCAAGGTCCCTATGGGTACCGTGGTGCGCGAGCTCGATCCCGAGACGCAGACCCCGATGTTCGAGATTGCCGACCTGGTGCACGACGGCGAGCGCGTCGTCGTGGCGCCCGGCGGTGCCGGCGGTCTGGGCAACACACACTTTGTGACGTCGGTGCGTCGCGCTCCGGCCTTTGCCCAGCTCGGCGAGCCTGCCGAGGAACACTGGATCGAGCTCGAGATGAAGCTTATGGCCGATGCCGCGCTTGTGGGCTTTCCCTCGGTGGGTAAGTCATCGCTCATTGCGCGCATGAGTGCCGCCCGCCCCAAGATTGCTGACTACCCGTTTACCACGCTCGTGCCGAACCTCGGCATGGTGCGTGCCGGCGAATATTCTTACGTCGTTGCCGACGTCCCCGGTCTCATCGAGGGCGCGAGCGAGGGCAAGGGCCTGGGTCACCAGTTCCTGCGCCACATTGAGCGTACGGCACTCATCATGCACGTCGTCGATATGACGGGTGGTTTTGAGGATCGCGATCCGGTCGAGGACTATCGCATCATCAACCGCGAGCTCGAGCAGTATGGCGCCGAGCTTTCGGAGCGTCCGCAGATCGTCGTTGCCAACAAGTGTGATGCGCCGGGCACGGCCGACAAGATTGCCGACCTTAAGCGTGCGGCGCTCGACGATGGCCATATGTTCTTTGCCGTGTCTGCTGTTACGGGCGCCGGCCTCAACACGCTGATGCTTGCCGTGGGCGAGCAGGTGGCTAAGCTTCGCGCCGAGCTGGCGGTCTCTGATGAGCCGGTCGATCTTCGCGACGAGGAGTGGGAGCGTCGCCGCCTGCAGCGCGAGAAGCGTTTCCGCATTGTCCAGGAAGAGCCCGGTGCCTTCCGCGTGGTCGGTCGTGCCATCGAGCGCATGGTCATCCAGACCGACTGGGAAAACGAGGAAGCCGTCATTTACCTGCAGCATAAGTTTGCGCGTATGGGTGTTGACGACGCGCTCGAGAAGGCCGGTTGCCGTGCGGGCGACGAGGTCCGCATTTGCCAGCGCGCTTTTGACTTTGAGGGCGCCGAGGACTTCTCGGAGTACGAAGAGCTCGAGGATGCTGGCGAGGACGTTGCCGTCGAGGCCATTGACGTGGCCGATGCTGCGGATGAGGGCGTCGAGGTTGTCGATGCGGCGGATGCCGAGGACGATGCCGAGACCTCGGAGGGCGAGTAAGCCATGTCGCTGCGCGGTGGAATCGGTCTGCCCGAGCTTCCTCTAGAGGACGGGCAGGAGTTTAGGCTCGGCATTATGGGTGGCACCTTTGATCCCATCCATTACGGGCACCTGGTGACCGCTGAGCAGGCGCGTGAGTCCCTCGACTTGGATGCCGTGCTCTTTATGCCGGCGGGCACGCCTGCCTTTAAGCTTGACAAGCCGGTGACGCCTGCCGAGGATCGTTATGCCATGACGGTCCTCGCCACCGCCGCGAACCCGGCCTTTTTGGCGAGCCGGTTCGAGATCGACCGCCCGGGCGTAACCTATACGGCTGATACGCTTCATGCCCTTCGCGACTTTTACCCGCCGCAGGTAAAGCTCTACTTTATTACGGGCGCCGATGCGATTATCGATATCGTGACCTGGCATGATGCCGAACGAATCGCTGAGCTTGCTACCTTTATTGCGGCGACACGACCGGGCTTTGATATCGATACAGCGCGTGCCCGAATCAAAGAGTCGGGGCTGCCGTTCGACGTGCGCTATATTCAGATTCCGGCGCTGGCGATCAGCTCGACGAACATTCGTAAGCGAGTTGCCCGCGGCATGAGCGTGCGCTATCTTACGAGCGAGTCCGTGCTCGGCTACATTCGCAAACGCAGGCTATATGCCGATTTGGGCCAAGAAGATTTTGAGTGATGGGGGTCTACGTTGTCGGTAGAGGATCAGTTTGAGGGCGATGAGCGCGCACTGCTCAAGCGCATTCAAGAGCTGCTCGATGTTCGCATGAAGGATAAGCGCAAGCGCTATGTGCATTCGCTGGGTGTTGCCGAGACCGCACTTCATCTGGCCGAGGTCTACGGCGTTGACCGCTTTGATGCCGCTGCCGCCGGCTTGATCCACGACTGGGACAAGGTGCTTTCCGATGACGAGCTCGTGGCCCGCGCGCTTCACTATGGCATCAAGGTTGCCGGCTCTCCTTCGGCCGCGACACCGCTGCTGCATGGCCCAGTTGCCGCCTATGAGCTTCCGCAGCTTTTTCCCGGGCTGTCGCCGGCGGTCTTTCAGGCTGTCGACCGTCACACCGTGGGAGCTTGCGACATGACGCCGCTCGATATGGTGGTCTTTGTGGCCGATGCCATCGAGCCCAACCGCCACGGCGATTATGCCCACGCGCTGCGCAAGATGGTGGGGGAGTCGACGCTCGATGAGTTGTTCTTCTCCTGTTTTGCGCAGGGTTTGGTCTATGTGATCCAGTCCGGGCGTTATCTTTATCCCACGGCTATTACGATTTACAACCATTACGCCCAGCTACGCTAGCTCGGGTGCGTCTAGAAAGAGGTATTCCATGGCCGACGAGACCATGACTGACGAGCAGATTCTCAAGGATGTGGAGCACAAGAGCTTCGCCGCCACGTCCGACCGCACCGCCGCCTCGCTGTCCGCGAGCGGTGTCGCCGCCGAGGATGTCGCCCGCGCCGCCGCGCAGGCCGCCTACGACAAGAAGGGCGAGGACGTTCAGGTGCTCGACCTGACTGAGCTTTCCGATGTGTGCGACTACTTTGTCCTTGCTACCGGCACCAACAACCGCCAGGTTGATTCGATCGTCGACGAGATTGAGGAGAAGGTCGCCGAGGCTTGCGGCGAGCATCCGTTCTCCATCGAGGGCCGCGAGCAGAAGACTTGGATGCTCATGGACTACGGTTCGGTTGTCGTCCACGTCTTCACTCCCGAAGCCCGCGACTTCTACCGCCTCGAGAAACTCTGGGGAGACGCCCCCCAGCTCCCCCTCAATCTCCTCTAGTAGCTCATTTGAGACGGGGTTTAGCTACCCTCACGCATATCGCCGGGCAGTTGCGGTTTTCCGCAGCTGCCCGCCTTTCTTTTTGCCCAAAGTAGCTAATTTGGGACGGGGCTTTTTTAGCTACTACCTACCGTTCGCCGATAGAAGCGAGTTGCGGTTCATTGCGTGATATTTAGCTTTCCGACTCGGGTAACGTATTTGTTATCTGTAGAGGAGGAGATGCGTATGACTCGGACCGCGCGGGAAATCTCTGTTTACGGCTATTACCATGTCGTCCAAAAGGGCTGTGGTGGTCAGCTGATATTTGAGGATGCCGATGATCGGATATATTTGATTCGGTTGCTTGCCTCGAAATGCCGAAAATACGACGTCAATATCATTGCTTGGTGCCTTATGGACAACCATATTCACTTGTTGCTAGATGATGAACATGTTCACCTGAGCGATTGCATGCACTCTGTTACGACTGCATATGCGATGTATTTCAACGCGAAAACCGGACGGAAGGGACCAGTTTTTCAGGATCGATTTAAGAGCGTGCCGATTCTTAACGATGATCAGCTGCTCAACTGTGTGAGATATATTCACGATAATCCTGCGAAAGCCAGGATTGGGACTGCTTCACTATATCGTTGGAGCAGTTTTAGCGAATATATGGGATACCCGGGTATTTGTATGACTGAATGTGTGCTAGGTTTGCTCGGAGATTCTCAGAGATTTTTTGCTTTCAGTACCTCGGGAGAACCGAATCGATATTGCTTCCGTGACGGCGCTCATGTGAGCGACATAGATGCACTGGAGTTTGCACAGGCTCTCCTTAAACCGTATGAGCCTCACCACCTTAAAGATTTGCCTAAAGCCGTGCGCGACAACTACATCCGTACGCTCAAAAACGAGGGCTTTTCGATAAAGCAGATCGTGCGCCTCACGGGCATCGGTCACTGCACGATTCAGAAGGTCAAGCTCGATCAGTAGCTATTTGGGACAGAGTTTTGTTGCGGCGGGCAAACCGGACATCCGGGGTAGTCAATTTGGGACGGGGCTATTTTAGCTACCCTTTGGCTGACGGTGAATGAATTAGGCCGAATGAATCTCAACCGATATATAGGGGTAGCTAAAATAGCCCCGTCCCAAATTGACTACCAATGCCGTGTCGGACGGAAGGCAGCAACCCCCCCGTCCAAAAAAGACTAGTTATTGAAGCGGGATTGGCGGCCGAAGGATAGGGCGGTGTCGCCGAACTTGTCTCGGACGGCGTCGATGGCGACGGAGAGGTCGCGGCGGTCGCTGGATTGGGCTCCGCGGTCATCGATCTCGCAGAACAGGTCAGTCTGGATGCCGCCTTGGTGGTCGAAGTCGCTCATGCCGATGCCGGCTAAGCGAACATGCATGCCTTCTTGCCAGATGTTGTCGAGCAGTTCGAGTGCAACCGCCACGAAGATGTTCTCATCGTCGGTTGGATGAGGCAGCCGGCGCTGTGCCGTACGCCCGCTTCCATACGAATACTTGAGCTTGAGCGTTACCGTGGCACCCGTCAGCCCCTGACGGCGCAGACGGCGTCCCACCGACTCACCCAGCAGCGCAATCGCCGCCTCAATATCCCCACGCTCAGTCAAATCTTTCGCAAAGGTGCGTTCATTACTGACCGACTTGACCTCACGCTCCTCATCGAGACTCGTGACTTCGGAGATTTCGAGTCCCAGCGCACGCTGGCGCATGCGTTCGCCGTTGACGCCAAAAATAGAGGCCAAGGTGGATTCCGGTGCACGTGATAGCTCGCCGAGGGTGTAGATGCGCATGCGGCGCAGTCGCTCCTCGGCCGAGCGCCCGATGCCGCTCATGGCAGATACCGGCAGCGCGGCCAAAAAGCGCTGCTCGGTTCCGGGGCGCACGATGGTCAGCCCAAACGGCTTATCCCGCTCGCTTGCGATCTTTGCGACCGTCTTGTTGCAGCCCACGCCAATGGAGCACGTCACTCCCAGCGCTGCCACGCGGTCGCTTATACGCCGCGCAACCAGCAGCGGGTCTTCGGGCGCAAAGCGACCCGGTGTGATATCGATAAAGGCTTCGTCGATGGATACGCGCTCAACGCGCGGGGTCTCGTCGGCGAGAATCGCCATGACCTGCGCGCTCACCTCGCGGTAGCGATCAAAGTGCCCGTGCGTCCAAATGGCTTGCGGGCACAAGCGCCGCGCTTCGGCCGAGGCCATGGCAGAGTGCACGCCAAAGCGACGTGCCTCATACGAACACGTGGACACGACGCCACGCGAATCGGCGTCTCCGCCCACGATGAGCGGCTTGCCGCGCCATTCGGGATGATCGAGCATCTCCACGCTCGCAAAAAACGCATCGAGGTCCATCAGGCCCACCGCCGGACCCGTCCAGGGAGGCGGCGTGACGTCTGTGGCATCCTCATAACCGTATGTATGTTCGCGTCTTTCCATGTCATGAGTATACCGCGCAGCTCATGTGGGGTGCGTGTATGTGCTTGCAAATCCCGAATTCTTGTCTAAGATATGGATTTGCCCTCGACTACACCGAAGAAGTTGGTCTCACGGACTTCACCTGCCCGCGTCGATGGCGTATTATGTTCAACTGTTTGTTTGTAGTTGCAGCCTAAAGCTGCTTGGTTGGAGGAGTTTCCTTTGGCAGTCAAGATTCGCCTTGCTCGTCACGGCGCTAAGAAGCGTCCGTACTACCGTGTCGTCGTCGCCGATTCCCGCGCCCCGCGTGACGGTCGTATCATCGAGGAGGTTGGCCGCTACAACCCGATGACCGCCCCCAAGACCATCAACCTCGATCTCGAGAAGATCGCTGACTGGCAGTCCAAGGGCGCTCAGCTCACTGACGCTGTCGCTGCTCTGGTCAAGGCCGCCAACGAGGGCGAGAAGACCGAGACCGTCGTCAAAAAGTCCAAGAAGCAGCTCGCCAAAGAGGCCGAGGCCGCTAAGGCTGCCGCTGAGGCCGCTGAGGGCGCCGAGGAGTAAATCGTGCCTGAGGTTGACGCTGCACAGCTCGAGGGTGAGGCAATGCTCTCAGATCGCATCGCCGATCTCGTCGAATATCTCGTTGTTCAGATCGTCGACGACCCGGATTCCGTGAGCCTTGAGGTCATCGATGGTGACGACGCCTCCACGATTGAGGTTTCGGTCGCCGAGGATGACGTCGCTAAGGTCATCGGCCGTCGTGGCCGTACCATCAAGGCCATTCGCACGCTCGCCCGTGCACTGGCCGCTCGCCTCGACACTGCTGTCGAGGTAGAGGTTCTGGGCTAGGACCTTGAGGTCCCAGTACAAAAACATCGCCCGTGTGGTCAAGCCGCACGGAAGGAAGGGGGAGGTCCTCGCGCAGCCGCTGCGGGGGCTTCCTTCTGTATTAGAGCCGGGCATGCGCGTAGCCCTGACGCCGCCGGCGCTCAAGCGCGACCGGTTTTGTACGGTCGTGTCCGTCACCGATACGGGCGATGGCGATCTGGTCTCGTTTGAGGGTATTGACGACTTGACGGCCGCCGAGGGCATCACGGGATGCTATGTGCTGGCAAATCGTGACGACTTTGAGCTCGATTCGCTCGACGCTGCCTATACCGACCTGATGGGTCGCGAGGTGGTCGACGAGCGCTTCGGTTCGCTCGGCACGATCGTCGAGATCATGTCGACGCCCGCTAACGATGTTTGGGTTGTTGAGGGCGATCGGTACGGCGAGGTACTGATTCCCGTGATCGAGCAGGTCGTGCTCGATCTTCCCGACACAGGAACAATTTCCGTCCACGTTATGGACGGCCTGATCGATATGGACAAGTAGGGAGGACAACATGCTGATCGAGACCCTTTCGGTCTTTCCCGAGATGTTTGAGCCCGTCATGTCCACATCGATCTTGGGCCGCGCCCGCAAGGCCGGCCTTTTTGATTTTAAGGCGTATAACCTGCGCGACTGGACGCACGACCGCCATCGTACCGTCGATGACGAGCCGTACGGCGGCGGGCAGGGCATGCTCATGAAGGTCGAGCCTATCGCAGAGGCCATCGAGGCCATTAGCGCAGAGGGTCCCAAGCCCACGGTTGTGTTCTTCACCCCCTGTGGCGAGCCCTTTACGCAGCATGTGGCCGAGCGCCTGCTCAAAAGTGAGCGCCTGCTGTTTGTGTGCAGTCGCTACGAGGGCGTCGACGAGCGCGCGTATGCGTATGCCGATGAGCGTCTGTCGATCGGCGACTACGTGCTTACGGGCGGCGAGCTTCCCGCTATGGTCGTTGCCGATGCCGTCGTACGCCTCATCCCCGGCGCCCTTGGTGACGAGATGAGCAACGTCGACGAGTCGTTCTCGACCGCCGAGGATGGAGGCCTGCTCGAGTACGCGCAGTACACCCGTCCTGCCGAGTTCAACGGCGAGGGCGTGCCTCCGGTGCTTGTGAGCGGCGATCACGCCAAGGTCGATGCCTGGCGTCGCAAGAACGCCATCGAGCGCACCTGCCGCTGGCGTCCCGATCTGATCGAGACGGCGCGGCTCACGCCCGAGGAGCGCGCTTACGCGCAGGAGATTTTGGACGCTTCGTATTCGCAGAGCGAGGAGTGAGAATGGTTCCATCGCAGCATTCCGCGTTGAGGGGCGCTTTTGAGTGGATCGCGGTCATCGCGATCGCATTGGTCGCCACCTTCTTGATTCGCTCGTTTGTGGTCGAGCCCTTTGTGGTGCCCACCGGCTCCATGGAGTCCACGATCGAGATTGGCGACCAGATCTTGGCGCAAAAGGTGAGCCTCGAGCTCGGCCAGCCTGTCAGCCAAGGCGATATCGTGGTGTTCCACAACCCCGATGGCACCTCCGAGCATGATGTTCTTGTCAAGCGTGTTATTGCCACGGCCGGCCAGACGGTCGACCTTCAGGACGGCAAGGTGGTCGTTGACGGCCAGGCGCTCGACGAGGGCTACACGACAGGCATGAGCTGGCCGCTCTCGGTCCAGGCTCCCGGCGCTCAGGTAAGTTATCCCTACACCGTTCCCGACGGGTGTGTGTGGGTGATGGGCGACAACCGCGAAAACTCTGCCGACTCGCGCTACTTTGGCCCCGTCGATCGCTCTGATTTGATCGCCGTGGCGCTCGTGCGCTACTGGCCGCTCAACCGCATCGGCGCTATCGATTAAAAACCGCTATAGTACAGTACCTAACCGTGTATTCGTTTCGACGAGGGGATATTAGAGGCATGAACGCTTCATCGCTTTCCTTCCAAGACATCATCCTGCGCCTCCAGCAGTACTGGGGCGAGCAGGGCTGCGTCATTATGCAGCCCTATGACTCCGAGGTCGGTGCCGGTACCTTCCACACCGCGACCACGCTGCGCTCGCTCGGTCCCGCCGAGTGGCGCACCTGCTATGCTCAGCCTTGCCGCCGTCCCGCCGACGGCCGCTACGGCGAGAACCCCAACCGCATGCAGCACTACTATCAGTTCCAGGTGCTCATCAAGCCGTCGCCGGTCAACGCCCAGGAGCTTTACCTGGGGTCTCTTGCCGCTATCGGTCTGGACCCCAACGACCATGACGTCCGTTTTGTCGAGGACGACTGGGAGAGCCCGACCCTGGGCGCCTGGGGCCTTGGCTGGGAGGTCTGGCTCAACGGCATGGAGGTCACGCAGTTTACGTACTTCCAGCAGGTGGGCGGCATCGAGGTCGACCCTGTGCCCGTCGAGATCACCTATGGTCTGGAGCGCATCGCCATGTACGCCCAGGGCGTCAACTCCGTCTACGACCTGGTGTGGAGCTATCTGCCCGATGGCACGCCGATGACCTATGGCGACGTGTTCCTAGAGAACGAGCGTGAGTTTAGCGCCTACAACTTTGAGGTCGCCAACGTCGAGATGATGCGTCAGAAGTTTGACGACTACGAGGCCGAGTGCCACTCCTGCCTTGAGCGCAAGCTGCCGCTGCCCGCGTATGACTGCGTCATGAAGTGCAGCCATGCCTTCAACCTGCTCGATGCCCGCGGCGCCCTTTCCGCGGTCGAGCGCGCCAACTACATCCTGCGCGTCCGCGCCGTCGCCAAGGCGTGCTGCGAGGCCTACATGGCCGAGGTCGCCGGAGTCAACGAGAATGCCGACCAGGAAGGCGAGGTGGCGTAAGCCATGGCAGACGCTAAGGATTTCCTGTTTGAAATCGGTACGGAGGAAATGCCCTCCGCACCGCTGAACAATGCCGTCAAGCAGCTTGGCACCATGATCGCCAAGGGTCTCGACGAGGCCGGTCTGGCCCACGGCGAGGTCCGCGTGATCTCGACCCCGCGTCGTCTGGCTGCACTCGTTGCCGACGTCGCTACCGCGACCGATGAGGTTCACGAGGTCAAGCGTGGCCCCTCGGCCAACATTGCCTTCGACGCTGACGGTAACGCCACCAAGGCCGCCCAGGGCTTCGCCCGCAAGTGCGGTGTGGCTGCCGAGGACCTGGTCCGTCGCGAGGATACCGACGGCCGCGAGTACGTGTTCGCCGAGAAGAACATTCCCTCCGCACCGGCTACGCCGATTCTGACCGCTCTGTGCGAGAAGACCATCGCCGGTCTGCAGTGGCCCAACTACCGCTCCCAGCGCTGGGGCCACGAGCACGCCACGTTCGTGCGTCCGGTCCGTTGGATCTGCTGCCTTTTGGGCGAGGATATTGTTCCCGTGTCGTTTGCCGACGTGACGAGCGGCAACACCACGCGCGGTCATCGCGTACTTGGCCCTGGCGACCATGTGGTTGCCAGCCCCGCTGTTTACGAGCAGGTGCTCGAGGACGCCGGTGTGCTTTCTGCCGAGCGTCGTCGTGAGGCCATCCTCGCCGGTATCGCCGAGGTCGAGGCTGCCCGTCCCGGCTGCCATGTCGATACGCCCAAGAAGGTCTTTGAGGAGGTCATCAACCTCTGCGAGTGGCCGACAGTGCTCGTCGGTACCTTCGATGAGGAGTTCCTCAAGGTCCCGCACGAGATCATCTGCGAGTCCATGCTCACCAACCAGCGCTACTTCCCGATCTATGACGGCGAGGGCAAGCTCACGCGTGAGTTCGTGGTCGTCTCCAACAGCAAGCCCGAGAACGCCGAGCGCGTGATCGACGGCAACGAGCGCGTCGTGCGCGCCCGTCTGGACGACGCAAAGTTCTTCTACGAGGAGGACCTGAAGATTTCCCTCGACGAGTTCCGTGAGCGTCTGGCCAAGGTTGCCTTCCAGGAGAAGCTCGGTAGCGTGCTCGCCAAGTCCGAGCGCATCGAGCAGCTCGCGCTCGCTATTGCCCGCGAGGCTCATCTGGGCGCCCACCTTGCCGCCGATGCCGCTCGCGCCGCGCACCTGTGCAAGGCCGACCTGGTGTCTAACGCCGTCGTCGAGTTCACGAGCCAGCAGGGCGTGATGGGCGGTTACTACGCCTGCGCGATGGGGGAGAACGACGAGGTCGCCCACGCCATTCGCGATCACTATCGTCCCCGCTTTGCCGGTGACGAGCTGCCCGAGGGCATCGCTGGCTGCATCGTGGCCTGTGCCGACAAGCTCGATACCATTGCCGGTATCTTTGCCATCGGCGAGCCCCCGACCGGCTCCTCGGACCCCTATGCGCTGCGTCGTGCCGCTATCGGCATCATCAACATCCTGCGCGACCGTCTGCCGATCGACCCCACGTCACTTATCGACTTCGCCCTCGAGCTCTACAGTGAGCAGGGCATTGAGTTCGACGCCGCCGAGGTCGCCGAGCAGGTTCGTGATTTCTTCCATGGCCGCCTGGTGAGCATGGCCCGCGACGAAAAGATCCCGGCCGATACCGTTGCCGCCGTCTCCGCGGTGCACATCATCGCCCCGTCCGTCTTCTTCGCCCGTTGCGCCGCCCTCGACGAGGCTCGCAAGAACGACTCCGAGACCTTCGACAACCTGGCTACCGCCTATGCCCGCGCCGCGCACATCTCCAAGCCCGAGCTGGGTGCGGAGTACGACCACAGCCTGATGGGCGAGGTCGAGCTCGCGCTCGCCGACGCCTCCGAGGCTGCTCAGACCGCTGTCGATGCCGCCCTTGCTACCGAGGATTATCCGGCCGCATTTGCCGCCCTTGCCGCCCTGCGCGCGCCCATCGACCGTTTCTTCGACGAGGTCATGGTCATGGACAAGGACGAGCAGCTCCGCGATAATCGCCTTAAGCTGCTCAACCGCTTCGAGGCCGTTTTCTCCGGCATCGCCAACATCGGTGAGCTTGCCCGCAAAAAGTAAGCTAGCCTGCGCATAAGCGCAAAAGGAGCCCCGCATGGATTGCCCGGTCACCGCTCGTCCCGCCGTTATCGTTATCTCCGACTCGCTCGGCGATACCGCTTGTGAGGTGGTGCTTGCGGCGTCCGGGCAATTTGATGAAGGGGCTTTTCGTCTCTTGCGCCTGCCCAAGGTGAACTCTGTGGAGCAGGTCAAGTCGTTTGTGGGTCCGCGTGTCGATGCGGACCATCGCGATATCGCCGTGTTCCACACCATTGTCGATCCGGCGCTTCGCGCCCGCGTGCTCGATTACCTGGGTATGCTGCATATTCGTTCGGTCGATCTGATCGGCCCAACGCTCGCCGTACTGTCGTCGCTTATCGGTGTGCCGCCCAAAGGCGTTGCGGGCGTGATTCACAAGACGGATGACCACTATTTCCATCGCATCGAGGCCATGGAGTATTTTGTCGAGCATGATGACGGGCGCGGTTGCGACGATCTGTCGGGTGCCGATATCGTGCTGCTGGGTGTATCGCGCACGTCCAAGACGCCGCTGTCGATGTATTTGGCCTATCAGGGTTACAAGGTTGCCAATGTTCCGTTGGCCCATGGCATGGAGCCACCGAAGTCGATTTACGAGGTTGACCCAATGCGCCTCTTCGGCCTGATTTCGACCGTCGATGTGATTTCCGAAATTCGCGATAGCCGCTTGGGCGATGACTACGCTCGTGCCCTTGCCGGCTCCTATGCCGAGCCCGAGAGCGTGCGCAGCGAGCTTGAGGAAGCTCGTGCCCTCATGAAGCGCCTAGGCTGCTTTGTGGTGCGTACCGACGGCAAGGCCATCGAGGAAAGCGCTGCCGAGATCATTAGCCACTTGGGGGAAATCCAAGAAGCCCGTGCCCGCCGAGCCGCCCGCCGCACCTAATAATAGTAGCATTTTGATAAAGCGATTTAGCAAAAACATCGCACTTGACCTGCTTTTTTATTGCAGTGGTATCTTCATAAGGTAACCACCTTTACCTACCGTTTACCGCCAGTTTTAGCACGTTTACCAAACCGCGCACCCTCTGCTCAAGCCTGCCCAAAACCCGCCGTATAGTTCCCTCACGGCCCGCATTCGGCGGGTCGATTCGTTACCACGGTCGTGCGCGAGAGCGCATGGAAGGGGAAGTATCGTGAGCGATTGCAAGAGGGTTTACCGTTTTGGAACCGACGCCCAGGGCACCTGTGTCACCGAGGGCGACAAGTCCATGAACTTCGTGCTTGGCGGCAAAGGCGCTAACCTTGCCGAGATGAGCCGTATCGGCCTGCCGGTTCCCGGTGGCTTTACCATTACCTGCCAGACTTGCGTCGAGTACTCTGGTGCCGGCAACGTGTGGCCCGAGGGCGCACTCGATGAGATCGTTGCCGCCGAGGCGGACCTCGAGGCCCGCTGTGGCAAGAAGCTCGTTGACGATAATGATCCGCTGCTCGTGTCAGTTCGTTCGGGCGCTCCGTTCTCCATGCCCGGTATGATGGACACGGTCCTCAACTTGGGCCTCAATGACGATTCCGTCCAGGGCCTTATCGCGCAGACGCAGAACCCGCGTTTTGCCTGGGATAGCTACCGCCGCTTTATCCAGATGTTTTCCAATGTCGTCATGGGCGTTGACGCCGACCTGTTCGAGAACGCCCTGACCCAGGCCCGTCTGGTCGCCGGCGTTCGCGTCGATTCCGAGCTTTCGGCCGAGGACCTGCAGGAACTCGTCGAGACCTTTAAGGGCATCTTCTCCGAGAACGTCGATGCCTCCCTGTATCCCGAGCTCGAGGTCGCTGACGGCAAGCCCGTTTTCCCGCACGACCCGGAGCTTCAGCTACGCCTTGCAATCCAGGCCGTCTTTGGCAGCTGGATGAACGAGCGTGCCTGCATCTACCGCAAGCAGCATGGCATTTCCGACGACCTCGGCACCGCCGTCAACGTGCAGGCCATGGCCTTTGGCAACAAGGGCGAGACCTCTGCGACGGGCGTCGCCTTTACGCGTAATCCGGCCGACGGCACCAAGGAGTTCTACGGTGACTTTTTGGTTAATGCCCAGGGCGAGGACGTCGTCGCCGGTATCCGCAACACCGAGCCCATCGCCGACCTCAAGACCACCCCGGGCCTCGAGTCCGCAGGTGAGGAGCTCGAGCGCGTGTTCCTGACGCTCGAGGATCATTACCGCGATATGTGCGATATCGAGTTCACCATCGAGCAGGGCAAGCTCTGGATGCTCCAGACCCGCGTGGGCAAGCGTACCGCCACCGCCGCCCTGCGCATCGCCATCGAAATGGTCGAGGAAGGCCTGATCACCCGCGAAGAGGCCGTGAGCCGCATCGATCCCGCGCAGCTCGACCAGCTCCTTCACCCGCAGTTTGACGCCTCCAAGAAGTACGAGGCTCTCGCCAGCGGTCTTAATGCCAGCCCCGGTGCCGCCGTGGGCGAGGTCGTGTTCTCGAGCGACGACGCTGTCGCGCGCGCCAACGAGGGTCACAAGGTCATTTTGGTCCGCTGGGAGACCAACCCCGACGACCTGAAGGGCATGGTCGCCGCCGAGGGCATCCTGACCAGCCACGGTGGCAAGACGAGCCATGCCGCCGTTATCGCCCGCGGCATGGGTACGCCCTGCGTCTGCGGCGTTGAGCGCTTCCATATCGACGCCGCCGAGAAGGTCGTGCGCATCGAGGGCAGCGACCGCGTATTGCACGAGGGCGATGTCATCTCCATAGACGGCACCCAGGGCATCGTCGTCGACGGCGCCGTTGATCTGGTTTCGGCCGAGCTCACCGGCGACCTGGACACCATCCTGTCCTGGGCCGACGAGATTCGCCTGGACGAGACCGGCGGCCGTGCCAACCATGTGCGCGTCAACGCCGACAATCCCGAGGATGCCGAGCTTGCGCTCGAGTTTGGCGCCGAGGCCATCGGCCTGTGCCGCACCGAGCACATGTTCCTGGGCGATCGCAAGAACATCATCCAGAGCTTTATCCTGTCTGACGATGAGGCCGTGAAGCAGCAGGCCCTGGCCGACCTGCTCAAGGTTCAGACCGAGGACTTCCTGGCGATGTTCAAGACCATGTCCGGTCGCGATGTGGTCGTCCGCCTGCTCGATCCGCCGCTTCATGAGTTCCTGGATAATCCTCGCGACCTCGAGGTCGCCATCACCAAGAAGGAAGCCGCTGGCGCCAGCGAGGAAGAGCTTGCCGTCCTGCGCACCCGCCTGCGTCGTATCGACGGCATGGTCGAGTCGAACCCCATGCTCGGCCTACGCGGCGTGCGCCTGTCAGTCGTCTTTAGCGATCTGCCGCTCATGCAGGTCCGCGCCGTCGCCACGGCTGCCGCCCGCCTTATCAAGGAGGGCGTCGACCCGCGCCCCGAGATTATGGTCCCGCTCGTTTCCATTACGGCCGAGCATGTTCAGACCCGCGAGGTTATCGAGCGCGTGATCGCCGAGGTTTCCGCCGAGGAAGGCGTCGAGCTCAATATTCCCGTGGGCACGATGCTCGAGCTGCCGCGTGCCTGCATGGTCGCTGACGAGATCGCCCATCATGCCGACTTCTTCTGCTTTGGCACCAACGACCTCACCCAGACCACCTTCGGCTTCTCCCGCGACGATGCCGAGGCCAAGTTCATCCCGCTGTACATGCACAAGAAAATCTTGAAGGACAATCCCTTCGAGACCATCGATACGGCGGTGCTCGAGCTGGTGCGCATGGCCGTCGAGATGGGTCGTGCCACCAATCCCGACATGCACTTTGGCGTGTGCGGCGAGCACGGCGGCGACCCCAAGTCCATCAAGGGCCTGTTTAACGTGGCCGACGTGGACTACGTGTCCTGCTCGCCCTACCGCGTGCCCCTCGCACGCCTGGCTGCCGCTCAGGCCAAGCTCGAGGCCAAGCGTTCCGCCTAACGTTTTGGGTTTAGACGCCTAGCGTAGCCCTCCCCCTTCATGCCGCCCGTCTCATTCGTGAGACGGGCGGTTGTCATGTGCGGGTTTTGTCTTTTTGTCTGCGTAAAAAATTGTTCTTGCAGCAGAAACCCGCGCGTGTATACTCGAATACGTTTGTTCAACTACGTGCCGGCCAAGGTGGTACGGCACCTCTAGAAGAGTAAGGAATTGCACATGGATTACATCCGCGCAATCGAGCGTCAGCAGATCCGCGAGGACATTCCTCAGGTTCGCGTCGCCGACAACGTCAAGGTTCACTACCGCATTAAGGAAGGCGACCGCGAGCGCATCCAGGTCTTCCAGGGCGACGTCATCCGCATGGCCGGCGCCGGTGCCCGCGAGACCTTCACCGTCCGCAAGATGTCCTTCGGTGTCGGTGTTGAGCGTACCTTCCCGCTTCACAGCCCCAAGATCGCCAAGCTCGAGGTCGTTCGTCATGGTCGCGTCCGTCGCGCCAAGCTGTACTACCTCCGCGACAAGGTGGGCAAGGCTGCTCGCATCCCCGAGAAGCGCTAAGAAGATCGCAGCGTCTGTCCACTCGTTTGGACACAAGGGTCACCTTCGGGTGGCCCTTCTTTTTATCTGATTTGCATGCAAGGAGGGCCTGGTATGGCCAACATGACGAGCTCGGTTTCGGCATCGCAGGTTGCCGGAGAGCTGGCGAGCGCAACGTTTGAGGAGATCCCCGCCCTCGTGGAGCATTATCGCGAGGACCCGCGCCAGCAGGTGATCAAGGCTTGCGAGCGTGCTCTTAAGCGCCATGCCAAGGAGCTTGCCGAGCGCGAGCGCGTCAACGGCATGTACGAGCTTATGCATGAGCTCGGCGGTGATGGCGTGGTCGTGGGCGTCGACGAGGTGGGCCGTGGCTCGGTGGCCGGTCCTTTGACGGTGTGTGCCGTGTGCCTTCCGATGGAGCCGCGCATCTGGGGCATCAACGATTCCAAAAAGCTCACGCCGGCGCGCCGCGAGCTGCTCTCGGTTAAGATTGCCGAGGTGGCGACTGCTATCGGCTTTTGCCATATCGCTCCTGCAGATATCGATGAGATGGGTATGGCCCGCGCCATCCGCGCTGCCGTTGCGGGTGCGGTGGCCGATACGGGACTTGAACCCGACTGCGTCCTCATGGATGGCAACCCCTTGGGCGCCGTTCCCAATGAGCGCGACGTGGTTAAGGGCGATGCCAAGATCGCCTGCATCGCCGCGGCGTCCATCATGGCCAAGGTCACGCGTGACGAGATGATGGTCGAGTACGACGCCGAGTATCCCGAGTACCATCTGGCCGAGTCGAAGGGCTATGCGAGCCCCGAGCATATCGAGGCCATTCGCAAACATGGACTTTGTCCGCTGCACCGCGTGAGCTTTTGCGGAAACTTTCTGCAGACTGAGCGCCTTTTCTAGGCCAATTGTGGAGACATGGACCTCTGGGGTTTTATAAACCTGCTGGTAGCGGGCCGTATGCAACACCATTGTTGCGTACGGCCCGTTTTTTGACGGCATTTGGTCAGCTTTTGGTTTGCTTCCGGTACTTACCCGCATGAAAGGTGCCCTCATCATCGGGGCAATGCAGTGTGCGGGAAAGGAGACCCCATGAGTGCCGCAAGCAAAAAGAGCAAGACGCAGCAGCTCAAGGAGCGTTGGGAAAACGGCGAGCTCGACTCCGGGGCGATGACGCCCGAGTTTATCAAGGGACTCAGTCCCCGCGAGCTAGGCATGCTGGGCGAGCTGATCACCATCGACTACTTTAACGAGCGCGGCTACACCTTGCTGGAGCAGGGCTATCGTTGCACCGAGGGCGAGGCCGATCTGGTGCTGCTCGATGAGCTCGACGATGTCGTGGTGATGGCCGAGGTCAAGACGAGACGCGTCGCCCTGGATTGCACCACGCGGGTCTTTCCCGAGGAGGCCGTGGACGCCCAAAAGCAACGCCGCTACCGCCGCATCGCAAGCTGCTATCTCATGGAGCATTATCCGCTCAAGGCGATTCGCTTCGATGCTGTGGGTGTCACCATCCGCGGCGGGCATATCGCCGAGATCGAGCACCAGTACAACGCGTTCGATTGGCAGGTGTCGTGATGGCGTTCGAGACGTTTGCCGTTCACGCGGCCTGCATCCGCGGCGTCGAGGCGATTCACGTCACGGTCGAGGTCTCGCTTGCCGGTGGCGTTCCGGGCATCCAGATGCTCGGCATTCCGAGTATGGAGGTGATGGAGTCACGCGGTCGTATTCGCTGCGCGATGCGCTCCGCCGGGTTCGAGATCCCGCGCTCGGGCATTACCGTTAACCTGGCACCCGGCGATATCCGCAAGACCGGTAGCGGCTTTGACCTGCCCATCGCCATCGCGGTTCTAGCGGCCGATGAGCAGATTCCCCGTGACAACCTCGATCGCTGCCTTATCGCAGGTGAGCTTGGTCTGGACGGTACGGTGCTTCCCGTCAAGGGCGAGGTGGCGTTTCAGCTATTGGCTCGCGACATGGGGCTGTCTTTTATCGCCGGCAGGTCCGACCAGCATGTGCCACTCGCGGGCGTAGATTGCGGCTTTATCGACCATCTGTCTCAGCTTGCTCACGGCATGGGCGATGCCGCACGGCACTACTTGGATTCCGAGGGTGTCGAGGCGACCTTTGAGCCCGAGCTCGACTATGCAGACGTGCTGGGGCAGGAAGTCGCTAAACGCGGCATGGCGCTTGCGGCGGCAGGAGAACTCGGCTTGCTCATGATCGGGTCTCCGGGATCGGGCAAGACGATGCTCGCACGCCGTATGACCGGCATCCTGCCCGAGCTTTCCGTTGAGGATCAGCAGGAGGCACTGTGCATCCATTCGGTTTTGGGTGAGAACATTGATGGCTTGTTGGCGGGGCACCGCCCCTTCCGCAGTCCCCACCACAGTATTTCGACCGCAGGTCTTATCGGCGGTGGGCGCCCGGTGCACCCGGGTGAGATCAGCCTTGCTCATGGCGGCGTGCTCTTTTTGGACGAGCTTGCCGAGTTTCCCACTGGCGTGCTGCAGACGCTGCGTCAGCCCATCGAGCGCGGCTACGTGAGGATCGTACGCGTCGACGGGGCTTTTACCTTCCCGTCGCGCTTTCAGCTGCTGGCTGCGAGCAATCCCTGCCCCTGCGGCTTTTTGGGCGATCGCGAGGTGCCGTGTCGCTGCTCGGCGGCGATGGTCGAGCGCTATCGGTCTAAGCTGCGCGGTCCTTTGGCCGACCGTATCGACATGATGATCGATGTGACCCGTCCCGACCCTCAAGTGATTATCGAGGGTGCGGAGGGCATGTCGTCGGCCGAGTTACGTGACTACGTTGTGCGCGGTCGTGCCTTTCGCGCTTGGCGCGAATCCCGCATGGACGATGCGGATGCCGAGGCCGAGGATGACGAGACTCGGTCCATTGACGGCGTCGTTTCGACCTTTGAGCTCGATGATGCGGCGGAGAAGTGTGTGCTCGGCCTGTCGAAGCGCACGCATCTCACAGGGCGTGGCATCGTGCGCCTTGTTCGCATTGCGCGCACGATCGCAGATGTCGCCGAGAGCGAGCAGGTGACGCAGGACCACGTGCTCGAGGCGGCGATGTACCAGGGAAGGAGGGACCAATGATGGCTGAGGGGACCTTCGAGCTGCATCCAGGTGACGCGTTGTATCCCGAGACCGTTTTGGAGCTTTCTGATGTACCTCAGACGCTCTATGTGCGCGGCAACCCCGAGGCGCTTTCGATGCCCGCGATCTCCATCATCGGCGCACGCAAGGCATCGCCGTATGGCCTGGCCGTCGCGGAGCTTGCGGCAAAGGTGGCGGTCGAGGCGGGAGTGACGGTAGTTTCGGGCGGCGCGGTCGGTTGCGACCAGACCTCGGGTTGGGCTGCGGTCAACGCTGGCGGCAAACACGTCGTGGTGCTGGGGACGGGCGCCGACGTGGTCTATCCGCGCTCGAGCGCGGGGCTTATTACGCGCACGCTCGATACGGGTGGCGCGGTCGTGTCGATCTCCCCGTGGGGCATGGGTCCTCGCAAGTTTGCCTTTCCGCGCCGCAATCGCGTGATCGCGGCCCTGTCGCAAGCCCTCTTTGTATCCGAGGCGGGTATGCCTTCCGGGACGTTTTCTACAGCCGAGGCTGCTATGGATTTGGGGCGAGAACTTCTTGCCGTACCGGGGTCGATCCTATCGCCCGAGTCGCGTGGCACGAATTACCTCATTGCGAACGGTGCCTGCTGCATCATCGACGAGGAATCTATCGAGATGGCTATCTCACGCATCTACGGAACCCTGCGCTACTCGCGCCCCGATGCTCCCGGCATTGCCGACTTGGATCCAACGCAGCAGACCGTGATGCATGCGCTCATCGCCTCTCCGCTCAAGGTCGACGACATCGCGGCGCTCGTCTCGCTCGATGCTGTCGGCGTACTCAAACTCTTGGGTTCGCTTGAACTCGAGGGCCTTATCGAGCGCATGATGGATGGAAGGTATGCGCCCTCCAAGTTTGCCCTTCACGCCCAGACACCCTTCGGTCACAATGGAAAACGTGTCAATTAGAAAGGTGTTTGCAGATGCAGTTCGATCAGGTGACAGTTATCGGTGGCGGTCTGGCGGGTTCGGAGTGCGCGATCCAGCTGGCAGATCGCGGGTTTGCCGTAAAGCTGTGCGAGATGCGCCCCCAGGTGAGCTCCCCGGCCCACCATACCGATCACCTGGCAGAGCTCGTCTGCTCCAATTCGTTTAAGTCGACCCGTCCGGATTCCGCGGCTGGTTTGCTGAAGGCCGAGCTTGAGCGCATGGGTTCAGTCCTGCTCGATTGCGCCCATCGCGCGGCTGTTCCCGCCGGTGGCGCCTTGGCGGTCGACCGCGTCAAGTTTTCCGAGCTTGTCGAGGCCGAGGTTGCCGCTCGTCCCAATATCGAGGTCGTGCACGGCGAGGTCACGCAGATTCCCGAGGGCCACGTGGTCATTGCCGCGGGCCCGCTGTGTTCACCGGCGCTGAGCGAAGAGGTCATGAAGCTCGTCGGCGGCGATGCCCTTGCGTTTTTCGATGCCGCGGCGCCGATCGTCGATGCCTCCACGCTCGATATGGACGTGCTGTTCTCGCAGTCGCGCTACGAGGAGCAGGGGAGCGGCGACTATCTCAACGCTCCGCTCAATAAGGAGGAGTACGAGGCCTTTATCGAGGCGCTTACCACGGCCGACCGCGTGGTGCTCAAAGACTTTGAGGGCGGCGATCTGTTCCAGGCCTGCCAGCCTGCCGAGGAAGTTGCGCGCACCGGCAAGGACGCCATTCGCTTTGGCGCCATGAAGCCCGTCGGCCTCACCGACCCGCGTACCGGACGTCGCCCCTGGGCGGCGATTCAGCTGCGTGCCGAGAACAAGGAGAAGACCGCCTATAACCTGGTGGGCTTCCAGACCAACTTGACCTTTGGCGAGCAGAAGCGCGTCTTCCATATGGTGCCGGGCCTGGAGAACGCTGAGTTCTTCCGCTACGGTGTCATGCACCGCAATACCTTTGTCGACGCCCCGCATGTGCTCGATGGCACCTTTGCCGTGCCCGGTACCGGTGTGCGCCTGGCCGGTCAGATCACCGGCACCGAGGGGTACATGGAAGCCGTGGCGACAGGTCTGCTCGCGGCGCTCAACACCTATGCAGAGGCTATCGGCGCCGATTCCGTCGAGTTGCCCCGCGTGGGCGCCCTGGGTGCGCTCGTGGGCTATGCGACCGATCCTGCCACCGTGGGCTATCAGCCCATGCATGTTAATTTTGGCCTGGTGCCGCCGCTCGAGGACGGTAAGCGCCGCAGCAAGCGCGACCGCTATCAGGCCTATGCGGACCGTGCGCTCGAGGCCCTCGATGCCTACTTGGCCACGCGTTCCGACTTGTTTGGAGGCGACCGGTCATAGCCTTTGACCTGTACGACACCGTCGACTCTTTTATCGCCTATATCGCACGCGTTGAGGGGCTTTCTCCCAACACGGTGACGGCCTATGGCTCGAGACTGGAGCGCTTTGCTGCCTGGTGCGAGCGCGAGGATATTGATGCTTTCGCTGCCGACGTGCGCACCATTCGTCGCTATCTTGCTGAGCTTTCGCGTGAGCAGGTGGCTCCCCGAACGCTTGCGGCGCACCTGTCGGCTATCCGATCTCTCTATCGCTGGATGGCTGCCGAGGGGATTGTCGAGGGCGATGCGGTCTCGGCGATCGCGTCGCCCAAGCTGCCGCGTGACCTGCCGGGCGTCCTTACGACCCAGCAGGTCGAGGCGCTGCTCAAGACGTCTGATACCTCAACACCCGCGGGACTGCGCGATGCGGCGATGCTCGAGTTGCTTTATGCCTCGGGTGCCCGCATCTCAGAGCTTGCGGCGCTCAATGTGGAATCCATCTCATGGTCCGAGCGCACGCTGCGCCTGTGGGGCAAGGGAAGCAAGGAGCGCATCGTTCCTCTGTATCGTCGTGCGCTCGATGTGACGCGTCTCTATATTGAAGAGGGGAGGCCGGAGTTGCTCGCTCGGGCAAAGCGCCGCGACCTCGCTACCGGGCCGCATCCGCTGCTTATATCGGCGCGCGGCAATCGCATGAGCGCCGCGATGCTCCGGCGGCGGTTCCATACGCTGGCGACGCTCGCCGGCATTCCGGCTGACATCGCCCCGCATGCGATGCGCCATACCTTTGCGACCGACTTGCTCGAGGGCGGTGCGGACCTGCGCTCGGTTCAAGAGCTGCTAGGTCATGCGAGCCTGTCCACGACGCAGATCTACACGCATCTCACACCCGATCGGCTTAAGCGGGCTGTGGCTCAAGCCCATCCCCGCGGCGAATAGTGGCTGGGACGTCCCGCGCCGCACTCAGGTGTGTGGTTTTGATTGCGGGTTGGCAGGAAGAGGCATTCCTGCTATCATTCATCGGGTTGCTTCACGGCAACATGTTTTTATCACGCACGCGCGGCTACTTCATACCGTGGTGCCCGGGCTTTGGTAGCACATGTCCGGGTTGGTTTTGGAGGATGACCCCGCGCGGAGGCAAACCACAGGAGGTTTAACATGGCTACCAAGATTAATATCCGCACCCTGCTCGAGGCCGGCTGCCACTTCGGTCACCAGACCCGTCGCTGGAACCCCAAGATGAAGCCGTTCATCTTCGGTGAGCGCAACGGCATCTACATCCTCGACCTCAAGCAGACCATCCTCGACGCCGACCAGGCCTACACCTTCGTCAAGAACGTCGCCAAGGGTGGCAACGTGCTGTTCGTCGGCACCAAGAAGCAGGCTCAGGAGGCCGTCAAGAACGCTGCTGAGCGCGCCAACATGCCTTACATCAACCAGCGTTGGCTCGGCGGTATGCTGACCAACTTCGTCACCATCCGCTCCCGCATCAACCGCATGGAGGAGCTCGAGGCCATGGTCGAGGACGGCCGCATGGCTGTTCTGCCCAAGAAGGAGCAGGCTGTTCTCGGCAAGGAGCTCACCAAGCTCCAGACCAACCTCGGTGGCGCCCGCGACATGAAGGGTCTGCCCCAGGCTCTCTTCGTCATCGACACCAAGCGCGAGGAGAACGCCATCAAGGAGGCTCAGCGCCTGAACATCCCCGTCGTCGCTCTGATCGACACCAACTCCGATCCCGACGAGGTCGAGTACGGCATCCCCTGCAACGATGACGCTATCTCTGCTGTCACCCTTATGTGCGAGCTCATGGCTGACGCCTGCCTCGCTGGCTCCGGCAAGGAGCAGGTCTCCGAGGCCGAGATGGCCGCTGAGCCCAAGGCCGAGTAAATCAGTCTTAGTTAATTCTTTTTCATCTCTTTGAAAGGAACCACAATGGCCCAGATTACCGCCGCTATGGTCAAGCAGCTCCGCGAGATGACCGACTCCCCGATGATGGAGTGCAAGAAGGCTCTCGTCGAGGCTGACGGCGACATGGACGCCGCTGTCGACGTTCTGCGCAAGAACGGCCTCGCCAAGGCTGCTAAGAAGGCTGGCCGCGAGACCAACGAGGGCGCTGTAGCCGCGTTCGTCTCCGAGGATGGCAAGACCGGCGCTCTGCTTGAGCTCTCCTGCGAGACCGACTTCGTTGGCTCCAACGCCAAGTTCACCGGCTTTGCTTCCAAGGTCGCTGAGGTTGTCGCCACCACCGAGCCTGCTGACGTCGACGCTCTGCTCGAGAAGCCGATGGGCGAGGAGACCGTTTCCTCCGAGCTCACCGAGATGATTCACATCATGGGCGAGAACATGAAGATCTCCCGCTTCGCTGCCCGCAAGGCCGAGAACGGCGCGCTCGCTTCTTACATCCACATGGGTGGTAAGATCGGCGTCCTCGTCGAGTTCGCCTTCGAGAAGGTCGAGACCGCTCAGGCTGAGTCCTTCAAGACCTTTGCTCACGACGTTGCCCTTCAGGTTGCCGCTGTCGCCCCGATCTGCGCTACCCGCGATCAGGTTCCGGCCGAGACCGTCGAGCACGAGAAGCAGATCTACATGGCTCAGGCTGCCGAGTCCGGCAAGCCCGAGGCTATCCAGGAGAAGATGGCTGTCGGCCGTCTGGAGAAGTTCTACAAGCAGTCCGTGCTCACCGAGCAGGAGTTCATCAAGGACAGCTCCCTCACCATCAAGAAGTACGCTGAGCAGGTCTCCAAGGAGCTTGGCGACACCATTACCGTCGTTGCCTTCGACCGTCTGGTCCGTGGCGAGTAAATAAGCTCTTGTAGCTGGTAATGAGCAGGCTGTGGGTTTTACTCACAGCCTGCTTTTTCATGGCTCCCCGTTAAGCCTTTGTTATCATATTGAGAGTCTAATTAAAGGAGGATCGCTTTGTCCGACATCCGATATAAACGCGTGCTTCTTAAGCTTTCCGGCGAAGCACTGATGGGCGACGGCCAATATGGCATCGACCCCAAGGTTACCGACCATCTTGCCAAGCAGGTCAAGGAGCTGCTCGCCGTTGGCCATGAGGTCGGCGTCGTTGTCGGCGGCGGCAATATTTTCCGCGGCATGGCCGGCGCTGCCGGTGGCATGGAGCGTGCTCAGGCCGACTACATGGGCATGCTTGCAACCGTTATGAACGCGCTCGCCCTGCAGGATGCCTTCGAGCATAACGATGTTCCCTGCCGCGTGATGAGCGCTATCCAGATGAACGAGATCTGCGAGCCCTATATTCGTCGCCGCGCTATCAACCATCTGTCCAAGGGCAACGTCGTCATCTTCGCTGCCGGTTCGGGTAATCCGTACTTTACGACCGACACCGCCGCGGCTCTTCGTGCGTGCGAGATCGGCGCCGAGATTCTGATTAAAGCCACCAAGGTCGACGGCATCTACGACAAGGATCCCGTCAAGTGCGCCGATGCCGTCCGTTTTGACAAGATTACCTATCACGAGGTTCTCGTCCGCGGTCTGCAGGTTATGGATTCCACGGCTACGGCACTGTGCCAGGATAACCGTATGCCGATTTTGGTCCTCAACATCGATGGCGAGGACACCGTCAAGCGCGCGCTTTCGGGTGAGCCCGTCGGCACGCTCGTCTATCAGGAGGATTAAGCATGGCAGAGAACATCACCGCCCATATGGACAAGTCGCTCGAGTCCCTCAAGCATAACTTCTCCAAGGTTCGTACCGGCCGCGCCAATGCCAACATTCTGTCCGACATCACCGTCGATTATTACGGTGTTCCCACGCCGGTCACGCAGGTTGCCGCCGTCAAGACCCCCGAGGCCCACATGCTGCTCATCGAGCCGTGGGACAAGGCGCTCATCAATGCTATCGTCAAGGCCATCGGCGCTTCCGATCTGGGTATTACCCCCAACTCCGATGGCACCGTCGTTCGTCTTCCGTTCCCGGCTCCCACCGAGGAGCGCCGTCGCGAGCTCGTCAAGGAGTGCCGCGAGTACGCCGAGCAGGCCAAGGTGTCTATCCGTAACATCCGTCGCGACTTCAACAACAAGCTCGAGCGCGATGAGGAGCTCACCGAGGACGATGTCCGTCGCGAGCAGGCCAAGGTCCAGAAGCACACCGATGAGTATGTCGCCAAGGTCGAGGAGCTTCTGAAGGAAAAAGAAGCCGAGGTCATGGAGATCTAAGGTGCAATACGACGAGCATAAACTGGTCGAGTACTTTGCCGACGCCCCTGCGGGCGTCGGTTTTTCCGACCTTGACCTCAATAACATTCCGCACCATATCTCGTGCATCATGGACGGCAACGGTCGTTGGGCCACGTCGCGCGGTCTTGCGCGCACCGAGGGCCACAAGGCGGGTATCGTCTCGCTGCGCGAGATTATTACCGCCTGCGTGCGTCTGGGCGTCGACGTGCTTTCGGCCTATGCGTTTTCTACCGAAAACTGGAACCGTCCGCAGCATGAGGTCAACGTCTTGATGCATCTGTTTGCCAAGACGTTCATCGACGAGCTGCCGCTTCTGAAGCGCGAAAATGTGCGCGTTGTCTTTTTGGGTGACATTTCCGCGCTGCCCAAGAAGACCCGCGACGTTTTTGAACGTGGTCTTGCCGAGTGCGCCGATCACACCGGTATGACGCTGGCGCTTGCCGTCAACTACGGCGCGCGTGCCGAGATTACCCGCGCTGTCCGTCAAATCGCACTCGACGTTGCCGCCGGTAAGATCGATCCTGCCGCAATTGATGACGACATGGTGGCTTCCCACCTCTATACCGCCGGTCTTCCCGATCCTGAGCTTGTGATTCGCACCTCTGGTGAGCTGCGCCTTTCGAACTATCTGCTGTGGCAGGTAGCTTATTCCGAATTCTACGTCACCGATACCTATTGGCCCGACTTTGATCGTTGGGGCCTTGTCGACGCCATTTTGGCCTATCAGGGCCGTGACCGTAGGTTTGGTGGTCTGAGCAAGACCGAGGAGGCTTAATCGTGTCCGATCGTCCCAAGGCAATTGCTCCCAAGACATCTGAGCGCAAGGCCGTCGCTGCGGGAGCGCCCGCAGCGAAGAATGGCACCGGTTCGTGGCTTGCCGGCTTTATCACCCGTGCCGCCGCCGGTATCGTCTATGCCGTTGTCTTTATCCTGTGCCTGGTTTTGGGTATTGTGCCCACGGCCATCTTTGTTTCCGTCATGAGCGGTCTGTGCTGCTATGAGTTTTTCCGTATGACAAGGCTCGATGGCAAGATGGCTAACGAGCGCATGGGTATCGCTGCCGCCGTGCTCTTTCCGCTGTCGGCGTTGGGCGATTCAATGCTGCTGAATGCCCTGCTTTTTGCCCTGATGCTCGCTGTGGGCATTTGGTATGTCTGGTCGCCGCGTACCCGCATCTCTGATGTGGCCGTGACGCTCATGGGTCCCATCTACACTGGCTTTATGCTGTCGGCTATCGTGCTGCTGCGCGATGCCGTGCCCGGTTTTGCCGGCGCCCTGCTTTCGGTGGGCGTTTGTTCGTCCCTTTGGGTCTCCGATTCGTTTGCCTACATCGTGGGCAGCCGTATCGGTAAACACAAGATGGTCCCCAAGATCTCTCCCAAAAAGAGCTGGGAGGGGTTTGTTGGCGGCATTCTTGGCTCGGTTTTGATTTGGCTCATCCTGTGGGCGACGCACTTCTACAAGCTCAGCCTGCCCTATGCGCTGCTGTGCGGCGTGGTCGTGTCCGTCCTGGGCGTTATCGGCGACCTCATCGAGTCGCGCATCAAGCGCGGTGTGGGCGTCAAGGATTCCGGCAACCTTATCCCGGGCCATGGCGGCATGCTCGATCGTAGCGATTCGCTTATCTTTGGCTGCATTACCGCGCAGCTGCTTTTGATGATCGGAGGCGTGCTGTAATGTCCTTCCAGACGACGTATGGCCCCGATGGACGTCTCCGTGTTGCCATCCTGGGTTGTACGGGCTCTATCGGCACCCAGGCGCTCGATGTGTGCCGCCTGCATGCCGATCGCCTGCAGGTGACGGCGCTGTCCGTTAACTCCAGTACCTCCGAGCTCGTTGCCGCTGCCCGCGAGTTCTCGGTTCCGGCGGTTGCCGTGGCCGATGTCGCTCATGGCGATGACGCCGTGCTGCAGGAGTTGCCCGAGGGAACGAAGCTCGGCGTTGGCGCGCAGGCGGTTTGCGAGCTCGCGTGTCGCGACGATGTCGACTGCGTGCTCGTCGCTATTGTGGGCGCCGCCGGTCTCGAGGCGAGCCATGCGGCCTTGACCTCGAATAAGCGTCTTGCCCTGGCCAACAAGGAGTCGCTCGTTGTCGGTGGCGATCTGCTTATGCCGTTGGCGCAGCCCGGTCAGCTTATCCCGGTCGACTCCGAGCATTCTGCCATCTACCAGTGCTATCTGGGCGAGAATCCGTGCGAGGCTCACTGCATTTGGCTTACCTGCTCGGGTGGCCCGTTCTTTGGTCGCACGCGTGACGAGCTCGATCGCGTGACGCGCGCCGATGCCCTGGCGCATCCTACGTGGGCTATGGGTGCCAAGATCACGATCGACTCCGCCACCCTCATGAATAAAGGTCTGGAGCGTATCGAGGCCATGCATCTGTTTGGCTGCGATCTCGATTTCATTAACGTGGTCGTGCAGCGCCAGTCTAAGATTCACTCCATGGTCGAGTTTGCCGACGGCTCTGTGATGGCGCATCTCGGTGCCTCCGACATGCGCATTCCCATCCAATTTGCCTTCTCGTATCCCGAGCGTTGGGATACGCCGGCTCCGCGTATCGATTTCCGCGAGTTGGGGCAGCTTACCTTTGACGCGGCCGATATGGATACCTTCCGCTGCCTTGCGCTGGCCGAACGTGCCGGCAAGACGGGCGGCACCATGCCGTGCGTGCTCAATGCCGCCAACGAGGTCGCCGTCGATGCCTTCCTGCATGATGGCTGCAGCTTTACCGATATCGACCGCATTGTGGAATCCTGCATGGATGCTCACGATGCGCAGACGGTCGATTCGTTTGAACAGCTTCGCGACATCGATGGCTGGGCGCGTGAAAAGGCCGCGCAGGTGCTCGCCGCAACTCGTTCTTAACCCATAAGGATTGCTTTTTCGTTTTATGGATACTGTTCTGAGCGTTCTCTCATCGGTCTTTTGGGGCCTGCTGATGCTTTCCGTCCTCGTGTTTTTGCACGAGGGCGGCCACTTTTTGGCGGCGCGTGCCTGTGGCGTCCGGGTGACTGAGTTCTTTTTGGGCCTGCCGTGTCGCTTTGATATCCACCACACGTCGCGTCGCATCGGCACCAAGTTTGGCGTGACGCCGCTGCTGCTGGGTGGCTATGCTGCCATTTGTGGCATGGATCCGACCGACGTCTCGTGTGCCGATCGCGTGCTTGCTGCCATCTATCGCCACGGTCGTGTGACGGTGGCCGATCTTGCCGTCGAGCTCGAGCTGTCCGAGGAGGATGTTCTCGAGGCCTGTGCTTTGCTGTTGGGCTGGGGCTCCATCGCTCCCTGGTATGAAGAAGGGGAAAAGCCTTCGCCCAGTTACTATCCCACCAAGTATCAGACGCTGCCGCGAGACGCGGCGGGATACACCACCTTTGACGGACGTCGGTTCGATCGAGAGCATGCGACTGCCGAGGGCGATGTATGGGAACTGCCGTGCGGCGAGGCTGAATTCCTTGCACGCGAGCGCTCGCACACCTATTTGGGCCAGGGCTTTGTCAAGCGTGCCTTTATGCTGCTTGCGGGCATTATCGTCAATATCCTGACGGGCTTTTTGCTCCTTATGAGCATCTATTCCATCGCAGGTGTCACGGTGCCGGTGGATACCAATGTGATTGGCCAGGTTGACGAAGGCTCGATTGCCGCCGCGGCGGGAATCGAGGGCGGCGACGCAATCCTTTCGGTCGACGGAGTGTCGTGTTCTACCTGGATGGACGTTTACGACGCCATCGGCAAGGCTGCCGGTAAGGACGATATCGCCATCGAGTACGAGCGTGACGGCAAGCAGCATTCGACCACGGTTGCACTCAAAGAGGACGAGCGCCTAGGTGTGTATGCCTCTACGCAGGTGGTCCGTTTAGACCCCATCACGTCGGCTCGTCTGTCCTTCTCCTATGTCGTGCAGACAGCAGAGGGCGTGATGCGCCTGCTCCAGCCGCAGCATACGATGGAGATTCTCGATCAGTCCTCTTCGATCGTGGGTATTAGCGTTATGTCCTCGCAGGCTGCTGCTGCCGGCCCTGCCACGTTCCTTTCGTTTGCCGCCCTCATTTCGTTCTCGCTTGGCTTTATGAACCTGCTGCCCATCCCGCCACTCGATGGCGGCAAGCTGGTCATCGAGATCATTCAAAAGATTGCGGGCCGCGAGCTTCCGCTCAAGGTCCAGACGATTGTGAGCTATGTGGGCATCGCGCTCTTTGCGCTTCTGTTTGTCTATATGCTTCGTTCCGACGTCCTTCGATTTATTCTGTAGGGGAGTGGTTGGATTGTCTTTATCCCATCCTTTGCCTCGCGAGCTGACGCGTCCCGTGCATGTGGGCGGCGTGCAGATCGGTGGCGGCGCGCCGGTGGTGGTCCAGTCCATGACCTGCACCGATACCGCTGATGCCCAGGCAACGCTTGCGCAAGTGCGTGCTTTGGCGCAGGCTGGCTGCGATATCGTGCGCGTGAGCGTGCCCACCGAGGCCGCGCTTGAGGGTTTCCGCACCATCTGTGCCGAGTCTCCGGTGCCTATTGTCGCCGATATCCACTTTAACCATAAGCTCGCCATTGGTGCCGTTGAGGCCGGTGCCGCCAAGCTGCGCATCAATCCCGGCAATATCGGCGATTGGGCCAAGGTCGACGCGGTGATCGATGCTGCGGGCGCCGCGGGCTGTGCGATTCGTATCGGCGTCAATGCCGGTTCGCTTGAGCAGGATATCGCCGAGCGCGACGACCTCACGCAGCCCGAAAAGCTCGTGATGTCGAGCGAGCGTTTCGTCAAGCATTTTGAAGACCGCGGCTTTACGAACATTGTGCTTTCGGCCAAGGCCCATAGCGTGCAAACGACGCTCGATACCTATCGAGCGCTGTCGCGTGAGATTCCCCACGTTCCACTTCACTTGGGCGTAACCGAGGCAGGTACCAAGCTACAGGGCACCATCAAGAGCTCGGTGGGCCTTGGTATCCTGCTGTCTGAGGGTATCGGTGACACCATGCGCGTCTCGCTCACGGCCGATCCGGTTGAGGAGCCGCCGGTTGCCTGGGGCATTTTGCAGTCGCTGGGCCTGCGTCGCCGCGGTCCCGAGATTGTTTCGTGCCCCACGTGTGCCCGCTGTCAGGTTAACCTGATTCCTATCGCTGAGGAAGTAACCGAGCGGCTTAAGAACTATGCCGCGCCGCTTTCGATTGCCGTCATGGGATGTGCCGTTAATGGCCCCGGTGAGGCTTCTGATGTCGACCTGGGCGTTGCCTGTGGACGTGGTCAGGCCCTGCTCTTTTCGCATGGCCAGATCATTGGTAAAGTAGCTGAGGACCAAATTGTCGACGCGCTTATGGCCGAGGTCGACAAGCTTATTGAGGAGAAATAAATGACCCGAGCAATGTATATGTCAAAGCTCTATGCGCCGACGCTCAAAGAGGATCCGGCCGACGCCGAGCTCGCAAGCCATCGTCTACTGCTTCGTGCCGGTATGATCCGCAAGGAGGCCGCCGGTCTCTATTCCTATCTGCCGCTCGCTTGGCGCTCGATTCGTAAGATCGAGAACATCGTGCGCGACGAGATGGACGCCGCCGGCGCCCAGGAGCTCATGATGCCCATTATGGTCGATGCCGAGCTGTGGCGTGAGTCCGGCCGCATCGATGCCTATGGTAAGGAGCTCGTGCGCTTTGACGACCGTCATGGTCGCGAGTTTGTGCTGGGCCCCACGCACGAGGAGACCGTCACGGCCCTGGTGCGCAACGAGCTGCGCTCCTATAAGCAGCTGCCCGTCAACCTGTACCACATTCAGGACAAGTTCCGCGATGAGTTCCGTCCCCGCTTTGGCCTGATGCGCGGCCGTGAGTTCATCATGAAGGACGCCTACAGCTTCTCTGCCACGCAGGAGAGCCTGCAGGAGGAGTACGACAAGATGAAGCAGGCCTACGCCAACATCTGCGAGCGCTGCTACATCAAGGCTCTGCCCGTTGTCGCCGACTCCGGCGAAATCGGCGGCGACACCTCCGTCGAGTACATGGCTCTGGCCGACGCCGGCGAGGCTTCGCTCGTCTACTGCGACGATTGCGGCTTTGCTGCCGATGACGAGGCTGCAAGCACCAAGGTCGTTGTGACCGAGGGTCCCGGCGACGGCACGCTCACCAAGGTCGAGACTCCGGGTATGGGCACCATCGAGGCCGTCGCCAAGTTCTTCGGCTTCCCCGAGAACGGCACGCGCAAGTCGCTGGCGTTGATTGACTCCGAGGGCAAGCCGGTCGTGGCCATTGTTCCGGGCGACCACGAGCTCAACGACTGTAAGGCCGAGCACGTCTTTGGCAAGGGCTATCGCATGATGACCGACGAGGAGCTCCAGACCTACGGGCTGCATAAGGGCTTTATCGGACCGGTTAACCTGCCCGAGGGCATTCGTCTGGTCTGCGACGAGAGTCTGCGCGAGTCCAAACAGTGGGCCTGCGGTGCCAACGAGGTCGACTATCACTTTACCGGCGCCTGCCCCGAGCGCGACTTTACCGTCGACGAGTGGGCCGACCTGGTTACCGTCGTCGCCGGCGATCCCTGCCCGCACTGCGGCAAGCCGCTGTCTGCTGCTCGCGGTATCGAGGTCTCCCAGGTCTTCCAGCTGGGCACCAAGTACTCCGAGGCCATGGGTGCCACCTTTATGGACGAGGACGGCAAGGAGAAACCGCTTATCATGGGTTGCTATGGCGTTGGCGTGTCTCGCTCGCTCGCTGCCGTCGTGGAGCAGCACAACGACGAGCACGGCATCGTCTGGCCGGTCTCCGTTGCCCCGTACGAGGTTGCTGTGATTCCGCTCGACCCCAAGAAGGAGGAGTGCGCTACCGTCTGCGAGCAGATCGTTGATGGCCTGTGCGCCGAGGGTATCGAGGTCGTCGTCGATGACCGTGACGAGCGTCCCGGCTTTAAATTTGCCGACAACGACCTTATGGGCTTCCCGTATCAGGTCGTTCTGGGTAAGCGTGGCCTCAAGAACGGCACCGTCGAGCTCAAGGACCGTGCCACGGGTGAGCGCGAGGACGTGGCGATCGACGAGGTCGTCGCCAAGGTCGCCGAGCTTGTGAAGGCGGCACGCCGTTAATCGGCGATTTCGCTTGTAGTTCGATATACGGGACGGCCCCGCATTTCTCCAGATAGGGGAGATGCGGGGCCGTCCTTTTATCTTGTCGACGTACTCAATCGCTAAAAGGAAACCCCACAGCCCATGCGAGCTGCGGGGTTTCCTTTGTGCCTCCGATGCGAAATAAATCGCTCAGATATTACTGATAATCGACGACGTCGATCCAGTTCTTCAGGAATTCATCGTTCACGTTGCGCTTACGAGCGAGCTCGGAAGCGGCGACGATGCTCGTCCACTGACGCACGACCTGCATGGGCATGTCGGCGCGGTCGCAGTAGAGCTCCAGATAAGCCTCGGCCTGGTCCTTGCTGTTGAGGGCAAAGAGCAGGTAGGTGGTGGCAACGTCGGCAGCAGGGGAGCCCTGGGTGGCGTGTGCCCAGTCGCAGACGTACAGCTGGCCGTCGTCGCCGACGATGACGTTGGAGGGGTTGAAGTCGCCGTGGCAGACCTTGAACTCCTTGGTCATGCCGTCCAGACGCTCCTGAAGGTTGTAGCGCGTGGTGGCATTGAGCTGATCGAGGCTGTCGATCATGCGGGCGAACTTATCGCGCTGACGGTTGAGCAGCGGGGAGGTGTAGCCGTGGATCTCGATCTGGAGGTCGACGAACATCTCGAGGTACTCACCAAAGCGCTGGGGCTCGGCAGTCATCTTCTCGGCAAGGGTGGTGCCCGGAACCTTCTCGGTCACGAGTGCCCAGCCGTTGGCGTTCTCGAGCTGAGAAACCTCGAGAGCCTTGGGGCTGCGGATGCCGCACTCATTGATGCGGGCAAGATTCAAAGCCTCGTTGAACACGTCGGAGACGGGCTTGGTCTCGTTAAAGACCTTGACGATCTTGTCGCCCAGGTCGTAAACGACCTTGTTGCCGCGACGGACGAGCTCGGTCTTGGAATCGGGTAGCAGCATGGTTGCATCCTTTCAACGATGCGATAGAAGCGACGGCGGGGGTGTGTGAAACACCCGTGCACCCCCGCCGTTAAAACCGTGCTAGAACTAGCAGACGGCGTAATCCTGAGGCTCGCGGCCGTAGTAGGCGTCCAGGTAGAGCTCCTTGATCTCGCTCATGAGCGGGTAGCGCGGGTTAGCGCCGGTGCACTGGTCGTTGAATGCCTGCTCGGTCATCTCGTCGAGGGTGTCGAGGAAGTACTGCTCGTCAACACCGTAGTCGGCGATGGTCTTCTTGACACCGATGAAGTCCTTGAGCTCCTCGAGCTTCGTGATGAAGTTCTCGAAGACCTCCTTGTCGTCCTTGCCCTCGATGCCGCAGTACTTGGCCATCTCGGCGTAGTTGTGCAGCGCGTTGGGGTAAGGATACTGGGAGAAGGTACCCATCTTGACGGGAGCCTCGGCGGCGTTGTAGCGCATGACGCGGGTCAGGATGACGGCGTTGGCGAGGCCGTGGGGCAGGTGATGGAAGGCGCCGAGCTTGTGGGCCATGGAGTGGTTGAGGCCCAGGAAGGCGTTGGCGAAGGCCATACCGGCCATGCAGGAGGCGTTGTGCATCTCCTCGCGGGCATGCGGGTCCTTGGCACCGTTCGTGAAGCTGGAGGGCAGGTTCTCAAAGACGAGCTTGGCAGCACGCTCGGAGAGGCCCTTGGTGTAGTCGGAAGCCATGATGGAGACGTAGGACTCGATGGCGTGGGTCATGACGTCGATGCCGGAGGCAGCGGTCAGGCCGCGCGGGGCGGTCATGCAGTTGTCGGCGTCGACGATGGCCATGTTGGGGAGCAGCGCGTAGTCGGCGAGCGGCCACTTGATGCCGGTCTCCTTGTCGGTGATGATGGCGAACGGCGTGCACTCGGAGCCGGTACCCGAAGAGGTCGGGACGGCGACGAAGTAGGCCTTCTTGCCCATCTCGGGGAAGGTGAAGATACGCTTGCGGATGTCCATGAAGTCCATGGCCATGTCCTCAAACTTGCACTCGGGGTGCTCGTACATCATCCACATGATCTTGCCGGCGTCCATAGCGGAGCCACCGCCGACGGCGATGATGACGTCCGGCTCAAAGAGAGCCATCTGCTTGGCACCACGACGTGCGCACTGCAGCGACGGATCGGGCTCGACGTCGTAGAAGCAGTCATGGGCGATGCCCATCTCGTCGAGCTTGGCCTCGATGGCGCGGGTGTTGCCATTCTTGAAGAGGAACTGGTCGGTGACGATGAAGGCGCGCTTCTTGCCCATGACGTTGCCCAGCTCGTCGAGGGCGACGGGCGTGGAACCCTTCTTGAAGTAGACCTTCTCGGGAGCGCGGAACCACAGCATGTTCTCACGGCGCTCGGCCACAGTCTTAACGTTGATCAAGTGCTTCACCCCAACGTTCTCGGAGACGGAGTTGCCGCCCCAGGAGCCGCAGCCCAGGGTCAGAGACGGCTTCATGCCAAAGTTGTACAGGTCACCGATGCCGCCGTGCGAGGACGGGGTGTTGATGACGATACGGCAGGCCTTCATGACGTGCTCGAACAGACTGATCTTCTCGGCCTGGGCGGGATGCACGTACAGAGAGGCGGTGTGGCCCGGGCCACCGGCGAGCACCAGGTGCTCGGCCTTGTCGACGGCCTCCTGGAAGTCCTTGGCGTGGTACATGGCCAGGACCGGGGAGAGCTTCTCGTGGGAGAACTCCTCCTTGGCGGGGTCGGTGGAGGTGACCTCGGCGATCAGGATCTTGGTCTTGGCGGGAACCTCGATACCGGCGAGCTCGGCGATCTTGGCGGCAGCCATGCCGGGGATGCGGTGATCGAGAGCGCCGTTCTTGAACATGGCGGCACGCAGGGCCTCCATCTCGGCACCCTGTTTGACGAAGTAGCAGCCGCGCTTCTGGAACTCGGCCTTGACCTGGTCATAGATGGTGTCGATGACGGTCACGGACTGCTCGGAAGCGCAGATCATGCCGTTGTCGAAGGTCTTGGAGTGGATGATGGAGTTGACGGCGAGCAGCACGTCGGCGGTGTCGTCGATGACGACCGGGGTGTTACCGGCGCCAACGCCCAGGGCGGGCTTGCCCGAGGAGTAGGCGGCCTTGACCATGCCCGGGCCACCGGTGGCGAGGATGATGTCGACGTCGCGCATGACCATGTTGGTCAGCTCGATGGAGGGGACATCGACCCAGCCGATGATGCCCTCGGGGGCGCCGGCCTTGACGGCGGCGTCAAGCACGAGTTTGGCGGCGGCGATGGTGCACTTGGCGGCTGCCGGGTGCGGGGAGATGATGATGGCGTTGCGGGTCTTCAGGCTGATCAGCGTCTTGAAGATCGCGGTAGAGGTGGGGTTGGTCGTCGGGATGACGGCGCCCACGATGCCGATGGGCTCGGCGATCTTGGTGATGCCGTAAGCCTCGTCGCGCTCCAGAACGCCACAGGTCTTGGTGTTCTTGTAAGCGTTGTAGATGTACTCTGCGGCGTAGTGGTTCTTGATGACCTTGTCCTCAAGAACGCCGCGGCCGGTCTCCTCGATGGCCATCTTCGCCAACGGGATACGAGCCTTGTTGGCGGCCATGGCGGCCTCATAGAAGATCTTGTCGACCTGCTCCTGCGTGTACGTAGCAAAAAGCGCCTGGGCCTCTCGCATCTGAGCGAGCTTAGCCTCAAGCGCCTCTACGTTGTCCACAATTGCGGGAGTAGTGTTTTCCGGTGACTTTTTCACCATTTGTGTCTCCTTGCGATCGGAGATTTACCCTACG
>JBKXPS010000004.1:27030-85967 GCA_047014445.1 Collinsella aerofaciens | reverse complement strand
TTCCGGTGACTTTTTCACCATTTGTGTCTCCTTGCGATCGGAGATTTACCCTACGTCTAGCATGATAGCAAGAAATTATTCGGCGAACGGTCAGATTCCTCTAAAAGGCACACTAAAACGCTTCAATAAACTGAAACGTTTTAACTAGAACTATCTGTCTGCTGCATCTCCCCGCTCGTTGGGGACAGGCTTACATGAGTGCTTTCACTCATTTGGGACAGACATCGTTTTGCCATTTTGCCGTTCTGGGCCTGTTATTGCCGCTTATTGGATATAAATAGGTTGCAGGCTCAGCATTTCGCGTTGCTTCTCTCCTTTTAGGTGTTGCCTGTACAGTTTTGAAAGGAGAGATTATGCCCCGATGCGCCCGCGCCGTTTCGCTCACCGGCTATTACCACGTCTATGACCGCGGCAATTCCAAACAGATTATTTTTGAAGATGACTCCGACCGCTATCGTTTCTTATCGGACATCTCGGACAGGTTTGCTTGCCATGACGTGGCGGTGTTGGCCTGGTGCCTTATGGACAACCACTTCCATTTGATGGTTGATGACCCATTTGACAACCTTTCAAAGGCAATGCAGTGCGCGCTGACGGCCTATGCCAAGTATTTCAATGGGAAAACCGGAAGAACGGGCCACCTGTTTGACAATCGCTATTCGCGGGTCGCGGTCGAGTCGGACACGCAGGCGGTGCAGTTGCTCGATTATATCCATCTCAATCCCGTGAAAGGTACGCTCGACTCGCTTGATGCCTACCGCTGGTCAAGCTACAAGGCATACCAGCTGGGATACGATCCCTTTGATATCTGCGATGCGGCCCCCATGCTCGATATTGTCGGGGGTTCCCGTCGCTATTGCGAGCATCTTAAGGAAGTTGCCGAGCGGATCTGGTCAGTTGAGATTCTTCCGCGTCGACGGATTCCCGACGAGGATGCCCTTACCGTCGCACACGAGGCCCTGCCGAGCATTGATCCTGCGCTGCTCAAGGCCCTGCCACGCCCCGAACGCGATGCCTGTCTGCTAAGGCTCAGGCGGGCCCATCTTACGGTCAAGCAAATTGCCCGTATCACCGGTATCGGCGCTACAAGCGTAACCAAGGCCACCACAGGCTGGAACGAGGCGGCCTGAGGTATGGATTGGGGCCGATCGATGCACTGCGAGCTTAGGAAAGCATTCATCTAAGTCTGTCCCCAATGCGTGAAAAGGGGGTGCGGACAAAAAGTTGGACCGAGTCCGGTCCAGATTGGAGTCCGCATGGGTACGAAAGAAGACGCGATCGCGCTCTACGCTGGGGGATATACTTACCGCCAGATAGAGAGGATGCCCGGCATGCCCTCGAGGATGACGCTGTGGCGATGGGTCAACGGCCGCCACGACGGGGCGCCTGGCGCCGAGGCGGACGGGAGGCGAACGGGCATGGCGAAGCGCGGGAACGGGAAACCGTGGCTCCCGAGGGTCGTGGGCGACGGGCCGACGTACCCCGACATCGACCCGGAGGACAAGGACGCCCTGATAGAGCGCCTGCAGCTGGAGAACGACATCCTCAGGGGAACGCAGGAAGTTTTAAAAGGACGCGCCCTTGGCTCTTCGACGAACAGGGAGAAATCCGAGCTGATCGAGTGGCTGAGGGCGAATACCGCGAGACCCTTGAGCGAACTCACCGCTTCCTTGAGGATATCGAGGAGCTCCTATGAGTACTGGCGCACCCACCTGCACGACGTCGGCGCCCGCGAGGAGATCGGCGACGAGGTCGAGCGCGTGTTCCGCGAGGAGGGCGGCTGCGCCCGCGGCTACCGCTTCGTCCACGAGGAGCTGCGCAGGGAGGGCGTCCGCGTCTCCGAGAAGATCGTGCGCGACGTGATGAGGGGGCGAGGCCTCGTGCCCGCCTACAGGAGGAGGCCCAGGAGGTACAGCTCCTACGCCGGCGAGACCGACGAGGCGCCCGCCAACATCCCGCTCGACGAGGAGACCGGCGCCCACGACTTCCGCGCCGCCGCCCCAAACGAGAAGTGGGTCTCCGACATCACCGAGTTCAGGCTGCCGGACGCGCCCAAGGTGTACCTCTCGCCGATCGTCGACCTGTTCGACTCCAAGCCCGTGGCCTGGTCGATCGGCCTGCACCCTGACCACCTGCTCGCCGACTCGTCGCTGCTGAAGGCGTGCGCGACGCTCCGGCCGGGCGAGCACCCGTTCTGTCACGCGGACCGCGGCTGCCACTACCGCTGGCCCGGCTGGAAGCGAATCTGCGCCGAGCACGGCGTCGTGCGCTCGATGTCGAGGAAGGGCCGCTCGCCCGACAACGCCGCGGCGGAGGGCTTCTTCGGCAGGCTCAAGAACGAGTTCTTCTACGGCCGGGACTGGCGCGGCGTCGCGGCCGCCGAGTTCATGGAGCGCCTGGACGCGTGGATGAGGTTCTACAGCGAGGGTAGGCTGAGGGCGTTCAGGGATAACGGCAAGATTGCCTACGACACCATTGACAACAGGAGGAGACGCCTGGGGCTGGCAGTCTAGGTGGTACGAAAAATTGTCCGCACCCCCAAACACTCATGTAAGTCTGTCCCCAATGAGTGCAAAAAGGCGCCCTCCGTGGGGGAGGACGCCTTTGGTAAGTTCTATGTGAACGCGAGGTCTTTGACCCGGAGAGTCCGAGGTACTTGTTGGTAAGACCTTATTTAGGAGCGCGCAACCTTGCCGGACTTGAGGCAGGTGGAGCAAACGTTCATCTTGCGACGGTGACCATCGACGACGACGTAGACGCGCTGGATGTTGGGGCGGAACTTACGGTTGGTGACGCGGTGAGAGTGGCTGATGGAGCGACCGGCAACGGGGTGCTTACCGCAAACTTCGCAAACTTTGGACATAACTGACCCTCCTTGGGCGACAAACGAACATGTCGCGTTAACAAACAAGCCTGAACTATAGCACAGAAGCATGTCTCTGTGCGCAATCTACACAGAGATATTCCTCTTTTGGCGATAGTGCCCACGCTACGGCCCTGGACGTAGATCCGATTTGCGTGCGGCAGAGGGGATTATGCCAGCTCGCAACAAGGTTTTCAAGCGCGTCCCACAAATATATATAGGTTTATGGAGCTATTGGCTCCGTTTACGGATTGACTAGTATTTATGCTCGCATTTGAGCCCGAGGTTGGCTACACTATGGCTTGACCATTAAAGGGGTACGAGATACCCACATGGAATTACATAGCTGTCAATGAGCAGTACTTCCTGTGGGTGTCTGGTCCGCTTTGAGCGGTCGGGCATCTATTTTTTTGACTGTGTCAGCAGTCAAGACATGTGAGGAAGGAGATCGATGGGCACGACTTCCCCCAAGGCGGTCATCATGGACGAGACCGCCGTCAACCGAGCGATGACCCGCATCGCGCACGAGATCCTCGAGCGCAACGAGGGCTGTGAAGACCTCGCTCTGGTCGGCATCGTCACGCGCGGCGACCTTCTGGCAAAGAAGCTCGCCGAGGCGATCAAGGAGATCGAGGGTGTCGACGTTCCGCTCGGCAGCCTGGACATCAGCTTCTATCGCGATGACTATGCGACCAATTTCGCTCCCGCGATCCACGCTACCAACATTCCCTTCAGCGTCGACGGCAAGCGCGTCGTGCTGGTGGACGACATCCTGTACACGGGTCGCACCATCCGCGCCGCTCTGGACGCCGTTATGGACCTGGGCCGTCCGAGCCGAGTCGAGCTGGCAGTTCTCGTTGACCGCGGTCACCGCGAGCTCCCTATCTCGCCGGACTTTGTCGGCAAGAACGTTCCCTCGTCGCACGAGGAGAACGTGCACCTATATATGAAGGAAGTCGACGGCCGCACCGCTGTCGAAATCAACGACGTCGCGCCGGGTTCCCACGTGGGCTCCGCGCCGCTGGGAGGTGAGTAGTACCGTGGCGTTCAATCATAAGCATCTGATCGACATTACCGAGTACTCCGAAGAGGACATCAAGCTCATCCTCGAGACCGCCAAGGCGTTCTCTGAGGTCAACGAGCGTGCCATCAAGAAGGTCCCCACGCTCAAGGGCAAGACCATCGTCAACATGTTCAACGAGCCCTCGACGCGTACCCGCAGCTCCTTCGAGCTCGCCGAGAAGCGTCTTTCGGCCGACAGCCTCAACTTCGGTGGCTCCTCGACCTCCACGGTCAAGGGCGAGAGCCTCGTCGATACCGTCGAGACCCTCAACGCCTACAAGATTGACTGCATCGTCGTGCGCGACAAGCATGCTGGTGCTCCCTACATCGTCACGCAGAATTCGCCCGCGAGTGTCATCTGCGCCGGTGACGGTAAGCACAACCACCCCACGCAGGCTCTGCTCGATCTGTACACCATCTGGGAGCACAAGGGTGACTTCCACGGTCTGAAGGTCGCCGTTGTCGGTGACATCGCCCACTCCCGCGTTTGCGGCTCGCTGATCCCCGCGTTGAAGATCATGGGCTGCGAGACCTACGCCGTCGCCCCCGGCACGCTGCTGCCGCCGGCGCCCGAGGTTCTGGGCTGCGACCACGTGACGAGCGACCTCGATTCCGTCCTGCCCGAGCTGGACGTCGTCTACATGCTGCGCGTACAGCAGGAGCGCCTCGAGGGTGCCCCGTTCCCGACCATTCGCGAGTACCACAAGCTCTTCGGCCTGACCAAGGACCGTGAGAAGCTCATGAAGCCCGATGCGATCATTTGCCACCCGGGCCCCATCAACCGCGGCGTCGAGTTCGACTCCTATATGGCCGACCACCCGCAACGCTCCGTCATCCTGGAGCAGGTCTACGCCGGTATCTGCGTGCGTATGGCTATCCTGTATCTGCTGCTTGGAGGTGCCGATAATGGCCTTGCTTCTTAAGAATGCCCACGTCGTCGACCCGTCCGTCGAGCTTGACGGTGTCGTTGACGTCCTGATCGACGGCGACAAGATCGCCGAGGTCGGCGAGAACCTCGCCGCCGAGGGAGCCGAGGTCCGCGACCTTTCCGGTAAGTACCTCGTCCCTGGCCTGGTGGACATGCACGTCCACCTGCGCGAGCCCGGCTACGAGGTCAAAGAGGACATCGAGAGCGGCACCCGCGCAGCTGCCAAGGGCGGCTTCACCGGCGTGTGCGCCATGCCCAACACCGACCCCGTCACCGATAACGGCACCGTCGTGGAGTTCGTCAAGTCCCGCGCTGCCGAGGTCGGTCACTGCCGCGTCTATCCGTCGGGCGCCATGACCCGCGGTCTTAAGGGCGAGGCCATGTCCGAAATGGGCGATATGGTCGCCCACGGCGCCGTTGCCTTCACCGACGACGGTCGCGGCGTGCAGGGCGCGGGCATGCTCCGTCGCTGCATGGACTACGGCAAGATGTTCGGCAAGGTCTTTATGAGCCACTGCCAGGACGAGGACCTGGTCGGCCACGGCCAGATCAACGAGGGCAAGGTCTCGACCCGTCTGGCCCTCGAGGGCTGGCCGGCGGCGGGCGAGGAGCTGCAGATCGCCCGCGATATCGAGATCGCCAAGCTGACCGGTGCCAAGCTGCACATCCAGCACATCTCCACCGCCCATGGCCTGGAGCTCGTGCGTGCCGGTAAGGCAGCTGGCGTGCAGGTCACCTGCGAGGCTACCCCGCACCACATGTTCCTGACCGAGAACGACCTGGACGAGACCTACAACACCTCGCTCAAGGTCAACCCGCCGCTGCGTACCGATGAAGACGCCGAGGCTATCCGTCAGGGCGTCATCGACGGCACCGTAGACGTCATCGTCACCGACCACGCTCCCCACACCCCGTGGGAGAAGGCTCGCGAGTTCGAGCTTGCGCCCTTCGGCATGATTGGCCTCGAGACCTCGCTTTCGCTTGTGCTCACCGAGCTGGTCAACACGGGCAAGATGAGCATGGGCCGCATGGTCGAGCTCATGGCCATCAAGCCGCGTGAGATCCTGGGCCTCGACCAGGTTCAGGTCAAGGCGGGCTCCGTTGCCGACCTGACCGTCTTCGACCCCGCTGCAACCTGGACGGTCGGCGAGGACGGCTACGAGTCGCGCGCCGAGAACTCCGGTTTTGCCGGCCGTACGCTCACCGGTCGTGCCACCGATGTGTTCGTCGGCGGTAAGCAGACGCTTGCCGACGGCTGCATCTGCTAGCATAGCCTTATCGCTTTTGTGCGCGGCGCCCTTGCGGTGCCGCGCTTTCTGTTCGTTTGGTCCATGCAACCGCATGGGGGATTGGAGCGTCTATGCCCACACCTTCCACTGCACGCATGCACGACTTCGAGGTCGTCTCGAACCAGGAGATCGCCGACGGCATCTTCTCGCTCGTTATCTCGGCCCCCAAGCTTGCAAGTGCGCTCAAGCCCGGTCAGTTCGTGAATATCGCCGTGCCGGGCGATGCTTCCTCGCTGCTTCGCGTGCCCCTGAGCTTCTATCGTGCCGACGCCGAGGCCGGCACCGTCGAGCTGTGGTACGCCGTCGTGGGCGATGATACCCGTCGTCTGTCGCAGATGGCCCCTGGCTCCACCTCCAACCTGCTGGGCCCTGGCGGCCGCGGCTGGTTCGTGCCCGAGGGTACCAGGAAAGCACTGCTCGTCGCCGGCGGCATTGGCGTTCCGCCCGTGCTCTGCCTGGCTGGCATGCTTGCCGAGCAGGGCGTGGACGTTGACGTATGCCTGGGCTTTGGCACCGCTTCCAAGGCCGTGGGCGTCGATGAGTATCGCGCGCTGGGAGCCACGGTCAACGTGTGCACCGATGACGGCTCGTTGGGCACGCACGGCTTCTGCACCGATCCTGCCGCCGAGCTGCTCGGCGAGGGCGGTTACGACTACGTCGCCAGCTGTGGTCCCGCCGTCATGATGAAGAAGGTTGCCGCCGCTGCCGCCGAGGCCGGCGCGTACTGCGAGGTGTCGCTCGAGCGCATGATGAGCTGCGGCTTTGGTGCCTGCAACACCTGCAATGTCGAGACGGTCGACGGTATGAAGGGCGCCTGCATGTGCGGCCCCGTGTTCGATGCTTCCAAGGTGGTGGTCTTCTAGTGGGTACCGTGAACATGGCCGTCGATTTCGGCGGCGTCAAGATGCAGAACCCCATCAACACCGCAGCCGGTACCTTTGGCTACGGTTGGCAGTTCCAGAACTTCTTCGATGTCTCCCAGCTGGGTGCCATCACCACCAAGGGTTGCGCTGCCGAGCCCTGGCCCGGCAATCCCGCACCCCGCATGGCCGAGATCCCCGGCGGCATGATCAATTCCGTGGGCCTGCAGAACCCTGGTGTGGCCGCTTTCGCCCGCGAGTCCGGTCCGTGGCTCGAGCAGCTCTCCAAGGACGGTTGCCAGGTCATCTGCCAGGTCGCCGGTCATTCCGTGGACGAGTTTGTTCGTGCGCTCGAGATGTATGTCGAGCTGTGCCCCTGGGCTGCCGGCTATGAGATCAACGTGAGCTGTCCCAACATTGCCGCCGGCGGTGCCGCCATGGGCTCCACGCCCGAGGGCGCCTCTGGCGTCATGGCCGCCTGCCGCAAGGTGACCGATAAGCCGCTGTTCGTAAAGATGGCCCCGGTCAACGTCGCCGAGATCGCCAAGGCTCTCGAGGCCGCCGGCGCCGACGGTCTTTCGGTCATCAACTCCATCCAGGGTATGGCCATCGATGTTCACACCCGCAGGTCGCGTGTGGCCAAGCCCAAGGGTGGTCTTTCGGGCCCGCTGTGCCATCACATCGCCGTGCGTATGGTCTGGGAGGTTGCCCAGGCCGTCGATATCCCCATCAACGGCGTCGGCGGCGTCATGACCGGTGAGGATGCGGCCGAGTTTATCCTGGCTGGTGCTACCTGCGTATCGGTCGGTATGGCCAACTTCGTCGATCCGTGCGCTTCGCTCAAGATTGCGCGCGAGCTCGAGGCCTGGGCCGAGTCCCAGGGCGTGAAGGACATCAACGAGCTGGTAGGTGCTTTCGAATGCTAGAGACCGATGCCCGCGACCGCGTTATCGTCGCCCTCGACTGCGACCGTGAGCGTGCGCTCGAGCTCGCCCATGAGCTTTCGGGCCATGCCGCCTGGCTTAAAGTGGGCATGACGCTCTATTACGCCGAGGGTCCCGAGATCGTCAAGACCTTTAAGGACCTGGGCTTCAAGGTCTTCCTCGACCTTAAGTTCCATGACATTCCGCATCAGGTGCGCGGTGCCGCTCGCTCGGCCTCGCTTGCCGGTGCCGACCTGCTTTCGGTTCACGGCTTGGGTTCGGGTGCCATGCTCGCCGCCTGCCGTGAGGGTGCCGAGGAGGCGCGCGAGGATCGAGCCAAGCTCGTCGCCATCACCGTGCTTACGAGTATGAATCAGGATGCGTTGAGCGAGATCGGCGTCGAGTTGCCCGTTGCCGAGGAGGCCGCCCGTCTGGCAAAACTCGCCCAGGCCAACGGTATCGACGGCATCGTGTGCTCGCCGATGGAGGCTCATGACATGCGTGAGCTGCTGGGCCCCGATGCGCTGATTGTGACCCCGGGCGTGCGTCCTGTTGGTGCTGCGCTGGGCGATCAGTCCCGCGTGGCCACGCCTTCCCAGGCTATCGAGCGCGGCGCGAGCCATATCGTGGTTGGCCGCCCCATTACCGGCGCCGATGATCCGGTTGCCGCGTTTGACGCCATCGTTGCCGAGCTGGTCGAAAACGTCGCATAAAAGATTCCCTTAAGTCACCACTTTTGGGTCTCATTAGCACAAATTAGCCCCTGTGCCTGCGAAAACTTTCCCATCCTTTGTGTGGAATCGCAGGTCAGGGGCTCATCTTTTAGCGCGATATATTGCACTTTTTGCGGGTATCGTCTAACCTATGGAGCCGCGATTGGCCATTTTGTACGTTTTACGTGCTAAAATGCCAAATATTGAATCAGATATAACCCAACTATTTGGAGGTACGAATGGCACTCCCTCAGCTTACCGATGAGCAGCGCAAGCAGGCTCTTGAGAAGGCTGCCGCCGCGCGTCACGCTCGCGCAGAGCTCCGTGAGCAGATCAAGAAGGGCGAGAAGTCCCTCGAGTCCGTGCTCAACTCCGATGACCCCATTGCTTCCCGCATGAAGGTTTCCACCCTCATCGAGTCTCTCCCCGGTTATGGCAAGGCCAAGGCCGCCAAGATCATGGAGGAACTCGGCATCTCCGCTACCCGTCGCGTCCAGGGCCTTGGCGTCCGTCAGCGCGAGCAGCTCCTCGAGCAGCTGACCAAATAAGTGAGCGCTCAGGATTCAAAGCTCTTTGTGATTTCTGGACCGTCAGGCGCGGGCAAGGGCACGCTCGTCACTCGTGTGCGCGAGCGTCGCTCTAACCTGGGCCTGACGGTTTCGGCTACCACGCGAGCCCCACGCAAAGGCGAGGTCGATGGCGTCAATTACTTTTTCCTGACGCGCGAGGAGTTCGACCGCCGCGTGGCAAACGGTGAGTTTGTTGAGTGGGCCGAGGTCCACGGTAACTGCTACGGCACGTTGGTGAGCGAGGTTCAGTCCAAGCTCGCCTCTGGTTCGTCTCTCATCTTGGAGATCGATGTTCAGGGTGCCCTGCAGGTCAAGGAGCGTTTTCCCGAGGCCGTGCTGATCTTTATCAAGCCCCCCTCGCTCGAGGTGCTCCGCGAGCGTCTGGTCGGTCGCGGTACCGAGACGCCCGAGACGATTGAGCTGCGTATGGCAAACGCCGCCCATGAGCTTGCCCTTGCCGACCGCTACGACGACGTCGTGGTGAATGACGATCTCGACCGCGCGACCGATGAACTCGTTCGCGTTCTCGATATGCATGAAAGGATCTGAGGTCCGTGTCCGTTGTAAAGCCTTGCATTGACGATCTTCTGGAGAAGACCGATCACAACCGCTTCTTGCTCGCTTCGCTTGCCTCCAAGCGTGCCTGCGACATCAATAGCATGCTGCGCGGCCAGCATAACCGCGTGCTTGCCGTTCAGGATGTCGACGACATCACCATCGCGCTCTCTGGCGCCGATACCATCTCGATGGCTATGGACGAGATCGTCGACGGCGATATCTCCTACGACGAGGCCCGTTACGAGAAGGCGCTCGGCCATAAGGTTGCTGAAGCCTAAATGGCGGCTCGCGTCTGCCTGGTCCACTATCACGAGGTTGGACTGAAGGGCAAGAACCGCGCACATTTTGAGCATATCCTCATGGATAACATTAAGGCGGCTTTGGCCGCCTTTTCCGTGAATGCCGTGTCTCGAATTTCCGGTTATATCCTCGTGACCTTTAACGAGCATCAGGCCGACGAGGCGGCGCGTGTCATCCGCACCGTCCCCGGCGTTGCCCGTGTGTCCCTGGCGTACCACACCAACCGCGACCCGCAGGAGTACTGCGCCGCCGCCGTCAAGGCGCTGCGAGAGTTTGGCCCCTTCGATTCGTTTAAGGTGCACGCCAAACGCTCCAATACCGACTATGAGCTCACCTCGATTGATATCAATCGTCAGGTGGGCGAGGTGCTGTGCGAGGCCTTCCCCGATAAAAAGGTCCAGATGCACGATCCTGACGCTATGGTGCACGTGCTGGTGGTCCAGGGTAGCGTCTATGTGTATGCGCGCTCTGAGCGCGGCGTGGGTGGTCTTCCGGTGGGGTCTGCCGGCAAGGTCGTGACGCTGCTTTCTTCGGGTATCGATTCTCCGGTGGCGACCTGGATGCTCGCGCGTCGCGGCGCGGTGTGCGTGCCGGTACATTTCTCCGGTCGTCCGCAGACGCCCGATACGAGCGAGTATTTGGTGCAGGACATCATCCGTGCGCTTGAGCCGGGTGTCCAGATCGGCCGACTGTACGTAGTGCCGTTTGGCGACTGCCAGCGTGAGATTTCGGTCACCTGTCCCAGCAACCTGCGCGTGATCATGTATCGCCGCATTATGTATTCGGTTGCTGAGCGCATTGCGCACATCGAGGGTGCCAAGGCCATCGTTACGGGCGAATCGCTTGGGCAGGTTGCCTCCCAAACGCTTGAGAATATCATGGCCGTCAACGAGGCCGTGAAGATCCCCGTGTTCCGCCCTCTCATCGGTTCGGATAAGCAGGAGATCATCGCGCGCGCCGAGGAGATCGGTACGTTCGATATCTCCACTGAGGCCGCTCCCGACTGCTGCACGCTGTTTATGCCGCGCCGTCCCGAGACGCACGCTAAACTCGATGCCGTGCATGAGGCCTGGGAGTTGTTCGATCACGAGGAGATGATCGAGCGCCTGCTCAAACAGACCGAGTACATCGACTTTGAGAGCAACACGTATAAGGCCCCTAAGACCTTAAAACGCAAACATTCGGAGCTTGCTCCGCGTGAGATTTACCAAGATCACGAGTAAATTTGTGCATAGACCGACGATGCGTCTGCATCGTCGGTCTTTTGCTATCTGGGCATTTTGTGGCTAAGTGTTCATTTGCTGACGTGTGCCTGAATAAATGGACGGATTTGTGCAAGGTTTTGGTCGGCTTTTGGTTTGACCGCTAAAACCGGTTTTGGGGCGTGGCTGTTACAGGGCCCCTTTCCTGACACGATGGTGTTGGGAGGTTTTGCTATGGCGCAGCGCGAACAACACGAACGGGTCAAAAAGATGGACCGCTTGGCGGACAAGCTGCTCGGTCATAAGGCAGTGGTGATGGCGATACTGGTCGTCATTGCGATGTCGAGCGGCTTGGCGATGGCGAACCTTGGCGGCGGTGCCGGCGCCGTGTCGTTTGAGCGCACTGACGGTTCGGGCTCGTTGGTGGAGCCGGGATCCAGTGATGCCTCGAGCGGAAAGACATCCGAAGGTTCTTCGACTAAGGCTTCTGCCGCGGCAGAGGTCTATGTCGATGTCGATGGCGCCGTTGTGTCGCCCGGTGTATATCGTCTCAAGGACGGCGCGCGGGTGGCTCAGGCGATTGATGCCGCCGGCGGGCTGGCGCCCGAGGCAGACGTTACGGGGCTCAATCGGGCATCCAAGGTCGTCGATGGACAAAAAATCCACGTTCCAACGGAAGGGGAGCAGCAGGCGCCCATTGCGGAAGCCGATGTTGATGGTGGGGCTTCCGCGTCATCGGGCGTGAGTAGCGCAACAGGCCTAGTAAACATTAATACGGCAAGCTCGGCAGAGCTACAGACGCTTTCGGGCATCGGTCCCTCCATGGCCCGGTCGATTATCGATGAGCGGACAAAGAACGGTGCTTTTGCCTCGGTTGACGATCTGATGCGTGTGTCGGGAATCGGCGAGAAGAAGCTTGCCAAAATCAAAGATTGCATCTGCGTATGAGTGCGACCGAGCGCGAACATGTGATGCCTCCGCGGCCCCTGATTCCGTGGACGATGGCCCTGTGTGCCGGCATGTGCGTGAGCTGCGCCTTGGTGCTCAGCATAGCCGCTGATGCGCTGCTGAGGGAGCGGGCGACGGCGGTCGGGCCGCTATGGGCCATTCCCGTTGCGGCAGCGGTTTTCGTTGTGCTGGCTCACTCTTGTGCGAGGCTTGCCCCTTTGAAGCGGTGGCTGTATGCCGCGTCCGTCGGTCTCATAGCGGGTGCGGTCGTTTCGGCGTGGTGGGCCGTGGGTGCGCTCAACGCCTCGAAGACGCTCGACGGTCGAGCGGCAAGCAGCCTCGAGTTTGTCGTGCAGGGTGACCCATCCATAAATGACGACGTGTATTCCTATACCTGCGAGGCACGCTCGGACGGTAAGAACTTGGCAACGGTTCGCCTATCGTGTGACCGTGAGTTCAGGGTCGGGGCGCACGTGCGTGTTATCGGTCGCGTGTCACGTTTTGAGAACGATGCGTATGGACGATCGCGCGTGCTTCGAGGCGAGGTGCGCAAGGTTAAAGCCGTTCGAGTCGTGTCGGTCGATGAGGGTTCTCCGAGGCCGCTGCTTCGGCTGCGAAATGGGCTGCTTGCGTCCATCGCGCCTGCGACCGACCCGGCGCGTGCGCTCATAGCCGGTGTCGTCTGCGGTCGTTCGGCCGAGCTGCGCGCCCAGCCGGCGGGCGACTGGTTTTCGGTGACGGGAACGGCGCATCTTATCGCAGTCTCGGGCAGCCATTTGGCTATCGTGGGCTTTGTAATCGAGGGTGTATTGCAAAAGACTCGGTGCTCACGTGGTCTTCAGCGGGCGATATTGGCGATAACGCTTGTGGGCTACGCTGCCTTTACGGGCGCGTCTCCCTCGGCCGTGCGCGCGTGCTGCATGGTGTTCGTGACGCTTGTCGTAAACGGCGCGGGGCGTCGTCGGCACGGCCTTTCGGCACTCTTCGTAACCATGTCCATCTTTGTGCTACTGCGGCCGACGGTGCTGTTCGAGATGGGCTTTCAGCTTTCATGCGCCAGCGTCTTAGCCATTCTGTGCTTTTGTCCCTATGCGACCTACGCGTTGGGTGAGCTAGGTGTGCCATCGGGCGTTGCCAGCGTGCTTTCCGTCACGCTGTGCTCGCAACTGGCGACACTTCCCATTACCATTCCTGCCTTCGGTACATTCTCGCTCATTGCTCCGTTGGCAAATGCGGTCCTCGGTCCGGTGGTGAGCGTACTGCTCGCTGTGTCGATCGTGCTGGTTCCCTTTTCGTTCGTGGCACCGTTGCGGACTTGGGCGCTCGTTGTGCCCATGATTGCCGCCCGTTGCGCGCTGTTCTTCGAGCAACTGTTTGCCGCCGTGCCGGGTGCATACGTGAGCGTGCCGCCCGATAGCATGTGGATTTACCTAGTGCCGTGTTTTCTGGCGGTTCTGCTGGTCTGGTGGCCGCGTCCCCGTGCACGTCCTATGGCGGTGGGGCTTGCATGCCTGATGCTCTTGGCTGCGATTCCGTACGTCTATTGGGATCGATTCGCTCCGCCTTCGGTGACGGTGCTCGATGTGGGCCAGGCCGATGCGATTCTTATCCGCCAGGGCGGCGCAGTTGCACTTGTCGACTGCGGGCTCGACGAGCGTGTGGTTGCGGCGTTGGTTCGCAATAACGTGCACCATATCGATGCCGTTTTTGTGACGCATTGGGATGAGGACCACTGGGGTGGTTTGCCTGCCGTGCTCGAACAGTTTTCGGTCGGAACGATTGCCGTGGCGGCGGATGCGCTGGAGGATGCTCCTGCCGAGGTATTGAACCGACCTGGCGTGGAGTATCGGCAGGTGCGCCGTGGGGATACGGTCGACATCGGCTCATTTTGCGCTCGCGTGATGTGGCCATTCGAGTCCGTGGATGGCGAGGGAAATGAGGACTCGCTTGTCCTTCTGCTCTCTTATGTTCAGGAAGGCAAGGGCCTGCGTATGCTCCTCACCGGTGATGCCGAGCTCGACCAAGAGCGGGAATTCGTGCAGGAGGTGGGGGATATCGATATCCTTAAACTTGGGCATCACGGCTCCAAGGTTTCAGTCGATGGCGAGTTGCTGGACGTCCTGAAGCCCGAGCTTTCCCTCGCAAGCGCCGGTGAGGGGAATCGATACGGCCATCCGTCCGATGCCTGCATCGATGCCGTTAAGGAAGCGGGTGGTGTGTTCGCGTGTACCATCGAACACGGCGACATTACCGTCACACCGACTGCGAATGGCTTTGCGATGCGATGCCAGCGACCGTGACGACGTCGTTGGCGTGTGGTGGGCCCCTGGGCTAGAATGGCACGGAACGAATACGAAGGCCTGCGGGAGGGGGGCGCAATGTCCGAAACCGGTTTGCTGCCGGCATATCTGATCGTCGGTACCGACGGAGTTAAGCGCGACCACGCCGTCTCGCGTATGAAAGCGCGTCTGGAAAAGTCGGGTATGGTCGAGTTCAACCTCGACGAGCGAGACATGACCAAGGACCCCGATATCGAGTCCATTATCGGATCGCTTAACACCTTTCCGATGGGCAGCGAGTTTCGTCTGGTAATCCTCGATGGCTGCTCAAAGCTCGCCAAGGCGGTCTCGGAGCCGCTCGTTGGGTATCTGGCGAGTCCCAGCCCAACAACGGTCTGCCTCATCATCGCTGACTCACTTGCCAAGAATACGCGCCTGTATAAGGCAATCGCCAAGATCGACAAGAAGGCTATCGTCGATTGCTCGGGTACCAAGCGCTGGGAACTGCCGCGCCGTGTTCAGCAGATGGCGACGCAGCGCGGTAAGTCGATTTCGACGGCGGCCGCCGAGGAGCTCGTCTCGCGTTCGGGCGAAAACACCCGCATGCTCGATAACGACTTGGCCAAGCTTGCCCAGATGGTCGAGGCGCCGCAAATTGAGCTTTCCGATGTGGAGCGCTGGATCGTGCGCACGGCCGAAGTTCAGCCCTGGGACTTTCTCAATGCGGTCTCGGCCCGTGACATGCGCCGCTCGCTTGAGCTCTTCAATCTACTGCCCGCCAAGAGCTACGTGTGGACTTACACATTACTGTGCGGGCGTATTCGCGAGCTTATCGTTGCCAAGGCGCTCGATGCGCGTGGGCAGGGGCGTGAGCTTGCCGCGACACTGAAGCTTCAGGCCTGGCAGGTCAAGAATCACCTGACCTGGGCTCGTCGTTTTTCGATGACCGAGCTCGTTGCTGCGCTCGAGGGAGCGGTCGATGTGGAGCTCGCACTGAAGGGTTCGGCCGATTCCCAGACCGCGCTTTTGCTCTGGATTACGAACATCTTGAGAAAATCGTGATGATACCTGCCTATTTGACAAATTCGTTCTATCCCTTTGAGGGGGAGCGTGCTATAGTAGGCGCTTGCATGACCTCACCGTGTCTCAGAGGTGTCATACATTTTTTGCAAGGAACTCGAAAGGAACTCCAGAAGTGGCAAACATCAAGTCTCAGAAGAAGCGTATCCGCACCAATGAGGCAGCTCGCATGCGTAACAAGGCTGTCAAGTCCGAGCTCAAGACGCTGACCAAGCACGTCCAGTCCGCTGTCGCCGAGGGCGACGCCGAGAAGGCCCAGGCTGCCCTCAAGACCGTCACCAAGCGTCTCGACATGGCTGCCGCCAAGCATGTTATCCACAAGAACCAGGCTTCCAACCGCAAGTCCGGTCTTGCCAAGCTCGTGAACAGCATCAACGCCTAAGTTGTAAATTTCACACCACACAGATTACGCGCATAAATGGAGCCTGTTTTATGGAACAGGCTCCATTTTTTGTACCGCTCGGGTAAGATAGTCCGCATGAATACTTCAATTGACATTTCCCACATCCGCAACTTCTCGATCGTTGCGCACATCGACCATGGCAAGTCCACGATCAGTGACCGCATCCTCGAGCTCACCCATACCGTCGACGAGCGCGATATGGAGTCGCAACTGCTCGACACCATGGATATCGAGCGCGAGCGCGGCATCACGATCAAGTCCAATGCCGTTCGTGTTACCTATGACGCCGACGATGGCGAGACGTATCAGTTCAACCTGATCGATACGCCGGGTCACGTGGACTTTACCTATGAGGTCTCGCGCTCGCTGGCCGCCTGTGAGGGCGCGGTGCTCGTCGTCGACGCCACGCAGGGCGTCGAGGCGCAGACCGTCTCCAACGCGACGCTCGCCATGAACGCTAATCTGGATATCGTGCCCGCCATCAATAAGATCGACCTGCCCTCGGCCCATCCCGACGAGGTTAAGACCGAGATCGAGGATGATCTGGCGATTCCTGCCGACGATGCCGTATGCGTATCGGGCAAGACCGGCGAGGGCATCCACGACCTACTGGAGTCCATTGTCTTTTTGATTTCGCCGCCCAAGGGCGATGCGAACGCGCCGCTCAAAGCACTTATCCTGGATTCGTATTTTGATGAGTACCGCGGCGTCGTTGCCACGGTCCGCGTCTTTGACGGTTCCATCAAAAAGGGCGATACCCTGCGCATGATGCAGGCAGAAGGTGACTTTTTGGTCGACGGCGTGGGCGTCAAGCGTCCCGCCGAGACTCCGGTCGATGCGCTGACGGTCGGCGAGGTGGGCTACGTGGTCACGGGCCTGAAGGACCCCGAGGCTGTTCGCGTGGGCGACACCCTTACCTGGGCGTCGAATCCCTGCCCCGAGCCGCTTCCGGGCTACCGCGAGGCCAAGCCCATGGTCTACACGGGCCTGTTCCCGATCGACAACAAGGATTACGAGAACTTGCGCGACGCTCTCGATAAACTGCACGTCAACGACCCGTCGTTGGTGTGGGAGCCCGAGACCTCGGTGGCGCTCGGCTTTGGTTTCCGCGTGGGCTTCTTGGGCCTGCTACATATGGAGGTCGTTAAGGAGCGTCTGGAGCGCGAGTTCAATCTGGACCTCATTGCCACGAGCCCTTCGGTGGACTATCACGTCTACAAGACCGACGGCGAGATGATTGATGTCCGCAGCCCGCAAGATCTGCCCGAGGCTACGCGTATCGAGCGCATCGAGGAGCCTTACCTCAAGGCCAAGATTATCTGCCCGCCCGAGTATACGGGTGCCGTCATGCAGCTCGCCATCGAGCACCGCGGCATTACGACCGACATGATCCATCTCACGAGCAAATCGGTCGAGATGCGCTTTGACATGCCGCTTGCCGAGCTCATCCTGGACTTCTTTGACCAGCTCAAGAGCCGTACCAAGGGCTATGCCTCGCTCGACTATGAGTTCAACGAGTATCGTCCCTCCGAGCTCGTCAAGCTCGATATTTTGCTTTCGGGCGACGAGGTGGACGCGCTTTCGTTTATCGTGCACAAGGACAAGGCCTATGGCCTGGCACGCGGTCTGTGCGACAAGCTCAAGGAGATTATCCCCCGCCAGCTGTTCGAGGTGCCTATTCAGGGCGCTATCGGCAACAAGATCATCGCCCGCTCCACCGTCAAGGCGCGCCGCAAGGATGTTTTGGCCAAGTGCTATGGTGGCGATATCTCGCGTAAGCGCAAGCTGCTCGAAAAGCAGAAAGAGGGCAAGAAGCGCATGAAGGCCATCGGCTCGGTCGAGGTTCCGCAGGAGGCCTTTATGGCGATTCTCAAGGTGGACGATTAGGTCCATGGCGCTTTCTGAATACAGCAAGCGGCTGCTGGGTGCCTATGCCGAGCAGCCGTTCCTTATGGCTCCCATGGCGGGCGTAACCGACCCCGCCTATCGCATCATGTGCCGTCGCCGTGGTGCCAATCTTGCCTATAGCGAGATGGTGAGCGTGGCAGGCCTTGCCTATGCCAGCAATAAGACGTGGCGTCTGGTGCTGCCGGCCGACGAGGAGCAGCAAATCTGCGTGCAGTTCTTTGGTTCCAAGCCCGATCAGTTTGCGAGTGCTGTCGCTGCCGTCGAGGAACGTGTGGGCGATCGCCTGTCTTTGATTGATATCAACATGGCGTGCCCAGCTCGCAAGGTTGTCACCAAGGGCGAGGGCTCGGCGCTTATGCGCACGCCAGAGCTGGCAGAGAAGATCGTCGAGGCGGCGGTGGGCGCGGCGCACGTGCCCGTGACCGTAAAGATCCGTAAGGGCTTTTACGCCGAAGACCGCAATGCCGCGACGTTTGCCCAGATGCTCGAGGGAGCAGGTGCATCTGCGGTGGCGGTGCATGGCCGCTGCGCCACACAACTCTATACGGGTCAGGCCGATTGGTCGGTCGTCGATGAGGTGGCCGATGCCGTCGAGATTCCCGTTATCGGTTCGGGCGACGTGTTCTCGGCCGAGGATGCGGCGGAGCGTCTGCGCAGCTCGGGTGCCAGCGCCGTGTTTATCGCGCGCGGTATCTATGGCAATCCCTGGGTGTTCGGCGATGCCCGTGCCCTTGCACTCGACGCTACGCCGGTGCCCTCTCGCTCCTCACGCGAGCGCTTGGATGCCCTGCGCGAGCACCTGACGCTCACGCACGAGCTGCTGCCGCTTATGTCGCGTGCCCGCACGTACGCAAGCTGGTATCTAAAGGGCGTGCCCCATGCTGCCGCCTGGCGCGCCCAAGTGGTGCGCTGCTCCACATACGAGGAGTTCATGGCATTGGTCGATGATATCGAGCGCGATGTGGTGGCCTGCGAGGCCGCGCTTGCCGCCGGCGAGTCGGTGCCCGCTCATCCGCTGGAGGCCTAACGGTGGCCGTTACCGCACTGTACGTGCATGTGCCGTTTTGCGCCCAAAAGTGCCGGTACTGCGACTTTGACTCGCGCAGTTTTGCTCCGTGCGACCTGAGCGCTGCGCTTGATGCCTATTTTGAGCAGTTGTATGTGCGCCTCGATGCCTTTGGCGACGCAGGCGCGCTCGAGGGCATCCGCACCGTCTATGTTGGTGGCGGCACGCCGTCGCTGGCAGGGGAGCGTCTGGTAGAACTTGCCCGGCGTATCTCTGCGTGGTGCAAGCCCGTTGAGTTTACCTGCGAGGCCAATCCCGAGTCGTTGACTTCGCAGCTCGCCGCGGCGCTTGCCGGGGTGGGCGTCACGCGCATTTCTCTGGGAGTCCAAACCCTCGACAACGCCGAGCTTGTTGCGATTGGCCGCATTCACGATGCCGATCGGGCGCTCGCTGCCATCACGACGGTTAAGGACGCTGGGCTCGATGTGTCCTGCGACCTCATGTGTGGCCTTCCCGGGCAGACCGATCTAAGCTGGCGGCGCACGCTTGATGGCGTCCTGGCGGCGGCGCCGCATCATGTGTCGGTGTACCCGCTCACGCTTGAGGAGGGGACGCCCCTTTATCGCATGGCGCGCCGCGACGAGTCGCTCGAGCCCGACGAGGATTTTCAGGCTGCGTGCATGGACGCGGCGCGTGAGTGCTTGGGTGCGGCCGGCTATCACCCGTATGAGGTGGCAAGCTATGCACTCGAGGGCCATGAGTGCGCCCACAACATTGCCTATTGGACCGGACGGGGCTATCTGGGTTTGGGTCGCTCTGCCGCCGGTATGCTCGACACCGAGGATTTCGATCGCTTGGCCGGGCTGTTTCCCGACGTGCCTGCTCGCGGCGATGCTTATCGCGTGCGCTTGGTGCAACGCGACGATGCCGCGACGACGTTTGATGCCGAGTATCTGTCGCAGCGCGAGGCCGCGGCCGAGGATTTGATGCTCGCCTGTCGCATGACGCGCGGCATTGGGCCCGACCTGTTGGTTCGCTCGGCAAGCGTGATCGCTGCAGACGAGCTGGCGGCGGCCTGTGACCGTGCGCTCGAGTTGGGCCTTGCCGCTTGGGTGCCCGATGGCGTTGAGGGGCTTGCGGAGCGCGTCGCCTCGAAAGGCGTTAGCGCAGGTCGTGCCCGCGCCCGCTTAGCGCCCACCCACTTGGGCTGGCTCGATGGAAATGTGCTGTTCGAGCTGTTTTGGGGTCTAGCCTAGGCCGCTCGGGTAGAATTACCGCAATATATACGCTGCTGTGAGCAGGAGGTTGCCGCGCATGGCGACGATGAACGAAAAAGATTACTACGAGATTCTGGGTGTCTCCAAGGACGCCACCTCGCGTGATATACAGAAGGCCTTCCAGCAAAAGGCCCGCAAGCTCCATCCGGACGTCAATAAAGAACCGGATGCCGAGGAAAGGTTCAAAGAGGTTTCCGAGGCCTATGCCGTGCTTTCGGACGAGCAGAAGCGTGCGCGCTACGACGCCATGCGCTCGGGTAATCCCTTTGCCGGCGCTCCTACGGCTTCTCCCTATGGCGGCGGCTACGCCGGTAGCGCGGGCTATGGCAACCCCTTTGAGGGCGGCTTTCCCTTTGGTGGCGCCTGGGGCCAGCCCCGTCGCGGCCAGGCGGCCTACAACCCCGAGAGTGGCGCCAACGTGGTCGTCGATATCAAGCTCGACGCCAAGGAGGCCAAGGGCGGTGCCCGCAAGACCGTCCGCTATACGCGCTTCGATACCTGTGGTCACTGCGGAGGCTCGGGATCTGTTTCGTCCGAGCATGCACATACCTGTCCGAGCTGCGGCGGTCGCGGTCACATCGACGTCGACCTGTCCTTCCTGTTCGGTGCCGGCACGTTCCAGTCTGTCTGTCCCGAGTGCGGAGGTTCCGGTAAGGTCGTCGCCGACCCCTGTCCCGATTGCGGCGGCAGCGGGCGGACCCGTGTGACCTCTGAACAGATGATTGAGTTTCCTGCCGGCACGCACGATGGCGACGAGGTCCGCATTGGCGGCATGGGTCACGCCGGCACCAACGGTGCCTCGGGTGGCGATCTGGTCGGCCGCGCCCATGTCGAGGCCGAGCGTCTGGAGGGCAAGGCTCGTACCGGTTTTTACCTGATGGGCATCGTGGCGCCGTTTTTGGTGCTGTCGGCCATCTCGGGCGTGTTCTCGGCCTTTGCCGTGATGTGCTTTATTCCGTTTGCCATGGGCCTGTTCATGGTGGTCTCGGACGGCGTGCTGCACCGCAGCCTGCTGTGGTGGAAGCGCGGCGCGATGCAGTTTGTCAACGGTTTTGCCAACGGATTTATGTTTGCGCTCGTGTCGGTTTGGTTTGCGAGCTGCTCGCAACGTGCCATGCTTTCGCCCTACGCAATGCAATAACATCTAGCCCTCTGTTTGCGGCCGGCCCAGCTTGGGTATAGGACGCACTGTGACAAAAATGAAAGTCGGAAGGATTCGGTCGTGTCGGAAAATAGGGATTACTACGAGGTACTTGGCGTCGACAAGGATGCCGACGCGCGGACGATTAAGCGCGCGTTTCTAAAGAAGGCCCGTACCGTACACCCGGACGTTTCGGACGACCCCGAGGCCGAGGCCAAGTTCAAAGAGCTCAACGAGGCGTATTCCGTTCTTTCCGACGAGCAGAAGCGTGCTAACTACGACCGTTACGGCACTGCCGACGGCCCTGGTGGTTCGGGCTACGTCGATATCAACGATATCTTTGGCGGCATGGGCATGGACGACCTCTTCTCGTCGTTCTTTGGCGGCGGTGCCGGCGGTGGCGCCCGAAATCGCCGTGAGCGTCGTCGCGGCCGCGATATGGCCATCTCCCTTTCGGTGACCCTTGAGGAGGCGGCACTCGGTTGCAAAAAGACGATCAGCTATGACCGCCTTGCCCCCTGCGAGGATTGCAACGGCACCGGTAGGGCCGAGGGTGCACAGGAAAAGCAGTGCAGCCGCTGCCACGGCACAGGCTATGTCACGACGGTCCAGCGCTCGTTCCTGGGCCAGGTTCAGTCCTCTTCGCCTTGCCCTGACTGCCACGGCGAGGGCACGGTTATCGACCATCCCTGCGAGACCTGCGACGGTCAGGGCCGCACGCCTTCGCACGAAAAGATCGACATCGATATTCCCGCCGGCGTTTCGACCGGTCGACAGCTGCGTGTGAGCGGCTTTGGCGAGGCCGGCCTTCGCGGTGAGCCTTCGGGCGACTTGATTGTCAACGTGCGCGTTGCCGACCATGAGCGCTTTAAGCGCAACGGTGACGACCTGTACCTGGTGAGCGATATCTCGATTGCGCAGGCTGCGCTCGGCTGCGAGATCGAGGTCGAGGGCATTATGCCCGACGAGGTCGTTAAGGTGACGGTTCCCGCCGGCGCCCAGTACGGCGACACCGTGAGCGTCAATAATTACGGAATGCCGCGCATTGGCGGTGGCGGTTCGCGTGGTCGCCTGATCGTGCAACTGCGCGTGGTCGTTCCCACCAATCTTTCCAATAAGCAACGCGAGCTGCTCCGTGCTTTTGCCGATGAGATGGGCGATGACGTCGCTTCTGGTAAGAAGTCGGTGACCGACCGTATCAAGAGTGCCCTCGACGATATCCTCGATTAAGGAGTCCGCGTGCTCGCACCCCATATTTCCGTCGTCAACCTCGGCTGCCGTGTCAACCGGGTTGAGTCTGACCGTATCACTGCCGATCTTATGCGCCTGGGCTTTGCTATTGTGGAGCCTCAGGATGCCGATCTGATCGTCATTAACACTTGTGCCGTTACGGGCGAGGCCGAGGCCAAGACCCGTAAGGCCGTCCGTCATGCGCTGGCCCATCCAAACGAGCCCTATGTGGTCGTGACCGGATGCGTGGTCAATTTGCATCCCGAGGAGCTGTTGGAGCTTTCGGATCGCGTGATCGCCGAGCCGTCCAAGATCGATGTCGCCGAACGTGTCTGCGAGGTGCTGGGCGTTGAGTCCGATAGCGTTCCCGCCTGCAGCGATGGCGACGTGGTCGATGCGCTCGGTCGTTCGCGGCTGGGCGTGAAGATCCAGGACGGCTGCAACCATCGCTGCACCTATTGCATTGTGTGGAAGGCACGCGGCCCCGAGCGCTCCGTGCCCGTCGAGTCCGTGCTCGAGCAAGTTCGCGAGGCCCAGGAGGCCGGCGTGCCCGAGGTGGTGCTGACCGGTGTGAACCTGGGTGCCTACGATGGCAAGAGCGCGACCGACGAGCATGTCGAAATCGATGAGCTGCTCGAGGCCATCATGGAGCGCACGTCTATTCCGCATGTGCGCATTTCCTCGGTCGAGCCCATGGATATCTCTGAGCGCCTGCTTAAGGTTATGGCGCGCTATCCGCAGCGTATCGCCCCGTTTTTGCACCTGCCCGTGCAGTCCGGCTGCACAGTGACTCTGCATCGCATGGGTCGTCCCTATAGCGCCGAGACCTTTGAGGACACGGTGCGTATGATTCGCGCCAACTTGCCCCAGGCGGCTCTTTCGTGCGATGTCATCGTCGGTTTTCCTGGTGAGACGGACGAGGAGTTCGAGGAGTCGCTGGCGCTGTGCCGTCGTGTGGGTTTCTCGCGTATGCACGTGTTCCGCTATAGCAAGCGTCCCGGTACCCTTGCTGCCGATATGCCCGACCAGGTGCCGCCCGAGGTTTTGGCCGAGCGCAGCCGTCGTATGCGAGCCGCGGCGCAGGAACTCACCATTGCCGACGCTCGTCGTCGCGTGGGCACCGTCGAGCGTGCCGTCCTCGAGTACGGCGACAACCTGACGCTCGGTTCGTTCCATCATGCCCGTCTTGACGATACCTGTGGACTTACAGCCCCGTGCCTGCTCGATGTTGCTATCATCGGAGTCGATGATTCCGGCTTGGTCCATGCGCGCAGGGAGGTTCATGGAAGCCTCGAAGATTAGACTTACCGTTCCCGAGGGAATTGATCCCTCGTGCGTTTTGGGCGCCGGCGACGGCGTCCTTCGTGCGCTCGAGAGCTTGGTTCGCGCCCATGTGGTCGCCCGTGGCGATAGCATCGCCGTGAGCGGTGACCCGGATGAGGTCGAACTCGTGGCGCGTTTTTTCGAACATGCTTTTCGCGAGGCGGCCGCCGGGCGCACGCTGTCTGCCGACGATGTCTCTCGCTGCCTGGCCGTCTTGCGCGACGGTGAGCACGAGGCTACGTCGCTTCGCGATGACGTGCTGCTTTCGTATCGCGGCCGCGTCATTCGTCCCAAGACGCTCGGGCAAAAGCGCTACGTGGATGCCATTCGCTCGCATACCATCACCTTTGGCTTGGGTCCAGCCGGTACCGGTAAGACCTATCTGGCCATGGCGCTCGCCGTTGCCGCGCTCAAGCGTCACGAGGTGGGCCGTTTGATCTTGACGCGTCCGGTTGTCGAGGCGGGGGAGAATCTGGGCTTTTTGCCCGGTACCCTTGAGGAAAAGATCGACCCCTACATGCGTCCGCTCTACGACGCCCTTTTTGACATGATGGATCGCGAGCGCACCGATGAGCTTATGGAGCGTGGCGTGATCGAGATCGCCCCGCTTGCCTACATGCGCGGCCGCACGCTGAGTGATGCCTTCGTGGTGCTCGACGAGGCGCAAAATACCACGCCCGAGCAGATGAAGATGTTCCTGACACGCCTTGGGTTCAACTCCAAGTTCGTGATTACCGGCGACCTGAGCCAGCGCGACCTGGTGGGTCGTCGTGGCGGTCTTGCTGACGTTGAGCAGATTTTGGGCCGTGTCGACGATGTCGCATTTTCTCACCTCGAGCGTGCCGACGTGGTGCGCCATGCCCTGGTGGGTCGTATCGTCGAGGCATATGAAGCTTATGATGACGTGCGCGAGCAGCGCCCGCGCGACCGAAAGGAGTCCCGTTGAGTGTATTGATCAGCAACGATGCCGAGCTCGATACGCTGCTCGACGCGCAGGAGGTGGAGCACATCTGCGAGGTTGTGCTTGCCGCCGAGGGCGTTGAACGTGGAGTCGAGATTTCCCTTTCGTATGTCGACGAGGACGAGATGCACGAGCTCAACCACGAGTGGCGCGGTATCGACCGCACCACCGATGTGCTCTCGTTTGAGTGCGATTCGGCCTTTGACGATGACATTCCCGCCGATGAGACGCTCGAGCTCGGCGATATTATCTTGGCCCCGCAGGTTATTGCCCGTCAGGCCCCCGGTTTTGGCAATAGCCCCGCTGACGAGTGCCGTCTGATGCTCGTACACGGAATGCTGCACCTGCTGGGCTATGACCACATCGAGGACGACGAGGCCGAGGTCATGGAGGCCCGCGAGGACGCCATCCTGCGCGATCTGGCGCTCGAGCGCGGCGAGGACCCTAAGCTAGTCCACGTCGGCCCCATCACCAACCACGCCCACGACTAGGAGCCGTCTATGATTCCCGGATCGAACAAGGACCATCCGTCCTTTTTAAAGTCGTTTTCCTACGCCATGGAGGGCTTCGTCACCGCCGTCAAGACCGAGCGCAACATTAAGGTCATGCTCGTGGCAGGCGTGTGCACCGTCATTGCCGGCTGTATCGTGGGGCTCGATAATGCCGAGTGGGCTACGGTCATCATCTGCTGCGGCCTGGTGATTCATGGCGAGCTGTGTAACACCGCCATGGAGGCCATCGTCGACCTGGCGACCCAAGAGCTCCATCCGCTGGCAAAGCGTGCGAAGGATATCGCCGCCGCCTCTGTATACGTTCTTTCCATTACCGCCGCGATCGTGGGCTTGCTTGTCTTTGCCCACGCGCTCGACTTTATTTAGAAAGGGATTCCCATGTCCGACAATATGCAGCCTACCGATGAAGTTTTGGATGACGAGGTCCTGGGCGAGGCTGAAGGCGCCGATTCGTTTAACGAGGTCGAGGAGTTCGACCCGTTTGAGGGCATGAGCGACGAGGAGCTCGACGCCCTGTGCGACGAGGGCGACAGCCTCGCGGGCTTTGGTGACGTGGAGCCCGGTTTCCGCAGCGGTTTTGTGGCCCTGGTCGGTCGTCCCAACGCCGGTAAGTCCACGCTGCTTAATGCCTGCTATGGCAAAAAGGTCGCCATCACCTCGCCGGTGGCCCAGACGACTCGCCGCCGCATGCGCGCCGTCGTCAACCGTCCCGGCTACCAGCTGGTCTTTGTCGATACTCCGGGTATCCACAAACCCAAGGACGGCCTGGGGTCCGAGCTCAACAAGAGCGCGCTGTTCGAGCTGAACGATGTCGATGTCGTCGCGTTTTTGATTGATGCCACCAAGCCGATCGGCAGGGGAGACGCCTGGGTTGCCGAGCGCGTCAGATGCTCCCGTTCCAAGAAGGTCCTGGTGCTCACCAAGGCCGATGAGGCCGATCCCGCCCAGGTTATGGAACAGCTCAAGGCCGCCCACGAGCTCATGGAATATGACGACGAGATCGTGACATCGTCGGTCAAGAACTTCAACGTCGATGCCTTTATCGAGACCGTTGCGCACTTTTTGCCCGAGGGTCCGCGTTGGTTCCCCGAGGACATGGGTACCGACGCTTCCGATGAGACGCTCGTTGCCGAGTTTGTGCGCGAGAAGGTCTTGCGCCGCACCCGTGATGAGATTCCGCACTCCGTTGGCGTGATCTGCGATGCGCTCGAGCAGACCAAGAAGGTGCTGCGCGTGCACGCCACCATTTACGTCGAGCGCGAGGGCCAAAAGGGCATCATCATCGGCAAGGGCGGCGAGATGATCAAGCATATCGGTATCGACGCCCGTCGCGATCTTGAGCGCATCTTTGGCACGCAGGTCTTTTTGGAGCTGGACGTGAAGGTCAAGGCCGGCTGGCGTGACGACGAGGCCCAGATTCGCCGCTTTGGCTATAACGCCGAGGACTAAGGACGCGCGGCGCGCATGGCAGGCTCCCGGACATATCGCACGAAAGTGGTCGTGCTCGATAAGACTAAGCTCAAAGAGACCGACCTGATCTTGACGATGCTTGACGAGCGGGGGCGGCAGGTTCGTGCCGTGGCAAAGGGCGCCCGCAAACCCGGCGGACGCCTGGCTGCGCGCTGCGAGCTGTTCTGTACGGTCGATATGCTGCTCGCACATGGACGGTCACTCGACGTGGTTTCCCAGGCCGAGCTTATGGAGGCGCCGCTCGGCGCTGCGCCCGATTACGAGACGACCTGCGCCGCAAGCGCGATCGCCGAGGTTGCGCGCGTGTGCTCGTTCGAGGACGCCGAGGACCCGTTTACCTTTGCCATCACGCAGCGAGCGCTTGCCCTGGTGGGCAGCGGGCTTGACACGGCGCATATGGACCTACTTGTGGCGGCATATGTCTTTAAGCTGCTGTCGCACGTTGGCTATCGACCAGATTTTTCGGCCTGCGTGCTGTGCGGAGACCCCATGCTGTCGTATTTTTCACCACAGGCGGGCGGGCTCATGTGCGGATCGTGCGCGTCGAGCGTTCCGGGTGCCGAGCTGGTATCGACTGGTGAGGTCGCATGGCTTCGCGCCCTCATGTCCATGACCTTCGATGCGCTCATGGCCGAGCGAATCGACCCGCATACGGCGGCATTCTTGCTCGGGCTTTCGCATGTTTGGGCTGCGACGCACACCGATCAGCGCCTCCGTGCGATGGAATTCATGTTGGGTCGGTGATGATGCGCAGGGGCGGGCTGCTTGTGGTAACATATCGGCCTGTTGGTACCTCGATCTTGGTTGCTCGCTCCACCGGCGGCTTCCCAGTCCGAGGCGAATCGAGTCGCCCGTGGGCGACGTTAAACGAAAGGTGAAACAATGACTGTTTCCAAAGAGCGCAAGGCTGAGCTGACTGCCCAGTTCGGTAACACCCCGGTCGACACCGGCAACCCCAAGGTTCAGGTCGCCATCCTGTCCGAGCGCATCAAGGAGCTGACCGAGCACATGAAGTCCCACCAGAAGGACTTCCACACCCGTCGTGGCCTGCTCATGCTCGTCGGCCGTCGTCGTCGTCTTCTCTCCTACATCAAGAAGAACGACATCGTCGAGTACCGTGAGCTCATCAAGGCTCTGGGCATCCGCGACAACATCCAGTAGGATTTGTACATGCTAAGAGCGTCCTGCGCAGCGGGGCGCTCTTTTTGTGTAAGGGCGTGAACAATCACGCTCTGAAGCGTGGCGGGGGCAGGGGGCCTGCGTCACATGAGAAGCCCGCAGGCAAGGGGCCTGTGGGGTAAAGGAGAACAATGACACTCGTATCCAAGACCTTTGAGCTGTACGGCAAGATCTACACCTTTGAGTCGGGCGAGCTTGCCAAGCAGGCCACCGGCGCCTGCCTGGTCAAGCAGGGCGACACCACGATGCTCGACACCGTGGTCGTCTCCAAGGAGCGTAAGAACTACGACTTCTTCCCGCTGACCGTCGACTTCAACGAGAAGATGTACGCCGCCGGCCGCATTCCGGGTGGCTACCTCAAGCGTGAGGGCCGTCCCAGCGAGAAGGCCACGCTCACCGCGCGCATGATCGACCGTCCGATTCGCCCGAGCTTCCCGGACGGCTTCCGTAACGAGGTACACATCGTCGCCACCTCGCTCGTCGCCGACCAGGTCAACCCCTTCGACGTCATCAACGTTATGGGTGCATCCCTGGCCATGACGCTCGGCGGCGTGCCCTTCGAGGGCCCGCTTGCCTGCGTGCGCATCGGTCGTAACGTGGAGACCGGCGAGTTTATCGTCAACCCCACCTATGAGGAGCGCGAGAACTCCGATCTGGACCTGGAGCTGGGCGGATCCGCCGACTTCATCTCGATGGTCGAGGCCGGCGCCGACGAGATCTCCGAGGACGACATGCTCGCCGCCATGAAGTTTGGCCAGGAGGCCCTTGCTGCCTTCTGCCAGGCTCAGGACGAGTTCGTTGCCGAGTGGGAGCAGGTCAACGGCGCCATCGTCAAGAAGGAGTACCCGCTCGACCAGCCCGTCGAGGAGGTCCAGGAGCGCATCTTCGCCCACTACGACGAGATGGCAGCCGCCCTTCGCGACGCCGACAAGCTCTCCCGTATCGGTAAGGTCGAGGCTCTGAAGGAGTCCATCCGCGCCGAGTTCACCGAGGAGGAGCAGGCCGCTTGGGAGCGCGAGATCCCCGTGGCGCTCAAGAAGCTCGAGAAGAAGGCCATGCGCACCATGGTCGTCGAGACCGGTGAGCGCGTCGACGGCCGTGCCGCCGACGAGATCCGTCCCATCATGGTGAAGGACAACTACCTGCCGCTCGTTCACGGCTCCGGCCTGTTCCAGCGTGGCCAGACGCAGGTGCTTTCCGTCCTGTCGCTCGGCATGCTCAACGAGGGCCAGCGTCTGGATACCATCGAGCCCACCGAGGGCAAGCGCTACATGCACCACTACAACTTCCCGCCGTTCTGCACCGGCGAGACCGGCCGCATGGGCAGCCCCAAGCGCCGCGAGATCGGTCACGGCAACCTGGCCGAGCGCGCCCTGCTTCCGGTGCTTCCCGACGAGAACGAGTTCCCCTACGCCATCCGCGTCGTCTCCGAGGTCATGGAGTCCAACGGCTCCTCTTCGATGGCTTCGACCTGCGGCTCTACGCTCGCCCTTATGGACGGCGGCGTGCCCATTAAGCGCCCAGTCTCCGGTATCGCCATGGGCCTGATCCAGGAGGAGGGCAAGACCGTGGTCCTGTCCGACATCCAGGGTCTCGAGGACTTCCTGGGCGACATGGACTTTAAGGTCACCGGCACCACCGAGGGCATTACCGCCCTGCAGATGGACAACAAGGCGACCGGCCTCACCTTCGACATCCTGGCCCGCGCCCTGCAGCAGGCCAAGGAGGGTCGCGCCTTCATCCTGCAGAAGATGCTCGATGTGATCCCCGAGCCGCGTCACACCACGCGCAGCACCGCTCCGCGTATCGTCTCCATCCAGGTTCCGACCGACAAGATCCGCGACGTCATCGGTTCCGGCGGTAAGGTCATTCGCGGCATCCAGGACGAGACCGGCGCTTCGGTTGACATCCAGGAGGACGGCACCGTCTTCGTCGGCGGCACCGGCGAGTCCGTGGACCAGGCTGTCGAGCGCATCAAGCTCATCATCAAGGTTCCCGAGCCGGGCGAGGAGTACACCGGTCGCGTGGTCTCCATCCAGCCCTTCGGCGCCTTCGTCAACCTGCTGCCCGGTAAGGACGGCCTGCTGCACATCTCCCGCGTCGCCAAGGGCCGCGTGGAGAAGGTCGAGGACGTCCTCAACGTGGGCGACGAGGTCAAGGTCGTCGTCATCGAGGTCGACGATCGCGGCAAGATCTCGCTCGATCGTCTTGACAAGCCCGAGGCCCCGGCTCGCGCCGAGGGTGCCTCCGAGGGCGACGGCGAGCACTTCCAGCGTCGTGAGCGTCCGCGTCGCGAGCGCTCCGAGCGCGGCGACCGTCCGCGTCGTCCCGGCGACAACGGAGGCCGCAAGCCCCGCCGTCACCACGACGCCGAGTAACAGCTAGACATAAGCAGCTCAACAAGGGCGATTCCGTACAGGGGTCGCCCTTTTGCTATTCCCGGCGGGGGCCGCGGATAAAGTTTCCTGCTCTACAGTCCTGCTCACGACGGAGGCCACATTAAGTGGCCTCCTGTTCGTGCGGAACTCGCGATAAACTTTACCCGCGGCCCCCGCCGGGAATAGCAAAAGGGCTGGTTGGTGCGGGTTTCGATTTTGTCAGATGGTCAATTCAGCTTTCCTTTTTTCTGAATTGTCGATAGCTGCACACCCGGCATATCCTCAGATAAAACCAACCAAAATAAACCTGTCCCATTTTGGCAGGTCTGGTCTCAGCGGGCCCGGCACGGGCTAAGTTTATCGCGAGTTCCGCACGCAAAGGAAAGCACTTAATGTGCTTTCCGTCTTGCGCAGGACTGTAGAGCAGGAAACTTAGCCCGTGCCGGGCCCGCTGAGACCAGACCGGCGGGATAGACCGGTTCAGATGGGGCTTTGATGCATGGGTGGTCTGTTGATGGACAATTGGGTATGATGCTGTGGTTACTGCATCGACTCTATGATGCATGTTTGTACGTTCCCGGCGGTCGGTTTGCCAGAAGCGCCCCGTCGGTTGTTCCAGACCCGTTTTCGAAGAAAGGAAACAACACTCACCTATGGCAGCTAAAAAATCATCTCCCTTGAAGATCATTCCGCTCGGCGGCCTTGACGGCATCGGCAAGAACATGACGGTCTTCGAGTGCGGCGACGACATGGTGCTCGTCGATGCCGGTCTCATGTTCCCGGATGACTCCCAGCCCGGTATCGACCTGGTTCTTCCCGACTACACCTATGTTCTGGAGAACGAGGAGAAGCTCCGCGGTATCGTCGTCACCCACGGCCACGAGGACCACACCGGTTCGCTTCCGTACCTGCTGCAGGACCTCAACAACAAGGTGCCCATCTTTTCGAGCAAGCTGACGCTTGGCTTTATCGAGGGCAAGCTTTCTGAGTTCCGCATCCGCGCGCCCAAGTTCCGTGAGGTCAAGGGCGGCAGCCATGTCAACCTTGGCGGTATCTCGCTCGACTTCTTCTCGATGACGCACTCCATCCCCGGCGCTCTGGGCGTGTTCATTCGCACCAATCAGGGCACCGTTATGCACACCGGCGACTTTAAGCTCGACCAGACCCCCATCGACGGCGTCACGCCCGACTATGCCGCTATCAGCCGCTTTGCCAAGCAGGGCATCGACCTGTTGCTGTCCGACTCCACCAATGCCACGGTTCCCGGCTTTACCAAGTCCGAGGCCGAGGTCGGTCCCAACTTGCTGCACGCCATCAAGAACGCCCCGGGTCGCGTGTTCGTCGCTTCGTTCTCGAGCCACATCCATCGTTTGCAGCAGATCTGCGATGCCGCCCGCAAGTGCGGCCGTAAGGTCGTTGTGACCGGTCGCTCCATGCTCACCAACACCCGCGTCGCGCGCGAGCTGGGCTACCTCAACATCGACGATGCCGATATCATCGATGCCTTCGATATCGATAACCTGCCCGACGACAAGATCGTCGTCATGTGCACCGGTTCGCAGGGCGAGCCGCTGTCGGCCCTGTCCCGCATGGCCAATGGCGAGCACAAGACGCTCTCTATCCACGAGGGCGATACCGTCATCCTCTCGGCAACTCCTGTTCCCGGCAACGAGAAAGCCGTCCAGCAGGTCGTCAACAGCCTGGCCAAGCTCGGCTGCGACGTGTGGGATAAGAACCGCGCTCTTGTCCACGTCTCGGGCCACGGCAGCCAGGAGGAGCTTAAGCTCCTGATGGCCATGGCCAAGCCCACGTACTTTATGCCGGTTCACGGTGAGGCCGTGCATCTGCGCGCCCATGCCCAGCTGGCCCGCAAGATGGGCATCAAGGACGATCATATCTTTATCCTCGATAACGGCGACACGCTCGAGATGCGCGGTGGTATCGTCAAGCGTGGTACGCCCGTCGAGTCCGGCGTCGTCTACGTCGACGGCCTGCGTATCGGCGATACCGACCCCATCGTCCTGCGCGATCGTCAGAAGCTCGCCAATGACGGTATGGTTACCGCTGTTGCCATCGTCTCGCTCAAGCACAAGAAGATCGAGGCCATCGAGTTTTCGGGCCGCGGCGTCTCGTTTGCCATCGACGACCAGTTCTCCGAGGATGCCTCCGCGTCCATCATGAAGACGATCGAGAAGGGCAAGTTCAGCTTTACGAGCAGCGGTTCCGATGCTATTCGTAAGGCCGTGCGCGATTCGCTCTCTAACTTTATCTGGAGCCGTACGCGCACCCGTCCGATGATCATCCCGGTCGTCATGGAGGTTTAGTTTGGCGCGTGGATCTGCACAAAACGCCAAAGGCAATAAGGCCAATAACCAACCGGCATCTGCTAAGGGTGCCGGTTCCCATCTGCGCGCCAATAAGGGCCACGAGGCGGACTTCGACGATTTTGAGCCCTTGGTCGAGCCCTCGGCCAACCGCGATATCGCCGGCGTGGTCATCGCCGTTTTGGCGATTGCGTCCTTCATTGCCGTGATTTCGCCGGCGACTGCACCCGTTACGGCTGCGGTTGCCGGTTTCTACCACCTGGGCTTTGGTCTGGGCGCCTACGTGCTGCCGATCGTCATTTTGCTGTTTGCCGCCACGCTCTTTTTAGGCGAGGACTCGCCGCTCAACGTGCGCTCGGTCGCGGGCGGAGCCGTGGTCTTTATCGCCGTTATCTCCATTCTTTCGCTGGTGGTGCCGGGTACGAGCGACTCGTGTGACCTTATGTTCACTCCGCAAAATCTGTCCGCCTCGGGTGGCTACATCGGTGCGTTTATTGCGAGTGCGCTGCAGAATGCCCTGGGTAAGCCTATCGCGATGGTGGTCCTGTTGGGTCTGGCCGTCGTTGGTTTTGTCATCATCGGCTTTTCGGTGGGCGGCGTTTTGCGCTCTGCTCGCGACCGTGCGGCCGATTTTGCCGAGCGCCGTCGTGCCGACGTCAACGCGAGCCCGTGGGGTGACGACGAAGCCCTGTCGGTGCCCGGCGTTGCCCGTCCGCACCTGAGCATTCTTCGTCAAAAGGGCTCCGATGCTGCCGTGACCACGGTCATGGGCAACGATGTGGACCCGGTTTTGGACGATGACGACGAGGACGAGGATCCGTTTGTCGACGTATCCGATGCCGTGGAGGCCGAGCGTGCTAAGACGACGCTGCTGCCGCGCCGTCATGTCAAGAAGGGCAAGGCCACACCCAAGTTGAATACAAGCGAGCCCGACCCGTCTTGGTCCGATAGCGAGATTGAGCTCACTGAGGGCGATGACGAGGACGACGAGGCTCCGATTGAGACCGCAAAGACAACTTTGCTTCCGCGTCGCCATGCAAAGCGCGACCAGGTAACCGGTCAGCTTTCGATGGAAGACGACCCCGATAAGATTGACGAGTCCGAGCCGCCGTTTGCCGTGAATCCTGTCTCGGCAGCACCTCAGATTCCTGACTTCTTGAAGCATCCCAAGGTTGCCGATGCGCCTGCCTCGAGTGCTGTCGGATCGGCTGCGGCTAGCGATGGGGGAGCGGACGGCGGCGCCGCAGATAACGAGGGCGAAGAAGAGGATGGCCTCAAGCTTCCGCCACTCGAAATCCTGCATGCCAACCCGCAGTCGGCTTCCTCCGCGTCTTCTGACAAGGAGCTGGAACAGACTGCCGAGTCTCTTCAGTCCACCTTGCTGGAGTTTGGTCGTAGTGCCCGCGTGGTCGGCTGGATCGCCGGCCCCACGGTGACGACCTTTAAGCTGCAACCTGGCGAGGGCGAGCGCGTGAGCAAGATTTCGAGCCTCGAGGACGATATCGCGCTTTCGCTCGCTGCCCAGTCGGTGCGTATCTTTGCCCCGATCCCCGGCACCTCGCTCGTGGGCATCGAGATTCCCAACCGCAAGCGCCAGAACGTCAACCTGGGCGACGTGCTGCCCTATGTGAAGGGCGGTCCGCTCGAGCTGGCCATCGGCCGCGATGCCGAGGGCACGCCGGTTGTCGCCGACCTCGCCAAGATGCCCCACCTGCTTATTGCCGGTACGACCGGTTCTGGTAAGTCGGTGATGATCAATTCCATCATCACGACCTTGCTCATGCGCGCCCTTCCCGAGGACGTTCGCCTGATCATGGTCGACCCCAAGCGCGTCGAGCTTGCGGGCTATAACGGTCTGCCGCATCTTTACGTGCCTGTAGTGACCGAGCCCAAGCAGGCCGCGAGCGCCCTGCAATGGGCCGTGTCCGAGATGGAGCGTCGCCTGAAGGTCTTCGAGCGCCTTAACGTTCGTAAGATTTCGACCTATAACGAAAAGCAGGCCGCCGGCGAGTTTGAGCATTACGACAACCCGCCGCAAAAGATGCCCTACTTGGTCATCATCATTGACGAGCTCTCGGACCTGATGATGGTCGCCGGTAAGGATGTCGAGGCCTCGATCGTGCGTATTGCTCAGCTGGGCCGTGCCGCCGGTATTCATCTTATCGTGGCCACGCAGCGCCCCAGTTCCAATGTGGTGACGGGCCTTATCAAGGCTAACATCACCAACCGCATCGCCTTTAATGTCGCCACGGGTATCGACTCGCGCGTCATCATTGATCAGATGGGCGCCGAAAAGCTCACTGGTTTGGGCGACATGCTGTTCTCAAAGGTCGACTGGGGCAAGCCTCGCCGTATCCAGGGCTGCTTTGTCTCGGATGACGAAATCAACGAGATTGTCGAGTTCGTCAAGTCGCAGAGCGAGCCCGACTACCACGAGGAGATCCTGTCTGCCGTGGCGCCCGCTTCCATGTCCATGGCGGGTGGCGGCGGCATTGTCCGCACCGGAGTCGCCGAGCCGCAAGACGATGATCCTCTCATTTGGGAAGCCGCCCATATTGTGGTGGAATCGCAGCTTGGCTCCACATCTGGCCTGCAACGTCGTCTGAAGGTTGGCTATGCGCGCGCCGGGCGTATTATGGACATGCTGGAAGAAAAGGGTGTCGTCGGTCCGCCCGACGGTTCCAAGCCGCGTGAGGTCCTGTTGGACGAGGAGGGGCTTGCCGCGCTGGAATCTGTCGACGCCGAGATGGCACGTGAAGATCGTGAGTTTGGAGGATTCTGATGGCTGCACGCTTTGGTGACATGCTGCTCGAGCAGCGTCGCCGGATGGGCCTTTCCATTCAGCAGGTCGCCAACACCATCAAAATCAGGCCGCAGATCATCGAGTTTTTCGAGACCGGTAACTTTGCTTCGATGCCGCCGCGCGGCTATGCGCAGGGCATGATTTCGAGCTATGCTCGCTTTTTGGGCCTCAATCCGCGCGAGGTCGTCAATGCCTACTTTGACGATCTGATGGCATATGAGCGCGAGACGTCGCAGCAGGGCGGTCGTTTTCAGGACGCCGCTGGCTACGTCAATTCGCGTTCCTCGGTCGATAACGGGCGCTTCCTGATGGTTCAGGGCGGTCGTTCGACGCGTTATGGACAGCGTCCTCAGCAGGCCGGTTATATTACCGAGACGGGTTCGGGCGAGGAGATTCGTTCGCAGCGTGACCGGTTCCGCAGTACGCCGATGCCCGAAGACCGTGCACTTCCCGCTGCCCGCGGCGTGGCTCGTGACCCTCGTGCCGGCTACGGCGACGGCGGCTATTCCGATCGCGGTTACCGTGGGGTCTCTTCTGGTCGCTCTCGCGGTGGCTATGCGGATGCCGATACCACGCAGGTGACGCCGCGTCTTCGCTCTCAATCACAGCCGTATGGCCAGCGCTCTTCGGCTCCGCGTTTGGGCCAGCGTGGCTATCAAGGCCGCGGTGAACTTGCGCCCCGCTCGGGTCAGCGCAGCCTTCAGGGCCAGGGTGGCTATCGCGGCCGTTCCGATAGCAATCGTGGTCGTATGCCTCAGGGAGGCGGCCGCAGCAGTTCCAATCGTGGACGCGGCGGATCACGTACTCCTCAAAACAACGGGCTCGATCCGCGTATCGTCTACGCCGGCATCGGTGCCGTTGCGCTGTTGTTGATTGTGCTCATCGTGGTGCTTCTGCGCGGCTGCGCATCTTCGGCGCCCGAGACCACGCCCGAGACGCCCACTGCTACCAAGACGACGACCAAGAAGTCTTCTAAGAAGACCGAAACGGTCGACGAGGACGAAGACACCGATGAGGCGACGGATGAGTCGACTGACTCGGACGCTACCAAGACGACGGCCAAGAAGGAAGAGAACGAGGTCACGAAGGTCAAAGTCTCCGTTGCCAAGGGAAAGACCGCGTGGATTGAGGTCAAGGTCGACGGCAAGTCGGTCTATGGCGCCCAAGCGACTGGCCCCTTTGAGCAGGAGTACTCGCCCGAGTCCTCGATCGAGATCACCACGTCCAAGCCTTCCGATGTCACCGTTACCAAGAACGGTGAAAAGGTTCGTTACGATACCAAGACCTCGGGCGTGGCGCGTGTGACGATCACCGTTCCCAAGAAGGAGACGACTGATTCCGAGAATGGTGAAAGTTCTGATGGTACCGACACCACCGATGGTACCGACACCACCGACGGCACCGATGCCCAGTCCACGGATGGCGCCGATACCGCATCTGACGGTCAGACGCCCACCGATTCTACCGACTATTCGTACGATAGCTATTAAGCAGCTCGTACGCGAAAGGAAACATCATGGCTAAAGATTCCAGCTTCGACGTCGTGTCCGAGGTCAACATGCAAGAGGTCGACAACGCCTTCCAGCAGACCACGCGCGAGATTTCCCAGCGCTATGACCTTAAGGATTCCGGCGCCACGATCGAGCTTTCGAAGGGCGACAAGCTCTTTACGATCAACGCCCCGGCCGACTTTGTCTCCAAACAGATTGTCGACGTGCTGAGCTCCAAGCTCATCAAGCGCGGCATCGACCTCAAGGCTGTCTCGTGGGATGCTCCGCAGGCGGCATCGGGCGGCACCGTGCGCGTGCTCGGCCATATCGTCGAGGGTATCGACCAGGCGACCGCCAAGAAGATCAACAAGGACATCAAGGATCAAAAGCTCAAGGTCAAGGTGACCATCGAGGCCGACAAGCTGCGTGTTTCCTCTGCTTCGAAGGACGCGTTGCAGACCGTGATCCAGTTCCTGCGCGACCAGGACTACGGCCAGCCGCTGCAGTTCACCAACTACCGCTAATATCAATCGAAAGGACTGCTCTCCAACATGGATACACCGTTGGGCTCCGTGCTCTACATCACCCTCGGGTGCGCTAAGAACGAGGTTGACACCGACCGCATGCGTTCTCTTTTGACCGCCGCGGGCTACGAGGAGGCATTCGACCCGCAGGATGCCGATATCGCCATCGTCAATACTTGCTCGTTCCTCGCCTCCGCAACGTCCGAGAGCATCGAGACCACGCTCGAGCTCGCCAACGAGGTTCAGGACGGCGTTCGTTCTTGCCCCATCGTTATGTGCGGCTGTGTGCCGTCGCGCTATGGCGACGACCTGCCTGACGAGCTGCCCGAGGTCGCTGCCTTTGTGAAGGCCGACGAGGAGGACGGCATCGTGGCGGTCATCGATGGCGTGCTGGGTGTCGTGCGTGAGATCGCAGCCTATATTCCGCAGGTCAAGCGCACTGTCGAGGGCGCTGTCGCCTACGTCAAGATTTCCGATGGCTGCAACCGCTTCTGCAGCTTCTGCATGATCCCCTATATTCGCGGTCGCTATCATTCGCGCAATGCCGAGAGCATTATCTCCGAGGTACGCGACCTGGTTGCCGGCGGTGTGCGCGAGATCGTGCTGATCGGCCAGGACACGGGTATTTGGGGCACCGACTTTACTGACGAGGATGTCGCCGAGGGCTCGCCGCGCAATCTGGCGCAGCTGCTGCGTGCCGTCGCCGAGGCCGTGCGCCCGCACAACGTCTGGGTCCGCGTGCTCTATCTGCAGCCCGAGGGCATGACCGATGAGCTTATCGATACGATTCGCGATACGCCCGAGGTGCTGCCCTATATCGATATCCCCGTGCAGCACTGCGACGCGCGCATCCTCAAGGCTATGCGCCGTTCCGGTTCGCGCCAGGAGCTCGAGGACCTGTTCCGCGATCTGCGTGAGCGTATCCCCGGCATCGTGATCCGTTCCACGGCTATGGTCGGCTTCCCGACCGAAACCGACGACGAGTTCCGCGACCTTATCGACTTTATGGACACCGTCGGCTTTGACTACACGAGCGTCTTTGCCTACTCGCAGGAGGAGGGCAGCCTGGCCGCTAAGATGGAGGGTCAGGTCGACGAAGAGGTCAAGCTCGAGCGCGCCCAGGAGGCCATGGACCTGGCCGAGTCGCTCGGTTTTGCCGCCACCGCCGCACATGTGGGCGAGCGCGCCCAGGTGATCGTCGACGGTATCGAAGAAACCGAGGACGGCGCCGAGCTGATCGGCCATGCCTGGTTCCAGGCGCCCGATTCCGATGGCGCGGTCCACTTGGACGCCAGCGAGGCGTCCGTGGGCGATATTCTGACCGTCGAGTTTACCGATAGCTTCTGCTATGAGCTTATCGGCCATGTTGTGGAGTAGGAGAGCATCGTGGCAAACGAGAGCAATAAGGAACTGACGAGTGTTTGGACGCCCGCCAACATCGTGACGTGCGTTCGCATCGTCTTTATCCCGGTGTTCATGATCGTGTCGGCGCTTTCTCACACGAGTGTTGCCGGTACGGATTGGAGCACCTTCGACGGCCCGCTCGCCGCCGCTGCCTTCATTCTGTATGTGATCCTGTCGTGCACCGATAAGGTCGACGGTTATCTGGCGCGTTCGCGCAACGAGATCACCGACTTCGGTAAATTCTTGGACCCCATCGCCGATAAGCTGCTCGTGTTCTCGGCCCTGCTGCTGTTCTTGGATTTTGGCGCGGTGACCGTGTGGTCCGTGTTCATTATCCTGTTCCGTGAGCTTCTGGTGAGCGCCCTTCGCATGGTCGCGAGTGCGGCCGGTGTGGTCGTTGCGGCCGATAAGCTCGGCAAGTACAAGACGGCGACCACGATGGTCTCCATCTGCGGTTACCTGTGCGTTTTTGCTGTGGCTGGCTTGCACCTTGGCCCGGTGGCGCTGACGCTCGGCATCTACTCGGTGTCGCGCTTCCTGTATGCCGTTGCCGTTGTCTTGACCGTTATCTCGGGCGCCCAGTACTTCTGGAACTGCCGCAAGATCGTCTTTTCGGTCTAGGTCCTGGTGGGTATGACGGACTCTTTTGAGCAGATTTCCGCACATAACGAGGAGCTGGCGCGCGATATCGTCGAGCGCGCGAGCGCTCGGGGTGTGACGGTTTCGACGGCCGAGTCGCTGACGGCGGGTATGATCGCCTCGACGATTGCGGATATCCCGGGCGCCTCGGCGGTGCTGCGTGGCGGTGCGGTAACCTACTGCGATGAGATTAAGCATCGCGTGCTGGGTGTTGAGCAGGAGACGCTCGACCGCTACACCGCGGTGTCGCATCAAACTGCGCGCGAGATGGCGTCGGGTTCGCTGGAGCTGTACCAGAGCGATATTGCAGTGAGCGTAACGGGTTATGCCGGCCCCGGCGGTGGTACTGAGGACGATCCTGCTGGCACTTTCTATATTGGCTGGGCACATCGTTCCGCCGATGGGGGAGTGCCGGTCGTGGACTCTGTGCGCTGCCACTATGAGGGCGACCGTTCGTGTGTTCGTGCCCATGCGGTCGCGGAGGCATTGGGGCGCATTGCCCTTGTGCTCAACTCTATGGAATAGACGTGTTTTAAGGGGCCTCCGGGCCCCTTAATTGTGGAGATAGGGACTTCTGACAAATTTAGCGTTTGTGCTGGTTATAGATGTATTCTTGCCTTCTTTGTTCTTATTTGGCCCTGTGTGGTCAAGCATTTGGTCAGTGTTTGGTCGGCGTTTGGTTGGGTTTTGGAAAGACTGCCTGCATATGATTGGCCTGAACGGTTGACCACGAACAGCCGTTCGTTTATTATCGATGCAGGTTGTTAAGAGGAGGGCTATTCATGGCCAAGAATTCAGGTCCCGTACGTACCGTTCATGCTCGCACGACGGGTAAAGAGCGCGATGAGATGATCGCCACCACCAAGGCCGAGATCGAGAAGAAATTCGGCCAGGGTTCCATCATGAGGTACGGCGACGGTGGCCCCGAGCTCGAGGTCGAGGCCATTCCCACGGGCGCCCTGGCCCTCGATGCCGCGCTGGGTATCGGCGGTGTGCCGCGCGGCCGCATCGTCGAGATCTACGGTCCCGAGTCCTCCGGTAAGACGACGCTTTCGCTCGAGATCTTGGCCGAGGCCCAGGCAATGGGTGGCGTTGTGGCATTTATCGATGCCGAGCACGCGCTCGATCCCACGTATGCCGCGCGCATCGGCGTGGATATCGACGAGGTGCTCATTTCCCAGCCCGATACGGGTGAGCAGGCGCTCGAGATTGTTGACATGCTTGTGCGTTCCGGCGCCATCGATGCCATCGTCGTCGACTCCGTCGCCGCGCTGACCCCGCGTGCCGAGATCGAGGGAGAAATTGGCGACACTACGGTCGGTCTTCAGGCTCGCCTGATGAGTCAGGCGCTCCGCAAACTCGCCGGCTCGCTGTCCAAGTCCAACACGACGTGCATCTTCATTAACCAGCTGCGTGAGAAGATCGGCGTCATGTTCGGCAACCCCGAGACTACGACGGGCGGCCGCGCCCTTAAGTTCTTCTCTTCGGTGCGTATCGACATTCGCCGTATCGACAGCATTAAGCTTAAGGACGAGGTTATCGGTAACCGCGTGCGCGCCAAGGTCGTTAAGAACAAGGTGGCAGCTCCGTTCCGTTCTGCTGAGTTCGACATCATGTACGGTACGGGCATCTCTAAGGAGGGCTCGATTCTGGACATGGCTGTCGAGTGCGGCATCTGCAAGAAGATGGGCTCCTGGTTTGCCTATGGCGAGGACAAGCTCGGCAACGGTCGCGAGGCCGCCAAGGCGTTCCTGCGCGAACACCCCGATTGCGCTGACGAGATTGAGCATAAGGTCCGCCTTGCCTGCGGACTTGAGTTTGATGACGATGCTCCGTCCGAGGTCGAGCTGACCGATCAGCCAGCGCCTGAGGAGTTTGACGAGCTTTACGCCATCGATGGTTCCGCCATGCTCGATGACGACGACGAGTAGCGGTTACGCTCATGTCGTATACGGTGACCGAGGCCACGGTCGTCTTTCCCGATAAGAAGGCGGTCTCCTCGTTCTCGAGCGGGTATGCGTCCAAAAAGCCTTGCGCACATATCGATTGTGAGCTTGAGGGCGGTTTTGAGCGGTCCATTTGGATTCCCGTGCGGGTCGCGCGGCTGTATGTCAAAAACCGCCCCGATCTTCCCTGTGATTGGGACAACTTCTGTGAGGCGGTGCAGCTCATTGAGCGTAAATGTGCACTTACCATGGTGACCGAGATGTTATCGCGCCGCGACCATGCGACGGGTGAGGTCCGTGACAAGCTGGCTCGCTACGGCTTTCACCAGCCTGCGATCGATTTCGCCGTCGAGCGCGCCACCGAGTATCGTTTTTTAGACGAGAGCCGCTTTTGCTCGTACTTTATCGAGGAGCGCAAGCGGCGCGGTTGGGGACAGCGCAAAATCGAGACCGAGCTCAAGCGCCGTCATGTCGTGCTCGATGACATTCCCGGTTATCCCGAGGAATATTTTGCCGTCGAAGACGATTTGGCGCGTGCGTCAGCCCTGCTCGCCAAGCGGCGTGTTCCAGAGACGCGCGCATTCGAAAAACTGGTTCGGTTTTTGATGGGCAAGGGCTTCTCGTATCACGTCGCCGCCGATGCCGTTAAGGCACGTCTCGATGCCGAACGCGAGGAATGTGCGGTTTAGGCGTATGTGTTTTGTGGCCCTGCCGTTCACCGTGTTTTAGCCGCCGTGCCGGGGCCATTTATTTGACAGTTGTTGTGGTTCAACGTACGATAAACACTGTCATTTGCTTTGTGATATGTGCTCATCTGTGATGAGTTTGTTATATGTTTATCTGTATCCGACCCGCATAAGCTGCGCCCATATTACTCAAATGTCGCGAGCCGTTCGTAAGGACGGTTCGCTTTGTTGTGTAACGAATCCATAAAAAGGAGTGAGCATGCCTATCATCGCAGCGCTCGTTGGCATCGTTTTGGGTGCCATCGCCGCCATTGCCTACATGCGCACCGCCAAGCAGGGTAGTCTTCACGAGGCCGACGAAAAGATCCAGTCGGCACACGCACAGGCTGAGTCCCTGATCGGTGATGCTAAGCGTCAGGCCGAGACCCTCAAAAAAGAGGCTCTGCTCGAGGCTAAAGAGGAGATCATCAAGAACAAGCAGGCCGCCGAGGCCGAGGACAAGCAGCGTAAGAGCGAGATTCGTACGCTCGAGAACCGCGTGATGCAGCGCGAGGAATCCCTCGATCGCCGCAACGACGCTCTCGACAAGCGCGAGCATCAGCTGTCCAGTCAGGCCGGTCAGGTCGAGAAGCGCTCCCGTGAGCTCGAGGAGCTCTGCGCAAAGCAGACCTCCGAGCTCGAGCGTATCGCCGACCTTACCCGCGAGGATGCCCACAAGGAGCTCCTCGATAAGGTTCGCGGCGAGGTCACCCACGAGGCCGCCACGATCATTCGCGAGTCCGAGCAGCAGGTTCGCGCCGAGTGCCACAAGACCGCCCAGGAGATTCTTTCCCTGGCGATTCAGCGCTGCGCTGCCGACCACACTGCCGAGGTCACCGTTACCTCCGTGCACATTCCCTCTGATGACCTCAAGGGCCGTATCATCGGTCGCGAGGGTCGCAACATCCGCACCTTCGAGCAGGTTTCCGGCGTCAACCTCGTGATCGACGACACGCCCGAGACCGTCGTTCTTTCGAGCTTCGATCCGGTCCGTCGTGAGACCGCCCGTGTTGCTCTGGAGAACCTCATCGCCGACGGCCGCATTCACCCCGCCCGCATCGAGGAGATGTATCACAAGGCTGCCGACCTGGTTCAGCAGCGCGTGCGCGAGGCTGGCGAGCAAGCTGCATTCGATACCGGCATTCACGACCTGCACCCCGAGATCGTCAAGACCCTTGGTGCCCTGCGCTACCGTACCTCGTTTGGTCAGAACGTGCTTCAGCACTCCCTCGAAGTCTCTGACCTGTGCGGCGTGATGGCTTCCGAGCTTGGCCTGGACGTTGTGACCGCCAAGCGCGCCGGCCTGCTGCACGACCTGGGCAAGGCAATCGACCATGACGTCGAGGGGCCGCATGCCGTCATCGGCGCTGAGCTTGCCCGCCGTTATGGCGAGAAGCCCGTTATCGTCCACGCTATCGAGGCTCACCATGCCGATGTCGACCCCAACACGGTGCTCGATGTCCTGGTACAGGCCGCCGATGCTGTCTCTGCCTCTCGCCCCGGTGCCCGTCGCGAGTCTGCCGAGAACTACATCAAGCGTCTTGAGAAGCTCGAGGAGATCGCCAACTCTCATGACGGCGTCGAGCGTACCTATGCCATGCAGGCCGGTCGCGAGGTCCACGTCATGGTTCAGCCGGACAAGATCTCCGATGCCCAGTCCACGGTTCTGGCTCACGATATCGCCCATCAGATCGAGGAAGAGATGGAGTATCCCGGTCAGGTGCGCGTCGTCGTGATTCGCGAGAGCCGCGCTGTCGATATCGCTAAATAATATGAGCGACGCGAACGAGCTCATCTCATTTATCGCGTCGATGTCGGGGGAGGGCAACCTTCGCGTCGAGGAGAACCTTGGCGAGGGGTATGTCCGCCTCCGCGTTTCGGAGGCCGAGCGGCGCCAGGCAAAGCACGACATTCAGTATGTCGAGGATATCGTCATCGAAATGCTCCGTAATGCTCGCGATGCCGGCGCCGACAAGGTCTATCTCGCCACGACCAAGGAAGATGGCGTCCGCACGCTTGTCTTTCTGGATAACGGCTCGGGTGTTCCGCAGGATATGCAAGAGCGAATCTTCGATGCTCGCGTTACCTCAAAGCTCGAGAGCATGAAGATGGACCGTTGGGGCGTTCACGGTCGTGGCATGGCATTGTTTTCGATCAAGCAGAACACCGACGAGGCCCGCGTGGTCACGTCTGGTGTCGATCTTGGCTCAGCCTTTAAGGTGAGCGTTGCGGCCGACCGCCTCAGCGAGCGTGCCGATCAGTCCAGCTGGCCCCAGGCCGTCAAGGATGAGGACGGACGTTATGTCTGTGCTCGCGGTCCGCATAATATTATTCGCGCTGCCTGTGAGTTTGCGCTCGAGGAGTTGCGTGGTTGCGATGTCTATCTTGGTTCTCCGTCTGAGATTGCCGCGACCCTTTATGCTCAGGCGTCAAGTCGGCTCGATACGTCTCGTCTCCTGTTTATTGATGATGAGAGCGAGCTTCCGGTTGTCGATCGTTTAGGCCTTGCCTCTGATGCCGAGGACTTTATTCGTATTTGTTCGGGTTTGGGTCTTGAAATGTCCGAGCGCACGGCCCATCGCATTTTGGCAGGGCAGATTAAGCCCGTTCGCGGTGTGACTGCGCGTCTGCTGCGCGAGCGTGACTCATCCTCGCATGCGCCGGCTCCTGTCGATCTCGCGAAGGATCGTCGTGGGCTGCGTATTGCCAAGGATGACATGGCACAGTTTTCGCGTGCTGTGGAGCGCGACTTTAATGACCTTGCCGCCCGGTACTATCTCAATCTTTGCGGCGACCCAAAGATCCGTGTTTCGCGTGATCGAATCACCGTGACCTTCGATCTTGCCAAAGAGGAATAGTGCCTTTACCGAGTCCACTCGGTACGATAAAGTTATTGCAGTTAAAACGTACTTTTAAACGCAGGAGTTTCTTCATGGATTGCCTGAAGGTATCAAGCAAATCATCGCCCGCGTCCGTTGCCGGCGCCATCGCCGGCATGGTCAAGGATGGTGTACCCGTCAACATCCAGTGTGTCGGTGCCGGTGCTGTCAACCAGGCCATTAAGGCCGTGGCTATCGCGCGCGGTTTTTTGATTCCAACCGGTTTTGATATTTCCTGCGCGCCTGTGTTCTCCGACATCCTCATTAACGGGGAGTCGCGCACGGCCATCCGCCTTTCTATCTACGTTCACCAGATCAATCGAGCTGCTATGGATAACGTCGTCATGGATGATGTTAAGCCTGTGGCATAGCTTCTGCTTGCCTCGTTTCGCTCCCCATCGTTAGGACTTATGCACATGGACCAGCGTTCCGTACGCGATATTCTTGCCGGTAAAACCTACTTTATCCGCACCTTTGGCTGTCAGATGAATCAGCACGACTCCGAGCGTGTGAGCGGTCTGCTTGATTCGTATGGCTGCCTCATGGCGCTCGATCCCGAGCATGCCGATATCGTTGTCTTCATGACATGCTGTGTGCGTGAGGCCGCCGATACTCGCCTGTACGGTCAGTGCAATTCCTGCAAAAGCCTGCCGCCTTCGCCTTCGGGCAAGCGTGTGGTTGCCGTGGGCGGCTGCATCGCGCAGCGTGATGGAGAGGGCCTGCTCACCAACGTCGATAACGTCAATGTCATCTTTGGCACGCATTCCATCGCACATGTGGCCGAGCTCATTGCCGAGGCGTTCCTTGATGGTAAGCGTCATATCCGCACCAATGAGCATGAGGATACGGATGCCATGAGCATGCCGTGGCATCGCGAGACCCAGTATCACGCCTGGGTGCCCATCATGACAGGCTGCAATAATTTCTGCACCTATTGCATCGTGCCGTACGTGCGCGGTCGCGAAAAAAGTCGCCCCTTCGAGGAGATTGTCGACGAGGTGACCGGTTTGGTGCGCCAGGGCGTGCGTGAGATTACGCTGCTGGGCCAAAACGTTAACTCATATGGTCGCGATCTGTTTGGCAAGCCGCGTTTTGCCGATCTGCTGCGTGCCGTGGGCGATACGGGTGTGGAGCGCATCTTCTTTACGTCTTCGCATCCCAAGGATCTGCTCCCCGAGACCATCGACGCCATGGCCGAGACGCCTGCCGTTATGCCGCAGTTGCACCTAGCCGTCCAGTCAGGTTCGACACGGATCCTCAAAGAGATGAATCGCCGTTATACACGCGAGGACTATCTGGGCCTGGTCGATCGCATTCGCAACCGCATGCCCGATATCGCGCTCTCGACCGACATTATCGTTGGCTTCCCGGGCGAGACTGAAGAAGACTTTGAGCAGACGCTCTCACTTGCCGAGACGGTCCGCTATGCTCAGGCCTATACCTTCATCTATTCCAAGCGCGCCGGTACCCCGGCCGCCGAGATTGACGATCCTACGCCGCATGAGGTTATTCTCGAGCGTTTCAACCGCCTGGTTAAGGTTATCGAGACCACGGCGCACGAGTACAACCAGGGTGAGCTTCATACTGTGGTGCCGGCGCTCATTGAGGGAACGAGTAAAAAGAACGACGCGGTCCTGCTGGGCAAGAGTCCCAAGAATCAGACCGTGCATGCGCCTATCCCCGAGGGTTACAGCATCGATCAGCTTGTTGGCAAGATCGTTGATGTTGACGTTGACGTTGCCAAGACCTGGTATTTGTCCGGCTCCGTTGTGGGCGAGCCGCGCTAATGGTTTCTCCCGGGGCAGGTCTTTCCGCCGTTGCGATCGTCGGTCCGACGGCGGTTGGTAAGAGTGGTGTTGCCGACCGTTTGGCGGCTCGTCTTTCGTCCGAAGTGCTGTCGTGCGATGCGATGCAAATCTATCGCGGCATGGACATCGGTACCGCAAAGATGGCGCCCGATGAGTGTACGGCGCCGCTGCGTCTCGTCGACATTGTAGAGCCGGGTGTGGCGTACTCTGCGGCGCTTTATCAGGCTGACGCTCGCGCGCATGTTGAGCGTTTGCTTGGCGAGGGCCGCCTACCGGTGTTTTGCGGGGGCACAGGCTTGTATCTCAAGGCCGCCCTGGATGAGATGGATTTTCCCTCGGGCGAGCTTGAGGACGATCGTCGCGCGGGGTATCAGGAACTTGCCGAGCGTATTGGCGAGGAAGAACTGCATGCTCTGCTTGCCGAGCGCGACCCCGAGTCCGCTGCGGTCATCCACCCCCATAATGTTCGCCGCGTGATTCGCGCTCTCGAAATGCACGATGATGGAGTGTCCTACGCGCAGCAAAAGTCGCAGTTTAGTGTTCCGCGCGAGCATTATCACGCTCTGTGGTTTGGTCTGACGCGTAATCGCGAGATGCTCTACGAGCGCATTAACCTGCGCGTCGACCTGATGTTTGAGCAGGGCCTTGTCGATGAGGTTCGCGGTCTTATGGACCAGGGGCTGGCAGATGCCCTGACTTCGATGCAGGCGATTGGCTATAAAGAGATTATCGATGCCTTTAACGGCGTGATTTCTATGGATGAGGCTCGCGAACTCATCAAGATGCGTTCGCGTCGCTATGCCAAGCGTCAGCTTTCGTGGTTTAAACGCGATGACCGTATCGTGTGGTTCGATATGGACGAGTTTACGATCGATGAGGTCGTTGAGGACATCCTGCATCGTATTGAGGCTGTCTAATGGCTCGTTTTCCTCTTGTTTCCACGGCACCCGAGCCCGAGCGTGCCATTTTGGTTGGTGTTGAATGGCGCGACAATGCATGGCCGCTCGATCGATCGCTTGACGAGCTGGAGCGCCTTGCCCATACGGCTGGTGCCCGGTGCGTGGCGCGCTTGTCTCAGCGTTTGGTAAAGCCGTATCCTAAATCGTTTATCGGTTCCGGTAAGGTTGAAGAGCTGTGCGGCCTGGTGCATCGCATGGATGCCGATGTTGTTATCTTTGACGACGACCTGACGCCCTCGCAGCAATCCTATTTGGAGAAAGCCGTGGGCGAGCCGGTAAAGATTATCGATCGTACGGCACTGATCTTGGATATCTTTGGCCTGCATGCTCAGACGCGTGAGGGACGCCTACAGGTACAGCTGGCACAGCTTCAATATCTGTTGCCTCGTCTGCGTGGCATGTGGAGCCATCTTGCCAAGGAGCAGACGCGCGGCGGCATCGGTTCGCGCTTTGGCCAGGGTGAAAGCCAGCTCGAGGTTGACCGTCGCTTGATTCGCAATAAGATTGCCGCGCTTCGTCGTGAGCTTAAGCAGGTTGAACAGCGTCGCGATGTCCAGTCCAAGAGTCGCATTGAGTCACCGGCGTTTCGCGTCGCGTTGGCCGGTTATACCAATGCCGGTAAATCGACGTTGCTCAATCGCCTGACCGGCTCTACGGTACTTTCGCAGGACAAGCTGTTTGCTACGCTCGACCCGACGACGCGTTCGTATCACCTGCCCGGCGGTCGCGGCATGACGATCACCGATACCGTCGGCTTTATTCAAAAGCTGCCGCATGGTTTGGTCGATGCCTTTAAATCGACGCTGTCCGAGGTGTTGGGTGCCGATCTAATTCTCAAAGTCGTAGATGCGTCTGACGAGGACTATGAGCGACAGCTGGAGGCTGTCGACCGCGTGCTTGATGAGATCGGCGCTGGAGAGCGTTTAACGCTGACCGTATTCAATAAAATCGATCTTCTCGATAGCGTTGATCGACTGAGCTTCCGTCGTCGCTATCCCGAGGCCGTTCTGTTCTCGGCCCAAACGGGCGAGGGGCTCGACGATCTCGTCGATCGCATTGCTCGCGAGGCGGCTGCCACCGATGTGTTGCTCTCTGCTGATATCCCGTATCGCGAGGGCGCCCTCATCACGCTGGTGCATGAGCAGGGAACCCTTTTGCACGAGGAATATCTCGAGGATGGCGTTCGTATTGTGGCGAAGCTGCCGGCTCGTATTGCGCCGCGGCTCGAGCGTTATCGCACCGAGTAGGCGAGCTCCAAAATGCCCAGTATGATGGGCTGATGCAGCAGATAAAAGGGGAGTGCGTGACGTCCAAGGCTGGCGAGCGCCGGTAGGGGGTTGGCGTAGGTCCAGCTAGGGACGGTCTTATCGATTCCCTGCGCTATATGTGCGGCGAAGTATCCTGCAAGATACATAAAGATAAACGGGATGATGGGGTAGTAATCACCTGAAACAAACCCAGGGCTCGGAAATCCCAGCCACGCCAGGTAGGGGACAGGGTAGATTGTTTTGGGGATGCTCCAGGTGAGGGCGAACAACACAAGGCATAGGGACATGCCCCATCTCGCCGATATCCTCTTAAGGACGGGATCGGTCAACGCCACGATGCCGGTACATGCGGCCATGCAGTAGATGATGCCAAAATTAACCGAATCGTCTACTGAGACAAGCGTTGTTACCAACCAGACGACGAGTGCTGCTAAGGCGTATTTGGCGGCACGTTTGATATTGTTGCGCGAAAGGGTGCACATCCAACCCGCGATAAACAGAAATACCCAGCTGATGCTGGCGCGCCAGATGTCTTGAAAGACAGTCTGGGTAAACCAGGGCATATCCCAACCGTACAGGTAGGCGAGATCGTAGCAAGCGTGAAAACCTGCCATTGAAATCATCGTAAACCCGCGGACGGTATCAAAGATGGTGATGCGTTTTTGCATTACGAGAACCGGCGCATCAAGCCGACGACTTTGCCCAAGATAGCGGGATTCGTTGCATAGATAGGCTCCATGGTGTCATTCTCTGGCTGCAGGCGTACGCGTCCCTGCTCCTTGTAGAATGTCTTGACGGTCGCTGAACCATCAATCATGGCCACGACAATTTCGCCGTTCATGGCACTCTTTTGTTCACGGACGATGATGTAATCGCCATTGAAGATGCCGACATTGATCATTGAGCTCCCATGCACCTCAAGGATAAAGGAACCCTGATCAGTGGCGATTTCGGTCGGGATAGTAAAAGTGTCTTCTATATTCTGCTCGGCCAGAATGGGAATCCCAGCCGCGACGCGACCAACGAGCGGTAGCGAGACCGTTCCGCGAGGTGCGGTGGGTTCGTCAGATTTAGAAATTGAGACAGAGGAACCGTCCTCGTTAAAGAGTTCCAGGGCGCGCGGTTTGGTGGCATCGCGCTTGAGTAGCCCGCGCGCCTCCAGGGCAGATAGATGGGCGTGCACGGTGCTGGGGGAGGAAAGGCCCACGGCAGAAGCCATCTCGCGCACGCTGGGCGGATAACCTTTCTCCTGCTGATATTCCTTGATGAAGTCGTAAATTTGCTGCTGACGCTTGGTAATTTTGCGAGCCATCAGGGCATCCTCTCTACCCATGTCAAACAAATGTTCGAATTTTGCTTGACAGGAACAACTGTTCGAAGATAATAATAACCGAACATTCGTTCTCGCGCTAGACATTTTTGTCCGCGCGGCTTGATAAAACTGTTCTCAGCAAAACACGCGAGAGGAGAACATGATGAACGCAACGAATATGGTCCAGGGAAACCTTGCCCTTAAACTCGAGACGCCTGCAGAACCCACTTTTACGGTTGTTCAGGGTGGCCGCTCCGGCTTTCAGCCTTTGACCGTAAAGCCTGCTCGCAATCAGCAGGCTGTAGTTGCGCCGGCCCGCGTTGCCCTGAAGGTTCCGACGATTGTCGCCGTTGCCGTTGCGCTTACGCTCTTCGTTGTCCTCGCTACGTCGGTCTTTAGCGCTCGTCACGCCGCGTATGCCGAGTCCGTTTCCAACGTTACCTACGAGACTATTCGCGTTCAGCCTGGTGATTCTCTTTGGTCGCTTGCCGAGGAATATCCTATCGAAGGCCTTTCCACGCAAGAGACTTCCGACATGATCCGTAACGTCAATCATCTGGAACATGGTTCGCTCGCCGCCGGTGCGCATCTTAAGGTTCCTGCTCGTTCGTAATCATTATCGCGCTGCGCATGGTACCCTTGTTATCGTTTAAGAGGAGGTACCATGCGCTGTCCCAAATGCGGTAAGGCACATACCCGCGTCGTTGATTCCCGTATGCAGGAGTCAAATAACACCATTAAGCGCCGTCGCGAATGTTGCTCGTGTAACTACCGCTTTACAACGTTCGAGCGATGCGAAGACCCAATTGAGGTCATTAAGTCGGACGGAACTAAGCAGCGGTTCGATCGCAATAAGCTGCTCGTCGGCTTGATGCGCGCCACCATCAAGCGTGATATCGACACTAAGAAGCTCAATGAGATTATCGACGACATCGAGGTCGAGCTGCGCTCTCGCACGCTGACGGCCGTCACGTCCCATGAGCTGGGTGACATGGTGCTCAAGCGCTTGGCCAAGATCGACAAGGTGGCGTATATCCGTTTTGCCTCGGTCTACCGCGATTTCAAAGACGTCGATGAGTTTCTTCAAGAGCTCGACAAGCTAAGGTGATTCCATGTCCAACATTACCGTCAACATAAAGCGTCTCGACCCCACCGTCGAGCTTCCCAAATACGCCCATCCCACCGATGCCGGCTTGGATCTGCGCTCCAACGAGGACTGCGTCCTGAAGCCCTTCGAACGTCGTCTGATCTCTACTGGGCTGGCCATCGCCCTGCCCGATGGCTACGCCGGCTTCGTCCAGCCCCGCAGCGGCTTGGCCATCAAGCAGGGCCTGTCTATAGTCAACACGCCGGGCCTCATCGACGCCCACTACCGAGGAGAACTCAAGGTTATCCTCATCAACCTGGATCCCTCCAACAACATCCAAATCAACAAAGGCGACCGCATAGCCCAACTCGTCATCCAAGAAGTCCCCACGGTCAACCTCATAGAAGTAGAAGAACTAGACGAAACCGACCGAGGCAACGGAGGCTTCGGCTCCAGCGGCGTCGCCTAGGGGCGCTCGTATCCCTCCCGCCCGGGGCTTACCTATATCATTCCATGCTCAAACATTCTCGCGTCGCTTCGCTCGCTGCGAAACTGCGCGTGGAACGATATAGGTAAGCCCCGGGCGGGCGGCTACTCGCTTGAAACAATATTTACTTTTCTAGTAAGCCGATGCGACAAAGGGGCTGTCCCTTTGTCGCATCGGCTTACTGTATTTATATTTTCCTGTTTTACCTTTGCAGGTTCTAATGGAGGGGATACCGAAGTAGCTGCTAGTAAGTAAACGCAGCCGCTCTGCCGGAGCCGCCCTTATATCGTTCCACGCGCAGTTTCGCAGCGAAGCGAGAATGTTTGAGCATGGAATGATATAAGGGCGGCTCCGGCAGAGCGGCGGACATTCGACTAGCGGATATGCGCGGGCTTTCCTCCCCAGTAGAAGCGGCAGAAGGCTCGTTTACGTTTTTGGGGCTTACCTGCAAGCTCCATGGTGGCGATGGCGATGTCCTCGGCTGCGTGTGGACGGCGCAGGACTTCGCCATTGATGAGCAGTGCCTTGAGCGACTCCGGATGATCGTGGAGATGGCGCAACGTCACGATGAGTTCTCGTGCGGTGGTGACATGCATGCTGGCGCCCATGCCGGTGAGCATCGTGGTGTTTGCCTTTTCCTGGCCATAGGACTTGCCCAGCAGGATCATCGGCAGATGCGCGCACAGGCACTCGGTGACGGTGAGTCCGCCCGATTTGAGAATTGCCAGGTCGCAGCCGTGCATGAGGGCCGCCATGTCGTCCACGTAGTCTAGAACCGTGACGTTTTCGAGCTTCATGGCGTCGAAGAGCGTCTTGAGTCGGGTGGCGTATTCTTTATCCTTGCCCGGTAAAAAGACAAAGTGCATGTCCTCAAAGCTGCGTAAGAAGGGGAGCGTGTGGTCCATCGCGGCGCGGAAACGCACGTATGGTTGGGGTAAACTGGCACCGGCCATCACCAATACGACGGTTTTGTCTATGGGGAGATTGAACTTGCTGAGCTCATCTTCGCGTTTGTAATCTGAATCGAAACCGGCTCGGATGGGGATGCCCGTTATGCGGATCTTTGACTCGGGAACCTTGCGCGGGCGCAGCGTTTCGGCCATAAACTCGTTGGCTACACAGAATAGGTCGGTGTCCTTGTGGGGCCAAAAGCCTTCGACTTCGTAATCGGTCGGCACACAGATGACCGGGTAATCGATACCCGTAATTACGCGGGCGCCCACGGCAACATTGGCTGCTGTGATGTGCGTTGCGATCACGGCTATAGGCCTGCGGCGACGAATATATTCGTTGAAGGCGGGGAACATAATACGCGACCATGCCGTGCCGCCACCCCAGAGAAGATGTCCCGTAAGCGTATATCGCCAGGTCAGGTCGTAAATGGGGCGTGTGGCTCCCGTAAAAGAAGCCGCGGTCTTATTGCCGTCGAATTTAATACGTCCAAAATCAAGGATATCGAGCACTTCAATTTCAATATCCTCAGGGATTCCCTTGGTGCCGCGGATAAGTTCAAATGCTTGTGCAATCGCGTTGGCGGCGGCTTTGTGGCCCGATCCAACCGATGCGTGCACAATGGTTACTAGGGGTTTTTGTGCAGGTGAAACGGTCATTTGCTCCGGTTGGGGAGTGGCTTGCATGGGCAGGGGAGCGCTATTGCTCATCTGCGTTTGATCCATCGATAACTCCCCTTCAGCTTTGTTACGCGATTTATCATTGTAGTGCATGAGTGTCATGTTCACGTAAATTTGGGTATGAGCGCAAAGAACGCCAATCTTTCGACAGGAGGTCTCTTCATGACTACCCATCAGCCGATCGATGTTGCGATTATCGGTGGCGGCCCTGCGGGCTATGCTGCGGCCATTTATGCGGCGCGCTCCAACCTAACGACGACCGTGATTGAACAGGGCATGTCGGGAGGGCAGATCGCCACGACCAATGAAGTCGAGAACTATCCGGGCATTCCGCTCTTGAGTGGCGCCGAACTCGGTGAGCGTTTTCAGCAGCATGCAGAGGGCCTGGGAGCACAGGTTACATGGAGCATGGTTACGGGTATCGATTACGATGCCGATGCAGCGCTGTTTACGGTGCATCACGATTTGGGCGATACGTCGGCCTCGAGCGTTATCGCTTGCATGGGTGCCACGCCGCGATCTGCTGGTTTTGTTGGCGAGGATGCGTATCGCGGTCGCGGCGTTTCGTATTGCGCGACGTGCGACGGCATGTTCTTTCGCGGCAAGCAGGTTTTTGTCATCGGCGGCGGCAATGCTGCCTGCGAGGAAGCTCTGTTCTTGTCAGAAATCGCCAGCAGCGTGACCATCGTTTTGCGCCGCGATCAGTTCCGTGCCCCCGATGGTGTGGTTCAAAAAGTTCTTGCAAAAGATAATATTTCAGTTAGGTACCAAACTAGTATTGTCGAGCTCTCGGGCGAAGCCATGCCAACGACGATTACCTTTAAGGACAATGCATCCGGGGAAACTCACACCGAGTCATTTGTCCCTGGCTCGTTTGGTATCTTTGTCTTTACCGGAACGCAGCCCCATTCCGAGCTCGTTGAGCATCTAGTCGATCTGGCGCCGGACGGCGGTATTGTTACTGATGATTCCATGGCGACCCGCACGCCAGGTCTATTTGCCGCTGGCGACATCCGTTCCAAGCGTTTACGCCAGGTTGTGACTGCCGTTTCTGATGGAGCCATAGCGGCAACGAGCGTATACGCGTTTCTCCGTGGATAAGTACGATAATATATCTTATGTAAGGTTGCTATCTTTAAAACAAAGTGGTTGGACGGTGCATCAATGTGCTGTCCAACCACTTTTACTTGCCGGCTATATGGTATGCAAAACTAGATAACCTAGAATACAATATAGCTAATGAACGGAGGATCCTTATGAACCACGCCAAACGCGTTATCCCGATGTCCGATACATCGGTCAGCATTAAGCCTGAGGATATTCAGCCCACTGTGCTGCCCGATGCATTTATTCAGTCCGATATCGTGCGCAAACTTAATACGTTGAGTCTGCTGCGCTATAACCAGTTGCCCAATGTGACGCTCTACCGCGACCAGGTTATTGAGTATGTTGCGCTGTGGATGGAGCCGCTGTCCATTTGCGTTGAGCAGCCTGTCATTACGCCATCGATGATCAATAACTACGTGAAGGTCGGCCTGGTGCCTGCTCCGGTCAAAAAGCAATATGGCCGCGAGCAGATTGCCCGCCTGATCGCTATCTGCATCTTTAAGCAGGTGCTACCTATTGCTGCGGTGCAGGCACTCTTTAACATTCAGCGTTTGAGCTACGATGCCCCGACGGCCTTTGATTATGTGGTCGATCAGCTCGAGGCATCGATTCGTTCGGCGTTTTCCGTCGAGCAGACGCCGGTTCCCGATACGGCGCATCAGGTAACGCGTGAGTCGCTGCTTGTGCGCAGCGCGGTTTCATCCTTTGTTTCGAAGGCTTACTTGATGAGCTATCTCAAGTTCAACGGGTTTAATAGCTAGCCGACGTATAAAACGGGCGGGACAAAGAGCCATCTGTCGCTTTGTCCCGCCCGTTTTTTTGCGGCTTATAGGACAAAATGTGTGTCCCGATAGAACATCCGTTTCTATCCATTAATCAAGCCAGAACGGGTACGGGTCCCTGTGGTGGAGGTCCTCCCACACGGCCCTGTCGCCCCACTCCGGCCCTCCGTCCTCGCGCGACGGCGAGGCGGAGTAGACGCTGAACAGGAAGTCGATGTCCGCGTCGGTCGGCATCGTGGCGAGCTTCTCGCGCGCCGTCCTCGCGTCCCCCGAATGAGCGTGGCACCACCAGAACACCGCCTTAACGCGCTTGACGGACGTCAGCCCCCGGTGGTTGCGCAGGACGGCCCTCAGCTGCGAGTTCACCCCTCCCTCGATCATGTTGTTGGTCGACGGCAGCGGGCCGGCCTTGGCCAGGGCGGGGTCGAGGTAGGTGAACAGCGTCCCCGCCGACACCAGCGACGACAGCGACGAGCGCGCCCGCCTCAGCCTCTCGTGGGTGTAGACCCTCCCGCCGTCCACCACGGTCCTGTCCTCCAGGAAGTCGGCCCAGAACCCGCACCAGTCGAGGTAGCGCTCGACCCAGAGCTCGGCCTGGTGCAGAGTCTCGATGCCCATGAGGTCGCGCGCGATGAGGTAGAGCTCGCGCCCCGCCTGGAGCTTCGGCCGCGTCGTCGTGTAGCGCTTGACCTGCGAGAAGGCGTGGAAGGTGCACCTCTGGACCCTGGTGCGCGGCCAGGTCTCGCGCACGGCCTTGGCGAACCCGCTCCCGCCGTCGGTGACGACCACCTCGGGCGCCGGGATCGGCGCCATGAGGGCCGACCACGCCCTCGAGTTCTCCGACCTGGCCATGTACCAGGAGACCACCCGCTCGCCGCTGCAGCATATGAGCACGACGAGGTCGCGCGCGACCCAGATCCCGTCGACGTAGAGCACGCGGTGGAGCTCGCCGTCGGGGACGGGCATGGGCCAGACCTCCCAGAACTCGGCCGTCCTGCGCCTGAAGGACCGACCGCCGCCCGGCATCATGGCCTGCGAGTCCTTCGAGAGGAGCCAACCGAGGAACTCCTCGAGCCTCGCCGCGGTGTCGTCGTACCTCACCGTCGTCGACGCGCCGCAGGCCGTGCACCTCCACCGCTGGGACCCCGATGAGGTCCTGCCGTTGCGCTTGGTCCGACCGCCGCAGTAGGGGCAATAAACGGCCTTCATGGGCACCTCTTCCGAAAGGGTATTTAACGGTTCCGGAAGAGGTTATCTACCTGCGGGAACGATAGGCAACCGGACACACATTCTGTCCGAGCGGTTAAAAGCGGGCACGGAATTTAAACGGCTGAAAAAGGGGCATCGACCTGCGCCGATGCCCCCAACGTGGACACACATTTTGTCCTATAAGCCTTTTTTGCTTGGTTGGACTTTATTTGCCCGAAGCTACGCCCATGCCGTAGCCGATGATCAGGCCGTGCATCTCGGCGTAATAGGAATCCAGGCCGTTGCAGGGCATGATGATGGTCTTGGAGCAGGGCCAATGTTCGACTATGCGATCAGTAAGCGCCTGGGTTCCAGCTTCGTTCTCAACGTGATCGATGATGACCTCACCGCCCGTAAAGCCCTCGGCTTCCATAGTGTCGATGATCTTGTTGAGCATCTTCTTTTCGCCACGCGTGTGCCCGACGAGTTCGATTTTACCGGCCTCACTCGCCGTGCCCAAAATGCGGATATTGAGCTTGTTGGCAATGACGCCGGCTGCCTTAGGGATACGTCCGGCTTTGGCGAGGTTTTCGTAATTGCACAAACTGAAGAGGATTTTGCTGTTCTGTTCAAGGCTATCGAAGTATGCGCAAGCATCCTCGAATGAGACATTCGGATTGCTTGCAAGATAGCGGTCGAACAGCAAGAAAATGAGGTCCATTTTGCCGCCAGCTGCGCGTGAATTGACTAGATGAATCTGTCGGTCGGGCTCCTCGGCAAGAACCATATCGCGAGCCGTGGCTGCCGCGTTGTAGCTGCCCGACACGCCCTCAGAGATCGGCATGCAGATGGTCTTGTCTGCCAATTTGAAGAGCTCGGCCCACTCCCCCACGCTGGGACAAGCGCTCGAAGAGGCATTCGTCTCCGCCTGAACAGCGCAGTTGAGCTCATGAACATCGAGCGAAAGGTCATCGACGAATTCACGCTCCCCCACTCGAATTTTGAGGGGAGCAAATGCAAAGGTGGTATGGGGTGCGATCGGTTGCCAATCGCGGAGGTTGCAGCTTGAATCGGAGATAAGTGCCCAGCTCATAGAGGGTCCTTTCTAATCGTTCCCATTCAATTATAGCCATCTTGCAGACCGATTGGGCCGCTATCTAGTATTCAAAACTAGATAGCGGACTGCACCCTTGATTATCGACTTCATCCGAACACCTCCCACATTCATCCGTACATGTACGGATGAATGTGGGAACCCGATACCCTGAGGGCCGGACCGGCCGGCCCCGGAAGATCGGAGGACGGCATGTCCGGAAAGAGGAAGAAGGGTTCCGCGAAAGCGGCCCCGAGGGCCTACGGAAGGCTCACGAGGCACGAGCGGGACACGGTCCAGAGGATGCTGGAGCGCAGGGCCTCGTGCAGGGAGATCGCGAGGGAGCTGGGCAGGTCGCCCTCGACGGTGAGCGCCGAGGTGGCGTCGCACAGGTTCGTGACGGCGCCGAAGCCCAGGCGCGGCGAGCGCGTGGGCGCCGACACCGACCTGTCGTCGGCCTGCCCGCGCCTGGCGGCGTGGCCGCGCTGCTGCAACGGGTGCGGCCGCTACCGCGCGATGGGCTGCAAGCGCCGCCCGCACGTCTTCTACGAGGCCCGCGCCGCGCAGCTGTGTGCCGACTCGGTGCTCGTCTCGTCCAGGCGCGGGATCGACGCCGACGAGCCGGCCGCGGCGGCCAGGCTGGAGGCCATCAGGGACTGCCTGCGCCGGGGGCTCTCGCCCGAGCAGATGGCCGCATGCAACGGAGGGCCGGTGGACCTGTCGCCGTCGACCATTTACCGCTGGGTCGCGGCGGGCTACGACGGCATGACCAACATGGAGCTCAGGCGCAAGGTCGGCTACAGGCCGAGGAAGCGCGCCGCCGGCCGGGCGGCGACCCGCCACTCCGCCCGCAGGTCGTACGCCGCGTTCCTCGCCCTCGGGGAGGACGCGTGCGCCGCGGCCTGGGAGATGGACACCGTCGAGGGCGCCCGGGAGGACTCCGCCTGCCTGCTCACGCTGCTGCACCGCCCCAGCAGGCTGCAGCTCGCGCTGCCGCTGGCGGAGAAGACCGCCGGGCGCGTCGCGGCCGCCCTGGGCGATATCAGGGAGGTCCTCGGCGCCGATGTTAGCGTCAATATAATTTTCACCATTTCCACCAACGCATTTTCGCCAATCGCG
>JBKXPS010000004.1:0-24177 GCA_047014445.1 Collinsella aerofaciens | reverse complement strand
GCTGCGGGAACGGCCTGTCCGCCTAATGTGTTCGGCTGAGATCGGAAATCAACCTAGCGGACTGCACTAAAGGCAAAAGAATGGACCCCATGACTCAAAGCCACGAGGTCCATATCCGTTTGCTTTATCTGAATACTTAGTAGCGCACGAAAATGTAGTTGTTGTTCATGCCGGCGGCAACGGAGCTGATGATAACACCCGTGTTGTAGTCGGAAGCATGAATCATCTGACCACCACCGATGTAAATGCCGGTGTGGTACGAGTTGACCACAACGTCACCGGGCTGCGGATCGGACACACGCGTCCAGCCCATAAAGGTGCCCGTGGTGCCCAGGCGGCAATAGCGACCAGTGAGGCAATAGCTAACAAAACCAGAGCAGTCGAAACTGTTCGGGCCAATTCCGCCCCAGGAATAGGCGCAACCAAGCTTGCTGTATGCACGCGAGACAACAGAACCGCCATCGACGGACTGGCTCGGAGCAGAAGGCGTCGGAGCCGGGGCAGGCGTGGAGGGCTGCGGTGTCGGAGCAGGTGCCGGCGTAGGAGCCGGAGTGTTGCCGCCCTGGTTGTTGTTATTGCTGGTCTGGCCACCGTTGTTGGTGTTCTCGGTCGCACCGGCAGTCTCGTTGCTCACCGTGGCCTTCTCGGCGGTACTGGCGTTGATGCCGGCCTGCAGCGCGGCGTTGGCCTCGGCCTCAGCGGCAAGCTCAGCCTGCAGCTGTGAATCCAGAGAGTTTACGACGTTCTGTGCTTCAGCCTGCTGGGCGTTAAGCTCGTCGACCTTCTTTTGCGTGGTGGCGACGTTCTTTTCCTGCTCGGCCTGCTTATCGGTGAGCTGCTGTTTGAGCTCCTTGACCTCTTGAATGGTCTGAGCCTGCTTATCGGAAACTTTGCCGTAGTAGAACAGACGGTTGAGCATATCGCTCAGGTCATCGACGCCCGTCAGAACCTGAAGCAGGCTCAGACCGCCGGTTTTGTACTCGCCGGCGACATAGGTCGAGAGCTTGGCCTGACCATCGGCGATCTCCTGCTGCTTTTGCGTGATCTCGCCAGCAGTCTGATCGAGCGCCTGCGTCTGCGTGGCGAGCTCATCGTAAATCTGCTGAGTTTGGGTACCGATCTGCTCGAGCTTCGTACGAGCAGCGGCAAGGTCGGATGCGGTATCGGCGTAGGCAGGAGCCGCGAGGCCCAAGCCCAAAACACAAGCGAGGGTTGCCGTAGCAGCGCAGCGTGCCATGTTTTTGTGCGTGTTTGCTGTGCGCATGTAGCTTCCTTTCCAGTAACTAAGGGTAACGGCTAGTCCACCGTCACCAGGCTAAAGAGCTCCACATCGTCATTAGACGGTGTGAGCTTCTCGCGCGGGTTGAGAAACGCAAGCTCAAGGATACAACCGTAACCGACAAGCTTTGCGCCCATATCTCGCACCAGTTTACCTGTTGCCTCGACGGTTCCGCCCGTCGCGACCAAGTCGTCCAGAATCAACACGGTATCTTTAGAGCTGATAGCGTCGGCATGGATCTCAATTGAATCGGTGCCGTACTCGAGCTCGTAGCTCTGACTTACGGTCTCGCGCGGTAGCTTGCCAGGTTTACGTGCGGGAACAAAGCCGGCGCCAAGGGCTACAGCCACCGGTACGCCAACCATAAAGCCGCGAGCCTCGGGACCCACGACCTTGGTGATTCCCATGCCGGCAAAGTGCTCGGCGAGGGCATCGGTCATGGCTTTGAGCGCCTCGGGATTGCCAAAGAGCGGCGTGATGTCTTTAAAGATGACTCCGGGCTCGGGATAGTCGGGGATGTCGACGATTTGAGATTCGAAGTCGTACATTGCATGACCTTTCAATGGGTTGCCGGATAAGCGGCAGCTGTTATTTGCCCGCGGTGGCGGTGCCGGATTGCGAAGGGGTGACGACCTTGAGCGGCTTTACGAGGGAATCCTCGTGCGAAGCCGGCGCGCCTATCTCTTCGTTTTTGGCCTTGGTTGACTCGGAGCGAGTGATTTCCTCATCGAGTGCATCGATGTCGGCGTCCTCGACCACGGCGTTGAGCGACTCAAAAACGCGGTTCTTGAGCAGCGCGGTGTGCACGCCCTCCGTCAGGTCGTGAAGCTTCTTAAACGCACGCTCGAGCTTGGCGTCGCGCTCGTCATCGGAGGTGTCCATGCCGAGCATGCTCACGAGCACCTGCTCAAACATCGAGGACTCGCGGTTGGCGGAAGACACGTACTGACGCAGGTTGCGCGGCTCGATATGGAAGCGTGACAGCTCGGAGCAGTAGCGGATGATCGGGAAATCGCGACCATCGACGAGCTCACGATTTTGCGGACTCTTGATGATGCGAATGAGGTCGTTCTCGGCGAGCGAGCGGATAAACGAAATCTCGACGCCCAGCATATCGGGAATGGTCTCGATAGGATGCAGCTTTTGCTTAGTCTCCTTGGGCTCCGTCTTGAGCGGAACATCGGACAGCAAGCCCACCTCGTAAGCGAGCGTTGACAGGTCCGTGGCGTTTTCCAAGCGCTGCTTAATCACGTTGAGTGGCATATAGCGGGTCTTCTGCAGGTGCAGAATGACCTCCAGGCGATCAACGTCCTCCTTGGAGTACTGACGGTATCCCTTAGGCGTACGATGAGGGGTAATGAGCCCCTCATCCTCTAGAAATCTAATTTTTGAGTTCGAAAGATCGGGGTATGCGCCTCGAAGTAGGTTGACGACTTGGCCGATACTCAGATAGTTGCGTTCGGCCATGCCCTACTCACCGGTTTCGATGCGCTCCGGCGTGCTCTCGTGGTAGATGAGCGTAAACGTACCGATCTGGACGGAAGAACCGTCGTGCAGCGGGGCTGCATTGACGATGGCACCGTCGACCCAGGTGCCATTGAGCGAGCCCAAGTCCTCGATGCGAGCGCCGAGGCCCTCGCGAATAATGCGCGCGTGGCTGCGCGAAACGGTCATGTCATTGAGGAAGATGCCGTTCGCGGGATCGCGGCCAATGGTGGTCACGTCATCCTCGAGCTCAAAAGCGGCACCAGTCTGCGGACCCTTGACGATGGACAGAACGGGGGCGGTGATGCGCACGTTGGCCATGAGGTCGGGAACGGTGACGTCGCTTGAAGGCACGCGGAATACGCAGGTAGCGTCAGCAGTCTTATCGTTCTGAGGCATATTGTTAACCATGTTGTCCATGACAACCCCTAACTTATCGCGGACGTGCCGCAAATAATGAACCGTACGTAATCATACCCCAACGAATCAGTCTTCGATTTCAGGGTTCAGAAAGTCGATGTCCTCGTCCTCGGGATGCGTGAGAGCCTGTTTAATGGCCGCTCCGCCCTTAATGGAGTAGATGACAGCGGTGAGCATGGAGAAGATCACGCCGCCGTACACAAAGAAGATGCCGAGGGGCATCGAGCTTCCGTTGAGGCCCGGGAAGGCCGTAAGGGCTGAAGGTAAAAGATGCAGGCCGTCAATAACGGGGAACCCGAGCAGCATGAGCGAGAAGCCGGTCATGAGCAGCGCTGTGGCAATCTTTCCGGGGAAGACAACATCGATGGGGCGACGGTGATAATGGCGCACGATAAGCGTGCCGATGCCCAGATAGATGTCGCGGCCAATAATGAGCACGCAGACCCAGATGGGCAGCTCTCCGCGGACCACCAGCCCCAAGACGCCGGTGAACAGCAGCGCACGGTCGCAAATGGGATCCATGACCTTGCCGAGCCATGAGACCGTCTTAGTCATGCGAGCGATCTGACCGTCCATCCAGTCGGTGGAGGCGGCAACGGCGTAGATAACGATGGCGATGACGCGGTTGTTGTCCGTCACAAACAGGTACAGAAATACCAGGGTGAGGATCAGGCGCGTAAAGGTGATGAAATTGGAGATCGTAAAGATCTTATTCGACGGGTAATCGGAAGTGCCGATAAGCTCCTTTTTGATCTTCTTTTTGATGCCCACAGGACTCCCCCGCTGGTTAACGACAAAACTTTCGATACTATACCCGTTCCGGCGATGTCTATCCAGCGTAAGCATAGAGAGTCCAGACATGTGGAGGGCGCCTCTGGGCTGCGCTGGATTCTGCATTTGTGTACATCAGCCTCCAAAAGCGACATTTTTCGGCATCTTTGGTGGCTGGTGTACACGTTTTGATTCGGTGATTACATCGATCGGGAAAGTTGTTGCTTTAAGCAAATGCGTACGGGTCGAGAAGGGCTGGCACCAAAAGAGCCCAACGGCCGTTACGGCTTCGTTAGAAACGCGCCCCACCATGGATGGTGAACCCGAAAGGTAAGGCGCGCGGGCACGGCGACTCGGCCCGCGCGCCCGGAAGAGAAAGGACGAACCCATGGGTTACATGCTCGAGACGCGCGGGCTCACCAAGCGCTTCGGCCGCGGCTACCAGGCGCAGGATGCCGTGGCCGACGTGAGCCTTCATATCCGCGAGGGCGAGGTGTACGGGCTGCTCGGCCCCAACGGCGCCGGCAAGTCGACAACGCTCAAGATGATCTGCGGGATGCTGCGGCCGACGGCCGGGGAGATCCTCTTTGCCGGGCACGCCTGGCGCCGCGAGGACCTCTACGCAATCGGCAGCCTCATCGAGGAGGCGCCGCTCTACCCCAACCTCACCGCGCGCGAGAACCTGCGCGTGCGCACCACGCTGCTGGGCCTTCCCGAGAGCCGCATAGATGAGGTGCTCGCCGCCGTGGACCTCGCGGACACCGGGAAGAAGCGCGCCGGGCGCTTCTCGATGGGCATGCGGCAGCGCCTGGGGCTCGCGCTGGCGCTGATCGCCCGGCCACGCCTGCTCGTGCTCGACGAGCCCACCAACGGCCTCGACCCCATCGGCATCGAGGAGCTGCGCGACCAGATCCGCGGCTTCGCGGCGGCGGGCACGACGGTGATCGTCTCGAGCCACATCCTCTCCGAGGTGCAGCAGATGGCTGACACCATCGGCATCATCTGCGGGGGGCGCCTCGCCTACGAGGATGCGCTTCGGCCCGGGCAGGACCTCGAGGAGCTCTTCATGAGCGTCTGCCGGGAGGGGCGTCGAGCGCGCGGGGAGGTGGCGGCATGACGGGCGAGAAAGGCGGCCTGCTCGCGGGCCTGCGCGCCGAGGCCCTGAAGTCGCGCCACGCGGCACCGGTTCGCCTGGCCGTGCTCATGGCGCTGCCGATGCCGCTGCTCGGCGCGATGCCCTACCGGGGCGTGCAGATCTTCAGCGCGTGGAACTACTGGTACGCGCTCTTCCTGCCCGTGGCCCTCTCGCTCGTGGTGGCGTGCGTCGCGCGGGCGGACGCGCGCACGCGGATGCGGGGGCTTCTGGGCCTGGGCTTCCCGCTCGGGCGCGCCTGGTGGGCCAAGGCGCTCTGGTGCCTCGCGCTCTGCACGCTCTCGAACCTCGTGGTCTTCGGCATCTACCTCGCGGGATCGGCGTTCTCCTCGCAGGGCCTCACGGCCGCGGGCACGCTCGCGATGCTCCTCTGCGCGCTCGCCAACACGGTGACCGCGGCGTGGATGATCCCCGCAGGGCTCTTCCTCACGGCGCGGCTCGGCATGCTCGCGGGCATCTTCTGCCCGCTCGCCGCGCAGCTCGTGGGCGGGTTCGCCTGGTCGCTGATGCCGCTGCCGCAGCTCTTTCCGCCGTCGGCGAGCATGGTCATCCCCACGAGCTTCATCCCCGTGCTGCCGAGCGGCGAGCCACTCGCGGCGGACATGGCGCTCGGCGGGGCGCTCGCGGCGGACGGCATGCTCACACTGGCGGGCCTTGCGGTCTGCGCGCTCGCGTTCGCCGCGCTCACGGCGGCGGGCGCGGCCTGGTTCGCGCGCTCCGAGGAGAGGTGATGGCCATGACACGACTCTCCGACCCGACGCCGCGCATGACCCTCCCGCGGGCCCTGCTCTCCAAGGCCCTGCGCCTGGCGCGCTCCCCGCTCACGGCGGTGCACCTCGTCTGCGGCCTGGCAGCCGGTCTTGCCTGCGGCGAGTACTTCTCCGTAACCCGATGGGACCCGGCGCTGGGCGCGGACGCCTACGCCCAGTTCCTCGGCGCCCTCATGCCGCTCATGTCCGCCATCGTCTGCGGGCTCGCCGTGGACGAGGAGCGCGCTGCCGGGCGCCTCGCCAACCTCACGGCGGTCCCCTCGCGCGGGCGCGCCGTCGCGGCGAAGCTGCTCGCCCTTGCGGCGCTCGGCGCAGGCGCGCTGGCCGTGGCGCTCGGCGTGTTCGGGGCCGTGCTCGCCGTCGCCGGGCGCCTGCCGCTCGGGCCCGCTCCGCTTGCGGCCGCCTGGGCGGGCATCGTGCTGGGCAGCCTGCCCCTCTACGCGCTGGAGCTCGGCGTGGCCCTGCGCCTCGGCCGCAACGCCGCCATCGGCGCCGGCGCGGCGGGGATGCTCCTCGCGTTCTTCTCGGTGGGCGGACTTGCGCACGGCCTCATGACCGGCGAGCTCACCGGTGCCCTGGCGACGCCCCTGAGCTGGGTGCCGCTCGCCTGGCCCGCGCGCCTGGGGTCGCTCGGGGTGGAGGCCTTCATCGACGCCGCACGCGCGGCGGCCCCTCTCCTCACGACTGCGCTCGCTGGCCTCGTGCTCGCCCTGGCAGCCGCCGCCGTCCTTCTGGCCTGGTTCTGCCGTTTCGAGGACGGGAGGGCAGATGCGTAGGAAGCCGCTCGCCGCCGTGCTCGCCCTCCTCTCCGCAGCGCTCGTCCTGGGCGGGAATGCCCTGCTCGACGCCGGCTGGGGGGTCGGCGCCGCGCTCGATCGCCGACCGCGTGCTGCCCAACCCTGAGATCGCCATGTGGGCGCCCGCGCCCGCGGCTGCGCGCGGGGCTCTGGACCGCTGAGCGCGGCGCAAGTACAATGCCGACGGGAGTTTCAGGAGGTCGAACATGGCGAGGATACTGGCAGTGGATGATGAGCGGGCGATCCTCGACGCGCTCGCGCGCGTCCTCGGCCGCGACGGCCACGAGGTCGTCAAGGCAGCGGACCCGACGGCGGTCCCGGGGACGGACCTCTCGCGCTTCGACCTCGCGCTCTGCGACGTCATGATGCCGGGGCTCGACGGCTTCGAGCTCGTGCGGCAGATCCGCCCGGACTTCGACGGGCCCATCATCTTCCTGACCGCGCGCGTGGCCGAGGAGGACGCCGTGGCCGGCTACGGCCTGGGCGCCGACGACTACGTCCGCAAGCCCTTCGGGGCCGCGGAGCTGCGCGCCAAGGTCGCGGCCCATCTACGCCGTGAGCGCCGGCCGCGCTCGCACGCCCTCTCCTTCGGGGAGGTGCGGATCGACCTCGGGGCGCGCGGCCTCGCCGTGGGCGGCGAGGCCGTGCCGCTCACGCCCACCGAGTACGCCATCTGCGAGTACCTCGCCCGCCACCCCGGGCAGGTCATGAGCCGTGCGCAGATCCGCGAGGCGGTGCTCGGCTGGGAGAGCGACGCCGACGACGCGGCCATATCCATGCAGGTCAGCCGCGCCCGGAGGAAACTCTCCGAGGCCGGCGCCGATCCGATCGCGACCGTCTGGGGGATGGGGTACAAATGGCAGCTCTGAGGACCGGGGCGCGAGGTCGCGGGGGCATGCCGCTCTCCTTCGTCATCGCGCGCTACTTCGCCTACGCGTTCGCGGCGGTCGCCACGGCGTGGCTCGCCTCGTTCATGGCGCTCTCCGCGGCGATCGACGCGGGCTTCGTCTACGAGGCAAGCTGGGGGCCGGCCAATGCGCGCGAGGTCGCGGAGGGCCTGGCACGCGACGGCGTCTGCGGGCAGCAGGACGTGCCGACGGCGTACCGCTACCTCATCCTGAACGAGGACGGATACGTGCTGATGACAGACCTCGAGGGCACGCGGCTCGAGGACGCGACGGAAATGGCCCGTGCGGCACTCGCCGCGGATCCGGGCACAGTGGAGATCGAGGGCGGGGGCTCGGGCCTCACCTACGCCGCGTTCCCGCTCAAGGGCGGCGGGGCCTGCGCACTCGTCAGCGAGTACCTGCCGCAGTGGGTCTCGCGCGACCTCGCCGGCCTGCTCCCCAACCCGCAGAACCTCATGCTCGTCGGCTGCGCTGCGGGAAGCGCGCTCGCGCCCGCGCTCGTGGCGCGCCGCGCGAGCCGCGTGATCTCGCGCAAGATGGCGCCGCTCGCGGAGGCGGCGGGGCGCGTCGGCGCGGGGGATCTCGACTTCGCGGTCGGCAGCACCAACGTACGCGAGGTGAACGACGTCCTCGCCGCGATGGACGCCATGCGGACCTCCCTCGCCGAGTCGCTCGAGGCCCGCTGGGCCGCGGAGCGGGGGCAGCGCGAGCAGGTGGCGTCGCTCGCCCACGACCTCAAGACGCCGCTCACCGTGCTGCGCGCCAACGCCGACTTCGTGGCGGAGGAGCTGGAAGACGAGAAAGACGCCGACCTCGCGGCCGCCGCGCGCGACATAGCCGGCAGTGTCGAAAGGCTCGACGGCTACGTGCGCCTGCTCATCGAGGCCTCGCGCGGGTCCGGCGGGGCGGAGAGGGCCCCCATGCGGCCGGCCGAGCTCTGCGAGCAGGTCCTCGCCGAGGCCGCCCAGATCGCCCGGGCGCGAGGCGTGACGCTCGACGCGGCCACGGGCCCTGCTGTCGCGGGCGCGCCCGAGGCCCCGCTCGACCGAACCGTCCTGGCGCGAGCCGCCGCGAACCTCGTGGCCAACGCCGCCGAGCACGCGCGCTCGCGCGTGGCGGTCTCCTGCGACGTCGAGGGCGGCCACCTCGTCATCGAGGTGGCCGACGACGGACCGGGCTTCTCTCCCGCCGCCCTCGAACGCGGCTGCGAGCGCCTCTTCACAGACGACTCCTCCCGCTCCTCGCGCGACGGAGGCCGCCACTACGGGCTCGGCCTCCACGCCGCCGCCGAGGTCGCGAGCGCCCACGGGGGCTCCGTCTCGCTCGCCAACAGCCCCTCGGGCGGCGCGGTGGCCACCATCGCGGTCCCCCTGTGCGGGGCCTGACGAATCAGGCCCTCGCACCGGCGTGCCTCGCAACCAAACACTTCCTGGATAATTCATGAGGCCGTACTCGTATTCGAGCCTGCCTATCTCTGCGGCAAGCGCCTCCGTCATGTAGAAGTTTTTCGTGCGGCCCGTCGACTTCGCCAGGCGGTCGTACCTGTTCGCAAGGTCCTCGGGGATTCTCAGGGCTGCGGTGGCGGTTGCCATGACGCACCTCTTGGTTAGATGTAATACGTATATTTCTTTCTATCACATCACCCGAACCCCGCACCGGCGTACGGCCGCATCTGCTTTTTACCTTACATTGTGTCAACCGGTCCATGCCCGGCATATTCTGCCGGATTGAATCAACCGTTAAATCAATCCGAGCCTTTAAGGGGCGGTTGAAATCCTTCGAGGACTGAGGGCACCGTCCCTAGGTCGGCTCCTCGATGGCCTCGGCTGAATTCCCCTGCAATCGACCGCATGGGTTCCGGCACGGGGTTCTGGCGCTGCCCGAACGGGGCGCAAGACTCGGCCGTCGGTCGTGCCGGACGGCATACGTTTTGAGACCGGCAAGCTGTTGCCGGCTCGAGGACAGCGGCCCGGTGCACCGGGCCGATCAATAGAGGACTCAGGTTCACAGCGCAGTTTCTTGGGGCTCGCATATATAGGAAGACTTGATCAGCAATCGATTTTAATGAAGTCGACAGCGCATGTCAGAGCTTTCAACAAATTTAACATGCCACCCTTTATATCCGCACGCGCGTAATTCAACTCATAAGGACCGGCTATCCCTTACCTGTGACACAATCTCAAACGCACAGAACAGAATCATCAGTCCAATCATCGCATAAGAGGCAGCCGAACCTTCAAGCACTATTCCACAAAGAACAATCTCCGCGCCGCCAATAAGAACTGTTATCAGGCGCTCTGCCTTTTTGCTCTCGCCGCTCGCATAAAAAGGCGGCAAAGCGCACAAGATCACATATATCCCGGGAAGGGAATACAGGATCGATAGTTCAAGCCCCCCATCAACCGCAGTGTTTTGCGTAAGAATCAACTGAACCCAAACGGCAATTATCACTGAGCAGGTTGTCGATAAAAGAAGACTAGAAATATAGCACGCAACAAAGTCCCGTCGCATTCGAACAGAGAAATCCGCGAACTCTCTTCGCCGCGTGGAAACAATAAGGTACACAGAAATTGCAATAGAACCAATCAGAGAAAACAGCGGAACAACCAGCAATTCAAGCTTATTACCCCATCGATCAACCATACCCCCACTCCAATGAGCGGGAATTGTATCAGGGAGGACTGACCAAGCCGTCCATAGAATCAGAAATGGAAGAATAGAGAGGATGAAAGATGATAACACTGCAGTAATTTTTTTTGAGGCTCTCATCGATTCCGCATCTCCTTGCGCGCCCACATTCCACTCCGCCTTAAATCAAGTATACGTTTTGAGACCGGCAAGCTGATGCCGGCTCGAGGACAGCGGCCCGGTGCACCGGGCCGATCGATAGCGGTCTCAGGTTCACAGCGCAGTTTCTCAGGGCTCGCATATATAGGAAGACTTGATCGGCAATCGATTTTAATGAAGTCGACAGCGCATGTCAGAGCTTTCAGCAAACCGCAGGTAAATTCGTATACCAAAAATTGGTACACGGATTTACCTGCGATGTTCATGCTTGTTCAAAAGCCTATCAAGCGATATATCCATTATTTTAATGCGCGCGCCTGAGCTTTTGACTGAAGTGGCAGTCCGACCGCCGGCAGGCGGCCACGCTATATCCAAAGGCCACGCCTACTCCCCGTGCCCGGCTACGTCGACGACCCAGTGCTGCCCGTCGAGTTCCTGCCGCAGAGCTACATCAGGGACGTCTTATTGGGGGACGACCACATGGAACCCGGGAGATCAAGCTGTACGGCTGATCCATCCGTCAACAACATGTCAAAGCCCCAAAACCCAACAGGACCGCGAACGAGGGGATGAATTGACCGCCCGGGTATTTGCGCCCGGGCGGTCAATTTTATCAAGCATGGGTGCGATTCTGTGAGGCCATTTTTCTGGCATCCGCCGTTTGCTCCGGTCTCAACGCACCCATCGACCGTTCAGTTATCTTTGCGAACGCGACCACGTGCGCATTTGTCGAACAATCAAATGTCCGACAATGTCTGACGGAGCTGTCAGACATTCACGCACGAACAGGTGAGCTTCGCGAGCGATTGTAGGCAACTAGTAGCCCCAGCTGCGTCTTTGGCGCAGGTTCGACGTCTGACATCTTGAATGTCTGACGTTGAACGAAGCTGGTTGATAACAAGCAGGTGGAATAAACATGGAGCCCGACACCTCTCGCGCAATCGGCGCGCGGCAAGGGTCTGGCCCATCTCATATGTTGCCAACGCTAACGGTGAACCTGAGCGCCCGGGCACATTCTTTGTTGGCTGAAACCGGCATAGCAACTAGCGGAAGGCATCATCGAAGGAGTGTGCTGGAAAGCACCCGTCTCCTTAACTGTTAGAAATGCAAGTTAAAAATCTATGTGGTCAATGTGATACCGTTGAACCCGCATATCGATACCGCTCAGCCATTCGCCTCGCCCCCGTCGCACGTATCTTCATTCGGTCTGTCATTATTAATCTAACGATGCTTTGAGAAATGTAGGTGCTTCCAAATGTACTGTCGACTTCTTCTCAAACTAATCCTAAGAGACAGGGCCGTATGGATTTGTACGCTCGTTCTCGCTGCAGCCTTCTCCGTCCCCATTGCGTTCAATTCACCCATCTACGGGCCCTTCTTTATGAAGCAGGGCATGCAGGGCTTTGTCGACGCATTCAATACGCGCGCGCCCCAGGCCAGCGGCACAGACCTATCGCCAGAGCAGCAAGTCGACGCGGAGCTTGCAAGATACGCGAACGCCGCTCTTGCCGCCCAAACCGACGCCGCCTTTCTCGATTCTGCCGAGAGCTACTACGCGCTCATGGGCGAAGGCTTCCAATCCGGGTCCATCGTGGGAGACCGAGAGACCAATGACGCAGACCTCGCGTATTGCCGTGCCCTGAGCAGCTCCGGCATCGCGGATATCCCGGCCTCCGCAAGCGACCTGCCATTCCTTTCCTTCCTGCCTTACGCCATTGCCACGGCGCCGTCTTTCCTTCCCTTCATCCCCTTCCTTCTCTCGTCGATACTCGTGCTCGGCGCCACAAGGCCCGGGACCCTGGCGGCGAAGGCGCCCGCGCCCAAATTCCGGCGCCTTATTCAGATCGTGTTTTCGATAATCGCCGCGGGGACCGCGATGCTCCTCGCCGGCCTCGCACCCGGGGGCATTTACGCCTTGGTCCTAAACGGCTTCGGGCAAATTGGGTACCCGATCGCCTTCTTCCATGACGGCGCGCTTGCCACCACGACCGCGGGAAACGTCTTCACAGCCCTGCTTCTCGCGCTGCTTGCGGGCGGAACCTTGATATCCGTTTGCTCCGCCGTCCTATCGACCGCAACGAGGCGCGTCCTCGCGGGCCCCCTTGCCTCAGCGCTGCTTGTCGCGGCCCCGGCATTCCCGTTACTGTCCGATTCGGCACTGGGGCATAACGCCGTGCTCGGGCTCCTGCCGCTGGCCGTATTCTCGCCTATCGAGGCAACGGGTTACGTAGGATGCTTCCCGACAGAATTCATTGGCTCCGGTTCAGGCAGCGCATCGATGCTTGCCGTGGCCCTGGCATACGTCGCGGTCTTTTTTGCGGTCGGCGCCGTTGCGACACGTTCGCCCAAACAGCCTGGACCCGCGAAAAAGCACCATGGGCTCGAGCTTCTGGACGCGAGCGTGGGATACGGAAGCACGACGATACTTTCAATCGGGTCGCTTTTCCTGAGCCCGGGAACGGCGGCGGGCCTCGTTGCTCCCAACGGCTCGGGGAAAACCACCCTTCTTGAAGCGCTGTCGGGCCAATTTCCCACCCGCATCCGCTCGGGAAGCCTGGCGGCAGACGGAATCTGCCAACGTCGATCAGCCGAATTTGCAGAACTCGTCTACCTGAGCTCTTCAGGCGGCGCGGATCTCTATCCCACGCTATCGGCCATCGAGCACCTTGCTTTCGTTAGGGAGGCGTGGAAATCGGCCGCCGACATCGACTCGCTCTGCGACTCCCTCGGAATCTCCCCATATCTCGACAAGCCGACCCGTAAACTCTCGACAGGAATGAAGCAGCAGGTAAAGCTTGCCATGGCGATAGCGACCGATTGTCCGTACCTCATCCTCGATGAACCGCTGAACGGCCTCGATCCGGGAAAACGGAAAACCTCCTGCGACGCGATGCGCAGCGAGGTGGCGCGGGGACGAAGCGTGCTCATTTCAAGCCATCTGCTCGACGACCTGGCAGACCTCACCAACTCGTTCTACTTCATCGAGGCCGGCACGCTCGTGGAAAAGATCAAGTCGTCCTCGCAGACGCTCAAGCAGGAATACCTCGATACATACGAGGGAGGTGAATGACATGATAGGCAAGAGCTATGCAAAGATAGCGATTGTTGGCTTTGTACTTTGTCTTGCAATGGTGCTATGTGCATCATTTGCGAGGTATAGGTCCGAGCAGTCGTTCATCGATGGCGCTGAAAATGGGTTTGGCATAGACGGGATGTATGTCAACGATGGCGCGACCAGGCCGTCTATGGCGATTCTTGCAGGCGAAGACATGGAATGGCAAATCTGTAATGACGATGGCTCTTGTATGAGTGGTCGTTTGGCCGCAACGAGCGATCCGAATTCGTTTGATCTTCTCGACAATGATGGATCGGATTGCGGTTCAGTTCACCTGTCGTATGCATCACGAGACGGGATGGACGGCATTCTCTACGTCTCCCACGAGACTGGCGATTTCAAGATGCGCAGGACTAACCGAGTGCCGGCTTTTATCGAGGAGTGAGAATTCCCGGCGGTCTGCCGATCAGGCCGCCAGGGTATCGAACCCCGCATTCATCCGTATACACACAGATGAATGCGGGAAATGCCCGGATGAAGTTGATAATCAAGGAAACAATGCCGTTCTGCCTGGGACGGCTTTGGTCTGGACTTTAACTACAACATCGCAATCGACACTTATCAGCTCGCGCGACGCGCATGGCCAAATCTCGGACGCTGGTGCATGGAGGACCTTCGAGATTTACTGTACATCCAAAACGACGACGCACACCGCGTGCTCGCCGACTGCGAAGACGAGATGGCTGTCTACAATGCGATCAGAAACGGCGTGAAGTCCGGAGAGCTTTCTGTCGAACCGCCGCGCCGTCGCGCGAGCCGACCGGGCAATCCGGGCAATCTGGTCCCGGCTCTCCCGGTCGTATTCCTACGATATCGCCCCTAGATCATCAATGTGTCAGATAAAGAATGAGGCAATGGCTATGATCACGCCTACGGCAGATGCAACGACTGCGCCTTTTTTCCTCTCCTTTAGTCCGACGAATAGGGTTGCCGTAAAGTAAAGGGCGGAAATGCAGTCTATGGCAAGCGAAACGAGTTCCTTGGGCGGTTTCAGCAAAAGGTCGCTAGCAAAGAGTAATGCAAGCAGGGCAAAGCCGATTGTGTTCAAGTATCTCGATTGATTTTGCGACAACATGGCAACTTCCTTTCAGAACATGCAAATGAAAAGTCGGTACGATGTCATTGCGGTTGCAAAAAAGCCGCCGCTAGGACCGGTTGTCACGAGACCGGCGATAACTTCAGCGGTGCCAACAAGCTAGAGATCGCGCAGGCAAGCCTCCTCCTTCGCGTTCAGCTTGACCTTGTGAGGGACGGTGCGGTTATTTGCAGATCCGTGAGAATCGCACCACGCCTTGGAATATGAATCCGTGCAGCGCCCGCGCTCAAAAAAGGTATATATCGTAATTATCGTCGTAATTGTCTCCGACGTAGATCTCGCTGCTCTCGGCGGGAGATCCCTCGTCGGCATAGGCTGCCGCAACGGGCACAAATGGTGTCATGACAAGGGAGTGGCAAAGCGCTGCTGAGACGATGGAGGGCAGGCATTTCTTCATGGCTGGCTCCTTAAACTGGCCTTTGATAGTTACTCGATGTCGCCTCCTTCCGCTTTATATCCGTTGTATTCGGCGTATTTCTTTAATAAGGCAAGAGGTTCTTCCTCTCCTTCGGATGAGCCGATGATGTTTCCTTGGTCATCCAGTATGAATACGGACGGAATATGCTCAAGTTCATATTGGTCATTCACGACCTTATCTTAATCTATGTAAATGGGAAAGTCTCCTTCATGGACCGAGGCTTCTTCAATCGTGCTGTCCTCAGAAACATTGAAAAGGTTCTTCCTTATGGCTGCGAAATTATCAAGTTGTGGCATATCCTCTATGAGAGATTCGCAGTGCGGACACCACGATGCCCGGATACCGCATCATCGGTATCAACCATGACGACCTCGCCGACGGTAGCGGCAAGGCGGGGCTGACGTTTGAGACGACCAACGATGTCCTATACAAACACATCTTGAACGACACAAAGACCAATGTCGGCGGTTGGAGGTCCTCTAAGCTCCGCGCCCGCCTGAACTCCGGTGACCTCTGGGCGCTCCTGCCGGCCGAGCTCCAGTCCAAGGCGAAGGCCGTCACGAAGATGACGGACAACGAGGGCGGCGGTAGCGCCGGCACTCCGACGGCAACGAATGACAAGGTCTTTATCCTCTCGACGACCGAGATTTACGGAGACCTCCAGTCTGACGGCGCCCAGTACGAGTACTATGCGACGTCGAGGTATTCTGGACCTGAGATTGTGTGCTATTTCAGCACTCGTTCCGTGTCTCCGAGTGACTCAACGGACTTTATCTATGTTGACCCTTTCGGTCGCTGGAGCAGCGGTAGTGCCAACAGTGCCGGCAACGTGTTTCCCGCTTGGTGCTTCTAGATTTTCTAGTGCAAGGCCCGCGCGACTCCGCGCGGGCCTATCTTTTGGCAAGTGTACGAACGGTTTAGGTTCGCGGCACAGGTATTCGGGTTGAGGAGAAATGGGGTCATATGGCGGCTCTCAGAGCGCCTGCTGCACTCCCCCGCCATTACCCCTGCGGCGTCCTCGTATGGAGCCCATCCTGGTTGGCATATCGTTGCAATCGCTCACTTGTCCACCGGTCAAGTGAGCTACTGGAATAAATACAGCGACACGCTTGTTCGTTACAGTCGCTATATCTGTGTAAATCGCCGCGATAAATACAGTCTGTACTCGACTGTATACCAGCTACGCGTATGTAGATTCATATCGCGTTAATAAATCGGCCCAAGCGTGTGCAAAACGCGCAAGTAGCCGCAAAAGGCGATTATCGCGCAGGGTGATTTTTGGCACCCTGTTGATTAATCAAAATTAAGCAATTGCTTAAAACAAAAAAGGTCAGGCACTAAGTACCTGACCTGCAAACTTCTGGTCGGGACGACTGGATTCGAACCAGCGACCCCTTGACCCCCAGTCAAGTGCGCTACCAAGCTGCGCCACGTCCCGAAGCTTTTGTTTGTTGCGCTGCTCTCGCTCGCAACAGGGAGTATATTAACCCGAAACTTTCCCTTTGTGCAAGAACTTTTTTACAAATTTTGAAGCAGGTCCAAAATTGTATCTGCGAGCTGTGGTTTTGTTAGTACGGGAAGTTCTTGCGTACCCGCTGTGCTCACGATCCAGGCCTTGTTGGTATCGGTTCCAAAGCCCGAATCGGCGCGCGAGACATCGTTGGCGATAATGGCGTCGCAACCCTTGCGGGCGAGCTTTCGCCGAGCGTACTCCACGACGTTATCGGTCTCAGCCGCAAAGCCGATCACGCACCGCTCCCCCTTTTGGCGCGAAAGCTCGGCCAAGATATCGACTGTCTCGACCAGTTCAATGTGATCCAATCGTTCGTTGGCCTTTTTGAGCTTATGGTCGGCAGGGGCTGCGGGGGTGTAGTCGGCGACAGCGGCCGCGCAAATGGCCGCATCGGCCGTCTGGAAGGCGCCCAGCGCCGCCTGCAGCATCTCTGCGGCGGTCTGCACGCGCACGAACTCCACGCCGCGGGGAACATCGAGCGATGTCGGCCCCAGCACAAGCGTAACCGCAGCACCGCGGCGAGCGGCCTCCCCCGCCAGGGCGATGCCCATCTTGCCCGACGATCTGTTGCCGATAAAGCGCACGGGGTCGATCGGCTCGTGCGTGGGGCCGGCGGTTATCATAATGCGCTTGCCTGCCAGGTCTTGCGGGACGGGGTTCAGCACCTCGCAGACGGCCTCGACGATGTCCTCGGGCTCGCTCATGCGTCCCGTGTCCACGTCGCCGCAGGCAAGGTAGCCGCTGCCGGGTCCCACCACATGGACACCACGTTCGCGCAGCGCGGCCATATTGGCCTGCGTCGCCGGCGCCTTCCACATGCCGTTGTTCATGGCAGGGGCGATCACGATGGGTCGCGGCGTGGCAAGCAGCGTGGTGGAGATGAGGTCATCGGCGATGCCGTTTGCCATCTTGGCGATGATATTGGCCGTCGCGGGCGCCACGACCACCAGATCGGGCTCCTGTGCCAGCGAAATGTGGTGGATGGGGTCGGAGGGGTCGTCGAAAAGGCCCACCGCGACCGGTTCGTTGGTGAGCGCGCGGAAGGTGAGCGGCCCCACAAACTCGGTGGCATGCTCGCTCATAACGACCTTGACGCGCGCGCCGTGCTTTTGCAGCAGGCGCACGATATTGCACGACTTATAGGCGGCGATCCCGCCGGTAATGCCCAGCAGGATCGTTTTTCCCTCAAGTTGCATTGAATTGTTGGATGCCGCCGTCATCATTTAAGCTTCCTTGCTGGGAAGCACCAGCAGACGGTGGCAATACGGGCAGTGCGCGATCTCGCTACCGTCGTGGTTGAGGTCGCTCATGGACGACGCCTGCAGCGCGGTGTGGCAGACCGTGGGGATGTTGCCCTTGATGGTCTCGACGGCCAGGCCGCGGAACTGCTTGAGCAGGCGCTCGTAGTCGGTGAGCACGTCGGTCGGCAGCGTGGCGGCAAGCGCGGTGCGCTCCTTGGTGGCGGCGTCAATCTGTGCCTGGAGGTCGGCGGCCTTGGCGCGGGCGGCCTTGGTGTCGGCCTTCACGCCTTCCTCGAACTTGGCGATGATGGCCTGCGCGCGAGCCTCGCGGTCGAGTGCCTCCTTGTGGGCGACGACGACATCCTTGCGGGTGTGCTCGATCTTGTCCAGGCGCTTGGCCAGGGTGGCGAGCTCGTTCTCCAGGTCCTGTACCTCGCGGTAGTCAGAGCCATCAACGTGGCGCTTCTTGGCGGCCTCGATGGCGTTATTGGTCTGGATCTCGGTGGTGTTGAGATCGTCGAGCTCAATATCCAGGTCCTTGCGTTGGGCGTAGAGCTTGGTCATCTCGGCCTTGAGCTTAACGTAGGTCTTGCGCTTGGAAGCGAGCTCCTTGAGCTCCGGCATATTGGCAAGTTCGCTCTTGTTGCGGGCGAGCTCCAAATCGATCTGTTGCAGCTTGAGTAGCGTAGCGCCGGCGCTCATAAGTTCTCTCCTTTTGTCACAGTCCACCATTGGCAAGGGTTCAGTATTTTAATCGCATGACGGGGGTCGACCCCGGCGTCAACTGCAGAGTTCATCAATATATCAACGAACGGCTCCTCGGAGCGGTCATGGCCGAGCAAAACCACTGGCAGCCCGCGCAAGGCAAGGTCTTGCGCTACGTGGTAGCCCGCCTCGCCCGTCACGATGACATCCGCACCGGCGGCGATGGCGAGCTCTCCAAAGTCGCCCAAGGAGCCGCCCAAAATGGCGATGGTGCGGCACGGGTGCTCGGCATCGCCCCACACGCGGGGGTCGCTTCCGAAGGCCGTGGCGGCGCGAGTGGCAAGGTCGCGCAGGCTGCAGGGGTCGTCGAGTGTCGTAAGGGCTCCCAGACCGCAGGCCTCGGGGTCGTCCACATGCTCCAGTGAGCTCATGGGCTCAGCGCCCAGCAACTCACTCAGGCGAACGCGCGCCTCATACGAGCGGTCCAGGTTGGTGTGGAGCGAGATAATGCTCACCCCACAACGGGCCGCCTCGTAGAGCGCCGCACTGCACTGGGGACGTGTCGCGCTGAGCGGGCAAAATGCCTCGGGCGCCTTGATGTAGACGGGATGATGCGTGAGCAACACGTTGGCTCCGGCTGCCAAGGCGCGGTGCACGTTGGCCCTGGTGGCGTCAAGCGCGCAGGCAACGCCGCGGATCTCGTCGTCGGGGTCGCCAACGGATAAGCCTACGTGGTCCCAGGGTTCGGCGTCCGTCTTGGGATAGCGTGCCAGCAGTGCACGCTCGAGCTCGGAGACGATCATGCGGCACCTACGATCGAGAGCAGCGTCTGGGCAAAGTCGTCCAGATCGCTCGGATTCACGCGGTCATCGAAGGAAATGCGCAGTGCGCCCAGAGCCTGCTCGCGACCGATGCCCATCGCGCTCAAAACGTGGCTGGGGTCCATGCTGCCGCTCGAGCATGCCGAGCCTGCCGATACCTCAAAGCCGGCGGCGTCGAGCTTGATGATGAGCTCCTCGGAGTCCATGCCGTCAATGTAGATCGATACCATGCCGGGCAGACGGTCGGCATGCGCATAGTCGCCCATCGTGGCGTGAATGCGCGGATGGGCCGTAAGCGTGGCGTAGAGCTTGTCGGAAAGGGCCTGCAGCTTCTCGCGCTCCTCGGCCACATTGGGCGTCAGCGTGCGGGCGGCAGCGGCAAAGGCCAACTGCGTGCGCAGGTCCTGCGTGCCGGCGCGACGTCCGGCTTCCTGTCCGCCGCCAAAGATGCGGGGGCGCAGCGGCGTGCGGTTCTTAAGGTAGAGCGCGCCGGATGCCACAGGGCCGCCGATCTTATGCGCGGCAACGGTCATAGCATCGACGCCCAGCTCGGTGACATCGAGCGGAATATGCAAGTAGCCCTGGATGGCATCGGTGTGGAACAGGGCGCCCACGGTATGCGCGGCGGCGGCCAGCTCGCGGATGGGCTGCACCACGCCGGTCTCGTTATTGGCGGCCATGATGCTCACGAGCGCGACATCGTCTCCGAGCAAGTCACTCAGCGCGGCAGGCTCAATGTAGCCCGCACGGCAGGGCTGCACCAGGTCGACGGTAAAGCCAGCGGCGCGTAGCAGCGGCAGGTTGTCCAGGATCGAATCGTGCTCGATGGCAGATACGATCACGCGGTTGCGCTTGCGGTCGTGTTGACGGGCGCCCTCGGCAAGTCCGAGGAGCGCCAGCTGGTTGGCCTCGGTGCCGCCGTTGGTCAGGACAATCTCGGACGGGCGGACGCGCGCACCAAAGCTGCGGGCGATCTCGCGACGCGCCACTTCTAGGCGCGCAGCGGCCTTGCGACCGAGCGAGTGCAGCGAGTTGGGGTTGACGCCCGCAAGCTCGCTGTCATCGTACTCGTGCTGCGCAAGGATCGCCTCGGCGCGCATGGGCGTCGAGGCGGCATAGTCAAGATTCACGGGTATGCGGTTTTGACCTGCGGTCATAAGGGTTTATGCCTCCTGTGCGGCCTCGTTGCCCAGCTTCTGCAGCAGCGCAACCTCGGCAGCGGGATCTTCGGACTTAAATACGGCGGAACCGGCCACCAGGACATCGGCGCCGGCCTTGACGACCTCGGCGATATTTTTGGATGAAATGCCGCCGTCGACCTCGATCATGGGCGATGCGCCGTGGCGCTCGCACATGGCCTTGAGCTCATGGAGCTTATGCAGAGTGCCCGGGATAAAGCTCTGGCCGCCAAAGCCGGGGTTCACGCTCATCAACAGCACGATGTCGACGACATCGATGATGCTCTCGAGCACGCAGACGGGCGTTGCGGGATTGAGCACCACGCCGGCCTTGACGCCGCGCTGCTGCAGGTGCGTGAGCGTGCGGTGCAGGTGCGTGGAGGCCTCGTAGTGCACGGTGATCATATCGGCACCGGCGTCTGCATACCAATCGACGGTCTCGTCGGGGTTCGACACCATGAGGTGCGCGTCGACCGGCACGTCGGTGGAGCGCTTGACGGCCTTGAGGATGTCAACGCCAAAGGTGAGGTTGCCGGTAAAGTGACCGTCCATCACGTCGAAGTGCACAAAGTCGGCACCGGTGATCTTGTCGAGGTCGCCCTTAAGGTTGGCCATATCGGCCGAAAGGATGGACGGAGCGATTTTAATGGAACCCATAGTAGTAGCCTTTCTGCGCTAGTCGGTGAGTCCGTAGAACTCTTGAGAGGGGACGCGGTCGGTAAGGATCTCGAGCGCCCTATCCAAAGTAACACCGTTGTAGAGCGTTTGCTCGACGGCAAAGGTGAGCGGAATGTCTACGCCCAGTGAGCGGGCGAGTTCGCTGACGCTGCGGGCCGCGACGGCGCCCTCGACCACCATATGCGTGCGTGCCTGGTACTCGTCGAGCGACACGCCGTGGGCAAACTCGTAGCCAAAGGTGCGGTTGCGCGAATGCTCCGAGGTACAGGTGGCGATGAGGTCGCCCATGCCGGCAAGGCCCATGCAAGTCATGGCCTGCCCGCCGCGGGCATGCACCAGTCGGCTGATCTCGGCCAGACCGCGCGTCATGATAAGGGCGAGCGTGTTGTCGCCCGCGCCGGTGCCGGCGGAGATGCCGCACACGATGGCGATGACGTTTTTCATGGCGCCGCATACCTCGACGCCGGTCATGTCCTGCGACAGGTAGATGCGGAAGGCCGTGGATAGGAGCAGGTCCTTAAAGGTCTCCCCTATCTGCGGGTCTTCGCTGGCGATGACGGCGGCAGAAAGTCCGCCGCGGCAGATCTCCTCGGCATGGTTGGGTCCCGAGAGCGCCGCCACGCGCCGATCGTTGCCGATCTCGCTGGCGATGACCTCGCTCATGAGCAGGCCGGACTCGGGCTCGATGCCCTTGGTGAGGCAGAGCACCGGGGTGTCGGCGGCGATGAAGGGTGCTGCCTGATGGCATACGCTGCGCAGGTGCGTGGAGGGCACGGCAAAGATGACGGCCTCGGCGCCGTCGAGCGCCTGCGTCAGGTCCGTCGTGGCGACGACGTTTTCCGGCAGCACGTAATCAACCAAATAGCGGGGGTTACGGTGCTCGCCATTGATGCCGGCGGCCGTCTGCTCACTATGGGCCCACATGATCACGCGCTCGGCTCGCGCGGCGGCAAGGCCGGCGACGGCGGTTCCCCAGGAGCCGGAGCCAATCAGCGCAACATTCATGACTCTCTCCTACTTATCGTCGGGCTCGGTGACGCGCTTGGTAAACGAGAGCTTGGACTCCTTACCCGTCATGAGCTTTTTGATGTTCGCGCGATGCGCCCACACCACGGTGATGCCGATCATCGCCATGCAAAACTTGAGACCCAGGCTGCCGTACGGAAAGACCGCACAAGCGGCGATGGGAAGACCGATGGCCGCGGCAAGCGAGCCCACGGACACAAACTTGGTGATGGCGACGGCCACGATAAACATGCCCAGCAGCGAAAGTCCGATGGGCCAGTACCAGGCGAGGATGACGCCCAGACCGACCGCGATACCCTTGCCGCCGTGGAAGTTGAGGTAGGGCGAGAAGATGTGGCCCCACACCGCTGCCAGGCAAATGACGCCGAGCATCCAGTCGCCGGGGGCTCCGGGCGCCATGATGCTCGGCGGAAAGCCATAGCCCACGTTCGCGATGAGCGGACGGGCGATAAGAACGCAGATGGCGCCCTTAAGGCAGTCGAGCAGCAGCGTGAGCGCGGCCACCTTGGGGCCGGCTACGCGCAAGGCGTTGGTGGTGCCGATGTTGCCGGAGCCCGCTTTGCGAATGTCCGTGTGGTTGAACACACGGCCCAGGATCAGGCCAAACGGAATCGCTCCGATAAAGAACGAGACCACGGCGCAGATGGCGGTCAGCAGAATCGGATTATGCATCCTTTTGCTCCTTCTTCCTAAAGAAGAGTCGAATGGGCGTGCCGGAAAAATCGAAGGTCGAGCGCATGCGGTTCTCCACGTAGCGCTGGTAGGTGTCGTTGACCAGGTCGCTGTGGTTGACGAAGAACGTAAACGTCGGCGGGTTGACGCCCGTCTGGGTCACGTAGTGCATGCGCAGGCGGCGCTTGCCGTCCACCACGGTGTGGCCAAACTCGCGCAGGTCAGTGAGGAACGTGTTGAGGCGCGAGGTGGTGATCTTTTGCGAGCGCGTCTTCTCGGCTGCGTCGACCATTGCCCAGATCTTCCCGACGCTACGGCCGGTCAGGGCAGAAATGCGAAGGTACTGGGCCCAGGGAGCCATGACGCCCAGACGGCGGTCGACGGTCTCCATGCAGGCCTCGCGCTTGCGGTCGTCGTCGAGCAGATCCCACTTGTTGAGCAGCACCACGATGGCGCAGCCGCGCTCGATGGCCAAGCCCATGACCTTCTGGTCCTGCTCGGTGACGCCCACGGAGGCGTCGACGACGAGCAGCGCCACGTCGGCGCGGTCGATGGCGCGCAGGCCGCGGACCATGGAGTAGTACTCGATGTTCTCGTACACGGTGCTCTTCTTGCGAATGCCCGCGGTGTCGACCATGCGGTAGTGCTTGCCGTTACGCTCGACGACGGTGTCGATGGCATCGCGCGTGGTGCCGGCGATGTTGGACACGATGGAACGGTCGGCGCCCAGGATGCGGTTGAACAGCGAGGACTTACCGGCGTTGGGGCGGCCGATGATGGCCACATTCAGCGCGTCGGGGAACGCGTCGGCGACCTCGTCCTCCTCCTCGGGCAACAGGGCCACGATGTCGTCGAGCAGGTCGCCCGTGCCGTGGCCGTGCAGGGCCGAGAGCAGCGTGGGCTCGCCGATGCCGAGCGAATAGAACTCCCAGATGTTGTCATTCTCGCGATCGGGGTTGTCGAGCTTGTTCACCAGCAGAAAGACCGGCTTGTCGCAGCGCTTGAGCATGCGGGCGACCGACTCGTCCTCCTCGGTGACGCCGGTGCGGCCGTCGACCACAAACAGGATGACGGCGGCTTCCTCGGCGGCGGCGAGGGCCTGGTCACGGATGGACGTGGCGAAGACGTCGTCGCTCTTGAGCGGCTCGATGCCGCCCGTGTCGACGATGGTGAACTCGCGGCCGTTCCAATCGGCCGTGTGATACGAGCGGTCGCGCGTGACGCCGCGGGACTCGTGGACGATGGCGTCCGAGGTCTGGGCCAGGCGGTTGACGAGCGTGGACTTGCCCACGTTGGGGCGTCCGACGACGGCGACGATAGGTTTCATCTGCACTCCTTTAATGG
>JBKXPS010000003.1:101623-179632 GCA_047014445.1 Collinsella aerofaciens | reverse complement strand
ATTGGGTCATATGAGCGAAAACCCGCCAGAGCGAGCAAGGTGCCTTGAAACGAGGTGGCATTGATCTTTTGATCATGCCGCCGAAGTTGAAAGGCAGATTGCCGCTCTGGCGGGTTTGCAGCGTCAACTGGTTACGCGGTTTGGTAAAACCGCGTAACTCTAGTAGTTGGCTTCGTAGCCGTTGCCGTCGCCGGTGGGCTCTTCGTAGTAGTCCGAATCGCTCGAATCGCTTGAGTCATCGGAATCGTCAGAGCTGACCGATGAGGTTGCGGTACCGTTTGCGTAGTCGTCAGACGTGTTGTTGTTCAGGTCGCCGATCGTAGAGCTGGAACCGTCGGAAAGACCCATGGTGTTGGGACCCTTGGGATCCTTGCCGGCATCGACGCGCTCCATCATTTCCTTGAGCTCGTCCTCGTAGACAAAGACGTAGCTCACACCGTCGATCATGGTGCTGTCGTCGGCGTACGAGGGCAGGTTGGCCGAGTAGATACCGTCGACATCCATACCGCGCATGGCGTTGACCGTAGCCACGATATCCTGAACGCTCATATCGGTTACAAGCATATCGGACAGCGAATTAACCAGGCCAAAGATCTTCGTGGCATCGAAGTTATTGAGAATCTGGTTGGCAAGGGCGCCAAGCACCTGACGCTGGTGGCGCATGCGCGTGTAATCGCCGTCGGCATAGGTGTAGCGGCAGCGGGCATAGGTAAGGGCGGTGGCACCGTCCATATGCTGCTGGCCAGCGGTAATCTTAATATCCAGGTGCTCGGGGTCGTCAACATCATCGGTTGCGTTAATGTCGATACCGCCAACCGAATCAATCAGCGCCTGCATACCGTCGAAGCTGACCTCGGCATAGTGGGAAATCTGAACACCGCACAGCTCGTTGACCGCCTCGACCATGGCCTCGGCGCCGCCAACGGTATGGCAGGCGTTGATCTTCATGGTCTCGCCCTTGTACTCGACCTTGGTGTCGCGCGGAACGGAAATGAGCGTCGCCTGCTTTTGCGTGGGGTCGATGCGTGCCAGGATAATCGAGTCGGCACGATACGTATCCTCGCCCGGACGGCCGTCGGTGCCAAGAAGCAGCACGTAGAACGGATCCTTTGCCTCATCGGTGTCAACCAGAACCCGACGCAGATTATCGGTAATGACATTAGAATCGCCGAGCTTGCCCATAATGGTGGCAAACCACAGGCCGGCAGCGGTAGTGGCACTCAGCAGCACACCAAGCACGACAATGAGCGCGACGTGACGAATCGTGTGGCTACGACGACGTTGACGAGCGCGCTCGGAATAGCGAGCCACGTTATCGCGACTGTAGATCTTGGCCTGCGCACCAGTTGAGGGTCTTCGGGCGGTGGTATCCGCGAGGGACTTTTTATTAAACATAGGCAACCTGTATTAGTAGATGACGGGATCGGGGACGGAAGCATGCTCGACATGCGCGCCGAGCGCCTGCAGCTTTTCGACAAACTGCTCGTAGCCGCGCTTGATGTGATGGATGGCCGAAACCTCGGTCGTCCCGTCGGCGATCAAGCCCGCTACGACGAGGGCCGCTCCGCCACGCAGATCGGGCGAGGTAACCTGTGCACCCGAGAAGCCCTTAACGCCATGAATCATGGCATGATGGCTCTCGATACGAATGTCGGCACCCATGCGCACCAGCTCAGAGGCAAACATAAAGCGATTCTCGAAGATGTTCTCGGTAATAACGGAACTGCCGTCGGCAAGGGCGGAGAGCACCATAATCTGCGCCTGCATGTCCGTCGGGAAGCCGGGGAACGGAAGCGTCTGGATGTCGACCGGCTTGATACGCTCGGCACGGTTTACATGGACGCCATCCTCGACGCGCTCGCAGTCGATACCCATGAGCTCCATCTTCTTGAGCACCATGCCCAAGTGAATGGGGCAAAAGCCCGTGACATCGACACCGCGATCGTCGGCCATCAACGCACCGGCAACGATAAAGGTACCGGCCTCGATGCGGTCGCCCACCACGCGATGGGTAACGGGATGCAGCTCTTCCACGCCCTCGATGGTCACGACGGGCGTACCCGCGCCGACAATCTTGGCGCCCATCTCGTTGAGCATGTTGGCGAGATCGACGATCTCGGGCTCGCGGGCGGCATTGTCGATAACCGTGGTGCCCTGCGCGCGCACGGATGCCATGATGAGGTTCTCGGTCGCACCGACGCTGGCGAACTCGAGCGTGACGGTGGTACCGCGCAGACCTTGGGGCGCATTAGCGTTGATGTAGCCGTGGGCGGTATCGAACTCAACGCCCAGGGCCTCAAGACCAAGAATGTGCATATCGATCTTGCGAGCACCCAGGTTGCAGCCGCCCGGCATGGCGATCTTGGCGCGATGGAAGCGACCCAGCAGGGGTCCCATCACGGCGGTGGAAGCACGCATCTTGGCAACGAGCTCGTAGGGGGCCTCCCAAGAATCGACCTGAGAGGTATCAATCTCGAGCGTGTGCTCGTCAAGGACATCGATTGTGGCGCCCATACCCTTGAGCACCTTGCCCATCACGTGGACATCGGAAATATCGGGCACGTTCTGCAGCGTCGTCTTGCCCGGCGCCAGAAGCGTTGCCGCCATGAGTTTGAGTGCGGAGTTCTTGGCGCCCGAAACGGGCACGGAGCCTCCGATGGCGTGGCCACCCTCAACGCGGATAATATCCAAGGTCTACCCTTTCAAAAAGCATGCCCGGGATGGCTGGGCCATCCCGGGCATGATGTGTTCGCAAATGGTCGAACGCTAAATCGTTTGACTATTGGGCAAGCTTGAGCTTACACCATGCGATTTCATTATAGAGGTAGGCGCGGCGTGCATCATCCTCCGACAAATTACCCAGCTTCTCTTCAAAACCTTGAATATCAGCTTTAAGCTTGTCGGCATCGACGGTCGCCAAATCGCAAGCGCGCTCGGCGAGAACGGTCACGACATCGTCCGCAACCTGGGCATAGCCGCCGGCCACGGCAAACGTGTGGTCGACAGTGCCCATGGCCTTATCGGAAACGCGAACGTAACCGCGGTCGATCGTGCAGATCTCGCTGGAGTGAGCAGGCAGAACGCCAAACTCGCCATCCGTGGACGGAATCGACACAAACGCAGCGTCGCCCTCATAGGCGCAGCTCACGGGGCACACGATGCGGATACGCATAACCTACTTCTCCCCCATCTTGCGGGCGCGCTCGCGCACGTCCTCAATCGTGGAAGCATAGCGGAAAGCCTGCTCGGGCAGGTCATCGGCCTTGCCGTCGACAATCTCGGCGAAAGAGCGGACGGTATCCTCGACGCGGACGTAGACACCGGGGTTGCCGGTGAACTTCTCGGCGACGTGGAAGGACTGCGAGAGGAACTGCTGAATCTTACGGGCACGGTTGACCGTAAGGCGCTGCTCCTCGGACAGCTCGTCCATACCCAGAATGGCGATGATGTCCTGAAGGTCGGAGTACTCCTGCAGGAGCTCCTGGACCTTGACGGCGACACGGTAGTGCTCCTCGCCGACGATCGAGGGATCGAGAGCGTCGGAGGAAGATGCGAGCGGGTCGATAGCCGGGAACAGGCCGAGCGACGAAATGCTACGCGAAAGAACCGTGGTGGCGTCGAGGTGCGTAAACGTTGTGGCAGGCGCCGGGTCGGTCAGGTCGTCTGCGGGGACGTAGACAGCCTGGACGGAGGTAATGGAGCCCGTCTTGGTCGAGGTAATGCGCTCCTGGAGGTCGCCCATCTCGGTTGCCAGCGTGGGCTGGTAACCAACGGCGGACGGCATACGGCCCAGCAGTGCGGAAACCTCGGAACCTGCCTGGGAGAAGCGGAAGATGTTGTCGATGAACAGCAGAACGTCCTGGCCACGATCACGGAAATACTCAGCGGTAGTAAGGCCGGCCAGACCGATGCGCAGACGCGCTCCGGGCGGCTCGTTCATCTGACCATAGACCAAGCAGGTCTTGTCGATAACGCCAGACTCGCTCATCTCGAGGAACAGGTCGGTGCCCTCGCGGGTACGCTCGCCGACGCCGGTGAACACCGAGGTGCCGCCGTGCTCCTGGGCGAGGTTGTTGATGAGCTCCTGAATCAGAACGGTCTTGCCGACGCCGGCGCCGCCGAACAGGCCCGTCTTGCCGCCACGGATGTAGGGCTCGAGCAGGTCGACAGCCTTGATGCCGGTCTCGAAGATCTCGGTCTTGGTGGTGAGCTCGTCGAAACGGGGCGCTGCATGGTGGATGGGGTAGAACTCCTCCACCTCGGGCATGGGCTTGCCGTCGACGGGCTTGCCCATGACGTTCCAAATGCGGCCGAGCGTCTTGGGACCAACGGGCATCTTCATGGGCTCACCGGTATCGGTGGCGATGAGGCCGCGCTGCAGGCCGTCGGTCGAGGACATGGCGACCGTGCGGACGACGCCGCCCGGAAGCTGGCTCTCGACCTCGAGGATCGTGCTCAGGTGACCGATCGGGGTCTCGGCCTCGACCGTGAGCGCGTTGTAGATCGGGGGCACCGCGCCGTCAAACTTGACGTCGACGACAGGGCCGATGATTCGCACGATGCGACCATCACCGGCAGTCGTCTTCTTGGTGGCTTCCTCGACCGCAAGCTTTACGGTGTTATTAGCCATTACTGTTCCTCCAATGCTGAGGCTCCGCCGACGATCTCGTTAATCTCGGTCGTGATCGAAGCCTGGCGCACGCGACTATACGTGCGGGTAAGGGTCGAGATGATCGCGGTGGCGTTTTCCGTCGCGGAGTGCATGGCCTTGCGGCGTGCACCCTGCTCGGCAGCCGCCGAATCGATCAGGGCCTGGTAGATGACCGTCAGGATATAAGACGGCACAAGCTTGCCGAGAACATGCTCGGGAGAGGGCACGAACTCGAACGTGGACGAGATGCGCTTAGGGGCGTCGGTCTCGTTCTTACGCGGACCGTGGGCCATAGCGATCATCTCGGGGTCGAGCGGCAACAGATGCTCGACGCGAAGCTCCTGATCCACGCGGTTCTTGGCGTGGTGGTAGACAAGCTCGACACGGTCAAGCTCACCGGCACGATACGCATCGCAGATATGAGAGGAGATCATGCGGGCCTGATTGAAATCGGGCTCAGAGGAGTTGCCCTCAAAGTGCATGACGACGTTTGCACGGTCACGGAAATACGTGGCCGGTTTGCGCCCGCACGCGATAATCTCGCACTCGATGCCGTCGTTCGCCCAAGAAGCGGCGAGCTTTTCGGCCGTGCGCTCCACCGTCGTATTGAAACCGCCGGCAAGGCCGCGGTCCGAAGCAATAACGACAATCAGGCCATGCTTGACGCTCTCATGCTTCTGCAGCATGGGATCGGTGCCCGAACAGGAGGCGTCGCCGGCGACCGTCAACATGACGTCGGTCAGCGCCTCCTTATAGGGCTCGGCCTGCTTGGAGCGATCGAGAGCACGACGGATTTTGGCCGTAGAGACCATCTCCATCGTGCGCGTGATCTGCTTGGTCGTGGTAACCGAGGAGATTCGCTTCTTAATGTCGCGAAGGTTGGCCATGGGGCTTAGTTCTCCTCTGATCCAGAAACATCCGAATGGTGCTTGGCCATGAACTGCTGCTTGAAGTCGCCGATGACGCGCAAGAGCTCAGCCTTGGTGTCATCATCGATCTTCTTGGCGCGAACCTTGTCGAGCAGCGAGCCAAAGCCATTGTCCATGTACTCGATGAGTTCGGCACGGAAAGGCAGCACGTCGGCGATCTCCAGGTCATCCAGGAAGCCCTCGTTGCCAGCGAACAGCGTAACGATCTGCTCGCCAACCTCAAACGGCTTGTAACGCGGCTGCTTAAGGAGCTCGGTCATGCGGGCACCATGGGTCAGCTGCTTCTGAGTAGCCTCGTCAAGGTCGGAGCCAAACTGCGTAAAGCCAGCGAGCTCCTGATAGGAAGCGAGGTCCAGACGGAGGTTGCCGGCGACCTGCTTCATAGCCTTGGTCTGCGCATCGCCACCGACGCGGGACACGGAAATGCCCACGTCGACTGCCGGGCGCTGGCCCTGGAAGAAGAGCTCGGACTGCAGATAGATCTGACCATCGGTAATGGAAATGACGTTGGTCGGAATGTAGGCCGAGACGTCGCCGTCCTGGGTCTCGATGATCGGCAGTGCCGTCATGGAGCCGTAGCCGTTCTTCTTGGACATCTTGACGGCACGCTCGAGCAGACGAGAGTGCAGGTAGAAGATGTCGCCAGGATAGGCCTCGCGTCCGGGCGGACGATGCAGCGTCAGCGACATCTGACGGTAGGCCACGGCCTGCTTGGACAGGTCATCGTAGATGACGAGCACGTGGCCGCCGGGGTTGGTCTCGCTAGCGGGCTTGCCATCCTCGCCGTTGTACATGAAGAACTCGCCGATAGCGGCACCGGCCATAGGCGCGATGTACTGCATAGGGGCGGAATCGGCAGCGGTTGCCGAAACGATGATGGTGTAGTCGAGCGCACCGTGCTGAGCGAGGGTCTCGCGGATGTTGGCAACCGTGGAGGCCTTCTGGCCGACGGCGACATAGATGCAGACCATGCCCTTGCCGCGCTGGTTGAGGATAGCGTCGATGGCGATGGCGGTCTTACCGGTCTTACGGTCGCCAATGATGAGCTCTCGCTGACCGCGACCAATAGGCACCATGGAGTCGATGGCCAACAGGCCGGTCTGAACCGGCTCGCACACCGGGGTACGGTCGATGACGCCGGGGGCCTTGAACTCAATGGGACGACGGTGCGTGGCGACGATGTCGCCCAGGCCGTCGATGGGCTGGCCGAGCGGATTGACGACGCGGCCGAGCATGGCGCGGCTCACGGGGATATCCATAATGCGGCCAGTGGTGCGGCACTCGTCGCCTTCCTTGATGGAGTCGACGGCACCAAACAGAACGGCGCCGACCTCGTCACGGTCAAGGTTCTGGGCAAGGCCGAAGACGGTCTCACCGGTATCGGAGCTCTTGAACTCCAGAAGCTCGCCTGCCATGGCGCTCTTGAGGCCGGAGACGCGCGCGATGCCGTCGCCTACCTCGTCGACCGTTGAAACCTCATGCGTATCGACCGTCGCGGAGAGGCTCGTGAGCTGCTCCTGCAGTTTCTTGGCGATATCCTGGGCATTGAGGGTTTCGGACATTAGGCTTCACCTCCGTACGAATTAGCAGAGTTTGCGAGGGTCTCCTGCGCGATCCGCAGCTGCGTCTTGACGGAAATGTCACGACGCTCGCCGCGGGCCTCGAGCACCAGGCCGCCCACGATAGACGGGTCGACCTGCTCGATAAGGAATACCTTGCGGCCGAAGTCCTGCTCGCATTTCTTAGTGATGGTTTGACGCAGCTCGTCGTCGAGCGGGATCGCCGTGGTGACGGTCACGCCCACTACATCCTCGTCTTCCTCGGCAACATACTTAAAGGCAGCTGCCACCTTGGGAAGAAGGTCGAGCTGGTCGCGCTTGGACATGGTGTCGAGCACGGCGATGATCTCGGGGCTGGCAGAAGCCAAGCGCTCGATCATCTCGAGGTCCTCGAACACATGGTTCTCGGCCTTAGCGGCTTCCAGAAGGGAGCGCGCGTAGGTCTCGAGCACCTTGTCCTGATAGCGGCTAGTCGGCATTCAGGCTACCTGCTTCCTGGATGTAGCGCTCGATGAGCTTCTTCTGCTCGGCCTCGTTCTCGAGTGCCTCGCCCACGATCTTGGTGGCGACGGCAACGGACAGGTCGGCGATGGAGTTCGCGGCACCGGCGTAGATGGACTTGCGCTCGTCCTCGACGGTCGTATGAGCCTTGGCGATGATCTCCTCGGCCTCCTTGTGAGCAGCCTCGATGATACGGGCGCGCTCGGACTCGGCGTCCTTACGGGCCTCGAGAACGATGTCGGCAGCCTGACGACGGGCGTCGGTGACGATCGAGTCGGACTCAGCGCGCTTGGCGATAGCCTCCTGCTTGGTCTTCTCGGCCTCGTCGAGGCTCTCCTCGATCTTCTTGCCGCGCTCCTCCATGGTTTTCATGATGCCCGGCAGGGCAACCTTGGCCAGCACGATCCAGATAATCAGGAAGGCGATAAGCGCCGGGATGAACTCCGCCATCTTAGGGATGAGGATGTCCGCACCGGCAGCGCCGTCCTCAGCGAACGCGGAAACCGGCATGAGCAGCGCGGCCGCGGACGCGGAGAGTGCGATCGCGCTCTTCTGGGATGAAAGATTCATACTTGACGCTCCGTGCTATTTAACGATCAGCGCGACAACGAAGCCGATCAGAGCCAGAGCCTCGCCGAAGGCGGAGCCCATGATGAAGACGGTGAACACGCGGCCCTGGACCTCAGGCTGACGGGCCATAGCACCCGTAGCACCCAGAGCAGACAGGCCGATAGCAAGACCAGCGCCGATAACACCGAGACCGTAACCGATAACTCCCACGATTCCTCCTTTGTCGTGCGTGTCTTATTTCACGCAGGATAACCTTTTTATAACTGCCGGGCTCCATGGGTACGGGCACCGGCGGTTTAACGAATTGCCTTACCTTTAAGGCGCGAACGGAAGGCTACTCCTCCTCCGCGACCTCCTCTGCCTCGGAGACATACACGGCGGTAAGGACCGTGAAGACGTAAGCCTGGATGGCGCCGACCACAAGCTCAATCGCATAGATCAGGATGAGGATGGCAAGCCAGGCCAGCGAAGGCAGGGCGCCGACGGCGTGGGCCGCGGAAACCTGCTGAAGCAGCGGCTGCATGAACATGCTCGCCATGATGGCGAACGAGCCCATGACCACGTGTCCTGCGAACATATTGCAGAACAGACGGACGGCGAGCGTGATGAGGCGCAGGAAGGTCGAGAAAAGCTCGACGACCCACACGAGCACGTTCATCGGGAAGCTCACGCCCTGCGGGGCGAGGCTCTTGATGTAGCCGATCACGCCGTGAGCCTTGCATCCGTAGTAGATGAAGTACACGAAGGCGAAAATGGCGAGTGCGGCGGTGGAGCCGATTGCGCCGGTGCCGGGCTTCATTCCCGGGATCAGGCCGATCATGTTATTGATCAGGATGAACAGGAAAAGCGAGCACAGGAACGGGAAGTGCTTCTTCCAGTTCTCACCCACGACACCCTTGCCGATATCGTTCTCGACGTACTCGATGATGTACTCGAAACCGTTGACGAAGAAGCCCTTGGGAACCAGGGTCTGCTTCTTCTTGAACACGGCCAGGACGATCAGGAGCACGATCGTGGAGACGATCAGCCAAAACGAGTACTGCGTGATGCCGCAGCTCAGATCGCCCACGACAGGGGTGGAGCTGAACTCGCTGACCAGATGATTAATCTCATCAGGCAGCTTTTCAAAAATTTCCACGACTTACCTTTCGACCTCATGAGGATCTCGCAGCGCCTTGGCGACGCGAACCGCGCAGGCGGCCATAAAGGCCACGAAGCCGATCGCCTCGCCCAGGAGGAACATGCGAAATGCCTCTCCGAACAACACAAACACAACCAAGGTAAAGACAAGCAACGCGATTGCCGAGACCGCGAGACTCACCATACCCTTGAGCATGTCCGCATTCTGCTTATCGTCAAGAACCGGCTTGAGCGTAAAGACAAAGGGAAGGAAGGCAATCGCGCCCGCGATGGCACCTGCAACGATAGCGAGCAGATCGGCTATCTGAAACACTGGCGTCCTCACTTTCCTTTTTTATCGCCTCACAGGACAGTTCCCGCCAAACATTGGTGACTATTGTACGAGCCAATCGCTAAAGTACAACCGAAAAAGCATCGGTTAATACGCACCTGTTCGTTTTCTTAAGACCTTCTTTATGCCGCAGGTACGGTAATACGTTTTTCTCGAACCCTGCAGGGCAAAACGTCCGTTAACAGGAGTGCGCGCGGTCGTCTTTTGTTCGACCGCGCGCACCATTTCTTCGTATTTTCGACGTTAGCCGGTATGGCCCAGAGATTACAGCGTGCCGTAGATGCGGTCGCCGGCGTCGCCCAGGCCGGGAACGATGTAGGCAGCTTCGTTGAGATGGTCGTCGATAGCGCAGGTGTAGATGTGCACGTCGGGGTCCTTCTCGGTCAGCGACTTGAGGCCCTCGGGCGCGGCGACGATGCACAGCATGCGGATATCCTTGACACCGCGCTCACGCAGATAGCTGATGGCCATCTCGGCCGAGCCGCCCGTAGCGAGCATGGGGTCGACAACCAGGCAGATGCGCTGGTCGATGTCCTTGGGCATCTTGCAGTAGTACTCGTGCGGCTCGTGGGTGACCTCGTCGCGCTCCATGCCGATGTGACCCACGCGAGCGGAGGGCACCAGGTCGAGGATACCGTCGACCATGCCAAGGCCCGCACGCAGGATGGGCACGATGGCGAGCTTCTTGCCGGCAAGCTGCTTAAACATGGCGGTGGTGATGGGAGTCTCGACCTCGACGTCTTCCATGGGCAGGTCGCGCATGGCCTCGTAGCCGTCAAAGAGCGCAAGCTCGCGCACGAGCTGGCGGAACTGGTTGGTGCCGGTGCTCTTGTCGCGCAAGATCGACAGCTTGTGCTGGACGAGCGGATGGTCGACAAGCGTCACGCGGGACGTATCGTAGGTGACGGTCATGGGTTGATTGCCCCTTTCGTTGCGGCCGGAAGATGGCCTTGCTGACAAGACGCCTGGCGACGTTGTTGCCTCGCGCCGTGCATAAGTTTAACGGTTTGTTGTATCGAGCAGCTCGTCGCAACCCTACTGAGCGGTGTTGAGCGAACGCTTGACGGCATCACGCCAACCAGCGAGGTTGCTCTCACGGCGCTCGGCGGACATGTGAGGATGGAAGACTTTGACGATCTGAGCGTTTTGCTCCAGCTCCTCCAAATCCTCCCAATAGCCGACAGCAAGGCCCGCCAAGTACGCGGCGCCAATCGCCGTGGTCTCCACCGTCTCGCACTGCAGCACGGGAATATCCAGCAGATCAGCCTGGAATTGCATGATGAACTCGTTGCGCGAGGCACCGCCATCGACGGACAGGCGCTCAATCGAAAGTCCCACGTCCTGCTCCATGGCGCGTAGCACGTCATAACTCTGGTAGGCCATGGACTCGCAGGCCGCACGCACAATGGTCGCGCGACTCGAGGCGCCGGTCAGGCCGCACACGATACCGCGAGCATGCGGGTCCCACCAGGGAGCGCCCAGGCCTGCGAAGGCGGGGACGAAGTAGCAGCCCTCGTTGTCGTTAATCGAAGTGGCGAGTTGCGCGGACTCGCTCACGCTCGAGATGATGCCCATGTTGTTGCGCAGCCAGTTCATGGTTGAGCCGGCGGCAAAGATAGAACCCTCGAGCGCATAGCTGATCTTGCCGTCCGCGGCGATACCGATCGTGGAGACCAGACCGTTCTTGGATTCGACGATCTCGTCGCCGGTGTTCATGAGCATAAAGCAACCCGTGCCATAGGTGTTTTTGGTCTGGCCGGGATGGAAGCAGCAGTGGCCGAACAGCGACGCCTGCTGGTCGCCCGCCACGCCCATGATGGGTGGCATGTTGGTCATGATGTCGCTCGCGACGCGGCCGTAGTCGCCCGAGCTCCAACGAACCTCGGGCATCATGGAACGCGGGACGTCGAAAAGCGCCAGCAGATCGTCGTCCCAATCGAGCGCATGGATATTAAAGAGCGCGGTGCGGCTGGCATTGGTGTAGTCGGTGGCAAATACCTGACCGCCGGTGAGGTTGTAGATGAGCCAGGTGTCGATGGTGCCGAACATGAGGTCGCCCGCCGCCGCGCTCTCACGCGCACCATCGACGTTGTCGAGGATCCACTGCACCTTGGAGGCCGAGAAATACGGGTCGAGCGTAAGCCCCGTGCGGGAGCGCACCAGCTCTTCTGCGCCCTGCTCGACCAGCTCGTCGATCAGAGGTGCGGTGCGACGGCATTGCCACACGATGGCGTTATAGATGGGTTGGCCGCTTATGCGGTCCCACACCACCGTGGTCTCGCGCTGGTTGGAGATACCGATGGCGGCGATGCGGTCAGAATGGATGCCGCTCTTAAACTGGACCTCCATCATCACGCCGATCTGACTGGCAAGCACCTCCGTGGGATCCTGCTCCACCCAGCCGGGGCGCGGGAAGCTGGTTTTGACGCTACGACGCGCCTGGGCGACGATGCAGCCGTACTCGTCGACGATAGTCGCGAGTACCGAGGTAGTGCCGCAGTCGAGCGCCATGATGTAGGAACCGCCAAAGCTAAACGAGGCGTCTTCCATACCCAGGCTACCTAGATTCAACGACATCGCTTACACCTTTCTATTGCATCGGGTCGGACAGGACCCGCTCGATCTCTGATGCGGGAAGTGCGCCTTGGCGCAGGATCTGGAGCTCGCCGTGCTGAAACGACACGATGGTTGAGGCGTCGCGACACGGGGTCTCACCGGCGTCGACGGCCACATCGACCCCCTCCAGGATGCGCTCCTCCACCGTGACAAAACTTGCCGGCGCGGGCGCGCCATGCGTGTTGGCGCTGGTGCAGGCAAGAGGGCTGCCGCAGGCGCGGATGAGCGCCTGCACCACGGGCGAGGCCGAAGCGCGAAGTGCCACCGTGTCGTCGGCGGCGCGCATAAAGGTCGGCACGCAGGGGGCCGCCTTAACCACGATAGTCAGGGCGCCCGGCCAGCATCGTCGGGCGAGCACGCGGGCCTCGTTAGGGATATCCACGCCATAGCGGTCGAGTGCCTCGGCATCATCGACCAGCCAGGCAACCGTTTGGGTGAGCTCGCGCTGCTTGAGGGTAAAGATACGACGATAGCCGGTGCCGAGTGCGGGGACCGCGGCGCCGTTGACGGTGGCCTGCGGATCGCGCGGCCACGGCAGAGGTTCACTTGTATCTTGTGGAACGGCATCCGAGAAGGCGTTGACCGCCACGGCGACACCGTAGACCGTCTCGGTTGGAATAAGCGCCAGGCCGCCGCGACCGAGTAGCTCGGCCGTGCGCTCGACTGCAAGCCGATGCGGCTCGCGCGCTCCCTCGTATACCCGATAGACCGTCTGCATGTGTATGCCAGCCCCTTACGCTCTGGTGCAAGTTTGTTTACTGTGGGGCATTCTCGCACGAAACGTTCAACCTATTTGCCCAGAGCGCATGTTGGTTTGGTGAGCGGCTCTAGTAGTCGGTGAAAGTGAGGGGGTTATTGGACTGCGACGAACTTCTTTGGCCTGCCGGCGTGGCGTTCTTGGGCGGCGTAGCGCTCGATGCTGTCTATCGTTATCATCCGACGGCCGTCGACAAGTTCAACATCGAGCTTTCCGGCTTTGACCAGCGCGGTAATCCGCGGAGCGGAGACTTTGAGGTCCAGCGCTGCGTCTTTAAATGTTCGGCACGCCGCTTCCCGAGCGTCCTCGTGGTCGATTTCGACTGAAAGGGCCACGACCTCGGCCGAGCGTTCGTACCCTGCCGGAGTCAAACCGTTGTTGAGGTCGTCGGCCAAAAACGCCATCAGTGCCTCGGTGGCATGGGCAATCGCTTCTTCGCGCGTATCGCCATCGGCAAAGGCGCCGGGAATCTGCGGGAAACTGGCGCAGTAACCGTCGTCTTCTTTTATGAGAACGCAGTCATAGGTAAATCGCTGCCTCATTTTGCCTCCAACTACCATTCAGCTTGGCGACGAATACTTGCCCACGTGCCCTTCTTTGGTCGATCACCACCAGAGCCGTTCACGGTGACAACACGGTCACCAGAAACATACTTAGCATGACTACCGACTTGCGCGACCTTCACGAATCCATCGTGCTTGAGTAGGGCAATGATTTCCCGAAAGGTAGGAGGTTGCATGGGCCGACCTCTTTCAGCCGTCCTAATTATAAACTACTTTATAATTTTTGCTAACCAGTTAATAAATATTACTGGCGCTGTTTGGGCTCGGTGACGATGGCTCGGACGATGCGGGGGCGATCGGTGAGGTCATGGACGATACGCACGTCCGAAAGGCCTGCCTGGCGACAGAGCTCGGCCGCGGCATCGAGGGCACCCTCGTAGAGCTCGCAGGCAAACAGGCCGTCGGCGCGCAGCATGTAAGGCGCCGCATTGAGCAGGCGGCGGAAGATATCGAGGCCGTCGGCGCCGCCCTCGAGCGCCAGGTCGGGCTCAAAATCCTTGACCTCGTGCGGCAGCGAGCGCATGACGCCGGTCGGGATGTAAGGTGGGTTGGAGACAAGCACGTCGAAGGTGCCCCACTCTTCGCGGGGAATAGAACTCACCAGGTTGGTGAGACTAAAGGCGACCTCGTCGGACGTGAGGCCAAGCGCATCGCGGTTTTTGGTGGCCAAATCGATAGCGCGCGGCTCGATATCGGTGGCGGTGCAGGTAATGTGGCCGCGGCGCTCCCAGGCAAGGGAGAGCGAAATGCAGCCCGTGCCGCAGCCGACCTCGAGAACGCGGGCGATGCGGGGCTCGGCTGGGGCAGGCGAAGCGGCATCCTGAGCTGAAGCCGTCTCCTGGTCGGCACCCTCGATGGCGATGCCGTATTCGTCAAGCTCGGGCTCGGCGGCTTCCGCGGCTTCGGCTTCTGCTGCCTGCGCGGCGGCTTCCTCGGCCTCGCGGTCGGCCAGCTCCTCGGCATAGGCACGGCTGCCCAGCACATCGCCGCCCAGCGCCGCCTCGTCGGCGGCCGTCAGGTTAGCGGCACGGCGCTCGGCGGTCGCGCGTTCGTCTGCCAGCGCGGCCTCGGCCTTGCGTGCCTCCTCAACCTCATCGTTCCAGGGCAGCTCAACGCGCTGACGGGCGGCAGCCTCGGGGCTCAGCACCTCGGCATCCAGATAATTGAGGACTTCCTCGACGAGCATCTCGGTCTCGGGACGCGGAATGAGCACGCCGGGGGCGCACGTGACGTCGATCATGCGAAACTGCGTGCTGCCGGTGATGTACTGCAGCGGTTCACCTTTAGCGCGACGAACAACGGCCGCGTGCATGGTCTCGAGCTGAGCCGCGTTAAGCGTCTCGTCCATGCGCATATATAGGTCAATGCGCGCCAGGCCCGTGGCGGCGCACAGCAGCCACTCGGCAGAAAGACGGGGGTGCTCCTCGCCGCGCTCGGCCAGGTACTCCTTGGTCCACTCGAGACAACGCTTGATGGTCCAAATCTCGTTTGCCATGGGGCCCTCCCCTCTTAAGCGCCGGACGGCGCGCGAATGTCGGAGCAGATTGTACGCGAGGCCAGCGCTTGGCAAGGGACGATTGAAGGCGATTATCGAGAATCAGCCCAGATTTTTGCACCGAGCTCGCTCAAAGTGTTCATTCGCCGACGTCTAGATTTGCATTCGTCAAGCTTTTGGCAAGGTTGCCCCAAAACTAACCAATATCTAACCAAGAACTTGCCAAATCACTTGACGCGCGACGCATCAAAAATCGCCCCGCGACTTCTTGAACGATTTTTCGAGCATTATTTTCAATAGCAGATGAATGCCGCTAATTTCTTTGAGCAGGTAGCCGACTTCATGGCCATCAAAGCCGATTGAATAACATCTCAAAGCAATGTGCCCAACCTAGTCATTTAAGAACGTCCCCAATGACTACCTCTAAGGCGCCGCAGGTTGAGCATACCGCATCCGGAGCAAGGCAGCGCCGCAGGTAGAGGACGGACAGCGAGCGGGTCGCATTTGAGACAAGGTGACGTGAAACGAAAGGGCGCTGACCTTCTGGTCGCGCCCTTGAAGTTGAACGTCAGATTGTCCAAATGCGGCCCGCGCAGCGTCGGCTGGTCCGCCGTTCGGTAGAACGGCGGAACCTACACAGCCTGTGCCAGCTTCTCGGCTCGCTCGGCGGCGGCGAGGGCCTCGATGACGGTGCCGAGCTGGTCGCCCAGAAGCACGCCGTTGTAGGTGGAGTTGAAGCCGATGCGGTGATCGGTCACACGGTCCTGGGGCTGGTTGTAGGTACGGATCTTCTCGGAACGGTTGCCGTGGCCGATCTGGCTCTGACGCTCGGCACCGAGCTCGGCCTGCTGCTTCTCGAGCTCCATCTCGTACAGACGGGCGCGCAGCATCTGCATGCAGACCTCGCGGTTCTGAATCTGGGAGCGCTGCTCCTGCGACTGCACCACGGTGTTGGTGGGCAGGTGGGTAATGCGCACGGCGGAGTAGGTAGTGTTAACGCACTGACCGCCAGGGCCGGAAGCACAGTAGGTGTCGATGCGCAGATCGGACTGGTTAATCTGGACGTCGATCTCCTCGGCCTCGGGAAGCACGGCGACGGTAGCCGTGGAAGTCTGGATACGGCCCTGGGACTCGGTCTTGGGGACACGCTGGACGCGGTGCACGCCGGACTCGTACTTCATGACGGAGTAGACGCGGTCGCCCTCGACCTTGAACTCGATGGACTTAAAGCCGCCAGCCTCGCTGGGGCTGGAATCGAGCACCGTGGTCTTCCAACCACGCGACTCGCAGAAGCGCTGGTACATCTTGTACAGATCGCCGGCAAAGATGGCGGCCTCGTCGCCACCGGCGGCGGAGCGGATCTCGACGATGGTGTTCTTGTCGTCGTTGGGGTCGCTCGGGATGAGCATGTACTTGATGTCTTCCTCGAGCTGTGGGAGCTTTTCCTCGTTCTCGGAGATGTCCATCTGGAGCATCTCCTTCTCGTCCGCATCGCTGGTGTCGCGGAGCATCTCCTTGGCGGCCTCGATGTCATCGAGCGCGCCGATGTACTCGCGCGAGGCGGCGATGAGGTCGGACTGGTGTGCGTACTCCTTGTTGAGACGCGTGAACTCCTTGATGTCGGAGGCGACGGCCGGGTCGGAGAGCTTCTTCTCGAGCTCCTCGTAGGCCTTAATAATCTTTTCGAGCTTGTCGCGCATGGCGGGACTCCTTTATGTGCGTGAAGGTGAAAATCGGCAGAGTTGATGGGGCGCGCGGCGCCACTGCGGGGGTAAGCCCAGCTAGAACATGTCGATCTTCAGATACATGCGCATCCCTTCGCGTATGGGGTACATAGTTGCGGTCTAACCCATACATGATAGCGTGCGCAGGCATACCTGCATATAACCCGCACGGAATGTAACTCCTTCACCTGCGGTTTGCAGCTTTTCCGGGTGTATTTGGCCTAGATTTGCAGCTTTTCCGGGTCCAGATGGCTGCTTCGTGCAGCTTTTCCGGGCTTCTAGAGCGTGTGGAGCAGGGCGATGAGGAAGCGGATGCCTTGGAGGTAGGCGCGACGGGAACAGGACGCCGCTCATGCGCGAGCAGCTCGAGGACGGGCGCTACAGGAAGACCTGGAAGAAGATGATGGAGCCGGAGTACGAGTTCCATCCGGAGCCGGACGTGCAAACGGCGGGCTAACATAGCCTTTCACCGAAAAGGGCGGGTGGCCGCGCCCTGCGACCACCCGCCCTCAATCAAAGCCCTTCTCGGCCGCCGCAGTTACCGGTTCCGGCGCCGCAGAATCACGCCTGCGGCGATCAGCACCACCGCGCCGCCCGCGATGCCACCCAGGGCCATCGGCGACAAGCTGGTATCGCCCATGTTCGGCAGACCCGGCTTCTCCTCCTTCGACACCGGTGGGTTGGTGGGCGGCTCCGTCGGCGGGTTGACCGGCGGGGTGGTCGGCGGCGTGTACGTGTTCTTGAACACCGGCGCCACGTCACCGTCATAGGTTACCGTCGCCACCAGATGGCCCGCACCGTCGTCCGTCACCGTCACCGTTACCCGGTGCTCGGCCGCGTCGTACGTCACGTTCTTCTGACCGTCGTCCACCTCGGAGATGCTGTAGGCGTACGTCCCGGGCTTGTCGTACGAGATCGCCTCGAAGCCCACCGTGCCGTCCGCCGCGTTCTTGGCGGTCTGCAGCACCTTGCCGTCGGCATCCTTCAGCTGGAAGGAGAACTGCCCTTCCTTAAGGTCTTCGCCGCTCAGCACCTTGGAGGCCCCCAGCTTCACCTCAGTCGCGGCCGGCGCGTAGCTGTTGCTGAATGCCACCGCATCCGCAGCCTTGCCGCCCTTGCTGTAGGCAACCTGCGCCTCCAGCGCGTGCGTCTCCGCATTCTCCGTCACCGTCACCGTCGCGGTAAAGACCGTCGTGTCGTAGGTGACGCCGTTCGCCGTCGCCCCTGCCCGCTCGGACACGGTGTAGACGTACGTCCCCACCTTGTCCAGCTGCAGCGGCGCGAAGCCAAACGTGCCGTCGGCGCCGTTCTGCACCGTCTGCACCACGTTACCGTCGGCGTCCTTCAGGTCGAAGGAGAACTCACCCTCGGCCAAGTCGCGGCCGGTCAGAGCCTTCGTTCCGGTAATCGTCGCCGTCGTTGCCGTCGGCGTGTAGATGTTGGTGAAGGTCAGATCCGCGGCCGTCTTGTTCGCCGTCGCGGTCAGCTGGCCGCTGCCGTCGTCGGTCACGCTCACCGTCACATCCAACACCGCATCGCTGTAAGTGATGGTGCCATCTTGGCCCGCAACCTCCTTCACCTGGTACGTATGCGAACCAGTCGCAGTGTACGAGATGGCCTTGAAGGTAAACGCGATACCCGCGTTCGTGGTCCGGTCAATCTCCTGCCCGGTGGCCGCGTCAATCAGCGCGAACGTGAACTCGCCATCGGCGGGCGTCCGCATGGTGGCCGAATCGGTATTCTCAAGCACCTTGATGCCGGAGATCTGGTAGGAGGTCGCGCCCGGCTGGTAGCTGTTCGCAAACGTCATGGTGTTGGGGGTGACGCCGTTCTCGGTGCCCTTGCTCGGCTTCGCCGTGGAGCTCTCTACCGCCAGCTTGCCGTCGTTGTTGTCCTTCACCACGTAGGTCAGGGTGTACGTCTTGCCGGTGTAGGTCACGCCCGGCACGCCCGGCGCGTCCCCCGTCGGCTGCACCTCGCGGACCGTGTAGGTAAAGGTGCCCGCATGGTCGAAGGTCAGCTTGTCGAAGGCAACCTTGCCGTGCGCATCGTTCTTCTGGGTCTGGATCACCGAGCCGTCAGACCCCACCAGCTCGAAGGCGAAGTCTCCCGCCTTTAGCTGATAGCTGCCGTCGTGCACGTCAACGCTCTTGGTGAGGGCGATCGCGCCGGAGTCCGTCGCCTGTGCCTCGTAGGTGTTGGTGAAGCTGGGCTTCGTGACATTCGTGCCGTCGTAGGCGACGCTCGCCTGCAGCGTGCCGGCATTGTCAGCAACCGTCACCACGGCATGGTGCACCGCGGCGTCGTAGGTCACGTAGGCCAGATCACCCTTCCGCTCCACGATGGTGTACTCGTGCGTGCCCGGCTTCGCGTAGGAGAAGGCGTCGAAGTTAACACTTCCGTCCGCGCCGTTGGTCGCGGTCCGGACGGGCTTGGCCCCGGCAAGCTGCTCAGCCGTCAGGTTGCCCTCGTACACATCGAAGGTGAACTCGCCGCACTTGGGGACGATCGGCGTGTTGTCGTCCTTCTTCACATAGCTCTTCTGCGCACCGAGGGCTAGGCCGGTCGCGGCCGGCTGGTAGGTGTTGGTGAAGGTATCCGAGCCGGATGCGCTCGTCACGATCGCCTTCGCATTCAGTGCTCCGTTCCCGCCGTCCGTGACCGTCACCGTATAGGTGAGGGGATGGCTGTCATAGACCATGCCCGGCTCCGCGCCCGGCTGCTCCACGATGGTGTAGGTGAAGTCCTTGCTCGCGGCGCCGTCCAAGTCGGAGAGCTGGAACTCGCGCGTGAAGCTGACCTTGCCGTTTGCATCGTTCTTCGCGGTGTCGAGCACGTTGCCGGCAGCGTCCTTCAGGTCGAAGGTGAACTCGCCGTCCGCGGGCTTCGTCGTGTGGTCGAAGCCGTCCGCAACCTTGATGGTCTTGGTCGCCGTCAGGATTACGGAACCCTTTGCGTCGTAGGTGTTGTTGAAGGTGGGAGCCATAGCGGCACCGTCATAGGTGACGGTCACCTTCGTCTTGTTGTTGTCGCCCTGGTTCTGCTCTACCTTGACGTGGACCTTGACTTTCTTGGCGTCGTAGGCCACGCCGTCGACGGTCTGGCCGGCTTTCTCCTCCTTGAGCGTGTAGTCGTACTCGCCCAGGTTCAGGTTCTTGACGGCCAGCTCGACCTTGCCGCCCCGGTCGTTGGTGCCCTTGGCGACCTCGTTGCCGGCCTGGTCGTACAGGCCGAAGGTGAACGCGTCGGCCGTCAGGTCCTTGCCCGTGAGGATCTTCGTCGCCTCGACGGTAACGTCCGTCGTCGGCTTCGAGTTGGTGAAGGTCGGAACGTCGGCCTCGCCGTCGTAGGTGGCGGTCGCCTTTAGCTCGCCCTTCTCATCGGAGACCTTGATGTGGACCTTCACGTCCTTCGTGTCGTACACGACGGTCGGGTCGTTGCCGGCAACCTCCTTGATGGTGTAGTCGTGATCGCCCGGCGTGTCGTAGCTGATTGCCTGGAAGGCGACCTTGCCGTCCTTGTCATTCTGGACGGTCTGGATCACGTTGCCATCCTTGTCGAGCAGCTGGAACGTGAAGTCGCCCCCTGCGAGCTCGCCACCCGTGAAGCGCTTCGTCGCCTTGAGCGTTACCGAGGTCTCCTTCGGGTGGTACGTGTTCGTGAAGGTCTTGTCTCCACTCGTTACCTGCGGTGTGGCCGTCAGCGAGCCGGTGCCATCGTCCGCGACCGTCACCTTGTAGATGAGCGCATGGGTGTCGTAGACCATGCCCGGCTCCGTGCCCGGCTTCTCCGCGATGGTGTAGGTGAAGTCCTTGCTCGCAGCGCCGCCCAGGTTGGAGAGCGTGAACTTGCGCGTGAACTTCACCGTGCCATCGGCCTTGTTCGTCGTGGTGCCGAGCACCTTGCCGTCGGCGTCCTTCAGCTCGAACGTGTATTCGCCGCCCTTCAGCTTGGTGTCGTGCGTGAAGCCCGGCGCGACCGCAACGATCTTGGTCGCCGTCAGCTCCACGGATCCCTTTGCGGTGTAGGTGTTCGTGAAGGTGGGGGCATTGGCCTTGTCACCATCGTAGGTAACAGCGGCGTCCAGCTTGCCGGCATTGTCCATGACCTTCACCACGGCATGGTGCACCGTAGCGTCGTAGGTCACGTGGGACAGGTCGCCCTCCTGTTCCGCGACGGTGTATTTGTACTCGCCGGCCTTGGTGTAGTCGATGGCCGGGAAGGTGACGGTGCCGTCCTCGCTGTTCTTGGCGCTCCGGATGGGTTGCTTGCCCTTCAGCTGCTCAGCCGTCAGGTCGCCCTCGTACAGGTCGAAGGTGAACTCGCCGCCCTTGAGCGTGGCCGGCGTGTTGTCGGGCTTCACATAGGCCTTCTTCGCCGTGAGCGCCACCGAGGTCTCGGCGGGCTGGTACTTGTTAGTGAAGGTCGGGGCATCGTTCTTGCCGTCATAGGTGACGGTCGCCTTCGCCTTGTCGCCCTCCGCCTTCACCGAGACGTGAACCTTCACCGCCTTGGTGTCGTAGGTGATAGTCGGATCGGCACCGACGTTCTCCTCCTTGAGTTTGTAGTCGTACTCGCCGATGGTCAGACCGGTGAGGGCAAGATTGATCTTGCCCTCCTTGTCGTTCTGGACGATCTTGACGGGATTACCCGTGGACGTGTCGCCTTGGTACAGGCCGAAGGCGAACGCGCCGTCCGTCAGCGCCTTGCCCGCGAGAACTTTCGTGGCCTCGACGGTAACGTCCGTCGTCGGCTTCACGTTGGTGAAGGTCGGCACGGCCTTATCGCCGCCGTAGGTGACGGTCGCGTCCAGCGTGCCGTTCTTGTTATCGGTAACGCTGACCTTGACCTTCACTTTCTGACCGTCGTAGACGATGGTCTGGTCGTTACCGGTAACTTCCTTGATGGTGTACTCGTAGTCACCTGCCTCGGTGTAGTTGATGGGCTGGAAGGTAATGTTGCCCTTCTCGTCGTTCGTGACGGTCTCAATGGGCGTGCCTTCCGCCTTGTCACCCTTGTACAGAGCGAACGAGAAGTCGTTCCCCGCGAGCGCACCGCCCGTAAAGCGTTTCTTCGCCGCCAGGGTCACGGAACCCTTCGCAGCATAGCTGTTGGTAAAGGTGGCGAGGTTCACCTTGCCGTCCTTGACCTCAGCCTTGATGGGCTTGGCCTCAGCGTCACCATCCTTCTTCACCGTCACGCCCGTGACGGTCAGCTTGGCGTCCACGTCCTCCACCGTCACCGTGGCGGTGTAAGCGGAGGCGTCCATCGTCCAGCCGGCGTTCTGCACGCCGTCCGCTGCGGGATCATCATCAGCGTTGTGCACCTCGGTGAGCGTGAACGTGTACTCGCCCGCCTTGTTGAACGTCATATTCGAGAAGTCGACCGTCTGGCCCTTGTCCTTGATAATCTTGTCCTTCGTGGCCTTGGACTCCGCGTGCGCGTCGCCCGCCAGGTCGTCCGACACACCCAAGTCGCCGGCGGCGATCTTCTGCTGTGTCTCTTCCGTGGCGGTCAGCGTGAACGAGAACGCCTTCTCCGTGCTCTCAACACCGGAGATCTTCTTCGTCACCTGCGGGGTCAGCTCGTCGCTGGCGTCTGACTTGTAACTGTTCTTGAACGGGACGGTAGGCGTAGCGGGCTTCGCATTGCGACTCGAGACCGTCTTCACGTAGTTGGTCGTGGTATCGAGGCCCTTAATCGCCTCGGCCGTCAGCGCATCAACGTTGCCGCCCCCGCCAACAAGCGCCGTCACGCCCGGGCCCTTCGCGATGGTCGTCTCGGTGTAGAGCTGGCCTTTGTTGTCCGGATTCGGCTTCACCGCAATGAGCACGTAGGCGTCACCGGGGTACTCGGTGTCATACGTGTATCCACCAGCGTTGGCGCCATGCGCCTCAGACACCTTGTACACATACACCTTGTTGTAGCTCAGCTGCGTGAAGTTCATCTTCAGCTTGCCGGACATCGTGGCGGTCTGCGTATCGTCACCGTCATCCTTGCCCACGGTGTTCTTGAACGACTTATCGGTATCAGCCGGCTCCGGGGCCGTCGTACCGTTATACGTCATCGCCTCGATGGTGAACGGGAACATGCCATTCTTCAGCGGGGTACCAACCAGAGTCTTGGTCACATCGATGCCCGCGTAGGTACCAGAGGCCGCATAGATGTTGGTGAACGCGGCGGCGTCCGTCACCTGCCGGTCGGCATCCGTCGTCGCCTGCTTGTTGTCGTACGCAACCGACGCGGTCAGCTTACCGGTGTGCTTGCCGTTCTCGATATCGGTCACTGTGTACGTCACCGTGGACGTATGGCCGTCATACGCAATACCAGTCTTATCCGCGTCGGTCGGCTTCGTCTCGTTCACATTGAACGTATACGTGCCCGACTTGGTGAACACCAGGTCGCCCACACCGAAGGTTGCAGAACGCGTCGCGTCACCGGCGCCTGCGATCTCAACCTTAGTCGTCAGATCGCCGGTCTCATCGGAGTCGGTAGCCTTCCTCTGGGTAACGACCTTGTTTTTAACCGCATCCCTCGTCGCATCATCCGCTGGCGTCAGGGTGAAGTCGAACGCATCGCTCGTCTCCCACGCACGCCCAGCCAGCGTCTTCTGCACAGTAACCGGTGCCGACGTCGTCTGCGTCACCGTGTAGGTGTTCTTGAACGGGATATATCCACCCGTGTCCGTCAGCTGCGTGCCGTCGGCCTTCCAATACGTGGCCGTGGAGGACAGGCACTTACCCGTCCCAGACTCGTTATCAACCTGCTGGTTCTTCACCAGCACGTAGTACACCGTATCGTCGTAGCCTATGCCACTGGACGTCGATGTATCGGAATCCTTGACCTCGGTCACCTTGTACACGTAGGTGAGGTTCTCGCTCTCCATCGTATAGGTGATCTGCGGGAACGCAGCGATACCGTCGTCATCGTTCTTCGCCGTGGTCGTGGTGGACGTGCACCCCTTAGGCATGGGGACCTTGCTGGCACCGACGCTGTAGGAGGTGGCGAGCTTGCCGAAATCGATGGCTCCACTCGGCACGGCATCATTCTTCATCCCGCCGAGTGCCTCGAGCTGGAACGTGAACTTATCCTTCACAAGCGGATTTGCACCGGACTGGTCGGCATACGTCTTCTGCACGTTGAAGGAGATGGTCTCCTCATCGGTGTTATAGGCGTTCGTGATCTTGGCGATTTTGTCAGCGACCTCGATCGGGCTGTCCTCATGGCTCACGCCGTCGTCGGTGTAGGTCTGCTCCATCTTGACTGCCGGCTGCGACAGCGTGCCGTCGCCGCTATCCTTCACCGTCACCGTGACGCGGTAGGAAGCGCTTGAATACCCGAACCCGGGCAGCCAGCTAGCGTCGTTTTGAGACGGCGTGGCCTCGGCAATGAGATAGGTGTAGGTGCCGGGCTTGGCGTACTCAATATTGCCGAAGTCGAACTTGTCCCCGTTCTTGACGGTCTTCACAACCTGCTTCATACCACTCACGGGCGCATCCTTGGCACTGGCGGGCATCGGCGTTCCCTTGTCCGCGCGCAGGTAAATCTTGAAGCTATCGCCATCCTTCCAGTCACGGCCCCGGAGCACCTTCTGCGCCCAGAACGCATTGGTGAGCGTCACCGGCGGCTTTACGCTGTAGGTATTCGTGAATACCAGCTTGTTGGCTTCGGCCAACGTGCCGTTGGCGTTCTGCTTCGCAATCGTGCCGGAGATGCTGTCGTCCTCGCCGCTCAGGGCGTTGCCGCCCTGCTCGCGCTTGGTCAGCGTGAAGCCGGCCGGCATCTTGTCCGTATCGGTCAGCTCCTGCACCGCGTACTGGTCACCCTCGGCGAGACCGTACACGCGGATCGTCTGGTCGGCCGTGATGGTCTGCTCGCGGCCGTTCTCGAGGTCGAACATTTTGCCGACCTGCTTCTCGCTTGCGGTCCCCGCGTTCTCAAACACCGCGGCCTTGTACGTCTTCCCCGCCGTCGTGGGCACGGTGAACTTGAAGGTGAACTCCGCGTCCTTATTGCCCGTCAGGCCATCGGGCAGGGCAACCTTCTTCGTCACCTCGAGGCTCGCCTCGCGTTCGTTCGCCACGCGCACGCAGGTGGCACCTGTGAACAGGGCGTTCAAATTCATGTCGTCCAGATTGGCACGGGCGCCCTTCGCATTAGTGTCACCAGGCACGTCCTGCGTGATGCCCATACGTATCCAGCCCGTCTCGGTCTCCAAGCGATAAGGTTTGCCTTCCTCGGTGGGCCCATACTGGTAGACACGTCCGTTGGCGCCGTACTTGAGGTGCACCTCATCCTCGCCGCCCTTGGCGTCATTGTTCCAGGAAAGGTTGTCGTTGCCGTCGAGCGTCCCGTCGGACGTCTGGCGCTGGCCCTTGATCCACGTGAGCGTGTTGTCGATGTCGCCCTCTGCGCCAAACTGGCCCAGACTCTTCATGAGCGCGCCCGGGCCCACGAACGTCGAAACGCCGTCATCGTCCGTACCAGCATCGGCATGGACGCCGTAATCGTCCACAATCACCTTGGTGAGCGTATCGTTAAGCAGGAAGCCCTTGGGAGCCGAGACCTCCTTTAGGAAGTAAGTTCCATTCACGAGCGGCCTGTTACCGGCGCTTGTATTCGGGAATATGCCCGCACCTTCGAGCGGGACCGGGTTGCCGACCGACCCCGTCGTCAGGGTGTCGTAGGGGGTCTGCTCGCCCTTGAGCACGACCTTGCCGTTCGCGTCTGTTGTCACCTGTCTGGAGGTGTACAGGGCGAACTTCGCCCCGTCAACGGGCTTACCCTCGGTATCGGTCTTCTGCACGAACAGGCGGTTCTGGATGTTCGTGACGAGCAGGCGCGTGGCGAACTGCCGCTTGAAGTTCGTGCCGTCTGCGATGCCGTCGCTGTACACGTGGACGGTGTTCTCGGGCTTCGCGTTGGCGATGGAGCTCTCCGTTGTGTGGTAGATGGCCACCGTGTACTCGGCATCCTTGCGGGCATCACCGCTCAGCAGGTAGTAGTACTTGGAGATGTCACCGGGCAGATTTTGAATCTCTACCTGGTACTGGCCGCTCGTGTTGAGCGTGAAGGCGTGCAGGTCCTTCTTCGCCGCCTCGATAGCGCCGGCCTTGCTCGGCTTCTCGGCGAGGGTGTACCCCATTCCCGTCGATGGGTCGCCCGACACGGCGTACCAATTGTTCTGATTTTTGATATCTGCGTTTGCGCTTTTATCGCGCTTGAGCACCACAGCGAACAGTATGCCAGACTTCAGGTTGACGGTCTCGTCGGACTTCGTCAGGTCATCATCCGCCTTGTACACGTTCACCGGTGCGGTGATGGTCTCCTTCGCGCCGGCAAACGCACCAGTCTTCCACACGACGCTGTCCGCATCCATACCGCCGCGGTTGATGATGACGCCGCCCGCGCCGTTCTCAGCGCTCGCGGGCACGTACTCGAGCTGCATGCTGCCACCTGTCGCCGTGAGACTCGAGCGGTATCCCTCCGGCACGCGCGTCTCCTTCAGGAGGTAGTACTTGTTACCGTGATTCTTGTTGTAGAGATCGTCGAAGTTGATGACGCCGTTGTCATCGTCGTTCGTGAGCGTTAGGTGGCCGGCCTCGTCCGTGGTGCCGGAGCCGAGGAGCGCGTTCTTGTCATTGGTCGTATCTGTAAAGTTCTCGTCTGTTTTGTACAGCGCGAACTCGGCGCTCTGTACGAACTTGCCGTCCTGGTCGAACTTTATGATGTCGGACTCGGGCACCGTCACGAGGTTGAACTTGAGCTCCATGTTGGAGTCGGTGGCGCCGCGCTCCAGGTAGAAGAACTTGAGGGTGTGGTTGGTGTCGTCGGCGAAGGTGTTGCCTTCCCAGCTCGTGTCGCCGGCCTTGCCCGCCTCCTGGTACTTGCTCTTCAGCGTGCCGTTGTAATTGTCGTTTACCTTAATGTCGCCCGTATGAAAGTTGATGCTCAGACTCGCGCGGTTGTGAATACCGCCGATATCACCCACGAGGACATCATCGATGAACACCCAGACGTCATCATCGCCGGCGAACTCGAAGGTCATGTCATTATTATTGTTCGTCAGGCCGCCCTTGGGCTGCACGAATCGCGTGGACATTGAGAGACCGAAGTGGTGGTTGACGGGTTTGCCGCCGTTGTAGCGCGAATCACCGGTGTTGTCTGCCTTGATGCCGGTTTGGACGAGCTGGCCGTTTTCCTCTTTGAACACCTTGTCTGCCGCGTCGAACGGGAAGAACTGACCCTGGTGGGACGAATCGCCCACTTTGTCAATGCCCCAGGTGCCATAGATGTCGAAGGCATTCTTGTCAGCGTTGTAGGCTGCGTAGTTTTCGGAGCTGTCATAGACGTAGTAGCCGCCCTGAACCTTGAGGAGGCCCGTCACGCCAAAATGGGACGTCTTGCCGGTCTGGGCAGAGGAATCGAACAGGTAGCGGAGGGACTCGTCGCCCAAGGCTTCGGAAAGCTTCGGGTAGCCGTCTGAAAGCGTGTTGTTGACGATGCCGGGCCGCGGGCTCGTGCCGCCCGTCCATTGGTTGAGCGGCCCATCACCCTTGCCGTCGTTAAACTGGAACTTGTGGCCTGCGTTGACGCCGCCGCTGCCGGAAACCGACAGATGGTCATCGGGATTCACCCAGTAATCAAACAGGTTGATCGTCGTCCCCGAGGGCGAGGTCGTCGGAACCGTGTGGTCGGAGATCGCCGCCTCGGCACGAAGCGGCAGGAAGAAACTCGCCGTCAGCGCGACGGCGAGGGCCAGAACAATCGCATATGGCGAAACCGGGCGCAGCCCACGACGGCGGCCATAAGACATGACGGACCACCGCTCGCGCGGCCGATGTTCACCAGGAAGTTCCCTGCTTAGACACCCCCCGGTAGCAATATTCACGAGTCGAGACGTCATCTCTCTGAGCTCCTGCATAATTTCCTCCCCAGTCACACGGCGACCTGCCCGGGCACTCCCCGGGGGGCCGAGGCAGTCTGGCACATGCCCGCAGTCGTTCAAGGAATACCAAGCCCGGCATATGTCTCTTAAGATATCTTAGTCTTTTTCTATGACAGTTTTTGTCTCATTACCGATGAAATCGGCTCAGTCCCTTTGTCACATTCTAGAGCGTGTGGAGCAGGGCGATGAGGAAGCGGATGCCTTGGAGGTAGGCGCGACGGGTGATGCGCTCGTTGGTGCCGTGGACACCGCGGTCACATTCGTCATCGTCGACCACAAAGGCGGAGAAGCGGATGCACTCGCGGCAAATGCGCTGGTAGTTGGCGGCATCGGTTGCGCCAATCACGGTCGAGGGCACGATGCTCATCGGCTCTTGGCCCACCGCAGACGATCCGTTTTCCTCCGTCGGCTTGGGATCACGGAAATAGCGGGCGGCGATGGCGCGGACGGCCTCGAGCCCCGGTCCACCGATGCGCGGGGACGGCGAGGGCTCGGAGCTGCCGGGGCCCAGCTCGACCTCGACTCGGCCGGCGAGCCCAGCGGTGGCAACGGCCTCGCGGCAGCAGGCCACGACATCGGCCACGCTCGTACCCTCGAGCATGCGGAAGTTGATATTGGCCCACATATCCTGCGGCATTACGTTGGCGCCGGTGCTGCCACCCTCGATCTGCGTGGGCGCGCAGGTGGTCGTCACCAGCGGATAGAGCTTTTTGCTGGCGAGGCAATCGCGGACAATGGCATCCCCGTTGGCGGCAATTTCATCGGCCGTGTAGAGCCCCAACTCGACGAGTTGAGCGGCAAGCAAGTCGGTCACGCGCGTCGGCCACTCGATATCGCAGATTGCGGTGATGGCACGGCTGAGCACCTCGAGCGATGTGCCGCCGTAGGGGTTGGACGAATGCCCGCCCTCACTCTTCGTCTTGAGTATGATATCGGCGTAACCCTTCTCCGCGAGGTCGGCATGCATAAGCCAGCCCTCGCCCGCGCCATACTCGGCAGCCGAAACAATACGGTAGTCACCCTCGTCGATCAGATATTCAAGTTCAACGCCACGCTTCTCGAGCACACGACCGATCGCCCCCGCGCCGTACTGCGTGGTTTCCTCGTCCTGGCCAAAGGCCAGCAGCAGCGTTCGTTCGTGTTGCCAGCCGTGCGCCAGCGCATACTCAACGGCCTCCAAGATGCCCGCAACCTGGTCTTTCATATCGATGGCGCCGCGACCCCAAATATAGGTGTCGTCCACGTGCCCGCTAAAGGGATCGTGCGTCCAGTCCGTCTCGGTGCCCGGCACCACGGGAACCACGTCCATGTGGCCCATGAGCATGACCGGCTTGAGGGCGGGGTCGGTGCCGGCAAGCGTCACGAGCAGCGAATGGTCGATGAGCTCGACCTCGCCCGTCGCAAACACGCGCGGCCAGCCCTGCTGCATATAGGCGCGCAGGTCGTCAAACGCCTGCCAGTCCACCGTCTGGGCATCCATGCTCGAAATCGTCGGAAACGACAGCACGCGGCCCAGGCGCTCGCACGCGCCGACCTCATCGATATCGGCAAAATCATCCTCGTGCGCAAAGAAGCGCCAAACCTCGGCCATGCCTTCCTCCAAAAATAACGTGGCAAAGAGGCGGTCCCTTTGCCACGTTCGCTTGCATTATTTGTCGTTGAGATAACGCGAGAGGAACTCGCGGGTGCGCTGGTGCTTGGGATTGCCGAAGAGCTCAGCCGGCGCGGCGTCCTCGAGCACCACGCCCTTGTCCATAAAGACCACGCGGTCGGACACCGTGCGGGCAAAAGCCATCTCGTGCGTGACGACGACCATGGTCATGCCGTCGGCGGCGAGCTTGCGCATGACCTCGAGCACCTCGCCCACGATCTCGGGGTCGAGCGCAGAGGTCGGCTCGTCGAACAGCATGATTTGCGGGTTCATGCACAGAGCGCGGGCGATGGCCACGCGCTGCTTTTGGCCGCCGGACAGGCGACCCACGGCGGCGTGTGCGAACTTTTCGAGTCCCACGCTTGCCAGATGCTCTAGCGCGACCTTTTCGGCCTCGGCCTTGCTCATCTTTTTGAGCGTGACGGGCGCGAGGGTACAGTTGTCGAGCACATCCATGTTGTTGAACAGGTTAAAGCCCTGGAACACCATGCCGATGTCCTCGCGGAGTTTATTGATGTTGCAGCGCTCGGCCGTGAGGTCCTGGCCGTGGAACCAGATATGGCCCGCGTCCGGGGTCTCGAGCAGGTTGAGGCAGCGCAAGAAGGTCGACTTGCCCGAGCCCGAGGCGCCGATGATGGTGACGACCTCGCCGGGATTGACAGCGAGGTCGATGCCCTTGAGTACCTCGAGCGAGCCGAAGCTCTTGCGCAGGCCCTCGACGCGGATGAGCGGCTCTTGGTTTTGCGCGGCGGCCGCAGCGCCGGTAGTGGCGGTATCTGCCATGATGATTCTCCTCGTCTTGAGCCTAGTTGGAGCTGGGCAGCGTGGCCGGGGCCTCGGCGCCGAGCTTTTTGCCAAAGGCCTCGAGCAGGCGGCTCGCCACGAGCGTCAGGATCAGGTAGACCACGAGTGCAACGCAGTAGACCTCCATCTGGCGGTAGTACACGCCGGCGACGGTGGTGGTGGCGTACATGAGGTCGAACACGCCGATGACCGAAAGCACCGACGAATCCTTGATATTGATGATGAGCTCGTTGGTGAGTGCGGGGATCGCGTTTTTAATGCCCTGGGGGAACACGACCTTGCGCATGGCCTGCCACTGCGACAGACCCAACGAACGCGCCGCCTCGGCCTGGCCGGCGTCGATGGACTCGATGCCGCCGCGCAGGACTTCCATCATGTATGCGGTGGAGTTGAGCGAAATGGTGACGAGGCCGGCAGTGAAGGTGCTCCAGATCTGGTTGGCCTGGGCGGTCTCGAAGCCCATGCTGCGCAGGACGGTAAAGCCCGCGTAATAGATGAGCAGACCCTGGACCATCATGGGCGTGCCGCGCACGATGGTGGAGTAAACGGTCGCAAAGCCGCGGCCGATGCTCTTAAAGAAACGCGTGAGATCGTTGTCCACACGGTCGAACGTCTGGATGCGCAGGAACACGAAAAGCAGCGCCAGGAAAAAGGCGATGACGGTGCCGAAGGTGGCAAGCGCGATGGTGATCTCGATACCGCGAATGAAGAAGTCACCGCTCTTGTAGGTCATGTAGACCAGGCTCGACAAAAAGTCGCTGGGGTTGGAATCCGAGACAATGCTCACCTGCACCAGGTCGATAAACGACATGACGCAGCGGTCCACGAAAAAGATCGCCGCGATGGCGACCACGACGTAGCTGCCCAGGCGTGCGCCACGACGGCAGCGCTCGGATGCGAACGGCGACTTTTCGCGATAGTCGTTCCAGTGCATGAGCTTGGTGACCAGCGCCGCCGCCGACACGACGAGCCAGGCCCAAAGGATTGCCCAGAGGCAGTCTTGGAACACGCCCGTAGGCGCCAAGAAACTCATCGGCGTGGGGTTGCGCTGGCTAAACGCCAGGCCGAGCGCCGCGATGACGCTCGTGCCCAGGTATACATAACGGTGGTCTGCCTTGATAAAGGAGGCCAGGCGATTGATGGTTTTCATGCTGCCTCCCTATGCCGGCTGACGGTCGAGGCACGCGTCCCACATTTGGTCGCGCTCCTCTTGGCTAATGCCCTTGAGTGTCTTGTCGATGAGCTTAAGCAGTTTGTCCGAGCCCTTGCGGCAGCCGACGTTTGCCGTGACCTCCTGCTTAAAGCCCTCGCCCTCGGCAAATCGAATCGGCACGATACCCGGGTTTTGGGCCATATAGCCCTTCTCGTTCTCGGTATTGTAGGTCACGGCGTCGCAGGTGCCCTGCAGCAGGTTCGAAAACACCGTGGGGACCGAATCGACCGGGTTCTTGTGGACAACGCCCGGGATCTCGTCGATGACGGTATCGAGCATGGTGTCCTTTTGGCCGAGGACCGTTGCGCCGCTAAAGTCGCTGAGCTTGGTCGCATTTTGGTAGGGCGAGCCCTCTTTTACGAACAGGCCAAAGTAGCCAATGAAGTACGGGTCGGAAAAGCCGACGGACTCCTCGCGCTCGGGCGTGGCGCTCATGCCGGCAATGATGAGGTCGATCTGGCCGTTGTTGAGCGAATCGATAAGACCCGAGAAGCCCTGCTTGACGGCGACGGGCTCGCCACCGAGGGCCTTGCAGACGATCTTGGCGATCTGCACGTCGTAACCATCGGCATAGGCGCCCTGCACGTTGTCGATGGGGATAGTGTACTTGCTGGCTTCGGAGACCTGCCAGTTGTACGGGGCGTAGGCCGCCTCCATGCCGATGCGGATCTTGTCCTTGCCGATCACGGAATCGGACAGGTCGTCGCGACCGCCGCCCGTCGTGGGCTGGGCCACTTCCAGCGTGGAGGGGCGCTGGCAACCGGCAAGTGCGCCGGCGACGACGGAAGCGCTCGCAGCAAACGCACTGCCTAAGAAGATACGACGGCTGCACACCGGCTGTGGATGCGCGTCGCGTTGATGGGGAGAATGCATAATCTGCCTTCCCTGTTGAATCGTATGCTGACGACTTAACAGGATATACGCCAGCAACTAGCAGCGCAGCACAAGCTCGAAAAATTAATAGACACGCGGTAGTCATTGGGGACGCCGATGTTTTGGCAATGCCGGCGAGCGACGTCCAGAGCGAACAAGTGGCATGAAAAAGGCAAGGCATGACCAGAAGGTCTATGCCTTGCCTTTTGAATGACAACTTGTCGCTCTGGACGACGCGCAGCATCGACCGAGCGGCGGAACCTCTAGAGCAAGGTAACGCTAAAACTGCGCTTGTCCGTCTCGCCCGGCGCCAGCGTGATCGTGTTGACCTTGTGCTCAAAAACGTCGTCCTCGGTGTCCATGGTGGTGTGACCGGTCCAGGGCTCGAGCGCCACAAACGGGGCGTCGTTGGCGGCAGACCACACGCCGATGTACTTAAAGCCCTCAAAGTCGATCTTGACGCCGTGGCCCGACTTGCGACCGCGCAGCGTGAGCGTGGAGCCCGGGGTATCGGTGAACATGATGGCATCGTTATCGAAGCTGCGGTGCGTAATGGGCAGCACGTCCGAGTTATCGGGAGCCTTGTAGCTACCCTCGAACGTCATAAGACCGTCGGGCGTGATGATGGGAGCCTCGTTAGTCCAAGCCTCGGTAAACGCCAGCTCGTAATCCTCGAACGCCTCGTCTTCGGCACCGGGGGCGGGCACGTTGAATGCAGGATGACCGCCCACCGAGAACGGCAGGGCCACGTCGCCGGTGTTGGTGACGGCAAAGGTCTGCGTGAGCGTGGCGTCGCCGGTCAGGGCATAGGTCATGTTGAGCTTAAAGTGGAACGGGAACGCCTTGAGCGACTCGGGCGTGTCAGTGATCTCGTACGTTACCGAGGAGCCGTCCTCCGAAACCTCGACCAACTTGTGCTCGACGATGCGAGCGAGTCCGTGGCGCGGCATCTCGCAGGTGCCGGCCGCAGATGTCGCCATGTTGTTGCGCAGCGATCCCACGATGGGGAACAGGATAGGCGCATGCTTGCCCCAAAAGGCCGGGTCGCCCTGCCACAGATACTCGTTGCCGTTGAGGGCAAGGCTCGTGAGCTGGGCGCCCATGGAATCGATGGCCGCGATGAGGCCGCCGCGCTTGATGGTAGTGACGGTGGACATGCTACTTCCTCCAATAGTAAACAACGGTGTCGAGGGCTATTGTCCCACTCTTGGCAGCGGGGTTGAGCGACAGGTGCAGTTATTGAGCAATAGCGTAAAGGTCAAACCCGCCCTGCGGCGTGCTATCGACCGTATCGGGCGCCTGTGAATTAAAACTCACCGGAACCATGCGCTTTGAGGCACGGTAACGCGTGCCGTCGGTGGCGACGGGCGGCTCATCGACCGTGAGCTCGTAGTCGCCGGGCTTGAGCTCGATGCCGTCACCTTCGGAATTGACGTATTGGTACTCGTCGATCGCTTGCCCCTTGAGCGTGCGACCCACGATATGGACGAGCATCTGGCTGTCGCCGCGCGCGGTGTCCCACGTCGCGCCGTCCTTGACCTCGACCGATACATGCACCGAGCGCGTGCGGCTGAGCGATTGCTCGACAGACATCTCGACCTTGGCGGCGTCTTGGCGCTGCTGCTCGACATGACCCCAGATGCTGCCGATCGCCGAGCAAGCGATGACGCCGGCCATAAAGGCGATGAGAATGGGGCCGAGCGGAGAGCGACGGCCCGCGTCTTCCTCGCGAGCCAGGTTGGGGCGATGGGTGGGGGCGGGCGCCTGGGCACCCTGCGCGGGCACGTCGAGTATGCTGAAGGATGCCGTGCTGCCGGGGTCGATGGTATGGCGCGGCTGTGGGGTCTTTGCCGGCGAGATCGACATATCAGCCGGCTCGCCGAGCGTGGCCGTGGCATCGGCCTTCGCCTCGTCGGCCTCGGCCTGGGCCCAAGCCTGTTCAAAGGTTAGGGGTTCGGCGGCATCGGAGGCGGCTTCAGGCTCGACACCGGCATCGTTGCCGGTCTCGTCCTCGTCGCTCGACACGTCACACGGCGCGGGCTCGTCCCACTCTTCGTCCGGAGCCTCGCCCTCGCTATACCACCATTCAAAGTTATCGATATCCATACGGGGCGCCCCCTTGGCCTCGCAAATAAACACTTGCTAGCCTTATACCCCCAGATGACACGGGAGCTCGCCGGCACAGACAGGAAAAGCGTCACAACATTCGACGCTTTTCCTCGTTTTCGAGATTTTCATCGAATGTTGTGATGGTTTGGGCAGCGATTACATGGCGAGGGCCGTGCGGATAGACGGATCGCTGAGGGCCTCGCGGAGCCAGGGGGCCAACTGCTCGGGATGACCTTGCAGATAGCCGTCGAGCTCGGAGAGGGCCACGCGGCGTACTTCCGATATTTCCTCTTGGTTGATGTGCAGCTCGCCCGGCTTAACACGGGCCAGGTAGACCTCGCACCATTCGCACTCACAGCGGCCGTCGCCGTGATCCTCGCGGTACACCACGTGCCCCAGATGCTTGAGCTCGTCCGGCTCGCGCATGATGCCGAGCTCTTCGTTGATGCGACGCGCCGTCGCGGCGGCGACGCCCTCCCCCGGGAGCGGATGGCCGGCGCAGCTATCGGCCAGCACCCCGCCCCACAGGCGCTTGAGCGGGCTGCGGCGACAGAGCAGCAGGCGCATGTTTTCGCCCTGGCCCTCGACCAGAAGCGTCAGGAATGCTTGGTGCAGGATACCCTCGCCGGTATGAGCTTTGATGCGATCGACGGGAGCGAGCGCTTTGCCCGTCGCGGCATCGACCGCCACGACCTCGGCACCCGCACCGCCCTCATCCCAGCCGGCGCGCAAGATGCGGGCCGCGGTTTCTTCGAGCGCGACGATGAGCTCCTTCGTGGTATTGAGCACGCGCTGCAAGTCGTCCTTGCTCGCCTGTTCAACATGAAAACCCATGCTTGCGGTTACCGGCACACCAAAGCGCGTAGCGAGCGCCGCCGCAATGTCGTGCGCCGGGATCTCGTCGCGATGGCACGGAACGGCAAGGATGCTCACAGTCGCCGTGCGTCCGGGCTCGGGACGCGGAATGGCCTGCGCCGTGGCGCCCAGGTGTGCGAACTCCGGCGAGCAGGCGTACACCGCCATGCCTCGCGGCGTCACCGTCAGCTGGGCCTCGAGCGTAAACTTGCCCTCGCCCACTGCAACCTTTGTCGTGTGCATACCCATGGGATCTCCTGTCGCCCGCGATGTACCTGAGACCATCTTCGCCTGTATTGCGACTATACAGGCAAGCGCAGACCGTGACAAAGGCGCTGCTTCTTGTCGTATTCTGCTAGAGTTGCAGAGACTGAATCTAGCTCATATAACGCAACATGGGAGCAACCGCCTTGACCACCGCAACCTCGTCCACAACAGCATCAACCGCTGCCGCGCTTTCCCCCGCGCGCACCAACCTCTGCCTAGCGCTGCTCGTGTTGTTAGGCTTTTCGCTCGGCTGCTCGGAGTTCGTGGTCATCGGCATCGAGAGCGACCTGGCGACGGAGCTCGGCATCTCACTTGCCACCGCAGGCCAACTCATCAGCGTGTTCGCGCTCGTCTACGCCATCGCAACGCCGGCGCTTGCGCTCAGCACGGGACGCTTCCGCCGTTACCAGTTACTCGTGTGCTACAGCATTGTCTTTGTACTCGGTAATCTTGTCATGGCGTTGGCGCCCAACTTCCAAGTGCTGTTTGCCTCGCGCATCATCTTGGGCTCCGTCTCGGGCGCACTGCTCGCCGTGGGCGTGACGTATATCCCCGAGCTGCTGTCCCCGCAGCAGACCTCACTCGCTATCTCGGTGGTGTACGGCGCATTCTCCGTGGCGATGGTCTTTGTGACCTCGATCGGCAAGTTTGTGGCCGACACGCTCGACTGGCACGTTGCCATGTACGGCACGCTGACCTTCGCCGTTCTGATCTGCGCCGCGCTCGTGGCGTTTATGCCGCGCGCCGGACAAACCGACGAGCCTGCCACCTTCCGCGAGCAGGCGGGGCTTCTGCGCGAGCCGAGCATCATCACCGGCATGCTCATCTTCTTGTTTGGCGTGGGCTCGGTCTATGTGTTCTACGGCTGCGTGACGCCCTATCTGGAGCAGGTGCTGGGCATGGGCACCGTTCAGGCGAGCACCACCCTTATGGCCTACGGCGTGTTCTGCCTGATCTCGAACATCCTGGGCGGATGGATCGATGCGCGCTTTGGCATGAGGGCGCTGCTCGTGACGTTTGTGCTCCAGGCCGCGGCTCTGTTTGGGCTGTTTGCCGTTGGCGGCACCATGCCCCTCGCGCTTGTCTTTGTCTTTAGCCTGGCGATGCTCATGTACCTGTTTTCGGTCTCGTGCATCACGCACTTTATGGACGTGGCCCGCAGCCGCCATCCCAAATCGATGGTGCTCGCGAGTTCGGTGGAGCCCATGGCATTTAACGTTGGCATTTCGTTTGGCACCGCGGTGGGCGGCGCCGTGGTAAGCGGGATTGGCATTGCCTACGTGGGCGCGGTTGGCGCCGCATTCTCGCTCGTAGCCTGGATACTCACGCTAGTGACGATCAAGCTGGCACGCTGGGAGCGCAAGCGGGCAGCACAATCTTCGATGCAGGCATAGGGGTGGGATCGAGGCAGGCGCAAGTACAGCTCAGCGCGGCGGGCGTCCGATGAAAACCACACCATACGAGCAGTGTTTATCCGCCCGCAGGCTCCAGCGGTTCAATTTCGTGTACTTGAAATACACGTTTTTCCACGATTTCGTGTATTTCAAGTACACGAAATCGTACTAAACTATGTATTTGAAGTACATGAAATTGGAAAGGCAGCCCCATGCGCAGATCAATCGAATCCGTTATCGAATCATGGGCGACAAAGGACGCCTCGCGCCCCCTCCTCATCCGTGGCGCACGACGCGTGGGCAAAACGTACGCTGCCGAGGAAATCGGCAGACGAATCGCCGGCGATGCGTTTGTCAAACTCGACTTTCAGACCGATCTTGAGCTGATTGCCCCGCTGTTCGACTGCCCCACCGACGACGTTGACACCATCGTGGCACGAATCTCAGACTATAAACGCACCCCCATTCGCAAAGAAACCGCATTCATCCTGTTTGACGAGGTTCAGCTCTGTGAACGGGCGCTCAACTCGCTTCGCTTTTTCTCGGGTTCGGGCTGGCGCATATGCGCGACCGGCAGTCAGCTCGGCGTCGCCACGCGCAAGCGCAAGCTGCCTTTTCCCAGTGGCGTCCGCCAAGAGACCATGCATCCCATGTCGTTCGAGGAGTTTCTCTGGGCGCTCGGCGAGGAGCAGATGGCCGATGCCGTTCGTGCCCACGCCGACACGCTCGAGACCTACGCCGCACACCAAGCCGCGCTCAACCTGTTTCATCGATACCAAATCGTGGGCGGCATGCCCGCCGCCGTCAACGCATATCGCAAGACGCTTTCCATCGAAGACGCGCGCGTCGAGCAGCGCGAAATCGACGAGACCTACACCGCCGATATGACCGACCCCGAAAACGGGATCAGCGGCGTAGCAGCGCGCAAGGTCTGGCGCTCCATTCCATCCCAGCTGCTACGATCCTCAACCAAGAAATTCAAGTACTCCGAGGTCGAACGCGGAGGCCGACGCTCAAAGCTCATCGAGCCACTCGACTGGCTCGAGGGCGCCGGCATCATATCGGTCAACAACCTGACCGAAGGCATCGAACCTCCCCTCGTCCCCTTCGACGACGAAGACGGGAGCTTCTTTAAGGTCTATCTTCTCGATACGGGCCTCATGTTCTACAAACTCGGTATCAACCCGCGACTCTGGCTCGACCTCAAAGAGGATTCCGCCATTGCGCTGTCTTCCGACTTTCGAGGTGCCTTGGCGGAGAACTCGGTCATGCAGGCATTTTCGGGCAATGGTTTGCAGACGTATTACTGGATGCCACCGTCGTCTTGGAAGACGAACGGCGAGCTCGATTTTCTACTTCAGACCGACCGTATGGAGATCGTTCCCGTCGAGGTAAAATCCGCACGCAACGTGCGCGCGAGAACGCTCGGGTCGTTTATGGAAAAAGCCCGGTCGCCGTATGCCTACATATTGTCCGAGAACAATTTTGCCCGCAGCGAAACCGATGACGGACGCAAGCTGCGCCATCTCCCCTTGTACGCAGCGGGCTTTATCGGAGCAAACTGCCTCAAGGGCAGTCTGTAACCCCCGCGCGACCGCCCAGAAAGGAACCATCATATGCAGCACGTACTGTTTATTTGCCACGGGAATATCTGTCGCTCGACGATGGCTGAGTCGGTGTTTACCGAGCTCGTGCGCCGCGCTGGGCGCGAGTCGGAGTTTGTCATCGATTCCGCAGCGACCTCAACCGAGGAGATCGGCAACCCGCCGCATCGTGGCACGGTCGCCAAGCTGCGCGAGGTCGGGATTCCCGTCGTCGCACATCGCGCACGTCAGGTGCGTCGCGCGGAGTATGGCGACTGGGATCACATTGTCTATATGGATGCCGAGAACGCGCGTGACCTGCGTCGCATCTTTGGCGACGACCCCGACGGCAAAATTACGCGCCTGCTCGATTGGACCGAGCGCCCCGGCGACGTGGCCGATCCCTGGTACACCGGCAACTTCGACGCCACCTACCGCGACGTGCTCGCCGGTTGTACCGCTATGCTCGAGCAGCTGTAGGTAAGCGAGGTCGCGGGCCACGTCTTCGGCGCAAAATGAGCGTGGATAATCTCCCGCATACAAATTGAGTGTGGACAATCTCCCACTTTGAGCGCTCAAGTACGCTCTAAACGGGAGAAAATCCACGCTCGACTACTCGTCGACGATCTCGGCGAGCCAAATGTTCAGTGTATCGACTTCGGGGCAGCAGAACTTTGCCGTGCCGGGCTCGTTGCCAGGCACGGTTCCGCCATAGCGCAGGATATCGATATAGGGAAAGCCCACATGGCAGGCCATGGCGCACATCTTGCCGCGGTCTCGGTCGAAGTCAAAAACGTCGCCCGGCTTGTGACCATGGTGGCAGCGGCACGCACCCAGCTGGTCCACGCAGCTCACGCGGATGCGCGGACGCTTGCCCCGCGGCGCGCCGAGCGGCTTGTTCTCGCCCGCAGGCTTGGCGCCGCCCTCGCCAGCATTACTCATGGTCAATCACATCCAGGCAGGCCTCGATGGGAAGGCCAGCCGACTTGTCCTCTTGGTCGGCATTGCGCTCGATAAGCCCAGCCACCACGCGCATGGCATCGGACGTCGCGCGCTGCAGGCTCCAACCGGCCATAACGCGGCCGACGAGCACCGCCGAGAACGTGTCGCCCGTGCCCGGGAAATAGACCGGAATGAGCTCAAAGGGAATCGTGAAGTGCTCCCCCGCCACATGGTCGTAACCGATGACGACATTCGCACCGTCGACCACAGCGCTCGTAATGACCACCGACTTGGCGCCCAGGGCACGCACGGCATCCACAAGAGTGCGGCCCTCATCGGGCGTGATTTGCTCGGCAATGAGCGTATCGGTGAGCAGGCACGCCTCGGTGTAGTTTGGCACCGCATAGTCGGCGCACTCGAGCAGGCTGCGCATGAGACCGATCGTGGACTCGGGCACGCCGGCGTAGAGCTTGCCGTTGTCGCCCATGATGGGGTCGACGAACACCTTGGTACCCTTTTGCGCGCGACGGTGGCAGAAGTCCGAAATGATGCGCGTCTCTTCCTCGGTCACGATAAAGCCGGTAGAGATGGCGTCGAACTCAAAGCCGAGCTCCTCCCAGATGGCGAGGCTCTGGCGCACGTACTCGGTGGTGTCGTGGATGTAGAACTTGGGATAGTTGAGCGTATCGGACACAAGTGCCGTCGGCAGGTTGTGGATGCGGTAGCCCATGTGCGACAGCACCGGCAGCATGGCGGAAAGCGCGACCTTGCCGTAGCCGCACATATCGTTGATCAGCAGCAGCTGAGTGTTCTTCATGAGGGTCTCCCTTGGTTCGGGCACGGCGCAGCAGCGCCACAGTGCGACTAAGTGTAGCGCAGGGGACGTTGTGAGCGGAGTCGAGCAGCGCGAAGGGTAAATTGTTGCGGAAAGGTTACGGAAAATGATCCCTTTTCCTCCGTCCCCAAGGGATTGCATGCACCGAAACGGACCGTGGCGGAATCACAGGTTGAGGACGGACAGCGAAAACGTTCCTAAGCGAGCAAGGTGGCGTGAAAGAGGAGGGCATAGGCCTTGTGGCCATGCCCGACGATTGAACGCCAGATTGCCGCTTAGGAGCGTTTGCAGCGTCGAGCGGTTACGGCGTTTGGCAAAACGCCGTAACTTAATAAGTTTGGCACCTTGACATTGATTTCTCACACTCCTAAATTGGTTAGGCACAAAACAATTCCACTACCTAACTAAAGAAAGGAGCAACACTGATTCATGTGCGATGAACCTCTTAACCTTTGTTCGCACGGGCCCGGCGGCGACCCGTCACAGCCGGCGGATGTACCCGAAGCGGTCAGCGCCGAAGACAAACTCGCCAAGCGCATCCTGAGCGGCCTGGGTTTTTGCGGCCATTACATGCATTTTCACGGCGGCGGCATATCTGGCAAGGCGCCTATTGTCTGCCTACTCGCCAAGCAGCCGACCGGCGAGCTGTCCCAACAGGAGCTCGGCATGCACTTCGACCTCAAGCCAGGGTCCCTTTCCGAGATTCTGTCCAAGCTCGAACTGGGCGGTCTTATCGAGCGCAGTCGCAATCCCAAAGACCGTCGGCAGCTCACCATCCGCCTGACCGAAGCGGGATGGGAAAAGGCCCGTGTTGAGCAGGCAGCCCGCATTCGCTTTAGGGAACAGGCCTTTAGCGCCCTTACGCACGACGAGCGCGAACAGCTCGCCGAGATGCTCGAAAAAATCCGCGTAACCTGGGAGGAACTGGATGATTAAAACCCTCATGGGAAGCATCCGCGATTACAAGACGGTCACGATCGCCACGCCGCTGCTGGTGCTTGGCGAGGTGCTCTGCGAAATGATGGTCCCGTTTATCACCGCCGACATGATCGACGCCATCAAAGACGGTGCCACCGTCGCCCAGATGCTTCCCACCGCAGGCTTTTTGGTGCTCATCGCACTGACGTCGCTCGCTTTTGGTGCCGCTGCCGGCGTCACCTGCAGTCATGCGAGCTGCGGCTTCGCCAAGAACCTGCGTCACGACCTGTTCTACAAGATCCAGACGTTCAGCTTTGCCAACATCGATGAGTTCTCGAGCTCCTCGCTCGTCACCCGCCTCACCACCGACATCAACAACGTGCAGCAGGCCTTTATGATGCTCATCCGCATCGCCGTGCGCGCGCCGCTGGTGCTGGTCTTTGCCTTTGCCATGGCCTACGCCATGGGCGGCAGCGTCGCCATGGTCTACCTGGTCATCATTCCGCTGCTGGGCTTTGGACTGTTCTTTATCATCTTTAAGGTACGCCCCATCTTCTCGCGCGTGTTCCACAAGTACGACACCCTTAACGAGTCCGTCGAGGAAAACGTCACCGGCATGCGCGTGGTCAAGAGCTACGTGCGCGAAGACTTTGAGAAGGAGAAGTTCGCCACCGCCGCGCACGACGTCCAGATGGACTTCACCCGCGCCGAGAAGCTGCTCGCCTTTAACAACCCCATGATGAACATCTGCGTCAACGGCGCATTTGTCATCATCATCTACCTGGGATCCAAGCTCATCATCACGAGCCAGGGCACGCTGTTCGACGTGGGCCAGCTCTCCTCGATCTTTACCTATGGCTTCGCGATCCTCATGAGCCTGATGCAGCTGTCGATGATCTTTGTCATGGTGACCATGGCCGACGAATCGGCGCACCGCATTACCGAGGTGCTGGCCGCCGAGCCCACGATCGCCGATCCCGCCGAGCCCGTGCTCGAGGTTGCCGACGGTTCCATCGACTTTGACCACGTGAGCTTTAAGTATTCCGCGCATGCGAAGCGCCAGGCGCTCGACGATATCGACCTGCACATTAAGAGCGGCGAGACCATCGGTATCATCGGCGGTACCGGCTCGGCCAAGTCCACGCTTGTAAACCTCATCGCCCGTCTGTACGACGCCACCGAAGGCACCGTGCGCGTGGGCGGCATGGACGTACGCGACTACGACCTGGACGCGCTGCGCCACCAAGTGGCCATGGTGCTGCAGAAAAACGTGCTGTTTAGCGGCACCATTGCCGAGAACCTGCGCTGGGGCGACCCGAACGCCACCGACGAGGAAGTCCGCGAGGCGGCACATCTGGCCTGCGCCGACGAGTTTGTCGATGGCTTCCCCAAGGGCTATGACACCTGGATCGAACAGGGCGGCTCCAATGTTTCCGGCGGTCAGAAGCAGCGCCTGTGCATTGCGCGTGCCCTGCTGCGTCGCCCCAAGATCTTAATCCTGGACGACTCCACCAGCGCTGTCGACACCAAGACCGACGCCAAGATCCGCGCAGGGTTGGCAAGCTATCTGCCCAACACGACCAAGCTCATCATCGCCCAGCGCATCAGCTCCGTGCAGGACGCCGATCGCATCATCGTCATGGAGGGTGGCCGTATCGCGCAGATCGGCAACCATGACGAGCTGCTCAAGACGAGCGAGATCTACCGCGAGACCTTTACCTCGCAAAACAAGATGTCTGCCGAGGGCGAAGGAGCCGTCGAGGCCGAGACCGAGGCATCCGTAACGCAAGCTCAGACCCAGGAAGGAGGCGAGGCACATGAGTAAGGCAACGACCGCCGAGCGCGCACTCAACCGCAAGGGCGGCACCATGTCGCGCCTCATCAAGACGCTCTTTGGCTTCTACCCCGTGCTTTTGCCCCTCGTCGTTGTCGGCGTGGTGCTCTGCGCCATCATCAACTCCATCGGTGCGACCTTCCTTCAGAGCGCTCTGCAGATTATTAGCGAATCGTGGCAGTCGGGCGATTGGGAAGCCGCACAGCCCAAGATCGCACAGCTCGTGACCACCCTCGCCTGCATCTACGGCATCGGCATCCTGTCTTCGCTCTTCTGGAACCGCGCCATGGCCATCGTCACGCAGGGCTCGCTCGAAAAGCTGCGCGAGAAGATGTTCAACCGTATGCAGGACCTGCCGATTCGCTACTTCGACACGCATCAGCGCGGCGACATCATGAGCCACTACACCAACGACATCGACACGCTGCGCCAGATGATCAGCCAGTCGCTGCCCAACCTGCTCATGACGACCATCGTCATCGTCACGGTGTTCTTTATCATGCTGTACTACAGCGTGTGGATGTGCCTGGTCATTGTGGCCGGCGTCGCCTTTATGACCTTTATGACCAAGCTGCTCGGCTCCAACTCCGCGCGCTTCTTCATTGCGCAGCAGACCGAGCTCGGCGTGGTCGAGGGCCATATCGAGGAAGTCATGAACGGCCAGAAGGTCGTCAAGGCATTCTGCCACGAGTCTGCCGCCGAGGCCGATTTTGACGAGCGCAACGAAAAGCTCTTCGAGGTCTCGCAGAAGGCCAACATGTACGCCAACATCCTCATGCCTATCCTTATGAACCTGGGCAACCTGCTCTACGTGCTGGTCGCACTGGCAGGCGGCATTTTCCTGGCGCTGGGCGTGCCCAATCTGAGCATCTCGGGCATGACGCTGTCCATCGCCGTCGTAGTGCCGTTCCTCAACATGACCAAGCAGTTCTGCGGACAGATCGGTCAGATCTCGCAGCAGATCAACGCAGTGGTCATGGGCCTCGCCGGCGCCGACCGCATCTTTGAGCTCATCGACGAGGAGCCCGAAGCCGACGAAGGCTATGTGACGCTCGTCAACGCGCAGGTCAACCCCGACACCTGGCAGCTCGAGGAGGCCGACCACCACACCGGCATGTGGGCGTGGAAACATCCGCACCGCGCAACCGGCGAGATCGAGTACGTGCCGCTGCGTGGCGACCTGGTCATGGACAACGTCGACTTTGGCTACACGCCCGACCACGAGGTGCTGCACGGCGTGTCCGTGTTTGCCAAGCCGGGCCAGAAGGTCGCGTTTGTCGGCGCCACCGGTGCCGGTAAGACGACCATCACCAACCTCATCAACCGCTTCTATGACATCGCCGACGGCAAGATTCGCTACGACGGCATCAACGTCAACAAGATCCGCAAGGCAGACCTGCGCCGCTCGCTGGGCGTGGTGCTGCAGGACGTAAACCTGTTCACCGGCACCGTGATGGATAACATCCGCTACGGCAATCTGGATGCCACCGACGAGGAGTGCATCGCGGCGGCCAAGCTCGCGGGCGCGGACGACTTTATCACCCGCCTGCCCGACGGCTACGACACCATGCTCACCGGCAACGGCGCGCAGCTGTCGCAGGGCCAGCGTCAGCTGATTTCGATCGCACGCGCCGCCGTCGCCGATCCGCCGGCAATGATTCTGGACGAGGCCACGTCGAGCATCGATACCCGCACCGAGGCTATCGTGCAGGCCGGCATGGACAAGCTCATGGAAGGCCGCACGACGTTTGTCATCGCACACCGCCTGTCCACCGTGCGCAACTCCGACGCGATCATCTGTCTGGACCACGGCCGCATCATCGAGCGCGGCAACCACGACGAGCTGATCGCCAAGCGCGGGTATTACTACCAGCTCTATACCGGAGCGTTTGAGCTGGAGTAGTTCGGCTCGCCGAGATGGCCGATTTGCCGCTCATTCGTCGGGCATGACCCTAAGGTCAATGCCCTCCTCTTTCGGGGCAAATCGACTCATCTCAACGACCCAAACACAATGCACCGCAACGAATAAAGCCTCCGCAGCCACACGAGCTGCGGAGGCTTTTCTATGCCCTCTGTTACAGGCTTACCGCTCCTCGCGTTGCGGCCCAGCTGCCTCGGCTGTCTTTACGCGGTTCTTGTCGATGTACATGTTTTTGTCGGCTTGGGAAAAGAGCTCGCGCATCGTGGGCGGTTCATCATAATCACTGGAAAGCGCATAGCCCACCGCGTAGCTGATAGGCATGTCGGGGTGAGCCTCGGAATACTCGCTCACGTTCGCACGAATCCGAGCGAGACAGGATTCCACGGCAGCTCGATCGGCATCCCACAGCACCGCGATAAACTCATCGCCGCCGTCGCGGCCCACAAAGCAGGTCTCGGACGCCACGCACCCCAGCTGCTGGGCAAAAGAACGGATGTACTCGTCACCCTTCTCGTGGCCAAAGCTGTTATTGACCGTATGCAGATTGTTAAGATCGAAAACACACAGCGCAACAGGCGCTTCGGCGGAAACGGGATGCCCCTGCCCCAAGATTTCCTCGCACTTGTTCTTGTTGGGCAGTCCCGTGGCTTCATCGAGATAGACTTTGTTCTGCAGCTCGCGATTGAGCGCGGCAGTGCGCACCGCGCGAGCAAGTTCGACCGCAAAGGTCGCCACCAGGCCCACGATGTCGATAATCACCAAACCCTCAAGGCGATTGAGCGCCGTGGCCTTCTCCTGGGAGTAGTCCTCCGCAAGCCTCGTGGCATCGTCACAAATGCCAAAGAACTCCTCGCTCATGGCGATGATGTCGGTGTTCTCGTAGCCGACTTCGCGCACACGGGCAATCTCGGTGCGAAGCTTGTCAAAATAGCTCGCGAGCTCGGTCATCTTTGCCTGATACTCATCGTCATCGAGACGGACGAGATTGAGGTCGTCGCTTCCGTAGCGCAAACCACTAATGTATGAATCAACGGCCTTGAGCAGGTCGTCTTGTGGCTGGCCTGCATCCTCGAGCTTAACGATTCGCTGCGTGGTGCCGCGCACCAGACCGGCGTAGTTGACCACGCGCGCCGTGCCCTGGATGTCGGAGACGAGCAACATGACATTGATGAAGAAAAAGATAAGAACTGCCGTGAGCGCCATCATCAGAAGGCGCACCGCCTGGCTGGCCTTCTTGGCGACAGAAGCATTCACAAGCTCACTCCTCCAAACGGTAAAAGCTCAGATAGCGCGCAGTGTGCCGAAATTCACGCGCGGACAACTCTACCATGATGGACCGAGAGCCTCAAACTTGATGCAGCCTATGGGGCGCAGCTTAATCGGAATATTCAATGAGCTACAAGACCTCTGCTATAAGTGCTCGGCGCCCGTTTGTTTTATCACTGCAGGTAGAAAGAGCGATGATGCGCGAATCAGGGCCAACGTCATCCATGTCCGCATGCACCGCCGTCTGCGAGATATGCGTGAGCAGCGTCTGCATCGAGGCCTGGTCCAGGTTTCCCGGCCCAAAGATAATGTCATCACTCGCAGCAAACGAACACACGGCAACGATGCGCAGCCGGAACGCCCCATCCTTTGTGTAGAGCGTGCCCGTGCGGTGCAGGTCAAAGAAGCCCCTGTCTAGAAACCGATCGACATCGCCAAACATCGCACCGTTATCCATGTGGTGCGCATAGAGCAGATTGTAGGGATCGGTCATCGCGCGGCTGTTGCGCGTATCCAAAAACACCGCTCCCGAAACCGCGGACTCCCCCAACACGTTTTTGTTGAGGTATTCCTGGTTATCTTTTCCCTGAACGAAGGGATAATCGATGTTGGTGCCATCGATGGTGACCCATCCGACAACGTCGGGATTTTTGGCCATCAGATCCTGCAGGCGTGCGCAATCGTTGGTCCCGGTGGGTTTGTAGTGCAGCAGCTCATCGCTGATGAACCCGCCGTTCATAACGTTGTTTGTATCCCACAGCGAATAGCCCCCGTACAGCAGCATGAGCAGCACGAGAAAGCCGGCAAACCACGTAAGCACGCGGTCGCCGGCTCTCGCCAGCCGAGCTATGCGTTTAAGCTCCATCGGCTGTAATCCTCGCTGTTTTAACGACGATTACGACGAGGACGGAAGAAGACCACGCCCATCACGGCAGCAAACGCGACGATTGCCGCATAGGGAACGACCGTCCGAATAACATCGGTCGGAACGGTAACATCCTTGGTGTTGGTAAAGATCACCGTGGTGTCGTAAGCACCGATAGCTTTCTCGACAATAGAGCTACCTTCTGTCGAATTGGTGCCATCACCAATCTTGTACGACGTCTTATAACCGTCGCCATGATAATCCGCCTCAGTTACGGCGAATTTATCCTCCGATGAGAGACCGTAAACGATGACGGATTCCCCATGCTTAAGGCTTACGGTAACCGCAGTTCCCGACGTAGCTGGAGTTTGGCTCATGGTGGTGGCACCGTTTTTCACAGTGGCGTACTCATAGCTCTCCCCGTCAGCGCCTTTAATCGTGAAGGTAAAATTAAAGTCCTTATTCTTGTCACCTTGGTTGCCCATGACGACCTTTGTGATGGTCAGCTTATGGGTGACATATTTGTTCAAAAAACCTGCGGTCTTCTCGCCCGAGCCTGCTTCTGTTCTAAGAATACAGCCCTTAACAACATAGCCCGAACCGCCATTCTCTTCGTTTTCTACGTAAACATCCAGGAAGAGCTCATTGTATGTAACGTTGAGACCGTCCAGCCCTGACGGCGTCTGCGTAATTTTATATCGATAGATACCCGGAGCCTTGAACAGAGAGGTTTTAATTTCGGCACTCAGTTTGGCGGTTATTGTCTTAGTTTTCTCACCGGTATTCTCTGTGCTTGTAAGGTCTTTGTTGGAAAAATTAACGGAAGTCGGCGAAAGCGTGACGGCGTCTGTCACTCCAGCATAAACGGGCATACCGCTCGTGCTCGTAAGCTCACTCTCCTCATCCGCCGGCGCAATCGAATAGTTAAACGTCGCATTAGGCACCACGGCATTCTCATTCATGGTAAGCGTCGAGGTGATCGTAACCTTGTTGTCTTTTACCGGCAGATGCGGTTGAGCGGCACTGTCCTCCGCCCACGCGGGCGCGACAACTCCCACCAAAGCCAGCAGCATCGTGGCAGCCACAACTGCAAATGCTGTCAGTCGTCTCTTTCCAGTTTTCATGTTGTATCCTTCCTCTCGGGCATATGCCCTTAATAAAACCAATCTCCGTGCCTACAGGTTCGACCTGCGCAGCACGCTGATCACGTTGCCCTTGATCTGCGAGCGGGCAATCGGCCCGTACAGGCGGCTGTCGTGGCCGCCCTCACGCAAATCTGCCAGTACAAAGAACTCATCCGTTCCCAGGCGCACGGGATAGTCCACAGCAGACTCATAGCGCGGCGTCGGCGTGGTGATGTCGCTTTCCACAACAACAGCCCCGTTAACCATGAGCTCGCCTTCCTCGGTAATCGTGACCTCATCACCGGGACGGGCAACCACGCGGCCTAGGCGCTCTGCGCCATCCGCGGTGTATACCACCACGTCACCCTCGTTGAAGCTCTGGCTGAACCTCCAGTAGAGCATGACGTCACCCGAACAGATACGCGGGGCCATCTCGCCAGTCGTGACTGCACCCACGCCCAAGACCACGCCAAAGAGCAGCCAGAGCGTCACGACAAAAAATGCCAAGCGCGCCAGAAAACCCACGATATCGCGCCGGTCGTCCGCTTCTCCCAGATCTGGCGCCGCATGGGCGCCCAACCTCACGTTCGACGCGGCCGAATACCGCGAGCCCCGGGGTCTTCCCTGCGGGGCCGCTCGTGCGGCTGGCCCATCACCAGCATTGCTGGCGCCATGTCTTCTCATAGGCGCCCGCCCCTCTTGGAGCCGCGGCGTAAACGCAGCGCAACCATGCCCGTAGCCAACAGCACGCCGGCGGCCAAAATCGCCAGGGCATAGATGGGGTTGCGCGTAATACCCGTAGGCACCGCGACCTGTCGGGAATTGGTGGCCTTAGCTTCAACGGCAACGGTCACACGCGGACCGTTGAGCGTGCCGCTCGCACCCGCAAGCTCGGCGTGGTACCCCAACGACGAATAATCGTCTTCGCTCACGGTATAGACCGCGTTGTAATCCAGCGCCTTAATCGAAACGGTCAGGCCGTCCTTAACGGCAAACGGCACGGTCGCCTTGCCCTGGCCATCGGCCGTAAAGGCCGTCTTGTTTTCCACGGTCTCGGCCCGATCATTCGGTCGCGCCACGAGCGCATGGCTGCCTTGGGCAGACGCATCCGAATACTCGATGGCGTAGGTCTGACCAGCCTTGAGGCCCGTAAAGGTCGCCGTCATCTTAAAGTAGGCACGCTTGTCGCCCATATTGCCCGTAACGCTCTTGGAAACCTTGAGTGTGTAGGTGCGCGGGGTGAATCGTGCGTATACGCATCCCGTATGGCGGTCCTTCACGTTGTACGTATAGGTGGGTGAAGACGACAGCAGCTCCGGGGCGTCCGGATTCGATAGGTCGTACCAACCCTCAAAGTGATAGCCCTCCTTGGGAGCGGCCACCGCCTCCACAAACGTGCCGTCATCCACAAAGTAGGCAACGCCCGATTTTTTGTACGCGTCCTCGTCCTTGCCCGAGCCATCCCCGGCATCGATGGAGCCCTTTGCCCCCTTAAGCTTGGAGCTGACCGTGCCGCCCGTCGTTACGTTGCTCCACGTGCCATCGGCATTTTTAAGCTGGGCAACAAAGGCCTGACGATACTTCCATTGCGCCACGAACGTCGCGCCCTGGCTCTCGGGAATGTTTTCGACGGTTACCGCATCGCCCACAGCACCGGTATCCGGATTGACCTTCTTGCCCTTAATGGTAAGAGTGCCGGAATCCGTGGTGCCCTCGGGAGCTGTATGGGTCACCGTGTGTTTGGCATCGAAGCGAACGGCTTTTCCCGAGCCCGCGTACTCCCAGCCCATAAACTTCCAGTCGTCGTTTTGTCCAACGGCAGCATGGGAGGTATAGCTCGCTCCAGCGCCAGAAAGCTGTACGAAATCGCCCGTGGACTCATTGTGCGGATCGTAGTGATACGCTTTGCCGCCGTTCACATCGTATTGAACGCCTGCCTTGGAAAACACGAGGTGCACTTTGTAGTGCTTTGTGACCTTGTCGGCCTCAAAGCGATAGGTACCATCTTCCAATCTGGTCCAATGTGCGTCGTCGTCTGCGGAATAGAACTCGCCGTTGACAAAAGCACCGATAAAGACTGCCCCGTCATCGCGTTTGGCATCGACCATAAAGTAGGAGTTCTTCTCCTGTTTACCTACGTAGTTTTTGGCATAGGTAAAGTCCGCCGTCTTGGTATTGGCGTTATAAAAATACGTTCCGCTTCCGTTGGGCGTCGTGTATGTCTCGATGCGATAGAACTCCCTAAACGAGATATTGTCGAGGAAGTTGCCGGTCGAATTGCTCCCGTTGGCCGTGTTGTAGGCCACAAAAGCAAAGACGCTCTGGTTTTGGCCATCCGGAATGGTGTAGGTATAGTCGTAGTCAACCTTTTTGCTCTGCTCGAGCGCGTTGGAACCGTAGGAAGCCCACGCGTCGTTTTCGGACGCCATGATCCATACGCACCATTTTTCGGTATGCTCCGCATCGGCCGTCCATGAGAACGCGCTTCCGCTGGACGCATTGGCAAATCCGCCCACTTTGTCAAACTTGGTTGAATACAGGATGATCTTTTTGCTGCAGCCCGATTGGGAAAAATTGACCACATCCAAGCCGACATAGTTGTCGACGCTCATTTGAATCCATTGAACAATTTGCTGGTACTGATCGAGTGCCTTTTGATTGTCCTTGTACGGCTCGTTTTCTTGTCGCGGACCGATGATAAGGGCCATGGCGTCTCGACCCGAGCGGCCGCGGTGGTCGAGCCCCCACTCATACTGTTTTCCCGGCTCGGTCGTCACATATTGGTAGAGCGAACTCGCCTCGTGTGCGTTGAGCTCGGCGGCGTACTCGCCATCCGAGGGTGCAAATGGAACAGAATGTCCAACTGGGTCGATATAGTAGTCGTTCTGGGCAACGATCTCGATACGATGGTCCGTCTCGGTCGTGCGCCAATGGGGCGAGCACAGCGTAAACTTGCTGGTGCTCTTGTTCCCTAGATGTATATCGTCTTCAAAACTGCCGTTAGCAATGTTCGTATTTTCGTTCTTAAGATTCGAGGTCGAGAACGCATAGTTATTTAACGTTGTCATGGTCTCGGACGAATTTTCTTGATATACCTTGCCAAAGTCAGTATAAATGTCACGCGTGCCCTGCTTTTCCACGTGAACGTCATTGACCAGATTGCCAAACCACTCCCGGTATTGTTCGTTTGCCCCCGTAAGATTTGAATCGTAGCAAGTTAGTGCAAGCATCGTATTTTCGGACGCTGCGGTATAGACTGCCCGATAGGCAAACTCATCGTCTTGCTCGGGAAGCGCTCGATAATAGTGTGTACTGTTGGTGCCAAATGAGAACCAACCCTGTCCGTTAGAGCTTACGAGCCACACAGAAAGCGCAATGCGACCGTCGCCCTGCTCAAACGAGAAGTGGGATCCGTCGGCGCTGCTACCAGCAAAGCCGCCATTTGCAGCAAAGGAATCGCTGTAAACGGTGTACTGCTCAACGGTATTTCCCTGGGGCATCTTGCCCTGCGCCTTAAGCCAAGTCCGCAGCTGCATGAGCTGGTCTTGGCCTGCGTTGTTAACCGACAGATTCGCCTGTTGAGGACCCATCGTGAGCATCAGCACGTCATGTTCGGTTGCGGCGCGATGGTTGAGGCCCCACTCGTACGTGGAGCCGCTCTGGGTGGAAAAGGTGGTGTAGGTTGATCCGGGTTCAAAATAAGCATCGGTATCCTGTGGCTTAAGATTCCACGCAAGCGCAAAGTGATTACCGTTAGCTTGTTTGAGGTTTCTTTGACCGTTGAGGAGCTTCGTGGGGAGGTCGAGGTGCGACGCCTCGCCGATTCTCTTTCTCGGAGAGGTCGTCGACCAACCAGAAGCTTGGTTGGTAAAGGTTGGGTTCGCTATAAGGTTGCCATCGTCACCGTACGCACGCGAGGGCAACCCCCCCGACCATAACGAACGCACATAAGACCGCTAGCAACATCACAAAGCTGCGGCGCATCGACGCAATATGACCGAAAGGACCCTGCACGGGCGCACCCCCCCAGCCGCGGCCCGAGCATTCGAGCAAGCTGCACAAGTAGTTCGTTTAGGCCTTGTCATTCTACAACCAGCTCAGGGCAAAAGCAAAATTATACGTGACCGATTTGGAGTCATTTTTCGCACCTCATTTTTCGCATTGCGCAGGTAGGACGGCAAAAGTAGCCAAAAGAGCCCCGTCCCAGGTGAGCTAGGTGAGAAGCTGGGCCATGGCGTTGACGAATTTTTGGACTTGGAGGGTGGGCTCGAGCGGATAGTGCAAAAAGACCGGCACCTCACGGCCGCACAGGAACGGCACGCCCACAAAGGCCGGGTGCACCCCCGACCACGCCCCGCAGGTGAGCACCGCGTCGCCCTTTTCCTCCGCCTCGTTAAAGAGCGCAAAGTCAAAGCTGTCCACGTCGATCACGTCAACGCCGCCGTCGGCCAGAAGGTCGATGCGCAGACTGTCCATTGCGTCGTTGCCGTGGCGGAGCACGCGCAGGCGCATGCCCTCCAAGTCGGCGACCGTGATGCGCGTCTTACGCGCCAGCGGGCTCGTACGCGGCAGGTCGATATAAAACGGCACGTTAACGATGCGGAGCTTTTGGCAGGCATCACCCCAGCGTGGGGTCGAAAAACTCGACTGCACTACATCCACCTCGCGACCAAGGCTGCGCATGACGGATTCGCGCTCGTCATAGAGGTCGCTTACCGGCACGATCTCAAATCGCAGCGACGGTTCCAGATCGTGAATGTCCGACCACATCGACAGCGTTTGGCGCCCCGGGCACATCATCGACACGCCCAGACGCACGGCACCGCCATCGCCCGCCGCGCGTCTGGCACGGCGTAGCGCGTCCTCGGACTGCCGCATGATCGAGCGCGCGTCGTCCACCAGCAGGGCGCCGGCCGGCGTCACCTTGACACCCGAGTGCGAGCGCTCGAACAGCGTGATGCCGAACTCGGCCTCGAAGCCCGACACCTGCTTGACGAGTGCCGGGGTCGACACGCGCAATTTTGCCGCCGCACGCGAGAAGCTTCCCAGCTCCGCGGCGGCCGATATGGCCTCAAGTCGTCGATCGTACACGTCAATCTCCCGTTTTCGCGTCTGTGGCCACATGATGCCACAGGGGGTTGTTTTCGCAGGTCACGCGCTCAATTGAGAAAAACTGCATCGCACGGTGTAAACCTACGGTTAACGCCATTCTAACAAATATGCAATTCACCTGCGCAAATGCAAAGCATACGATAACCAGCGAAAACCACGTGGGTCGGTTAATGGGAGCGACCCACCGGGAGGCACAAGAAGGGAAGTTCCTATGAGCAACTGGCTTAAGCTCGAGGGCGATGTCTGCGCCGTGACCGGCGCACTCGGCGGTATGGGCGTCGAGATTTGCCGCGAGTTCGCCCGCAACGGCGCTAACGTCGTCCTGCTCGATCTGGACGAGGAAAAGGTCAAGGCCGCTGCCGCCGACCTCGCCGCCGAGTTTGGCATCCACGCCGAGGGTTACAAGATGAACGCCACCGACGAGGCCGAGGTTCAGGCCGCCGTCGACGCCACCATCGCCGACTTCGGCCGCGTCGACGTTCTCGTCAACACCGCCGGCATCCTGCGCTTCGCCGCCATGGAGGACCTGCCGCTGAGCGACTGGGAGCAGGTGCTCAACGTCAATCTCACCGGTTACTTCATCACCTCGCAGCGCTTTGGTCGCGAGATGATCAAGGCCGGCCAGGGCCGCCTGGTGCATATCTCGACCGTCGCCAGCCACTCCCCCGAGACGTTCTCGGGCGTGTACAGCTCCACCAAGGCCGGCGTCAACATGATGTCCAAGATGCTCGCCGCCGAGTGGGGCCCCTACGGCGTCCGCTCCAACTGCGTCGAGCCCTGCTTCGTTAAGACCCCGATGTCGGCCAACTTCTACGCCGACCCCGAGGTCGAAAAGAGCCGCAGCCGCCTGATCGCCACGCGTCGCATCGGCGAGGTCAGTGATATCGCCAACGCCGTCATGTTCCTGGCGTCCAAGCGCTCGGACTTTACCACCGGCGACGCCATCAAGGTCGATGGTGGCTTCTCCAATATGATGGGCGACCTCACCGCCAAGCCCGGCGGCCGTCGCGCCTATGCCGACAACTACCTCAAGAACAAGGGTGTCGAGCTTTGGTCCGATGAGTCCGGCGTCGCCAAGCCGACTGACCAGTAAACCAACCCGACAGGGAGGACCCGCGGACACGCCTGTTCCTCCTCCGTATCGATTAGAAAGAGTCCAATGGCTTCCACCAACTCCAACAAGGGTCGCGCCGTCGTGCTTTCCGCCGCGTGCGTCACCATGTTCTTCATCAGCTCCATCGCGCTGTATTCCGTCGTGAGCAAGAACCTGCTCGCCGTCTACCCCGAGTGGTCCAGCGCCCTTACCTGGGCTTTCCCGGTCTTCCAGACCATCATGGCCGTGACGGGCATCTTCGCCGGCCGCATCTCCGACAAGATCGGCCCGCGCAACGTCGTGATCGCCGCCGCCGTGTGCTACGGCGTGGGCTGGTTCATGTCCGGCACCGTCACCGAGCCGTGGCAGTTCTACCTGTGGTTCTCGCTCGTCGCCGCCATCGGCAACGGCCTGGGCTACAACCCGGCGCTCACCACGGGTCAGAAGTGGTTCATCGACAAGAAGGGCCTTGCCTCCGGCATCACCCTGGCCGCTTCGACCGCCGGCCCCGCCGTGCTGTCCCCGGTGCTCGCCTCGCTGCTCATCCCAAGCCTGGGAATCTTTGGCGCCCTTAAGGCGCTCGGCGTTATCTTCTTTGTGATGATCACCGCCTCCGCCCTGTTCCTGAAGGCCCCCGAGGCCGGTTGGCTGCCCGAGGGCTTCGAGGCCCCCAAGGGCGGCGCGCATGCCGGTACCTTCGGCGACCTCACCCCGGGCGAGATGGTCAAGACCCCGCGCTTCTGGGTTCTCATCGTCACCTTCGCCTTTGCCGCCACCGCGGGCACCCTGCTCGTGGGCAAGGTTGCCTCCATCGCCGCCGTCCAGCTCTTCGCCGACCCCACGAGCGCCGCGGCCGTCGCCCTCGGCGGTGTGGTGGTCTCCGTCAACACCTGCGCCAACCTGGTTGGCCGTCTGTCCTTTGGCCAGATCATCGACAAGCTCGGCGCCTATAAGTCGCTGCTCATCAGCCTTGTCGTCACCATCGTCGCACTCGTCATCATGTCGATGAGCTTTACGCAGAGTATGTTCTTTGTGGCGCTCGCCCTGCTCGGCTTTAGCTTTGGCGCCCTGCTCGTCATCTACCCGCCGCTCACCGGTGGCGCCTTCGGCACCAGCAACATCGGCGTCAACTACGGCATCATGTTTTTGGGCTATGCCGCTTCCACCTGGATCAGCCAGCCCATCACCGCCGTGCTGTATCACGCCGAGGCTGGCAGCGCCGCCTACCAGCAGTCCTTCTACGGCGCCATTGTGATCGCCGCCATCGCCGTCGTGCTCACCGTCTACATGATGGTCTCCGACAGCAAGAAGAAGTCCGCCTAGTTTTACCGATGCGACAAGGACCGCCCCCTTGCCGCATTCCACCGCCACCAGTATTAAGGAGTCGAAATGTCTGAGCTCAACCCCGTCCGCATTGCCGTTATCGGCGCCGGCGCCATGGGCCGCAACCACATCCGCTTTGTCACCGAGGAGCCCGAGGCCGAGCTCGTCGCCATCGCCGACGCCTTTGAGGGCGCCCGCGCCACGGCCGAGGCCGCCGGCGTGCCGTTTTATACCGATCCCGCCCAGATGATGGACGAGGTCAAGCCCGAGGCCGTCATCATCGCCACGCCCAACGACCTACACCTGGGCGTTGCCCGCGAGGCTGTGAAGCGCAACATCGTGCCGCTGGTCGAAAAGCCGATCTCCAACGACCTCGAGGATGCCCAGGCCTTTGCCGCCGAGGCCGAGACCGCCGGCGTGCCCGTACTCGTGGGTCAGCACCGTCGCCACAATCCCTTCGTCAACAAGGCCAAGGAGATCATCGAGTCCGGCGAGCTGGGCAAGCTCACCGTGTCGAGCTTCCACTACATGATCTATAAGAATGACGAGTACTTCGATGTCGAGTGGCGCCGCAAGAAGGGTGCCGGCCCGATCCTGGTCAACCTGGTGCACGACGTCGACCTGCTCCGCTACCTGCTGGGCGAGCCCGTTGCCGTCCAGGGTATGCAGTCCAGCGCCGCCCGCGGTTTTGAGACCGAGGACTCCGCCGTGGTCAACGTCCGTTTTGCCGATGGCGCGCTCGCAAGCATGACCATCTCCGACGCCACCGCCAGCCCCTGGAACTGGGAGGCAACCGCTCGCGAGGACCCGCAGTACCGCCCCTTCGACGCCGACGCCTACTTTATCGGCGGCACTAAGGGCGCCCTGTCGCTGCCCCGCCTGCACCAGTTCTCCTACGACGGCGCCTCCAACTGGCACAAGCCGCTGCAGATGGAGATTCCGGCCGTCGACCCGGCACTGCCGCACAAGATGCAGCTCAAGCACTTTGTGAAGGTTGTCCGCCGCGAGGTCGAGCCCGTCGTGACCCCCGCCGACAACGTTAAGACGCTCACGCTTCTCAACGCTATCAAGGAGGCCGCCGAGACCGGCCAGCTCGTCGAGCTGTAATGCCTTAAGAGCGACCGCGGCAGAAACCCCATGCCGAACCCTTCGGTCCGTCACCAACAAGCCCCTCTTCTTTGCCCCGCGAGCAGCCTCCTGCCCGCGGGGCATTTTGCTACCTTGCCGACGATTTTTCTGGGGCGGGGGCTATTTTGCACCTCGGCTTGATTCGTTCGCCACGAAATGGGCCTATCTACTACGTTTAACCGACCGCCCTCAACCATGCCGAATTTCCTAAAATCAAAAGCGCAGGTAGACGGCTTGCGCATTCTCGGAAAACCGGGGGATGGTCGACCCATACGGTTCAAACGTAGTAGATAGGTCGTTTTCGTGGCGCGGGCCCAAAACAGTCTTTTGAAACGGGTGGTATCCTTGGTAGCCCTGTGCTGCAAACGCACCTTAAACGCAAGGAGTCCCATGGATCTTATCGCCCAGCTCGCCCACGAGCTCAACCTTAAGGCCGCCAACATCGAGGCAGCCGTCAAGCTCATCGACGAGGGCAACACCATCCCCTTTATCTCGCGCTACCGCAAGGAAGCCACGGGCGGAATGGACGACGTCGCCCTGCGCACACTCGACGAGCGCCTGTCTTACCTGCGCAATCTTGAACAGCGCAAAGAGGACGTCATTCTGCTCATCGACGCCCAGGGCAAACTTACGCCCGAGCTCGAACAGCAAATTCGCGAGGCCACGCAGCTCCAGCGTGTCGAGGACCTCTACAAGCCCTACCGCAAAAAGCGCATGACTCGCGCGCAGAAGGCCCGCGAAGCCGGCCTGGAGCCGCTCGCCAACATGATCATCATGCAGGCCTCGGCCAAGGGCAGTGCGCTCGACGCCGCCGCAGCATACGTCAATGAGGAGGCCGGCTTCGACACGCCCGAAAAGGCGCTCGCCGGCGCGGCGGACATCGTGGCCGAGACGGTGGCCGAGGACCCCGAGAACGTCGCCGACCTGCGTGCCTTTACGCAAAACACCGCAGACATCGTCGTCGAGGCCACCGACCCCACCGAGAAGACCCCCTACGAGCCGTACTACAGCTATGATGAGCCGCTGCGCCGTATACCCAACCACCGCGTGCTGGCTATCGACCGCGGTGAGCGCGAGGGCAAGCTCCGCGTGCGCGTGAACGTCGACGGCGCCGCCGCCACGGCACGCCTCGGCAGCCGTTGGCCCCGACGCCAGGGCGTCTTCGCGCCCGTCTTTGACGCCGCCATCGCCGACGGCTACAAGCGCCTCATGGCCCCCTCGCTGGAGCGCGAGGCCCGCGCCAAACTCACCGTCCGTGCGCAGACCGAGGCCATCAATGTCTTTGCCAAGAATCTCGAGGGCCTGCTCTCGGCACGCCCCGTGCGCGGCGCCCGCGTGCTCGCGCTCGATCCGGGCTACCGCACCGGCTGCAAGGTCGCCGTCATGGACGAGACCGGCAAGCTGCTCGACCACGGCGTGGTCTATCCCACCAAGCCGCGCCACGACGTCGCCGGCACCAAGCGCGAGCTCGCCCGCCTCGTCAAAAAGGACAGCGTCAACACCATCGTCATCGGCAACGGCACCGCCAGCCGCGAGACCGAGGAAGTCGTCTCGGAGTTCATCGCCGAGCAGGCGCCTGAGCTGCGATACACCATCGTCAACGAGGCCGGCGCATCGGTGTACTCCGCCTCCGAGCTCGCCAGCCAGGAGTATCCCGATCTGGACGTCACCGTGCGTGGCGCCATGAGCCTGGGCCGCCGTCTACAGGACCCGCTGGCAGAGCTCGTCAAGATCCCGCCCCAGTCCATCGGCGTTGGCCAGTACCAGCACGACCTTGACCAGGCCGAGCTTTCGCGCACCCTGGGCCATGTGGTGGAGGACGTCGTCAACCGCGTGGGCGTCGACGTGAATACCGCGAGCGCAAGCCTGCTGGGATACGTATCGGGCATCACGCCGAGCGTGGCCAAAAACATCGTGGCCTACCGCGAGGAAAACGGTGCCTTTACCGATCGCCGCCAGCTTAAGAAGGTCCCCAAACTAGGACCCAAGGCATACCTCAACGCCGCGGGCTTCCTGCGCATCAGCGGCGGCAAGAACCCGCTCGACGCGACGAGCGTCCACCCCGAGAGCTACGAGGTGGCCACGTCCGTCCTGGAACGCGCCGGCGTTAAAGCCAGCGAGCTCAGCCGCGGCGGCGTGCCCGACATCGAGCGCCGCCTGGGCAGTATCTCGGCGCTGGCAAGCGACCTGGACTGCGGCACCCTCACGCTCATCGACATCGTCAACGAGCTCAAAAAGCCCGGCCGCGACCCGCGAGACGACGCGCCCGAGGTGGTCTTTAGCCGCTCGGCGCTTTCCATCGATGACCTGGAGCCCGGCATGGAACTCAAGGGCACGGTGCGCAACGTTGTGGACTTTGGCGCCTTCGTCGACGTGGGCGTGCACCAGGACGGCCTCGTGCATATCTCAAAGCTGGCCAACCGCTTTGTCAAGCACCCGAGCGACGTGGTGCGCGTCGGTGACACGGTCAAGGTGTGGGTCGAAAAGGTCGATCGCGACCGCAAGAAGATCTCGCTCACCATGGTACAGGGGAAGTAAACCGCCAAAGCAGGGGTACCCCCTGTAGTGACGTGCAAAATCGCGAGTATTCTGCAAATTCCGCTGTTCCGGATGCCTCCCAGAGGCGAAAAAGCAAAAAACAGCCCCCGTTTTAGCGTCGTCAGAGCCAAAACGGGGGCCGTTCCATGCTTCGGTTAACTGATAAAGACCTTTACCTTGCTGAATACTCTCAATTTTGCACGGCGCAGGCGGGGGTACCTTTGCCCACGGCAGGATATGGAAGCCAATCGCCAACTTGCTGGCAAGCTCGTGCCGGCAGCCCCGGCCTTTCCTTTGCCTAGCGCGACCCTCGCGGAGCGCGTGAGCGATAGGGAAAGGAAAGGCCGGGGCGAACAGCCCACGGTACAGTCGGTGTCCGCGCTACGGCAGGATATGGAAACCGAGCGCCGCGATATCCTTGGCAAAGCCGCGCACGGTGTCGAGCGAGACCTCGTACGGGTCGCGACCGATGTTCTTGCGCTTGGCCAGGATGCTGTTGGGCACTGTAATGATCTGGCAACCGCAGGCTTCTGCCTGGTAAATGTTGATAAGTTCGCGCGTGGACGCCCACAGGACCTCACAGTTGGGCTTGGCGGCGGCCTTCTTGACCGACTCCGTCATAAACGGAATGGGGTCGACGCCGGTATCGGCGATACGGCCGGCAAAGAGCGAGATAATGGACGGCGTCTCGGTGTCAACGGCCTCGACCATCTCATCGACCTGCGTAGGCGTAAAGATGGTAGTGACGTTGACCTTGATGCCGTCGGCGGAAAGCTTGCGGACCAGCTCGGCGGTGGACTCGCCCTTGGTAGTCACGCACGGAATCTTGACGTAGACGTTCTCGGCCCAGGTAGCGATCTCGCGCGCCTCGACCTCCATGGTCTCGACGTCGTCGGCAAAGACCTCAAACGAGACGGACACATCGGTGATGTGGGCCAGGACCTCCTTGGCAAACGCGCGGTAATCCGTCACGCCGCCCTTCTTCATAAGGGACGGGTTGGTCGTGAAACCCTGAACGTTGCCGTTCTCGTACATGTCGAGCATGCCCTCGAGGTTTGCACCGTCAGCGAACACCTTGATTGCCATCTGCCTGATTCCTTTCGCTAGCATACGGCCGATAAACTGCTAAACACTTTACCTACGTTTATCAAGGCGTGAGCTGCGGTTTTTTATCTTCTCGGCGAACGGTATAAACACCTCAGTGTTTGGATTGATAAATCGATTGAGCATGCAAAAGCAAAGAGTCGCAGTTTGAGCAAACGTCAGAACGTGGGATTCATTAGATGAGGCCGAAATGCTGCATCGCTGTGACGGTGCCGTCGTGTGCGACATCATCAGTCACGTAGTCGGCGAGCGCCTTGACCTCGGGCATAGCGTTGCCCATGGCCACGGCCGTCTCGACAGCGGCGAGCATACCCAGATCGTTGCCGGAATCGCCAAAGCCAAAGGTGCGCGCGTTGCCGGTGCGACCCAGGTATTCCAGCGCTCGCGCCACGCCCACGCCCTTGTCAATGCCCTTGGGGCTCAGCTCGCGATTCTGGCCACCGGTGTTGCACAGCTCAAACTCGCGATCGATAAAGCCGTCATCGTTGGCTACGCGAGCCAAACTGGGCACACTGAGGCATACCTTGCCCACGCGCAGACTGCCGTCGACGCGCATCTCCTCGGCGCTGTGCACCACAGACGTGCCGATCAGAGACGACTGCTCAACGCCCACGGGCTCCAGCGCAAAGGTCGCAGCATTGGACTCGAAAAAAACCTCGATGCCGGCATCCACAACGCGGCGCGCGAACTCCTCAATAACGTCCTCGTCAAAGCAGTCCTCATGCACCACGCGGCCCTCGACCTCGAGCGTCGCTCCCGCCATGGCAACGACACCCGCCGGGTTCAGCGCGCGCAGGCCATCGGCAATCAGCCACAAGGGACGACCCGTGCAGATAAATGCATGGTGTCCCGCGTCGCGCAGACGATGAAACGCCTCGACGACCGCCTGCGAGGGGTGAACCGCCGAAAAGTCCTTGTCGGTCATGTTGTCGGGATCGAACGACGTCAGCGTGCCGTCCACGTCAAAAAAGAGCACGGCGGAATCGGGGCACGCATCAATCATATGGGTTCCTTTCGGGGGCGAGAGTAAACGAAGTATCCATCATATAATGGAGCGACGCAACCAGAGAGGTCACCCATGGAATTTTACGCAAGCTGCCCCGAGGGCTTTGAGTCCGCACTCGCCGATGAGCTTAAACGCCTCGGGCTTTCGCATGTTCGCCGGCTGAAGGGCCGCGCTACATTTGAGGGCGAGCTCGAAGAAGGCTACCGCGCCTGTCTGTGGTCGCGCCTGGCGAGCCGTGTGTTCGTGGTACTCGGGCGCTTTGAGGCGCAGGATGCCGATGAACTGTACGATAGCGTTTACGACATCGCCTGGGAGACCATCATCCGCCCCGGCGCCACCATCGCCATCACCGCCCGCGGCGTGACCGAGCAGCTGCGCAACACGCGCTTCTCGGCCCTGCGCGCCAAAGACGCGCTGTGCGACCGTCTGGCCGAGACCACGGGCCGTCGCGCCGACGTCGATGCCGCCGACCCCGATGTTCACCTGTTGCTTTCGCTGCGTCAGCGCCGCGCGAGCATCAGCCTGGACCTTTCGGGCGACCCGCTGTTCAAGCGTCTGCCGCCCGCAGCGACCCGCGCCGGCGAGGGCGCGCACGTGCTACGCCCCGACTACGCCGCCCTGGTGCTGGCGCAGGTCGGCTGGACCGCACTATGCGAGCGCGAGCTGACGGCCGACGATTACGAGAACGAAGCCCTTCCCACGCTGATCGATGCCTCGTGCGCCGGCGGCGGCCTGTTGCTGGAAGCCGTGAACATTCTGACCGACCGCGCCCCGGGCGCTGCACGCGAGCGCTGGGGCTTTGAGGGCTGGCAGCTGCACGACGCCACTCTGTGGGAGCAGCTGCTTGCCGAGGCGCGCGAGCGCGAGGCGGCAGCGCGCGAGCGCCAGGCGCGCATCGTGGCCGTAGACATCGACCCCGCCGCCCGCAAGACTGCCGAGCGCATGGTCAAGTGCGCCGGCTACAAGCGTTTTGTCGACTTTTGTGCCGCCAAGCCCGCCACCGTGCTGGACCATGCGGGCGCCGTCGCCGGTGCCGCCCTGGTCGCGGACACGACCGAGACCCCGCTTTCGCTCATGCACGATGCCATGACGCTCATCGGCGAGCTGCGCCGCGCCCCGGAGCTCGCTTCGGCGCCGGTCGCCGCTCTCACCCGCGACGGCTTGCTGGCCCGCGCGCTCCACGCCGAGCCCGAGCGCTCGATCGCCGTCATGCCCAATAACGAGGAGGCGGCTCTTGAGGTTTGGCCCTCGCTCGACCACGCCGCCGCGGCATTCGAAGCTGCGACCAGCGCAGATGCCGAGGAGCAGACCGCAGATGCCCAAGGCGAAGCCGCCGACACCCTCATGCCCGAACCTACCGCCACGCTCGACCTGGGCGACGGCAAGCCGCTGCCCGTGCTCATCCCGGAGTCCGAGCAGTTCGCCAACCGCCTGCGCAAGAACGCCCGTCTGCGTCGAAAGTGGGCAAAGCGCGAGGGCGTGAGCTGCTACCGCGTCTACGATGCCGACCTGCCCGACTACTCCGCTGCCATCGACCTGTACGAGGGTTGCCCGCAGACGCCGGGCCGCTGGCTCGTCATCGCCGAATACGCCGCGCCCAAGACCATCGACCCCGCACTGGCCCAGGCCCGTATGCTCGACATCTTGGCCATCGCGCCGCGCATCCTGGATGTTCCGGCCGAGCATGTGCACGCCAAGGCCCGCATGCGTTCGCGCGGCGGCTCGCAGTACGGCAAGCAGGGCGCCGGCAAGGGCGCATCGGGCGAGCGTGCCAATATCGCACGCCGTCGTCTGCCGCTCATCGAAGAGGGCGGCCTCACCTTTGCCGTCAACTTTGACGACTATCTGGATGTGGGCATCTTCCTGGATCACCGCGTCACCCGCAACCTAGTGCGCGAGCACGCCAAACAGGCGCGCCGCTTCCTCAACCTGTTCGCCTACACCGGCACTGCCACCTGCTACGCGGCCGATGGCGGCGTCGAGGAGACCGTGACGGTCGACCTCTCCAACACCTATCTGGACTGGGCCGAGCGCAACATGCGCCAGAACGGCTTTGTGGGGCCGCAGCATCATTTTGTGCGCGACGACGTGCTTGCCTGGATTCGCGACCAGCGCCAGACGCGCAACCGCTGGGACCTGATCTTTGTCGACCCGCCCACGTTCTCGAACTCGTCAAAGATGGGCCGCCGTACCTGGGATGTCCAGCGCGACCATGTTGAGCTTTTGGCCGGCGTATCTCGCCTGCTCGCGCAGGGCGGCCATGCCATCTTCAGCTGCAACCTGCGCGGCTTCCGCCCCGAAACGCGCAAGCTCGCGCGCGCGGGCGTCGTGCTGGAGGACATTACGGCGCAGACCATTCCCGAGGACTTCGCACGTAACCAGAAGGTGCACCACTGCTATATCGTGCGCCGCCTGCCCATTGAGGACGCCATGGCCGAGGTCGGCTTTAGCGCCGAGGAGATTGCCGAGCGAACCGAGGAGCTGCGCAACCCCGAGGCCCGTAAGCCTCGCGCGGCAGTGCCCGCGCACGCGCAGGCCGGCAACGGCAAGCCTAAAAAGAAGAAGTTCTACGCCAGCAAGCCCAAAGGCAAATAACAAAGTTGCGGTGGAATACGGACTGTTTTGCCTGGAATTAGGCAAATATAGACCGTATTTCACCGCAACTCATAGTGGGATGGTGGCCGGCGATCTAGCCTTGGGTGACCAATCGGTAACCGATACCCACATGCGTTTGAATATAGCGCGGATGCGCGGGATCGGACTCGATCTTCTTGCGCAGCGTGCCCATAAAGACACGCAGGCTCGCCAGGTCGCTCTTAGTTGCCGTGCCCCAAATCTCGTGCAGGATAAACTGGTGCGTCAGCACTTTGTCGGCGTTGTGTGCCAGCAGGCACAGGAGCTTATACTCGATCGGCGTCAGATGCAGTTCCTCGCCATCCATCGTGGCGATGCCGGCATCAAAATCGATATGCAGCTCACCGGTATCGAACGAGCCCTCGGAGGCAACGCCGCCCGTTTGCGCATACGAAAGGCGCCTGAGCGTCGTGCGAATGCGCGCGAGCAGCTCCTCGACCGAAAACGGCTTGGTCAGGTAATCGTCGGCGCCAGCATCGAGCGCACGAATCTTGTCCGCATCCTCGCTGCGCGCCGAGACCACGATGATCGGCATGCCCGACCATGCGCGCACCGACTCCACCACCTTGACGCCGTCCATATCGGGCAGACCCAGGTCGAGCAGCACAATGCTCGGTGCCTGCGATGAGGCGGCGGCGATGGCGGCATGGGCGGTCTCCACGGCCATATGACGCAAGCCGTGCGCCTCGAGCGCGGCAACAATAAGATTGCGAACGGCGGGGTCGTCCTCAACGACCAAGATGAGCGGTTTTACGGCAGAGTTCGGCACAGCGCTACTCCTTATCAAACGAAACGTCGGCGACGGGAAGCTCAATCGTAAAGACCGAGCCGTGCGGGTCCGCCGCGGCAACCTCTATGCTACCGCCATGCGCCAGCGCAATGGAGCGGCAGAGCGAAAGACCCAAGCCCACGCTGCGGTGGCTGTCGGCCAAACCGTGGTTGGCGGTATAGAACGACTCAAAGATCCGCTCGCGGTCCTCGGGCGCAATGCCCGGGCCGTCATCGGCCACCGAGCACGCCACGCGTCCATCGTCGACGCCAATCGAAATCACGATATGCGAGCCTGCGGGCGTATAGGTGATGGCGTTGTTCACCAGATTGACCACCAGCTGCACCATCAGGCGCGCATCGACGTTGACGAGCGCCGGCTCATCGCACGCCACCACCTTAAGGTCGTGCTCGCGCACGGCAGGGTTCACGTGGCGCAGCGCCTCCTCGACGATATCGTCCATGAGCTCGAGCGTGGTCGGCAGGCGCATACCGCCACCCTCGAGCTTGGTGATAGCGAGCAGATTCTCGACGGTGGCGTTGAGCCACAGCGCATCCGAGCGAATGGACAGGAGCAGGCCGCGGCGCGTCTGGGCGTCGAGCACGGCGGTGCCGGTCGAGCCCTGGTCGAGCAGCACATCGGCATTGCCCGAAATACTGGTGAGCGGCGTGCGCAGGTCGTGCGAGATGGAGCGCAGCAGGTTGGCGCGCAGCTGCTCATTTTTGGCAAGCACCGCCGCCTCCTCGCGGGCCTCCATGGCGCGGGCGCGGTCGAGCGCCAGCTCGCCTTCGCTCACGATGGCATCGGCAAGTGTCCGCTCCTCATGCGTCAGTACGCCGGGCTCGGCAACGATAGCCAGCACGCCCACCACCGAAGCGGGTTCGCCCGAGCGGACGAAGCCGTCGCCCGTGCGAACCGTCAGGTAGATGCCATAAAACGCCGAGCCGCCAAACGTGGCGTCGAGCGGCGTTCCCACATAGGCGGACGCCGAGAGCCGCGGCGGCATCTGCGGCGCCAGTTCGTGCACCGGTGCGGCATCGCCCACGGCCGTGTATGTCGCACGCGGCAGCAGGTCATCGCCCTCGGCGTCGGCGCTGTACCACACGACCGGACAGCCTGAAAGACGCGCCAGCTGCGTCGCCATGGCATGGACAATCTGCTGCTGATCGGCGCACCGCTGCAGCATGCGGTTGGTCTCGAGCACCATATGCGTGCGGCGGTCGCTGGCAGCAGCCTGTGCCAAGGCGCGGCGCAGGGCCAACGCAATCGAGCTCGACACAAGCGAGACCACGAACATGATAAAGAACATGCCGGGATAGACGCGGTCGATAAGCGACAGCGAGTAGCGCGGGTCGACAAACAAGAAGTTGTAGAGCGCCACGGCGGCAGCCGAGCTCAGCAAGCAATACAGGCGACTCCAGGTAAAGAATGCGCACAGCTGAACGGCGAACACATAGACAATCATGATGCTCGGCGCGAGACCCGGATGGTCGAGCAGCGCGCCCACAATCGTCGCCGCGACCAACAGCCCCACCGACACGCAGGCGTCATACAGAGGAGTGCGGCGCGTCAGCGTTGTGCGCCGCCACCAAAAGCTATCGGCAATATCACCGTCCGTACGGACGTCCATCAGCGCCCCGCCCCTCTCTCAAAAACAAAAACCACCACAGGGGACAGGCACCTTTGTGGTGGTTTCCCTTGTGGTGGTTCCAAGTGTATAGCCTTTGCAACCGGCGGTCGCTAGACAAACAGCACGTGCGCGAGCAGGGCACACACGCACACCGCTCCAAATACCAGTGCCACGATCGAGATCACGCGGTCGGCCATATCCATGTTGGCACGGTTCGTCAAAAACCGATCTTCGGCGGCGTCGGCGCGTGCCTCACGTACCAGCTCGGCAACCACCTCGCGGCCATCAAGCATCTTTGCATCCATGTTTGCCTCCCCGGCCTCAATCTTGTCCATCGAAAACCAACTCCGTGCAACCTGTCGGCGCCTACGGCCGCTCGTTGGGAGCCAGACGCTGCATCTTGTTCACGGCTTTGAACTTGGTGAACAGCGGCACGTACTCAAAGCTCACGTTGGAGTTCTCCAGGCCGTACCAACGCGCAGGCGTGCCGGCGGCGCGGCGGATGATGTACTTGAGCGTGATGGCCGTACGCTCGCTCGGCTCCACATCGCTTTCGGGCGCCAGAAGCTTACGGATCAGGACGAACTTGAACGTGCCGATGTTACCCGGATCCTTGTAGACCGAGTAGTCATGCGTCTGCGGCGGCAGCTCGCCGGTGGCAGCCAGGTCCTGAACGACCTGACGCAGGTAGGCATTGACGCGCTGGTTGATCTTGTAGCCCAGGTACAGATGCACGCGGAACACGTAATCGGTGCCGAACGTCTCGACCGAATAGGCAAAGGTGTGCGGTTCGTCCATGGTCTCGACATTCACAAACCACCAGGCGCGGGCGCGCTTGGGATGCTTGTCCAAGATCGAATAGACGATATCGCGGTCGATGTAGTCGGTATGGGTGTCCTTGGTCAGGTACACGACGTTGTCGCTCATGCGCTCGTAACGGTCGTCGTCGCGCAGGCGCTTGAGCTGCGGCAGGTAGCTGCGCAGCGGCAGAAGCGTAAACTGGCGCTGCTCAACAGCCGTACCGTTGTACCAGCACACCATGATGCCCATGATGAGCGCGGCCATGAGGATGGTGAAGTAGCCGCCGTGGAAGAACTTGGTAAGTGAGCTCACGAAGAAGAAGCCTTCGAGCAAAAGGAAGAAGGCCGCGAAGATCCACGGAGCAACCTTGAGCTTGCGCTCCTCGTGCAGGTAGAAGAAGAGCAGCAGCGTGGTGCACATCATAGTCAGCGTAATGGCAAGGCCGTAGGCGGCTTCCATATGCGCCGAGTTCTGGAACAGCAGCACCACGATGACGCAGCCGACAAGCATGACGTTGTTGACCATGGGGATGTAGAGCTGGCCCTTGGTCTCGGCAGGGTAGAAGACCTGCATGTGCGGCATGAGGTCCAGACGGCTGGCCTCGGACACCAGCGAGAATGCGCCGGTGATGAGCGCCTGCGAGGCAATGATGGCCGCGACGGTGGAAAGGCCGACGGCAAACGGGCGCAGGCCCGGGGCGAGCATCTGGTAGAACGGGTTGAGGTCGGCAATGCCCATGAGCTCGGGGTTGGCAGCGTTGTTCATAAGCCAAGCGCCCTGGCCCATATAGGAAAGCAGCAGGCAGCACTTAACGAACGGCCAGGTAGCGTAGATGTTGCCGCGGCCGACGTGGCCCATGTCGGAGTAGAGCGCCTCGGCACCGGTGGTGGCGAGGAAGCAGCTGCCCAGAATCATGATGCCCGCGTGGTTGTTGGGGCTCAGCAAAAAGGCGATGCCGCGCACCGGGTTGAGGCACAGCAGCACGGCGGGGTGCTGGAAGACAAAGAACAGACCCGTGCCGCCCAGGAACAGGAACCACAGCGTCATGATGGGGCCAAAGGCGTGACCGATCTTGGCCGTACCGATGCGCTGTACCAAGAAGAGCACGATGATGATGGCGAGCGTAATGGCGACGACGCGGCCTTGGTCATCGCCCAGCACGGCATGGACCGCCGGGATGGTGCGCAGGCCCTCGATGGCCGTGGTAACGGTAACGGCCGGCGTGAGGATGCCGTCGGCGAGCAGCGCGGCGCCACCTAGCATGGCGGGGATGATAAGCCACTTGCCACAGCGCTTGACCAGACTGTACAGGGCAAAGATACCGCCCTCGCCATGGTTATCGGCGCGCAGCGAGATGAGCACATACTTGATGGTGGTCAGCAACGTGACCGTCCACACGACAAGGGAGAGCGCGCCGAGCACGAACTCCTCCGTGACGCTTCCGATGCCGCCGTTGCCGGCAACGAGCGCCTTGGTTACATACATAGGGCTGGTGCCGATATCGCCGTACACCACGCCCAGCGTGACGAGCATCGCCGAGATGCTCACAGGAATCGCAGCGTGCGAAGCTGCCTCCTTGGCCTTTTGTTCCATAAGCCGGTTTCCTCCCAACTTTAATGTTCGAAGGAATTATAGGTAATCGGCCCATGTTTGAATGGCACTGTTTTCCCAGCTAGATAAACATTTATACGGCCTTTAAGCCACCTCGGCGATATGGAATGTGACAAAGGGACTGTCTCTTTGTCGCATCCGTCATTTTCCGAGCCAATTTTTGAACCACCACTCCATGGAGCGGCTCATCTCGGCCATAAAGGGACTCGTGTGCTTGCGGGTATAGATGTCCACGACGCGCTCCCCCACCACGCGGGCATGCGGACGGAACATCGCGTCCATCTCGGCTACCTGCGCGTCCATAGTCGCAGCATCGGCGCGGCAGTAGCGCTCCTCGTGCACCAGGTTCACCACGGGATGCGCAATGGCCGGACGCTCCTTACGGGGCGTGCCGATGATGAGCATCGACAGCGGCATGGTATACGGAGGCAGATCGAGCAGCTCGGCCACTTCCTCGGCATTCTCGACGATATCACCGATGTAGCAGCTCCCCAGGCCCAGGGCCTCGGCGGCGACCACGGCGTTTTGCGCAGCGATCACGGCGTCCTGGGCCGCGATGGCAAAGTCACCCAAACCCGGTGCACGGCGGGGCGCCTTGCCCGTGCGCTCGACAAACTCGGGCTCAAAGCAGCCCACGTGCTCAAACAGATCGATCCACTTGGCATAGTCGACCACAAATATAAGTGCCCAGGGCGCCTTGGCGATCATGGGCTGGTGGTCGCATAGGTCGGCCAGACGATCCAGCGTAGCCTGCTCGCGAATGCTCACGATGGAATACATCATCATGGCGCCCGCCGACGGCGCGCGACTCGCCGCATGCAAAATTGCCGCCCGCTGCTCGTCGGTCACCGCCACGGGACGGTCGTCGTCATCACGCGCGAAGGCACGCGTGGAGGAACGGTGCTCCAACGTGTCCAGCACCGCATTGCCCGTCGTCTCGACCGGATAGCCGCCCGCGTCCATGCCAGCGTCCACGTCACCCGCACTCGTCATACAAGCCCGTTCGTTCATCGCCTCATCCTCGCCAATTCTTTAAGAAGCCTTTACGTTTCCGTGTAATTCCCGTCCATTATCGCGCAGGTCGCCACTACATTGCGCCACACCGTCACACGTGCGCGTTAATATGGCTGGTTGTTGTGCGCAGACACCAATTGCAGCACATATCTTGGTAACAATCGGGTAAACCCCCGCTTTCGTACGTTTTAGTTTGTGAGGAGTCTCAGCATGTTCGCTGCCGCCATCTCGCTCGTCGGTCTTGCGGCGACCGTCTACCTTGTCTTGCGCGAGGCCAAGGCCATTCGCGCTCAGTCGGGCACCGTTGCCAAGGGCGCCTTCGCCTGGAGCGTCGCCTTTGGCCTGTTCCAGCTCTTTTTGACCGTCTGGGGCGCTATTGGCCTCGTCGCGCAGAACGAGCCGCTCGCCTTCGTGATGCTCATCCTGACCAACGCCATCCTCACCGGCTGCGCTTGGGCCAGCATCGCCCGCGACCGCATCGCCCCGCGCGTCTTTGCGTTCGCCGGGCCCGACGCCCCCGCCCCCACCGGCAAGCTCGCCCGCCTGCGCGGAGCCTTTGTGGGTAAACCGCTCGTCGCCGCCGTCCTGTGCCTGCTGCTCGCCGGCGTCTTTGCGCTGCTGGGCATGGAGGTCTCGTCCAACCACGACTTTACCTGGGTCTACCCCCTGTGCATCCTGCTCGAGTGGGCCATCATCACCACGCTCATGGTCGGCCTGTTCTTCCTGTTCCAGCGCCACGGCGCAGCCCCCGCGGTCTTGGCCTTTGCCCTCTTTGTCCTGGGCATTGCCGAGTTCTTCGTCATCACGTTTAAATCCATGCCCATCCAGCCGGGCGACCTTTCGGCCATCTCCACCGCCGCCGCGGTCGCCGGCACCGGCTACACCTTCTCGATCTCGCTGTTCTGCGTGCTGTCCATGGGCTTTACCGCCATCGCCATGCTGCTGTGCGAGTACGCCGGCCTGGTGGCACCGCACCGTCAGAAGGGCGCCGCCAACGCCAAGCGCATGCTGCTCACCAACCTGCTCGTCGCCGTGCTGTGCCTGGGCGGTGTGACCGCACACGTCACGCTCATCGACTACTACAACACCCTCGGCATCACCGTCTACACCTGGCGCCCGCTCGAGAGCTACTGGCGCGAGGGCTACCTGCCCGCTTTCATTAGCGCAGCGCAGTCCATCAAGCCGCCCAAACCCGCCGACTACTCCGTCGACGATGCCAAGGCCACGCTCAAAAAGTACGCCAAGGCCTATGACAAATCCGACGCGGCTAAGAGCGATGAGCGCGCCGCCGCAAAGGAGCAGTTCGACAGCGAGAAGCCCACGGTCATCGCCATCATGAACGAGACCTTCTCGGATCTGTCGATCTACCAGAACATGCGCGCCGGCTACGAGGGCCCGCAGTACTTTAAGAACCTGTCCAACTGCCTCAGCCGCGGCAAGCTCTACGTGAGCGCCTACGGCGGCGGTACCGCCAATACCGAGTTTGAGTTTATGACCGGCAACTCCATGGCCAACCTGGGCTCGGGCGTGTACCCCTACACCATCTACAACATGGAAACGACCGGGAACCTGGCAGAGCAGTTCAAGTCGCTCGGATATTCCACCACGGCCATGCACCCCAACCACGCCACCAACTGGAACCGCGAGAACGTGTACAAGGACTTTGGCTTTGACCGGTTCCTGTCCATCAACGACTTCCAGGGAGCCGACACTCTGCGCGGTATGGTGACCGACCAGGCGACCTATGACAAGATTCTTGAGCTGCTCGACCAGAACGCCGATCCGCAGTTTATCTTCGACGTGACCATGCAGAACCACTCGGGCTACGACACGGGCCTGCTGCCGGTCGACAAGCAGATGCACCTGAACATCGACACGACCGATCTGGACGCCAAGACCGTCGAGGACGGCACGCTCTCCGATGTCGACGAGTACGTCTCGTGCATCGAGCAGTCCGACCAGGCGCTGCGCTACTTCCTTAACGCCCTGAGCAAGCTCGACCGCAAGGTGGTCGTGGTGTTCTGGGGCGATCACCAGCCGTTCTTCCCGTCCAAGTTCAACGACAAGTGGTTTACCGGTGAGGACGACGCCACGCATCAGGAGCGTCTGTGGCAGACCGACTACATCATCTGGGCCAACTACGACGTTGCCGGCTGCGACCAGACGAGCGAGGTCGACGACCTGTCCACCAACTACCTGTCCACGCAGCTTATGCAGCTGATCGGCGCACCCCTCTCCGACTACCAGAAGGCGCACATGACGCTGCGTGAGTCGCTGCCCGCCATCAACTCGGTGGGCTACGAGGACGCCAGCCTGCGCTGGGCGCTCTCCTCCAACGTCACCGGCGACGACGCCGCCGCAGCAGCCGCCACCAAGGCGCGCGAGGATTACGCCAAGATGCAGTACTACGAGATGTTCCGCGACGGCAAGAACGTCTACACCGAGCATTTCCAGACCGAGGCCAACGAAACCGACCCCAACCTGGCACCGGGTACGACCAAGATCAAGTAGCGGGTCACTCATAACTGGTTCGTCTGCCCGGCGGCGCGGAACGTAAGGTTCCCTGCTCGGACAGTCCTGCTCGCACGGAGAGCACATTAAGTGCTCTCCGGCTCGTGCGGAACTCGCGATGAACCTTACGTTCCGCGTCGCCGGGCAGACGCCTTGTTGTTGGAGCGCGGCTTGTCGTAGGGGTATCCGCTGAACATATATAAGTCGAAGGCCACGTCATGTGGCCTTTTTGCATCCGGAAACCGTGTCCCAGAATTCACGTCCGGAACGGGATGCAGTTTCCGCTTGGGACCCGATTGGGAAAGTGTGTCCCACTATTCAGCTGTATTCCGGGATGTATTTTCCGGTTGAGGCTCGTTGGGAAAGTGCGTCCCACTTTGGGGGCTGATTCTGGGACGTGGTTTCCGGTTGGCTCTCATTGGGAAAGTTCATCCCATTTCTCGGCCTAATTATGGGACGCAGTTTCCCGTTGAGGACCCTTTGGGAAAGTGCGTCCCGGTCCGGGCGCTCAAACTGGGATGGATTTTCCGGATGAGGGCTTGACGGAAAATGTGTCCCGTTCCGGGCGCTAATTGTGGGATGCAGTTTCCGCTTGCGGAGTCTCCACTCAACAGAAAACCCGGGTGGCCTGTTTTTTGGCTACCCGGGTTTTTGGGTTGTCGATATGTTCGACTGGCTACTAGTGGGTCTTGCGGCGCTTGATCAGCATGATGAGGGCTATCACTACGAGCGTTGCTCCCGCTGCTGCTGCGGTGGCGACTAGGGCGAATGTTTGGTCGCCGGTGTTTGCGAGGTTCTTCGCTGTGGTCGTAGTCTTGACCTTGGTGTCGGTCTTAGCTCCGTTGTCGGACTTGGGCTTGTCCGGGTTCGTCGGGGTCTCAGGAGTCTCGGGGTCCTTTGAGCCTTCGAAATCGGTTGGGCCGGCGGTGTTTACCAGCGTATGGTCCAGGAACTTCTTGGCGCCCGCACTTGCCTGTGAGAACAGGCGGCGCGTGCGGATCGGGGTGGCGTTCACCGTTGTGGGCGCCGTCTCCTCGGCCTCGATATTCACGAGCGTCGTGCCGGTGTCGAGGCCCACGTCGTTGTATCCCACGTGGCAGTAATACTGCGCACCGTCATCGTCTGCGGTCAGGTCAATCTCGAGCTTTGAGGCCGTTCCAGCCGCGAGGTTGCCATCGGCACCCACGAGCTTAAACTCTGTCTCGCCGCGGCCCTTGCGGTACCACATATAGGTCGGTGCCAGCCCTGTTTCGCTATCGTCGGCACCGAGTTGCTTCACATGGCCAATCGCCGAGAGCGTCAGGTGGCTTCCCGCCGCGCGCTCAACCGAAGAGTCGTATCCAAGATCCGACCCCTCCGCAGCATCCGCCGCAGGTCCGCTCACGGTCATCGTCATGCCATCGGGCATGGTCTTGACCGTGATGATTGCCGAGCGAATACCTGTTTCGGTCGTGGATCCGTTCTTAACGGCGGCGATGGCGAATCGATACTCCGTATTGGGCTGCAGCCCATCCCACTTGAGCGAGGTCTGCGTGTTGTCGGCAATCTTCCAGCTATTGACGACCGCATCCGCCGCATTGCTCTGCAGCATGCCCACGCCGTAGCTAAAGCCACTCTTGTTTGCGAGTACATCGTCCCAGCTAAACGTAACGCTGGTCGAATCGACGGCGTTTGCCGTAAAGCCCGTCACGGCCGGCGCGTCGGGCATCTCGACGTCCTTAACGTCATAGCCCACGATCCAGAACTGGTCGGTGTCCTTGGTGCCGAGCTTGTCGCCCGAGTCTGCCTCGAACTTGTCGACATCCACCGCGTTGACGCCCAGACGCCACACAAAACCGTACTTGCCCTGCGCGGCCTCGGGCAGGTTGTCGACGGTGCCGCCGTATTCGGTCGATTCACTCGAGGAGTTACCCGTAGTAAAGCCGGCGTTGGCACCAAAGCACAGGCCGCCAAACAACTCGTGCTTTGCGAGCTTCGCGCCCATGACAACGCTGCCGTTCAGCGTCAAGCCGAGCTCGAGCTCCTGCTCCTTGCCCTCCTCGACTTCGATGGTCTGCTCAATGCTCGCCCCCGACTGCGCGGCGGCGCCGTTAAACCCATCGTGCGTGTAGGCGCGCGTTACGCCAGGCTTGCCCAGGCCAAAGGAATCCCCAACGGGAGTCTCGCCGTTGAGCGTCGTTTGATAGGTTCCGGGTTCTCCCGACCGGTTGGTCAAAAAGTAGCTGAGCGGCGTCATATTGTGCTGTTTGGCAATGCGGTCATAGGCCTCGACATTAACGACCGAGGTCTGCGCGCCGAGCGACACGGGCGCCGCCATCACGCCCTTGCCACCAGTTTCCTCATTTTCGATCTCATACTCGTAATAGACCATCGGAATCGTGTAGAGCACGGCCTTGTCACCCTCGCCGGCATGCGACTCATAGCTTACGCTTGCGCTGACCGTGCGCTCGCTCCGGTAGTCATAGCATCCCTCGGCGGCAAAATCGACTGAAGCATTCATCGCGACCAGGGGCGGACCGGTCTGCACCTCGACGGCAACGCCCAACTCGGCGCCAATGGTATAGCCCTGGGATGTCCCCGTGCCCTTTTCCTCTCCGTATGACGTGCCGCCCAACACCAGATAGCCGTATGCCTGCTCCAGATCCTCAACATAGGGCGCATCCTGCAGCACGGCAAGCACGCGCGGGTTGGTATAGACCTTGTAGCGGTCCTTGTACGTGATCTTGACGCTGTCGTTGTCGACATCGGGCAGCGCGAGCGAGATAAATGTGCCGTAGGTAGTGCCGCGACGGTTGCTCTCGCTAATCACCTGCTCCTCGCCGCGGCGCACCTTTCCGTTCTCGTCGAGCGAAAAATGCGAGGCGGTCATCCAATAGTAGTCATCGTTCTTGCGCAGGTCCTCGTCGCGGTGCTTGCCCACCACGGCGATAAAGCTCTCGTTATAGCGGTCCGAACCCGAGACGCTGCCCGCCTTGACGTCGCTGATCCACACCTGTTCTATACCCTTGTGGTCATGCTTGTTGCTGCTGTTGTATTGCTGACCGCTCATGCTCATGGTTCCGACCATGGACCCCAAGCCCTGAGCCCCGCTCTGTGCCGTGTTGCAGGCAAAGTCGCGGAACACATCGCCGCCCACGAGCACCTCGTCAACCGCCAGCTGCTCGGACAGGCCGTCAAGGTTGGCAGTGGCAAGGGCAATAGGCGCCAAGGTGCACGGATAGCGCTTATCCTGAGCGCTATCCTTCCATGCGCTGTTGGGCACATGCATCAGCCCATAGGAGGCGAGGAGCCCGTCTCTGTATTCCTTACAATCGGAAAGCTTGAACTCGCCAGACTCCGAGTCAAAATACGCGTAGCGGTACAGCGCGCCGTACAGCCCCTTGCTGCCGTCAGAAGCGCCGTAATCAAAAGCGCTGCGTTGCCAGTCATAGCCCGCAAGAATAAGGCCCGTGACAGTTTCACCCGTCTTCTTTCCTTCTTCATCGTAGGCGGCAAACGTGCCGAACGTCGCATTCGCAGCGACCATGGTCTTGCCGTTCGCGGAGAGGGAGATTGCGCCCGCGTCGCCCAGAGCATCGACATGGACGAGCGCACCCTTGGATGCATCCCACGAAAACAGCTCGCAATGCGTCGACTTATCAATATTCTTCTTGCCGCAGGGTGCCGAGACCACGATGGCGAGGTCATCGCAAAAATCGCGATCGAGGTCGCCGGCCGCTAGCGAAACGACAGGAGCTGACTGAAGCTGCGTCCAGGAGTCGTTCCCGCCCTTGTTGTGCGTGGTGTAGTCCGCGGCGTTACCGGCATCGATCTTGACGACGCTTTGCTTCCAGTTGCCGCCCTCCAAGTCATACATGTCGACTACAGCCTTGCGCACGCCGTTCTCGTCGACATAGCAGCCCGCGTAGACAAAAAGCTCGTCGACGCCGTCGCCATCGACATCGCCCGCCTCGACATCAAAGACGGCGTCGTGCTCTTGCAGGTAACCGGCATCCAGGTACTTAAAACGGCCTTCGTACATCATATTAGTGTTGACCGTCACCGGCAGGTGTGTGTCGAGAGTGCGCGTACGCCCGTTGCTAAACGAGTAGAGGACCAGCTCAACCTTTCCGGCGTATGACTTGCCGTCAATCGTCGTGGAGGAACTGTCGCCGTAGGCACGGAGCTCGGCAACGCGGCTCTTTTTGCCCGTGCTGGCGTCGCTGCAGAACTCAACACTCGTGGCGTGAATGCCCGAGAAACCGTTGTTGTCGTTGGCGAGTACTGTTGAGGACTCATTGTTGCTTAGGTACGACCAGGTGCCGCCACCGTAGTCGCTATGCTTGTAGAGATCGCTGTTCGTATCGAAGTTGTTGACGTTTTGCCAGAACTTTGCGGCGCCCCACACACTTCCATAGCCATCGGTGAGTTTGCTGCTGCCGCCAATGTCACCGCGCTCGACGTTCTCGAGCTTGTCGCGCAGAGTGTAGCGATTGCCATGGCTACCGTTAGCTGCCATATAGACCTCGCTGCGCGTGGCAAACGTCGTGGGGGTATCAGTGGAATAGGGGCCAACGGTATCGGCCGGAATGTCCTCGCTCGTGCCCAGACCCAGGGCTTGATAATCCTGCTCGGTCATATCGGTGATTGCGGGCGCGTCTGCCGCCTGGGCAACCTGGGGCGTGGCCGTGAAGCAGGCGACGCTCGTGGCGATCAACGCAGCAAGCGCCGCCGTCCCAACAAGCGGGATTTTCGACAGCCTACGGATACGGAGGTGTGGAACGTACATGAGGGACCTCGCTTTATTCGAGTGGAGTGGACTCATTTTTGCAAATGATACGTCCGATGCCCGATATCACGTGTCTCATTTTCGCCAACGGCGTGTCTCATTTTTGAGAATCCGAGATGCCGCGGAAATCTTATCCCAGCTCAAAGGCCATTTCTGGGATGTATTTTCCGTCGAGTGCCTCATCGGGAAACTGCATCCCATTTCAAGCGTCGATTCTTGGACGCACTTTCCCCTTAGACCCTCAACCGGAAACCGCATCCCACTTTGAGCGCAAATTCCGGGATGCATTTTCCGCTTGAGCCTCATTGGGAAACGGCGTCCCACTTTGAGGGCTGATTGTGGGATGCATTTTCCGGTTTTGCTCTCATTGGGAAAATGCATCCCGTTTCTTGACCGAATAATGGGACGCAATTTCCCGTTGGAGCGCCTTTGGGAAAGTGTGTCCCACTTCGACCGCCCAGAGTGGGATGCACTTTCCGCAAAGCACCTCAACGGGAAACTACGTCCCATTCCAAAGGCAATTTCCGGGACGCATTTTTCGAAAGCCTGACCATCCGGAAAGCCCGTCCCACTTTGGACGCATCCGGGCACGGAACCATCGACCTATCAGGCCTCCCATCAATAAAGAGGCGTCCTCCCGGACGGCGGGGCACGAAGTTCATCGCGAGTTCCGCACGCAAAGAAGGCCACTTAATGTGGCCTTCGTCTTGCGCAGGACTGTAGAGCAGG
>JBKXPS010000003.1:100861-101613 GCA_047014445.1 Collinsella aerofaciens | reverse complement strand
ACGCAAAGAAGGCCACTTAATGTGGCCTTCGTCTTGCGCAGGACTGTAGAGCAGGGAACTTCGTGCCCCGACGCCCGGGAGGACGTTTCATTTAGAAAGATGGACCGACCGCCGTCAGCGATGGGAGCTACTCCCCCAGCACGGCCTTTTTGGCGGCTGCAGCCATGTTGTCCAGATCTTCCTTGGTGGGGTGATCCTTTGCGGCAACCCAGTTGTCGAGCAGCATCTTATAGCGCGCGTTGTCGGGATCTTGCTCGAGCATGGCCTCGTAGCGCTGCTTGACCGCGGGGCCCATCTTGCCCTGGCACATCGCCCAGCCCGCAAGCTCGGCATCCCCAGCCAAATTGGAAGTTACGCGGTCGATAATCTGCTGGTAATAGCTCTGATCGGCCCCAAAGCCGCAGGTGCCAAACAGGAAGACGCGCTTGCCGTGCAAAGCGGAGAGCAACGCCGCGACCGAAGGCGTGCACGCGCCCTTGTCGCACCAAAAACCGACGAGCACCGTGTCGGCCGCGCAGGCGCCCTGCGCCTCGAGCGCAACCTGATCTGCATCCGCATCGTCGCTCAACGCCGCGGCATGGACAAACTCAACACCCGCAGCCTGCAGAGCGCGCTTGATCGCGCCCGAAACCATCCTGGTATTACCGCTCTTGCTGTTAACCACCAAAGAGCACGTCATAGTCACGTTGCCTCGTTTCCCCCAAAACTAAAGCCACTAATGCAATTTATTAGATGAATATCTTAGTACTAAC
>JBKXPS010000003.1:55040-100552 GCA_047014445.1 Collinsella aerofaciens | reverse complement strand
CGCGCGATGCACAGCAGCTGTTTTTGACCCTGGCTAAACGTGCCGCCGTCCTCGCCGATGACTGTATCGTAGCCGCCTGGCAGCTGCACGATAAACTTGTGTGCGTGCGCGCGCTTGGCCGCCTCGATAACCTGCTCGCGCGTGGCATCCGGGCAACCGTAAGCGATGTTTTCCGCCACCGTGCCCTCGAACAGCCAAGTGTCCTGCAGCACCATGCCAAAGGCACGGCGAAGGCTTGCGCGCGTGTAGTCACGCGAAGACCTGCCATCGACCATGATGCGTCCGGCATCGATATCGTAAAAGCGCAGCAGCAGGTTGATGAGCGTCGTCTTGCCGCAGCCCGTGGGGCCGACCAGGGCAAAGCGCATGCCGGGCTTAGCCTCGATGCAGATGTCCTGCAGCAGCTTGCGATCGGGCACGTAGCTAAAGTCCACATGCTCAAAGGTCACCTCACCCTGCGGGGCGGCAAGTTCCACGGCATCCGCCGCATCGGGCTCCTGCTCGCGCGCATCGAGCAGCGCAAACATGCGGCGCGCCGAGGCATACGCCGTCTGGATCTGCGTAATGACGTTGGTGACCTCGTTGAACGGCTTGGTGTACTGGTTGGCATAGGACAGGAAAATCTGCACACCGCCCACCGTAAGCGCCGCGGGCACGCCCGTGATCACGCCCACGCAGCCGATCACAGCGACCACGGCATAGATGATGTTATTGATAAAGCGCGTGCCGGGGTTGGAGAGCGAACCCATAAACTGCGCGCGCTCGCCCGCGGTGTAGAGCTCGGCATTGAGGGCATCGAAGCGTTGCTGAGCGTTCGAGCCATAGGCAAAGGCGTCGACAAGCTTCTGCTCGCCCACGTACTCCTCGATATGGCCGCCAAGCTGACCTTGAATACGCTGCTGCGCCGTAAAGCTCTTGTTGGAGAGTTTGGCGATGGCGCTGGCTCCAAAAATGGAAAGCGGCGTGACGAGTACCACCACGAGCGTCATGGTCAGGTTGATGGAAAGCATAAACGCGAGCGTACCCACGATGGTAATAACACCGGTGAAGAGCTGCGTGAAGCCCTGCAGCAGACCGTCGCCCACCTGGTCGACGTCGTTGACCACGCGGCTCATAAGGTCGCCGTGGGCATGGCTGTCGATAAAGCTGAGCGGCATGCGGCTGAGCTTGTCGCTCGCCTCCACGCGCATGTCGCGCACCGTCTCGTAGGACAGGCGGTTGACGCAGTAGCCCTGTAGCCACTGGAAGGCCGCAGCACCTACGACGACAATCGCGAGCTTGGTAACGAGCGGCAGCAGTGCGTCAAAGTCCACCTGCCCGGCGGCAACGATCAGGTCGATGCCCTCGCCGATGAGGATGGGCGTGTAGAGCTGCAGAATCACGGAGATGGCGGCGCTCACAAACGACGCAACAAACGAAATGCGATGCGGACGAACGTAGCCCAGCAGGCGGCGGGTCACCGCACCCACGGGATAGCGCTCGGGATCGCCGGGCTGGCGCGGACCGTCGCCCAGGTCGTTGAGGTTATCGTTACCGGACACGTTGGCCGTCATCGTGGCGACCGAACCGGAGGAAGTGTACGGATTCATTTAGCAGCCCTCCTTTGCGCAGACGGATGTGGGGGCGCACACGGCGCCTGGGGCGGACGCGGGTCTTGGGGTGGGCGTGGGCGTCGTGCTCCCCTGCTGGCCCTCGAGCTCCTCGCGTCGCAGCTGCGACTGGCAAATCTCGCGGTAGAGCTGGCAGCTTGCATACAGCTCGTCATGCGTGCCCAGGCCCGCAACCGAGCCGTGGTCGAGTACGCAGATCATGTCGGCGTCGCGCACGGTCGAAACGCGCTGGCTTACGATCACCGTAGTCAGCGGCAGCCCGCCCTCAGCAGCGCCACACACGCTGCGCTCGTGGATGGCATGGCGAAGCGCCGCGTCGGTCTTAAAGTCGAGCGCCGAGGCGGAGTCGTCCATGATCAGGACCTGAGGCGAGCCCACCAGGGCGCGCGCGATGGTCAGGCGCTGGCGTTGGCCACCGCTGAAGTTCTTACCGTCCGCCTCGACCGGGGCGTCGAGCCCCTGAGGCTTGTTGCGCACGAACTCGCTCGCCTGCGCCATGTCGAGCGCCGCCCAGAGCCCCTCGTCGGTCGCTGACTCGTCACGCCAGGTCAGGTTACTGCGGATCGTGCCGCTCACCAGCGACGCGCGTTGCGGGACGGTCGCGACCACATGGCGCAGCTGATCGAGCGGCCAGGCGCGCACGTCGGAGCCCATCACGCTCACGCTGCCGGTGCTCGCATCGTACAGGCGCGGGATGAGCGAGACGAGCGTCGACTTACCGCTACCCGTGCCGCCGATAATGCCGAGCGTCTTGCCCAGCGGGAGCTCCAGGGTCACATCGTTGACGGCATTGGCCGCGCCCGCGCCAAACGAAAAGCTCGCATGGCTAAAGCTCAGCGCAGAGACCGGGGCGTCGACGTCCGTCGCGGGTGCCTGGGGCAGTGCGACCGGCTCGTTGTTCTCGTCGGTGATGCTCGGCTCGCAGTTGAGCACCTCGTTGATACGCGAAGCACTCGCGCTCGCCTTGGTAAAGACCACGACCAGGTTGGCGACATACACGATGGAGGTCAGGGTCTGCGTCATGTAGTTGACGAACGCCATGACCTGGCCCTGCGTGAGCTCGCCCACGTTGACCTGGATGCCGCCCACCCACAGGATGGCGCACACGCCCAGGTTCATCACCAAAAACGTGACGGGATTAAGGATTGACGAGAGCTTGCCCACCGCGATGGCGGTATTGGCCTGGTCATCGGCGGCTTGGGCAAAGCGCTCGCGCTCGTGATCTTCGCGTACAAAGGCGCGAACCACGCGGGCGCCCGAAAGCCCCTCGCGGCAAATGAGCGCGATGCGGTCAAGCTTTGCCTGCAGCTGCTTGTAGTACGGAATGCAGCGCGCCATGACAAACCAAAACACCAGGCCAATGGCGGGCGTGCAAATCAAAAAGATCATGCCGAGCTTAAGGTCGATGGCAAGGGCCGCGCACATAGAGCCCACCGCCAAGAAGGGCCAGCGGATGAGCATGCGCACGCCCAGCGCCACGGCAAGCTGCACCTGGTTGACGTCGTTGGTGATGCGGGTGATAAGCGACGGCGTGCCAAAGCGGTCGAGTTCGGCATAGCTCAGTTTGTTGATGTGCTCGTAGAGCGCGCCGCGAATGTCGGTGCCCATGCCCTGCGAGGTCAGCGCCGCCATCTTTTGGCAGACAAGCGTAAACGAGATGCCGATCACAGCCATGGCGCCAAGTACCATGCCGTAGTGGATAACGGCGTTGACATCGTGTGCGCCAATACCCTTATCGATCATCTGGGCAATCACCAGCGGCGTCAGCAGATCAAAAATCACTTCGATCAGCTTGCACGCTGGGCCGATCACCATATACCGGCGAAACTTACCACCAAAACGCCCGAGCAGCTCAATCATGTATAGGCGCTCCCTATCATCATCCACATTCAATTCGAACCATGATAGTACGGTAAGCCCAAAAGAAGCGTAAACAACTCGTCATTTCTAATGGGATTCGGTTTCCAAAGAAGCGGAGAGGCGCGCACCCAGCCAGTGTCGGGTCGACCACTTGGTATACTTGCATTAGTGCTACCAAGTTAGTCGCCGACCCTTGAAATGAGGTGCCGAGATGAACGACATTCTCGCAAGAAGAGCAAGACGAGCAACTGCGGGCATCGCCCTTTCCGCGGCACTTGTCGCGGGAATCGCCCCCGCAACGGCGATAGCGGCAGAAACCAGCTCCCCCACCGCTGCAGTTGCCTTGCAGACGGAAGATGCGGCCGCCGCAAAAGAAAAAGCGTATGCAGCCATGCAGGAAGCGCTCAAAAACCTCGAGGCCGCAAAAGACGTCGCAAGTCCCGAGAAACTTGCGGAAATCGATGATGACATTGCCGCTTCTCAAGAGCTCTACGACAAGATGATGGCGGAAGCCGCCAAATCTAGTGAACCCCTTCCCGCCATGCGAGCGAACGTCGCTGCAGCCCAAGCCGATTACGACAAGGCCAGCAACCGGGTAAGCGAGCTTAAAGCAAAAGTAGAAAAGGCGCTCGCCGACAGGGATTACGAAACTGTTTTGCAGTTGCGTATGGAGGTCAAAATGGCGGATTCGGAAAGAGAATCTTGTGGATATAAGCTTGACCACCACCGACGTACGCTCGAAAGTCAGGAAGAGCAGGTTAAGATTTTCGAAGATGGAGCGGAGAAAGCAAAGGCCAACATCGACGCATGCACAGCCAAGCGAAATGCGCTCCTCAGCGATTTGAATAAGGCGCAAGCGGCCTATGACGACGCCTGCAAGGCATACGAAGAGGCAAAAGCCGCGGCAGACAAGGCCACCTCGCCCGAGGTAACGCAACCGACCGAGACAACGCCTCCCTCCGGCTCGACGCAACCGGCCGAGACGACACAGCCCGCCAGCTCACCCTCGACCGGCAAAGACACCCTACCAAGCTCCACCAAGCAGGCGAACTCGAGCAGCGGCAAGCAAGCAAATACGACCACCGGCAAGCTCGCAAACACAGGCGACACAGCGCCGAGCGCAATCGCACTCGCAGCAGTCGCCGCCGCAGGCCTCGGAATAACCGCCACAGCCACACGCCGCATCAGGAACTCAAAATAGCTGCCAGAGCATACCACCTTCGCCAATCCACAAACCCAGAGAGAAAAGAGGCCCGTTTCCCCAACCCAGGGAAACGGGCCTCTTTAACTGCAAAAATTCAAGCAACAGCACCGCCGCCTCTTGAACCACATAGCCATCAATGCCCAGACAACACCAGCAAGCCGCATTCCACAAGGGATAGATTTAAATTAGATAAACGCGCCTTTACGGATGATTTTTGGACGACGGGGCCCGGTCGGCGGCGAGGTGTTTGGTAGTCGAGCGATCCCGCAGGCGAAGCCGAGGACCAGCGAGACACCAAACACCTCGCCGCCGGCCGGGCCATGTCACGGCACCAAAAAAACGCCCGTGCGCTCGATGGATTCGGATGCCCGACAGAGGCTCCTTATGGCTGCTTCCTTCCGGACCTGACCAGATTCGGAACATGTCGTCATCCGAACCCATCGAACGCGCTAGGCGCTCGGTATATCTTACCTGCTCCCGCCCGCCAGAGCAAGGTAGCTAATTTGGGACGGAGCTTTTTTGACTACTTTTGCAGCCCGATTGCCAGAGCAGCCAATGAGTAGTCAAAATAGTCCGATCCCAAAATGACCGGCTTGGTGCCGCACCACAGAAAGGGCCCATCTACTACGTTTAGGCCGCAGGGGTCAACCATAGCCGGCTTTTCGAAAATCGGCAAGCTTTCTACCTGCGGTTTTGTTTTTGCAAATTCCGGGATGGTCGAAGGTGGCCGGTTTAACGTAGTAGATGGTCGCATTTCGTGGCAAACGGTCCGACCCAAGGCACAAGGCGGCCAACCTCGAATGGCCATTCTCGAAGTTGCGGTGGAATACGGACTGAATTGGCCCCTTAAAGGCAAAAACGCTCCGTATTTCACCGCGACTTATCGAGGGGATGGGTTTTAGATACGGCCAAGGTCGTAGGATCGAGCGGCCGCTTCGCCGGCGCAGATGAGGTTGGTTGTGGCTTCTTGCGGATCGAGTGCCTGTTCCAGGCCCATGGGTTTGCGGCAAATCGGCAGTACAAGGTCGATGCCTTGCCCATACACCGCATCCAGGTTATCAGCGCGACCGCCCACGACAGCAATCACCGGCTTGCCATATCGCTTCGCACGACGGGCCACACCCACCGGCGCCTTACCGGCGGCGGACTGCTCATCCATATTGCCCTCGCCCGTTATGACCAGGTCGACATCGCGCACGCGCTCGTCAAACCCCACGAGATCGAGCACCGTCTCCACGCCCGAACGCAGCTCCGCCCCGAGCGCCAGCAGCGCGGCACCCAGGCCGCCTGCGGCACCGGCACCGGGCACTCCGAGCACCGAGCCAAATGTCCGAGCACCCTCGGGCACGCGCAACAATCCCTGAGCCCGCACCCCGGTAATTGCCGCATCGAGCAGGCGACCGTAGCCGACCATCCAGCTGTCGTACCTGCGCAGCGCCTCAGCGTCATCCGTCGGCAGGCCCTTCTGCCCGCCAAACACCGCCAGCGCACCGCGGCGTCCCACGAGCGGATTCTCGACATCCGAAAGCACAACGATACGAGCGCCGCTCAGTGCACGAAGCGCTGACGTCAAATCGATACTCGACACGTGTTCAAGGCCCGCAAGACCGGGGGCGACATCGCAGTCCTGATCATCGACCACACGCGCGCCCAGCGCCTGCAGCATGCCGGCGCCACCGCCGTTGGTGGCACTGCCGCCCAAGCCAATATAGATAGTCTTTACCCCGACACGAGCTGCACGGAGCATCAGCTCGCCCACGCCATAGGTTGTAGCAGCCAGCGCCGCCGATTCCGTGCAAGGTGAATACCCAATACCCGCCGCCTCGGCCATCTCAATTACAGCCGACTCGTGCTCGCCGTCCACCAACATCCGGGCAGACACACGATCGCCCAAGGGACCTGCGACATCGCAGGTTGAGAGCTCGCCACCGCATGCGGCGATGGCATCGAGCGTTCCCTCGCCACCATCTGCCAGCGGCAATGCGCGCACCTCGGCATCGGGCCAAACGCGGCGCACGCCTTCGGCAACCGCCGCCTCCGCCTGCGCACTCGACACGCTGCCCTTAAAGGAATCAATCGCCAGCAGCACACGGCGAGGCCGACGGCACGCAGGACCAAAGTCAACCGCCGTGCCAACATCCTCACCGGCACCTGCAAGCGCCTCGGCATGAGCGGCATGCGCCTCAAGATCGGCCCCGCAACCGCAATCAGCGCCGCCCGCTCCGCGCAGACCGCCAAAATAGCTACTCAGCAGCTCGCGGCATTCATCCGCCAGGACCCCAGCCGTCACGTTAAACCGATGATTCAGGCGCGAATCGGCATTCAGGTCATACAGCGAACCCAACGCGCCCGCCTTGGCATCACTCGCGCCATACACGCAGCGTCCCACGCGCGCGTTGACCATAAGACCCGCGCACATGCAGCAGGGTTCCAACGTCACATAGACCGTACAGTCGGAAAGGCGCCAGCGGCCAAGCGCCTGGGCAGCGGCGCACACGGCCGCAAACTCGGCATGAGCCGAAGGATCCTGGTCGAGCTCGCGCCGATTGTGCGCCCGCGCGACGATCTCGCCGTCGCGCACCACCACAGCGCCAATGGGCACTTCGCCCACTGCCGCGGCGGCGCGCGCCACCGCCAGCGCCTCGCGCATGAACTTCTCGTCGATTTCGGTGATCGTCATCGTTCGCCTTCCCTGTTGCAAATTCAAAACGATGCTATCATTACGACTCACGGAGAGATGGCAGAGCGGTTGAATGCGGCGGTCTTGAAAACCGTTGAGCGCGAGAGCGTTCCGGGGGTTCGAATCCCCCTCTCTCCGCCACTCCTAGTGATGCACCGGTGTCATGGTCCGCTCAAACAGTGCATCGACCACGTCGGCTATCTCAGGTCGACGCTCAAGATCGTGGCCTGATTCCCACCATATCGTGAAAAGTCGAATAATACCGCCGGCGACAAACTCAGACGTCGTCTCGAGTGACACGGGGGCCAGGGCATCCTCGGCAAGCACGTTCATCACACGCTCGCGGATGGAGCGGGCAATGCGGTCGCAAATAACGTTGGTCAACATGCCCGACATGCTGCTTGCCAAAATGTTATCCATGAGCCGCTCGTGCGCCAGAATCAAATCCATGGCATCGTCCAAAATCGCGTGCCGAAGCGCGCGCACGTCCTCGGCAGATACCGCGCCGGCCTCATCGGGCTGTTTTTGCGGCAAGCCCGACATGAGCTCATCGATATAAAAGGCAAAGTAATCGTTCTTGTCGCGAAAGTGCTTGTAGAACGTCGTGCGGCGAATCATGGCGCGGTCGCACAGCATGGCAACCGTCAGGTCCTCAAAACGATGCTCCTCGAGAAGCTCGGTAAAGGCATCGAACAGGGCGCGGTAGGTTTTCTTGATGCGAAGGTCCACTGGTATCGCCATCCTCAGGGCAAAGACAACACTCGTCAATCTGTCGCATATCTTACACCTGTACCTCGCGCGCTTTGCCCCGGTGCCGACCCCGACGAAAACACAACGCTTACCGGAAAGTTCGGCACGACAAAACGTTGCGGGTATACTAGTAGCGTTATACCAACGGCAGCTGGCGCATGCCGCCGCGGCCATTCGAAACGGAGACATCATGCTTCCCGTCATCATCGGCATCGTTGTTGTCATTGTGATTGCCTGCGCCATCGCCGGCATCTACAACAACATGGTCACCAAGCGTAACCGCATCGATAACGCCTGGCAGAACATCGATACGCAGCTGCAGCGTCGCAACGACCTGATCCCCAACCTGGTCGAGACCGTCAAGGGCTACGCCAAGCACGAGCAGGAGACGCTCTCCGCCGTGATCAGCGCGCGCAACACCGCCGTCAAGGCCACCACGCCCGAGGCCAAGATGGAAGCCGACAACGTGCTGACCGGTGCGCTGCGTCAGCTCTTCGCCGTAGCCGAAGCCTACCCCGATCTTAAGGCAAACACCAACTTTACGCAGCTGCAGGCATCGCTCGAGGATACCGAGAACAAGATTAGCTACGCACGCCAGAGCTACAACGATTGCGTGCTCAGCTACAACAACGCCATTCAGACGTTCCCGGCTGTCATCTTTGCCGGCATCTTTCAGTTTAAGGAGCGCCAGGGCTTCGAGGCCGCCGAAGCAGCCCGTCAGGCCCCGACCGTCAAGTTCTAGTAGTTTGGCAGCGCATCCTTAATCGGCCAAATGCATAAACCGCCCCGTCGAATGCATACTTCGACGGGGCGGTTTCCTTTTTCGCGAAGGTCCCCCTCTAAGCGCCGTGCATTTTTAGGAGTATTCAACATAACCAAGAGCTTCGGGCGCCACGATACATGCCGAAGACCGCGAATATCCCTGCAAATCAACCGCTGTCAGCCCATAACCCCGCCCATCATCCGTAGAAAACATCGAGAAATCCCGATTTTTTGCCCAAGGTCGGTATGCAGGGGCCTTCGATTGCAGAATACTCGCAAAAATGCACGTCGCCACCACCCCCACATGGCGCGAAGCAAAGCAAAAGCGCGGCCTAAAAGGCCGCGCACCATCTTTATTCAGATTAATCATTGCCCGTTGTGACATCGCCGAACCCGCAGGGCAGAGAACAAGTTCCCTCCCGGCGCACTCCGCAGGACGCAAGAAGCCCTCGCCGCACGAAGTGCGCAGCGAGGGCTTCTTGCATGTCCGAGGACGCGCCGGGAGGGAACTTGTTCTCTGCCCGGATAGGTAAGACAAATTACGCGACGGTGTAAACCCAGTTGTGCTTATCCTCGACAGCACCGGACTGGATACCAGTCAGGGTCTCGCGAAGCTTCTTCATCACGGGGCCAATCTCGGTGTAGCCAGCCGGGAAGGTCACGGTCTCGTCGGCGCCGTAAACCTTGTTGTCGATCTCGCCAACCGGGGAGATGACGGCAGCGGTGCCGCACAGGCCGCACTCCACAAAAGTGCCGGCCTTGACCTCGGCCCACTCGACGGGACGCTGGTCAACGGTCATGCCCAGGTCCTGAGCGACCTGAACGAGCGAGCGACGGGTGATAGAGGGTAGGATGGAGTCGGTGTGCGACTGAGGAACGACGAGGGTGCCGTCCTCCTTCACGAACAGGACGTTGGCGCCACCGGTCTCCTCGACATAGGTGCGGGACTCGGAGTCGAGATACAGGTTCTCGGCATAGCCCTCGCGATGGGCCTCCATCGTGGGCTTAAGGGACATGGCGTAGTTCAGGCCGGCCTTGATGTTGCCGGTGCCGTGCGGTGCGGCACGGTCATACTCGGAAACGCGCAGCTTGACGGGCTTGAGGCCACCCTTAAAGTACGGACCGACCGGGGTCACGAGAATGCGGAACGTGTACTCAGGAGCGGGAGCCACGCCGATCACGTCACCGGAGCCGATCATAAACGGACGCACGTACAGGGTCGCGCCGGAACCGAAGGGCGGAACCCAGGCGGCGTTGGCAGAGACGACCTGCTTGACGGCCTCAACGAACTTGTCCTTGGGGAACGGGGGCATCTCGAGGCGCTGGGCAGAGTTGTACATACGCTCGGCGTTCATGTCGGGACGGAAGCAGACGATGCTGCCGTCCTCGGCGGTGTAGGCCTTCAGGCCCTCAAAGACCTCCTGGCAGTAATGGAAGATACCGCCGCACTCGGAGACATGCAGGGTGTGGTCGGTGGTCAGGCCGCCCTCGTCCCACTCGCCATCCTTCCAATGAGCCTCGTAGCTGTAATCGGTCTTCATGTAGCCAAAGCCGAGACTACCCCAATCGATATCCTTCTTCTCGACAGTCATATGTCGCTCCTTACATACACAGTTGCATACTCGCGAACCCGCACGCAAGGACCGAGGCCGACCGCGTCGCAACGTCGCACGCCCGGAGCGTAGAGCCGGACGGGACACGCGAACAGCATCAAAGCCGATGGCACGTCGATTCGCATGCACGAGATTGTACTCCCCGTACGCGTCTGATAAAACGCTTTTCTTTAACTAAGTAAAGTATTTTCATTTGACCGAAACTAAAGAGGCCCGCCACCGTAAGCGGTGACGGGCCTCAACTGCACGGTTTGCGCGCTGGCTCGAGCTACGCGTTCTTTTTGCCCAGCTTAGCCTTGACCAGACCGACCACGGTCGGGATGATCGACACGGCAACGATGCCGACGATCAGCAGCTCAAAGTGCTCCTGCACAAAGGGAATGCCGCCAAAGAAGTAGCCCAGCAGCGTAAAGACCGTCGACCAGGTAATGCCGCCCAGCACGTTAAAGACGACAAAGTTGCGCCAGTGCATGCCACCCATGCCAGCGATAAAGGGCACAAAGGTGCGGATAAACGGGAAGAAGCGGCCGAGGAAAATGGCCAGGTGGCCCCACTTGTCCAAGAAGTCCTCGGACTTTTTAATGCGCTCGGGCGTCATGGCCTTGACCTTGCCCGAAGCGATAATCTTTTTGCCAAAGAAGTGACCGATCATAAAGTTGCACTGGTCACCCAGGATGGCAGCAGCCCATGCGACGGCCAGCAGAGCCACGATGTTAAAGCCACCGTTGTGGGCAAAGAAGCCCGAAGCAAACAGCAGTGAATCGCCGGGAAGGAACGGGAAGAACACCACGCCCGTCTCGATAAAGATAATCAGGAACACGCAGCCGTAGGCCATAAGCGGGCCGGCGGCGATCCAGCTGGCAATCGCGGTGCGCGGGTCTTTGAGCAGCTCGGCGATAAAATTGATGAAACCCATGAAGTAAAACCTCTCAGTTGTGGGCGCGGATACGTCCAAGTTGACCAGTATACGGTTGCGGTGCCCCCTCGTGCGCAACCCCACAAAAGCATGACTCCATTACCAGCAAGTTTGCATAACTGACACCTGTTGCGCAATGCCGCCAAGATTGTCCTTCCTAATCCCTAGCGAATCGCTATACTTTATTGAATCGCATTGCCATGGCGCTAAGGGAGGGCGGCCGGTGAGCTTTATCAATACCATTCGCGAGGACATCAAGACCGTCCAAGCGCAGGATCCCGCCGCGCAAAACGGTCTGGTCATCTTCCTTTCCTATCCTGGCCTGCACGCCAAGTGGAACCACGTGCCCGAGCACTGGCTCTGGGAGCACGGTCATCGCTCGCTCGCCCGCGTGCTCTCGCAAATCACCCGCCACATCACCGGCGTCGAGATTCATCCCGCCGCACAGATCGGCAAGCACTTCTTTATCGACCACGCCATGGGCGTCGTCATCGGCGAAACCACCATCGTGGGCGACAACTGCGTGCTCTACCAGGGCGTCACGCTCGGCGGCACCGGCAACGAGACCGGCAAACGCCACCCAACGCTCGGCAACAACGTCACCGTGGGCACGGGCGCCAAGGTGCTCGGCAACATCCGCATCGGCAACAACGTCAAGATCGGCGGCAACTCGGTTGTCGTCAAGGACGTGCCCGACAACTGCACCGTCGTGGGCGTGCCGGGACGCATCATCAAGCGCAACGGCTGCCGCGTGTTCGAGGAGAGCTTCGATGCCAAGCAGCATCGCGAGTACATGCCCGACGATGCCGCCGAGCAATCCGCGCTCAACCGTCAAGGCATCACCGAGAATGCCCGCCGCGTCAAGGAACTCGAGCGAGAGGTGGCCGAGCTCAAGGCCCTCGTCGCCAAGCTCGTGGACGAGCGCTAGAGGCGGACGGCCACCGACAACATTGACGCCAACGCAAAGGCGCGCCAGAGGATTCACCCCTAACGCGCCTTATTTGTGATGTGACATGCGGAACTGTCCCTTTGTCACATTATGCGAACTGGCTCAGATAGAGGTCGGCGTAGGCACCCTCGGCAGCCAGCAGCTCCTTATGCGTGCCCTGCTCGATAATGTTGCCGTGATCCATGACCAAGATCAGGTCGGCATCCACAATCGTCGACAGGCGGTGCGCGATCACAAAGCTCGTACGCCCGCGCATGAGCGCGTCCATGGCACGACCAATGGCAAGCTCGGTACGCGTATCCACGCTTGAGGTCGCCTCGTCCAAGATGAGAATCGCCGGGTTGTTGAGCAGCACGCGTGCGATGGTCAGCAGCTGACGCTGGCCCTGGCTGATGCTCTCGGCATCGTTGGCCACGCGCGTGTCGTAGCCCTGCGGCATGGTGCGCACAAAGAAGTCGACCTGCGCGGCACGAGCGGCGGCCACGATCTCGTCGCGCGTCGCCTCAGGACAGCCGTAGGCGATGTTTTCGGCAATCGTGCCATCGAACAGCCAGGCGTCTTGCAGCACCATGCCAAACTGCTGACGTAGCTCGCCGCGGTCCATGCGGCTCGTATCCACGCCGTCGAGCGTAATACGCCCGCCGTCAATCTCATAGAAGCGCATGAGCAGGTTGATGAGCGTCGTCTTGCCTGCGCCCGTGGTTCCCACCACGGCAATCTTCTGGCCCGGCTCGGCGGTAAACGACACGTCGCGCATAAGCGGCTTGTCGGGCGAATAACCAAAGCGCACATGCTCAAAGGAGACGCGGCCCTCCACGCGACCCGGCAGCTTGGCGGCCTTGTCCGGCAGCGGATCGGCCTCCATCTCGGGCTCATCGAGCAGGTCGAACACGCGCTCTGCACTCGCCAGCGCGCTCTGCAGCGAGTTGAAGGTAAACGACAGCTGCGTCATGGGTTCGGACGCCTCGTAGATAAACTGGAAGAACGCCTGGAACACGCCGACGGTCATGTGACCGGCAACCAGCATGCTGCAGCCCACCAGCGCGATCACAATCTGCGCCAAACGACCGATAAAGCGCACCGCAGGGCCGACGGCATTGATCATAAAGTCGGCCTTGGTACTCACACGAGCCAGTTCCTTCGAAGCCTCGTGCACCTCAGCGGAGCTCTGACGTTCGCGGTTAAACGCGCGGATCACCAGACGGCCCGAATAGCCTTCCTCGACCGCACTCGTAATCTTGGACACCCACTCCTGGCGCTCGCCCGTCACATCGTGTGTGCGGCGCGAGACGACCTTCGTCACCAGCAGCGACAGTGCCGTAAAGAACAGAAAGACGAGCGTAAGCTGCACGCTGAACACGAACATCACGCTCACAGCACCAACAACCGTGCCGATCGACACGAGCAGCTGCAGCAATCCGCGCTGCATGCTCTCGGACATCTTGTCCAGGTCGTTGGTCGCGCGGCTGACGACCTCGCCGGGACGATGCGCGTCAAAATAGGCGAGCGGCAGACGGTTGAGCTTTTGCGCGATGCGGTTGCGCAGGCGCAGATTGAGGCGTTCGGCCACGCTCGACATCAAAAAGCTCTGGAGCGCGTAGAACGAAGCGGCGGCCGTCCAAATCAAAAAGTAGATGAAGATAGTCCTGCCGCAGTTCTCCCAGGTGATGCTGAAAGTGGTGTCGTTGGCAAACGCTACCTGAATGTGGCCCCACAGCTCATCGATCACGCGGGCGCTATATGCCGGCGCGGCGGTGTTAAAGATGACATAGAACACAATGCTCGCGAACACGATATAGAAGCGCCAATGGTCGCCGACGGCCTCGCTCCACAAGCGGCGCACCGTCGCCCAGGTATCCCGGGGCGTCTCGTCCTCTTCTTCGTCGTCCACGTCGCGCATACGCTCTGCCTCGGCACGGGCACGCTCGTCCTCGGCGCGCTCGTTTTCCTCGTAGAGCGCTTGGCGGCGAGCCTCGCGCTTGGCGGCGTCATCCAGCTCGGTCGACGCGGCAGCCGTTTCCTCGACCAGTCCCGCGGCAGCGGCGTCATCAACGCCGCCCTGCTTCTTGAGCTCCCCGGTCATGCTACTCACCTCCCTTCATTTGCGATTCCGCGATGGCGCGGTACACCTCGCAGGTTTCCATAAGCTCGCCATGCGTGCCCAAGCCCACGACCTCGCCGTCCTTGAGCACAACGATCTGGTCGGCATGCAAAATAGTCGAGATGCGCTGCGCGATGATGAGCACCGCAGCGTCACGCGTCTCGTCTTGCAACGCATGGCGCAGGGCGGCATCAGTCTTAAAGTCCAGGGCCGAAAAACTATCGTCGAAGATATATAGATCGGCGCGCTTCATGAGTGCGCGAGCAATGGCCAGGCGCTGGCGCTGGCCGCCCGAGAAGTTCGTGCCGCCCTGGGCCACCGGCGTATCGAGCCCCTGGGGCTGGTCGAGCACAAAGGTGCTCTGGGCAACCTCCAGCGCATGGAGCATGTCAGCCTCAGTCGCGCCTTCGTTGCCAAAGCGCAGGTTGCTTGCAACGGTGCCCGAGAACAGCCACGCCTTCTGCGGCACATAGGCGATGTGTCCACGGATCTCATCTTGCGAAAGGTCGTGCAGATCGATGCCGTTCAGGCGAATGGCGCCCTTCGTTGCATCGTGGAAGCGAAGCAGGAGCTTGGCCACCGTTGACTTGCCCGAGCCCGTTGAGCCCACGATCGCGGTCGTCTGTCCGCGGCGGCAGGCAAAACTCAGGTTGCACAGAGTGTCCTCGTCGGCATCGTCAAAACGGAACGACATATGGTCGAACACGGCAACCGCATCGGTACCGTCAACAGGCTCCGCCGCGCACGTATCTAGCGTGCGCTTGCCGTCCACGATGCTCGGCTCGATTTCGAGCACCTGTTGCGCACGGTTGAGACACGCCGCAGCGCGCGGGAGCGTCAGAATCACCATCTGCGCCATCATCACAAAGAAAAGGATCAGGATCGCGTATTCCAACACGGCCGAGATGCTGCCGATTTGCATGGCGTGGACGCCCACGCGGTTGCCGCCCACCCACAGCACCGCCACCTCGGCGATATTCATCAAAAAGAAGCTGGAACTGTCGAGACCCACAAACAGGTGGTTGACCTTGATGGCGTTGGCCGCGTAATCGCTAAACACCTCGTCCAGGCGCTGCTCCTCGTGGCGCTCCTTGTTAAATGCGCGGATGACGCGCACGCCCACGATGTTCTCGCGCAGCACCACGTTCATGCGGTCGATAAAGCTCTGCAGGCGCATAAAGATCGGCGCGGCGTTAGCCACCGTAAAGACCGCCGCCACCAACACGATCGCAACGACCACGCCCAGCAGCGTGCCCATGGCGGGATCGATGAACCAAGCAAAAATGATGCCTGCCACGGCCAAGAACGGCACCGGCAACACCAGCTGAATCGTCTGAAGGACAGCTTGCTGAATCACGTTGATGTCGTTGAGCGAGCGTGTGATCATCGAACCCATGCCAAAGCGCTCAAAGTCGCTGGCGGACAGCTCGAGCGACTTGTCGTACACGGCATTGCGGATATCGCAGGCCACGTTGGCGGCCAGGCGCGCTGAAAGATAGCAGCCCAGCACCGTGCCGCCGCTGGCCATGCCGGTCGCGATAAGCATGTACAGGCCGTTGCGTAATATATAGTCGACATCGCCCGTGGCAATACCGGTGTTGACCATGTTCGCCAGCATCGTGGGAACCAACAGCGTACCGACGTTATCTATCAGCACCGCAAACAGCGTCACCGCAATCAGACCGCGGTACGGCCTCATAAATCTCATTAAGAGTCGCATGCGTCCCCCTCGCCCTTATCGTCAGCCTCGTTCTCGGCGGCCACTTGCCGTTTAAATGCCTCGCACTCTTCGTTCAGAACATGGGAGAACTTACCGACCAAGCGCATGATCTCGCGCTGCTCCCACGGCTCGAGCGCCTCGAATGCCTGTTGCTCGGCTTTTTGCGCCGGCAACGCGTAGCGCTTGGCAAACTGCACGCCTTCTTCGGTCAGTCGCACAACCTTGTTCTTACGACTGCCCTCGGCAAACTCCAACGTCGCAAGCCCTCGCGCCCTAAGCGTCTTGATCGCCGAATTGATGGTCTGTTTGCTGTAGAACCATTCACTCGTCAGCCGACTCACGGCAACGCTTCCGCCCGCTGCACTCGTGTCGACGAGCATCCAGTAGGCGCAGTCCGAAAGACCGCAGGCGCGCGCGAACTCCGAATAGATACGGTCAAGCCCGTTGAGCATCCGGTCGAAATCGACCAGGCTAACTGCACTATTCATCTCTCCCACCATTCGATAGTCCGAGTTTTGACCAATTTATATCTCTACATTAGTCCGAGTTTTGACTATCGTCAACAGGCTCTCCGCGAATGCGTGCATTTTTATGGCCTATCGGCAGAAAAAGACCGCCGGCGCGGGGGCGGCGCCAGCGGTCACGTGAAAATCGAGTTTTATTGCCTGTTAAGCGGCGACGGCCTCATAGACCGTAGCGCCCGAGAAGCTGTCATGCAGGCTCTTGCCGGCAATCCACGGCAGCTCGACAACCTCGCAGACCGTGTTGACCAGCTCGGAGCAGTCAGTAAAGTGGCCCTTGTCGTTGAGGGCCTCGCAATCCTGAACACGCCAATAGCCATCGGTGTGCGTGATGTAGTACTCGTGATCGTTGATCGACACGAAAGCGCGCGTCTTGGAACGCAGCAGCTTCAGAAATCCTTCGAAATCGGTCTCGACGACATCTCCAGCCTGGAACATGATGTTACCTCCTGGCCCGGCGCCACCACGGCGCATTGATAAACGTTGGTACTCCTTTAGTAAAACCTTTATCAGAGGTTATGCGTTCGTCATTTAGGCAAGTGGTAAAAAACCGCAGGGTAGACGGGATAAAACGTTTAACCATCCCATTTGTTTGTCACATTCTGAAGGTACTTTTATGCAAACCTACTTTCCCAATTGGAATCCATCCTTTTGGCCGGGCAATTGACCGTCTATCGTTTAAGCCCGACGGGTATGAACGGGGCATCTGCAACGCCACCGCAAGGAGACACCATGGAGACTATCGAAACACTCATTCACCGCCGCAGCTGCCGCAAATACAGCAATCGTCCCGTCGAGGCCGAAAAGCTTGCACGGATTATCGAAGCCGGCCAATATGCACCGAGCGGCATGGGCCGCCAGCCGGTGACGTTTGTCGCCGTCACCGACCCCGCGACCGTCGAGCGTCTCTCACAGCTCAACGCCCAGGTCATGGACAGCAACAGCGACCCCTTCTATGGCGCCAAGACCGTTGTGGTGGTGCTGGTTGACCGCAGCGTGCCCACACATCTGGAAGACGGCTCGCTCGCCATGGGCAACTTGCTCAACGCCGCCTATGCACTGGGTGTCGATTCGTGCTGGATTCACCGCGCGCATGAGGTCTTTGACTCGCCCGAGGGCCTGGAGCTGCTGGCCAGCTGGGGCCTGCCCGCCGACGGCAGCCTGCGCGGTGTCGGTAACTGCATTCTTGGCTACGCCGAGGACACGCTACCCGAGCCCAAACCCCGCCGCGACAACGTGATGTACGTCAAGTAGCGCAGGAGTGTCCCAAACTGCCGGCAGAAAAGGAACGTCCCCTTCTGCCGGCAAGCTATGTTGATATTTGAGTTGTCGTCGCTTCGCTTGTCTGGGTCGTTTCGGCGTCGTCGCCTTGCTTGTCTTCGTCCTTTTGTGCATCGGCGATGGTGGAGGCCGCCGCAACGATACCGCGCTGGGGCGCGACGCCCGTCTGGGTCTGAGCGCCCTCGATAACTTCTGTGCCTGCATGCGCGAGCTCGGGCGATTTAAACACTGCGTCCAAGTTGGCGCCACCGCCGGCGTAGCCAAGCGCAGCGAGTGCGATGACGATCACTGCAACGGCGACCGCGATCGGAACATAACGGTGCCAACCAGCCGGATTGAGTCCGCTGCGGCGAGCCGCCCCGCGGCTGATGTAACCAAGCGTGCCGTCGTGCTTGAGCTTTGAGCCCACCACGCGTTTGCGGCCCCACAGCGACGACTCGGCCTGCATAGCCAAGCGGGCGCTTGCCGAAGGATAACCGTATTTAGTGCGCTTGAACGAGCCATCAAACCCCGAGGCGTGTTTGCCCCACGTCACCGATGTCGTGCGTCGGTTAACCGGCGCAGCGCTCCGCCTTCTGCGGCTCGGTTTTGAAGTCTCAGCCATATGCCCTCGCACGCCGTAACCAAATCGAAACAATAACGCTTTGGACTGTAGCACACACGTCGCGCGCGGTCACGGGCGCCTCGCCCAACGGTCATCGTCCTTCAGCAAGCGCCACAGCGTTGTACGGCTTATGCCCAGCACCTCCGCCGCACGGGTTCGGTTGCCGTGGAGATGATCTACAACCAAATGCGCGATATCTCGCTCGGTATCGGCCAGCGGTCGCAGGATATACAGATCACTTTCGAGTGTCGGGGCGCCAAAGGTTGCGGTCTTAATCACGTCCTCTTGGGCGAGCACTTCCTCCGCCACAGTGCGGTCCACCGTGCCCGCCCCCACCAATATATACAGTCGTTCCGAGACCTCGCGGAGCTGCAGATAATTGCGCGGCCAGCGGTAAGCATCGAGCGTCTTCGCCGCCGCGGCAGACAGCGTGGGCGCTGACGTCCCAAATGCGTCAGCGAGATATTCCAAATAGCGCGCAACCTTCTTCGACGCGGCTCCCTGCTCGGCGATTGCCGGCGCCACGCTCACCGCACAGGCGAAGCGCTCGGTCACAAAAGCGGCTTGATCACTTTCGCTGCCGCCCGGCATGTCATTCGCCGTCAGCACCACATGGCAGCGCGTCGCCAACGCGGTGTCGGCCATCGTGGAAACGAGCTCGCGAAGGCGTTGGGGACCAACCGCATTCCAGTCCTCAATGCAAAGGGTCAGCCCCGTTTGGAACAGCGGCGATTCGGCGCTTTTGAGCACATGGCGCCAACCGCGATCGGTGAGTTCATCGAGCGCGACGGAAACAAAGGGCTGACCGGCAAAAGGACCGTCCAGATAGAGGCGCTTGGCGATCTCGACCTGACCCGCTCCCAGCTCGCCCTCGAGCATAAGGGGCACACCGCGCGCGTAACTCTCTGCAACCGGCGCAGCCACCGAGGCCGCCCCCTCAACGATGCCGTACGCGCTCGATTCGTAGCGAGCCTCAACTTCGTCGGCGTTGAGCCACTCGATACCCGCATGCGCCGCGGCACCGCGCACCTCGCGGACCACGACGACCCAAAGGCCCCCGCCCTCTTTGTCGGTGGGGCGAACGGTCAGGCTCAGGCGCGCACCCGCACGTCCCATAACCAGACGCGCGCCGTCTCCTATACGGTCGAGGCGCTCAGCGACAAAAGCCGCCACATCCCGCTCGAGCGCCGCGTCATTCATGGTCGAGATCGCGACGTCCCCACGCGCATCGATTGCCAATGCCGAGGCCCCGGCAGCAGCCAGGGCCTCGGTCAAGATGTTCAGCTTGGCATCGCTATCCATGATTTGCCCCTGTCCGCGGCGACATGCAGCCGCCGACGGTCGCACGACCGAGTGTTTCAAAATTGAACGATATTGCTCACCAAACACTATAGGGCAGAAAGCGCCGTCCTGCGAGTATAGGTGTTGCCCCGCATCGCCATCCTGGCGGGGCGATAAGAGCTCTTCGGGACTTATAAACCTGCGGACAAGCCATACCCGCAAGAGCTCCTATCGCTCCACCGTGAGAATGCGCTCACCAGCAACCAGCACGCAAACAAGCTACTTCTCTACCAGATTCCCAGTACGTGTTGCATTCCCAAACTCATGCACGCAATGCCAATCCAGCAGCAAAAGCCCAATGCGATGGGCTTGCCGCCCTTTTTGACCAGCTCGACGATATCGGTATTAAAGCCAATAGCCGCCATGGCCATCACAATAAAGAATTTCGACAGCTCCTTGATGGGCGCCGTAAAGGACGCGGGAAGCTGAAACACCGTGGTGATCACGCTCGCCAGCACAAAGAACAGCACGAACATGGGAAATGCGCGCTTAAACGAGAACGTGCTCTTGGCGTCGCCGCCGGCCTTGCGCGCCAGATGCATCTGCCAGCATGCGAGGACCAGCGTGATAGGAATAATGGCCAGCGTCCTGGTGAGCTTGACCACCGCGGCGCTCTCGAGCACATTGGCGCCGGGATGCATGCTGTCCCAAGCGCTCGCCGCAGCCGTTACGGACGAGGTGTCGTTAATGGCGGTACCGGCAAACAGGCCAAAGCCCTCGTTGGTCAGCCCGAGCATGCCGCCGAGCGTCGGAAACACGAGCGCCGCGATAACGTTAAACAGGAAGATGACCGAAATAGCCTGGGCAATCTCGCGATCGTCGGCATCGATGACGGGTGCGGTCGCGGCGATGGCAGAACCGCCACAAATCGACGAACCCACACCCACAAGCGTCGCGATCTTACCCGGCACGTTCATAACGCGGCAGAGCACAAAGGCGATGACAAGCGAGGTCGAGATTGTCGCCACGATAATCGGCAGCGACTGGGCGCCCTTGGACAGAATCTGGGAGAGGTTCATGCCAAAGCCAAGCAGGATAACCGCGTACTGCAAGACTTTTTTGGACGTATAGGTGACGCCGGCGGCGAGCTGTTCGCGACGATTCTTGGGAAAGACGAGCGCCAGGACCATGCCAAAGAGGATGGCGAATACCGGACCGCCGACCACCTCAACCTGTTTGCCGAGCAACGTCGCGGGAATGGCGATGATCAGGCAGAACAAGACGCCTTTCCAGCGCTCGCGTACGATATTTGCCAGTTGCATATGGGATTCCTTCTTTCTATTTCACGTTTGCGACGGCTTATGATACGGCAACATTGAGCACAGCCTTGCGCAAACACAGACTAAGATGCCGCGATAGTTCTCAGGCAACAGCCGAATTACCCACCGCGGAGAGCTGATTCGCGGCATAATTAACAACTGACATATGAGTTTGATAGAACAGTTGCGAGGCGCTATGGAAGAATCGATGCACGTCGGCGAGCAGGAAACGAGCCTACAGGACCAGTCCTACCACACCATTCGACGCAAAATCGTCTACCTGGACTACAAGCCGGGCGAAAAGCTGGGCGTCAAGCAGCTTTGCGATGACCTGGACATGGGTCGCACGCCCGTGCGCGAGGCTTTGGTTCGCTTGGCGCAGGAAGGCCTGGTGCGCACCGTGCCCCAGAGCGGCACCTACGTCTCGCCCATCAACCTCACCCTTGCCGAGAGTGCCTGTTACATCCGCGAGCATCTGGAAAAGCAGGTGATTGTGGAGTGCTGTGCGCGCGCCACGTCGGCCGGCATCGAGCAGCTCGACCGCGCCATCGTGCTGCAGGAAAAGGCCATGGCCGAGGAGGATCGCATCGGCTTCTTTTTGAGCGACAACCTCATGCATCACATGATTTTTAGCATCGCATGTCGCAGCACCGTGTGGTCGTGGCTCGAAGAGACCAATGCCGACCTGGAGCGCTTCCGCTGGCTGCGCGCCGCCACGCAGGTTCTCGACAATCAGGACATCGTGAACGAGCACAAGCAGATTCGCCGCGCTATCGCCGGTCGCGACCCCATCGAAGCGAGCTTTTTGGTCAGCAAGCACCTGCACATGATGTTCCGCAATCAAACCGAGGTTCTGGACCAGTTCCCCGAGTACTTCGAGACCAGCAAGCTCCGCTAACCTGCCAAATAGGGACAGGTTTATTTTGGCAGGTTTTATCCGAGCAAATGCAACAAGGCCCGGCTCCGTCTTGATGCGGAGCCGGGCCTTAGTCGCTAGAACGGCGGAACCAACTACTCGACCGTGACGCTTTTCGCCAGGTTTCGGGGTTGGTCGACGTCGCAGCCGCGCAGGATGGCGACCTCGCGGGCGAGCAGCTGCAGCGGGACGCTCGCCGTGATGGGGCTGAACACGTCGCGGACTGCTGGCACGCGGATAATGCAGTCGGCGATCTTGTTGATCTCCTCGTCGCCCTCGGTGGCAACGACGATGACCTTGGCGCCGCGCGCCTTGCACTCCATGAGGTTCGACACGGTCTTGTCGTAGATGGCACTCTTGGTGGCCACGGCGATGACAGGGAAGCCCGGGTCGATCAGCGCGATGGGGCCGTGCTTCATCTCACCGGCGGCGTAGGCCTCGGCGTGCAGGTAGCTGACCTCTTTGAGCTTGAGCGCGCCCTCGTAGGAAATAGCGGCACCCATGCCACGGCCCACGAACAGCGCCGACTGCGCGTCCTTGCACAGCGGGGCGGCCTCATGCACGGCCTCGGTTTGGGTATCCAAAATCCACTGGATCTGCTCGGCCGTATCGGAAAGCTCGCGGAACAGCATGCGCGCCTGCTTGGTGGTCAAGCGGTACTTGACCTGCGCCAGCAGCAGAGCCAAAAGCGTAAGGCTCACGACCTGGCCGATGAAGCTCTTGGTCGAGGCGACCGCGATCTCCTTGTTGGCCTTGGTGTAGATGACGCCGTCGCTCTCACGCGCCACGGGGCTGCCCACCACGTTGGTGATGCCGAAGACCTTGGCACCCTTGATGCGCGCATCGCGAATGGCGGCAAGGGTATCGGCCGTCTCGCCCGACTGGGACACGGCAACGACAAGCGTCGTCGGCGTAATGATGGGGTTGCGATAACGGAACTCGCTGGCCGCCTCCACCTCGGTGGGGATGCGAGCCCAGCCCTCAATGAGATTCTTGGCAATGAGGCCAGCGTGATAGCTGGTGCCGCAAGCGATCACGTAGACGCGGTCGATGTCGTTGAGCTCCTCGAGCGAAAGGCCCAGCTCGTCGATGTCGAGCTCGCCGGCCGGCGTCATGCGGCCCACCAGCGTGTCGCGCACGACGCGCGGCTGCTCGTGGATCTCCTTGAGCATAAAGTCGGGATAACCGCCCTTTTCTGCCATGTCCAGGTCCCAGTCGATGTGGGTGACCTTGGGCTCGATAACGTTGCCGGCCTCATCGGTGTACTCGACGCCTGCGGGCGTAAGCTTGGCAAACTGACCGTCCTCGAGCACCACGACATCGCGGGTGGCGTCGATGAGCGCGATGACGTCGGAGGCGACATAGGCGCCGGTCTCGCCCGCGCCGACCACGATCGGGGAATCCTTGCGGGCCACGGCGATCACGCCGGGCTCGTCAGCGCACACGACGGCCAGACCATAGGCACCGACCACGTGGGCGCAAGCCTCGCGCACGGAGGCCATCAGGTCGTGCGTCTCGGCATAAGCCTCTTCGATCAGATGCGCGAAGACCTCGGTATCGGTCTCGCTCTTAAAGTGGTGGCCGCGGCCCTCCAGCTCTTCGCGCAGCTCGGCGAAGTTCTCGATGATGCCGTTGTGGACGATGGCGATACGACCGTCGCAGCTGGTGTGGGGGTGAGCGTTAACGACGGAGGGCTTGCCGTGGGTGGCCCAACGGGTGTGGCCGATACCGCAGGTAGCGTCGCTGTCGATGTTGGAAAGCTCGCTCTCCAAGCCCGCGACCTTGCCCACGCGGCGGATGACGTCGAGGTGCGCCGCGGCGCCCTCGCCCACCTCGAGCGCGACGCCCGAGGAGTCATAGCCGCGATACTCCATACGCTTGAGGCCTGTGACCAGGATGTTCTTTGCAATATCAGAGCCGGTGTAGCCGACAATTCCGCACATAGGATAAATCCCTTCGTCCGCTTGACTGCAAAACGTCCACGCACAGGGGGCGCTGAGACGCATAACGTTCGAGTATTGTACTCACGCAAACGCAAGCTGATATACCAGAAGTGGTATCTCAACTTGAATACCACTCGATACACACACCCCACCCCGAAGGGGGCAGGCACCTTCGTGGTGGTTTGGTCTGACAGCATCGTTTGCCCAGATAAAACCTGCCAAAATAAACCTGTCCCTAATAGGCGGGTTTTGACACCTCAGGGGCGGGCGATGCTACAATCTGGCTTGTACTTGAAACGCATCAAAGGGGCCGCTATGGCAAAGGTAAAAATCAGCGACGTCGCGCGCGAGGCCGGGGTTTCGTTGGGCACGGTTTCCAACGCGCTCAACCACCCCGAAAAGCTGCGTCCCGAGACCCTCAAGCTCATTAACGAAACCATCAATCGACTGGGCTACCTGCCCAACCAAAGCGCTCGTCAGCTCGCGGGCGGCGCCACCAAGTCCTTTGGCCTGGTGCTCCCCCGTCTCGACCACGGCTTTTCACTCCAAATCGCCAGCGGCGCCCACAACGAGGCCCGCAAGCACGGCTACGACCTGCTCATCGCCAACGCCGATAACGACGATATTCTCGAGGACCATTACCTGCGCTACTTTATGGGCACCCAGATGTCCGGCGTCATGGTTCAGCCCATGGCATCCCCCGACTGGCACCCCGCCCTGACCAAGATGCCCGTGCCGATCGTCCATCTGGACATCCATTGCTCCGAGCCCGGCTACTACGTGGCCGCCGACAACGAGGCACAAGGCCGCATCATCGCCGAGCTCGCCATCGCCCGCGGCGCGCACCATATTGTCGTCGTCGGCCGAGCAGCATTTATGCAACTCACCCTGCGCGTCCTTGGCATTCATAAGGCGCTCGCCCTACATCCCGATATCAAGATCGAAGTCATCGACGCCGGCGAATGGAATACCGCCGCCGACGGCTACGGCATCGGCACCCAAATCGCCGCGCGCCCCGCCGACGAACGCCCCGATTTTGTCGTCGGCCTGACCGACGTGCTGGCCTCGGGCGTCATCTCGGCGCTGGTCGACAAAGGCATCGCCGTCCCCGGGCAAGTACGCGTAGCAGGTTGCGATGGCAACCCGCTCGCTTGGAGCGGATCGGTCCCGCTCACTACGGTAGCGCCCCCGGGCTACGAGATTGGCCGCAAGGGCGTTCAATTGCTCATGGAGCAAATCGAGAACAAGGCCCCAGCAAAGACCAAGCATATCCGCGTCGGCTCTACAGCGCGCACCGTCACCGCAGTCACCGCCGCCGAGGACATCAACCGCCAAGAACTGGTACGTCCGTTCCTGCTGGAACGCGCCAGCACCCAGGCAAGCAGCCAGACCGACGCCACGGCCATCAACCTCGGTGCGTATCTATAGCACGCCCGCAAGTATGCTAAGTCGCCGCTCAAGCAAAAGAGGCCCGACCATTGCCGGACCCCTTTTGTTTAAGCGCAAACGTAAGCAATTGCTCGTTTCAACGCCGCAATTGTCTAGCGCACGGCCTTGACCGCCGCCGCCAGATCGAACAACGTATCGAGCACGGCCTCGCAGCCATCCACCACGTCCTGCGGCAGCGGCACGATATCGGGGACGGCAAAGACGTGGCAGCCAGCCGTAATGCCCGAGACGCAGCCGTTGCGCGAATCCTCGACCACGGCACATTCCTCGGGAGTAAAGCCCGCGCGCTCGCAGGCGAGCAGATACATCTCGGGGTCGGGCTTGCCATGCACGACGTCCTCGCCACACGTTACCGTTTCAAACTTGTCAAAAAGACCGAATGCTTTAAGGTTGCGCTCGGCCGTAACATGGCGCGATGACGTTGCAAGGCCTACGTGATAGCCCGCAGCCAACAGCTCGTCTATGCACTCGGCAGCGCCGGCCTTAAGCTCCAGATCGGTCTTGACCATCTCGTCGCGAATCTCCTTGTGGCGGACATAGATCGCCTCGGCGGTCTCGTGGCTGCCGTAATGCTTATCGAGGATGTTCATGACATCGGGTAGCGTGCGACCGATAAACTGATGGATCAGCGCTTCATCAATCGCGAGCCCCAGCTCAGCGGCGCCTGCCTTCCAGGCCCTAATCCCCAAACGCTCGGTATCGACCAGCGTTCCATCCATGTCAAAAATAACAGCCTTGATCATATCGGTCCCCCATCGACTCTCGCTGTCGCATTGCCGCAACTCTACCGCATTTGACAACTTGTATATAACGTATATACCATATTGCACTTTCGTTACACAGATAGAAGTCTTATGGCAAGTAACGCATTAGGATTATAGTTTTCAATCGAGTACTCAACGATAAGGATCGTTTCATGATTTTAGACACCACGGCACCCGCAGAGGAGCTTCAAGACAAGCTATCGGCGCTCGAACAGCTGCTTTTGGCATACGGGCGCGTGGCTATCGGGTTTTCCGGCGGCGTTGACAGCAGCTTTTTGGCCGCCGTATGCGCCCGCATCATGCCTACCAATACCCTCCTCGTCCATCTCACCACGCCGCTCATCGGCACGCCCGAGCAGGCTTCGTTTGAGCGGTCCGTTGATGGACAAGCCAATGAAGGGGCACATTTTAAGCTCCCCGTGCTCAATCTTTCGGTGGATCAGCTGCAGCTCCCCCAAGTAGCCTGCAACGATGCTAATCGCTGCTACCACTGCAAACACGCCGGCTTTACCGCCATCGTCAACCACGCCAAGTCGCTCGGCTTTCCCACCGTCATCGATGGCAGCAATGCAAGCGATCGCGGTGACTACCGCCCCGGCATGCGCGCGGCAGAAGAGCTCGGCGTACGCTCACCCCTTATGGAGGTCGGCTTTACCAAGGACGAAGAGCGCGAGCTGCTGCGCGCATGGGGCTATCCCGTTTGGAACCTACCGGCGGGAGCATGTCTTGCCACCCGCGTCCCCACGGGCGAGGAGCTTACGCGCGAGAAAGTCGATTTAATCCGCGCCTGCGAGGATTACCTGCACGATCTTGATCTGGCACAGGTACGCGCGCGCTTGGTCGGCGGCTGCATGCATATCGAGGCCGCACCCGCAGATGTCGCCAAGATTGCCACCCTCGGCGGTGCCGCCGTCGACGACAAGGGCAAGACCCTGCTGCCCGCCGCCATCGAGTCCGCGCTGCGCGAGCTGGGCTGCGACCATATCTCCCCCGAGGTCACCCCCTACATTCACGGCAACATGAACCTTTAGGTTACGCCGTTTTACAAACGGCGCAACTGCTCGGCGCTGCGCGGGCTCCGGACACGGCAATCTGACGTTCAACTTCACGGGCGCGACCAAAAGGTCAGCGCCCGCTTGTTTCACGTCACCTTACCGCACCCGGAGACCGCTCGCTCGCATATGCTCAACCTGCACTGCGTTAACTGACCCGCCAATAAGGGACAGGTTTATTTTGGCGGGTTTTATCTGGGGAAACGCAAAATAGCCCCACATACACAACCGCCGCAGCTCCATATGAGGCAAATGAATCAGTAGCGTCTATCCCAAATCTTGAGTATTTGTTCGACAGAACGGCCCCTGCCGGCTCCTGCTAGACTGGTAGATTCCCAACCGTCCATCCAGGAGCCGCAATGTCGCGCAAGTCCGCCTACAAGCAAGTACTTTCCATCGGCGCCGCCGTGGTGCTGGGGTTTGCGCTGTTCACAGGGTCGCTCGACGGAGCGCCCAAGTTGTTGTCGCCGCAAAGTGATGAACAGGCGGCAGCTCTGGCCGAAAAACAAAACGAAAGTCCCAGCCGCACCGACGACGAGGCGGACCTGGTCGATCGGCTCGAATCAGGAACGGCGAGCTCCCCGGACCCTCAAAACAGCCAGGACTCTGGCGATGGCTCCGATTCCGCCACAACCGACACCGGCGACGGCGCTTCCGCGGACAGCGCCGCCACCCCCATCGACGAGGTCGAAAACCCCGACCTCAACCGCGCCCGCGGTGTTTATCTCAGCAGCATTCCCGACTACGCCGGCAACCCCTACGTTGCCCTGCGCGCCGACAGCACGCACCCGCTCGGCACACCATCATTCACGCTCGATGAATACGAGCGCGCTACAGAAGAGGGTTGCTTTAAGAAGTTCTCCAAGCTTGACAGCCTGGGCCGCACCCGCAAAGCGCTCGCCTGCGTGGGCCCCGAATCACTCGGTCAAGGCGAGCGCGGCGATATCTCGCGTATCCATCCCGCTGGATGGCGCCAGCAGCGCTACGACTTTATTCCGGGCCAGAGCCTCTACAACCGCTGCCATCTCATCGCCTGGTCGCTCTGCGGCGAAAACGCCAACCGCAAGAATCTCCTCACCGGCACGCGTTATCTCAACGAGACAGGCATGCTGCCGTTTGAGGAGCAGATTCTCGGCTACATCCGCGAGACGGGCAACCACGTGCTCTATCGCGTCACACCCATGTATAACGAAGAGGAACTTGTCTGCCGCGGCGTGCGCCTTGAGGCGCAATCGGTCGAGGACCACGGCAAGACCCTCTGCTTCCACGTGTACTGCTACAACCTGCAGCCGCACGTGCAGATCGACTACGCCACCGGCCGCAACCAGGCATCCGGAGACTAGTGCCGACCGCACCGCCCGTAACCCAAAAATGATTCGTTTTCCTCCGTCCCCATGGGATCAAAAAGGGCCGCCCCGGTTACCCAGGGCGGCCTTTTCGTCAGCACCTACATTGCAGGCAAAATCACACGCTACTTGGCGCGACCCTCCTCATAGCGCTCGACCAGCTTGGCCTGAACGTCATAGGGCACCTGCTCGTAGCCGGCGGGCTTCATGGTAAAGTCACCCGTGCCGCGCGTGATAGAGCGCAGGCGCGTCGAGTAATCCGTCAGCTCGGCGAGAGGTGCCTGCGCGATAACCACGGTGTCTCCGCGCTCATCGGTCTCCATGCCTGTCACGCGACCGCGCGAGGCCGAGATGTCGCCCATCACGGCGCCGGCGTAGCTCTCGGGAATAGTCACCGTGATTTCCTCGATGGGCTCCAGCACCACCGGGTCGGCATCGGCACATGCCTTGCGCAGGCCGATGCGAGCCGCCGCGCGGAACGCCATCTCGTTGGAGTCGACGCTGTGATACGAGCCGTCGTACACAGCCACGCGAATGCCCGTGAGCGGATAGCCGGCAATGATGCCGTCCTTCATGGTTTCCTGGACGCCCTTGTCCACGGCGGGGATCAGCGAGCGCGGAATGCGACCGCCCACGACCTCGTCCACAAACTCATAGCCATCGCTCGTGCCGTCGGGCCCAATGAGCGGCTCCACGCGCAGCCAGCAGTCGCCGTACTGACCGGCGCCGCCGGTCTGCTTCTTATGGCGGCCCTGGGCACTTGCCGTACGGCGAATGGTCTCGCGATACGGAATGCGGATCGGCACGCTCTTGGCTACGACCTTGGTGCGATCCTCCAAACGATTGAGCAGCACCGAAACCTGCGCCTCACCAACGGCGGAGATAATGGTCTGGCCGGTCTCCTCGTCGCGGTCGATGCTCATGGTCGGATCGGCCTTGCAGGCCTTCTCGATAAACGTGTAGAGCTTCTCTTCGTCGCCGCGATTCTCGGCCTCGATGGCAATGCGGTACTGCGAGTTGGGGAACTTAAACGCCGCAGCCTCGACCTTGCCGGTAATCGAGAGCGTATCGCCCGTCTCGGCCGCCAGCTTGGGTGCCACGATAATGTCGCCGGCATAGGCGTGACCGACCTCGGTCATGTCGCGGCCGCACATCACATACAGGTGAGCCAGACGGTCGCCCTTGCGGGTACGCGCGTTGATCAGCTCAAGACCCGGCTCAAGCGTACCCGTCAGCACCTTGATAAAGCTGATGCGACCCTGCTGCGGATCGGCCAGGGTCTTAAACACAAACGCCACCGGACGGTCATCGTCGCTCGAAATCTTGAGCGAATCGCCGTCGATAAGCGGCATCTCGCCGTAGTCGGTCGGCGCCGGGAAGTACGTCGCGATGTCGTCCATCAGCGAGTTGACGCCCTGCTCCTTAATGCAATCGCCCGCAAAGACCGGCACAAAGATGCGCTCGGCAATCGCCTTCGACAGCAAGCCCTCAAGCTCCTCCTGCGTCAGCGTCTCCTCGCCTTCCAGGTACTTCATCATCAGCTCATCGTCGGCCTCGGCCACCAACTCGCACAGATGGTCATGGGCCTCCTCGGCCTGGGCACGATACTCCTCGGGAATCTCCGACTCAACGGCTTCGGTGCCGTTGCAATGGCGCGCCTTCATGCGCACCAGGTCGATGATGCCGTCAAAGTCCTCGCCCTCGCCCCAGGGAAGGGTCACGGCGCCCAGGCGCGTGCCAAAGCGCTCCTGCAGCAGGTCCATCGTGGTCGCAAAGCTGGCCTCGGAGCGCGACAGGCGGTTTACGAACACCGCACGCGCCAGGCGCAGGTCCTCGGCGGCATACCAGAGCTTAACCGTCGTAGGCTGCGGGCCGGCCTCGGCGTCGACCACAAACAGAGCCGTCTCGCAGACGCTCATCGCGGCAAAGGCGTCGCCGATAAAATCGGGGTAGCACGGGGCATCGAGCACATTGATGCGCGCGCCCTTCCAGTCGATTGGCGCAATGGTCGTCGAGATGGAGAATGAACGCTTGACCTCTTCAGGGTCATAGTCGAGCGTAGGCTTGGTGCCGTCGTGGCCGCCCAGGCGGGCGGTCTTGCCGGAAAGGTGGAGCATGGCTTCGGCGAGTGAAGTCTTGCCCACCCCGCCTTGGCCTACGAGCACCACGTTCCTTACGTTACCGGTCTTGGGAGCACCCATGATGACCTCCTTGCAGGGCCGCGCGCATTGCGCGACGCCAACGGGGAGAGTTCGCGGTCGATGCCATCCCGGGAGCAGCATGGTCGGCAGCCGAGCCGACTCACCCTCCAAATGTCCTATGCCACCACCCTACCCTCACGGGCGACCGTCCATGCACACCTTTCGGCACACGTATGAATACAGGCGGCGAGAGGAAGAGACAAGCTTGTGAGGCGATTATTGAACCCCGTCGATGCAAACAAAAAGCCGCCACAGACCGTAAGACCTGCGGCGGCTTCGCCTCAATTAATAGTTGAGTAAATACCTGAGCCTATCCCTCGATACGGCTCAAGAACTCACGGGTGCGCTGCTCGCGTGGATGGTCGATGACCTGCTCGGCAGGACCCTCCTCGACAATGCGGCCGCCATCCATAAAGACCACGCGGTCGGCAACATCGCGCGCAAACTGCATCGCGTGGGTCACGATTACCATCGTCATATTCTGCGCGGCAAGGTCTTTAATGACACGCAGCACCTCGGCCGTCAGCTCGGGATCGAGTGCCGAGGTCGGCTCGTCAAAGAACAGGATCTCCGGATCGAGCGCCAAGGCGCGGGCGATACTCACACGCTGTTGCTGGCCACCCGAAAGCTCACATGGCACCTTGTTCTCGTTGCCCGTAAGCCCCATCTGCGCGATCAACTCGCCCGCACGAGCTTCCGCCTGCTCGCGCGGGCGCTTAAGCACGCGGATCGGCGCGTCGATGATGTTTTTCATCACGGTATAGTGCGGGAACAGGTTGTAATTTTGGAACACCAGACCGAATCGCGAGCGCGCCTGCTTGGGCACATCGCCCTTCGCATAGACCGCGCCCGAACCCGCATCCGTCGCAACGGCAAGGTCACCAAACGAGAGCGAGCCTCCGTCGAGTGTCTCGAGCAGCGTGGCACACCGCAGCAGCGTGGACTTGCCGCCACCCGAAGGCCCGATAATCGCCACGACCTCGCCACGCTTCACCTCAAGCGAGATATCCTTGAGCACCTCATTGCCGCCAAACGCCTTACGTGCGTTTTCGATTTTCATCACTGAGTTAGTCATGATAATAGTCCAGCTTCTTTTCGGCGGCGCCCAGCAGCATCTCGACCACAAAGTTAAAGACCCAGTAAATCAGCGCCGCGATCGCAAACGGCACCATACTCACCTGCGAGGCGACCAGCGCCTTGGCCGTCGAGAACATCTCACCCACGCCAATGGCAAACGCCAGCGACGTGTCCTTGACCAGCGTGATAATCTCGTTGCCCATCGCCGGCAGAATACGCTTGGCGACCTGCGGCATCACGATATACAGAAACGTCTGCACGCGCGAATAGCCCAGCACCTCGGCGGCCTCGTATTGACCGCGCGGAATGGACTGCAAGCCCGAGCGATAGATCTCGGCAAAGTAACCGGCGTAGTTGATGATGAACGCCACGACGCACGCCGTCCACTTGGAATCGGGCGTGAGCGAAATGCCAAACACGTAGTACGGGGCAAAGTAGATGGCAAACATCTGCAGCATGAGCGGCGTACCGCGCATGACCGAAATGTAGATGCGCGCAATCCAGCGAAGCGGCGCGATTTTGCTCATGCGCATAAACGCCACGGGAATTCCCAGCGGAATCGACCCCAACAGCGTCAGCACAAACAACTGCAAACTGACCAAGAAACCCTGGCCAAGCATCTGCATCATGACCTGAATAGACATTACTTGAGCACCCAATTATCGAAAGACAAACCATAGCTTGAATATTTATCGCAGAGGTCCTTAACCGTACCGTCATCGTAGAGTGCCTTGAGCGACTCGGTCACGGCGTCGGCCGACTTGGTGTCGCCCTTCTTAAAGCCGACGGCGTAGTGCTCGCTGGACAGCGGCTTGTCGAGCTGCGTATAGGCATCGGGCTTGGCGGCAAGCTGATACTGAGCGATCGAGAGGTCACAGGCAACGGCATCGACTGCACCACTCTCGAGCTGCATAAACGCCGTGTTGTACTCACCGATGGTATCGAGCGTGGCAAACGTCGCGGCCAGATCATTCTGGTCGCCCTCGAGCACATCCTGTGCGGCGGAATCAGTCTGGGTAATCACGGTCTTGCCGGCAAGATCGTCCCAGCTCTTGATACCCGCGTCCTTCTTGACCACGAGCACCTGCTCGTTAAGCATGTAAGGCTCGGAGAACGTGTAGCCGTCCTCGCGGCCCTCCATGGTAAAGCCGTTCCAGATGCAGTTGATGGCACCCGAGTTGAGCAGCGTGTCCTTGGCATCCCAGTCGATGGCCTCGTATTTGACCTCCCAGCCCTGCTTATCGGCAACAGCCTTGGCCAGATCGAGATCAAAGCCGGTGTACTCGCCGTCGTCGCCCACAAAGCCGTACGGAGGATAGGACTTATCAAAGCCCACCACGAGCTTCTTGGACTCCGCAGCGCCCTTCACATCCTTGGCCGCGGCAGAGCCAGCAGCGGAGCCCTTGCCGGCACCACCGCCGCAGCCGACAAGACCAAGGCCAAGCACCGTGGCAAACGAGCCGGCTAGACCAACAAACTGACGACGAGACATATCGGTATTCATGGTATCCCCCTTGATGGCACTTTAGTTAGGTAAAGTGTGTCATGTAACGTTCAGAATCATACACTTTAGTGAGATGGAGTACAAGGGAGGGTTTGCCCGCTGGGCTCCGGGGCGGGGGTTAAGTTTCCTGCTCTACAGTCCTGCTCACGACGGAGGCCACATTAAGTGGCCTCCTGTTCGTGCGGAACTCGCGATAAACTTAACCCCCGCCCCGGAGCCCAGCGGGCAATCATCGTTGTACCTATCACTGATACCAATAAACCGCTTGCATATCGTCTGTTGGCTTGGCACGGTACAATGCTTGTGACTTTAAATTTATAAATTAGTGGGGTTAATTCATGACAGAATCTCGTGCGGAGCGTAAGGCTCGTCGCGCTTTAATCGAGGCGGCTGAGGGGTCGGAGGAGGAGAAATCCTCCAAGAAATCAAAGTCGTCTCAGGGTGCGAAGGGTAAGTCGGTCAAGGGCAAGGCTAAGGGCAAGCGTCCCGGCTCTCGTCGGAGCGAGGACAAGGCATCTCAGACTCGCACCAAGCGCCCGCATAAAGATCCGGTTTCGTCTGCGCGTAAGGCTGTGGACCCCAAGTCTCCCTGTTCGATCATGAAATCTTGCGGTGGGTGCACGGCGCTCAATCGTCCTTATAAAAAGCAGTTGGCAGCTAAGCAGGCTGCCATGGGGGAGCTTTTTGCTTCGCTTTGTGAGCGCGAGGGTATCGCCGTTGACCCTATTCGCGGTATGGGCGTCACCCTGGGCGACCCGGGTAAATATCCTGCGCCGCGTGGCTTTCGTCATAAGGCTGCCACTCCCTTTGCTCCCGGCAAGGAGGGCGCTGTCCGCTGCGGCTTTTTTGAGCGCGGCACGCACAAGATCGTCGCCGTTCCCGAATGTCCTGTCGAGGCGCCGGGCGCCCGTAAGATTCTCAACGGCATCGCACGCGAAGCTGAGCGGCTGCATATTCCCGCCTTTAATGAGGACAAGCATCTTGGTTTGCTTCGCTATGCCGTCGTCCGCTGCGGCTGGCGTACAGACCAAGTCATGGTTACGCTCGTGACCGCCCAGCGTGACTTACCGCATGCGCAAGAGTTCTTTGAGGCCGTCGCGGCGCTCGATCCGCATATCGTCACCGTTGCCCAAAATATCAATGGCCGTCCCGGTAACGCCATCTTGGGTGAGGAGACTCGTATCGTCTATGGCGCCGAGTGCATGCGCGACCAGCTGCTCGGTTGCGAATTCGATATCTCCCCTACCGCGTTCTATCAGACCAATCCGCAGCAGACCGAGCTGCTCTATCAGCTCGCGATTGACGGCATGGACCTGCAGCAGGGTGACATTCTTATGGACGCGTACTGCGGCAGCGGCACCATCGGTCTGTGCGCCGCGAAGGATGCCCAGGACAGAGGTGTCGGCATTATGCTGCTCGGCGTGGAGCGCAACCCGGCGGGCATTGCCGACGCACGTCGCAATGCCGAGCTCAACGGCCTCACCCGCAGCGCTTGGTTTATGGCCGACGATGCCACCGACTACATCCTAGATGCCGCCGATAACAACGAGCGCGTCGACGTCCTCTCCATCGACCCGCCGCGCGCCGGCTCAACGCCCGAGTTTCTTGAGGCCGCCTGCGCACTTAAGCCGCGCCGCATCACCTATATCAGCTGCAATCCCGTGACCCAAGAGCGCGACCTACACCAGCTCCTCGACGGTGGCTATCGCCTGCTCAAGATCACGCCGGTCGACATGTTCCCTCATACCGACCACACCGAGACCGTCGCGGTCCTCGAGCGCCGCTAATTCTCCGGCACGGGAAAGGGGGCGGCCCGCCTGGACCGCCCCCTTCGCTTGGTTTATAAATTCCGCTACATCCCCTTGCACAGGTCGCACACGCCGGCTGCCGCCATCTCGCGCAGCAGCGTCTCGCGATCGCGCGTCACGATCAGATCCAACGGGAAGTGAATCTCGTCGAGCATCTTGCGAGCGTAATCGAGCTTACCAATTGCCATGCCAATGTGCGCATCGGTCGAAACGCCAATGCCCACGCCCAGCTCGGCGCAGCGCTCGGCGATCTTGCGGCATACGGCCCAATGCTCAGTGTCGACACCGTGTTCAAGACTATGGTTGTTGATCTCAATAATCTTGTGCTTGGCCTTAGCTGCCAACAGCACCTCGTCGATATCGAACGGCACGCCCGAACGCCCCGTGTGACCCAGCATGAACACCTTGGGGTGCTCCAGGGCATTGATATACATCTCGGTCGTCTGGGCCAGCGTCGCGCCCTCGGCAATCTGCGGATTATGCACGCTTGCAACCAAATAATCCAAATTACGCGTAACCAAATCGAACAGCGAATGCTGACGGCTGTACGAATCGCCGGCAATATCGAGCGTGACAAGAGTGTCCTCGCCAAACAGGCTTCCGTCCAGCGAAACGATATCGGCCTCGGCACCACGCAGCACCAGCACGCCGCTCCAAATGCGCGGCCAGATATCCTGGTTGACAAAGAACTGGTAACTGCGCAGGTCATTGGGGCAAGCCGTAACCATAGAGCTCAAATGGTCGGCAGATCCGAGCACCTGCAGACCACGCTCTGCCGCCCAGTACACATTCTCCTCAATGGTCGAATATGCATGCGCAGAGAACATCGTATGGGTATGAATGTCACAAGAAAGCAGGTAGGGCATCAGGTCTCCTTATCTGGCACGGCCGTCGCTTATATTCATTGTACGCATAGCCTTCGATAGTCGTAAAACCACTCCATCCCAAAGACACAACGTCCATGACAACGGGGTCCGGCTTAACACCAAACCCCGTTTCACGTAAAACATTGTAGGCAGAGCGCTTTACTTTTAACGATACTCGTCCGCCAACTGTTTCCAAGCGGGTAGCGAATTGACAATCGTTTCGTAGCTCACGCAATAGCCCAGGCGGAACCAACCCGGCATACCAAAGCTGTCCGAGGGAACCGCAAGCAACTCATACTTCTTTGCGCGCTCACAGAACGCATTCGCATCGGGCTCCAACGCTTTCACCCATAGGTAGAACGCGCCATCCGGCTCAACATAGGTGTAGCCATACTCCGCTAGTGCGTCGGTAAGCGCGGTGCGGTTGCGCGCATAGGCCTCGACATCGCTCGGCTCATCGATGCAATCGATGATTACGCGCTGGAAGAGTGCCGGTGCGCATACAAAACCCAGCGTACGGGCAGCGCCCGCAACAGCCGGCATCAGACGGGCAGCCTGCGGATTGGTGTTGGGAACCAAGATCCACCCCACGCGCTCACCCGGCAGCGACAGCGACTTGGAATACGAGTAGCACACGATGGTGTGCTCGTAGATCGAGGGCACCCAAGGCACCTCGGCACCGTACACGATCTCGCGGTACGGCTCATCCGAGATGAGCATAATCGGATTCTCGGGATCGCGCTGAGCGTTGGCCTCGCGCAGAACATTGGCCAGTCGCGTCAGCGTGTCGCGCGTATACACGGCGCCGGTCGGGTTATTCGGCGAGTCGATGATGACGGCAGTCGTCTTATCGGTAATCGCCTTGAGCACGTTGTCCACACTCAGCTGGAACGTATCTTCATTGGCGAGCGCCTCAACACACGTACAGCCGGCTTTCTCAATCCACACGCGATACTCCGGGAAGTACGGTGCAATGACGATAACCTCATCGCCCGGGTTCGTAACGGCGTTGAGCGTGCAGGTGAGCGAAGCCGCGGCGCCCACGGTCATAAAGACATCCTTGCCCTCATAACTCGTACCAAAGCGGCGGTTGAGCGACTCAGCCACGGCGGTACGGCACTGCGGCAGGCCCGGTGCGGGCGTGTATCCGTGCAGCTGGTCACTCGGCAGCTCCAAGGCCTTCTTAATGGACTCCGCCACGGCAGCGGGCGCCGGAACGCTCGGGTTACCCAGCGAAAAATCGAATACATTTTCCGCACCAATCTGCGCCTTGCGCTCAAGGCCATAGCTAAAAATCTCGCGGATGATGGAGCTTTCCGCACCGCGAGCATACATAGTTTCGTTGATCATCTGTTCCCCTTTCACATAGGCGCTATTGTACGCTTTAGCCGAGCACAGTGCCGCAGCAATGTTGATTGGGGACAGACTTAAATGCGTGAAAACGCTCATTTAAGTCTGTCCCCAATCAACAGACAGCCCCATATCGCTCAAAAGAAAAAGCCTCCGCAGGTTTCCCGGCGGAGGCTTTTGTTAGAAGGACTATTTGTCGGTGTCGGTATCAGCGTTGACGGCACAGTCATCGCCGGCGTCATCGGATGCGGCTTCGGTATCTTCCTGCATGGCCGCCTGCGCAAAGGCCGCGGCATCAGCCGCCAGCTCCTCCTCGCTCATACGAGGCGCGCGCTTCTTGGTCGGCATGCCGGCCGCCTTGGCATTGCGCTCCTCCTTGGCCGCCAGGATATCGCCCTCGCGCTCAAGGTAGGCATTCCACTCGTTGTCGAGCAGGGCGTTCACGGCGTCGCCCTCGACGGTCTCGCGCTCAAGCAGCACCTTCGCCATCAGATCAAGCTGATCGCGACGGGCGTCCAGAATCTCGACCGCACGACGATGGGCCTCACGCATAATGCGCTGAACCTCGATATCGATGCGGCGCGCCGTCTCCTCGGAGTAATCCTGGTGATCGGCGTAATCGCGACCAAGGAACACCTGATGTTGCGCCTCGCCAAACACTTGCGTGCCCAGCTCCTCGCTCATGCCCAGGCGCGTGACCATCTCGCGCGCCATCTTGGTTGCGCGCTCCAGATCGTTGCTCGCGCCCGACGTAATATCATCGCACATGAGCTCCTCGGCAACGCGACCGCCCAAGAACACGGCGAGCTCGTCGAGCATCTCGTTCTTGGTCTTGAGGAAGTGGTCCTCCTGCGGAAGCTGCAGCGTGTAGCCCAGCGCCTGGCCGCGGCTGACGATCGAGATCTTGTGGACCGGATCGGAGTGCTCCAGGATGTGGCCCACCAGGGCATGACCGCTCTCGTGGTAGGCAATCGTGGTGCGCTCGGCCTCGGTCATCACGCGACCCTTGCGTTGCGGTCCGGCAATCACGCGCTCCATCGACTCCTCGACCTCGTCCATCGAGATCACGGAACGATGACGGCGAGCGGCCAGCAGCGCAGACTCGTTGAGCAGGTTCGCCAAATCGGCACCAGTAAAGCCAACGGTCATCTGGGCGAGCTTCTCAAACTTAACGTCCTCGTCCATCGGCTTGTTCTCGGCATGCACGCGCAAGATCTGCTCGCGGCCCTTCACATCCGGACGGTCGACCGTAACCTGACGGTCAAAACGGCCGGGACGCAGCAATGCCGGATCCAGGATGTCAGGACGGTTGGTCGCAGCGATCAGGATGACCGACTCGCTTTCCTCAAAGCCGTCCATCTCGACCAGCAGCTGGTTGAGCGTCTGCTCGCGCTCGTCGTGACCGCCGCCCAAGCCAGCTCCGCGCTGACGTCCCACGACATCGATCTCATCGATGAAGATGATCGACGGGGCCTGGGACTTGGCCTCCTTAAAGAGGTCACGCACACGGCTGGCGCCGACACCTACGAACATCTCGACAAAGTCGGAACCCGAGATGCTAAAGAACGGCACGCCCGCCTCGCCGGCAACGGCCTTGGCCAGCAGCGTTTTACCGGTGCCCGGAGGGCCAACCAGCAACACGCCACGCGGGATCTTGGCGCCCAGCTTGCGATAGCGATCCGGATCGCTCAAAAAGTCACGGATCTCCTCGAGCTCCTCGACTGCCTCGTCCACGCCGGCAACGTCTTCAAACTTGACCTTGGGGCGTGTGGCCTCGTTGGTCTTGGCGTTGGTCTTGCCAAACTGCATGTTCCTGTTGTTGGCGCCCATCATCTGGCGCATAAAGTAGAACATGATGGCGATAAGGGCGATCGTCGGAAGCACACTCATCGCCAAGTCGCCCCAAAAATCGGGATCGTTGGTGTTGACGATGTACTTGGTATCGGGGTACTCCGCCATGAGCTCGGCAAGCGAATCGGAGCCGACATAGGTCGAGGAGAAGCTCTTGAGCTCGCTCGTATCGCCCTTGTCCTTCTTCGTCTTCCAGTAATGACCCGTCACGCTTCCGTCTTGAACCGTATAGGTCAGATCTTCGACGCGATCCTGCTTGATGGCGCTCACCATCTCGCTCGTCGCGAGCTTAACGGTATTGCTGGAATTGGCAAAGCCGGAGCCCATGTTAAAGAAGGCGTAGCCCAGAAGCGCGCAAGCCAAAATAAAATACAGCCAGCCCGTACGCGTGGGCTTCTTGCCTCCGGGCATCCCCGGGATCTTAGGCTCCCGGGGAGTCTGGGAATTGTTATCGTTATGGTCGTCGGGCATCTTACGAATAAACCTCCGGTTTCAAAATGCCCAGATACGGAAGGTTACGATAGCGCTCGGCATAGTCGAGGCCGTAGCCCACCACAAAGGCATCGGGGCAATGGGTTCCAACATACTTGGGCGTGATGGCCGAGACGCGGTCCTCAACGTCCTTCCACAGGAAGGCGGCGACCTCCAGAGAAGCGGGCTTGCGGCTCTCGAGGTTCTTCATCAGATACTTGAGCGTCAGGCCCGAGTCCAGAATGTCCTCGACGATCAGCACGTCGCGACCGCGGATGTCGATATCCAGGTCCTTAATGATACGCACGATACCCGAGGACTTCACACCGTCGCCATAGCTCGAAACAGCCATGAAATCGATGTTGGTCGGTAGCTCAATCTTGCGCATCAGGTCGCCCATAAAGACAACGGCACCGCGCAGAACCGCGATCAGCACCAGATCCTTACCCGCGTAGTCGCGAGTGATCTCCTCGCCCAGGCGAGAAACGATGCCGTCGATATCCTCCTGCGTAAACAGAACCTTCTCGATATCCGGATGTTGAGAAGCCATGACAACCCTTTCTTGTGCTTAATCGCCCACACACCGCCGTATGGACGCGAACTACACATTCTAGCAGCGCACGGGGTATATTTTCCAGCCCGCGCACCATCAGCGCGGGAATACCGTCAACGCCGCACAGAACAGCTGGTGCGAGGGGCTAATCCGCGTCAACCACGCGAAGCAGATAAGCCACACGCGTCGCCGCCGTGCATTTAAAACGTTCGTCCGCGCGAACTCCGGCGACCCACACCACGGCACCTCCCGGCGCCGTCCTCACCACGGGCACGCCGGCGCGCTCGGAAACGGGAATGCGAGCCTCGCCTAGCAAGTCGGATACCTTCTTGCTTCGGCCACTCATTCCTAACGGGCACATCACGTCTCCCGGTGCGGGACCGTCCACCCACAGGCGCGCCAATCGCGCCTCTGCAGGGATCTCGCCACGTGAGCCCGCCAGGATCCGCTCACTATCGCTGTCGGCAAAACCCAGGGCAGCCGCGTCTACCAAAGCTGTCACTTCCCCGGCAGCCGCAAGCTCACGGGCGCGGCGCACGATATCGCATCCCGGCTCAACGGCCATCGGCTCTGCGACCAGCATGCGCCCCCCGCCCAACGGCAAACGACCGGGTATGGTAATCCAGTCCGCAACCAGCCCCTCACGAGCCGCCGGCGCCTTAAACGCTAGCATGCCAAACTCGACGCGCGCGTCAATTCCCGCCGGAAGCGTGACCGAGCCTGTGCCTTCGGCAACGCAGGAAAGGACTCGCTCCACATGTCGCATCTCTGGACGAGCGCCCGGATCGATGCGTTTGATCGCCAGTCGCACGATGCGCCGCGCGATTACCACCTCGGCCGCAGCAAGGCGTCTGGCATCGAGCACTAGCGCGCCCGCCGCCTCCTTGCGCAGGCAGCTTCGAAACGCCTGTGCCGACAGCTGGGATAGAAACGCATCTTCGTCACCCAAGATCTCACAGGCGGCGCCAATCGTCTTGCACACGCTCGCATTACGCTGTGCCACCACTGGCATTACCCGATGGCGCACGTAGTTTCGCAGATACGAGATATCCTCATTGCTCTCGTCTTCACGCCACGGCTGACCATGTACCTGTAGATAGCCCACGAGCTCGCCATGAGTTAGGTCGAGCAAGGGACGCACCACGATATTCCTCCGGCGAGGAATGCTCGATAGACCAGCGGGCCCCGAGCCCTTAATCGCGTTCATCAAAAACGTTTCCGCGCGATCCGAAGACGTGTGCGCGGTGCAGATACGAGCCGCCGTTCGCGGTGCCCCCGTCTGGGCGCAGAGTTCGCGAACATACCTCCGCGCCGCGGCATAGCGCACCTCGCGGGCCGCGGCCTCAATATTGCCCGACTCCCCATCAAAATAAGCGTGCTCCACACACAGCGGTAAACCATATTGCGCGCAGAGCTCACGCACAAAGGCCTCGTCGCCATCGGACGCCTTGCCGCGCAGATGATGGTTTACATGCAGCACATGCAGGCGCTCGCGAGCAATGGGGGCAACACCGCGTCCGTCTTGGATATCCAGCTTTGATGTGCACGCCATAAGAAGCAGTGCCGTCGAGTCCGCGCCGCCTGATACCATGAGCACGACAGGAGCTGCCTGCTGCCTCGTCCGGGTCTCATCGACTGCCCCAGGCACGGCATGGTGTCCGTAATGCTGTGATACCGTTGGCATTCGCTTCCTCCTTTATTCGTCCGCACCCATTGTATCCTTTGGAATCTTATGTCTTGCCTGCACCTTCATATCCTCGGCAGTGGCTCTAAAGGCAACTGCGCACTCATCGAGGGCCCGCAGGGGCTCATTATGGTCGATGACGGACTGTCTCGCCGCGAGACATTAAAGCGCATGGCAGAACTGGGGCTCTCGGCAGACAACGTCTCGGCTCTTCTCATTACTCATGAGCATAGCGATCACATCAAGGGCCTCGATGTCTGGTGCAAGCACTGGCACGGCCCCCTCTTTGCCAGCAGGGGCACTCTTTCGAGCAAAGAAAATCTTTCGCATCTGCCTGTCGAGGAATTCGATCCCGGTGACACCCTATCCATTGCCGGCATCCACGTGCAAACCTACTCAACGTCACACGATGTCATCAATCCAGTCGGCTATCGATTCGACACCCTCGATGATTCCATCGGTTTTGCCACCGACACCGGAGAGCTATCGAGCCAAGCCATGAACACCCTCGAAGATTGTCGAGTCCTCGCACTCGAAAGCAACCACGATGTGACCATGCTGCGCGAGGGAGAATATCCCCGCTTTCTTCAGGAGCGCATCCTGTCTGCAAGGGGACACCTCTCCAATGGCCAAGCCGCCGAAGCCGCGCGCGAACTTGTTACCGAACGCACCGAACAGCTCATTGCCATGCATATCAGCCAAGATAACAATCGTCCGAGCCTTACCGTCAAAAGCTATGCCAAAGCTCTGACCGCAACCCTGGATGACGAGGTCGGCAGCTCCGCAACCCTTCTCCAAGGATCGCGAAAACTCTCGATACGCCCCGCAAGCCAGCATCGGCCAGTAACCATTCAATAGACTGTCCTAGACAGCAAAAGGGGCCGAGAATCGCTTCCCAGCCCCTTTTGCTGTCTTTTAATAGCGCAGAACACCAACGAAGTTAGTCGATGGAGATCTTCGTAACGTTCTTCTTCTCGACGATCTTGGGGACCGTAACGGTCAGGATGCCGTCAGCGTACTTAGCCGAGAGGCCCTCGCTCGAAGCGTCCTTTAGATACACGCCACGCGTCGCGCTGTACGAGCTGAACTCCTTCTGCAGGAAGTTCTTGCCCTCGTTCTCCTCGTCTTCCTCGACATTCACGCTAATGGACAGACGGCCCTCGTTAAGCTCGACATCGATATCGTCCTTGGCGACGCCGGTCAGATGAGCCTTGACCTCATAGCCGTCGCCCTTATCCTCAACGTCAACGGGAAACGCCTTGGAAGCAATCGAGTTGTTTGCAAGGTCGGTCATATCATCAAACAGATCGAACAGCGAGCTAGCAGAAGGACGAACGCCAAAAACCGAACGATAAGGAACCATGCTTGCCATGTTTACCACTCCTTTTAGGACTGCCGAGCCATCTTCTAGGTGACTGGGACTTCTTTTGACGCTCATATATATGCCCACACAGTGCTTATATATACATTGACTATAAAGTTTTTTGAGTCAAGTACTATAAGCATATCTAAGTGTAATTGACTCAGGTTTTAGTAAGGTTAAGGTTCTTTGAACCAGAGCTTAAATAACGAGTATGTTCGCAGCTACAAATAACAAGGGGCTTACAATGAGCGCGTACACGTTGTTGGTAACGAGCTAAAGGGCATCATGGACGACCAAAACCAGAACAAAATGTTTATGCAGACGCAGGGGGAAGAAACTTCCACGCAGCCGCCACGGTTCCATCGCCCCCACATCTCGCAAGAGCCCATTAATGATCCGGAGCCCGAGTATGTGACGAGAAATCGATATCAAACACTCGAGGATGCCCAAACGGGACGTAAACATATGGGCGTCGCCTCGGGAGACCCTGTATATCTAAAAGACGCACCATTATCTAAAAACAGCGCAGCTAGTGATGAGCCACTGAAAGCATCAGCCGCTCATCAACAAAGAGGTTCTCGACCCAAGCAAACCTTGACGCATTCGGCTCGCTATCTCGAAACGCCAAAACAGGGAAAATCAATCTTCGTTTCGTCAAGTAAAAGACGCAAGCAGCATCGACTGACAATCCTGCTTTTGATCATTGTGGCCATAGCAGTTGCCCTTGTTATTAGATTTATCTTCTTTAAATAAGGGCTCAATACCAAAAACGATAAGATCGTCTGGTGTAATTGAGTCATTTACGCCCCATAAACGCAAAAAAGGGGGAGGCCGCGAGGCCTCCCCCTTCTCAGTTCAAGCGTACGGCTCGGTGCCGTCCACCGGTCAGCGGCGCCCTGGCCTCCCACGGGCTGACCCCGCAGTACTCTCGGCGCGATGGGGCTTAGCTTCCGGGTTCGGAACGGGACCGGGCGTGCCCCCCATGCTCTGGCCGCTGACCGGTGGGCGGCGCCCACCGTATCTTCGGTGTCCGGTGTCTGTCTCACGTGCCCTGGGGGCCGCATGGCGTATAGGGGGGAGTGACTCGGGGGCATCCTCGTGCCCGGACCGCGCTTCTGAGCGCTCAGTCCCGCGGGCCGCGAGGTGCGGTTCCGGAAGAGCTCGGGCGATTAGTGCGGCTCGGCTGAGGACGTCGCCGTCCTTGCACCTGCCGTCTATCGACCAGGTAGTCTACCTGGGCCCTTACCGGAAGGAGAACTAATCCCTGGAACGGCTTCCCGCTTAGATGCCTTCAGCGGTTATCCGCGCCGCACGCGGCTACCCGGCCGTGCCGTTGGTCGACAACCGGTTCACCGGAGGTGCGTCCACCCCGGTCCTCTCGTACTGGGGGCAGCCTCCATCGATTCTCCTGCGCCCACGGAGGATAGGGACCGAACTGTCTCACGACGTTCTGAACCCAGCTCGCGTACCGCTTTAAACGGCGAACAGCCGTACCCTTGGGACCTGCTCCAGCCCCAGGATGCGATGAGCCGACATCGAGGTGCCAAACCTTGCCGTCGATGTGGACTCTTGGGCAAGATCAGCCTGTTATCCCCGGAGTACCTTTTATCCGTTGAGCGACGGCCCACCCACTCGGGGCCGCCGGATCACTAGAGCCTGCTTTCGCACCTGCTCGGCTTGTGGGCCTCGCAGTCAAGCCCGCTTGTACTCTTGCATTCAAAAGGACGGTTGCCGACCGTCCCGAGCGGACCTTCGCGCGCCTCCGTTACCCTTTAGGAGGCGACCGCCCCAGTCAAACTGCCCGCCTGGCACGGTCCCCGAGCCGGTTGACGGCCTCGGGTTAGGACGCCGGTCGCGCGAGGGCAGTATTCCAAGGGCGGCTCCCCGGGGGCTGGCGCCTCCGGATCGATGCCTCCTGCCTATCCTCTACACGCGGGACCAGCGGCCAATGCCAAGCTGCAGTGAAGGTTCACGGGGTCTTTCCGTCCTTCCGCGGGTAAGTCGCATCTTCACGACCAGTGCAATTTCACCGGGTCCATGGTCGAGACAGCGCCCAAGTCGTTGCGCCTTTCGTGCAGGTCGGAACTTACCCGACAAGGAATTTCGCTACCTTAGGACCGTTATAGTTACGGCCGCCGTTTAC
>JBKXPS010000003.1:38115-50901 GCA_047014445.1 Collinsella aerofaciens | reverse complement strand
GCCGCGCGGCAAGGAGATATATTGCCAGACCGGAGGGGCGCCGTGGGCGGGAATCGCGCACTCCATATTTTGTTCACAAATGAATAGATCCCTCAGTCGCGTCACTGAGGTTAAAACTGAAGCATTGGCTTCTGATATTGGCGATGACCAGCTGTTTTACGAGTATTGAGACATCGGTCATCTCTGGAGCGCTACTTTACTCCAAAGGCATCAGCTATTTGTTTCCCATCGGTAAAAGGCGGGTTTTGTTCGCCAAGCGTTCTTATATATAGATAGATACGGGTTCGAACCCATGAAAGGGCGACAAAAAAGACGGCCAACCGAAGTTGACCGTCTCAACAATCTTTGGGTGGGCCGTCAGGGGTTCGAACCCTGGACCTTGGGATTAAAAGCCGCACCTCGTTTGATTTAACGCTTGGACAGTGATACCGTACACCCACTCTGACCTGCGGTTTCGTTCGACTAGACGGACTGCACAGCCTGAGCGGGTTTATTCAACACGGGTACTCCGCGCGGTACGCAGCGGGTACGCACCGCGATTATGGGGTATCGATGAAGCCAAAGCGCTACTACACCTCGTCCTGTCTCCTTCCATACCGCAACGGCAGATGGCGCGGACGCCTGAAGTTTAAGAAGCAGGACGGGACATACGGGCAGGTCAGCAAGGTCATGGCCGCCAAATCGAAACGTGCAGCTCAGGCCGAGCTGAAGGAATGGCGCGAGGAGATGGAGGATCTTGCGCAGAAGAAGCTCAAGCTCGGCAGCATGGCACATAAGACCGTAAAAGACCTGCTAGACGGCTATATCGACATGCTCAGTGCATCCGGCTCAATTGAGTCCTCGACCGTCTACGACTACCGCGGTGCCGCGCGACTTGTTGAGCGCAGAATCGGCGGCATCGAATTCGACTCGTTAGACGTAACCGCAGCTCAGAACTGGATTAACTGGGCCGTTGAAGAGGGCTACAAGCCATCCACCATTCGCAAGAGTGTGACGCTGCTCAAGGCCGCATACCGCGATGCTGTCGGCAGGCTCCGCGTGATCGACTACTCCCCCGTGGACTGCGTGCGCGTGCCTAAAGCCCGTCACCGTGAGCCCAACGCACTGGACGAACGAGAGCGAGGACGGCTGCTCACGTTCCTCTCAATCGCCCGAGATTGTCCCGAAAACGTTGGCATCTACCTCGCACTGCTCACGGGTATGCGGCGTGGCGAGCTGCTTGCGCTCAGGTGGCGCAACGTTGATTTCGGACAAAAGCTGCTGCACGTCAAAGCTTCCATCGGGTTTGGAGAAAACGGGCATTACGAGAAGGAACCCAAGAACGGCGGAAGTCGCAGGAGCATTCCCATGCCCGATGAAGTCGCGGGGATCCTTACTCGCCGCCTGACCGCCGCGCGAGCCGAGTGCTTTAAGGCGGGCGTGCCGTTCGAGCAGTCGATGTTCGTGTTGGGCGGTCCTGACGGAGAGTTCATGGCCCCTGAGCGCCTGTCGCGTCACTGGGCCGTCACGGTTCGACAGCTGGGGCTGGTGGGCTCGGAGGGCGAGCCGCCCAAGTTCCACGACCTGCGCCACACGTTCGCTACCGCAGCGATCCTCGCGGGGACGGACATCAAGTCCGTCTCCTCGCTCCTGGGTCATGCCAACGCCGCAATGACGCTGAACATCTACACGGGCGTAAACGCCCAGGCGAAGCGAACGGCAATGGATGCAGTGGCGGCAACGATGACGGCGACACCGCCCACGGTTGAAATCCTGGAACTGCGGGCGAGCGGTGAATAGGCCCCTGCGGTCCTCAGATACCGATTTTCGGCCCGTAAATACAGCGGCCGCCCATCGGGCTCCGACCGCTTTTTTCAGAGCCGCAAATCGGCTCTAATTCAGACAAAAGACCAGCTAGACAGCTGTTTTCTTTTAAGACTATTCGGACTATCGGGACAATGAAACGGAGGTGAACCATGCTCGAATTCAGGATAAGCGGCGAAACCGCTAAGGCCAGCTGCTTGGCGGACCAGTTGGAAAGGGCAGGCTATGTTGTCAGGCGTTCGAAGCCCTATCGCAACAGGGACGAAGAAGGTTGTCGAATCTATCTCGAACTGGATGAGGACAAGGTCATGGGATGGATGCTTGCCAACCTTGAAAAAGCATACCTAGACAATCCCTCATAAGGCCCGCCTTTCGGCGAAGGCGAAAGGCGGGCCCGAGCACGGAAACCCACCGTTTTGAGCGGGACATACGAAGTCGGGCGAAATGGCCGTAAGGGTAGTTTTTCGAAATACGCAAGAGTCGTACGCTGCCGTACAAAACTGCGTTTTGCCCGTCCGCGTACGCGCCGAAACCTACGGTTCGGCGCTTGTTAGGGCTCTGCCCTAAAACCCGGCGCCCTGCGGGGCGAAACCCCCGTTCTCAAAGGCGCGATTAGACGGAACAGAATACCCTGCCGCCCGAAATTATCACCGATTGTCACCCCTTGGCACCAAATCGGTTCGCACGGAGCCAAAAGCCGCCATAGCCTTGTTATAGCGGCATAAGCCGCACAGTCTTTATCGGGCCATAGGCCTAGAAAGGAGTCAACTATGCATAAATCAGAGGAGGCCATTTTGGAACGGTTCCGCCTCGGCGAGTATGACACGTTACCGCTGCTCATCACACCCACAACGGCCGAAGCGGCAATCGGCATTAGTGCCAAGCACCTTTTGAGAATGGTCGAACGCGGTGAGATCCGTGGCGTTCAAATCGGGCGCCGGTGGAAGCTCAACCGTGATGACCTGCTCGCGGTCTGCGGGCTGCGCGATAAGGGCGCGGCCTAATGGGGCGCACAATTAGTGATGATGAGGCCATCAAGGCCGCATGGAATGTGCAGCTACCGCTCATGCGCATTAACCTGCCAATAACGACCGCAAACGAATTCAGGCGCTTGCATACTGCTCGCGGCAGCCGTGCATACGCCGATATGGGTGTCTGGCTCGCACTGTGTTCGCTCGCATCAACGGCTAGGGGACACGCGCTGAAACTCGATTACGCGATGCTGGCCAAGCAACTTTATGGGACGCACGGTCAATCGACTGTCGCAGCCGAGCATGTCAACGCACTGATCGCAGCGGGACTCGCGACCTCAACCGAGGACGAATGGCTCTACCTGCCCGCTGTCGATGACGCGATGATTAGGCATGGAAAGATGATTGTCGGTGGCACCCGTGGCGGGCGGCCTAAGAAGAAACGGAGGAGATAACAGTGACGGATGATCCTCCGAAAAAAGAAGTGCCGCTGGAATCATCACTTCCAACGGCACCAAGCATCACTCAGGATGCGATTAGCATTGAGAATACTATATCACGTGAACGGTTCGCACAGCTCAGCGGCGTTGAACCGCCACAAATCTGCGCTGCTGCAACGGAAACCGAGGAAGCCGCCAAATCGCGGCTATGTGACGACAAAAGTGATCGATGGCTATATCTCGCCGCGAGGGGCAAGCTTGAACTTCAGTTGCTATTAGAAATACGACGATACGAGCGCATCGGCTCATGCAAGGGCTATAAGGTTTGCGGATTGAAGAAAACCGACATCGAACTGGCCGAATTCTTTAACGCGGCGCGGCCGAGCGTCTGCAAAGCGCGAAAGGCGTTGAAATCAAGGCATCTCATCGACTCGGTTGACGGCATACTGCAACTCCGATATGCAGCCATCCTCGATGCCGCCAAGTCCATGGGATGGAGCGACTAGGCAGCCGTCCCGCATCTATTGCGGGACGGCTTTTCAGTGTTCAAAAGGGTGGGTTTAAGTGTAACGTGAGGTTACACATGTGTAACTTGAGGTTACATTTAACCCACCCTTCAAAAGGGGACATTCAAGCGTCCCGAACCGCAGGTAGAAGCGCCGCAGGTGTAACGTCAAGTTACATTCCATTTAAATATAAATAAGTAAGTAATAGATATAGGGCTTCGGTGCATCAACGACCGCTCACTACGCCACACCGGCATACCCGCGCTCAAGGCTCGCGTTCAACTCCCTTTCGACAGCCTGGGGCTACCCAAGGAGCCCCTACGGCTATCGAAAGCGCGCAGAACGCTCGCATCCACTCGGACCGTCCTCGGCCCCCACAGACGGATGGACGAACGCATCGGCAACGATCTATCCGTCCGACCATCCGGACGTTAACGCCCTCTACGGACAGACCAGAATTATGGAATCCACGTGATTTGAGGGGTACCGTTTTGGGTACTCGTTGGGTACATAAAGAAAAAGGTCAGAGACAACACCGTCTCTGACCTGCGCAAACTATGGTGGGCCGTCAGGGGTTCGAACCCTGGACCTTGGGATTAAAAGTCCCCTGCTCTGCCAGCTGAGCTAACGGCCCGCGGGTGGCATTGTACCACGGTCTGGGACTATTCCCAACTCCATTGGCCGTTCTGGAAAATCACAACTTCACGTCCATCAGGCGTAATGCCCGTAATATCGATGTCGTCCGTGCCGATCATAAAATCGACGTGCGTGCTCGAGACGTTAACGCCATGCTCCAGGAGCTCCTCCTTGGACATGTCATACCCACCCTCGATGCATTCGGGGAAACCGACACCTAGCGCGAGATGGCAGCTAGCGTTCTCGTCATAGAGCGTGTCATAGAACAGAACGCCGCTTTCGCGGATCGGAGTGTTCTTGGAAATGAGCGCGACCTCGCCCAGATGAGCGGCACCTTCATCGGTGTCAATAATGCTCGCAAGCGTTGCCTTGCCCACGCGGGCGTCGTAGTCCACCACGCGGCCGCCCTCGAACTTAATCCAAAAATCTTCGACTTTATTGCCGTGGTGGATGAGCGGCATGGCCGAGTACACGATACCGTCGGCGCGCATGCGATCGGGCGAGGTGAAGACTTCCTCGGTGGGAATGTTGGGGAAGAAGGGGTGTCCATCGGGCGTCTTGCCCTTGCCGCCGGCCCACTCGTGACCCTTCGTCATGCCAATCGTCAGATCGGTTCCATTTGCCGCGGTGTAATGCAAGTAGTCGAAACGATTGTCGTTCAGGAAACGCAGGTTCTTTTCGAATGCGGCGTCATGGAGTTCCCAGTCGCTCTCCGGGTCCTGGCCATCGGCGCGCGCGGTGTGCAGAATCGCATTCCATAGTTTATAGATTGCAACCTCATCGGCGTCTCCTGGGAACACCTCGTGCGCCCAAGCCACGACCGGAGCGCCGGCGATGCACCACGGATTGATGTTGTAATCCAGTCCACGGCGGAAAACTTTGCACTGCGTATTCCTCGCCTTTGATGCCGCGGCCGGCTTGGCTGGATCGATGCCCTTGAGGGCCGCAGGATCCGCACCTTCGATAAAGACAAAGCAGGCACCATCCTGGGCCAAGGAATCCAGCTGCATGCGCTTCCACTCGGGTGTCTGCTCAAAATAGCTTTTCTCGACATGCTCGTACGTGAGCCTCGTCACGGCATCATCGGCCCAAATGACCGTCACGTGGCCGGCGGCGGCAGCATAGGCCTCCGCGACCACCACGCGCGCAAACGGCGCGCACTCGACCGGAGACTGAACGACGACCTCCTGGCCGGGCTTGACGTTTACGCCCTTGCGGACGACCAGGCGCGCGTAGTTTTTAATCTTGGGCTCCAGGGCCTTCATGCCCTCCAGAGCCTCTTCGACCGTCAGGGCAGCTCGAATCATGTGCCACTCCATCTATCTATAGAACAGTAAAAAGGCGCGCCGCAAAAACGACGCGCCTTATATCTTAGCGATAAGTATGTATGCAAACGCTACTTCTTCTTGGAGTCCTTCTGGTCCTCCTCGGCAGCCGCGCGCTCAATAAGAGCGTTGAGCTTGTTCTCGGACATGCCCTCGGCCTGCGCGCGGTACATGTTGCGCAAGGGACGAATACGAGCGAAGTCGTAGATAAAGTCACCCAGGATGATGACATAGGACAAAACGATGCCGACCATCTGGACAGGGCTGGACACCATGCCAGCGGGAGCGAAGTACAGCGAGGCCCAAATTGCCACGACGAGCACCATGCCAATGGCGAGCACAATCCACCAGATGCGACGGCGCTTGGTGTAGTCCTCGTCCTGCTTGAGGAGGATATTCGACACCGTATAGATGCGGTCCTCCTTGGCGCGCTGCTTGGCCTTGCGGGCGCGCTTCTCCTCTTTAGAGAGGCCCTCGAGGTTCTCGCCCTTCTCGAGCTCTTTGCGGCGTGCCTTAGACGAAGCCGGCACGATGCGAACGGAGCTCGCTGCTTGGCGGGCGGGCTTAGCAGATGCGGCAGACTTGCGCGCAACCCCGGTAACTTCGTGGGATTGCGTGCGCTTGTTCGTGGCGCTACGGGTACTCACTTATGCGTTCTCCTTCATGCTTGTGAACTGGGAGCCGGTGATGATCTGGAAGGCCTCGCGATAGCGCTCGGACGTGCCATCGATGACCTCGGCGGGCAGGTGCGGGGTCTCCCCCGTCATATCCCAGTTGGCCTTGAGCCAATTGCGGACGAATTGCTTGTCGTAGCTAGGCTGGATCTTGCCCTCCTCGTAGCTGGCAGCAGGCCAGAAACGGCTGGAGTCGGGCGTGAGGCACTCGTCGATCAGCGTGACCTTGCCATCAATAACACCAAACTCGAACTTGGTGTCGGCAATGATGATGCCACGGGTCGCGGCGTACTCGGCAGCGGCCTTGTAGATCTTGAGGGAAAGGTCACGAATCTGCGTGGCGATGTCCTCGCCCACGATCTCGCAGCAACGCTCGAACGAGATGTTCTCGTCGTGGTCACCGATCTCGGCCTTCGTGGACGGCGTGAACAACGGCTCGGGAAGCTTGGAAGCCTCGGTCAGGCCCTCAGGCAGCTGGATGCCGCAGACGGTGCCGTTCTCGTCGTAGGTCTTCTTGCCCGAACCGGTCAGATAGCCGCGGACGATGCACTCGATAGGAATCGTCTGGGCCTTCTTAACCAGCATGGCGCGGCCAGCGAGGTAGTCACGATACTCAGCAAACTCCTCGGGGAAATCCGCCGGGTCGATGGAAACGAGATGGTTGGGGACGATGTCGGCATACTTATCGAACCAGAATGCCGAGATGCGATTGAGCACCTCTCCCTTAAACGGAATCTCGTCGGGAAGAATGAAGTCGAACGCAGAAATGCGGTCGGTGGCGACCATCAGCAGGTTTTCACCGGCATCGTAAATATCACGAACCTTGCCACGGGAATCCGGACGACGCTCCATCGTTGTCACGTGAGTCACTCCTTACCTAAATACGACAGAAATGCGGGTTCTTTCCCGCATGTTTTCGCAAACTCGGAGCGGCAGGGACGCGGCCCCTCCTTCACCGAATAGCGAAAAGCTAGTGCTCCATTGTAGTAGATGCCGCGTCTGCCGTGTGCTCGCGGGGCAGATGAATTGTAAAAGTCGTACCCTTTCCAAGCTCCGACTCCACGGATATGTAGCCATGGTGACGCTCGACAATCTGCTTGGTCACGGCGAGGCCGACGCCCAGGCCGCCAGCTTCGCGGGCGCGGCTGGCATCGGCGCGCCAAAACCGCCCGAAAATGCGCGACAGATCGTCCTTGGCAATACCGATGCCGGTATCAGAAACGGCAATGCTGACGTGCCTGCGGTCACTGAGCACCGACACCACGACCCAACCGCCCTCGGGGGTGTAGCGCATGGCGTTGCTCATGAGGTTGATAACACATTGCGTGATCATGTCGGGATCTGCCTCGACAACGTCATCGTGGCCCTGCGTCTCATCTGCAAAGCGCAAACGCAGGTCACGGTCGGCAAACAGGCGCTCCTGGCCATTCACAATCGATCGCACGAACGGAACCATGTCCACCGGTTCTAGATTGAGCGGAGCCGTGCTGTTTTCCATACGCGATAGGTCGAGCATCTGCTGCACCAGACGAGCCAGGCGACGCGTCTCGGAAGCAACGGTCTCCAAATGCTCATCGTCGGTGGGATACACGCCATCCTGCATGGCCTCGACCGTTGCGAGCATGGCCATAAGCGGCGTGCGAAGCTCGTGTGCAACGTCTGAGGTCAGGCGCTTCTCGTGTTTCATATCCTTCTCGAGCGAAGTGGCCATCTCATCGAAGGTCTCACCCAGCTGATCGATCTCGTCATCACCGCGCAGTCCCGTGCGAGCCGACAGGTCGCCGTCACGGATTTGCTTTGCGGTACTGGTGATGCGATGAATCGGCTTGGTGAGCATGCGCGACACGAGCGATCCGATAACGACCGAAATGCAGATTGCAACAACCGCGGCGAGGGCCATGGCGTTAAAGGTCTTCTCCCTAAACGCAGAGTCCGCCTTGGTGAGCAGAGCGTCGGAGCCGATGGCCCACAGCTTTACCTGTCCGACATGCTCGCCGGAAGACGTTACAATCTCGACGTTAGCAACGCTATCGGAGTCGGTTGGAGCAGACGAGACCGGGCTATGCGATGCCCTCTTGCCGCTCGTGTCGTCGGTCGTAGCCTGGTTTTCGCGTACATCGGCGGTGGCGCTTGCCGAGGGCCAGGAATCGTCATAAACGATCACGCCCTTTTTATTGACGACCTGCATGCCCAGATCGTCGGAAACCAAACTCGACGTTGCGACCGTGCGCAGTTCTCCCGCGGTCCAAGAGCCGTTTTCCTCATATGAGGTCGCCAACTTCTCGGCAGCGGAATTTGCGATTTCGACGATATTGGAGCGTGTGTAATCCGAAAAGACCGTGCCCCACACAACAGAGACAACGCCCACCAGCACCAATACTGTCATGAGCGATGTCAGAGCAAAAGCAAGTGCCATGCGCGAGGGATAGCTCATCGTTGGCCGTGAATCGGAACGAGGCGTGTTCCAACTAGCCTTGGAACCCGCCTCGCTCTCCTGCTTGTGCTTTTGTCCGATTTCAAAGCGCGCAGGTGTCATATGTGATTTCCCTATTTCTCGTCCGACTTATCGGTCTTGGCCGGAGCCTCGAAGCGATAGCCGACACCATGGACGGTGTAGAGCCACTTGGGCTTCTTGGGATCATCGCCCAGCTTGGCGCGAAGATTCTTCACGTGGCTATCGATGGTGCGCTCATAGCCCTCAAAGTCATACCCGAGCACTTTCTCGACCAGCTCCATGCGGTTATACACACGGCCGGGATGGCGGGCAAGCGTGGTGAGCAGTTTGAACTCGGAAGCCGTCAGATCGACTTCCTTGCCCTCGACCAAGATCTTGTGGCCCGAGATATCGATGACCAGATCGCCGAAGTCGAGTACCTCGACGGTGGGCTCGTCGGCCTGATGGGCACGGCGGAACAGAGCGCGAACGCGGGCGACGAGCTCGCGCGGCGAGAACGGCTTAATCAGATAGTCGTCGGCGCCGAGCTCAAGACCGATAATACGGTCCTCGATCTCGCCCTTAGCCGTCAGCATGATGATGGGGACATCCGAGGTATCGCGAATGGTGCGGCAAACGCGCTCGCCGGGAATCTTGGGGAGCATAAGGTCGAGCACGACCAGGTCGAACTGATGCTTCTCGAACTCCTCGATCGCGGACTGGCCGTCGCCGACGCCCACAACCCAGTAGCCTTCGCGCTCGAGATAGGCAGCGACGGCGTCACGGATTGCCTTCTCATCCTCGACCAGCAGAATCTTTTTTGCATCTGAAGCCATAACACGGCCCCCCTGTCTCAATTAGCTAAGAACAAGCCCATTTTAACGCACCTGAGCCCGCCGGATGCCGCTATGACGCGGCAGCTCGGCGGGCGGTACTCACAATTACAACGCGTTTATTCCCCTGTTGGCGCCTTTTTAACCCCTCTAAGCTTAAAGAGAGAATAGACGTGCAGTGACCGTCTCTGGTATACCCTGGCTGTTGCGCACCGTGGCGTACGTAAGGAATGAGTCCGATTTTCCCGCCGTAGCTGGATAATCGCCATACTCCAAAGCGCGGTCGGGCGACAGCAGCGAGCCATAGGTCTTGGCAGAGGTGTCGATCAGGAAATGCGACGCCTGTACCTTAACAAGGTATTTATTCTTCTTGCCAGCCGCACATGCGAGCGGCTCGCGGGACAGGAAGAGGTACGGCCCTCCCTCATTACCGATATATGTGCCCATATTGCCCAGGCTGCCCACGCCACTATAGGCCGCCTCGATAGAAAACACGAAGGTATCGCCCATATATACGGCCTCGAAAGGCGAGACTGACGAGGGAAGGACTAGCTGGGCACGTTTGGTGTTGTTGCCGTCGGTCAGATCGATTGCCGTTATGCCGTAGTAGACGCCCTCGTCGTTGCGGACACGCGGCGAGATGGTCAAAATGCCGTCGCTCGCGCGCGGGGCCGATGCAAAGCGGCCCGTCGATTTCCAAATTACCTCGGCCTTGGATTCATCAAGCGAGCGACGATAGCAAAACGAATCACTACTCGTTTTATTGCCGCCTGCCGAAGGCATTTTATACCAGATGACTGATGCCCCGAACGCCGTAAACAGCGGCGGATCGTAGTCCTTGCCACCTCGATCGAGCTCAACCACGTCGCCAGAGAGCGAAGCGCCCGACAGATTTTGAGCGTAGAGCTTCCACGATGAATTGGCAAAGTTCATCTCAACCCACGCGAATACGCCGTCGCCGGCACGGACATCGTAGAATGCATATCCCGTGCCCTCGATAGGATCCTCGATTAATGTGGTAAGCGAGCCATCGCCCAGGTTGAGCACACCGAGCGTGTTGGCGTGCAGTGCCGATGCGGGCGCCATCATTGCCGCGGCGTAATCGCCGTCGCAGTAGTACAGCAGCGTACCCAGAGGCAGCGTCCACGACGCCGCCGGCTCAAGATCGATGTCGACTGCCTCGTACTCATCCGTAATCGAGATGATTTTGGAATCATCCTTGATAACCTGCGGCTCGCCGGCGGCATCATCGCTGGTGCCCGTTTTTTTCGAGCATCCGGCAAGCACCGTGGCAGCGCCCGCGGCAGCCCCACCGAGTACAAAGCCGCGACGCGATATTCCGTTCTTGATGTGATCGGCGATACCCATTAGGCGATCTCGGTGCGAGCGGCCTCGATAGCGCGTGTAAGCTGGTCGGCGCAGGAGGTCTTTTTCATACCGCAGGTATTACCGGCGAGAACCTCGATTACGCGATCGGCAGGAGCGCCCTCGACCAGCTTGGAGATAGCCTTGAGATTGCCGTCGCAGCCGCCGGTAAATTCAACGCCCATCACCTTGTTGCCGTCATCGGAAAGGTCAAGGTGAATATTGCGAGCACACACGCCCTGAGGCTTGTAATCAAACGAAATCATGCGATCCCCTCTCAGAATGTTATTCGAGACGACTATTATCCCCGTCTTTCCCTAAATGCAACGAGGCGCTTTGCCGGCAACACACATTACCAGCAAAGCGCCCTAAAAAGCTAACGTTATGCCCGAACCTACTCGAAGCTCAGCTGCTCCAGACGATCAAAGACCGTGTCGATACGGGTGAGGAAGTCCCACGGATCAAAGATCTCGTCGAGCTTTTCCTGGCTGACGGTGCAGCGCGGGTCAGCCTCGAGACGCTCCTTAAAGGTAGGGCCGGAGACACAATCCTGTACCTCGTGCCAGGTTGCCATGGCGTTCTCCTGCACAATGGCGTACGCGTCCTCGCGGGTGATGCCCGTGTCGACGAGGGCGAGCAGCACCTTGGAGGAGAAGATGAGGCCGCGGGTCTTATTGAGGTTGGCCATCATGCGGGCAGGGTACAGCTGCAGGCCGTCGATAACGCGAATGAGGCACTGGAACATGTGGTCGAGCGCGATGAAGCTATCGGCTTGGGCGACGCGCTCGGCAGAGGAGTGCGAAATGTCACGCTCGTGCCACAGGGCGACGTTGTCGAAGGCAACCTGCGCGTTGGCCTTCACGACGCGCGACAGGCCGCAGACCTTCTCCATGGTGATGGGGTTGCGCTTGTGTGGCATGGCTGAGCTGCCCTTTTGGCCCTTACGGAACGGCTCCTCGGCCTCGAGCGTATCAGTCTTCTGCAGATTGCGAACCTCGGTAGCGATGCGCTCGCAGGTGGCCGCAGTGGTGGCAAGAACGCCGGCGAGATAGGCGTGATGGTCGCGGCTGATAACCTGCGTGGACAGCGGGTCGTGAACCAGGCCCAGGTGCTCGCAGACGTACTCCTCGACGAACGGCTCGATGGAGCTGTACGTGCCGACAGCGCCCGAGATAGCACCGAAGGCAACGTTCTTGCGGGCGTCCTCAAGACGATCCAGATCGCGCTTGAGCTCCCAGGCCCAAGAGCCAAACTTCATGCCAAAGGTCATCGGCTCGGCATGGATGCCATGAGTACGGCCGGCGCAGAGCGTGTTGCGCTCCTCGAAGGCACGACGCTTGCAAATCTCGCCGAGCTTCTTGACATCCTCGATGATCAGGTCGCAGGCCTGGGTGAGCTGGTAGCACAGGGCCGTGTCGCCCAGATCGGAGCTGGTCATGCCATAGTGAACCCAGCGGCTGGGCTTGGGGTCGCCCTCGGGAACATCGGCATCGATGTATTCCTTCATGTTGGTCAGAAAGGCAATGACGTCATGGCGCGTGACTTCCTCGATCTCATCGACCTTCGCCTTCTCAAAGTTGGCATGGTCGCGGATCCACTGGGCCTCGTCTTTGGAAATACCGATCTTGCCGAGCTCCGCCTGGGCCTCGCAGGCCAGAACCTCGATCTCCTGCCAAATGGCGTACTTGTTCTCGAGGGAGAAGATGTGTCCCATCTCCGGGCGGGTATAGCGATCGATCATAGCGGCTCCTTTTTGGTTATTGGCACGTTGGTCGTAACCCAACCATTGTACCGTGCGC
>JBKXPS010000003.1:0-37880 GCA_047014445.1 Collinsella aerofaciens | reverse complement strand
ACTGGAGCGGGCAACGGGACTCGAACCCGCGAGTGTCAGCTTGGGAAGCTGATGCCTTACCACTTGGCGATGCCCGCTTGTGTGTTGGCTAGTATAACGCGGTTGTCTTGTTCGATACAAGGGTGGCGATGCTTGTTTTAGCTGTGGAGATTCGTTTGAAAATCGCGTCAATTGTGGAGACGAGGACCTTTAACCTCCTGTTCTCCCTATCTTCTACCTGCACTTTTGCTTGATTGTTGTATTTGAGCTCAATTTGTCAGGAATTGGGCAAGCTTTTGGTCAGGCTCCGGTACTTACCCGCATGAACCTCGGGGGTAGCCTCATCCTACGCGTCGCAGCCTCCCCGTGCGGCGCACGAGGGATAAGGAGCAGCCATGTCCAACGCACCCACGCACTCTGTCCACAGCGCAATTGCAACAGGTCCGCTGCTCCTGCTCCTCTTCCTGCTTTTCGGCTGCCTGGCACCGGGAGCCGCATTTGCCGTCGATGGCTACGACCAGCTCGGCTTCCGCACTATTAGCGATGATTGTGGGCCCTTCTTCATCGGCAAGTATGAAGCTCAAGACGCCTCGATTGCCTACTGCATGAACCAGGAGCGCCCCGGCCCCACCAAGCCGGGCGGCCCATGGCTCAACTTTGATCAAGGCTGGGTGTGGCTCGACGACGAGTTCGCGGCAATCGTTTGTCACGGATATCCTACCGCCACGTCGTTTGGCGGTTACCATCTTTCACCCGATCGCGCCCGCGCCGCCACCCAGCTTGCCGTATGGATGCTCAACGGCACTACCCATGTCGACGGCACCTACTCCTACACGACCGCTCAGGGTAAAACCAAGAGCGGACACTTTACCGCCGACAATGAAGTCGTGGCGGCTGCGCGGTGGCTCCACGACAGCGCAAAATCAGGAAGCATCAAAGCCGCTCCGCACCGCGCGCGACGCTATCTAGGGGCCGTATCGGGCGGCAGCAAACGTCAAGACATGCTCTATGTACTGCCGGCGGTCTCTGTTTCCTTCCAAAAGCAGTCTGCTAACACCGTTATTACCAGCGGAAACAATACCTATCAGTTTACCGGGGCAACATTCGATATTTTTGAGAGCGCCAGCGGCGCGCGTGTCGGCACCATCAAGATGGACAGCAACGGTCGAGCGCAAGCAACACTTCTGCCCAACACGGCATACTACCTAGTTGAAACGAAGGCGCCGGCCGGCTATGTCCCCCGCCACGATCGTATTGCCTTTACCACGGGGAATGACGGCGGGCGGGTCGCCATTGATGAACAGCCCGGCACCATCAACCTGCGTATCGTAAAACTCGATGCCGCGACGAATGCCGGCCCCCAGGTGGGATCTTCACTCGCAGGAGCAGAGTTCACGTGTGTGTCGCAATCAACCCCTGGATGGGCACAAATCCTCACGACCGACGAAAGCGGTCGGGCCGCCCTCGCCGATGTCCCCTTAGGAACCTTTACCATCTACGAATCAAAAGCCCCCGAGGGCTACCTGCCATCCAACGACAGCTGGACCTATACCGTTGGAGCCGACCAGCTCGGCGATTCAGGCGTGGTCGAGATCGAGTCTCGCGTTTCCGATATCCCCATTGCGTTTAACCTTGAGATTTCCAAATTCAAGGATTACGGCAATAGCGACCAATCCGGCCTGGAGCAGCCGGCGGGTGGTGTTGTCTTTGAGGTTGTCAGCAACAGCTCTCAGCAGGTTGTTGGCACACTGATCACAAACATCTATGGCTTTGCCTCCACCAAAGATCAGCCCGAAGCATGGTTCGGCGCAGGCAAGCGACCCGCCGGTGTCCACGGAGCCGTCCCATACGACCGTGCCGGCTACACGGTTCGCGAGGTTCCGGAAACCGTCCCCGAGGGTTTTAAACGTGCAGGGGAATGGACCGTCGGGGCCAATCAGATTTCCGACGGCGCCGAGCTTCAATATATCGTGGACAACCACGCTCTGTCGACGCATCTCCAGATTGTAAAACGCGATGCCCAAACAGGCGCTTCTGTTCCCCTAGCCGGATTCACCTTCCAACTCCTCGACAGCAATCACGAACCTGTCTCACAAACTTGCTGGTATCCAGCACATAACGTAATGGACACCTTTACGACTGACGCGACCGGGACCGTCACACTGCCCGAATCGCTCGTGCCGGGCACCTATTATGTACGCGAAACCTCGGCCAAAGAGCCCTATCTTGTCGGCGAAGAGATCGAGGTAAACATACCCGCCGACATGAACCTAACGCCCGTTGCAATCGCCTCGTATTATGACCACGCCGCGACCGGAAACATCAGGATCGTTAAAACCGATGCCATAGACGGCAGCAGCCTCGCGGGCGCCGTCTTTGAGATCCGTGCCTCGGGTGATATCGTGCGCCCCGACGGTAGCATTGCCGCGCTCGACGGTGAGACTGTCGCGACCGTCACGACGGATGAAACTGGAGAAGCACGCGCGGGCAACCTCCCACTGGGATCTGGCACCGCACGCTACGAGGTTGTCGAGACTCAAGCGCCGGCAGGCTTCTTGCTCGATCAGACAACCCATATTGTCGACCTTACTTATGCCGACCAGAAAACACCCGTTGTAGAAGCACGGCTTAACGTATCCGACGATTACACCAAGGTTGATATCTCCAAGGTCGATGCAAGCGGTGAGCAGGAAGTGGAAGGCGCACAGCTCGCCTTATATGGTCCCGATAAAACCGAAATAGACTCCTGGACCTCATCCGACAAGCCACACCGCGTCGAACATCTTGCACCCGGCACCTACTCGTTGCGCGAAATGATGTCTCCGCGGACCTATGACCTTGCCGAGGAGATAACGTTTGAAATAAAGGATACGGGAGAAGTCCAATCCGTCGCGATGAAGGATGCGCCCATCGAGATCAAGGGGCAGGTCGACAAGCGTCAGGAACTTGTCCAACCTATCGAAAAGGGCCTGTTGGCTAACGGCGATGGTAAAAACCGTGCCGCGATGCAAACCAATACGGATGGGCTTTTCTCCTATACCATCGACGCTCGAAACGATTCAACTACCTGGGTTGATGAGTTCACAATTACCGATGATCTTGAGTGTGCCGAGGACGATACGGCGAGATTCGTCTCAATCGAAACCCCCGTCGCCATCGGCGACCTCAACGGTCTGTGCAACGTGTGGTATCGCACGACGCCGTTGGACTCGACAGACGTCGATGAACCGGCGAACGCGACACTTGACGATGGACACGAAAATCCTTGGCTTGAGTCCGACGAAGTAAAAGAGAGCCTTGGTGAGGACTGTCGCCTCGTCGATTACGACGGCTGGCGCCTCTGGAAGGCGGATGTCTCGACCACGGAATCCACCACACTCGAGGCGGAAGAGCTCGACCTTACACCCAATACCGTCGTAACGGGCATTCGAATTGAATACGGTGCGGTAGCCGCCGGCTTTACGACTCGAAGCGATGCGGATTCTTGGACCCGCGATGATCTCAAAGATGAGCACGACGACCTTGACGATGCCAAAGCAATCCTTGGCACAGACGCTCGGGGCGCAATCGTGCACATGCAGGCGACGTCGGCTTATACGCCCCAAACCGCACTCACCAACAGCGCACGCGTCGATCTTTGCCGCAACGGCGGCGGCGATAAACTTGAGTCACATGACGAGGACCGTGTCATTCAACGCTGTACCCTACTGCAGGACCTACCGGCAACAGGATCAGTTCCCATCGCCGCTTGCATCACCGCGCTCCTGACCTCGGGTGCCGCAGCCCTATGGTTCGCTCGCCTTAGGTCGACCCCAAAGAAGCGCTAGCGCGATGAAAAAGCGGGCGAGCCAGTCCCCTGGCTCGCCCGCTTTCAATCATGTAAATCGCCGTATCTACTCTGCAGACGAAGATCCACCATCAACGATTGCCTGCTCGGACTCAGGAATCCCATCGGCACCCGTACTCTGTTCTTGCTCCACCTCTTCGCTGATTGCGGAGGCGGGGGTCGAGCCCTTTGCACCCACGATGTAGGCAGCCCCAAATCCTAACGCAATGGCAATCAAGGTCAAAATCACGTAGACAGGCCAATGGCGCTTAATATACGAAAACACGTTGACTCCTTAGAGCTCCGTCTACGAACGGCGGATAACCTCGGTCACGACCTCGGATACCGTGGCAATGTTCGTCGGGTTGACATTGTGGGGCAGGTCGTCCTCGGTACGAGCGCAAGCCAGACGCGTGCCGTCCACGCCGGCGATGGTGAGGGCTCGGCGGCTCGCCTCGAGCGCGGCATAGGCATCGGTCTTGGCATAGGGCATCTCGAGCGCGCCACAATCGACATGGAACGACTTGCACACCTTGCTGACCAGGTTCATGATGCGGCGATCGCCCTTGAGCAGCTGCTGTTCGCCCTCGACCGTCACCACCGAAAGCCTACCGGCGCCGACGGATTCAAGATTGATGAAGAATACGCCGCGGAGTTTATCGCGATGCGAAGCCAAGAAGGCCTTCATGCCGGCGCCATCACAATCCGAGGCGCCCGTTGCCACAAACCAGATATCGTGACCGAGCAGCTCATCATCGCCCATAGAGGCGACAGCCGAGAGCATATCTTCGGAAGAAGCGCCATCGGAAGACGTAGCGCCGCCCTTCCAGCCATCGTTATCGTCCTCGAAGTTATCCCACGAACCGATACCGCGACCGGACTTCTTGGCATCGTAATCGTCTTCGACGCCCAGCCAATCACTCATGCTGTCCTGCTCGTTTTTCCTTTTACGACCGAACAGGCCACCCAGGCCGCGTTTGCGAGACTTGGGTGCCGCCGGGGCGGGAGCCGAAATGGTCTCGATCGGCTGCGCGCCCGACGCAACGGGCATAGAAGGCGCAACGGGTGCCGATGTGGGTTCGGGACCCTGGGCAGTAGCAAAGGGGTCGTTGACCTGGGCAGAGGGATCGGGAAGGTCGAACAGCGACGTGCGAGACGCAACGTTTGCCTGCTTCATAGACGGCAGCGACGGATCGGGGACCGAAGCCAGCGGAGACGAGGAAGGTGCAGGCGACGGTGCCGACGCCGGATCGGGAACATTCATCTGCGGACGCGGCGATGCCTGGGAGGAAATCTGGGCCATAAGGGAATCGACCGTTTCGTCCTGGGTGGGAGCGACATTGGCAACCGTGGCACCGGAACCACTCGGGGTCGGCATGGTGAAAATCTGCGTGGAGTAAGGCCTCGACTCATCCGTCTCGGGAGTCTCGGAAACCGCAGGCACTTCCTCCTGCTCGACCTCGGTCGAATCACCTTGATCGGCTGCCGCGTATTGCTCTTCGTCAGAGTTGGCCTCGACGGACTCGTCCTCGGCGGCATCTTGGATTTCGGCAGCATCAATGGGCTCGTCATCGTCTGCCGCGTCGCCCTGCTCATCGGAAACAGGAAGGGGCTCGGCAATTGCGGTGCCTTGCTTTTCAAACGTTATCGTGGAATCGAACTGCGCGGCATCAAACGACATGGTGCTATCGACATGCTGCTGAGCCTCGAAAGACGTTGTTGCCTCAACAACATCCGCTGACGTCGGTTGCTGGGACTCAAAGGACGTCGTAGCTTCGGCAGCGTCGACGGGCCCGGACTGCATAGCCTCGTTCTGCTCGAACTCTTGCGCCGCGCGCTCACGTGCCGCCTCGGCTGCCTGCTGCTGAGCGATAGCCTCCTGCTCGGCAGCCTCGCGTGCGGCAGCGCGCTTCTCCTCGAAATCGTCGACAAATTTCCTGCCCTTTGCAAGCGCACCCTTAAAGAAGCTGGAAGCGCTGGCGCCAATCGAAGAGAACGCGGATGCAATATCGGCATGGGGCGTTGCCGCGGGAATCTCGGCAGAGAAATCAGTATCGCTCTCGTAAGACACGCGCCTCGGCTGTTCAACGTAATCGTCGTCAGACTCGTCCGCAACGTCTTGCGCCGGCGCGGCGGGAGCCAAAATGTCCAGTCCTGCCGCGGGATCGATCGCGGACACCGCCTCGGGCTCGGCAACGGCAGCGGTAACCGCGGCAGACTCATCATCCGCAGTGACAACGGGCGCAGGCTCGGGCTCAAACGTCGGCTCCTCGCCCTCCTCGTAATCGAGCGTGCAGGACTCGGGAAGCATTCCGAGTGCACGGATGGCATCCGAACCAAAGCGAATGTTGCCGGCGGCGTTGCGATAGAGCTTGGGCTCGGGCTCGGCCGCGGCAGGCTCCTCCGCCGGCTCAGCAGCGGGAACCTCGTCATTGAACTCTTCGGCCTGGACAGCCTGATTCTGATCCTCGGGCACGATGGCGCCAATCAGCGTCTCGTCGGCAGACGCACCCTCAAAGCCCTCAATCTGCTCGTCAAAAGCCTCGCCCTGTTCGGGCTCGGTTTGAGCGTCGGGAGCAATCGGCTGACCGAACTCGTCCTCGGCGTAGGTAGGCTCTTCGTACTCGATGGTGTTGCCGTAGTCGTTTTGCTGCTGGGCCGCGGCATACTCCGCCGCCGCGCGCGCCATTTCCTCGGCACGACGTTTCTGCTCCCCAAAATAGGTATCGAACGGAACATCGTCGGGAAACTCGTTCTCGCCCTGGAAGGGAGCAACGTTGTCCATAACGCCGAGCATAGCGGCGACAGAAGACTTGTTGCACACCGCGCCGGACGTATAGGGAAGAACGTGGCGGTTAGAGATGATGTTTGCCGCGTTGGCAAGTGCAACGAGGGAAGCGAGGATCGCGACAATCCACAGCAGAACCTTGAGCGCGCCGGGGAGCGGCAGGATACGCAGGATGGCAACGGCAGCAGGGGCAATCGTGGCAACGGGCAACAGCTTGGCGATGAGCGCACGATACGAAGCATAGGGCTCGCGGGCGAGCAGCTCAGCACGGGGAGAGTCGTAGTGTGCGACAACGACCACCGGGCGGTTGCGCGGAGACGCGAGCGGGCCCGAGGCCTTGTGGTAGGCGATGACATTTTGGCTCACGCCCGTCTTGCCCAGGCGCGAAACCACGGGGTGGCCCGTGCGCTCGAGCACGTAAAGAACGGCGCCGACAATGGCCAGCAAGGTGCCGACCAAGCCGATACCGCCGCCGATGCCCATCAGCAGGGCGCCGGCAAACGCAAGAATACCGGTAACGGCAAATGCCAATCTACTGGGCGCCGGGGCATTGAACTCCTGAACCTCGGGGTCAAAGCCGTGGTTGCGGAAGATCTGAGCGATATCCTCGGCAGCCAAGCGCTCTTCTTCGCTGCATGCCGGCGTAATGCCGGTGTTCTGCAGCAGGTGGTTAATATAGTTCTGGGTGTTCGCCATGTGCGCTCCACATCCATAATCCGACAAATAGGCCCAATGCATGCACATTAGAACCGTATATAGTCGAAAGTATACCCCGAGCGAGCGCAAACGACCGAATTCGGGCCATCTTAACGCCTCGAGCGGACAAGGATATAGCCTAATCTCCATATCGGACTAAAATCATGGCAGCAAACCACCTTCTCATGCGAGGACTCTATGACGGCAAGCGACGCGACCGCGACAATTAAAAAGGGGAATTCGGAGCCCGGTTTCGATAAAACGGCTCAGCGCATCCTCAATCTTTTCTTTGTGCTCAACAGCTCCCCCGAACCGCTGACGACCGAGCAGATCGTCTTGGATTCTGACCTGGGATATGGCTCGGGCAATATCGACTCGGATAAGCGCAAGTTTCGGCGCGATCGTGACAAACTGCTCGAGCGTGGCATCTTAATCAAGGAGGTTCGCCCCGCCGGTGCGCAGGAGACCGAGGAAAGCTCGTGGACAATCGACCGCGAGCACACGTTTGCTGCAGGCGGCCTCATCACCGCAGACGACGCCGATATCCTACTCAACGCCATCGACCAGACGCTAGCGGCCGGCTCTTCCACCTTTGCCGCGCCGCTTGCCGATATTCGCTCCAAAATTGCCTACCTCACCGGCAGGACGACGGTGGACGAAGTACCGATCCGCCGCTCTCCCACCGTCGATGCGGTATGGAGCGCCTTTGCCGAGCGATGCGCGCTGCGATTTTTATATCAGAACGGACGCGGCGAGCAGAAAGAACGTACCGTCTGTGTCTACGGCATGTTCGAACGCGAGGGCGTGGCGTACTTCTGCGGCCTCGACAATGTCACCGACGACATCAGGACATTCCGCTGCGACCGTATCGTTCGCGCATGGCGTCCTTCGAAGGCCTACGCCATCCCTGCGGACTTCAATCTCAACGACTATCTGTTCTTTGAATTCGATTTCGCCGACCGACCGCCCGTTGCAGCCACGTTCTCGTTCGCCCCTCAGACGCAGATCGATATGATCAACGGCCTCACGCGCGGGCGAGGTGAGCTCACACACACCGATGCGGGATGGATCTGGACCGTTGACGTGCGCGACCTTGAAGCCGCCGCCTCATTTTGCATGGCCCACGCCATGGACGGCATGAGGCCCATGGCCCCCAAATCGCTCAAGCAGGCGTGGAACCACCTCATTGAAAGGACGGTGCACGAGTATGCCCGTGCGTAAACTCACCAGCGAGCAGAGACTCTCGCGCGCCATCGACATCATGGAGGCCCTCTACGCCGCCGGCGAGAGCGGCATGACACGAACCGAGATTTGCGGCCGCTTTGACATCACGGGAGTATCGCTCGACGAGATTCTCGAGATCGTCTCGACGCTCGCGGACCGAGAATCTGGTGCGCGCATCATCTGCGAATGCCACGGCGAGCGTGTGGTCCTCACTGGTGACGCCGGGCGTGTGCTACCGTTGCGCTTGAGTGCAGCCGAGGGCGCTGTGCTCAACCACGAACTTGAATCGTTGGGGATCGAGCCGCAGACGGCAGCTCGGATTCGACACGCCCTTCTACCCGAAGAGCTCGGCTATAACCAGCGCGTCTTTGACACCGTCAACCACGGGTCGCACTGGCAGCAGCTGAGCTGTGCCATTCAGGACGGCGTTCGCTGCCGCATCTCATATCGCTCGATGGACGATGCACGGCCACGCGAGCGTCTGGTCGACCCCTTGCGCATTACGGCAAACGGCGACCAAACATACCTGATTGCCTGGGACATCACAGTCGATGAGCAGCGCACCTATCGCATGGATAAAATCGAGGGACTCGCCTTGACGGAAGACTCCGTCGTGCCTCACACACCGGACGTCGCATCCCTCCACGATTCCCTTGCCCGGACGCAGCGCAGCGCAAAGCTCTTGATGCCATTCGATATGGCGGAGCATCTGGACTGGGCCGGCATCACCCTAATCGAGCGCGGCGGGGCAGACATGGCAACGGTAACTGTGCATTACGGCTCCGAGCGTTGGCTACTGAGCCAGGTAATCGCAGCGGGCGGAGCCATCCGCATCTTGGATGACCCCGCCCTGTCAAAGCGCCTGTGCGATATGGCAAAAACCCTCGTCTGTCCGCTTTAGCGCCGCCGCTCGTGGCGTGCGCGCCACAGTTGCAGATAGTGCCCGATCTGCGCCGATTCGATGCGCTGGTAGGAGCTCGTGGGCAGCGACGTTAAGAACTTCTTTCCGTAGCCCTTCGTCACCAGGCGCGGGTCGGCCAGAATCAGCACGCCGCAATCGGTCGACGAGCGGATAAGGCGGCCGGCCGCCTGCTTGACCTCGAGCACCGCCTCGGGCAGCGAATAGCGCGCCCAAGCGCGGTCTTCGCGCAGGTTGCGCTCGCACGAGAGCGGGTCCGTGGGACTCGAGAACGGCAGCTTGGGAATGATGACGCAGCGCAGCGTCTCGCCGCTGGCGTCGAACCCCTCCCAGAAGGCCTTAAGCGCAAAAAGCGATGAAGTCGGCTCGTTGATAAACCGATCGCGCAGGCGACGAGGAGATGAGTTGCGCTGCTGGCAGTTGAGCTCCAGACCCGCACGGGCCATCTTGGGCTCAACGCGGGCGTACAGGTCTTCCATGTCGCGCCGATTGGTGAACAGTGTGAGCACCGATCCGCCCATGGCAAGATGGGCGTCGACCAGCACGCGCTCGAGCGCCGTAAGATAGCTCTCGCGATCGCGCGGATCGGGGATATCGCCCGCAACGACTACAGCCATGTTCGAATCGAAGTCGTAGCTCGAGTCCAAGTGCAGCGATGAGGATGTTGAAGCGCCGATGCGATCGAGGCCGACCGCGTGGTTAAAGTGTTCGAAGCTTTTGGACACCGTCATGGTCGCCGAGGCAAAGATAGCCGTGTGAACCTCGGGCAGCCACTCGGTTGCCAAGGCCTCGCCAATGTCGATGCGCTCTGCGGTCATTGACTCTCCGCCGGCACGCAGCCTGCGATTGACCTGCAGCGAATACACGTAGTGTTCATCGGTGCCATCAATGATGAGTTTGAGGTTCTCGGCCAGCTCGTGCAGGCGGCGCGAGATATCACCCAGGTCGACAACAACCTCGGGCTTGTCGGCGGCGACGGCTTGCACCAGCGCGTCGACGCTCTTGTCAGCCTGTTCCAATACGTCGATGGCAGCGTAGGCCGACTGTAAGAAATCATGCCAGTCGTCAGATTCGCGCAGCTCGGGGCCAATCCATAGATTGGCATTGTCATAACCCCCACGGGCACGGCGGCCGAGCTCGCGAACGCCATCGAACACGTCGGCGATTGCCATGCTCGCGCGCGCAACCGTCGACGTCGCCTTGGCAGTAAGGCCCAGATAGAGCGTAGAGCCCTCGGAGGTTGCCAAATCACGGGAGACCTGGCTTAGCGCACCGGTGCTCGAGCCACCCAGGCGCTCAAACAGAACGCGTGATTCGTCCGCCGACACCACGCGCGCCCACTGACGGCGCGCCTCGCGCTCGATGGAATGGGCCTCGTCGATTACCCAATGACGAATCGGAGGTAAAATCCTGCCCTCGGCCGCGACATTGCGGAACAGCAGGGAATGGTTGGTGACCACCACGTCGGCATGCGCTGCACGACGGCGAGCGCCGTGGACCAAACATTTATCAGGGAAAAACGGGCAGAGGCGACGAGCACACTCGCGCGAGGCCGTCGTAAAGTCGGGGCGGTTGACGCTGCGCCACCGAATGCCGAGCGAGTCGAGGTCGCCATCGGCTGATTGGCAGACGTACGCCATAATGACCGCGACCGCCGTGAGCGTGTCCGCCGGATCGCGCTTGGTGGTAATCTCGACCTGGCCGCGGCTCATGCGCTCAAGCTTGCGCAGGCATGGATAGTGGTCATACCCCTTGAGAGCGCAAAATGACAGACCACCGTCCAGTTGCTCGGCAAGTTTTGGCAGCTCATGGTACATGAGCTGGTCGGCAAGATTATTCGATTTGGTCGCAATACCAACCGTGATGTTGTTACGGCGCGCTGCCTCGGCAAAAGGCACCAGATAGGCCATCGATTTGCCGACGCCCGTGCCCGCCTCAATTACACGATGAGTGCCCGTGACCAGCGCATCGCGGACCTCGAGCGCCATCGCGATCTGCTCATCACGCGGCTCGTAGGTGGGATACATGCGATTGACCAGGCCACCTGGCGCATAGTCTGCCTCAATCTCCTCACGACTCGGCATCTTGAGGACCGGCAGTTCGTCGGCGTCCACCCGATCGTCGGCGCGATCGGCCTTGAGAACGTCAGCACGAGCGGCGCTGAGAGAGAAGATAGAACCAGGGTTCTGCCCTGCCAAGAATGAGAAGATAGGACGATAGGACCAAGGCACATCCGGATGCATGTCGGCTAGGCGCGCCATGAGGCCCTGAGGCAAGTCGGTGAGCGCCACGAGCAACACGCGCCATACGCCACACAGGGCGTCGACGTCGGCATTGGCACGGTGTGATACCGAGTCACAGCCAAACAGATCGGCCATAAAAGACAACTTGTGCGATGCCAGGCGCGGAAGCGCGATGCGCGACAGCGCCAGCGAATCGATCCAGATATCGCTCACGTTGACGCCGCCTTTGACCGACTCGATAAACGAGCGGTCGAACGTGGCGTTATGTGCGATTACCGGGCAACCACCGACAAAATCGGCGAGAGCGGCTACGGCCTCAACGGCCGACGGGGCATCTGCCACATCGGCATTTGTAATGCTCGTGAGCTCGGTGATCTCGGCGGGAATCAGCTGCTTGGGATGCACGAAGGTATCGAAGCGGTCGACGACCTCGCGGCCCGAAAGACGGGCCGCCGAGATCTCGATCAGCTCATTGTCCTGCACCGAAAGACCTGTGGTCTCGGCATCGAGGACAATCACATCTTCCTCGATAAGGCCGAAGGACTGCGTTTTGGCGCGTTCGGCAAGCGTGGCATAGGAGTCGATGACAAACTGCGGCGTTCCTGACGAAACCGCGTCCTCGATTAGCATGCAATGCCCGCTCGACGAAGGCCCATACGAATCAGGCTGTCACAGACCTGCGGGAACGTCATGTCGTCGGTGTGGCGGATCTCGTCCGGATACAGCGACGTATCGGTCATGCCGGGAATGGTATTGGTCTCGAGGATAACGGGGCCGTCCTCACTCACGATAAAGTCGCTGCGCGAGATACCCAGGCAACCGAGGGCCTTGTGAGCAGCACAGGCAAGCTCCTGAGCGCGAGCGTAATTCTCGGGTGAAATCTGCGCCGGAATGCGATGGATGTCCGTAGGGTCGACATATTTCACGTCCAGATCGTAGAACTCGCAGTCCTCGGGTTTGCGAATCTCGACAATCGGCAGAGCGCGCACGTCGTCCTCGCCGTACACACCGACGGTGATCTCGGTACCCTCGATGCACTTCTCGACCAGCACTTTGTCGCCGTACGCAAACGCCTTGGCGATTGCCGCGGGCAGCTCGGAGGGCTCATGGACCAGGGAAATGCCATAGCTGGAACCGTTGACGGCCGGCTTCACAAAGCAGCGCTCGCCACAAACCTCGACGATATGATCGATATCGACTTCATCGCCCACCTCGAGCGCGAGGCCGGGGGCAATGGGAATGCCCGCCTTGGCGTACAGGAGCTTAGAGACCTCCTTGTCGGCACCGCAGGCGCTGGCAAGCACGCCCGAGGCCGTGTAGGGGATACCCAGGGTCTCCATGGCGCCCTGCATGGCGCCATCCTCGCCGCCGGCACCGTGCATGGCGATAAACGCCACGTCAAAGCCGCCGGTCGCCATGGTTACCATAAAATCATCGGCAGCCGTGTCGAGCAGCTCCACCGAAGTGTAGCCGGCCTCCTTCAAGGCAACCACGACGTTCTTTCCCGAATTGAGCGAGATCTCGCGCTCAGCGGAATGACCGCCCGCCAAGACCGCTACGTGCATGTTCTCTAGGCTTTTACCCGGCATGGGCAGACTCCTCCTCTATAATTTCTGCAGCTGATACCATATTGTAGCGATACCCTCTACGTTTCCCCAAAATCGAAAGGCTTCCATGAATCCCAGGACTAAATCTCAGGACATTCGCGACTTGAGCCAAAACGATATTCGCGAGCTCGTGGCCGAGCTTGGCCAGCCCGCCTTCCGCGCGAAGCAGCTCATCGAATGGGTCTTTGAGAAGAACGTTTGTTCGTTTGACGATATGACCAACCTTCCCAAGGCTTTCCGCGAGCAGCTTAAAGAGGCTTTCGCCTTTGACACGCCGACTGAACTCACCAAGCAGGTTTCCAAAGATGGCTCTCGCAAGTATCTGCTCGAGTACCACGACGGCGTTTCCGTCGAGACCGTCGGCATGCCCCGTCGTAACAAGCTTTCCGTCTGCGTTTCCACCCAGGCAGGCTGTGGCATGGGCTGTGCCTTTTGCGCTACCGGTCTCAACGGCCTCAAGCGCTCTCTGACCGCTCAAGAGATCGTCGACCAGGTACTTCATGTATCCAACGACTTTGGCGAGCGCGCCACGAGCGTTGTCTTCATGGGCCAGGGCGAGCCGTTTGCCAACTACGACGAGGTTCTCAAGGCGCTGCGAATCCTCAACGACCCCGATGGCATCGGTATCGGCGCTCGTCACCTCACCGTCTCTACCAGCGGCGTTATTCCCGGTATTCGCAAATTTGCCGACATCCCCGAGCAGTTCACGCTTGCCGTTTCCCTGCATTCCGCCATCCAGTCGACGCGCAATAAGCTCATGCCCGGTGTTAAGAAGTACACGCTGCTTCGCCTTCACGAAGCGCTTCAGCTCTACACCGAGAAGACCGGCCGCCGCCCGACCTATGAGTATGCCATGATCGAAGGCGTCAACGATACGAATCCCGAAATGCAGGCGCTCTGCGACTTCTGCGAGGGAACGCTGTGCCACGTTAACCTCATTCAGCTTAACGACATCGAGGGTAGCCCGCTCAAGCCGTCGCCGATTCATAAGGTTGAGGATCTTCAGCGTCGTCTTGAGTCCCGTGGCATCGAGACCACGATTCGTAACTCCCGTGGTAACGATATTGACGCCGCTTGCGGACAGCTGAAGCAGCGCTTCAAAGTTCAGAAGAACGCATAGGGGAGTCGCATCCCAAAACGTTTCATGTGAAACATCGAACGACCCCGGTTACAGAATATGCAACCGGGGTCGTTTCATTTATTGACCTTAATTTTGAATCAGCTGCTACCTGTCCCATTTTTACGGCCAAAATAAGGGGTCCTTGTCTCATGAATCAGACAAGGACCCCTCAAAATATGCTGAGTAATTGTTAGGTACCTAATAGCCTACATTTTCCCATTGGTTGCTGACCCAACCTTGATTAATCTTGGGATTCTTCGTTACCTGAGCAGTACGCATGGCAACATCTTCTGTCATAACATCCATTTTCTTTTTGGAAGTATCGACGATATCTTGCGCGCTACGAAGCAAACGACCTCGAAGTTCATCGTCTGTAGCGATCCTATAGCCAGCAAAGGCACCAGCCGCGACAGTCGTCACCAATGCAATCGCTGTTAAAATCTTATTCCTCATCTTGGCCTCCTTGATCAAACTGAATCATTTCGCCAAGAATACGAGAGAGCTCTTCCTCGTCTTTAAACTCAATCTCAATCTTATTCTTTCCACGCGAGCTCTTCACACGCACGTTGGTATTAAAAACCTGACGAAGCACGCGGGCAGCCTTTTTAAAAGACTGAGGCGTTGCAGGCCTCGGCGTCTTAGGTGTCTCTCCGGCAGAAAACAACGGAGCAAGATTTTCTGTCGCTCTTACGGAAAGGCCCTCTGTAACAACTTTCTCTGCAAGTCGAATACGCGCGTCCTCATAGGGAACTGCAAGAATCGCACGTGCATGACCAGCAGTAAGTTTACCCTCAAAAATCATCTGCTGAACTACTTCGGGGAGATCGAGAAGACGCAGCGAGTTTGTAATTGCAGAGCGTGACTTGCTTACTGCCTTGGACAATGCCTCCTGGGTCATCCCGCTGGCATCAATGAGTTGGCGATAGCCCTTAGCCTCTTCGACGGGATTCAGATCAGAACGCTGAAGGTTTTCGATAAGAGCAAGAGCCAGCATCTCTTCATCATTTACCTCTTTAATGATGACTGGCAATTCTTCAAGGCCAGCAAGCTTTGACGCCTGGTAACGACGCTCACCAGCGATGATCTCATAGCCGTTTCCATGTTTGCGAACCAAAAGCGGCTGCAAAACGCCATGTTCTTGGATTGACTCGCTCAACTCGCGAAGTTCAGTTTCGTTAAAGTGAATTCGCGGCTGATTAGGGTTGGGAACGATATCCTCAATAGGTAGTTTTGTTTCAGATGCGGCATTTGAAGCCGATGCAGCCGAACCGCCGGTCTCATACTCGGCCTCTGAGACCAAAGCATTGAGTCCACGTCCCAATCCGCCACGTTTCTTTACACTAGGCACGCTTGATCACCTCTTTTGCAAGGTTCATATATGCTTTTGCACCCTTATTTTGAGGTGCATAGGTAATTACCGGTTCTCCAAAAGACGGAGCTTCGGAGATTTTAACCGTACGGGGGATTAGCGTCTTAAACGCCTTATCACCAAAGTACGATTGAACCTCCTCAACAACCTGATTCGATAGTGAAGTACGCGAGTCATACATGGTCATAAGCACACCATAGGTGTCTAAGCCCTTGTTCAGCCGTGATTTGACCATCTTCATTGACTCAAGCAGCTTCGTAACGCCCTCGAGTGCGTAATATTCGCACTGGATCGGAATCAAAACGCTGTCTGCTGCGGTCAAAGCGTTGATAGTAAGCAGGCCGAGCGAAGGAGGACAGTCAATGAAAATAAAGTCAAACTCGTCCTGAATCGGCTCAAGCAAATCTTTGAGGCGGGTTTCACGAGCAATTGCGCTTACGAGCTCAATTTCCGCGCCTGCAAGTTGAATTGTAGCCGGAATAACGAATACCTTTTTACAATTTGTATCAAGAACAAGCGATTCTGCCGGCACATCATTCAACAATGCATCATAGATGCAGTGATCAAGGTCTTCTTTTTCAATTCCGAATCCACTGGTGCTGTTTCCCTGCGGATCAAAATCGACAATCAGTGTCTTACGACCCTGCTCACCCAGTGCTGCTGCAAGGTTTACGGCCGTCGTTGACTTACCGACGCCGCCTTTTTGATTGATGATTGCAATGATACGCGTGTCTTTTGCGCTCTTAGAACGCTTAACGTCGCGAAATCCCACGGTCCCTCCTGGTGTGTATTAAAGCTGTCAAACGGAGGATGTTTCACGTGAAACATTCCGAATCGATATCAACCGCCATGTTTCACGTGAAACACTGCAAGTTGTTAGTATCCATTATGTTTCACGTGAAACATCTAGGCAAGCGGATTCTTCTTTGCCACGCCATTTGCACGAGGCAATGAGACAGATGCTGGATGACTCTTCTTAAGAACAATGAACTCCCTGTGACCCAAGCCTTCAGGCAAATCAATTGCGTCATTCAGAAGCAAAGTGAAGCCGCAAATCTTAGCTGCTGACATGCCGGAAGCAAGCTCCTCATCCGAAGGATTGCCCTTGGTTATAACAAATAGACCTCCATCCTTCAGATACGGAGCCGCATATTCAACAAGAATCGGTAGAGGGGCCAGTGCGCGGGCGGATACAACAGAGAACTGCTTCTTATGGCTCCGAGCATATTCTTCAAGACGATCATGAACCGCATGGGCATGTTTCAATCCAAGAGCATGGACAAAGGAATTTACCGCATCAACCTTCTTGCCAACAGAGTCAATATAAGTAGCTTTACGATGCGTGGTTATGGTTAATGGAATACCAGGGAAGCCCGCACCTGTTCCCATATCGAGCAAAGCTCCCTCAGGAGCCTTGTTGATATAGGGGAGCAAAACAAGTGAGTCGAGGATATGAAGTACTGCAGCATCTTCTACGTTAAGAATACGGGTGAGATTGGTTGTCTTATTTGTTTCTAGAACCAAATCCAAATGCTGAATACATTTCCTCAGCTCAACATCAGTTACGCTCAAGGAATACTCTTTGCAATAGAAAGCTAGACGACTCAACATCTCGTCAGCTTGCTGATCAGTAAGTACTAACAACGAAAGCTCCTTTCTGACAAAAATCAGCGTATCGAGAACTTTTGACAAAAAAAGGGGACGTGGAAACCACGTCCCCTTAGCATAAACTCGAGTAGATTATCGAGCAACAATCACCACATGGCGATCAGGGTCAGAACCCTCAGAATGAGTATCGACGGCATCATTGCCACGAAGTGCAATGTGAACCAGTCGACGCTCGTAGGCATTCATGGGCGGAAGCGAAACACTCTTATGAGTGCGAATGGCACGCTCGGCAGCAGACTGAGCCATGGAGGCAACCTTGTCCTGACGGCGGCTCTTGTATCCCTCGACGTCCACTACAACCGGATACCTAAAGCCAAGTTTGCGGCTCACCAGCAAAGAGAACATAACCTGAAGGGCATCAAGGGTGCGACCATGACGGCCAATGAGAACAGCAAGGTCGGGAGCCGTTACATCCAAAATCAGCTCACCTTCGTCGCCCTCATACTCATCGATAGGAGAGTTGGCGGCATCGAAGTGCGAAAGGATGGAACGCAGGATGGAAATAGCAACATCGGCAATGGTGTCGAGCTCCTCATCGGTCAGCTCTTCACCAGCCTTGTAGCACTGTGCAATCTCGGGATAATCGCCCGCGACCTGCGGGGCAACCTCCTCAAGCATATCCTCGATGATCTCTTCAGACATAACGTACTCCAAAAGTTAGGTACCTAAATAAGATTGATATCCCACTACTTCTTCTTGTGCGGGCGCGGCTTCTTCTCTCGACGAGTGACCTCAACCTGCAGCGGAGCGTTCTTAAGACGCTCCTCCTCATCGGCCTTCGCCTTGTCGATGACCTTCTGCGTCACAAAAATCTGCTGGATAACCTGCCAAGCAGACGAGACGTCGTAGTACAGCAGAACACCAACGGGAAGGCTCCAGCCCATCCAAAGCATCATGACCGTCATGACAACGGCCATCATACGCATGCTCTGAGCCTGCTGGCCGGTCTGGTTGCGCGACATATAGAGCTGCGGAATCAGGGTCAGAACGGCGAACGGGATCAGGCAAACCAGCGCAGGCAGTGCAACCATAAAGCCATCGGCAAAGGAAGCACTCGGCGTGGTGGTCAGGTCGGGCAGGATGTTGAAGAACGAGAACGTGCCGTCGTTAAAGTACTGCGGCAGGTTGCGCAGCAATGTAAACAGGGCGAACAGGATAGGCATCTGAATCAGCAGCGGCAGACAGCCAGCCATGGGGTTGAACTTGTTCTCGCTGTAGAACTTCTGCATCTCCTCGGCCTGACGCTGGGGATCGTCGGCATAGCGCTCCTGGATCTCGAGCATCTTGGGCTGCAGCACCTGCATGCGAGCCGTCGACTTGGTCGACTTGAGCATGAGCGGCGTCAGCAGCAGACGGATGATGACCACCAGGATGATGATGGACAGGCCCCAGTCGACCGCAAAGGTCTGGATGAGCTTGAGCAGCTCGAAAAGGATGTTAACGATCCAATCCCACATGTAAGTTTTCCTCCGATAGCGAGTGCCCGCTAGGGCACAGGGTCATAACCGCCGACGTGCAGGGGATTGCAACGAGCGATGCGCCTCACGGCAAGCCAGCAGCCTCTCAAAACACCGTGCTTCTCAATCGCCTGGATGGCGTATTGCGAGCACGTTGGGTAATAAATGCAGGCGTCAGGCAATAAGGGCGAAATAACCTGTTGATATATGCGAATAGGAGCGATGGCAACACGTCGCAAAACGTGATTGCTCATCGCTCCTCCCCGGCAACGCCGGCGCGCTTCATAAGCGAACGCAACGCCTTGTCCATCTCCTGCGGCGAGGAAACCCTCGTCTTGGGAGTTGCAAACAAGATGATGTCATAACCCGCAACGGGAAATCCGCAGCTGCGGGCGGCCTCGCGCATCACACGCTTAGATCGGTTGCGCACGACGGCACAACCGAGTCGCTTAGCACCAACGAAGGCGACCCTTCCGGAGTCGCCTTCGCCAACCGATTCACATATGGTCATTCGAATCAGAGGGTGATTGAAACGACGCCCCTGACTGAACACATGCTCGAAATCTTGCCGAGACTTAATAGTCTTCATGCGAGATGTGTGTATCGCTGCTAGACAGTGAGACGCTTGCGGCCCTTGGCGCGACGACGGGCGAGCACGGCACGACCACCCTTAGTGGCCATACGGGCACGGAAGCCATGGGTCTTGGCACGCTTACGCTTATTAGGCTGATACGTACGCTTCATCTTAAGTTCCTCCTGCTGCATTTCGAGTGTCCGCGGGGACGCGGACGCAGATATAGACACGTGAGCTTGAAGATTGTAGGGAAATCAATGTTCAAATGTCAAGAAATCAAAGGTAAAAGGTTGCGCAGTTCACACGGTTCCCCCATAAGCACAACCGAAATTTGCGCCTCATGGCAACCTTTCACGATATTTCATCGAGTTTTCAACAGGTCATGTTGGCAATGTTGAGAACTTTTCGCCCGTTTTCCAAAGTTTTCAACAAGTTTTGAAAAGTTGTCGAAAGATGAGAAACGTTGCACGGTGAGCTACTATTTGTTCGAAACCTTTTGAAAGATTGCGAGCGGCATGTCTGACGACTTTTACACCATGGTCGATTCCGGAGACCCGGCACCCGACAACGAGCACATCACCGGCGTGCGCGAAGAGCGTGCGGAAGGCGAGCAGACGACCACGCAGGCGCCAAAAGCCATGTACGCCGCGCGCATCGCCGTCTATGACGACATGCTGTCGACACCGCGGGTGATCGTCATTGATCCGCAAGATGTCCGCACGTATTTGGAAGAGACGACCAACACCGTCTACCAGTGCATGAAAGAACAAGGTGGCCATATCTCGCTCATGGTCATCCGCGAGATTGTCGAAAACTTTATCCACGCACACTTTGCCGAGCCCATCATCTCGATTCTGGACGGCGGAGACACCATCCGCTTTGCTGACCAAGGACCCGGCATCGACGACAAGGAACGTGCTTTCGACTTTGGCGTTACCAGCGCAAACAGCAAGATGAAGCGCTATATCCGTGGAACCGGAGCAGGGTTTCCCATGGTGCAGGAGTATTTGGAAAACGCCGGCGGTGCCGTATCCATCGAGGACAACATGGGCAACGGCACCGTGGTTACGGTAAGCCTGGACCCTAAACGCGTGCAGGAAATCGAGCGCGCCGGCGGACGCGGTGCTTCCGTGCGGCCCGAGACGGAGCAGCCCACATATCCCCTGCCGGGAGCTTTTGCGCAGCAGCCCATGGCAACGCAGCAGATGCAGCCCCCCGTGGGGCAGATGCAGCATCCCGGAATGCTTCCTACACAAGAGCCCCAGGCGACATCGATGTCGATGCCGCCAAACATGCCAGAGACCGTGCCGCTGGCGGATCAGGATGCAGCAGCAATGCAGCAGGCGACGGGGGCACCGGGTGGCCAGCAAATGGGCTATCAGCCGTACCAACAGGGATATCCATATCAGCAGATGCCGCCACTGGGGTATGGCCAGCAGTTCCCGCAGCAGTACCAGCAGGGATATCAGCAGCCGTACCAGCAGATGCCGCAGCAGCAGTACAGCCCTTGGGCCCAGCAGATGCCTCCGCAGCCTTACCAACAGTGGCCTCAAAGTTTTCAACAGCAAATGCCACCGATGCAGAGTTCTCAACAACCAGCAGCTCAAATGATGTATCCTAATGCAGCAAATCAGTATGCGCAGCCACAACCGGACGTGTTCGTAAGCGACCGCGGCAACGCCGCGCTGGGCTATCTGGCGCAAAATCAAGCGTGCGGTGCAACCGATCTGGCGAGGGCGTTTGGAAACTCGGCCCCCACTTGGTCACGCACGCTCAATGACTTGGCGCAGGCCGGCTTGGTCATCAAGCATGGCCAGAAATACCATCTGACCGAACTCGGCGCCGCTCGCGTGCGAGCTCAGAGCTAAAGAACGGGAGAGACAGTGGACGAGGAAGCAAGCATCATCCTGGGGGATGCCATCGCCTTTTGTCAGCGCGACGGCCAAGATGCACGCCTCATCAACATGCTGGGGCAATCGCGCGCCATAAGCCTGACCGAAGATACGCTCACGATCGAGGCCCCCTCGCGCTTTGCCATCGCGCAGCTCAAAAAGCATCAGCCGACTATTGAGGCCTATCTAGAAGAAATCGCCTTTGCGCCGATTGCGCTCGACATCGTGGCACCGCAAGGCGCCGCGACGGAATCCGCTGCCGCGACGGCGCCCGCCACGGCTCCCGCTGCTTCCCCGGCGGTGCCGGCCTCCGCAGACGACGTGCCGACAATCGAGCACCAGCACAGCGATGTTTCCCGTGAAACCATGGCGCCGTTGCCGACCGCGGTAGCGACGTCAACGAACGCACCCGTCACGCACATGCCCATCGCTCACGACGCAGCGGCGGGCGCGGATTCGGGCATTGCAATCAAGAACACGCTCTCGGCCGACGATTTTCGTCGCATGATGAACCAGATGAAGGGCGGAGCGCCGACTAAATCCACGCAAGCTGCGACCCCCGCTTCGCCCATGCCAGCACCGACCGTGCCGGCCGAGCAGAATACGGATGGAGCCCCGCTCGCCGCGAACTCAAAATTTACCTTTGAGAACTTTGTCTACGGCCCCGAGAACAGCCATGCCTATCGCTCGGCACTCAAGTTTGCCGCCCTCGCGGACGAGCGCGGCACATGCACATCACTGTTTATCTACGGCAAATCGGGCCTGGGCAAGACGCACCTGCTGCTTGCCATCAAAAACGAGCTCGCCGAGAAGTCGCCCGAGATCAAGGTCAAGTATGCCAACTCCCAAGCATATCTGGACGACCTGATGACCGAGTTCGACCGCCAAAAGAAGAGCAACGCCCCCATCATGCAGGCGTACCACGGCGTGGACGTGCTCATCATCGATGACATCCAAAACATCATCGGCAAGCGCGCGAGCGTGGACTACTTTTTCCAGCTCATGGACGAGTTCATCCGCAACAACAAGAAGGTCGTCATCGCGGCAGACCGCGCCCCCAAGGACCTGAGCATGGACGAGCGCCTGACCAGCCGCTTCAACGCCGGCATGCTCTGCCTGGTCGCAGAGCCCAGCTACGAGATGAAATACAAGATCTTGCAGCGCTATTACGAGAACACCATCGTCGCCGCTCCCGAGGCAGGCGACGACTCACTGTTGGCGGCCTACGGGGGCGACGGCGGGCACCTGACCGATGAGCACTTTAAGCACATGGCAGAGGTGTCGGGCACCAACATCCGCGAACTCGAGAGCTTCTGCGAGCGCTGCGCCGGCGAGGCGGGCGACCGCGAGCGCGAGGGCGGGGAGCTCACCTTTGACGATATCGACGCCATCGCCAGCCAGTACTTCGACACATCGGCCAAAAAGATCAACGTGCAAACGGTTCAGTCCGTCATCGAAGAGCAGTACGGCGTGACGCACGAGGAGCTCATCGGCCCGCGTCGCAACGCCAATATCGCCAAAGCACGCCATATCGCTATCTACCTGGCCATCGAAATGTGCGAGATGACGACCACGGCGGTAGGCGCCGAATTTGGCAACCGCAACCACTCGACCGTCAGCACGAGTTACAAAAAGGTCCAGAAGATGATCCAGGAAGACCGCACCGTCACCGAAGACCTCAAGTCGCTGCGCGATAAAATTACACTACGCTCGTAGGGAAATAGAGACACCTGTTGAAAACTTGTCGAAACCACGGGCATAAGGTGTCTAAAACCCAATCCGCGGTGATGAAAAGTTTTGCGCAGGTTTTGAACGTGGAAAACCACCCCTGTTGCACACAGGTTGCTGTCGATTCTCTTTCTGGGTCTGACCTGCGTCTTTGTGAGTAATCAACAGTTTCGTCAGTGCTATTACTATTATTAAGATATTTATATCTATAGAAAGGTATTAAAAGATGAAGTTCACCGTCAGCCAAAGCTCGCTCACGCAAGCCATCGGCGTCGTTATGAAAGGCGTCGCTTCGGCATCTACCCTTCCCATCCTGTCGGGCGTGCTCGTTAAGGCGCAGGACGGCATCTTGGAATTCCAAACTTCTAACTACACCATCTCGATTCGTCATCGCATTGCCGCGCATGTCGAAGAAGGGGGCGAGATGGTGATTCCCTGCAAGATGCTCTCGAACATTACGAAGACCCTTCCCGACGCTCCGGTTACCTTTGAGCTCTCGGAGCGTCAGGTGCTGATTGGATGCGAGAAGAGTTCCTTCCGCCTCAACACGCTCGATGCCAACGATTTCCCCGAGTTCCCGGCCTATGCCATCGAGAGTGCGGTGGAGCTCCCGACCGACATCCTGTCCGAGATGGTCGGCCGCGTGTGGCGCGTCACCTCGACCGACAAGGCTCGCCCCATCCTGGGCGGCGTGCACATGAAGGTCGAGAACAACACCGTGCGCCTGGTGGCGACCGATTCCTTCCGCTTGGCCGTGTGCGATACGCAGGTCGAGACCTCGACCCTCGAGGGCTCCTTTGAGCTCAACGTTCCGGCTGACGCCTTTAACGACGCACTGAACATCATGGCCAGCCAGGCGACCATCATGATCGGGGCTACCGACACCCAGGTCGTCTTTGAGGCCGGCAACACCACCTACGTGTCGCGTCGTATCGAGGGCGTGTACCCCAACTACAAGCAGCTCATCCCCGATTCGTGCGTGACGAGCGTCAAGATTGACGTCGCCGCCTTTAACGCCGCCCTCAAGCGCGTGGCCGTTATCGCGAGCGCCAACCCCGCCGTCAAGTTCGAGATCGATGTCGAGAACGGGCAGATGGGCCTGTCCTCCATTTCCAATGACCAGGACCTTGCGCAGGAGACGATCGATGTCGAGGCCGAGGGCGAGTCGGGCACCATCGCCTTCAACTACCACTACATCTTCGGCTGCCTCAATGCCCTGTCCAAGGAGAAGGAGATCACGCTGGAGCTCAAGAGCTACTCGCAGGCGGGCATCTTCAAGTCCTACGACAAGATCAACTACCTGTACCTGGTTATGCCGGTCCGCATCTAGCAACCGCCCTATGACCATGTTCGCCCGCGATCTTTCCGTCGCGCACTACCGCAGCTTCGATAGTTATCGCCTTGCCCTGGACGAGGGCGTGACGATACTTGCGGGACCCAACGCGGCGGGAAAGACCAATCTCATAGAGGCGCTGCAGCTGCTGACGAGCGGCGCCTCGTTTAGGCATCCGACCGCAGCCGAGCTCGTCCATGATGGCGTGGGCTCGTGCAAGGTCGAGCTGAGGCTCGAGGGCGACGGCCGCGTGCTTGATATGGGATTGAGCGTGGAGGACGGTAAGCGCTCGTTTAGCCGCAACGGCAAGAGGTGCTCTGCCGCCGGTGTGCGCGGGGCTCTGCCGAGCGTGCTGTTTTGCCCCGACCATCTGGACATGGTTAAGCGAGGCGCCAGTGTGCGCCGCGCCGCCCTCGATGACTTTGGCATGCAGCTGAGCGCACGTTATGCCGATCTTGCGAGCACCTATGGACGCTGCGTGACCCAGCGTAACGCCCTGCTCAAGGAGACCTGGTGCTGTCGCGAGATGCTCGGCGCGTGGAACGATTCGATTGCCCGCGCGGGCTCGGCCCTGCTTGTGCACCGGTTGGCCCTGCTCGACCGGCTGGCGGGCCATGTGCACACTGCCTACGGGCAAGTGGCATCCGGTGAGGCTGCCAACGTGACCTATACGTCCACGCTGGGGGATTTGCCCCAGGTCGATGATCGCGAAGAGCTGAAGGGCTGGGCGTACGAGCGCATGCTGGCTGCCCTTGATGAGCACGCCGACGAGGAAATTCGCCGCGGCGTGACGTTGGTGGGACCGCATCGCGATGAGATTGAGTTTACCGTGGCGGGTCGCTCCGCCCGTTCATTTGCCAGCCAAGGTCAGCAGCGAACGTTGGTTCTGGCCTGGAAGGTGGCGGAGGTGGCCGTGGCTCGCGATGTCCTGGGCACCGCCCCGTTGCTGCTTTTGGACGACGTGATGAGCGAACTCGACGGCGAACGCCGCGGTGCTTTTCTGCGGCTGATCGGCGATGATATCCAGACGGTCATAACCACGACCAACCTGGGGTATTTTACCGATGACCTGCTTGATCGAGCCAAGGTGGTGAGCATGGGTGAGACGTGCTAATTACGAGCGCGAGAGCGAAACGGTTGCCTTCAGTGGATTTTTGAACGCAGAGCGTCAGCGCATCCTGGCGGCCGCGACACCTGAGCGCCGCGCGCAGATGGAGGCTGCCGAGGAGTCGCGCGCGGTCTATCGCGCGTGGAACGCGGTGTGCTCGGGCACGCGCGAGGGGCGGCATGTGACGGGCTTGCGCTACCTGCCCGAGTCCAATGAGCTGCTGGTATATCTCGATTCGCCCTCGTGGACGCAGGAAATGACGCTGTTGCGCGAGATCATCCGCGCGCGCATAGAGCGCGCCGGTGCGCATGTGGACGGCCTGGTGTTCAAAACCACCGCGCCGGGTCACACGCCGCCCGCCGCCAAGCAGCGCCTGCGCCCGGCGACGACCGAGCGCCCGCCGGCCCCGCACGCCGACCTAAGTGAGGCCGAGCGCACCGAGATTGAGCGCCAAGTGGCGCCCATCGAAGACCAAAAACTGCGCGAGGCCCTCGAGAATGCCATGAGAGCCAGTGCCGAGTGGGCCAAGGGCGTAGAAAGCAAAAAAGAGCCTTAAATCGCATCTGGTGGCCTTGTAGAGCCAAATACCCTCGTTCCCGAGGGTATTTTTTTACGATAAACTAGTAAGGCTGTACACATTTTCTTGACTGAAGGAGGACGTGTGGCAAACGAAAACGATTACGATGGCGGCGAGATTAAGATTCTCGAAGGTCTCGAGGCCGTTCGTAAGCGCCCGGGCATGTATATCGGCTCGACGAGCGCCAGCGGTCTGCATCACCTGGTGTGGGAGATCGTTGACAACTCCGTCGACGAGGCCATGGCCGGTTTCTGCACCGAGATCCAGGTGACGGTCCACGCCGACAACTCCATCACGGTCGTCGACAACGGGCGCGGCATCCCCGTCGACGAGCACCCTGTTAAAAAGATCCCGACGCTCGAGGTCGTCATGACGATCTTGCACGCCGGCGGTAAGTTCGATAACTCGGCCTATAAGGTTTCGGGCGGCCTGCACGGCGTTGGCATCTCCGTCGTCAACGCACTGTCCAAGCGCGTGGTCGTTCAGGTTCGTCGCGACGGCAACACCTACGAGATGGAGTTCTCGCGCGGCAAGACCGTTAAGAAGATGGAGGTCGTGGGCACCTCGGATTCGACGGGCACCACCGTCACCTTCTGGCCCGACGACGAGATCTTCGAGACATGCATCTACGATTTCGATACGCTGCACAACCGTCTGCAGGAGACGGCGTTCCTCAATAAGAACCTCAAAATCGTGCTGACTGACGAGCGCGAGTCTACTCCCCACGTGGAGGAGTTTTGCTACGAGGGCGGCATCATCGACTTCGTCAAGTTCCTTAACGAGGGCAAGGACGTCCCCGAGGCCTTTAAGGAGCCTATCTACATCGAGGGCAAATCGGACCCGGACGCACCTGTGGCCAAGATGGGCGAGGTTGAGGTTTCCCTGCAGTGGAATAGCGGCTACGGCGAGAACGTCATGTCGTTTGCCAACGACATCTACACCCCCGAGGGCGGCATGCACCTTGAGGGCTTCCGCACCGCGCTCACCCGCGTGATCAACGACTATGCGCGCAAGCAGAACCTGCTCAAGGAAAAAGACGCCAATCTGACCGGCGACGATGTGCGCGAGGGCCTTTCGGCCGTTATCTCGGTCAAGCTGCCCGATCCGCAGTTTGAGGGCCAGACCAAGGCCAAGCTCGGCAGCTCCTATATGCGCGCGCTGACGCTCAAGATCGTGACCGACGGCCTTGCCGATTACCTCGAGGAGCACCCTAAGCCCGCTCGCGAGATCGTCAAGAAGGCGCAGCAGGCCTGCAAGGCGCGCAATGCCGCCCGCAAGGCGCGCGAGGCGACCCGCCGCAAGAGCCTGCTCGAGACGGCGTCCCTGCCCGGTAAGCTCGCCGACTGCTCGGTGCGCGATGCCGAGCTGACCGAGCTCTTCATCGTAGAGGGCGACTCGGCAGGCGGTTCGGCCAAGGACGGCCGTCGCCGAGACATCCAGGCGATTCTGCCCCTGCGCGGCAAGATTTTGAACGTCGAGCGCGTTGGTGACCATCGCGCGTTCTCGAGTGACACCATCCAGTCGCTGATTACCGCGATCGGCTGCGGCGTCACGACGAGTGCCGGCGACGGCGGCGACTTCGATATCACCAAGGCGCGCTACCACAAGATCATCATCATGACCGATGCAGACGTCGACGGTGCGCATATCCGCATCCTGCTGCTGACGTTCTTCTACAAGTACATGCGTCCGCTGATCGATGCCGGCTACGTCTATGTTGCCTGCCCGCCCATCTTTGGCATTAAGGTGCGCAACAAGATCCACTACGTGTATCCCAACGGCCGCCAGCCCGAAGACGAGATCCTGCGTGACACCATCCAGAGCCTGGGCCTGAACCCCGACGATAACGACGAGGACGGCAAGGCCAAGGACGGCAAGATTACCAAAAAGCGCAAGGGCTATACCGTCCAGCGCTACAAGGGTCTGGGCGAGATGGACCCCAAGCAGCTCGCCTCGACGACGATGGACCCCAAGACCCGCATCCTGCAGCGTGTGTCGATCGAGGACGCCGTGGTGGCGGACCGCGCCGTGCGCGAGCTGATGGGTTCCGAGGTCGGCTATCGCCGCGAGTACATCGAGAAGCATGCACATGATGCACGATTCCTTGACGCTTAAGAGGAGGTAACGTGGCAGACGATATCAACAATAACGAGGGTATGGACGAGGCCGGCGATGCCGGTATGCCCGATGATCTGAAGCGCCTGCTTGCCCGTGCTGAGCAGGGCGAGGACGGCGATCCGGACGCCTATAACCCCGATGCCGATGATGATGAGGAAGAAGACGACGACGCCGAGCTCGAGGAGAGCTTTGGCGAAGTCGATCGCGGCGCCTCGGCCGGCGAGGATATCAACGGCGGCCAGCTCCAGATTTCGGAGTTCGGTCGCGAGATGAAGCAGTCGTTCATCGAGTATTCGATGTCGGTTATCACGGCGCGCGCCCTGCCGGACGTGCGCGACGGCTTAAAGCCGGTGCACCGCCGCATCCTGTACGCGATGAACGAGAGCGGCATCTACCCCAACCGACCGCACAAGAAGTCGGCCTGGACGGTCGGCGAAGTTATCGGTAAGTACCACCCGCACGGCGATTACGCGGTCTATGAGGCCATGGTCCGCCTGGCGCAGTGGTTCTCCATGCGCACGCCGCTCATCGACGGTCACGGCAACTTCGGCAACATCGACGGCGACGGCGCGGCGGCCATGCGTTACACCGAGAGCCGCCTGGCAAAGCCCGCCATGGAACTGCTGCGCGACCTGCAGAAGGATACCGTCGACTGGCAGCCCAACTACGACGAATCGCTTGCCGAGCCCGTGGCGCTGCCTGCGCGCTTCCCCAACCTGCTGGTCAACGGCAGCCAGGGCATCGCCGTCGGCATGGCCACCAACATCGCCCCGCATAACCTCACCGAGGCGATCGAGGCCACCTGCTACCTGATCGACAACCCCGACGCCACCGTTGACGAGCTCATGCAGATCATGCCAGGTCCGGACTTCCCCACCGGCGCCATCATCATGGGCAGCGCCGGCATTAAGCAGAGCTACGAGACCGGCCGCGGCTCCATTACCGTGCGTGCTAAGGCACATGTGGAGTCCACCAAGACCGGCCGCAACCGCCTGGTCTTTACCGAGATTCCCTACATGGTCAACAAGGGCACCCTGCAGGAGAAGATCGCCCAGCTCGTCAACGACAAACGCATCGAGGGCATCTCGGATATGCGCGATGAGTCCAACCAGAAGGGCATCCGTCTGGTCATCGAGCTCAAGAAGGGCGTCATTCCGCAGGTCGTGCTCAACAACCTGTATAAGTACACCTCGCTGCAGACGACCTTTGGCGCCAACAACCTGGCACTCGTCAACGGCGTTCCCAAATGCCTGAGCCTGCGCGAGATGCTGCAGCACTACATCGACCACCAGGTCGACGTCGTCACCCGCCGCACCCGCTTCGACCTTAAGAAAGCCCAGGCCCGCGCTCATATCCTCGAGGGTTACCTGATGGCCCTTGACCATATCGACGAGGTCATTAGCATCATCCGCTCCTCGCAGACCGACTCCGAGGCCAGCAGCCGCCTGATCGAGCGCTTTGGCTTTACGCCCGAGCAGACCACGGCCATCCTCGAGATGAAGCTGCGCCGCCTGACCGGCCTGGAGCGCGACAAGATCCAAGAAGAGTTGGACGGCCTGCGCCGCGCCATCGCCTACTACGAGGACCTGCTGGCGCACGAGGAGAAGATCCTGGGCGTCATCAAGGAAGAGATGCGCGAGATCTCCAAGAAGTTTGGCGACAAGCGCCGCACCGAGATCAGCCAGGTTGAGAAGGACCTGGATGTCGAGGACCTCATCGCCGACGAGGATATGGTCGTGACCATCACCCACACCGGCTACGTTAAGCGTATCCCGGTGGCTGCCTACCGTGCCCAGAAGCGCGGTGGCAAGGGCGTGTCGGGCGTCAACCTCAAAGAGGATGACGTTATCGATGAGATGTTCATCGCGTCCACGCACGAGTACGTGCTGTTCTTCTCGAGCAAGGGCAAGGTCTATCGTCTGAAGGTGCACGAGCTGCCGGTGGGTACGCGCCAGGCGCGCGGTACCGCGATCGTCAACCTGCTGCCCTTCGAGGAGGGCGAGAAGATCGCGAGCGTCATCAGCTGCCGCGAGTTCCCGGCCGACGAGTACCTGATGTTTGCCACAAAGAGCGGCATGGTCAAGAAGACCGTGATGAGCGCATATGACCGCAGCCGTCGCGACGGCCTGATCGCTATCAACCTGCGTGACGACGACGCGCTGCTGAATGTGCGCCGCGTGCGCGAGGGCGACAAGATTATCCTGGCCACCACCGCAGGCAAGGCGATCATGTTCTCCGAGGAGCAGGTGCGCGCCACCGGCCGCGATACCAGCGGCGTTCGCGGTATCGGTATGAAGGACGGCGTGAGCGTTCTGGGCATGGAAGTCACTAACGGCAACGGTGATCTGTTCGTCATCACCGAGCGCGGCTACGGCAAGCGCACGCCGGTCGCGGACTACCCGGAGCAGAATCGCGGCGGCCAGGGCGTCTACACCATTCAAATGACCGAGCGCAAGGGCAACCTCGCGGCAATGAAGACGGTGGGCCCGCAGCACGAGCTGTTCATCGTGACGGAGGGCGCGACGGTCATTCGCGTTAAGACCGACGAGATCAGCCAGACTGGCCGCGCCACCCAGGGCGTCAAGATGATGACCGTCGACGACAACGACCGCATCTGCGCCGTAGCCCGCATGACGGCAGCCAAGGAAAAACCCGAAGGCGAGGGCGCCGAGGCCGCAGTCGACACCGAAGAGGCCCCAGTCGACCTGGGCGACGGCAATGATATGCCAGAGGATCTCCTAGACGAGTAAGAGGCCCTAGCTGGTAAAAATCATCAGACCCCATATATCGGCGGTCGGCGCACTGCGCGCCGACCGCTTTTTTGAAAACCTTGGGACCCCATGGTCGCTGGGCTGGCGAGATGGTTTTGGTTTGTCGCGAGTTCCGCACGCAAAGAAGGCCACTTAATGTGGCCTTCGTCTTGCGCAGGACTGTCCGAGCAGCAAACCAAAACCATCTCGCCAGCCCAGCGACCATCCCTCCCAAAGATTTTCAAAAAAGTTGTTGACGCGCGCGTAACGACTCGTCTAATATATCCCTTGCGCGATGGACCTGTAGCTCAGTTGGTTAGAGCGTCCGGCTGATAACCGGGAGGTCACAAGTTCGAATCTTGTCAGGTCCACCACTTTCTTTCGCAATAAACACCCCAGCGAGAGCCGAGTCGCCGCTGGGGTGTTTATTACTGTCTCCGTGGGGGTTTAGCTCAGCTGGGAGAGCGCGGGCTTTGCAAGCCTGAGGTCAGGGGTTCGATCCCCCTAACCTCCACCATGATGGACCTGTAGCTCAGTTGGTTAGAGCGTCCGGCTGATAACCGGGAGGTCACAAGTTCGAATCTTGTCAGGTCCACCATCAAAACTGTTAAAAGCCTCGGGGCAATTGCCTCGAGGCTTTTTTCTTAGCCACAGAAGGTAGTCAAAAAAGCTCTGTCCCAAATTAACTACTTTGATTTTGTGTGCTACGCGAAAGTTTGGGTAGTATAGCTATTCAACGCGGCGGGCCGCCGCGTGTTAACCGCTACGTACCGGAGGTGTTCCATGGTTCGTGTCGACATAGAGACCATCGTCATGGCCGCCGGTCCCGTGCCATCGCTTATCGTGCTTCGCGAACGCTGCAGCAAGTCGGATTCCCCCGCGCCTCTGCGCTCCCTCTCCATCCAGACTGGCTCGTTTGAGGCTGCGGCAATCAGCCGCGGCATCGACAGCGGACGCGCCGATCGCCCGATTACCCATGACCTGTTGCTCGATACTGTTGGCGCCCTGGGCGCCAAGCTCGAGCGCATCGAGATCGTTCGCGCCGAGCCGCCGGTGTTCTACGCGACGATTGTCGTACTGGCCGATGGTGACGAGCGCAAGATCGATGCCCGTCCCAGTGATGCCATTGCCCTTGCCGTGCGCAGCAATGCCCCCATGTTTGTGGAGGACGACATCATGAATCGCCTGGGCACTGTTTCTGCCCATACCGAGGAAGTTGACGACGAGCAGGAGTTCGAGAAGTTCGACGAGTTCGTCCATACGCTCTCGCCCGATGACTTCTAAATGCGGGGCGGCCAGGATGCGGAGCGTTCGCTGATGGCCGGCGGTATGTCGGCTGAGGCGGCTGCGATCGCCCGCGAGGCCCAGATGCGCTCGGAGGCTTCTGAGGCGGCTCGCATTGCCTATGTGACGCAGGCCCGCACGCTCCGCGAGCGCCGCGGCTCGTTTATCAAGATGGTTGTCGTCTCCGCCCTTGTCGCGGCAATCTGCTCACGCCTTCGTGGTACAGTTGGTGCGCTTGGGTTTTCGATCTCTACGGGCCTGGTGATCTGGGGCGTGGTCGATGCAGTCATGCTGACCAGTCAGATCAAGGTGCTCGACAAGCGCGCGGCGGACATGATGCGCACCCGCGACGCTGCCGCCAAGATCGCTGCCGAGGCACAAGAGATGTAACGACGCCGGACTCGATGGGAAGGTCTAAAAATGGCACAGGATATGCAGGACGCCGGAAACGTCTCCGCCGAGCTCGACGCCATGGTGTGCGACCTCATCGGGGCATTTTTAGACGACCTGGCCGCTGGTGAGAACCCCGGCGTTGTCGTTGCGATCGAAGACGCCGCGTCCAACCGCTATCTGGCGGCACTCGACGAGGACGGCGAGGAGGCATGCCTCGAGGCTGCCACCAACTTTATCTCCGAGCACAAGATGGGCCTTAAGGACGAGGGCCTGGGTCGCATCGCCCGTTACGCCATCGGCTACACTGGTTGTGTCGAAATCGATGGCGGCTACCATGACGCCCTGCTTGTGAGTTTCTTTGAGACGACGCTCGAGAGCGGCTTTTCGGCATACGTACTGTACGAGGGTGTGGGCGCCGGCGATGGTTTTATGTGGAGCGACCCTGAACCTGCAGGCGAGGAAACCCCTCTTATCTAAAATCGCTAAAATAAACGAGTTTTCGGTAAAAGGCTCAATATTCCCGCTGAGCGTTGTATCGCTGGGCGGGCCGCATACGCGTGCCGTTTGTATATGGATAGAAGATAGGGGAACTACATGCGCGTAGACAATCTGAGGAACATCGCCATCATCGCTCACGTCGACCACGGCAAGACGACGATGGTCGACAAGCTCCTGCGTGCCACGGACGCCTTCCGTGCCAACCAGCAGGTCGAGGACCGCGTCCTGGATTCTAACGACCAGGAGCGCGAGCGCGGCATTACGATTCTCGCCAAGAACATCTCTATCGAGTACAAGGACGTTAAGATCAACGTCATCGACACCCCGGGCCACGCTGACTTTGGCGGCGAGGTCGAGCGCGTGCTGCGTATGGCCGACGGCGCCCTGCTGCTGGTCGATGCCTTTGAGGGCCCCATGCCCCAGACCCGCTTCGTGCTGCGTCACGCCATCGACACCGGCCTCAAGATTATGATCGTCATCAACAAGATCGACCGTCCGGGCGCCAACCCCGAGAAGGCCTACAACGACTGCCTGGACCTTATGGCCGACCTGGGCGCCACCGACGACCAGCTTGAGTTCGCCATGGAACACGTGGTCTACGCCAGCGCCATGAATGGCTTTGCCCGCCTTGACCCCAACGACGGCAACATGGACATGTATCCGCTGCTCGATATGATCATTGACGACATGCCCGCGCCCGAGGTTGACGAGAACGCCCCGCTGGCCATGCAATGTGTGACCATCGACCACTCCAACTTCGTTGGCCGCATCGGTATCGGTCGCGTGTACTCCGGCACCATTCACCAGGGCGATCAGATCCTGGTCGTCAAGAACGACGGTTCCAGCGCTACCGCTACCGTCAAGCAGCTCTTTACTTTCGACTACCTGGGTCGCACCGAGTGCCAGGAAGTCGGCGCCGGTGACATCGCCGCCGTCGTGGGCATCGACCGCACCGATATCGGCGATGTCTACACCGATCCCGAGAACCCCGTTGAGCTCGAACCCATCGAGATCGACCCGCCGACCCTGTCCATCGTCTTTGAGGCTTCGACCTCCCCGCTCGTCGGCCGCGACGGCGACATCGTGGGTGCCCGTCAGCTCAAGGAGCGCCTGTTCAACGAGGCCGAGAACAACGTGACCATGAAGATCGAGGAGCTCGAGGACAAGAGCGGCGTCGAGGTCTCGGGCCGCGGCATTCTGCACCTGTCCGTCCTGATGGAGTCCATGCGTCGCGAGGGCTTTGAGTTCCAGGTCGGCCGTCCCCGCGTTCTGTTTAAGAAGGACGAGAACGGCAATAAGCTGGAGCCCGTCGAGCAGGCCGTCGTCGAGTGCCCGGACGAGTACTCGGGCAAGGTCGTTGAGGTCTTCGGCACCTCCGGCGGCATCATGACGAGCATGGATACCTCGGGTATCGTGACGCACCTCGAGTTTAAGATCCCGACCCGCGGCATCATGGGTCTTAAGAACCGCATCATGAACGTCACTCACGGCGAGGGCGTGTTCTACCACACCTTCCTGGAGTACGGCCCCTATGCCGGCGAGATCGGCAACCGCCAGAACGGCGCCATGATCTCCATGACCACCGAGAAGGCCGTTGCCTACGCTCTGGGCACGCTGCAGGAGCGCGGCCAGCTGTTTGTTGAGCCGGGTACCGAGTGCTACGAGGGCATGATCGTGGGCGAGCGCAGCAAGGCCGGCGACATGGTCGTCAACATCGCCCGTACCAAGAACCTGGGCAACCAGCGTTCCTCGACCTCCGATATCTCCGTCCAGCTGGTGCCGCCCCGCACCTTCTCGCTGGAGGAGGCGCTGGAGTATATCGCCGACGACGAGCTGGTGGAGATCACTCCCAAGAACATCCGCCTGCGCAAGCGTCTGCTCAATGCTACCGACCGCAAGAAGGCCGCAGTCCGCGCCGGTCAGGTCAACAAATAAGCGCCGAGCTTTATAGCGACTAACAAGAAAGGGCGCCGACCATCGCGGTCGGTGCCCTTTTTGGTGCACAGGGATTGAGTTGGTCTGCACCACCGCAAAGGTGTCTGTCCCCTTTGTGGTGGTTGACGGCTAGGCGGAAGGAAGGCCCGGAGTATTGGCGGCCTGCTGCGGCTTGAGGCGGGCGTTGCGCCAGATGATCTGGATGACGTAGCCGAGCGTAAAGACGAAGGCTACGCCGCTGACAAAGCTGCCCATAAGGGGAAGTGCCGTGAGTGCGCCCGCGGCGATACCGCCCACGGCGGCCATGGCGTAGCGGTTCTGGCTGTGTCCGATCATGCGTGCGATCGCGGTGCCCGTAAACGCCGCCGAGACCAGAGCGATACCGATCACGGCGCACATGAGAGCTCCGGCGAGTGACAGACCTGCAATCGAGATGATGAGTAACAGGACGGCGGGAACGGCGGCCACCGTGCCCAAAAGACCGCTCACCCACAGAGGGGTAGGTCGTTGACGAAGCATGCCGGCGGCGCTGGCGGTCGCGCGCGGAAGGACGAGCTCGAGGAGGATCGCGACAAAGCAGGTGGAAAGCGCCGCGGCGACGATGCCGCCGATGGTGTCGTTAATCGTTGAGGTGTTCTCGTTCTCGGTACGGTCGATCTTGAGGGCTCCGACCTGAGCGCCCTCGGCCCGCTCGGGGTCCTCGGAAACATGCGCGCTCACGGTGCCGGTGATGCGGGCGTTTTTGCCCAAGACGAGCTTATCGGCCCAAACCTCGACATCGCCCTCGACGGTGCCGTCGATGGTCACCGTATCGCCTGCAAGTGCTGCCGACTTGGTGGAGCCTCGCAGGGCAACAGTATCGCCCATCGCGTAAAAACAGTTGGCGGTGCTACCGGTGTTGAGCACGACGTGCTGACCGGCTACCGTCACGCTGCCATCGATTGCGGTTTTGGAGATATCGATGGTGCGCGCCGCCAGGCGAATGGCGCCGCCTACGGTGCAGTCGCGAATCGATAGGCTGTCGCCTGCCGCGATAATATCGCGGCCGATGGAGGCATCGTCCAGGTTAAGGCTTTGGCCAGCCCAGTACAGGTCGCCCGCGACGCCAGACGGATTTGAGTCAGCTTCGGTTGCGAGTACGTTGCCCGCGGTGTCTGTGCCGGCGAACGACGCCGTGGGAAGTACGGTCAGCGCAAGCGCAATCAGTACGAATAGGAGGGCGATGCGGGCCTGCGCTTTGTGGCGCTTGGTCGACGGTTCTGGGTTGCAAGGCATAGTGAATCCTTCGTTAGATACTCGGCATATATCTAACAGGGTACCCAACGTGCGAGCGCTCTAAAAGAACCTCTCGGTTGCATTTCGAAAGGTCGTGCCGTGCTATCTACTTTTTGCGATGTAAAAAGTGCGCGATGTCTTCTTCGGTGGGGCTTTTGATGTCAAAGCGCAGCGAGAGCCAGCGCAGACCCATGGTCACGATAACGCATACGACCAGCGCGGCGACATTGCTGACCAAGCCACTCATGACGAGGCTTACATAGCTTGCCGATCCGGCGATGGCCGCGATGGCATAAAAGTTGGTGCGTTGGAAAATGCCCGGAACCACGCCCATAAAGCCGTCGCGCAGCATGCCGCCGCCCACCGCGGTGAAAAAGCCCATCATGATGCAAACGACGGGTGCAAATCCGTAGACCAGTGCCTTGTCTGCGCCGGTTGCCGCATAGATGCCGACCGAGATGATGTCGAGCAGGGGGATGAGTTTGTCGGGCTTATCGACGATTGCCGGGAAGATGTAAATGATGGCCGCCGTGGCGATGGAGAGCGGCAGCGCCATTGGCTGGTTGAGGATGTAGACGTTGCCGACCTGGAGTGTCATGTCGCGCAAAAGACCGCCGCCCAGACCGCAGACTACCGCGAGTGCGACCGCGCCCACCAGGTCGAGCTTGTGTTCGCGCGCAACCAGCACACCCGAGATCGATGCAGCGACAACGGCGAACATCTCGAGCCAAAATGGGATAGCGACCATGGCATCCGAGGCATGTGAGGTAACGGTTATGGCGGCGACGACGGGCAAGATGGGGTCCTTTGAGTTACGGGATTGGACAATGCCCGTACATAGTACATGTTCGGCGACGATCGCGACCCTATTGCTCGGCAAACGGTCGGGACTGGGTGCGGTCATAGGTTTCAAGTATGTGCATCAGCCTCCAAAGATATCGAAAAATATCGTTTTTGGAGGGTGGTGTACATGTTTGGGGATCTGGGTTGATGCTGAACGCGATGAGGGCGTGGCTGAATAGGAGGGATGTCTATATTTTGATCGGAGCTCAAAATTTATCCGGTCGGCTTACGCCGACCGCGCTGCGCTAAAAACGCGCCACTGGTGCGTTTTCTTTACGCTTTGCGCCCTGGCGGGTTCGAACCCCTCCTTCTTCGCCGTATTTGCTTGTTAGGGACTCAAAACAAAAAAGCTCCCATTCCTGGGAGCTTTCACAACCAAAATGGCGGAGGAGGAGGGATTCGAACCCTCGTGACCTTATACAGGCCAAACGGTTTTCGAGACCGCCGCATTCAACCACTCTGCCACCCCTCCGCGTAGGGTAAAAACAAAGCAGGCACTAAGGCCTGCTTTGGAATTAACTGGCGGAGAGTCAGGGATTTGAACCCTGGAGACGCTTTTGACGCCTACACGATTTCCAATCGTGCTCCTTCGGCCACTCGGACAACTCTCCGTTAAATGCGAAAGTCAGTATACACGAGGAATCGCAAAGTGCAAACAGAAAAGTTGGCATTTTTT
>JBKXPS010000002.1:217241-218271 GCA_047014445.1 Collinsella aerofaciens | reverse complement strand
GCCCGTGGGTTATACCCTAAGAGCAAACCACCCTTTTTAAGGGTGGTTCTGATTGGGGGCCGGTTGGGGCGGTGATGTTGCTTAGGGGGTACACTGGGTAGCGTTGGCTATTCGTTTCCTCTTGTGAGGTGTTGGTTATGGGTAAGAAATCTCGGGCTCGGGTGGCTGCTGCTGGGACTCGTAAGGATCCTGAGCGTCGGGTTGTTAAGGGCGGCAAGGCAAAGCGTGCCGATAAGGAGAAGAAGGTCGGTGCGCATGCTCATCCTGAGTGGGCGCCTCATTTGAATTCGGCTAGTGAGGATTTGACTGCCAAGTTGTTTACTCTGGTCGAGGTAATTTTGGGCGTGGTGCCCCTTGTGGTTATCGGTTTGTTCTTGGCTTCGAAGGACGCCACGAGTGTCGATAAACTCACCGATGTCTTTTCTCAGGACCCCTCGATGGTGGTTACGTTTATCTCTGCGTGCCTGCAGCCGTTTGTGGCATACATGTTGTACATGATTTATCGCAAATACTGCGAGGGCGATGCGGGCTTTGCCGCCGGCAACCTGATTGGCCTCTTGTGCTCCGAGATTTTGCTGCTCAATATTCCCGGCGTCATCGGCATGGGCATCTTGTTGTGGCGTGTTTGGCGCAATGTTGCTCCGCACTTTGAGAGCTGGCTGTTTGAGCGTCGCGCAATGGGTGTGCTAGTCGACATCGCGGGCTCACTCGTGATCCTAGTCCTGGCGTTTATGTGTGCCACCGCAGCTCGAGGTCTCGCGGGCATGTAGCCTGCTATCACCGACTGCGGAGCGCGGGGCAACTGCTGGCTTTACCGCTCCGGGCGTCAGACCCGCGGCGCATCCCTTTCCCTCTCGCTCACGGCTTCGCAGAGTCACGCGAGGCAAAGGCATGCGCCGCGGGTCTGACGACGCGGGCTTGCCAACGAGTTTTGGCTAATAGATTGGTTTGTGTGCCGCCCCTTTGGGGCGGCACTTTTTGTTCAAGACTTTAGTCTGCTGGGCGCGCAGCGGCCAGCTTCAACCCACCC
>JBKXPS010000002.1:193726-217231 GCA_047014445.1 Collinsella aerofaciens | reverse complement strand
GCGGGTGGAGACAAACGGCTTTACAAAGCCACCCCTCCGACCGATATTGACGATTGTTCAGGCCGTCAAGAATTCGAGTCGAAGGGGTGGTCGCCATGGCCCAGAAGGCCTACAGCCTTTCCCACACGAAGTGGATGTGCAAGTACCACATCGTGTTCACGCCGAAGTATAGGCGCAAAGTGATCTACAACCAAATCAGGAGCGACATAGGGGAGATCCTCAGGAAGCTGTGCGAGTACAAGGGGATCGAGATAATCGAGGGGCACCTGATGCCCGACCACGTGCACGTGCTGCTGGCGATCCCGCCGAAGTACAGCGTCGCGAGCGTCATGGGCTACCTGAAGGGGAAGAGCTCGCTGATGATATTCGACAGGCACGCCAACCTCAAGTACAAGTTCGGCAACAGGAAGTTCTGGGCGGAGGGCTACTACGTGTCCACCGTCGGCCTGAACGAGGCGACGATCGCCAAGTACATCAGGGAGCAGGAGTCCCACGACATCGCGCTGGACAAGCTGAGCGTGAAGGAGTACGAGGACCCCTTCAAGAGGAGGTGACCCCGCCGGTTTGACCGGCACGCCACGGGTCAAGATGCACTAGGCCTGGACGAAGTCCGGGCCCGCGCCTTTAGACGCGAGCCCGGAGCCCGTGGGTTATACCCTAAGAGCAAACCACCCTTTTTAAGGGTGGTTCTGATTGTGGGGTCCCGGTCTCCACAATTTTCGTCAAGCTTTTGGTTAGATTTTGGTCAGTTGGCGTAAGGGTGGAAGGCCAAAAGATTGCTGGCGAAAAAAGCTCAGAGAAAGTGCTGGTAGGGGAGTTGTTGAGCTTTTCGACAGCTTTTGAGCAAAAGAAACTTTGTGGCTATTGCCGGCGATTGCGTTGTCGCGGTCATGGCGGTGCGGGATGCTGGTCGTAAGCGTCGAACGCTCCGATTTTGGAGGCCAACATGGACCTGTTTCTTGAGACCCCACAGCAACAAGCCGAGCGCATGCTGCGGCAGCAGCGGCGGCTTATAGAGATGCAAATGCAAGGGGTTGCCAACCAGGCGCCCGTGCAAAACGTCGTGCCCGCTGCTGTACCTGCAGCCGTGCCCGGGTGCGAATCGGCACCAGAGGCCTATTCCGTACAGCAAGATTCATATGCGCAGGAGCTCGCGTTCGACAAGCGTCGTGCGCGTCGTCGCCGCGTGGGCCAGCGCCTGCGCACATTGGCGATGATCGTGCTCATTCCGCTAGGACTTGCGGCAATCTTCTTGGCCTCATATGCCCTCACGTGCATTCTCAACGGTGCCTCGCCCAACGAGGTGCTCCAGCATCTAGCGGCCCTGGGCCAGCGCCTAGGCGATGTCGCAACAACCATCCGCGCCGGCTGGGAGAGTTAGCGTTTGTCACATTAGGACTTCCAGGGTGTACGAATTATCGCCACGAGCAGAATTCTTGCATCCTGTGGGTCCTGTCGTGCGACTGAATAGTATTATTGAAGATAAATAATAATAGGATTTGCTATGTATAAGCAGGATTTAGAGCAGACTCTTTTGGGCATTGACGAAGAGGCGGAGCTGGAAATAGGTCCAAGAGACGACAGGCCGAACGTTGTATTGGTGGGAGGAAGCGCCTTCATGCTAAACGATGTGACGAATCGTTCGGTTACACATGACATTGATGTGTTTGAGGCAGATAGGTGCCTCCGCGAGATCATAGCTCGATACCCCGAGGTGAATGGTATGGCGGTGGCATATTGTAATCAGATGCCGTTCAATTACGAAGATCGTTTGATTCCCTTGGATATTGGGGCGCGCTTTATCAGGTACTTTACGCCATCCTTGGAGGACCTGGCGGTAATGAAGCTCTATGCCTGTCGTCCGAACGACATCATCGATCTTCATAGCCAGGCATTCGTCGACCGACTTGATTGGGGACTGCTCGAACGGCTTATATTCGACGAGGGCGAGGCGCTGGCGTCGTCGCCTTCGGAGCGGAGTTATCAAGAGATGGTCTGCGCATACAGCCAATACAAAAAGGAGGTGCTCGGTTGAATCTGACCTTTGAGGGATTCTTAAAAGGCTATTGCCGAGAGCTATCCGGACAGCAGTCGCTCAGTTTTAGAAAACTGGTTAAGCAAGCGACGACGGTTGCGCCGCGCGTGGCGGAGCCCCTGTTTTTGCTCGCTTTGGCACAGGGTAAAGCCGAATACGTTCTGGGCTTATCCGAGGGTTCGTGGATGGAAGAGGGTTACCGAGGCGTTTTGTCCTTGTACGCCCAAACGGGTAGCCTGGCATCTCTATGCGCCGAGGACAAACTTCCTAATCGTTATGCCAACGTTTGGCGTGCGTATAGAGCGGTGAAGGAAAAGCCAGTGGCGGACAGAAGAATCAACGCCCTGATGCGAAAAAGAACGTTGGGAGCGCTAGAGGAATCGGGTGTAACGCGCTACGGTCTCTGCCGCGATTTGAATCTGAATAAGGGAAACGTGTACGCATATTTAGCCGGTGATGACTCAAAGGTGAGCAGGGAGACGGCGCGCCGCATTATGGAATATGCGGAGGAGAGGGGCGCCCAAGAAGGGGCCGGGCGCCCGGTGCGTATGGCGGGGTAAGATTGATCGCGGTTTTGATTGGTGCTCGATTGGGTTTGTTGGGCGGAGTTTATGTCTGCTATTGATATTGTGCTTGTTGTGATCGCCTTGGTGGCGGTGGGGGTTGCTGTGGCTTGCGCCCTCCAGCTCAAGAGCCTGCGTGCCGAGTTGCGGGAGCGTGGCGACAGTAGCGCGGAAACGCTGGCAGCACTCGAGCAGGCCAACAACGCGCTCGATGCCCTGAACGTCGCGCTGGCCGAAACTCGCCGCACGGCCAATGCCATCGCGCAGCAGCAGACGACAGATGCGGCCGTGGAGCAGCAACGTTACCTGACCATCGCACGTGAGTTTTCGCAAGCTGGTGACCGGATGGATGACCTGCGCCGCGAGACGGCCCAACAGCTCGGTGCCAACCGCGAGGGTATCGAGCATCGCCTGGACAAGGTGCGCGAAACGGTCGATGCTCAGCTGGGCGCCATCCGCAAAGACAACAACGTGCAGCTCGATCAAATGCGTGCGACGGTGGACGAGAAGCTCTCCCGCACGCTCAACGACCGACTGTCGGCATCGTTTAAGCAGGTGAGCGACCAGCTCGAGGCCGTGTACAAGGGCCTGGGCGACATGCAGTCCATCGCCACCGGCGTGGGCGACCTTAAGCGCGTGCTGGGCAACGTGAAGGCGCGTGGCATTTTGGGCGAGGTGCAGCTGGGTGCAATTCTGGCGGACATCCTTACGCCCGACCAGTATCTGGAAAACGTCGCCACCAAGCCCGGCGCCTCGGAGCGCGTTGAGTTTGCCGTCAAGCTGCCGGTGGACGAGGGCGATCCCGTGCTGCTGCCGATCGACTCCAAATTCCCGGGCGACGCGTACGAGCACTTGCTCGACGCGCAGGAGTCGGGCGATGCGGAGACCGTGGCGGCTGCGCGCAAGACGCTCGACACCATGGTCAAGCGCGAGGCAAAGGACATTTGCGAAAAGTACCTGAGTGTGCCGGCAACGACCAACTTTGGCATCATGTTCGTGCCGTTTGAAGGGCTGTACGCCGAGGTCGTCAGCCGCTCCGGGCTTATCGAGACCCTGGGCCGCGACTATCACGTCAACGTTGCCGGCCCCAGCACCATGGCGGCCATTCTCAACAGCCTGCAGATGAGCTACCAGACGTTTAGGCTGCAAAAACGCACCGACGATGTACTGCGAGTGCTCTCCGCCGTCAAGGCCGAGCTGCCGCGTTATCAGGCGGCGCTGCGCCGCGCCCAGCAGCAGATCGAGACCGCGGGCAAAACGGTCGAGGGCATCATTACCACGCGCACCAACGTCATGGAGCGCAAACTCAAGGATATCGACGCGCTGGAAGACGCCGACCAAGCCGATGAGATCTTGGGACTCACGCCCGCGGGCCTTTCCACAGACCAAGAAGACGAGGACTAATTGCAACAAGGCAGCGGGGCACCGGCGCAAACGCGGGCACCCCGCTGCCTTTCACATCGCGCTTGCCTGAAGTGCGCTTTAGTGTGCAACAATGGCGTTTCGCCCTATCAGACGCGAAAGGAAGCCCATGTCTCAGAGAAACACCAGTCCGCTGAAACGCTCCACCGTGCGCCGCACGCTGCAGCGGTTTTGGGGTGTCACGCGCACGCAGCCGCTGATTGTCTTTCTCTCGGTGTTCTCGTCGGCGGGCTACATCTTTTTGCTGACGTTTGCCAATACCTATGTGATGGCCCTCATTGTCGACCGCGTTCAAGCCGGTCCCGTGGCGGGTGATCAGGTGTTTGAGGTCTTCGGCCCCTATATCCTGGCGCTCGTACTCGTTAACCTGGTGGGCCAAATCCTCTCCAAGCTGCAGGACTACACCGTCTACAAGCTCGAGATTGCGGGCAACTATCACCTGGCGCGCCTGTGCTTCGACACGCTCTCCAATCAATCCATGACATTTCACACCAGCCGCTTTGGCGGATCGCTCGTGAGCCAGACGAGCCGTTTTATGAGCGGCTATACGGGGCTGGTCGACGTGACGGTGTATTCGCTCATCCCCACCATCACCTCGGTCATCTGCACGGTGGCGGCGCTCGCCCCGGTGGTGCCGACGTTTACCGTGATCCTGGTGTGCATCATGGCCGTCTACATCGCGTTTGTCTGGCTTATGTACAAGCGCATCATGCCGCTTTCGGCCGCGACGTCCGCCGCGCAGAACAAGCTCTCGGGCGTGCTCTCCGACGCGGTCACGAACATCTTGGCCGTCAAGACCTGCGGGCGCGAGGACTTTGAACGTGATCTGTTCGACGCCGCTGATCGTGCCGCGCGCGATGCCGAGACGGTCTCGATGCACGCCATGATGCAGCGCAACTTTACGACCTCGGGTCTTATCGTCATCACCATGGCCGTGGTGAGCGTATTCGTGGCGGGCGGCAACGCGTGGTTTGGCATCTCGGCCGGCTCGCTCGTCATGATCTTTACCTACACCTATAACCTCACCATGCGCCTGAACTACGTAAGCTCCATGATGCAGCGCATCAACCGCGCGCTCGGCGATGCGGCCGAGATGACGCGCGTGCTGGACGAGCCACGTTTGGTGGCAGATGACCCGGACGCCCCCGAGCTCAAAGTGACCGAGGGCGCGATTGATTTTGAGCAGCTGAGCTTTGCGTACCGTGACGCTGCGGCGGGCGAGAGCGTGTTCGATGACCTGACACTTCATGTGGCGGCGGGCCAGCGCGTGGGCCTGGTGGGCAAATCGGGCTCGGGCAAGACGACGCTCACCAAGTTGTTGTTGCGCCTGGACGATGTACAGGGCGGCCGCGTGCTCGTGGACGGCCAGGACGTCTCGCGCTGCACGCAGCAGAGCCTGCGCCGTCAGGTTGCCTACGTGCCGCAGGAGGCGCTGCTGTTCCACCGCTCCATTCGCGAAAACATTGCCTACGGTCGTCCCAACGCCACTGATGAGCAGATTCGCGAGGCGGCTCGCTTGGCTAATGCGACCGAGTTTATCGACCGCTTGCCCCGTGGCTTTGACACTATGGTGGGCGAGCGCGGCGTCAAGCTCTCTGGCGGTCAGCGTCAGCGCGTGGCTATCGCCCGCGCCATCCTAACCGACGCGCCGATTCTGGTGCTCGACGAGGCGACGTCTGCCTTGGACAGCGAGTCCGAGGCGTTGGTGCAGGAGGCGCTCGAGAATCTGATGCGCGGCCGCACCTCCATTGTGGTGGCGCACCGCCTGTCCACCGTGGCGGCGCTTGACCGCATTGTGGTGCTGGCCGATGGCGAGATTGTCGAGGACGGCACGCATACGCAGCTCGTCGAGGCGGGTGGCGAGTACGCGAGCCTGTGGAGCCGTCAGACCGGCGCATTCTTGGAGGCGTAAGCGTCTCGGACGTGGGACAATTGTGCCCATAAGTTTATTGTGCCGTTGAGCCGAGGAGTCGTTATGCCACGCGAGACCAATGCCGCCAAACGCGAGCGCGCCGTTGAGGTGTGTGAGCGCCTCAACCGTCGCTATGGCCCGGTCGAGTGCTTTTTGGACCACGAGAATCCCTTCCGCCTGCTGATCGCGGTGTTGCTCTCGGCGCAAACGACCGACGCGCAGGTCAACAAGGTGACGCCGAAGCTGTTTGCCCAGTGGCCCACGCCCGAGGCCATGGCCGGGGCGAGTGTGGCTGACGTGGCAGACACCATCAAGTCACTCGGCTTTTATAAGAGCAAGGCCAAGCACGCCGTGGAGGCCGCGCAGATGATCGTCGCCGACTATGGCGGCGAGGTGCCGGCCGACATGAAGGAACTCGTGAAGCTGCCGGGCGTGGGACGCAAGACGGCGAACATCGTGCTCAACGTGGGGTATGGCATCGTGGAGGGCATTGCGGTGGACACGCACGTCAACCGCATTGCGCATCGCCTGATGTTGAGTCCCAAGACACATGCCAAGGAGCCGCTCAAGACCGAGCAGGATCTGCTCAAGATTTTGCCGCACGAGTATTGGGAGTCGGTCAACCATCAGTGGATCACCTTCGGTCGCGAGATCTGCGACGCCCGCAAACCCAAGTGTGACGAGTGTCCGCTGGCAGATTTGTGCCCCAGCGTGCGCGTAGCGGGGTAGGGCGGAACGCATCTTCGTCTGGCGTTTTTTGCGGGGCTGGGTTTGCTCTTGAGCCGGAGTCCTCTCCATGCGCTACCATGACAGGCAATGAAATCCGCCGCATACCCGCCGAGCTTGCCCCGGCGGGCTTTTGGCGTTGCAATGCCGGAGGAACAGCATGCTCATTCACCGTATAGCCGCGCAGCTCTACACTGCCGAGGCCTTGCAGGCCGTCGAGGCCGGGCTCGATGCTGGCGAGGACGTGACGCTGGCTGTGTCGCAGTCGGGCCGCACGCTTATGGCGGCCGCCCAGTTTGCGCGCCGTCCGCGCCCGACGGTCTATATCGTGAGCGGCGAGGATGCGGCCGATCGCGCCGCGCGTAGCCTTGCCGCCTACGTGGGCCTGGCGCACGTGTGTCGTTTTCCTGAGCGCAAGGACTATCCGTGGCGCGAGCAGGCGCCGGACGACGCCGTGGTGGCGCAGCGCTGCGAGGCTCTGGGGCGCATCGTGCGCGGGGACAACTGCATCATGGTCGCCTCGGCTCGCGCGCTGCTGCGCTGCGTGCCGCCGGTCGAGAGCCGCTACTGGGAGTCCACTACTTTTGCGGTGGGCGAGGAGATTCCCTTTGACGAGGTGCCGCAGCGCTTGGTGGGCATGGGCTACACCAATGCCGGCGCCGCCGATGCGCCCGGCTTGTTTCGCGTTCACGGCGACACCGTCGAGGTGTTCCCCGCACAGGAAAAGGCACCCGTGCGCATCGAGTTCTTCGGCGACGAGATTGACCGCATCCGCTGCATGGTGAGCTCCACGGGGCAGACCATCGGCAACGAGGACAGCATCGAAATCTTTCCCTGCCGCGAACTGGCACTCACCGACGAGGCCGTCCACAACATGCATGTGGCGCTCTATCGCGCCAGCCAGGATGACAGCAAACTGGCGGCGCTGCTCGAGATGGTGGATGCGCGCATCGTCACGCCCGAGCTCGACCGCTTTTTGCCGGTGATGTACGGCCAGACCGTAAGCCCGTTGGCGCACGTGAGCGGCAAGGCGCTCGTGGTTCTGTCCGAGCCGCGCTCGCTGTTCGACGACTGCCTGCGCGCCTACGAGGATATCGAGGCGCGTGCCGGCGAGGCAGGGATTGACCGCCTGGATGGTCTGTACGTGCGCGCTCAACAGCTCGATTTTGGTGCCCAGCAGCGCTTGAACTACGTAAGCCTCATCCGTGCCGGCGGTGCGGTGACGGCCGAGCTCAAGATTGAGCAGCCTGCTATCGCAGGCTCGGACAACCGTTTTATGACGCGCGTTCAGGAAGTCGTGGGCAAGCGCTATGCCTGCGTGTTTGCCATTCCCGACCGCGGCGCGCGCGAGTCGATGGAGCTCACCTTTGGCGACGAGGGCATTACCTTTGAGGAATCGCTGACGGCCGCGCCCGAAAACGCCGGCGTCATTGGCGAGCGCGTGCGCGTGGCGGCGGCAGATTCTGCCGATCGTGCTGCCCGTCAGGATGCTCATGCTGCAATTCGCGAGCGTAAGGCTGACGCGCTCAACGCCCGCTCGCTCGAGGCGGGCGCGGCCCAGGCTGCCGCCGGTGCTGCCGTGCCCACTATCTCGCGCGGACGCGTGACCTTTGTCGATGCCGCCCTGCCGCAGGGCGTGGTGGTGCCCGATGCCAACCTGGCCGTGTTCTCGATCGCCGACCTCAACGCCCGTATGGATGCCAACCGCGCGCGCAGCCGCCGCAAGGTGGACATTACGCAGATCACGTTTCCGTTTAAGCCGGGCGACTACGTGGTGCACGCCACTCACGGCATCGCGCTCTTTAGCGAGATCGCGCGCCAGGAAGTGGGCGGCAAGGAGCGCGACTACTTTTTGCTGGAATATGCCGACGACGACAAGCTCTACGTGCCGCTCGAGCAGGTCGACCGCATCACGCGCTATGTTGGCCCCGACGGCGACAAGCCGCGCCTGACCAGGCTCAACACCGCCGACTGGACGCGGGCTACCAACAAGGCGCGCAAGAATGCCAAAAAGCTGGCGTTTGACCTGGTCGACCTGTATACACGCCGCTCGTCGATTACCGGTATCGCCTGCCCGCCCGACACGCCCGAGCAGATCGAGATGGAGGAGAGCTTTCCCTACGACGAGACGCGCGACCAGCTGGAGGCTATTGCCGACATCAAGGCCGACATGGAAGCGCCCAAGCCCATGGACCGCCTGCTGTGCGGCGACGTGGGCTTTGGCAAGACCGAGGTTGCCCTGCGCGCGGCGTTTAAGTGCGTGGACTCCGGCCGCCAGGTCATGGTGCTCTGCCCCACGACCATTCTGGCCCAGCAGCACTATGAGACGTTCTTTGAGCGCTTTGCCCCGTTTGGCCTCGAGGTCGAAGTGCTCAGCCGCTTCCGCACCCCGGCGCAGCAAAAGCGCGCGCTTAAGGCGTTTGCCGAGGGCACGATCGACGTGCTCATCGGCACGCACCGCTTGCTTTCTGCCGACGTGAACCCCAAGAACCTGGGCATGGTGATCATCGACGAGGAGCAGCGCTTTGGTGTGCAGCACAAGGAGCAGCTCAAGAACCTGCGCGAGCAAATCGACGTGCTCACGCTTTCGGCAACGCCTATTCCGCGAACCATGCAGATGGCCACGAGCGGCGTGCGCGACATGAGCCTGATCACCACACCGCCGACCGGGCGTCGTCCCGTGATCGTGCACGTGGGGGAGTACGACCCCGATGTGGTGAGCGCGGCGATTCGCCTGGAGATGGGCCGCGGCGGCCAGGTGTACTACGTGTCCAACCGCGTTAAGACCATCGATGACGCCGTGGCGCGCGTGCATGAGGCCGCGCCCGAGGCGCGCGTGGGCGTGGCACACGGCAAGATGAGCCCGCGCGAGGTCGAGGACGTGATGATTGAGTTCGCGACCAAAAAGATCGATGTGCTCATCGCCACGACCATCGTGGAGAGCGGCATCGACAACGCAACGGCCAACACGCTGATCATCGAGGACTCGCAGCGCCTTGGCCTGGCGCAGCTCTACCAGCTCAAGGGCCGTGTGGGCCGCTCTGCCACGCAGGCCTACGCGTACTTTATGTTCCCCGGCGAGCTGCCGCTCACCGAGGAGGCAACGGCGCGCCTGACCGCACTTTCCGAGTTCCAGGACCTGGGCAGCGGCATGCGCATCGCCATGCGCGACCTAGAGATCCGTGGCGCCGGTTCGCTTATGGGAGCCGAGCAGCACGGCAACCTGTCGAGCGTGGGCTTTGATCTGTTTACGCAGATGCTGGGCCAGGCCGTGGCCGAGGCGCGCGGCGATGACGACGCCGGCGTGGAGGCGGCGAGCGTGGGTATTAACCTGCCGGCCGACTACTTCTTGTCCGAGGAGTACCTGCCGGCGGTGGACCAGCGCGTGCTCGTGTACCGTAAGCTCGCAGCGGCCGAGGACCTGGAGAGCATTGACGAGGTGCAGGAAGAGACCGAGGCCGCGCATGGTGAGCTGCCGTTGGCGGGACTCAACCTGTTCAATCGCGCGCGCATCCGCATTCGCGGCGAGCGCCTAGGGCTCGAGAGCGTCACGCTCAGCGGCGGTCGCATCACGTTTTTGGGCGTCGACGTGCCCAAGAAGGTGGCCTTTGAGCTTAAGACCCGCTATGGCGCGGTGAACTTCCCCAAGAGCCGCAAGCTATCGGTGCCCTACAAGGCGGGCGCCGGCGCGGGCAGCGGCCTGGGTCGCGGTCTCGACGCCAACGACGGCACCGGCCCCGTGGCGGCCGCGCTCATGCTGCTGCAACAGCTGGGTGCCAGCGACGACGACTAACGGGTCGACGCTGCAAACGCCCCATTTGGGCAATCTGGCTCCATCGAAAGGAAAGCATGTTCGGATACATCTATAAGAAAGATGTCGCCATTATCGCGGTTGTCCTGTGTCTTTGTCTGGGCGTGGGCAGCTTCTTCGATTATCAGATCTCGAGCGCGCTGTTCAATATCGGCAGCATGTACGGTCGCTTTATCGAGGCGGCCGGCGAGCTGCCGTTTGAGCTGACGGCGAGCATCGCGGGCGTTATGCTCGTGCGCGCGGTGCGTCCCGACTCCAGGGGGAGCAAATGGCTCGCCGTGCTCGGCATCCTCGTCAACGTTGGCCTGGCCGGCTACGAGATCGTCTCGTCCCTGAAGGTTGGCGGCAAACTCATCGCTGTTCAGTTAGTGCTGACGTTTGTGCTGGTCATCGCTGCCAACCTTATCGTCTATCGCCTCACGCGCACGACCGAGCCCGACGAACTCACGCGCTGGGCGTTGATGGTGCTTGCCGTGTGGATCGCTCAGGCCATCATCCTCAACGTGATCGTCAAGCCACTGTGGTCGCGCCCGCGCATGCGCGTGATCGAGGTCACGCCGGGGCTCAATTTTCAGCCGTGGTGGGTGATCGGCAATCCCGACAAGTGGACCTATATCGCCGCCGGCGTGATCAAGGACGGGTTCAAGTCGTTTGCGAGCGGACACACGGCGCATGCGGCGATCGGCCTTATGCTCGCCGGGCTTCCCGCGGCAGCCTTTAAGGAAAAACCGTCGCGTCGCCGCGTGATTTTTTGGGCGGCGGCTGTGATCGCGGCGCTCGTCGCCTTTGGGCGCATCGTGATAGGTGCGCACTTTTTGAGTGACGTGAGCTGCGGTTTTGCCCTGGTACTGGCACTTGAGTGCCTTGCCGCGCGCATTGCCTATCCCAGCGGCGTACAATAGCTCCGTTTGAATCATCTGGCCGATACCCGGTAAGAGAGGATTGCCATGCTCGCGTTTAACAACGACTATTCCCACGGTGCACATCCGGCAGTGCTGCAGGCGCTCGTCGATACCAATATGGAACCGCAGCCTGGCTACGGTACCGATGCGCATACCGAGCGCGCCAAGCAACTTATTCGCGAGGCCTGCCAGGCCCCCGATGCCGACGTGTTTTTTCTGGTGGGCGGCACGCAGGCCAACGCGACGGTGATCGACATGTTGCTTGCGCCGTACGAGGGCGTCGTTGCTGCCGAGACCGGCCACGTCGCCTGCCACGAGGCGGGCGCCATCGAGTTTGGCGGCCACAAGGTGCTCACCATCCCCGGCTACGAGGGCAAGATGCACGCCGAGGACCTCGAGAACTATATCCAGGTGTTCTACGAAAACGAAAGCTACGAGCACACGGTGTTCCCGGGCGCCGTGTACGTGAGTCTATCGACCGAGTACGGCACGCTGTACTCCAAGGCCGAGCTCGCGGCGATTCACGCGGTATGCCAGAAGCGCGAGATTCCGCTGTTTGTGGACGGTGCTCGCCTGGCCTATGCGCTGGCGGCCGATGAGTGCGACATTACCCTGCCCGAGCTGGCGCAGCTGTGCGACGTGTTCTACATCGGCGGTACCAAGTGCGGCGCGCTCTGCGGCGAGGCTGTGGTGTTTTGCGGCATGCACGCTCCGGCACATCCCATTCCGCGCATTAAGCAGCACGGCGCGCTGTTGGCCAAGGGCCGCCTGACGGGCGTGCAGTTTGAGGCACTCTTTACCGATGGCCTGTATTTTGAGATTGGTCGACAGGCGATCGAGACGGCTCAGGCGCTGCGTCGTGTGCTGCACGAGCGCGGCTACCAGTTCTTTTTGGAGACGCCCACAAACCAGCAGTTTGTGATTCTGCCCAACGAGGACATGGCGCGCATTCGCGAGCATGCGGCGATCGAGTACTGGGAAAAGTACGACGAGACCCACACGGTGGTGCGCTTTTGCACCAGCTGGGCCACGACGCAGGAGGATATCGACGCGTTGGCGGCTGTCCTGTAGCCTGATGTAATGACGAGGGGCCGCCTTGCGCTGGGTTTGGCGCAAGGCGGTCTTTGTTTTTGAGGGGGAAGGGTTGTATGACCGAGATGTCCGAGCCGACGATTCGCCTGGCGACGCCCGATGATGCGCCGGCGTTGCTTGCCATCTATGAGCCGTATGTGCGCCAGACGGCGATTACCTGCGAATACGAGGTGCCGAGCGTTGAGGAGTTCGCCGGGCGTATTGAGCGTACGCTCAAGCGCTATCCGTATCTGGTGATGGAGCTGGACGGGCGTCCGGTAGGCTATGCCTATGTGAGTCCGCTTAACAGCCGCGAGGCATACGACTGGTCGGTCGAGACGTCGATCTACCTGGCGCGCGATGTGCGCCATGGCGGGCTGGGTCGTAAGCTGCACGACGCGCTCAAGCAATGTCTGATTGCGATGGGCATTACCAACATGTGCGCGCTCATCGCCGTGCCGCACGACAAGGACGACGAGTACCTGACGCACAACAGTCAGGATTTCCATGCCCATATGGGCTACCGCCTGATGGGTGCCTTTGACCGCTGCGCCCAAAAGTTCGGCCGCTGGTACGACATGTGCTGGATGGAGTTGGTCCTAGCCGAGCGCACACCCAACCAACCCAAACCAATCTGGTTCCCCGACCTCCCCAAACCTACCATTTAGGGGCAGGTTTATTTTGGCAGGTTAGCCGATGGGCTCGGTGTATTTGGCACGGTCGGTGCGCTGGATGCGCTTGGAGACATGGAGCGGTCGGCCGTCGGTGTCGTAGACGTAGTCGGTGATCAGGATCAGCGCCTGCCCGCGCTCAACGTTGAGCAAAAACGCCTCGTTTTGCGAGGCATAGCACACCTCAAAGGTCTTGTGCCCCTGTGCCGGCGCGCGATGGAATTCCTGGCGCAGCGTGGCGTAGAGCGAACCGTTGATATCGCGATCGATGAGTGCTTCAAAGCTCGGTGGTAGATAGGTGGTCTCCAGGCACAGCGGCGCATCGTCCAGATAACGCAGTCGGACAAGTTTGACGAGCTTGCTGCCCACGGCGACATCGAAGAACTTGGCCGCATTGCCCGCGGCCTTGGCAAAGCCCGAGTCCACCGTGCGCGTGGTGGGCTTCATACCCTGGCCCTGGACCTGTGTCGTGTAGCTCGAAAACACCAGGTTGTTCTCGTGGAGCGCCGGCGTGTCGGCCACAAAGGCGCCACGCCCGCGCTCGGTGCGCACCAGGCCCTCATCAACGAGCACCTTAAGGGCGTGGCGTACGGTGCTGCGCGACAGCCCCGATTCGTCCATGAGTTCCATCTCGGACGGCAGCTTGTCTCCGCGCGCGTAGGTGCCGGAGGCGATGCGGTCGCGCAGCATGCCCGCCAAGCGCTCGTATTGGGTCAGTCTCTTTTTAGATGAAGCGTTCATGCGATCAACCTGTATCTAACCTGTATGCGTATCTAATCAAGCATGTATTCAATACAACAACAAAACCGCTGGTAGCAAGTTATCGAAAACCGTATCAGCAAATTATCTAAGACAAATATAGCATACAACTAGTCGACATAACCAAAACATGTATGTAACTTGTATGCCATCGAGAGCATTAAACGAGAAGAAAGGCTGATGTACGATGACTACTCAGGAACAGGTTGAGGACGTCGTCTCCCAGGTTTTGGCCGACAAGGCAGACAAGGGCGGCATCAAGCGCGTCGTGTGGATTGGCGCCGGCGGATCCAACGGCGGCAACTATCCTGCCCAGTACTTTATGGAGCACGAGGCCACGCAGGTCGTGAGCTCCAGCTACACCAGCAATGAGTTCGTGCACGCCACGCCCGCCTATGTCAACGAGAACACCCTGGCCGTCGTCGTATCCATGCGCGGCACCAAGGAGACCATCGTCGCCGCCCAGGTCGCCAAGGACCACGGCGCCAGCACCATCGCCATCTATGTCGACGAGTCCGGCCTCACCGAGGTCTGCGACTACAAGATTCAGTATGACAGCCTGGCCGTCGACGAGTCTTGCATGGGCCGTACCAACTCCGCCGTCGTGACCATGATCGCCATGGAGCTTACGCAGCAGACCGAGGGCTATGCCGAGTATGAGACCGCTATGGCCGCCTTCGACCTGGTTGACCCCATCTATCGCAAGGCCGTCGAGTACACCCGTCCGCTCGCCGCCAAGTGGGCCGAGCAAAACGCCGACAAGCCCTGCATCAACGTGATGGCTCAGGGTCCGCTCTTTGGTGCCGCCTACGTCTTTAGCATCTGCAACGTGCAGGAGATGCTGCAGATCGACTCCTGCACCATCAACACCTGCGACTTCTTCCACGGCCCCTTCGAGATCCTGGACAAGCGCACCTCGCTGTTCCAGCTCATCAGCGTCGGCCGCAGCCGCTGCAACGACGAGCGCGGCATCCGCTTCGTCAACCAGTACGGTGGCGAGCGCGTCTATCAGCTCGACGCCAAGGAGCTCGGCCTCAACGACATCAAGGACAGCGTGAGCGAGTACTTCAATCACCTGATCTTTGCCCCGATCCTCAACAACGTGTACATGCGTGCGCTCTCTGCCGTCACCCACAAGGACTACATGACGCGCCGCTACATGTGGAAGCTGGACTACTAGGGGATAGAGCGGCCTAACAGCTCGATGTCCTCATAAGTTGCGGTGGAATAGTTCCTGCTTGGGGGCTTGAAGCCTCTATTTAGGAACTATTTCACCGCAACCGCCCAGTAATCCGCTGGGGGCGGAGGAAAACGGATCACTTATCCGCTCGCCGATTTGTGTCTTGAAAAATGTATATAACGACTATAACGTAGTACGAAACATATTGGAAACAATACCGAGGAGGCTGCGTTGAAGAAGAGCAATCTGGGCTATGTGCTGGTGCTGATCGCCGCGCTTATGTGGGGCAGCATCGGAATCTTTGTAAACGGCATCTCGGCCATGGGCGTTTCGTCCCAGAGCATGGCTGCCTTTCGCTTGTTGGTCGGAGCGCTTATCTTGGCGCCGGTCCTGATGTTTATGGGCTGCCGTCCGGGTGAGGGGTCTACCGTGGCTCAGGGTCCGCTGGCCCTGTTCAAGGCAAGCCCTAAAGAGCTTGTTCCTTGTGCGCTTGTTGGCATCGTCGGTTTGGCCGCCGCTAACACCTGCTATTACGAGTGCATGGGCGAGGTGGGCATGTCCACGGCCTCGGTGCTGCTCTACACCTCGCCGGTGTTTGGCGTCATGCTCGGCCGCGTGCTTTATCGCGAGGACGTGACCCCCAACAAGCTCGTTGCCATTGTCTTTAACATCGTAGGCTGCGTGCTTGCAGTGACCAATGGCGACCTTTCCGGTTTTCATTTTTCGGTTTGGGGCGTCACGTCGGGCGTGATTGCAGGCCTTTGTGGTGCGTCGCTCGCGGTGTTTAGCCGAATAGCAACCAAGACGGTCCACCCGCTGGCTGTCACGTTTTGGGGCTTTGTTTTTGGCGGTGCGGTTATGGCAGCTATCGCGGCTCCGTGGCCGGATGTCGCCGCGGCAATGTCGCCACAGCTGCTGCTGCTGTTCCTTGGCTTTGGACTCATCCCCACAGCCGTTGCTTACATCTTATATATGCAGGGTCTGTCCATGGGGCTCGAGACATCGAAAGTTCCCGTCGTAATGTCTTTCGAGACGGTCGTCACCGTACTGGTGGGCATTGGTGTCTACGCCGAGCCCGCCGGCGCGATTAAAGTCCTGGGCATCGTGTTGGTGCTCGCGTCCATCCTGATTATGAACACCGACTTCTCCAAGCTGCGCAACAGTGTGTTTGTCGGTCATGTCATTGAGAGCATGACCTTTAAGCCCAACGCGTGGTGGACCGAAAAATCTCAGGACATGGATCTGTTTAAAGAACGCACCGGCATTGCGCTGGAACCCACCGTACAGGAAAGCCCCTGGTACTTCGTGCGATAGGGGATTGCGCGCAGGGTCTGACCTGGGGTTATCCAGCTAGCGCCGGCCTACCCAGCCCAACGTTTCGAGTACGTTAAACCCGTCAACGGTCGATTTTCACCCGCGAACGGTCTTTATACTAATTAGCAATATAAGCAACGTATAAGACGTTATAATGACCATAACGAAAAGGAGGAGGCAAGATGAATCAGATCATTCTCGCATCTCATGGCGGCCTGGCCGCAGGCGCCAAAGACACGCTCGAGATGGTTCTCGGCGACGTGTCGAACGTCCACGTCGTGTCGCTTGCTCGTGACGACAAGGAGCCCATCACCAATAAGGTTGAGGCTATGATCGCCACGTTCAACGCGGACGACACCGTCTATGTGCTGACCGATATGCTCGGCAGCTCGGTCAACAACAACATGGTCGAGCTTTCCAAGAACGGCACGAAGTTCACGGTTGTCAGCGGTTTCAACATCCCGTTGGCGCTCACGCTTGCTATGAGCCCCGCCCCCGTCAAGGGCGCCGAGCTCGCGGCCCTCATCAACGAGGCCCGCACCGGTCTGACCAATCCCAACGCACCGGTCGAGGCCGCCGCGGCTCCCGCCAAGAAGGCCAAGGCGTCCCGTCACAGCTCCGGTCCCGCCAAGATCGTCCTCGCACGTCTTGACTACCGTCTGCTGCACGGCCAGGTCGTCTTTACCTGGACCACCAAGGTTCAGGCCGAGCGCATCATCGTCGTCGACAACGCTGCCGCCAACGATGACATCAAGAAGGGCGCTCTTAAGCTGGCCAAGCCCCAGGGCGTGCGCCTGAACGTCTTCACCGTCGAGCGTGCCCTCGCCAAGATGGACAAGCTCAACACCCTCGGCGAGCGCGTCATGTTCGTCTTTGGCAACACGGCCGAGATGCTGCAGTTCTGCCAGGGCTACAAGCTCGACGCCATCAACCTGGGCGCCACCGCCAACCACGACGGTGCCGATCAGGTCGGCGGCAAGGACAGCTCCGTCTTCCTCGACGCCAACCAGAAGGCCGACGTCAACCAGCTGCTCGACATGGGCATCAAGCTCTACGTCCAGCAGACCCCTACGTATCAGAGCGTCGACATCAACGCCAAGCTGTAATCAACCAGGCTTTTGCCTGACTGAAAGGAGAAGGGTATGAATACGTTCATCAGTGCGGTGCTCGTCGGCCTCGTCGGCGTGTTCTGCATGTGGGACTCCCGCCTGCTCGGTCGTCTTAACTTCGAGCAGCCCCTCGTTGGCGCTACGCTCGTCGGTCTGCTGCTGGGCGATGTGCCCACCGGCCTTGCCGTCGGTGCCGCCGTCGAGCTCGTGTCCATGGGCCTGGTGCAGGTCGGCGCCGCCGTTCCGCCCGATATGGTCCTGGGCGGCATCGTGGCCGCTGCCTTTGCGTGCCTGACCGATGCTTCCGCCGAGACCGCCATGACGATCGCCATCCCGGTCGCCGTCCTGGGTCAGCTTCTCGGCATCGTGTTCCGTTCCATCATCGCCGCCCTCACCCATGTGGCAGATAGCGCGATCGATAACGGAAAGTTCAAGACCGCCTACCGTATGCACATCTGCGCCGGCTCCGGTCTGTACGCCGTCATGTACTTCCTGCCGATCTTCCTCGCCGTTTTTGTTGGCACCGACCTGGTTCAGGCCATCGTCAACATGGTTCCCGAGTGGCTGTCCACTGGTCTTAACGTTTCGACCAAGATCATGACCGCCTACGGCTTGGCCCTGCTGCTCACCATGATGATCAAGAAGGGTATGACTCCGTTCCTGTTCATCGGTTTCCTGCTCGCCGCTTACCTCAACCTGTCCGTCATCGCGGTCGCTCTGATCGGTGTGTGCCTGGCTGTCGTCTTCATGGGCTTCAAGTTCAACGGTTCCCATGCAGCCGCCGGTGTCGATTCCGACTACGATCCGCTCGAAGACGACGAAGACTAAGGAGGAACACACTATGGCAACCGCAACCAAGGACGTGTCCCTGAACAAGAAGGTCAGCCAGTTCTTCTGGCGCTCCTGGGCCATCCAGGCCTCTTGGAACTACGAGCGTCAGATGAACATGGGCTTCCTCTACGGCATGGTTCCCACGCTCGATCGCCTCTATCCGGACGAGTCCGACCCCAAGCAGCTCGCTGCTAAGAAAGAGGCTTACCACCGTCACATGGCGTTCTACAACTGCACCCCGCAGACGAGCGCCTTTATCCTGGGCCTCACCGCCTCCATGGAGGAGGAGTACGCCAAGGATCCCGAGAACTTCGATCCCGATTCGATCAACGCGGTCAAGACCTCCCTCATGGGTCCGCTTTCCGGCATCGGCGACTCCTTCTTCCAGGGCACCATCCGCGTTATCGCCTTTGGCCTGGGCGTTCAGCTGGCTCAGCAGGGCTCCATCATGGGCCCGATCCTGGCCATGCTCATCTCCATCGTCCCCTCTGTGCTGATTACTTGGTTCGCCGCCAAGATGGGCTATCAGGGCGGCCACGAGTACCTGAGCAAGCTTCAGGGCGGCGACCTCATGGAGAAGCTCATGTATGTCTGCGGCATCGTGGGTCTTATGTCCGTGGGCGGCATGATCGCCACGCTGATCGGCGCCACCACCCCGCTGCAGTTCGCTGAGGGCACCGTCGTTATCCAGGACATCCTGGACGGCATGATGCCCCAGATGATCTCCCTTGGCCTCACCGGCCTTATGTACTGGCTCATCAAGAAGAACGTCAACACCGGTTGGCTTCTCGTGATCGCCATCGTGGGCGGCATCGCCCTCTCCGCGGCCGGCATTCTGGCCTAGTCGCGACCAAGCGCCTAACCGCTTTCCCCCGGGGGCCTGCCTGGCATCCCATACCCCAGGCAGGCTTCCATCCCCAAAATGCGACAATGGGACAGTCCCCTTGTCGCATCCTCAACGGACCGGCGACTCGGTCCAAACCACGGTAACCCTGCGAGCGCCCGGCAATGTGGCGCCGCAAAAATCGAAAGGAATGTGTCAGATGTACGAGATCGACCTTAACCTCCCTAAGCAGATCGTCGCTGACGTCCTGTCCAACCACGAGATCCACAGTGTCGCCTTCGTCGGCTGCGGTGCTTCCATGTCCGACCTGTACCCCGCCAAGTACTTCCTGGCCAACAACACGGACAAGCTGAACGTTCAGATCTTCACCGCTAACGAGTTCAACTACGACACGCCTTCCTGGGTCAACGAGCACACCTTCGTGATCACCTGCTCCCTCGGTGGCTCCACGCCCGAGACCGTCGAGGCCAACAAGACCGCCAAGAAGCACAACTGCCCGGTCGTCTCCCTCACCAACAAGGCTGGCTCCGCTCTGACCGTCGACGCTGACTACGTCATCGTTCACGGCTTCCACGCCAACTTCGCTGCCAAGTGCGAGAAGCCCGGCTATGCCATCGCTCTTGCTCTCGAGATCCTTCAGCAGACCGAGGGCTATGACAAGTACGACGACATGATCACCGGCCTCACCAACGTCTTCGATCTCTGCGAGAACGCTGCTCAGTCCTGCAAGAAGCTCGCCAAGAAGTTCGCTGAGGACTTCAAGGACGACAAGATGATTTACTTCATGGCCTCTGGTGCCTCCGAGAAGATGGCTTACTCTCACGCCGCCTTCCTGTTCACCGAGATGCAGTGGATCGACGCCGCCGCCTACAACACCGGCGAGTACTTCCACGGCCCGTTCGAGGTTTCCACCGAGGGTAAGCCCTACGTCTTCTTCATGTCCGATGGCGCTACCCGTCCGATGGACGCCCGCGCCCTCACCTTCCTTGAGCGCATGGGCGCCAAGGTCGCTCTGATCGACTCCAAGGACTACGGCCTGGCTGACGCCGTGCCCGCGAGCGTCGTCACCTACTTCAACCCGCTGCTGCACCTCGCCGTTATGCGCGAGTACGGCAACCAGATCGCCGAGGCCCGTCAGCACCCGCTGACCATGCGCCGCTACATGTGGAAGCTTTCCTACTAATCACAAGTAAGTAGACCTTACGGGTTGATTGAGAGGGGATGGGGTTTGCGCCCCGTCCCCTTTTTTGCTCTGGGGAGGGCGTGTCTGTCGCGTCGCAAATCCCAGATAAAACCTACCAAAATAAACCTGTCCCTTTTTGGCAGGTGGGAGGAGATGCGTATGATCAAGGCAGTGCTGTTTGACATGGACGGCGTGCTGGTCGATACCGAGTGGTTCTACAACCGTCGTCGCGTGGCGTTTATGGAAGAGAAGGGCTTTCACTTTGACGAGATCCCCGATCTTTCGGGGTCTAACGAGCCCGCCATTTGGAAGTCGCTGGTACCTGACGATGTTGAGCTGCGCGAGCGCCTGCGCGTGGAGTACAAGCAGGTCTATAGCCCGGACCATCCCGTTCCGTATGCCGAGCTGCTCAACGAGCAGACGGAGCCGGTGATGCGCGCACTGCACGAGCGCGGCGTGAAGTGTGCCATCGCGAGCTCGTCTTATCGTGAGCTCATTGACGAGCTGGTGGAGATTGCCGGTATCGCCGACGTGCTGGACTACACCATCAGCGGTCACGAGTGCAGTGCGTTTAAGCCCGACCCCGAGATTTACCTGCGTGCCATGGAGGCGTTGGGGGCGGAGCCTGCCGAGTGCCTGGTTATCGAGGACTCGCCTTTGGGCATCGAGGCCGGCAAGCGTTCCGGCGCCCGCGTCCTGGCACTGCGTCCGCACGAGGGCGTCAACCTCGATCAATCGCGAGCCGATGCCGTTATTGATAATCTGACCGACATTTTGGCCGCTTTGTAGTGTCAATCCGCCGCGAGAAGCACGGGTTCAAGCGTTTTTTGCGGTGGACTGGCTCCATTTGGTTTCGATTTTGATCCGTTTGGCTTCGATTCGGACTAAGTGAGTAGACTTTTTGGCGCAGGCCGAGCACAATGCATATCTTCCTTTGTAAAACCGCAGGTCACAGGGGTGGCGGTTTTGGGTGTGCTCTGCAGGTCGCGTAAAGTCTACTCACTTGTAATTTGGGCCTTTGGTCGTGGGGTTGCTGGTCCCGCTTTGGTTGTCGGGAGAGGGTGAATTGAAGCGCCCCCGCACGCTCCATGCTACAATCGCGGACATATCCCACAACTACATCTGCCTTCGAAAGGAGCCTGCGTGGCGAACGCCATCGATCAGCTCACGGACCGAGTGCTCGTGCTCGGCCGCCTCACCATCGTCCGCCGCGCCATTACTGCTGTGGCGGTCACCATTTCCGCCGTTCTCCAGACATTTCTGATCCAGGCGTTCATTCAGCCCGCCGACCTGCTTCCGAGCGGTCTCACCGGCGTCGCGGTCCTGCTCGATCGCGTTACCTCGCTGGGCGGCGTTCACATCGACATCTCGCTCGGCATGCTTGCGCTCAACATTCCCGTGGCGCTCCTATGCTGGAGCGGCATTAGCAAGCGCTTCGTCATCTTCTCGATGATGCAGGTCGTGCTCTCGTCGCTGTTCCTCAACATCTTTCACTTCGCCCCGTTTTTGGGCGACAAGATTATGCTCATCATTTTTGGCGGCGTGGTCTCGGGTCTGGGCGTTGCCATCGCGCTTAAGTCCGGCGCATCCACCGGCGGCACCGACTTTATCGCGCTGTGGGTCTCCAACCACACGGGCAAGACCATCTGGGGCGTCATCTTTGGTTTCAACTGCTTTATCCTGGCGATCTTTGGTTTTATGTTTGGCTGGGACAAGGCGGCGTATTCCATCGTGTTCCAGTTTATTTCGACCAAGACCATCGACAGTTTCTATCGTCGCTACGACCGCGTGACGCTGCAGATCACGACGCGCAAGGCAGACGAGGTCATGACCGCCTATGTTGACCATTTTCAGCATGGCATTAGCTGTGCCGAGGTCATTGGCGGATACAGCCGCGAAAAGATGTACCTGCTGCACGCCGTTGTATCGACCTACGAGAGCCAGGACATTATCAAGCTGGTGTGCGACATTGATCCCAGCGCCGTGATCAATGTGTTCCACACGCTCAACTTTGTGGGCGGCTGGTGGGGAGGTCATGTCGACGAGCCCATGCCCACGGCCGTTCCCGATCCCGACAAGCCCGCACGCATGGCCAGCAGGCAGGCGCGCCTCAGCGAGCAGGACAGCCTGCAGCAGGACGACGGCAGGTAAGGATTTGCTGTATGCGGTGTATCGTTTTATCATTATGAGGTAACATGAAACTAGACGTTATATACGTATTAGTTATTTCAATATTTCGATAAGAGTGATTAGATATGCCTACGCCCAAAAATGCACCGCTTTACCAGCAGATTTATGACGAAATCAAGGACGCGATCGAGAAAGGTGTTTATGCACCCAAGGAGCGTATTCCGTCCGAGCTTGAGCTAGCCGAGCAGTACGACGTGAGCCGCATTACGGTGCGCCGCGCCGTCGAGGAGCTGTGCTCCGATGGCTACCTGGTTAAGCAGCAGGGCCGTGGCACCTTTGTCTCCACGCCGCACATCAACCGCCAGTTCCACGCTTCGACGCTGCAGACGTTTACCGCGCTGTGTGCCGATAATGACATGAAGGCGGGCGCGCATGTGGTCGATCGCCAGATTGTGCCGGCACGTCAAAACGAGATGGAGTTCTTTGGCCTGCAGAAGGACGCGCTGCTGCTGCACATCAAGCGCGTGCGTACGGCCGACGGCGAGCCCATTTTTGAGGAGAACATCTTTGTGCCGTTTGACGCCTACCGTGAGCTGTTGACGGCCGATCTTGAGGACAAGTCGATTTTTTCCGAGGTCGAGCGTGTTGGCGGAACGCCGATTGTCTCGGTTGGCTACCGTACGGTCGAGGCCGTTCGAGCTAACGCCGAGCAGGCGGCCGAGCTGGGCATTGCTCCGCACGATCCGCTGCTCAACCTGCGTGCCGGCTTTACCGGTCCCGATGACGAGCCGGTTTTGATGGGTAAGCAGTACTACGTGGGATCGCGCTACGTTATGGTGATGTAGGGTTGGTTCCGCCGTTCTAACGAACGGCGGATCGGTCGACGCTGCAAGCCCGCCAGAGCGGCAATCTGCCTTTCAACTTCGGCGGCATGATCAGAAGATCAATGCCGCCTTGTTTCAAGGCACCTTGCTCGCTCTGGCGGGCTTTCGCTCATATGACCCAATCCGCTGTCAAGAGCCACAATGGCCCCGCCGACCGC
>JBKXPS010000002.1:191209-193511 GCA_047014445.1 Collinsella aerofaciens | reverse complement strand
GGGACGTGTCTCTATAGTTTTGTCAACCGCGTGCTTCGCGCCATTTCGGCATGACGCATCCGGGCGCCCGGCGCCCCCGCTTCCCCTTCGGTTGATCCCGCTGCCCGCTAGGCCGCGTACGGGACGGCGTCGCGCATGATCGCGTAGATGACCTTGAGCCTCTTCCTCGCGACCGCCTTCAGCGCCTTGCTGTGCCTCATCCCCCTCGCCCTGCACTCCCCGTAGTACCTCCCGAACCTGTTGTCCGTGCCGATGAGGGAGTTGCAGCTGAATATGAGCAGGTTCTTGAGCTGCCTGTTCCCGCCGTGCTGCGGCGACGTCGACCTGATGCTGCTCCCGGAGCGCCTATCGGACGGCGCCACGCCGCAATAGCTCGCGAGCTCGTCGTGCCCCCTGAACGCGGATATGTCGATCGACGTCACCAGCGCCGCGGCGGTCTTGGGGCCGATCCCGGGCACCGTGAGGAGGCACTCGTAGACCTCGTCGCCCGCCAGCGAGTCGGCCACGAGCGAGTCGAGCTCCTCGATGTCGGCGTCGAGGGAGGCTATCTCCCGGGCGAGTATCCGGACCGCGACGTCCTCGCCGGCCGGCAGGCGCCTTCCCGAGCGCGACGAGGCCAGCAGCGCCTCCCAGAGCCTCCTGGCCCCCGCGGCGGGGGCGCCCGCGCGCCTGGCGGCGCTCGAGAACCTGCGCCAGCCGGCGGCCGAGCACCCGGCGGCCCCGCCGAACTCGGCCAGCATCGACACCTGCCAGCGGCTCGACGGGTCGACCGCGCCCTCGAGCGCGGGGTCGGCCTCGAGCAGGGTCGCGCGCAGCCTGTTCTTCGCGCGGGTCCTGGCGGACGACGCGAACTCGCGCTGCGACGACAGGATCCGCAGCGAGGCGGTCCCCTCGGGCTCCTCGGGCGCCGGCCTGAGGGCGCGGGGCACGCCGAGCGCGGTGCGCGCGATCACCTCGGCGTCGATGGCGTCGGTCTTCGCGATGCCGGGGAACATCCCGCGGGCCTGCTTCTCGGCATATCCGGGCAGGTAGGCGCAGGGGTTCCCGTGCGCATGGGCGCGCGCGAGGACCAGCGCGCCGATGTTTCGCTTCTGGTCGACGACGACCAGCGCGCCGGAGCCGGCCCGCTCGAGCACCCGGTCGATGTCGTCGGGCCTGTTGGCCAGCTCGGCCCTGAAGGCGACGCCCCCTCCCGCATCGAGCGCGCACGCGCTGTGCGAGCTCTTCCCGACGTCGATCCCCAGGTAGGCCACGGGCGTCTCTGCTGCAGGCATGGTGTATCCTCTCCCTTGAGCCGGCCGTAAGCCGCGGAAGCGACACCCACATTACCCGGCCGTGGCCCGGTCCGGGCCCGGCACATCTCTATCAGTCGTTCCCCGCGGCCCCTCCCGCCCCGGCGGCAACACGTCCCGGGCCCTCTACGGGGCAGGGGCTGACGGCCGTCCGGGGCGGTCGGCCAGCGACCACCGGTACGGCTCAATCGTATAACCATGCAACGGAAAAGAGCCGCCCTTTCGGACGACTCAAACTGTAATGGGGGCTATGTCTATTCGGTTGCCTCCCGGCACATCGCGCCGAGGGCCCACAGCCACCTCACGAGCTCGGCGGCGGTGGCGGCGTTCGCCTTCGCCTGGGGCATGCCCCTGGCGAGCATCTCCTCGCGGCGCCGGAGCAGGCGCTCGGAACCCTTCCTCCCGTGCATCCTCACCTCGAGCGGGACGCCGCTGCCCTTGGGCATCAGCTTCGGTTGGTGGCTCGCCTGGACGTAGCTCCAGGACCCCTCGACGGCCAGCCTCCTGACGAGGGCGTTGCCGGCCCCGCTGATCCCGCCGAGGCGCACGGAGTCCGCGCTCGACCTCTGCTTCGGGGCGAGGCCGAAGTAGGCCGTCACCTGCCTGCCGGAGCGGAACCTCGAGAAGTCGCCGACCTCGGACGCGAAGGCGGCGGCGAGCGCGAAGCCGCACCCCTTGATCGACTGGAGCGCCTCGACCTCCGCCGAGAGGGGGCCCGCCGCGACGGCGGCCCTGTACTCGGCGAGGAGGTCGTCGCGCGTCTCGGCGGCCGCCTCGACCTCGCTCCTCAGCGCCGCAAGCGCCCGGATGCCGCCGTCGTCGGCGGGCCGGACCTTGTCGAGCCACCTGAGGAAGTCGTACGTCCAGTACCTCCGGGGGTTTCCGGCCGGCGTCGTGCCGCCGTAGGCGTAGCCCCGGCGGGCCAGGAACGCCAGGAGCCGCTGCTTCGCCGCCGCGTGTTAGCGTCAATATAATTTTCACCATTTCCACCAACGCATTTTCGCCAATCG
>JBKXPS010000002.1:0-189028 GCA_047014445.1 Collinsella aerofaciens | reverse complement strand
CGGAATCGGCTAAAGTGCGATGGCGAAATTGGTTGTTTTTACAGTAGCGCTAACACCGCGAGCCTCGCGGTCGCCGCGTCGTGGGCGGCGGCGAGGTCCCTGAGCCCCTCGATCTCGGGGGACGGCACCCATACCGGGGTGACGTCGTGCGACAGTATCGCCTTGGCCATCCTGGCCGCGTCGTTGCGGTCGTTCTTGGACGAGAGGTCTGCCGCCGACCTCGGGACCCTGGAGATGGCCGCGACGACGCAGTCGACGCCGAGCCCGGAGAGCTCCCTCTGCGGGGCGAAGCCGAGGTAGCCGCTCTCGTAGGCGGCGAGAGACGGGCCGGGGAAGCCCGACATCCACTCCGCGACCTCGCCCCACGGGTTGCCGCGGAACCTCCTCGTCACGGCCTCGCCCGTCTCCGCGTCGAGCGCGCAGACGGTGGTGGACCTGAGGTGTACGTCCATTCCGAAGGCGGTAGAATATCTAGGCACGGGAGCCTCCCAACCTCGTTGCGGCGCGGCTGCGCCTCTGGCACTTCAACAACATTGTCGCAGCCCCGACCCGCGGTCACGAGCGGGGGCTCCTGTCGTTTCCGTGCCCCTGGATTGGGTCATAGTGTCTGTCGTTGCCAAAACATCGGCGTTGCCATGGCCCGGATGCGGCACTTGGGGACGTTCCTTTTCTGCCGGCAGTTGGGTGTTCCTATAGTTTTGTCAACCGTCGGGGCTACTCCCGGTAGGGCACCCGGTCGCGCATCACGGCGTATATCGCCCTGAGCCGCTTCCTCGCGACGGCCTTGAGCGCCCGCCCGTGCCCCATGCCCCGCGCCCTGCAGGCCCGGTAGTACTCGCCGTAGCGCCCCGAGGACCTCACCAGGCTGTTGCACGAGAAGATCAGCAGGGACTTGAGCCTCGCGTCGCCGCGCCTGGACGCCCTGACCGACCTCACCGACGTTCCGGAGCTCCTCACCCTCGGGGCTATGCCGCAGTACGAGGCCAGGTGGTCGTGGTCCGGGAACCTCCCGATGTCGACCGACACCGCGAGCTGCGCCGCGGTCCTCGGGCCGATGCCGGGCACGGTGAGCAGGCACGCGTAGGTCTCGTCGCCCTCGAGCAGCGCCGCCGTCTCGGCCTCGAGGGCCCCGGCCTCGTCGAGGGCCTCCGATATCCGGGCGGCCAGGAACCTGACCTGCCTGTTCTCGGCCTCGATGAGCGCCGGCGGGGGCGCAGTCGAGGCGGCCGCGGCCTCCCCGGCGGCCTCGGCCTGCGGCCCCTCGGCCCCCGAGCGGGCGATCCCCCACGCCCCGCCGAACCCGGCGAGCAGCTCCAGCCACCGGCGGTCCGACAGGTCGACGGCGGCCTCGAGGGCCGGGCAGGACTCGAGCAGCACGGCGCGCAGGCGGTTCTTGTCCCTGGTCGCGCAGGCGACGACGTGGTCGCGCTGCGACGAGAGGGCGCGCGCGGCCTCGAGGGCCTCGCCGCGGCCCGGGACCCCCGACAGGGAGTCCGGCACACCCAGGGCGGTCCGCGCGATCACCGCGGCGTCGCGCTCGTCGGTCTTGGCCTCGCCGGCGAACAGCCCGGCGGCGCGGCTGGCGGCGAGGCCGGGCAGGTGGGCGACCCCCAGACCCGCGGCGCGGGCGCGCCTCACGGCGAGGGACCCTATGTTGCGGAACTGGTCGACCACGACGAGCGTGCCGGCGGGCACGGAGGCGAACAGCGCGTCGAGCTCGGCCTCCCTGTTGCGGACGGGGGCGCTGGACAGCACCTCCCCGTCGCGGTCGATCAGGCAGGCCCAGTGGGAGGACTTGCCGACGTCTAGGCCGAGCACGGCCGCGGGCCTGGTCGATGGCGCTTTCACGGTGGTATCCTTCCGGTAGTCGTTCGACCGGATGGCCTCCCCCTCGGCACTCACATTACCAGCCGCGGCGCCTGCCCGGCACTTTCCTATCAGCCGTCGGGGGCGGCGCGTCCCGCGCCGGCAGCACCCAACAGGCCCTCTCGGGGGCAGGGACATTCGGCCGTGCGCGGGCGCCCGGTCGGCGGCCCGTTCTGGGCGCGCCTCAATCGTAGCCCGAGACGGGCCCGGGCTGACAATTTCGACTGTAATGGACATTCCTTAGTCATTGGGGACGCTCTTAAACGACTAGTCTGGGCGGCGGCCGTGTGCTGCTGTCCGCGTGGCGGCGTATAATCGGCGGCAGATGACTTGGACGTTAGGAAACCATGACCGATAGCATGCAGCAGATGGCGCTTGACACGCTCGGCGCCTATTTTGGCTACACCTCGTTTCGCCCGGGGCAGGACCGCATGGTCGATGCGATCCTTGCCGGTCGCGATGCGCTGGGTGTTATGCCCACGGGCGCCGGCAAGTCCATTTGCTACCAGGTGCCCGCGCTCATGCTGCCCGGCATTACCTTTGTGGTGAGTCCGCTGCTGTCGCTTATGGAGGACCAGACCCGCGCGTTGCTCGCGGCGGGTGCGCGACCCAGCTATCTCAACTCCAGTCTTACTCCGGCCCAGCAAAACACCGTGCTCAAGCGGGCGCGCGAGGGCCGCTACCAGCTTATGTACGTGGCGCCCGAGCGCCTGCTCGAGCCGCGCTTTTTAGCCTTTGCCCAGGAGGCCGCGGGTTCCGCCGGCATTGGCGTGCCGCTCGTGGCTATTGACGAGGCCCACTGCGTGAGCCAATGGGGCCAGGATTTCCGCCCCGCCTACCTGCAGATTCGCGAGTTCATCGATTCCCTGCCGCAGCGCCCCATCGTGGCGGCCTTTACCGCCACGGCGACTGAGCGCGTGCGCGCGGACATTCAGCAGATGCTCGGACTGCAAAACCCCGCGACCGTGGTGACGGGCTTCGATCGCAAGAACCTCTACTTTGGCTGCGAGGAGATGGGCGACAAGGCCAAGGCCGCGTGGGTGCGCGACTATGTGATCGCGCATTCGAGCGAGAGCGGCATCGTGTATTGCTCGACTCGCAAGACGGTCGATGCGCTGGCCGCGGAGCTTGCCGAGGCACTGGGCCCCAGCGGCATTCGTGTGGGGCGCTACCATGCCGGCATGGGCAACGACGCCCGCCGCCAGAGCCAGCGTGCCTTTATCGACGACGATATCCAGGTGATGGTCGCCACCAACGCCTTTGGCATGGGCATCGACAAGCCCAACGTGCGCTACGTGATTCACAACAACGTGCCCGAGAGCATCGAGGCCTACTACCAGGAGGCAGGCCGCGCCGGCCGCGACGGCGACCCGGCCAGCTGCCACTTGCTGTGGAACGGCAACGATTTTCGCATGCGCCGCTTTTTGATCGACCGCGGCGATGCTGCCGACGAGGCGCTCGACGACGAGCAGCGCGCATGGGCGCTCCAGAACCGCTATCGCCTGCTCAGCCAGATGGAGGGCTACTGCAATACCACCGGCTGTCTGCGCGAATACATGCTGCGCTACTTTGGCGACGAGGCCGCGGCCGAGCATGCTGCCGCGGCTGGTGCGGGCGCCACCGCCACGGATGACGCCGAGGGTTGCGGCAACTGCAGCAACTGCCTCACACAGTTCGAGGTCGAGGACGTCACCGACATGGCCCGCGCCGCCGTGCAATATGTGGCCACGCGCCCCATGCGCTTTGGCAAGTCGCTGATCGCCGACGTGCTTCACGGCGGCAACACCGAGCGCATTCGCCAGATGCATCTGGACGAGGATCGCGGCTACGGTGAGCTGTCGAGCGAATCGGTCGGGCGCATCAAGGACATCATCGGCCAGCTGTGCGGGCGGGGCTACCTGGCCACCTCGCAGGGCCAGTATCCGGTCGTGGGTCTGGGCCCGCGTGCCGGCGAGGTCGAGGACGAGACGTTCGCCTTTACCGTTAAGCGTCGCGCGTCCAAGCGCAAGGCCTCGGCCCGTGCCCGTCGTGCGGTGGATTTGCTGCGCGAGGAGGCCGAGCTGGATCAGCGACCGCGCGTGGGCGACGACGCCGAGCTGTTCGAGCGCCTGCGTGCTCTCCGCAAGGAGATCTCGACCGAGCTGGAGATGGCGCCGTATATGGTCTTTTCCGACAAGGCCCTGCGCGGCCTGTGCCGCCTGCGTCCGCAGACGCGCGAGGAGCTGATCCAGGTCAACGGCATTGGCGAGAAAAAAGCCGACGCCTTTGGCGAGCAGTTTATGGCGGCGATTGAAGAATTTGAGTCCGAGCATGCGCGGGATGGAGCGTAACGATGGCATTCGACGATAAAACCGACCGCACTGACGTGCCCGCCGTGCCGCTGTACCAACAGGTCATGGATGACCTAAAGGGCGAGATCGCGCGCGGTGTGTACCCCGCCGGCTCGCGCATTCCTTCCGAGATGGAGCTCGTGAAGTACTACGGCGTGGGACGCATCACCGTGCGCCGCGCCATCGAGGAGCTGTCGCGCGCGGGGTATCTCAACCGCCAGCAGGGGAGGGGCACGTTTGTGTGCGCGCCCAAGCTCAAGCGCAAGATTGTCCAGAAGGGTGACGTTCAGAGCTTTTCCGAGGGTTGCGCTGCCAACGACATGGTGGCCGGAGCACGTCTGGTGTCACGCACGGTGGTTGCGGCGACGCGCGAGGACGCGGCGTTTTTTGGGGTGGAACCCGGCTGCGAGCTCATCGTTGTCGAGCGCGTGCGCACGGCAGACGGCGTGCCCGTCATGCTCGAGAACAACGCCTTCGTGCTGGCCGACCATCCCTATCTGCAGACGCTTGCCGACAAGGACCTCACGGACAATTCCATCTTTGCGCTCGTTGCCGAGCATTCGGGCCGCGCGCCGCTCAAATCCGACCCCTGCACCGTGGAGATTGCGCTTGCCGATGCTCAGGCAGCCCCGCTGCTGGAGGTGCCGGTCGGCGAGCCGCTCTTCTATATGGAGGCGTACTTTACCGATGCGGACGAGCGGCCCTTGCTGCTCGGACGCCAAAAGATCGTGGGCTCGCGCTACGTGTTCGACATCTAACGTCCATAGATAGAACAACATAGAACAAGTTTGGTGAAATGACTTCACGAGCGTCGTCGTGCGTGCTATAAATAGGACAACATAGAACGACCGCAGGTACGAGCTGTCGTCGTTCAAAACCGCCACACAAGGAGGAAAACCAGGATGAACGCACATGATCTGGTTCAGGAAATCATCGAGCGCAAGGGCAAGATTGAGAACGTCTTTTGGATCGCTTGCGGCGGTTCGATGATCGACCTGATGCCGGCTAACGAGCTGCTCAAGCGCGAGGCCACCACGTTTACCTCGACGGTCTACACTGCACGCGAGTTTTGCCTGATGGCCCCCAAGAGCCTTGGCGAGAAGTCGCTCGTTATTGCCTGCAGCCACAGCGGCAACACGCAGGAGGTCGTCGACGGCTGCGAGATGGCGCTGGCTGCCGGCGCCGAGGTCGTTGCCCTCACCGACTGCGAGGGCTCCAAGATCGATAACGGCAAGTGGACCACCTGGGTCTATCCGTGGGGCGAGGGCGTGTCACAGGTCGAGGTGCCGCAGGGCATCGGCGCTCTGATCGCCGCCGAGCTGCTCGACCAGCAGGAAGGCTACGAGGCACTCGCTGACATGTACGAGGGCCTCAAGCAGATGGATGCGCTGCTGCCCGCCGCCCGCGAGAAGGTCAACGCCGAGCTGGGCGATCGCTTTGCCGAGCTCTGCCAGCAGCACAAGTTCTTCTATATCCTTGGTTCCGGCCCCAACTTTAGCCAGACCTATGCCATGGCCATCTGCTCGCTCATGGAGATGCAGTGGCAGCACTGCTGCTACATCCACTCCGGCGAGTACTTCCACGGCCCCTTCGAGGCCACCGAGCCCGGCGTGTTCTACTTCGTGCAGCTCGGATCGGGCGAGTGCCGCCCCATGGAGGAGCGCGCGCTGGCGTTCCTCAACACGCATACCGATACGGTAATGGTGCTCGATGCACTCGAGTACGGCGTGGGCGAGGTGCCCGCCAGCGTGCGTTCGTACCTGGAGCCGATCTTCTTCTACAACATGAGCTGCGAGCTGCGCGCCGCCCGCGGAAAGGTGTTCGACCACAGCCCTGAGATTCGTCGCTACATGGGCATCGAGCAGTACTAAGTAACGGGAAAAGTATTCACCTTCGATTCGCAGGGGCACTGCGTGAGTCAAAAAAGCGGGCCGCGCCGGTGGGTTTCCGGCGCGGCCCGCTTAGTATCGCGCATAGATTCGCAAGGTTGCGGCAGCCGGCGGCCTACTTCGCGTCGTAGGCCTCGGCGTCCCACCAGTCGAGCTGGGCGATGTTGTCGCGGATGTGCTGGCAGCTCTTGTGGAAGCCCTCAAGCTCGTGCTCGGACAGGTCGAGCGTGTAGACCTCCTCGACGCCCTCGGCACCGATCACACACGGCAGGGAGGTAAAGATGCCCTCCTCGCCATACTGGCCGGTCATGAGCGTGGAGGCCGAAAGCACGGCGTGCTCGTTGTGCAGCACGGCAGCGCAGACGCGCGCGGCGGAGTTGGCGACGGCGTACTCGGTGCACTGCTTGCCCTGGTAGGTTACGTAGCCGCCCTTGCGTGCGAGCTCCTCGACCTCCATGTGGTCGAAGGCGTACTTGTCGGGGTTCTCGGCCTGAAGCTCGTTAAGGCTCTTGCCGGCGATGGTTGCGGCCTTAAAGGCGGCCAGCTGGCTAAAGCCGTGCTCGCCGATCATGTAGGCGTCGATGGACTTGGGGCTCACGCCGACCTTTTTGGAGATCTCGGTGCGCAGGCGGGCGGAATCCAGGCCGCAGCCCGAGCCGATGATCTTCTTGGGGTCGTAGCCGGTCAGGTGCCACAGCTCGGTGCACACGACGTCGCAGGGGTTGGAGATGCTTACGAAGATGCCGTCGAAGCCGGCGTCGACGATGCGTTTGGCAAAGGTGCGGGCGGCGTCGGTGGTAAAGAACAGCTCGCCGTCGCGGTTGCCGGCGGCCAGTGCGACCTTGCCGGCGGCGTTGACGATGACGTCGCAGCAGGCCAGCTCCTCGTAGTGGTCGTAGCAGTTGACGATCTTGGTGTTGTACGGGACAAACGAAAGGGAGTCGCGCAGGTCCTGGACCTCGGACGTCACCTTGGCCTCGTTGATATCGCACAGGTACAGCTCATCGGCAATGCCCTGCATGAGCAGGCTGTTGGCGACATGTGCTCCTACGTGGCCCTGGCCGACCACACCGATCTTACGCGTCTGGTACATATACGTATCCTTTCGGCCGAGTTTTTCGCGTCGAACCATTGTAGCGTCCTGCTGCCACTTTGCTAGGCTAAAGCGCCGTAGATTTTTGGACATGCCTTAATCTCTACTTTTGGAGTGATCTGGGCCGCTGACGGCATCGCTGGGCGATGTGCTCGCGCGGATGGGGCCGGTCGTTGTACCATAGCTGCAACTGACTCGTAAGGAGCATCCATGCCCATTCGCATCCCCGACGCCCTCCCTGCCGCCGCGCAGCTCGAGAGCGAGAACATCTTTGTCATGACCGAGTACCGCGCGCTGCACCAGGACATCCGTCCGCTGCGCGTGCTCATCCTCAACCTCATGCCCACCAAGATCGCCACCGAGACGCAGATCATGCGCAAACTCTCCAACACGCCGCTGCAGGTGGAAGTGGACCTGCTGCGCACCAAGACGCACGAGGCCACGCACGTGAGCGCCGGCCACCTGGAGACGTTCTACCGCACGTTCGACGACATCCGCGACATCCACTACGACGGCCTGATCATCACGGGCGCGCCGGTGGAGCAGATGCCGTTCGAGGAGGTCGACTACTGGCCCGAACTCTGCCAGATCATGGATTGGTCCACCACGCACGTGCATTCCACGCTGCACATTTGCTGGGGCGCGCAGGCTGGCCTGTACCATCATTACGGCATCCAGAAGTACGACCTGCCGGCAAAGGCGAGCGGCGTGTTCGAGCATTATCTGGTGAAGCCGCAAAGCCCGCTGGTCCGCGGCTTTGACGACCGTTTCTATGCCGTGCATTCGCGCAACACCGATGTGCGCCGCGAGGACGTGGAGGCCGAGCCGCAGCTTGAGGTCGTGGCCGTGTCCGATGAGGTTGGCCTGTACATCGTCAAGTCGACCGACAGCCGTCGCTTCTTTGTATTTGGCCACCCCGAGTACGATACCGACACGCTGCGCCTGGAGTACGAGCGCGATGTGAAGCGCGGGCTCAACCCGGAGGTGCCGGCGCATTACTTCCCGGGCGACGACCCCTCCGCCGAGCCGCGCAACGTCTGGCGCAGCCAGGCTCAGCTGTTCTACACCAACTGGCTCAACTACTACGTCTACCAGACCACGCCCTACGACCTGGCCCGCGCCGGCGAGGAGCACTAGGCTGCGATGGTACTGCTGTAGCCGTGGCTGATATGGCGGCGATTAAGCGCTGATGATGTGGGGTAGCGGCAGGTCGTGAGCGTCGGTGGGAACGCGGTCGACACGCTGCTCGTCAAAGGCGATGCCGATGATTTGGCATGCGGGCGAGAGCATGGGCAGGTAGCGGTCGTAGCAACCGCCGCCGTAGCCCAGGCGCGCGCCGGTTTGGTCGAAGGCCACGAGCGGCACGACGATCATGTCGAGAGCTTCGGCAGGCACGATAGGGAAGTGGTTGCTGTCGATGTCCGTGGCCGCAAAGGCCCGCGTAGGGTGGGCGATAAACGGAGCCGCGGACGCATCGTCGGCGGCAACTGCCCGCATACACATGCGCTGGCCACAAGCTGCGGCATCAATTGCCGAGAGCATGCACGGATAGGCTACGCGCCAGCCGCGCACGGCGGCCGCAGCGGCAAACGCGGCAGGGTCTGCCTCGGAACCCATCGCGGCATAGACGGCAACGGTGCGCGGCGCCGCGGCATCCAAGCGGCCCAGCAGCTCAACCAGCCGCGCACAGATATCAGCAGACTTCGCCGCCCGTACATCCAAATCGAGATCGTCGCGCCGAGCAATCATTGCCCGCCGCAACTCAGCCTTGTCCATCCCAGCCTCCTCTAGCAAACCTGCCAAAAAGGGACAGGTTTATTTTGGCGGGTTTTATCTGGGCAAACGTCGAAGCCGCCACAAAGGCGCCCTGTGTGGCGGCTTCGACTCGACGTTGGCTTCACAGCGCCGCAGCGATCGCTTCAGTCACAAACTTATTGAGTGACTCACCCTTCTTTGCCGCTGCCAGCGCTGCTTGCTTGTGGAGCTCAGAGCCCGTTCTTACGTTGAACGAGCCCTTAAAAGCCCGCTCGGGTTCCTTGCCCTTCTCGGCGCAAAACTCAAGGTAATCGTCGACGGCGTCGTGGAAGCATTGCTCCACTTCTTCAGCCGTGGAGCCTTCAAATACGATTGCGTCCCTAATGCCGGCGACCATACCTGTTAGCACATGCTGTTCGGCATTGAACTCGACCGGGGCGAAATAACCTTTGTATGCCAAAACGTTACTCATGACTACCTCCGACATCTTGCAGAAAGCGAACGATGTTTCGAATGGTCCCCGCTGTCAATTCGTCAGATGGATGAGGCGCGTGCATTACGAACATCCTGCCATCTGATGGCCTGTAGAAGCGAACGCGCGATCCGGATGTCTTGCCTTTGCTGTCCATTTCAAAGCCATATGAAGCCATGACTTTTAAAAAATCCGCATACCGATAAGTTGAAGGGCAGCTAAACAGTTGGGCGATGAGTTTATCGGATCGAGTCATCCCGCCTCACATTCTGCAACTATATTCTAGTTGCAATTTCAGGTCGTTGCAAGCACCTCTACTATAGAACATGTGTGCGTATAGAACAAGTGTTCGAACTACCACGAAGGGCGCCTGTGAACTGCGCCCTTCGTGGTAGTTTTGCTTGCCGCGCCTTAGCCCATCAGGTCGACGACGTTAAAGCCGGCGTTGCTCTTGGCGATGACGTCTCGGCCGCCAAAGACGCAGGTGGGCGACTCGGCTGCGATGCGCGTCACGTCGGCGCCGAGCGAGCGCAGCTCACCGGGCGTGGCGGCGAGCATCTGGGCGCGACGCTCCTCGCGCGCGTGCGGATCGAGCCCGGCCAGGTAGGTCGTGTTGCGCCGCTTGGTGAGCGCATACGGCTTCACCGGCGCATCCATGCCGCTCACACAGCTCACGATAAAGCCCTCAAAGGCGGCCTCGTCGGGCTCAAAGCTGCTAAGCCATGCACCCGCGCGCTCCACGCGCTCAATCGAGGGGTCGATTGCCGGGTCGCGGTAGGTGTAGAACGCCGCCTGACGCTCGCCGGCTGCGCGGAATCCGCAGCCGTACGCGCCGCCCTTCACGCGGATCTCGTTCCACAGGTAGTCGTAGGAGAGTGCGTTGGCGGCAACCGCCCAGGCGCCCGTCACGTCAATGCCCAGGCGACGCGGGTCGCACGCGCTTGCCGCAAAGCAGATGTCGCTGGGGATGACAAAAGCCTCGTGGCGGTCGCGCGGCGTTGGCACCACGAGCGCGTCGCGGCCGGCATCGGTGCCGTCGCCAGCGCCCAGCCCCAGGTTACCCGCGGCGGCCCAGTATGCGTCAAAGTCCTCGTCGCTGCCGGTAAAGCTCGCCATGCAGCCATCGGCCACAAAGATGCGCTCCGCCAGCTCGGCAAGCTTGGTACGCAGCCCGTCCACGCGCTCGTCAAAGTGCTCGAGCAGATCGCGCAAGAACAGGTAGAAGTCTACGCCCGAGAGCTGCTCGCGCACCACGGCCGAAGGCGAGCTGTAGCTCATCGCGCGGCCGAGTGCCGCCGAGTGGCCGTTGTTGATAAAGCCCTGCTCAAGCCCAATGCGAATCTGCGTGAGCACGTCGCGCACTCGGCCGGCGTCGGCATCGAGCAAAAGCGTGCTCGACCATACCTCGCGCGGCAGACTCGCCAGCGCATCGATCTTCTCGGACAGGGTGCCGGCGCTCACCAGCAGGTAGGGGCGCACGCCGTCCACTTCGGGCTGCGTCATGACTTCGGTCGTAAAGCTCAAAAAGCCGAGCTTGCCAGCGAGCAAGTTGTCGAGTTCCTCGGCCGAGTGCTCGCGCGTGGGCAGCTGCTTAAGCAGGCGGCAGAGCAGTGTCACATAGGGCAGGTCCTCAAACGCGACGCAGCTCAGGTCGAAATACTGCATGGCGTAGGCCAGACGGTTGGTGGGGATGCCGTGGCGCAGGCAGGGGATGGGCGCGGTCGTGTCCACGACCAGCGGCGGCTCGGGGCGCGCCTCGCCAATGTCGGACACGCGCAGGCGCGGCAGTGTGGCCTTGGCCTCGGGTGTGTCCTCGGCCTCCTGCGCGGCACGCAGCGCGGCCGTGCGCTCGACCACGTCGGCCAGCTCGGCATCGGTCATGGCATCGCGCTTGGCTGCCAGCTCGGCGGCCTCGGCACCCTCCGCGCCCTCGGCGGCGTCCACCGGCACCAGCTCGACCAGTGCCATGTGGTCGTTTTCCAGCACCAGCTCGCGCAGCAGGTCCTCAAAATAGCTGCCGTCCAGCTCGCTACGCAGCTCCTCGTACACCGGGCCGTACTTGAGCGCCAGCGTCGCGGCGTCGTCATCGTAGAGCCATGTGCTCAGCGCGTCGCACGCAATGGCCACGCCGTCGGCGATACCGTAGTCGCGCTGGCGCAGGTCGTATTCGTTGCTGCTGATGATGGCTTCCAGGCGCTCGCGCGGAACGCCATGCTCGCATAGGTCGCGGCAGGCGTCCTGGAACACGCGGCGCAGCTCACGCGCCACGCCGGGCTGTGCGTTTTGCAGCATGATGAGCTCGTAGGGCTGCAGGCTCTCGGCCGCGGTGTAGCTCACCACGTTGCCGCCCAGGCCGGCGGCCAGAATGGCCTTCTTAACCGGCGCTTCGTTGGAGCCCAGCAGTGCCTCAAACAGGATATCCGCCGCGATCGTGCGCTTGCGGTCGAGCGCGCTGCCCAGCACAAGGCCCAGGCCAACCAGAGCGTTCTCGGGCGTGGTGGCCATCTCGACGCGCTTGTACTCGCAGGTCACGGGTGCCTGCACGCCCAGCGGATTGGGCGCCAGCGTGGACGGGTCCTCGCCGGCGGCGACGGCGGCGTCCATGCGGCGGCTCGCGGCACTCGGCTGCGACAGATAGCGCTCGTCCAAAAAGGCCAGGGCGCGGTCCACGTCCAAGTCGCCGTAGAGCGTTATATAAGAGTTGGAAGGATTGTAGTGGCGCGCGTGCGTGTCCAGGAACTGCTCGTAGGTGAGCGCGGGAATCGCGCGCGGGTCGCCACCGCTCTCGTGTGCATAGGCGGTGTCGGGGTAGAGCGCGGCGTTGACGGCGTCGTCCAGCACACTCATGGGGTCGGACAGCGCACCCTTCATCTCGTTGAACACCACGCCGTTATAGCGCAGCGTGCCCTCGCGCAGGCTCGCGGAGCCGCCGTCGCCCTCGCCCTCGACGCTCTCCGGCAGGTCCAGCTCGTAGTGCCAGCCCTCCTGCTCAAAAATGGTGGGCTTGGTATAGATGGCCGGGTTGAACACCGCGTCCAGATACACGTCCATCAGGTTGTACAGATCCTGCTCGTTGGTGGTGGCAACGGGGTAGATGGTCTTGTCGGGGTAGGTCATGGCGTTGAGGAACGTCTGCATGGAGCTCTTGATCAGGTCGACAAACGGCTCCTTGACGGGAAACTTGGCCGATCCGCACAGCACCGAGTGCTCAAGAATATGGAACACGCCGGTGGAATCGGCCGGAGGCGTCTTAAAGCCAATGGCAAAGGCCTTGTTTTCGTCGTCGCACGCCAGGTACAGCAGGCGAGCGCCCGAGGCAGTGTGGCGCAGCACGTAAGCGTCCGAGTCGAGCTCGGGCACGGTCTCGCAGCGCTCGACGGTAAAGCCATGGCAGGTGGTGCCGGGCACCAGCAGCGCGGCGGCTGCGGCGCGCGGGTCGGTTGAGGTGGTGGGCATATGCAGTCTCCTTTGACGTCCCAGCGGGGGCGAATCGAGTCGAATCCTCGAGAGTATACCCATATGGAGCCGCGGCACTGCGGCGAACTGAAGACGATGCCAACGGAATGGGTAAAGGCCCCGCGTGACCGCCGCGCGAGCGTGGAAACTTGGACGCCTATCGAATGAGAGTGGATTTTCGGACGGAATCAGCCTCAAAACGCCCAAAAACCGTCCAAATATCCACCCTCATTTCCCGACCGTCCAAAATCCACGCTCATCCGCCGCCCGCACATCTCTCATCTCTCACTCATCTCTAATACGAGAGATAACAGAAAGACGAGAGATAAATATGAGAGATAACTGAGCAGCAAAGAGACAGGCAATCATGGTATTATCTCAATACCGATTGTTCTACCAGCAAAAACATGTTTATATGAAACAGATGGCAGACATCTTATCTTTTATCTCTCACTCATCTCTAATATGAGAGATAACAGAAAGATGAGAGATAATTACGAGAGATAACTGAGAGACTAAGGAAATCTATTCGCGGCATTCTTCGCAGAACCGAGCGAAAGGACGTGCAGATGAACGAAAACGAACTGACCGGTCTGCTCGAGTCTTTAAGGCGCATGGGCTCGGACGATCTTAACGTCGAGGTCAAGGAGAGCGCCACGACGCTTTCCCGCGACGTATGGGAAACGGTCAGCGCTTTCGCAAACACCGCCGGCGGCATCATCGTACTCGGAGTGAGCGAGCGCGCGGGTTTTGTCCCAGTTGCAAACTTTGAGACCGAGAAAGTGCTCAACCAATTCGTGGCAGGCATGGGCGATGCCGGCGGTCGCGGAAAGCTGGCCAATCCGCCCAAATACGCGATCGAGCGAGTGGAGCTTCAGAGCGTCATCGTTCTCGTCATTACGATTGAGGAGCTTGATCCGTCGAGCAAGCCCTGCTATGTCATAGAGCGGGGCGCTCAAGGTGGCAGCTACAAACGCATCGATGACAAAGATGTGCCGCTTTCATCGACCGAGGTGCCCGCATTGGCGTCATACGGTCGAGCGACTCCGAGCGATCGCGACGCGGTGGCGGGCGCAGGTGCGGACGATCTCGACGAGACGCTGGTCGACCGTACGATAGATCGGGCTTTCTCGTTGACGCCCCGGGCGATGCGCGGCGCGCCGGACAAACAAACGAAGCTGGAGCGCCTAAATTTCCTTGATTCCCAGGGCAATGTCACCAAGGCTGGACTCCTAGTTGCGGGCACCTACCCTCAGCAGTTTTATCCCAAGCTCTTTATCGACATGGCTGTCTATGCGGGGACCCGGAAAGGCACGGCGGGGTCGCTGAGGTTCATGGACCGCACAATCTGTGAGGGAACGTTGGGCGAGATGATCTCGGATGCTGTCGCGGCCGTCGCCAAGAATTTGCGGCGAACCTCGACCGTCCAAGGCGTCTCGCGTGTCGACTCGCTGGAGATTCCCGAGGAGGTTCTGCGCGAGGCAATCGCCAACGCCGTAATCCATCGAGAATACGGGGATCGGTTCTGTGGACAATCGATTGCCGTCGACGTCTTTGACGATCGTGTCGAGGTGATGAATCCTGGCGGCCTTTACGGGGGAAAGACTCGCGAGAACTTGTTTGACGGCAGCTCCCGATGCCGTAACGCGACGCTCGTGAAACTCATGTCGATTGTCCCGCTGCCGGATGGCGCAGGTTCGCCGGCTGAGGGCAATGGCTCGGGCATCCCGATGATGATCGATGCCATGCGCGCGCATGGTCTGGCCGAGCCCCTGTTCTGCCCGGGGTTCGATCGGTTCAAGATCGTACTTTACCGTTCAAAAATCGAGCCGGTCGATCATGGCGGGGGCTTAATTGTGACGGCACTCAAACACTACGGCGAGCTGGGGACGCGTGAGCTGGCAGAACGCACGGGGCTTACAATTTCCCAGGTTAGGTCGCGCGTCAACGCGCTCATTGCTCAAGGCGAGCTTGAGCCCACGGCGCCGGCGACGAGCCGCAACCGCAAGTATCGACTGTCAGAGCGCGTGGAATAAATGCGTTAGTGGACGAGGCGACCCAATAATCGACCCTCAATTGGCGCCCACTAAGGTAAAGCGGTTGTTGCTCAGTCGACGGTGATGCTAAAGGCTCGGCTTACGCCGGCATGGCCCCGAACCCGTCCATCAAGAACAGCCTAAGAACCAGCTTGATGACATACCCCGGTTTGACTTCTGCCGCGTCAAGGACGTGGCGCTTGGCGAGTTCGCTGCAGTATGCATAGATGTCGCGGATAAGGTCCGCGCCTGAGAGCGTAAACATGTAGCCTGCGTCCGAAAGCGCATTGGGCGCGGCGGGCAACTTGGCCATGTGGCAGAACGTTTGCAGGTCGGGCGCCATAACATTCTGGTAGTCGAGGTGGCCGCCGGCATCCTGTTCGGCAAGCTCCAATTGGCGCACAAAATCCAGTGCCGCCGCTAACACAAAGCTCGGCGTAGGCGCATTGACGTCCTGAGTGGTCGCCACAAGCCTGCCCGCTGCCTGCGTGACAAGCCAAGCGACCTCGCGCTGGCAACGCACGGCCTTGCGCGTAACCGGCTTGATGGACGAAGAAGAAACGCTTCCCCTAGGCGGATTCGAAACAGCCACAAGAACCTCCCATGAACAATCCGGCCCAACAAGCCCGAATGAAACACGTGCTACATCAGTATACAGGGGAGTGGGGTAGCGGGGTACGAGCGTGCCAGAGGCAAACCGAGAGCATCGACGATGTGCCGATCGCGGAATGAGATCTCGTAATAATTGACTCTCGACCATATTATTGAGGGGTATGACTCGCATTCGTATGGTTGTAGGTGCTGGCGATGAACGACATTGACCTTGCTGTTCCGTTGATGGATGGACCAAGCTATGACCGTGCCTGCAGTCTCGTCCTTCCGAATACGTTGAGGCATGGGAGTGGTTTCTGGATGAGGAACAGCGCGGCGGCGTTTGGACCAGCCTTCCGCACCACACCAAGGAAGATAGCCCTCAGTATCAGTATCGTTTGAGAATTGGCTCGGACTTCTTTCCCGTAACGCGGGATTCAGGGATCTTCTGGCCGGGCCAGGATCGGGTGAAGCAAGATCCCAATAAGATCTTTGCGCTTTCGGTTCATAACTCTAAAAAGAGCTTCTACACCGATGTGCCTCCGCTCTATTTGGACGATGGTACGTGGGTCATTAAGTACTCGGTTCAAGCGCCGGGTACCGTTGGTTTTCGAGACCAGAATTACAACCGTAAAATGCTCAACTGCATGGAATGTGGCGTTCCGGTCGGAGTCATATTTGCAACCGAGGTGGGCTATAAGGTGCTCGGCCTTGCGTTTGTTGAGCGGTTCGAGCCCGAAAACGGATGGTTTGTTCTGCACGGTCCTGTTCATAAAGGCGGACCGGACCCTCGTTTTGCACCCGACATGAGTTATCTGAAGCACATGCCCGTCGATATTGAGTTTGCCGGACAGGGTGCGACCGACGACGAAAAGGTCCGCTATGCGTTAAGGCGCGAGCGATTGGGGCAGCAATGGTTCCGCAAGCAGCTCGTTGCCGCCTATGACGGACGTTGCGCGGTGTCGGACTGCGGCGTCAGCGAAGCTCTGGAGGCTGCACATATCGAGAATTACTCGGGACCCAAATCGCAGGTTGCCAGCAATGGCATTCTACTTCGGCGCGATCTTCATTCCCTATTTGATGCTCACCTGATTTCGTTTGAGCCTGTTTGCGGCGAATATCGGCTGTGCGGATCGTACCTGCTGGATAAGACCGGCTACGCTTCCTTTGCGGGTGCGACGCTAAGGCAGCCGAATGAGCGTCAGTGGCGACCCAATACGGTGTTTCTTGAGGCCCATCGCATTGAGTTCGATCGCTCGGAAAAGAAGCGTGAAAAGGCGGGGCTTCTGCCGTATTAGCGTATTTGGCTTTGGCATTCTTTGACGATCGTGTTGTTTGATCGGATCGCGTGGCGATGCAATCTCGCGCCCGCCCGCCGGTGCATGCTCTTCCTGTTTTGTATAGCGAGAGGGGAGCGTGTATGAGCTGGCGAGGCGATATTGCGATGGGGAAGTACGGAAAACTGCCGTGTGCCCTTATAGACAACAATATGTTTCCGAGCGTAGAGGTTGATTGCGGGTCGTTTGTCGTCACCTGCCCTTGCTGCGGCTCGCAAATACCGTGTCTCGACATTCGGTTCATCGATGCGCGCGACAGACTCAGCGACGAAGTGAGAAAACGGACAGGCGTTCATATGCCGGTGTATCCGGAGAAATGCCCTGTTTGTGGCCTCGATATCGTGTATGACGCCGGCGACGAGGGATAGGTGATGCGGAGGAGCTGGCTGTGAAGGCTTCTCCGTCTCTACAAATAAATCCCCTCATCGAGTTGCCTGTGGAACTCGGCGTGATGGTCGCGTGCCCAGGTAAAGAGCGCCTGGTCAAAGTCGGTACGCGCGGCCGGGACGCCAAAGACGCCGGCAACTTCGACGCGCACAAACTCCAGTGCCGGCAGCTTGTTGATGGCAGTGAGGGCAAATGGGGACGAGGGCTCCTCGAACAGATAGCGGCTGCCTTGCAGCGCGTCGCAACTGGTGCACGTGTTGCCGAGCGACGGGGCTTTGGAGGCTCGCGCGCCTACGGGCTTGTAGCCGCAGCGCTTATGAAGGTAGTCGCGGATCTCGCCCGGTACGCAGCCAAGAGCGGGCACGATGGCGAGTGCGTTGGCGTTGGCCGTGTCGATGGCAATGTACCCGGCTTCGTTGGGCGCGTGCGCGATGGCGATGCTGTCGTCGTTATCGGTTCGATAGGGAATGCCGAAGGCCGCGACTGAGGTCTCTTTGTGACACTTCCAGCATTCGCGCTTGCCCAGTACTAGATATATATACGGCGCTGAGGGGTCGGATCGGTCAACACCGGGCAGCCACTCGGCAAAGGGCTCGGGGTTGACGCCGCTGGGTACATACCAGATCTTCTTGGTCCGGTCCCATTTGGCGCCCAGCGCCTTGGCTTCTTCTTTGTGCGAAAAGGGGACATCGAGCTCGGTGCGCATGGCGGCTCCTTGGTGCTGCAGGTGCAAGTGGCTCAAGGATACCGCAGGACGCAGACATCGCGGCGTTTTGCTGAGAAGTTGCGGTGCGGACTGATTGGTTATGCCGATGGATAGATCGGCAAGTAGATGGTCGGCTTTTGGCCAGTTGGGCGGTTGGAGCTGCCAGCTGATTTGGCGACATAAAACAAAACAGCCCAGAGGACATAGCCTCTGAGCTGCGAACATTTGGTGGGCGTTAGAAGATTTGAACTTCTGACCTCTTCCGTGTCAGGGAAGCGCTCTCCCCCTGAGCTAAACGCCCGATCAAGGGTGCGCAAGCGCGCAAGGGATAATATAACGGAGCCTGAACTCGGTGGCAAGAACATTTTTAAAAATCGCTTACATTGTGGAATTCGGGGGCTTTGTCGCATCCATTTCAAAAGAGCCTGCTGCCGCGATTTGGCTGTCGCATAATGCAAGGCCATTGCGGTATCGAGCTATGGAAAGACGCCTGCGGAATTGTCCTACCGATAAGCGGACAAGCCTCCAGCTGGTGACTTCGCCGTGGTAAGGTAAGCCGAATTGTTTCCAGGCTGTTTCGGGGGAGTGGAATGAGCAAAGAGTGTGTCGAGCAGGTCGAAGGCGCAGGGGCTTCGGTGCCGATGACCGATATATCGAACATTGATGTGCCCGAGGGCACCGACGAGCTCAGCCGCAACACCCGTCGCGCATGGCGCGACCGCCTGAACAGCGCTTCGACGCGCAAGATGATCACGGGCGTCTTGGCTACGCTGGTGGGCGGTTCGTTTTGGGGCTTCTCGGGCACCAGCGCGAGTTTTTTGTTCGATACCTACCATGTCGATACGCTGTGGCTTATGAGCGTGCGTCAGATTCTCGCCGGCCTGCTCTTTATGGCTGTGGTTGTCACGCGCGACCGCGCACGCCTGGTCAAGCTTTGGACGACGCCCGCTGATCGCAAGCAGCTGCTGCTCTTTACCGCTTTTGGCCTGCTGTTCAACCAGTTTTGCTATCTTTCGGCCGTGCGCCTGACGAACGCCGGAACCGCGACGGTGCTCCAGTGCCTGCAGCTCGTTATCATCATGGGCTACGCCTGCGTGACCGATCGCCGTATGCCGCGTACTCGCGAAGTCATCGGCATTGGCCTGGCTCTGGGTGGAACCTTTTTAATCGCCACCGGCGGCGACCCCACCAGCCTGAATATCTCGCCGCTTGGCCTGGCAGCAGGTCTTATGTGTGCGGTCAGCGCCGCGTGTATGGCGGTGATTCCCGCCAAGATCCTGCCCGAATACGGCAGCCCCATCGTCACGGGCTCGGCAATGCTCACGGCGGGCGTGGTCTCGTGCGTCTTCGTGCAGCCCTGGGCGCATATGCCGGCGCTCGACGCTGCCGGCATCGAGGCGCTCGCGGTGTTCGTGGTTATCGGCTCGTTTTTTGCTTACATGCTTTATATGCAGGGCGTTAAGGACATCGGCTCGGTGCGCGCGAGCCTCATCGGAACTGTGGAGCCGGTTTCGGCGACCATCACCAGTGCCGTTATGCTGGGGACGGTGTTTTTGCCGACCGACCTTATCGGCTTTGTCATGATCATCGTGATGATGTTCCTCACGGTGTAGCTAGCGCCGCTGCCAAGACGGAAAAGGTGTTGTGCCGCATTTTCGCCAATTGATGTCCGTGTCTGGAGTTTAGCTGTCGATGCTCAAAATGCCATAAACTAGTAACGTTATGGACTTTTTCATTGCGACTCAATTGCGAGGATTTCTTTATGGCTGGTAATCACTTTAAGGGCAGCGATAGCGGCCGCCCTGCAGTTCCGCCGCGTCCGAACGGGGCTGGTAAGGCCGGCACGCCGGGCGGCGCTGGACAGGGCGGTTCCGGTAAGCGCGTGTCCCCGGGCGAGACGGCGATGTTTACCGCTCTGTACGAGCAGTCTCAAAAGGCAAAAAAGACCGGCCGTGCAAGAGGAAATGTCTTTGCGGGCGGTGCAACCTCTGCGTCGCAGCCGAGCGGGGCTCCTTCGGTACCTGCGAACAACGCAGGTGCTGCCAACGCCGCGAATGGCGCCGGCAACGTTAATGCCGGCAAGGCCGACAACAATACTCCCTCTGCCGGTGGCGCGGGGCTTACGGGTAACCTCGGCACGATTTACACCGGCGCCTCCGAGACAGGCACGTTCGCCCGCCTGGATGATAGCGGTGCCGAGTTTGCGGGCTCGGGTTCCAAGGAAGATTATTACGATTTTGGCTTGAACTACGGTAGCGATGCTTCGTCGAGTTCGACCTCTGACGGTCTGGTCCGTCATCGCCATCGCAAGGGCGAGCGCAAAAAGCGTCACACCGGCGCCATTATTGCCGCTGTAGTCGCGGTGCTTCTCGTTGCGCTTGGCGCAAGCGGCTTTATGCTGCTTAACTCGGCAAAGACCGTAAAGAGCGAAGCGAAGGAGGCTGTCGAGATCGTCGGTGGCCTTAAGGACAAGGTCACGTCGGGCGATTTTTCGACGCTGCCTGACGACGCGAAGAAGATCGATGAGCTCTGTAACAGCATGAAGGCGGAGACCTCGAGCCCGCTGTGGACGGCGGCTTCGTTTATCCCGGTGTATGGCAGCGATATCAATGCGGCCCGCACCATGATTGACGCCCTGTCCGATGTCTCGAGCAATGCGCTGGTTCCCATGGCCGATAACCTTTCGCAGGCTACGCCCGGCAAGCTGTTCCAGGACGGCATGATTAACGTGTCCGCGCTGCAGGCGGTCGCCGATTCGCTTTCCAGCAGCTCGAAGGTGTTCAAGAGCGCCAACGAGAAGGTCCAGGGCATTGGCGATACTCATATTTCCCAGGTGACCGAGCTGGTCGATAAGGCCAAGGACGGCTTTGCCACCCTCAACGGCGCGGTTGACGCGGCGGAGAAGGTCGCCCCCGTCCTTCCCCAGATGCTCGGCGCCAACGGCCAGACGCGCAACTACCTTATGTACGCCATGAACAACGTCGAGATTCGTGCCTGCGGCGGCTTTGGCGGTTCGCAGGGCCTGATTTCGGTCACCGACGGTCAGATGTCGATTGGCGAGTTTGTTCCCCGCATTGGACTCAGCGAGGATGAGGCAGTCGAGAGCGTCGACGAAGAGGATGAGGCGCTGTTCGGCAACCACAGTAACCTGTACAACTCGGGCAATACCTATTCGCCTGATTGGCCCCGCAACTCGCAGCGTGTCGCCGCGCTGTGGAAGTCCCAGTATGGACAGGACGTTGATGGCGTCATCGGTATCGACCCGGTGTTCCTGCAGTATCTGCTGGGCCTGGTCGGTAACGTGTCACTGCCCGACGGAACGGTTGTCGACGGCACCAACGCCGCAAAGGTCCTCATGCACGATGTGTACTGGAACTATCCGGTCGAGGAGTCTGACGGCATCTTTGCATCCGTCGCCAGCGCTGCCTTCGACAAGATTCTTGGCGGTATCGGCGATGTCGATGTTGCGAAGCTTGTCAGCGCCGTTGAGCGCGGTGCCGAAGAGGGCCGCCTGATCGCGTGGATGAGAAACGATGATGAGCAGAATGCCATCAAAGAGACGGGCATTGACGCTTCGCTGCCCAATCCGGATGACCCGAGTGCCGATCCCGTTGCCGGCGTTTACTTTAACAACCTGAGCTTCTCCAAGCTCGACTGGTACCTGAACGCCGATACGCAGATTGGCCAGGGCATCAAGAACGGTGACGGCACGTGCTCCTATCGCATCACCGTTACCCTGACGAACATCATGACGCAGGAGGAGGCTGGCAAGCTGCCCGACTACGTTGCGGCGAGCGCGCCCGATGCCGCGCGTGACGACGAGCGTCTGAATGTCTCGTTGTTTGCCCCGACGGGTGGCAACATCAGTGACCTTACGGTTGAGGGTACCCAGTTTGGTCTTGGTGCCGCTACGTGGCATGGAATCCCCTTCTATTCGGGCACCGTTGACCTGCATGCTGGCGAGACGACGACGATCACGTATACGCTGACCACGTCGGCCGAGGCGGAGGACAAGCCTCTTACGCTGCGTCAGACCCCTACATGCCAGGCGGCTCGCGACAGCGCGTCGGCGTAGGGTTTTTCTGGTAGCGCAGATAATCGAGTACCATTTTGGGGCGGACAGGCAATCTGTCCGCCCCTATTTTGTAAGGAGAGCGCATGAAGTACTTTGGCACCGACGGCTTTCGCGGTGAGGCCAACGTTGGGCTGACGGTAGAGCACGCTTATAAGATTGGCCGTTTTGTGGGCTGGTATTACGGCGCCAACCGCAGTGCTAAGGCGCGCGTTATCGTGGGCAAGGACACGCGTCGCTCGAGTTATATGTTCGAGGCGGCGCTGGTGAGCGGTCTGGTCGCGAGCGGTGCGGACGCCTATATGCTGCACGTGATCCCCACGCCAGGCGTAGCGCATCAGACTGTGGAAGGCTGCTTCGATTGCGGCATCATGATCAGCGCGAGCCACAACCCGTTTTGCGATAACGGCATTAAGCTCGTCAACAGCGACGGCTTTAAGATGGACGAGGACGTGCTGGAGCTCATCGAGGACTACATCGATGGCAAGAGCGAGGTGCCGCTGGCCACGGGCAACCACATCGGCGCCACGGTGGACTACATGCAGGGTCGCAACCGCTACATTGCTTCGCTCATTGCAAGTGCGAACTTTTCGCTGCAGGGCGTCAAGATCGGTATCGACTGCGCCAACGGCTCGGCTTCCTCGGTGGCCAAGCCGGTGTTTGACGCGCTCGGTGCCGACGTGCGCGTGATCAATGCCGCGCCCGATGGCTTTAACATCAACGTCGACTGCGGCTCCACGCATATGGAGCGCCTGCAGCGCCATGTGGTGGAGCAGGGCCTGGACGTGGGTTTTGCCTACGATGGCGATGCCGACCGCTGCCTGGCCGTGGATGAGCGCGGTCGCGTGGTAGACGGCGACCAGATCCTGTACGTGTGCGGCGTGTATCTGAACAAGCACGGGCGCCTCTCGGGCGGTACCGTGGTGCCGACGATTGCCAGCAACTTTGGCCTGGTCAAGTCGCTGGAGCTTGCCGGTCTGAGCGCCGTGACCAGCGGCGTGGGCGACCGTCACGTGTATGCCAAGATGCGCGAGGGCGGCTACAGCCTGGGCGGCGAGCAGACGGGCCATACGATCTTTGGCGATATCGAGCGCACGGGCGACGGCATTATGACCTCGCTGCGCGTGATGGAAGTGATTCGTGCCGAGCGCGAGACGCTCTCGCAGCTCACGGCTCCGTGCAAGCTGCTGCCGCAGGCGCAGGTGGCCGTGCGCGTGGCGGACAAGGACGCCGCGCTCGAGAACATGGGCGTGCAGAACGCCATCGCCGAGGCCGAGATTGCGCTGGCAGGCGAGGGCCGCGTGCTCGTGCGCAAGAGCGGAACCGAGTCGGTTATCCGCGTGCTGGCCGAGGCGCCCGACCAAGCATCTGCCGATGCCGCCATGAAGCGCATCGCAAGTGCTCTGGAGGCTTTTTAGTTACGCGGTTTTACCAAACCGCGTAACTGCTCGACGCTGTAGTCATTGGGGACGTTCTTAAACGACTAGGTGAAAAAAGGGGGCGCTGCGGATTGGTTCCGCGGCGCCCCCTTTGCGTTGGCGTGTCGGTTATGCCTTACAGCTGGTACAGCGTGGTGAACTTGTCCTGCAGGTAGCTGCAGTAGTAGCGGGCGTCAAAGTCCATGCCGCAGGCGCCCTTGATGAGCTCCGGCGCGTCCTTGGCGCGGCCCCACTGCCAAATGTGCTCGCCCAGCCAGGCACGGACGGGCGCCAGGTCGCCGCTCGCACAGGCGCCGTTAAGGTCGACACCGTCGCGGCACATGGCCGGCACAAACATGGCATCGTAGGCACTGCCCAGCGCATACGTGGGGAAGTAGCCAAACGAGCCGCCGCTCCAGTGCGTATCCTGTAGGCAGCCGTGCGTGTCGTCGGGAACGGGAATGCCCAGGTACTCATCCATGAAGCGGTTCCAAAGCGCGGGGATGTCCTTGGCCGTGGCCTCGCCGGCAAACAGCATGCGCTCGATCTGGTAGCGCACCATAACGTGCAGCGGGTAGGTGAGCTCGTCGGCCTCGGTACGGATCAGCGACGGCTGGGCGATGTTCACGGCGTGGTAGAGCGCATCTTCGTCCACGTTGCCGTAGACCTCGGGCGCGTGACGGCGCAACACCTCGAGCAGCGGCCCCATAAAGGCGCGGCTGCGGCCAACGGTGTTCTCAAAGAAGCGGCTCTGGCTCTCGTGGATGCCCATGGAGGTGCCGCCCTCCAGGCACGTGCGCGCGTAGGCGGGGTTCACGCCCAGCTCGTACATGGTGTGACCGGCCTCGTGGATGATGCTGTAGACGTTGGAGATGCAGTCGTCCTCGTAGATGTGCGTGGCGATGCGCGCGTCACCCACGGCAAAGCCCTCGCTAAACGGATGCTCGGTAAAGGCGAGCGTGGTGTCGTCCAGGTTAAGGCCGACGAGCTTCATCAGGTCGAAGCTCATGGCACGCTGGGCGGCTTCGGGCACGCGGGCATGCAAAAAGTCGGCAGCGGGCTGCTGACCGCGCTCGCCGATGGCGTGAACGAGCGGCACGACCGTGGCCTTAACCTCCTCGCAAAATGCGTCGAAGCTCTCGGTGGAAAGGCCGCGCTCGTACTGGTCGAGCCACACGTCGTATGGGTCGCGCTTGGGGTCCATGAGCTCGGCCTGATGCTTGAGCTGGCTGACGATCTTGTCCACATAGGGCTCAAAGCTCGCCCAGTCATTGGCCGTTTTGGCCTTGTGCCACACGGCGTCGGCCTCGCAGGTGAGCCTGGTCCAGGCCTCGGCTTCTTCGGTGGGAATGGCGCTTGCCTCGCGCTGGTCGCGGCCGAGCACGCGAATCTCGTCGAGCAGCTGCGGGTCGTCGATCTTGCCGCCTGCAACCGTCTCACGCGCGAGAGAGCGCACGAGCTCAACGGACTTTTTGCTGGTCAGGAGCTTGTGATGTTCGCCGGCAAGGGTGCCCATAGCATCGGCGCGGGCCGCGGCGCCGTTGGCGGGGGCAATCGTCGCGCCATCGAACTCGGCAATCTTGAGCAGGTACTCGCGGGTCCACAGTTTGCCTTCGAGCTTGCGGAGCTTCTTGATGCCCTTGCCCGCCTTGGCGCTCTTAGAGGCCTTGGCCACGGCGGCCTTGGCCTTCTTATCGTGCTTCTTTCCCATTCCTATATCCTTGATCTCGCGAGCCGAGCGCCATGGATGGGCGCACGGTCAGTTTGCACAGCTACTTGCCTTGTACCCAGCACGAACAAAACGGAACGCGGCGATACACCCAAACAATGTGGTATCCTATAGCCCAATGCGTTGACGGAGAGGGTTTTGCCCGCCGCGTCGCCGGCTAGAGAGGGAAGGTCATGGGCTGCAAGCCTTCCTGCGGTGGCAAGGGCCAAGCGTTCACTCCCGAGCAGCGACCTCAACGGGCGCGCAGCCAGCGGCGGCGACGTCCCCAGTAGGGAAGCCGTGAGCCTCGCGACAAGGGGCAAAGAGTGGGCGCGGCGGGCCAGACATCCGCCGGGTCAAACAAGGTGGTACCGCGGAATTCAACCGTCCTTGGGCAATGCACATGCCCGAGGGCGGTTTTTTGTTACCGAACCGGGCCGCACATCCGCAGCGCCGGGTGGCTCCAGCCGCCGCGGCAAGTGGATGCGCGAGAGACGAAAGGGAAGACATGAGTCTGATTGATGATCTGGTCAAACTCGAGGAAGAGGCCAAGGAGCTCGTCGCAGGCGCCGACGACGCCGCAAAGCTCGAGGCCGCGCGCGTTGAGCTGCTCGGCCGCAAGGGCCGCATCACCGGCCTGATGCGCATGATGGGCAAGCTCGCCCCCGAGGATCGCCCCATGATGGGCAAGCGCGCCAACGAGATGCGCCAGCTGATCGAGGACATGCTCGACGAGCGCACCACCGAGATGAAGGCCGCCGCCCTCAAGCACGCACTCGAGCACGAGGCCGTCGACATCACGCTGCCGGGTATCCGTCCGCAGATCGGCCACCAGCACCTGATCAAGCAGATCATCGAGGAGGCCGAGGACATCTTTAGTGGCATCGGCTACACCGTCGAGTCCGGCCCCATGGTCGATACCTCCTACTACAACTTCACCGCGCTCAACGCCCCCATGGATCATCCGAGCCGCTCGGCCCGCGATACCTTCTACGTGGTCGACAACAACCCCGGCAGCGTCGCGCACCCCGAGGCACATGCCCACGGCGAGTCCGACGTACTGCTACGCACTCAGACCTCGGGCGTGCAGATCCACACCATGGAGTCGCAAAAGCCGCCCATCTATATGATCTGCCCGGGCACCGTCTATCGTCCCGACACGGCCGACGCCTGCCACCTGCCGCAGTTCAACCAGATCGAGGGCCTGGTCGTCGACGAGGGCATTACCTTTGGCGATCTTAAGGGCACGCTCGACTACTTTGTTAAGTGCATGTTTGGCGAGGACCGCAAAACGCGTTACCGCCCGCACTTCTTCCCCTTCACCGAGCCTTCCTGCGAGGTGGACGTGAGCTGCCACGTCTGCGGCGGCAAGGGCTGCAACTTCTGCAAGCACAGCGGCTGGATCGAGATCCTGGGCTGCGGCATGGTCGATCCCAACGTCCTCATCAACTGCGGTATCGACCCCGAGAAGTACACCGGCTTCGCCTTTGGCATTGGCGCCGAGCGCGTCGCGGCACTGCGCTACGACCTGCCGGACCTGCGAACGCTCATGACAGGCGATATGCGCTTCCTCAACCAATTTTAGGCTTGCCCATGCACCCCATCTTGGCGTTCAAACCGTCGCTCGCGTACCTTTAGTACGCGTCGCTCCTCTTTCACGCCAACCTGGGGCACCTGGACAACCCTAAGGCGAACGTCTTCATTTGATATTCCTCCCCTTGCGGAGATTAAGAACTAGGAGAGCTACATGCGCGTTTCTTACGACTGGCTCAAGACCATGATCGATATTCCGGAGGATCCCAAGACCCTTTCGGACGAATACATCCGTACCGGTACCGAGGTCGAGGCGATTGACACCGTGGGTGAGTCCTTCGACCACGTGGTGACCGCCAAGGTGCTCACCAAGACCCCGCACCCCGATAGCGATCACATGTATGTGTGCTCGGTCGACGTGGGCGACAAGAATCTCGACGCCGACGGCAACCCCGCCCCGCTGCAGATCGTCTGCGGCGCGCAGAACTTCGAGGCTGGCGACCACATCGTCACGGCCATGATCGGCGCCGTGCTTCCCGGCGACGTCAAGATCAAGAAGAGCAAGCTTCGCGGCGTCGTGTCCATGGGCATGAACTGCTCCGCGCGCGAGCTCGGCCTGGGCGGCGACCACTCCGGCATCATGATTCTGCCCGAGGACACGCCCTGCGGCATGCCGTTTGCCGAGTATGTGGGCTCGAGCGACACCGTGCTCGACTGCGAGATCACGCCCAACCGTCCCGACTGCCTGTCCATGATCGGCATGGCTCGCGAGACCGGCGCCATCTTCGACCGCGATTTCCACGTTGAGCTGCCCGCCATCAAGGCCGAGACCGGCCGCGCGACCGACGACGAGCTTTCCGTCGAGATTGCCGACGAGGGCCTGTGCGACCGCTACGTTGCCCGCATCGTGCGCAACGTCAAGGTCGGCCCGTCGCCCGACTGGATGGTCAAGCGCCTTAACGCCCTGGGCGTGCGCCCGCACAACAACATCGTCGACATCACCAACTATGTGATGATGCTCACCGGTCAGCCGCTGCACGCCTTTGACCTGGACACCTTTGCCGCGCGCGATGGCCACCGTCGTGTGGTGGTTCGCGCCGCCCAGCAGGACGAGAAGTTCACGACGCTCGACGGCGAGGAGCGCGTGCTCGACGCCGGCATGGGCCTCATCACCGACGGCGAGCGTCCCGTGGCGCTGGCCGGTGTCATGGGCGGCATGGATTCCGAGATCGAGGACGATACCGTTGACGTGATGGTCGAGAGCGCCTGCTTCAACGCCGGCCGCACCTCGCACACCAGCCGTGACCTATCGCTGATTTCCGACGCCTCCATCCGCTTTGAGCGCCAGGTCGACGAGACCGGCTGCGTGGACGTCGCCAATGTGACGTGCGCGCTCATCGAGGAGATCGCCGGCGGCGAGGTCGCCCCCGGCTATGTGGACGTGTTCCCCGCGCCCAAGACCATCGACAGCATTAAGCTGCGCCTGGCCCGCGTGCACGCCATCTGCGGCGCCGACATCGAGCCCGACTTTATCGAGCGCTCGCTTACCCGCCTGGGCTGCACCGTCGAGCGCGACGGTGAGGACTTTATGGTCACGCCGCCGAGCTTCCGTCCCGACCTGCCGCGCGAGATCGATCTGATCGAGGAGGCCCTGCGCCTATGGGGCATGGGTCGCGTCACGGCGACCATTCCGGCTGCCAAGAACCATATCGGCGGTCTGACGCGCGAGCAGAAGCTTACCCGCAAGGTCGGCGAGATCCTGCGCGCCTGCGGCCTCAACGAGACCACGACTTTTGGCTTTGCCGCCCCGGGCGACCTGGAGAAGATCGGCATGTCCACCGAAGGCCGCGGCTGCCCCGTGGTACTCATGAACCCGTTGGTCGCCGAGCAGACCGAGATGCGCCGCTCGTTGCTGCCGGGCTTACTGCAGTCCGTTGCCTATAACGAGGCCCACGGCACGCCCAACGTGCACCTGTACGAGGTCGGCAGTCTGTTCCACGGTCGCGAGAATGCCAGCCTGCCCAAGGAGACCAAGTCCGTCGCGGGCGTGCTCTCGGGTCAGTGGAGCGAGCAGTCTTGGAACATGAAGTACCGCAAGCTGCGTTTCTTCTTTGGCAAGGGCATCGTCGAGGAGCTGCTCGCCCAGCTGCGCATTGAGAAGGTTCGCTTCCGTCCCGTCGAGGGCGAGAGCTATGCCTTCCTGCAGCCGGGTCGTGCTGCCGAGGTGCTCTCGGGCGGTACCGTGCTGGGCTGGGTTGGCGAGATCCACCCCGAGGCGCGCGAGGCTATGGGCATTGACGAGGTCGTCGTCGCCTTTGAGCTCGACTTGGATAAGCTGATCAAGGGCGCCCGCAACCAGGAGAACTACCGTGAGTTCTCGCAGTACCCGGCCGTTGAGCACGACCTCGCTATCGTGGTTGACAACACTGTGACCTGCGAGGATCTTGAGCGTCGTATTACGAGTGCCGGCGGCAAGCTGCTCGAGGGCGTGCGCCTGTTCGATGTCTACCGCGATCCGGTCCGCATCGGAGCGGGCAAGAAGTCCATGGCCTTTGCGCTTACGTATCGCTCCGACGACCACACGCTCACCAGCGAAGAGGTCGAAAAGGCGCACCAGAAGATCGTCACCAAGGTGTGCAAGGGCGTAAACGGCGAGGTCCGCGGCTAGGTCCTGCGCCGGATATAGGCCAGCGTCGGCTGCCGCCGAGTCTTACGTGACTGCTGTTTTCGGTATAAGGCACCGTTGAGCCTTCATATATGACACGCGCATTACATAACGGCGTGCTGCTTTGTCGGCAGTGCGCCGTTTTGCTATGATAGCCCGCGGCGTGTTACGAATCTGACAATGCGTAACACTGACAAGGTGATTCAAGCGGCGTTGCAATTCTGTGCGTCGATAACCGGGAGGCGTATATGCACATTCCAGATAACTACCTGTCCCCGCAGACCGATGCCGTTATGGCGGTGGCGATGGTGCCCGTTTGGGTTCATTGCATCAAAAAGGTGCGCGCCACGCTCGATCGCGAGCACATGGCTTTCCTGGGCATCTGCGCCGCGTTCTCCTTCCTGCTCATGATGTTCAACGTGCCGCTACCTGGCGGCACCACGGGTCACGCCGTCGGCGGCGCGCTCATCGCGCTGCTGCTGGGCCCCGAGGCTGCTGCCATTGCGGTTTCGGTCGCGCTGGCATTGCAGGCGCTTCTGTTTGGCGACGGCGGCGTTCTGTCGTTTGGCGCCAACTGCTTTAACATGGCCTTTGTGCTGCCGTTTGTCGCTGCTATCGTGTTCCGTGCGCTCAACAGCCGTCTGCACGACAAGAGCTGGGGCACCTCGGTTTCGGCCATCGTAAGCGGCTGGGTCGGCCTGTGCCTGGCGGCCCTGTGCGCGGCAATCGAGTTTGGTATTCAGCCGATGCTCTTTACCAACGCTTCGGGCGCGCCGCTGTACTGCCCCTTCCCGTTGTCTGTGGCTATTCCGGCCATGTTGATCCCGCATATGCTGGTCGCCGGTGTCGTCGAGGGCGTGGCGACGGCCGCAATCTACGGTTTCATTAAGAAGACGGCGCCGAGCGTTATCGTCGGGCCCGAGGCTTCCGACGGCCTGCTGGAGTCCGAGGGCGCAACCGCCAAGAAGACCTCGCTGGTCCCCACGCTCATCCTGGTCGCTGTGCTTGTCGTGGCCACGCCGCTTGGCCTGCTGGCCACCGGTGACGCCTGGGGCGAGTGGGACGCCGAGGGCGCCGCGACCGCCGTTCAGGAGGCTGGCGACGACAGCCTGCAGGCTTCGGTCGGCCTCGATACCCCGACCTTTGCCGATGCCCTGCCCACGGGCGATTATCTGCAGGCCTATTCCGAGGAGCAGGGCCTTGGCTTTGCCGGCCAGGCCGCGATGTATATTCTTTCGGGCGTGATTGGCGTGGCGGTGCTTACCATTGCATTCCGCCTGGTCTCGCTGACGGTCAAGGAAAGCGGTGCTCATGGCAATAGCCGAGCTGCCTAGCTGGCTTGCGGTCGAGCAGCGTTACGAGCCCGCGAGGGCTCGACATCGTGTGATGCAAAAGAATGTCCTGCACCTGGCGAGCCTGCTTGAGCGGGTTCGTCTGGGTGGAGGCGCGCACGAGGGCGGGTCGATGGTCGACCGCGCCCTTTCTTGCGTTTCGGCTCCGGTGCGCCTGGTGGGGATGTTCGTTTGCGTCCTGTGCGTGTGTCTGACGCAGAGCCCGCTGTACCTCATGTTGATGGCGGCTATCGCGCTGGTGCTCGTTGCCGTGCGCCCCGTACGCGGGCTGCGGGCAACCTTTGTGCCGGCGCTTGGCGCTGCGGGGCTCGCGGTGGTTCTGGCGCTGCCCGCCTTGCTGCTGGACGCTTCTGCCGCGGGCGCCATGCTCAAGATTGCGCTCAAGACGTTCATTAACGTGACGCTCGTGCTGGGCGTTTCGTGGACCCTCACATGGAGCCGCATGTCGGCGGCGCTCAAGACGCTACATCTGCCCGACGAGGTCATCTTTACGTTTGATGTGGCGCTCAAGCACATCGAGGTGCTGGGCCGAACGGCGCACGATCTGTGCGAATCGGTCATGCTGCGCAGTGTGGGTCGCGCGCCTGAGGGGTTTTCGCGCACCGACTCGGTCGCGGGTATCATGGGCATGACGTTTATCAAGGCGATGGAATGCAGCCATGCGATGGACGAGGCCATGCTCTGCCGTGGGTTTGCCGGTGTGTATCCGGCGCCCGCGCGCGCCGGGCTTGGCTGGCGCGATGCGGTCTATGCGGCCGGCGTGGCGCTGCTGGCAGTGTTGTGCGCCGTGCTGTAGGCGCTGCTGGTTCCGGCTGGGGATGCAAATGGGGAAGGGCGACGTTTTGGCAAACGATACAAATGGCGCGATGGACGCGAGCGGTTCTGCTGGCGCCGAGACCACGCCGCTCATCGAGTTTCGCGACGTGGTGTTCTCCTATGCGGGGCATACGGTTGTCGATGGCGTGTCGCTGCAGGTCGATCGTGGTGAACTCGTTGCCCTGCTCGGTCCCAACGGCTGCGGCAAGACGACGATTATGCGTCTTATTAACGGCCTTGAACTCGCGGACGCAGGGGCATACCTGTTTGACGGGCACGTGGTCGATGCGGCGTATCTGAAGGATTCTGCTGCTGCTCAGAAGTTCCACCAGCGCGTGGGCTTCGTATTTCAAAACGCCGATGCCCAGCTGTTCTGCGCCACGGTGGGCGAGGAAGTTGCTTTTGGTCCCGCGCAGATGGGTCTGCCGGCAGACGAGCTCGAGCGCCGCGTGCGCGATGCCATGGGGCTGTTCCAGGTTGCCGACCTTGCCGACGCCTCTCCCTATCAGCTCTCGGGCGGGCAAAAGAAGCGTGTTGCGCTGGCTGCGGTGGTGTCGATGAACCCGGATATCTTGGTCCTCGACGAGCCTACCAATGGGCTCGACGAGGATTCATGCGACATCGTGGTCAATTTCTTGCTGGCTTATGTCGCGGCGGGTAAGACGGTCTTGATGAGCACGCATCACCAGGATTTGGTGCGACGCCTGGGTGCCCGTGCAATCTATATCGATCGATATCACCATGTGGTCGAGGCACCTTCGCCGTCGTATGGAACCGAAAGCGGTGCTACGGACTAGTTGCTGCGTAGAGCGTGCGTAGCCGTCCGCGCGGCTTTGCCGTGATGGTATAGTTATCCAGGTTTTTTATGGGGGTGGCTATGCCAAGCTGGAACATTCATATCGCTCAGACGGAGCGTTTGCTGGAGCGCACCGGTGCGCTTGCCAATAGCGTGCGCGACCGCAATGCCTTTTTGTTTGGCTGCGTGGTTCCGGATATCTTCGTGGGCTATATGGTCCCTGGCATCGCCGATCCCATCCCGTACCGCATTACGCACTTTGCAAAGCCCGAGCCTATCCCTAAGCCTCGTGAGCATGAGTTCTGGGATACCTATGTGGCACCGTTGCTTAAAAGTTCGCCCACCGGTGCGCCAGCCGCGGCGACCTCGATTGTCGAGGAGCGCGAGCGACTCAATCGGGTGCATTATCCCCAACGCTACAAGGATGCCGAGCCGGTTGCCGGTCCCGGTGCTAGCGAGCTTTCGCTCGCGCCCGATGACGTGGCGCAGTCGCTGCTCGATCTGACGCTGGGCGTTTGGTCTCACCTCGTGGCCGATACCGTGTGGAATACGCGCGTGAATCAGTACCTGGAGGCGCACGGCGGCAAACCGTGCGAGGAATTCCGCATTAAAAAGCAAGGCGACTTTGACTGGTTTGGCAAGACGCTCGGCATCGTTTCGATTCCGCGCGCGACCGATCGCCTGTATACCGCTGCGACGCGTTTTGGGCAGTATCCCATCCATAAAGAGTATGTGCTCAAGACCATCGGCGTTATGCACGAGATCGTGCGCGAAAACCCCGGCGAGCCCGACCATCCGCCATACCGCCTGCTAACCGAGGAATTCTTCGACGCAACGTTTACCGAGTTCATCGAGCTGACCGAGGCAGGCTTTGCGGCTCGCGTTGCCGCTTCTGACGTCCCTGCAGTCCCTCTGATCGCTAGCTGCTAGCCGGCCGGCTTGACGGCGAACAGTTCATCCCAATTGACCAACGGCTCCCGTCGCAGGGGATCTGCGGCGGTGCGTTCCTGATCGGTCTTTGGGATGTAGGGGAGCCCCGCCTTTTTATGAATGAGCTCGGCGATGTTGTTAAAGCTCTTCGTGTCCTTGATTTGCTCATAGGTTATCTGGATAACGTCATAGCCCATGCTTGTGAGGGCGGTGGTGCGCTCGGCATCGGAGAGACTTGCGGCTTCGCTGTCATGGGCGGAGCGGCCTTGGCATTCCAAAATGACGCCCATGCTGTCGATGTTGCTCTCTATGAGGATATCGGCGTAGCAGCAGGTTTTGTCATACAGTGAGCGTGCGGCGTCGCTGAGTGGGATGCGCACGTTGTTTGCGATGTTGATGCCCATGCCGCCCTCGTCGCGGGGGAGCGAGACAAGCATGGAGGTCTGTACTTCGAAGGGCGAGGCGGCCTGCCCCGTCATGTGCTCGGCCGCCCAGCGCAGTTGTTTGACGCCGCGCAGGCCTGCGGCTTGCTTGGCGAACGCGGCGATATCCGTTGCGGTAAGAAGCGGCGTGCGCTTCCACAAGTTGGTGTCATTGCCCTTGGTGTCGTTAACTCGCTCCCAGCCGCAGTTGGGTGGAATGAACTTAAGCGAAATAGCTTCATCGAGTTGTTGTTGCGTTCGCTCGCAGGGCTTAAACACTGCAAAGGAGCCGCACATCTCGTAGCACGCCATGAGTAACTGGTTGCGTGAGACCTGCGTGGCAAGGCTGAGCAGCGTGAACTCCGGTGACGTGACATCAAACCCATGTTCAGTCTGCCTAAACGACCCCGGAGGTGGTTCTTGGGTCAGGAGGTGCGATTTAAACAGGCTTCGCGACCCGGATTGTGCCCGAGTGAATACAAGCCTGTGAAGTGGTGCGTGAAGCAGGTCTTTTACAACTGCATGACTTCCGAGGCCACAACATCTGCGATCCATATTGCCAAGGCTAATGGCGGGGTAAAGGCCTAATACCTGCGGCGGGATGCGGTAGTAGTTAAAGGCGGATTGCCCACAAAGCGTCAGGTCCATAATGCCCTCCTGGCCGAAATCATCTCTTTGAAGCGAGTGATGCCGGCGTCAATCCGGAAGTATGCGGCAAAATCTGAACCCTATGAGCGGACCTGGCTTTTGAGGCTAGTTTATCAGGCATTTTGTTGCGAAAAAACAGGGTGTGCTCGGAGGTTCCAGAATTTGCCGCATACTTCCGAAAACCAGGTCGATTTGGTTCTTGCTAAAACGATTTATCAGCCCTGTGTGGGGTGTGGGTTTGCCACCGGGCGAACACTTTTAGCGCTTGGGGCTTTATTTTTGGCTCTGTTAGACCATGATTGACATCTTGCCCAATCATCTTTTTGTAATTGCAAAATATTCGCCCCTTTGCTGGATTTAAAACCGGCAAAGGGGCGATACTCTCAAGCTCGAATAAGTCAATCGTTAGGACTCTGTCGTTTCATCCCACTCGTCATCCGCATGTAAGATGGCATCAAGTTCGTTTTCTACGTCGGAAACGCCAATATAGGCCTTCGCGATATTCTCCCGTGCATTTCGCACCTTTAAGGCGATCTCCTTCTGCTTCTCTATGGGAGGGTAATAGACGAGAACCTTCCCGAAGTCAGAAGACTGCGTTCTCCTTCGATTGCTGTGGCCGGTGTTGATGGCGCGGAATGCCTTTTGGAAGCGGCGGCTTCTCAAGAGTATCGACAGGAACTCCGGATCGATGACATTTGGGTCTTTGACCCGTAAGATCGGATATTCTTGCGTTACGAGGGCATGGTCGAATTCCTCGGTGACGAAGCATACGACCCCCTTCCAAAGATCGATTCCGGAGTAGACGATGTCGGAGGTTCTTACCTCAAACCAGTCGCTGCTTGAGTCGTAGAAATACATCCCCCGCCATTCGGGAGGGTTGTTTCCGACGCCTGGTTCCCTAAGCCTTGCAACACCAGTTTGGGAAAGAGTCAAGACCTTGTATTCCTTCATCGGCTCTTTCCCGAAGTCCACGTTCCTTCTCATCCGTTTCACTAGATCCATCATGGGTGCAGATGACCAGCCATGCGGCACGTAATCGCCCTTATGAGCCATGTAGACATGGTATTTCGGGTCCACTCTATGACTCGGATGGCTTCTCCATACTGACGAAGCCCTCTCGGCGACGCATCTCGGGTCGGAAACCGCCCCGTTTTCCTCCCAGACGTTCCACTCTCCCAATATCGAGCCAGTCTGGTCGTCTGAAAGATAGCCGTTCTCGTCGGCGATATAGAGGTCGTTTCTAGGATCAGGTCGACCGGATGGCGTATATCCGATATGAGATGCCTCCCCGAAAAAGATGTTGTAGTCTAGTCCGCTATCCTTGAGAGCAACCGCAATGTCTCCCTCACAGGCTTCCAGTTGATTGCCCAATCTAGCCGATTCCAGGTCGGAGAACTTTTCAAAGATCAATATCGAAGTCTTGTTCGTGGCGCCAGACCTGCGAAAAGCGAAGTCTGGAAGGGAGATCACGGACAGTATTCTTCCCGATTTAAAGAGCCATTCACGAAGGGCCGGACAATTTGATTGAGACCCGCTGTTGTTGAGAACCCCGTCGGGCAGGACCATGCCGAGCCTGCCGCCCGGCTTGAGCCAGGAGACGCTTTTCTCCAGGATAATTTGTTCCGACTGTATCGATTGCTTTCCGCAGCCTAGGACGAAGTCATCTAGGAATGCGCCGTCAAGCTGGTCCTCATCTCCATTTGCGACTTTGGTTCCGAAAGGCGGATTTCCCACAATCAGGTCAAACTGGCGATCCTTCTGGAGTCTCGGCTTGCTCAGGTTTGGGCTGAGGCAGCTCTTGTCGGCCTCGATGTTCGTGTGACCATCGTGGTGCAGGAGCAAGCTGATTTTGCAGATTCTAGCCAGGGTCGGGTGAATTTCGATTCCGTAAACGTTCTGCGCGGCAAAATCGGATTTGATTCTCGCGAGGTTCCCCTGCCCGGCAAAGCCCGCATCGGTATCGTTCCATACTTGAAGGAGGGTTTCGAGCAAAAAGCCTCCCGAGCCGCACGTCGGATCTAGAACGTAATCTTCACTCGTGGGATTGAGCATCCCTACCGTGAATCTCGCTATCTGCCTCATGGTGAAATACTGACCGAGGCTTCCGCGGAAGACCGATCCGAAGAAATCCTCGAAGGCCGTTCCGATGACGTCGGAATCTGTATCGATGAACGAAATCTCCTGAATGACGCGAACGACCTGGGCGACCTTGCTATCCGGAAGCTCGATTTTCTCATCACGCGGGAAAATGGCCTGATCTTGCTCCTTAGCGTCGCTAAACAGCTTGTGGACCCTCGTGGCGATAGCCGAGTCGGACTCGTTGACACCAGCTTGGAACGAGCGGGGGTGGCCGTTTCGCGTGTAGCGCTCGTCGCGGACCTTGGCGAACATCAGCTTGCTCCACTCATCGAAAGCCGATAGCGGATCGCGTTTTCCTCCAGCCCAAATGATGGAGTGCGCGCGCCTGATGGCGATGCTGATATCGAAGGCGCTCGCCGGCTTAATATCCATTTCCGTGCCCGCGTGAAGCGGATACACCATATCCTGAGAGTAGTTCCTCGGAAGAAGTTCTCTGTCGCCCAGCTTATTTCTCCTGCGCTCCCTAGCGCCGAAGCCCTCGAGCTGCCAGACGCATGACTCGTCTCCGTAGTCCTTCATGGTGTATTTTGCGCCCAGCGCGATGCCGTTGGCGAAGGCCTGCGCTTCCCCTTCCGCCCTTTCAGCCGGAGTCGCGCCCTCTTTCTTGTTCTCGACGACTAGCCAGGGCTTCGTGCATCTGTCGTCTTCGTAGAGTACGATATCCGCGAAATCGTTGTGCGAGCCTTCCACCTCGGTATCGATCTTTCGCGAATCATAGCCTTTCGACAGGACCAGAAACGCTACGGCGTCGGCCCTGACCTTTTCCTCGGGATCGCTGATCTGATAGCTTTTCGTCCTGCGGAAGGAATACTTTATCTGAGTGCCGTCCAGCGAGAAAAGCCCGCGCATGATCGCGGTTTTCGACAGCTCCGACAATCCGAGCGAAGAGGCCAGTGCCAGCTGCGTTTCAAGTTGATTTGCCAACTATCTCACCGTTTTTCCGTCAGATGCCGACGTCTTGACCTTCATCTCGAATGGCATCCCGCCCTCCCGGACGAGAGCCTTGAGGAACGCATTGACGGCAGTGGACATAGACAGGCCGAGCTCGTCGAGGATGACGGTAGCCTCTTTCTTGACCTCCGGTTCGATGCGAATCGTCGTGGCGGGTATGTTCGACGGCATGGTTGTACCTTTCCTCGTATATCACGGTGCAACCATTTTATCGTCTCTATGCGGCGGATGCGACCCAGTAGTCCATATAGGGCGGCAGGATGTTGAACATGTCACGGATGCGGCTCCTGCATACGCCGTTCGCGATCTGTCGCGCGACCGTGCGCTCGGCGGTGCCGGAATCGGTCGCCATGAAGGTCCGGCACCACTTGAACCAGGCGAGGTAGGCATCGAGGTGCTTCGTCGACACGCCTCTGAACGGCTCCATGAAGGTGCTGAGGAGCGAATGGACGGTGTTGATCCGGTTAATGGTCCCCTCGGAGCGGTCCTTGGAATCGTAGGCAGTATGCGCGGCGACCTCGAGCTCGGCGAGGACGTCGACGTAGGCGGACGCCTTGTCCGTCGCCACGACGGAACCGGACATGATGCGGCCCCTCAGCACATCCATGGCGCGTTTCCTCGACAGGACGCCCCGCCCCGAGACCTCGAAGAACGTTTCGTTCGAGTCGTTCACGCCGGTCATAACGCAGATCTGCTCGCGCGACAGCCCGCGCTTGTGCACCTGCTTGCCGCGATGTCGGGAGGGACGCGGCATCGTGAACGACCCCTTCGTGTGGTTGCCCTTGAAAGACTCGGGAAAATAGGTCTCGTCGAGCTCGCAGCCGCAGCCCCGTTCGACCTTGAACGAGGGGGAGTAGGCCGAAAGGCACTCAATCAGCCTGTGGCGCATGGTGTAGGCGGTCTTGAGGCAGACGTGGCAGCGCTTCGCGCATTCCCGCAGGGGCAGCATGAGCACGAAGCACTCGGCGTAGGCCATCCAGGTCTCCTTCGGGAGCTTGCTCGTTCCCAGGATACGCTCACTGCCCATGCCGAAGGTCCTACCGCAGTCTCGGCAGAGGTAGCGCTGCTCTCCGTTCTTGGCCTTCCCCTTCTTCACAATCGCGACTGACCCGCAGCGCGGGCAGCATTCGACTTCATAGGAGGAGCCGGCCGCGTCATCGAACGCCGCCGCGCGGATCACGTCCCTGACGGATTCGATCGCGCGGCGGCGCTCGGTTTTGCTGAGATTCGCCATGTTCTTTTTGAAGGTGATGACCAGGTCTTCGGCGTTCATGATGCTCCAATGCCGTAGTGCTTACGGCTATTATACCACGGTGGCATCACCTATATGTCAATGTTGGTCTAACAGAGCCTTATTTTTTGGGCCTCGAAGGGTGGATTTCGCGCTTTTGGTAAAGAAATGAGTGCGTGTTTTGCCGTGCGGCGGCATTGGCACAGAAAAAGGGCCCGGAAGGCAATGCCTTCCGGGCCCTTTGCAATGCAAGTGTGCTTGCAAGTACGATTTAGCGCACCTGAGCGACGTAAGCGACGTTGGTCGAGGAGACCTTGTCCTCGAGCTGGACGCTCATGCGGGGATCGCCGGCGGTAGCGACGGTCAGATCGCCGGCCTCGACGTAGCCGAGCTCCTTAGCGGTCTCGATCGCCTTGACGATCGTGCCGTTGACGGTGCCCTGGGTAATCTCGGCCTGGTGCGGGATAACGCCCCAGTACATGATCATCTGCTGGACGGCCCACTCGTGGCGGGAGAACGCGCAGATCGGCATGTTGGGACGGAAGTGCGAAATCAGGCGAGCGGTACGACCGGTGGTCGTCGGCACGGTGATGCACTTGGCGCCAACGGTGGTAGCCATGTTCACAGCGGACATACCCACAACGTTGTTGACAACGCGGGTGCCGTGAGCATCGGCCGGAACCTCGAGCGGAGCGTGAGCCGGGAGGTACTTCTCGGTCTCGAGAGCAATGCTGGCCTGCATCTTGACGGCCTCAACCGGGTACTTACCGGCAGCGGACTCGCCAGAGAGCATAACGGCGTCGGTGCCGTCGTAGATGGCGTTAGCAACGTCGGCAACCTCGGCGCGCGTCGGGCGCGGGTTTTGCTGCATGGAGTCGAGCATCTGCGTAGCGGTGATAACGGGCTTGTAGGCCGCGTTGCACTTGGCGATGATCTCCTTCTGGATGTGCGGAACGAGCTCGGGCTTGATCTCGATGCCCAGGTCGCCACGGGCGACCATGATGCCGTCGGAAGCCTCGAGGATCTCGTCGAAGTTCTCGACGCCCAGGGCGCACTCGATCTTCGGGAAGATCGTCACGTGCTCGCCACCGTTCTCGCGGCAAAGCTCGCGGATGCCGCGGACGGACTCGCCGTCACGGATGAAGGAAGCGGCGATGTAGTCGATGTTCTCGGTCAGGCCAAAGAGGATGTCCTGACGATCGCGCTCGGTGATAGCGGGCAACGAGATGTTGACGTTGGGCATGTTGACGCCCTTGCGCTCGCCGATCAGGCCGTCGTTCTTGACGACGCAGGTCATGTCCTGGCCGTCGACGGACTCGACCTCGAGGGCAACCAGGCCGTCGTCGATCAGGATAAGGGAGCCCTTCTCGACCTCGGAGGGCAGAGCCAGGTAGTCGAGGGAGATGTGCTCAGCGGTGCCGTGGAAATCCTCGGACGTGGGCTGAGCGGTGACGACGATCTTGTCGCCGGTCTTGACGGCAACCTTCTTGCCATCGACCAGAAGGCCGGTGCGGACCTCGGGGCCCTTGGTGTCGAGCAGGATGCCGACGGGCAGACCGAGCTCCTTGGAAATACGACGGACGCGCTCGATGCGACCGTGGTGCTCGTCGTAGGATCCGTGCGAGAAGTTAAAACGGGCGACGTTCATGCCCGCCTTAATCATCTCGCGGATGGTCTCGTCGCTATCGCAGGCGGGACCCATGGTGCATACAATCTTGGTGCGCTTGTACATTCAGACCTCCATCTGACATCGTCTTGCGCTGATAGATAAACCATAAGAAATAAAACTGAGATGATTATAACGAAATGCCGACCGAATACCCCAAAAAATCGACCGTATGCCGAATTAGAAGTTCATTTTTTGCGGTAAAAACGGTATATGCAAAAACTTTACCAACCGTTCTAACCGCTGCTATCTGGGCGATATTTCAGTTTGATGATGCACCGAAGAAAAAACGTTTTATCAATGTTGAGCATCACACGGTCTGCATCGTTGCACTCGAGCCGTGTTTCCAATTGGAATGTTTTGGCTAGACGCGCCGCTTTGGGGTACCATAGCCCCACTATCAACTGCCGCTCAGCACGGCAGCCTTGATGAGCCCTTGCCCTTCTCCTGGGAATTATGATCGGGCATCAATCTGCTGAGTGGCCCGAATCCCAGGAGGGGACTCTATATGCAAAAGGAATACCTGTCCGCCGCGGCGGAGGTACTCAGCGACCAAGGTGTCGATGAGAACCTCGGCCTGAGCAGCGACGAGGCGTCGTCGCGCCTCGCCAAGACAGGCCCTAACAAGCTTGAGGAAGCCGAGAAGACGCCGCTATGGAAGCGCTTCTTTGAGCAGATGGCCGACCCCATGGTCATCATGCTGATCGTTGCCGCCGTCATCAGTGCACTCACGGGCATGGTCAAGGGCGAGGCGGACTTTGCCGATGTCGCCATCATCATGTTCGTCGTTATCGTCAACTCGGTGCTGGGCGTGGTCCAGGAAGCCAAGAGCGAGGAGGCCCTCGAGGCCCTGCAGGAGATGAGCGCGGCGCAGTCCAAGGTGTTGCGCGACGGCAAGCTCGTGCACCTGCCGAGCGCTGAGCTCGTGCCCGGCGACGTTATCATGCTCGAGGCGGGCGACTCCGTCCCGGCCGACTGCCGTGTGCTCGAGAGCGCCACGATGAAGATCGAAGAGGCCGCACTCACCGGCGAGTCGGTGCCCGTAGAGAAGCACGCCGACGTGATTGAGCTTGCCGCGGGCACCGATGACGTGCCGCTCGGCGACCGCAAGAACATGTGCTACATGGGTTCCACCGTGGTATACGGCCGCGGCCGCGCCGTCGTGGTCGGCACCGGCATGAACACCGAGATGGGTAAGATCGCCGGCGCCCTGGCCGAGGCCAAGGAAGAGCTCACGCCGCTGCAGGTGAAGCTTGCCGAGCTCAGCCGCATCCTCACCATCATGGTTATCGTCATCTGCGTCGTTATCTTTGGCGTCGATATCATCCGCCACGGCGTGGGCAACGTTCTTACCGACCCGACCGCCCTGCTCGATACCTTTATGGTCGCCGTCTCGCTTGCCGTCGCTGCCATCCCCGAGGGCCTGGTCGCCGTCGTGACCATCGTGCTGTCGCTTGGCGTGACCAAGATGGCCAAGCGTCAGGCAATCATCCGCAAGCTCTCTGCCGTCGAGACTCTCGGCTGCACGCAGACCATCTGCTCCGACAAGACCGGTACCCTTACCCAAAACAAGATGACCGTCGTCAAGCACGAGCTCGCCGCGCCTAAGGAGAAGTTCCTGGCCGGCATGGCTCTGTGCTCCGATGCCCAGTGGGACGAGGAGCTGGGCGAGGCCGTGGGCGAGCCGACTGAGTGCGCGCTCGTCAACGACGCCGGCAAGGCGGGCCTCACTGGCCTGACTGCCGAGCACCCGCGCGTGGGCGAGGCCCCGTTCGACTCGGGCCGTAAGATGATGTCCGTGGTCGTCGAGACCCTGGACGGCGAGTATGAGCAGTACACCAAGGGCGCGCCCGACGTGGTGATCGGCCTGTGCACCCATATCTACGACGGCGACAAGGTCGTTCCGCTGACCGAGGAGCGTCGCGCCGAGCTCGTGGCCGCCAACAAGGCCATGGCCGACGAGGCCCTGCGCGTGCTGGCGCTGGCAAGCCGCACCTACACCGAGGTCCCGAGCGACTGCAGCCCCGCTGCGCTCGAGCACGACCTGGTCTTCTGCGGCCTGTCCGGCATGATTGACCCGGTCCGCCCCGAGGTCGCCGACGCCATCCGCGAGGCGCACGACGCCGGTATCCGCACCGTCATGATTACGGGCGACCATATCGACACCGCCGTGGCCATTGCCAAGCAGCTGGGCATCGTCACCGATCGCAGCCAGGCCATCACCGGTGCCGACCTCGATCGCATGAGCGAAGAGGAGCTCGACGCGCACATCGAGGACTACGGCGTGTACGCCCGCGTCCAGCCCGAGCACAAGACCCGCATCGTCGAGGCTTGGAAGTCGCGCGACCAGATCGTGGCCATGACGGGCGACGGCGTCAACGACGCCCCGTCCATCAAGCGCGCCGACATCGGCGTGGGCATGGGCATCACCGGTACCGATGTCACCAAGAACGTCGCCGACATGGTGCTTGCCGACGACAACTTCGCCACCATCATCGGTGCCTGCGAAGAGGGCCGTCGCATCTACGACAACATCCGCAAGGTCATCCAGTTCCTGCTTTCGGCCAACCTTGCCGAGGTCTTCTCGGTGTTTATCGCCACGCTCATCGGCTTTACCATCTTCCAGCCGGTGCAGCTGCTGTGGGTGAACCTGGTTACCGACTGTTTCCCCGCGCTCGCGCTGGGCATGGAGGACGCCGAGGGCGACATTATGAAGCGCAAGCCGCGCAACGCCAAGGACGGTGTCTTTGCCGGCAATATGGGCCTGGACTGTGTGGTCCAGGGCCTAATCATCACCGTGCTGGTGCTGGCGAGCTTCTTTGTGGGCGTGTACTTTGACATGGGCTACATCCACATCGCCGATATGATCGCCGGCAATGCCGACGAGGAAGGCGTGATGATGGCGTTCATCACGCTCAACATGGTCGAGATTTTCCACTGCTTCAATATGCGCAGCCGTCGTGCGTCGCTGTTCACCATGAAGAAGCAGAACAAGTGGCTGTGGGCTTCCGCCGCGCTGGCGCTGGTACTGACGGTTATCGTGACCGTTCAGCCGACGCTTGCCGAGATGTTCTTTGGCCCCGTGACGCTTGAGCTCAAGGGCGTTCTTGCCGCGCTGGGTCTAGCCTTCCTGATCATCCCGCTGATGGAGATCTACAAGGCGATCATGCGCGCGGTCGAGAAGGAGTAGGTCGAAAGGTCATCCTTCCCACCGGCCCGACCGCCTGCAGGGTTTCTTCTTCGCTGGTCCTCGCGCTTCGCGCTGCGGGATCGCTCAGAAGAAACCCCTCCCGGCGTCGGGCCTTCGGATAACCTCTCGGGACCATGAGCTGAGGGAAAGTGTGTGAGTCGGTCGAGCAGTTGCTCGACCGACTCTTTTTTATGGGTAAAATACCTGCTCAGTTGTGATTTTGGGTGCTGGGAGGCGTTTGTGGGCAAGGCTAAGGCTAAGGCGAAGAAAAAGACGACGGGGGCGCGGGCTAAGCGCGATCGTCGTCGGAAGCTTGCGACCGAGGCCCCCGCGTCTGCCGAGGAGCTGCTGGCAAGCGTGCCGGGACTTGACGCGCTGCAGGACGTTCCGGCGTTTGATGACCTGCCGGTCGATGAAACCCAGCAGACTGCCTTTGATGATTTCTGCACACATACCGAGGAGCCCGAGCAGATGCGGCTTGGCGCCGTGGTGCGCTTGGATCGCGGGTTTCCGCTGGTGGCGACTGCCGACGACACCTTTCGCGCCGAGCATGCCGTGGGGTTTGCCAAATCGCGCGGCGAGGATGAGGTCCTGCTGCCTGCCGTGGGAGACCGTGTGGCGGTGCGCCGCGCTCCCGGGCACGATATGGGCGTGATTGAGTGCGTGCTGCCGCGCCGTACGAGCTTTGAGCGTTGGCGCGGCCGTGCCCGCGGAGAGCGCCAGGTGCTCTGCTCCAACGTGGATAGCGTGCTAATCGTGCAGGCGCTCGGTGCCGGCGAGGTGCTGCTCGACCGCGTGGCGCGCTCGCTGGTGTTGGCGCTCGACTGCGATGCCGAGCCGGTGGTGGTGCTCACCAAAGCTGACCGCTGCGATGCCGAGGAGCTCGAGTGCGATCTGGATCGCGTGCGCCGCCTGGTGGGTCCGGACGTGCGCGTGATCGTGACGTCCTCTGCCGAGGGGCGCGGCCTGGACGAGGTCCGTTCCTGCGTGCCTGCCGGGAGCTGCGCCATGATTCTGGGCGAGTCGGGTGCCGGCAAGTCGACGCTGCTCAATGCGCTGCTGGGCCACGATACGTTGGCGACTGGCGGTGTGCGCGAACGCGACGACCAGGGCCGTCACACTACCGTTGCGCGCGTGATGGTGGCACTGCCGGGCGACGCCGGCGTGATCGCCGATGCCCCGGGCCTGCGCAGCCTACCGCTCGTGGGTCACGAGCGGGGTCTGGCGCGCGCCTTCCCCGAGATTGTCGAGGCATCGCGCGCGTGCCGATTTGGCGATTGCACGCATACCCATGAGCCGGGTTGCGCCGTTCGCGAGGCCGAGGACGCCGGGCAGATCGACAGCCTGCGTCTGGAAACGTTCCAAAACCTGGCGTCATCCATGCGCGTGAGCGCCCAAATGCTCGATCCCGATGTCCATCTGTAATTGATTTTTCCTATGACAGCCGTCTCCCAACTGTTCGGGAGACGGCTTTTTTGCTGCGGAAAAGCCTCGAAGCATGCAGTTTGCTGACGTGCTGACCAAAACCTTGCCACGAGCTTGACGGGCTGGTTAGTTTTTGGTCAGCGATTGGTTTGACATCGAAAACCAAGATCGCGATTGCGCCGCTTTGCGCTCTGACCGCCCAGACAATGGTGGTACGGGCATTCGCCCGGCACTGCCATGAGAGGAGCGGCCGTGAACAAGAGCAAGCGCATCGCCATCAGTCTGGTCGCGGGCGTGCTCGCTGCTCTGCTCTGCATGGTTTACGGCTCGTCGATCCGCTCGCAAGCCGAACAGGTCCAGGCTGAGACCTTGGCCAAGTACGGTGGCGATCGCGTCGAGGTATGCGTCGCGGCGCGTGATATCGATGTGGGCGAGACCCTCGATGAGACCAATGTCATAACCCAAGAATGGCTGACGAGTCTGCTGCCGCGTGACGCGGCGACCGAGCTGCGCCAGGTGCGCGGCGACGTGACGACTTCGCGTATTCCCAAAAACGCCGTGATCTGCAATGTCTACACCAAGGCCGAGAGCCACAAGCTCGAGGTGCCTAAGGGCAAAGTCGCCGTTTCGGTGGCGGTCGATGCCGAGCACTCGGTCGGCGGTGCTGCGGGCGTGGGCAGCTACGTGGATGTGTATGTGCAAAAAGACGGCGTAACCGATCGACTGTGCGGCGCGTACGTGATCGATACCAGTGAGGATTCCGGTGCCACGCGCGAGGGCAAGATCGAATGGGTGACGCTGGCGGCTGACCCCGAAGACGTCAAGGAACTGCTGGGAGCCTCGGGCAAGGGAACGGTCAGCTTGACGATTCCCGCCACGGCGCGCGGCAAAAAGAGCGGAGGCGACAAGTGATGAAGGCGATCTGGCTTGCGTGCTGCGCGTGCGGCGATTACGGGCTGTTGCAGCGGGAAGTCGAGGGCCGTGATGCGGGTGCACAGGTGCTTCGCGTAGGTGACCTGGACGGGCTGGTTTCCATGGCTCGGGCGTTTCCGTCGCGCCGCGGGGCTGCCATCATCGCGGCGTCTCTGTTTGATACCGAAGATGTGCGCAAGACTGTTGCGCGCCTGACGGCCGAAGGCCGCGTGAGTCGCGTGGTCGTGTTGATAGAAGCACTCGATCCGTCGGATATCGAGGGGCTGTTTCGCGCAGGGGCGACCGAGGTCATCGCTGCGCACAGTATATGCGGCAACGGGTGCGCGGGCGAGGGAGCGGTTGATTCCGATCGGCGCATGACGATTGAGCCCGATGCTTTTGTTGATAGGGAACCCGGGGCGCCTCGCGCTACAAGAGGCCCGTGTGTTGATGATTATGGAAAAGCGGAAGCCGAGCATGGTCGGCGCCCCCGGAACCCCCTTGTATACGATGACGCTGGAGGGCCGGCGCAGCATGCTGGCGATTCCCCGGCTGTAGATATGGGATACGTGCACGGCGTGAATCTGGTGGATGAACTCGACGAAGTTGAGGGCTTTGCCGGGTGCGGCGAGTTGTCGCTGATGCAGCATGAGCAGATTGCACAGAACGAGCCTGCCTCGCAGACCGAACAAGCTGCCATGCCGGCTTGGACGCAGCGTGTGGTTGCGGCGGAGGAGACGGGGACGCTGTCACCGACGCCCGCCCCGCCGCCTCCGATGCCGCCGGCAGACGCTGCCGCTTCGCCGCATCGAGCTCCGGTCATCTGCGCCATTTCGGGCTCGGGCGGTTGCGGCAAGTCGACGATCGTTGCCACCATGGCACACACATCGTCGCTGTTGGGCTTGCGTGCCGCCGTGCTCGACCTGGACCTGATGTTTGGAAACCTTTACGACTTGTTAGGCGTCGATGCTCCGCGCGATATGGCGGCACTTATCGAGCCGTCGGCGGCGGGCGCGCTCACCGAGCCGGATATCGTAGCCGCATCGATGCGCGTGGCGCCGGGCGTTACGCTCTGGGGTCCCGTCGCGGCGCCCGAGCAAGCCGAGCTCATGGCACGTCCGGTGGAGCTACTGCTTGATGTCCTGCGTCGCGAATCCGACGTGGTCTTTATCGATACCTCGGTCTTTTGGGGCGACGCCGTGGCGGCTGCGGTGGCGGCGAGCGACCGTTGCCTGGTCGTTGGCGATGCGGCGGTGTCGTCCGCGACATCGGCGTCGCGCGTCATTGAACTGGCAAGTCGAGTAGGTGTGCCGCGCACGCGCATGAGCGCCGTGTTCAACCGGTTCGGTGCGCGCGGGGCAGACGAGGATGTTGCCATGCGCTTTGAGATTGCCTGTGCGTTGAGCTCCAAGATTCGTATCGCCGATGGCGGGCAGGATCTCGCCGCGCTCATGGCGTTTGGGCGCGCTGACGAGGCAGTGGGGCAGACCAGCGCTTTTGCGACCAGCGTGCGCGAGGCCACGCGCGAGATGCTCGTGGAACTGGGGTGCGCCGTCGGCCCTTGGGGCGATATGGTCGCCGACCGTGCAATGCGCACCGAACGCCCGCGTATCCGCCTTCCCTGGTCGCGCGAGGGTGATCAGCGATGAGCCTGCAAACGAGGATTAAGGCTGCCGGCGCTGCAGCGGCGGCAGCGCCTGTAGATGCGGGGCGCCGCCGCGCGGTGAAACGACGCACCAAGCGCGCCGTGATGGACCGCATGGGTTACGACGAAGTGGCGCGTATCAGCGCCTATATCGACCCGGCACTTGCCCGCTCGGAATTGCGTCCCGCGGTGGAGGCGGCGCTCAATGTTGAGGAGCCGACTGATCTCGCGACGTCCGAGCGCGAGACCATCATCGACGAGATTTTGGATGACGTGGTGGGCTTGGGGCCGTTGCAGCCGCTCATCGAGGACGACACCGTTACCGAGATCATGATTAACGGCTGCCGTTCGGCTTTCTTTGAACGCGGCGGCGTCTTGCACCCCATCGAGCATGCGTTTGAGGATGATGAGCAGATCCGTGTGCTTATCGACCGCATCATCTCGCCACTTGGCCGCCGTATCGACGAGCGCAGCCCCATCGTCAACGCCCGCCTCAAAACGGGCTATCGCGTCAACGCGGTGATTCCGCCTGTGGCGATTGACGGACCGATTCTCACCATCCGAAAGTTCTCGGACCGCATCTGCTCGCTGGACGAGCTTGTGGGGCTGGGGTCGCTGCCGCTTTGGTATGCGCAGCTGCTGTCGTGCGCGGTGTCGCTGCGACAGGACCTGGCGGTTGCGGGAGGCACGGGATCTGGTAAGACCACCCTGCTCAACGCGTTGTCATGCGAGATCTCCACCGGCGAGCGCATCGTGACGATCGAGGACTCTGCCGAGCTCAAGTTTGCGCATCATCCGCACGTGGTGCGCCTAGAGGCGCGCGAGGCTTCAATTGAGGGCGAGGGCGCGGTGACGATCCGCGACCTGGTGACCAATGCCCTGCGCATGCGCCCCGACCGCATCGTGGTGGGCGAGGTGCGCGGTGCCGAGTGCTGCGACATGTTGCAGGCCATGAACACGGGCCATGACGGGTCGCTCACCACACTTCATGCGGGTTCCGAGCAGGAGACCGTGGTGCGTCTGACGTTGCTTGCACGTTATGGCATCGATCTGCCGAGCGAGCTCATCGAGGAGCAGATTGCCATGGCGCTCGACGGCATCGTGATGTCCGAGCGCCACGCCGATGGCAGGCGCTTCGTCTCCTCGTATTCGGGGGTGCGTCGCGCCGCGTCGGGCGGCGTAGAGCTCGAGCGCTATGTGACTTTCGATGCCGCCGAGCGCACCTGGACGCTTGACCGCGAGCCGCCGTTTATCGCAGAAGGCCTGCGGTCGGGGACGCTCACACAAGAGGAGGTGGACGAATGGAGGTCGCTGTGCCCCTCGTCGTAGGGGGTTTGGCAGGGTTTTCTGTCGCGACGGCGTGCGGGGCGGAACCTCGTGTGCCGCAGGTGCCGCCGGCGGAGCTGGCGCGTCAGGCGTTCGAGACGGTGGCAGAGAAGCTGCCGCGTGAGCTGGTGGAAAACGATCTGCTGAAAAAGATCGCCCGTTCGTGGGCATCGCTGGCTCCGGCGCGTCGCCTTGGCCTCGTGATCGAGGATGCTTCGGAGCGTTTGGCGTTTCTGCTGCTATCGAGCGGTGTCTGCTGCGTTTTGCTAACGATGGTGTCGTTATCGCCCTTCGGATTTGCCTTGGGACTTGTTGCTCCGATTGCCGTTGGCGCCGCCCGGGATGGCTTTGAGAGCCGGCGCGAGCAACACGATGCAGAAGAGGCCATGCCCGAGGCGTTTACCGCACTTTCCATGTCGCTTGCCTCGGGACATTCGCTGGCCCAGGGCATGCGCTTTGTGGGCGCTCATGCGCAAGAACCGGTGCATACCGAGTTTTTGCGGGTGGCGGCGGCAATCGATTGCGGCATCTCGGCGACCGACGCGCTCGATGACTTGCTCGTGCGCATCGACGCCCCCGGCCTTTCGCTTGTGACCTTGGCGCTTAAGGTGTCTCAGCGCACCGGCGCTCCGCTTGCCGACTTACTGTCCGAGGCGTCGAGCATGGTGGGGGAGCGCATTGAGCTCAAGCGCCGCCTGGATGTCAAGACGTCGCAGGCTCGCATGTCTGCGCATATGGTCGCGGCGATGCCGGCGGGCATGTGCGCGGTGTTGGCGCTGCTTTCGGCAGATTTTCGTCGCGGTCTTGCGACACCTGCCGGCGCGGGCGCTGTGGTGCTGGGTCTTGCCCTCAACGCCGTTGCCCTGGTGGTTATCCGGCGCATTATGCGGGTGGAGCTATGAGCGCCCCGGTTGCAGTTGCGGCTTGCCTGTGCGCCCTGAGTGTATTTGTCGCGACGGGTTTGGATCGGGCGGACGCGCGCAAGATCGCAGGGGCCTGCAAGCGCGAGGCGGTGCTGGTCGCTGCCGCGGGTCGCTCGGTGGTCGATGCCCTGACCGCGCGAGTGAAGGGCGCGGTTGGAGCGGGCGGCCCGGCGCGAGTTTCGCTCGGCGAAGTGTCCGAGATGATCGATGTTGTGCGCTTGGGTCTTTCGGCCGGTCTTTCGTTTGATGCGGCGCTTGAGATTTTCTGCGCCAACCGCCGGTCAGTGCTGGCTCTTCGCCTTGAGCGGGCCTGCATGGCGTGGCAGGTGGGCGTGGGCACGCGTGAGGACGAGTTGTTGGCCGCCGCGCGCGACCTGGACGTGCGAGCGCTCGAGACCTTTGCCATTACGGTGGGGCAGGCACTCGCCCTGGGTGCCCCACTTGCCGAGACGCTGGCCGCTCAAAGTCGCGAGATCCGTGCGGCTCATCGCGCCGCGGTCGAGCGCGAGATTGAGCGTGCGCCCGTCAAGCTGCTGATTCCCACCGGCACGCTCATCTTGCCGGCGTTGCTTCTGTCCATATTGGGCCCGCTGCTGGGAGCAGGCGGGATGATGTAGGGAGGAATACATGAACACGATGGTCGAAGTTGCTGACAAGGCTTGGAACTGGGCTTTTTGCCGGGCGATCCGCGCTCGCCAGCATGCCAAGGAGCTGTTGCGGGAGGAGAGCGCGCAGGGTACCACCGAGTACGCCATCTTGGTCGGCGTGCTCGTGGTGATCGCGATTATTGCCATCGTTGCATTTAAAGGCAAGGTCCAAGATCTATGGAACGCTATCAGCGAGGGCATCAACAGCCTGTAGAGGGCGAGCGCCCCATCGGGGTGCTGCTGGTGTTTGCTTGCCTGACCGTGGCGATAGCGGCGGTGCTTTGGGGGCTTAACGCCGCGCGGCAGCAGCGTCCTGGGGCCGCCTTCGATTCGGGCTCAGATTCGGCGGTGGCGTCTCAAAAAGATGAGATGCGAGATGCGGACGATTCGGATGTCGCTGTCACGGCGCAAACCTTTCTGCGGACGCTCGACAAGCGGTCTGGCACTGCGACGGATTCGCCTGAGGACAACGCGATTGCGGTCCGGCTTGCATGGTCCGAGGACCGACCGATGACCGAGGCAGCGGCGGATATGTTACGCGCCTACCGCGAGGTGCCAACGGCCCAGCTCGCCCTGAGCGGCTATCTCGATATTAAGGGCAACGTATGGGGCGCCATTGTACGCGATGGGCGCGGCTGGGTCGATATGGTGACGGTTGCCGCGGATGCCGGCGATGCCTCGTGCCGCCTGCGCGTGATCCGCCTGAGCCCGCAGGCATCGAACTCAAAGGAGGGGTCGTGAAATGCATGACGTCCTGCGCGAGGAATCTGCCCAGGCGACGGTCGAATACGCCATCGTCACGGTGGCGCTGCTTTCCATCGTGCTGGCGATCGCGGGGCTTTGGCGTGCCGGTGCCGACGGGCGCTTGGCGGCGCTGGTCGAGCGGGCGGCATCCCATGGCGTTGCCTCGACGTCGGTTATCGACGCCGCTGCGGGTGCTAAGGACATCGCGTTGTATTGATATCGCGCGCGAGGACCGGGCGCAGTCTACGGTCGAGGCCGCTTTTTTGCTGCCGACGTTTCTGATGCTCATCCTTCTCGCACTGCAACCGGTGTGCCTGCTCTATACGCGCGCGGTCATGGAGTCTGCCGCTGCCGAGACCGCGCGGCTCATGACCACGACGACGGCGGAGGACGACGATCTTAAGGAGTTCACCCGCCGCCGGCTTGCCGCAGTGCCCAACGTTTCGATCTTTCATGCCGGCGGGCCGTTGTCGTGGGATATCGAGCTTGGTCGGGCCGATGCGGGTGGCGTCTCGTCCGTGTCCGTTTCCGGCGAGGTCAAGCCGTTACCTGTGATCGGTGCGTTTGCGCAGGCTATGGGTGGTACCGCCGAGGGCGGCTACGTTGAGCTCAAGGTCGATGTCTCGTATCAATCACGTCCCGAATGGCTGGAGGGAGATTATGGTTCGTGGATTGCTGCATGGGATTAAGCGTTTCTGGTCTAGATGCGTTTTGACGCGCCGTCCGAGCTGCCATCGCAAGCGAGGCGGCTTTATGGGCCGCGCCGGTATCGACCTGTTTATCGAAGACGGTGCCTACACCACGCTTTCCTCTGCCGTGGTCATCCTAGTGGTGCTCACGTTGCTGTTTTCGTCGACCGCGGCGATATGGAGCATGTCGCGCGCGGGGGATACCCAGGTGGCTGCCGATAGCGGCGCGCTGGCAGGCGCCAATGTGGTGTCGTCCTACCATACGGCTGCGACGGTGGTGGATGCGAGCATCTTGAGTCTGGGGCTGGCGGGGTTTGCCACGATCGGGACGGGACTGGTCGCCATCCTCATCCCGGGTGCCGAGCCAGTTGCCGGCAATATGGTCGACACCGGGATTGAAATCATTAAAACGCGCAACAAGTTTGCCAAAAGCGCATCGGAAGGCTTACAGAAAATCGAGACGGCTCTGCCGTATCTGATCGCCGCGCGTGCCACGCAGGCGGTGTCGGCGCAGGATACCGATAGTGTGACCTATACCGGTACGGCGCTTGCCGTGCCCAGGACATCCGAGTCGGACTTCGCTGCGCTCAAAGGGTCAGAGATCTCAACCGATACCATTAAAGACACTTCAGATGATTTAGGGCGTGCGGCCGAGGAGCTGCGGAAGGCTTCTGAGGACACGGCGAAGGCTAAAGAGCGCGCTTGGCTGGCGGATTGTGGCGGGTCGGACAAGGGCTCGGTCAGCAGCTGTTCTTGCATGTGGGAGCGTGCGAAAAGCCTAGCGGATCTCTCTGGTGCTCAAAATCCACATTACGCTTCGAGCGTTACGTGGGAGCCGCAAGTGGCGCTCGATCGCGCGAAGGCCTACTATCGCCAGCGCCTGGCAAATGAGAAGCCGCTTGGCGAAGGTCCGGAAAAACAGGCAGATTCCGCTGCGCGAAAGGCGTTCTTCGCTTATGCGAGTGAAGAAGTTGAACGAGCGTATATAGCTGAAGAGGACGGCAAGGTTTCCGCCTACATCCCCTTTCTTCCGCGAAATCCAGATGAGGCGCGGACGACCGAACTCTACACCGATGTACGTTGGCCAACAAGTGAACTAGATGAAGTGTCCTATCTGCATTACGGGACTGACTGTCCAAATTACAAAAGGGGAACGCCTGGTGGGCTGGCGTCTGTCGCGGTTTTTGACGGTCACGAAACGTGTAGCGAATGCCATTTCGGTGTGTCGTCTTTAGGGTACGTTGCGATTGCAACGACTTCTGTCGAAAGGGGCTTCGAGTACCACTTCGATAAGTTCAAAGAGGCTCTGGAAGACTACGTCGAATGCCGCAACAAAGAACTCGAACTTGAGCGTCAGACCGAGGATGAGGCCGACCGTGCGGGCAATGCGTTTGACCAGGCCATTAAAGCGCTTTCCGGCGAGCGCCCGCGTATCGCCCCACCTGGCCGCAACGGCGTGGTCGCCTTTGCAGTTTCGGGTGACATTACCAGCCCCGATCAACTTAACTCCTCGTTTAACGCGGCAGTCAGGCTTGGCGATCGCGGTGCTATCTCTGCCGCGGTGCTGGCGCCCGATGAGGCGACGGCGCAAAACAACGTGCTTTCGCGATTTTTCTCGACATTGAAGGAACGCTCGGGCGGCGTTGCCGGCGTGCTCGACGGCGTCATGGATGTTTGGGGACGGCTACTCGTGGGATACGGAGACATCCAAGGTTCGGCCGACGAACTTATGGACGAGATGATTAAAGACCTAGGAGGGGGCAGCGGTGCGTTGGGCTCCATTGCATCGTGGCTCGGCGATACCGTTTCGGCGTCCGTGGCGGCGCTGGGTTTGGAACCGTGCGACTTGCGCCTGCGAAAGCCGGTGCTGACCGATTCCGCCAACGTCATTAAGAGTCCGGGGTCTGACATTGCGGGTCTCTCTCAAACGCAAGACAAACTGCGAAGTATTCCGTTGGGCGTGACCGATCCCAAGGCGCTTTGCGAGGCGTTGGAATATCAAGTCGAACGCACCATTAGCGGTACGGTGTTCACACTTGCGGAGATTCCTCTGCCCGGCGGCGGCTCCATCCCGCTCACCGTCGATGTCGCCACGCTGGTTGGCGCTCTGGGCGGTGGGTCGTAATGAGTATCCGCATGCGTCTGCGCGAGGAGCGCGCCCAAGCGACGGTTGAGATGGCAGTGGTTACGCCCGTTTTGCTGGTGCTGGCACTCATCGTGTACAACGTCATGATCTTTGCCAGCGCTGTTGCGCGCTTCGACCGCGTGGTGCCCGACATCGTGTTGGCGCACGCCGTGGCGTCGGAGGGGGAGGGCGACGAAAGCTCTGCCGATGCCTCGGCGACGGTTCAGACTCAAATTCTGAATGCCATGGAAGGCTATGACTTGCAGATCGAAGTGTCGAGCGAGCAAGGCGCGGAGGCATCGGATGGTGGCCTGCTCTCCCTATCCGGTACGTTTAGGACCTACACCTGCACCATGCACTATGAGCCGTGGCCGACTTCTCTCAGCATCGCTGGCGTTCCGCTGGGGGCGCCGACAACGTTGTCGCACGAGCGTGCGGTGACGGTCGATCCATGGCGTCCGGGGGTGGTCATGTGACCGCGGTCTCGTCCTACATCGTCTACGCGCGGGCACTCAATAGGCTGGGTTGGACGCCGGCCGAGTTTGTGGTGGCGGAGTCGTTTGTCGTGCGCCTGCGCGGCATGCTGGGACGGCGTCCGGTTGCCGCCAACGGCCTGCCGCTCGTCATGGCGTTTCCACGCTGCTCTTCGGTCCATACGTGTTTTATGGCCTATCCCATCGACATCGCCTTCATCGATCGCGACGGCAATATCCTCGCGCGCTACGAAAACGTCCGCCCTTGGCGCATGTGCTCCTGCCCCGGCGCCTGGGCCGTACTAGAGCGTCCTTCAATCATTGTTTCGACCCCTGCTCTCCAACGCGTGCCGGCTTAAGAATTGGCGACAGTGGACTTTCGTCATACGAAATTGGGTAAGATGGAGGAGAAGATGCATGGATGTTGAGATTCATCCCAACGCTAAAAAGCACCTGACGGAAAAGCAGGTGCTTAGCGCTTGGCTTGCGGTTACTGAGTGCATTCGTCGCGAGTCGAAGGACGAGCCGCCGAGATGGCTTGCGATTGGATGGCTCCCAGACGGACGAAGCGTGGAGCTTGTCGCGGTCGAGCTTGTCCGTGGGTGGCTTATCATTCATGCCTTGTCTCCAGTCCAGAAGAAATTTTGGCAGGAGATTGAACAGGCTCGGCAAAGGGGTCGATGATGGGCAAGACGTATACGGCCGCTAATGGTCAGGTTGTAACGGATGAAATGATTGACGCGTGGTGCGAGTCGTACGAGCGCGGAGAGTTTCCGGATGGCGAACACACCGTTGGTGGGATCGTGCATGGACGGCCCCCGCTCTCAGGTGAGGGGACGGCAACGCTGTCGGTCAAGATTCCTCTGGGAATGAAGGAGGCCATTCGTCGACGGGCGGCTGCCGAGGGGATGACGCCAAGTGAGTTTGCCCGTGCGGCTCTGAGTGAAAAACTTCTTGCTGCCGGCTGATGCCTCTGACGTGCCGATTTATAGAACCGAGGCTGTGCTCAAAAACTTTTTTAAAATTCTCGGTTGACCGGAACGCGTCCTTGGTTATACTAATCAAGCCTTGAAACAAGGCACACCTCAAATGGCTGGGTAGCTCAGTTGGTAGAGCAGAGGACTGAAAATCCTCGTGTCAGGGGTTCGATTCCCTTCCCCGCCACCTTGAATTGACTAGGACCTCTGCAAAGGGGTCCTTTTCTTTTATTGAGGGCTCTGCGGAAATTGCGTCCCGGAATTTGGCTTCAGAGTGGGATGCGCTTTCCGGCGCTTACTTCCGACGTGCGTGCACATCTCGGGCCCGCCCGCTCAGACATTCCTCCCGCTTTTGCGCCACTTTACAGACCGTTCGGTCGCCTGTCCGCACACGCGGGTATACTCAAAACGATACTTATCCTATGCAATACGATGCGGGTTCGACCTGCATGATCCGAAGGGGGCAGTGATGGAGAGGATACTCGGCGTTAATCTCTCTGGCTGGTTTATTCCCGAGCCTTGGGTGACCCCGTCGCTGTACGCGGCGACCGGTGCATCCAACGCGGCCGAGCTACAGGAGGCCATGGGTACCGCCGCCTATAACGAGCGCATGCGCCGCCATTACGAGACGTTTGTGAGCGAGGACGATTTTCGCCGTATGGCGCAGATCGGTCTCAATGCCGTGCGTCTGCCGGTGCCCTGGTATGCCTTTGGCTCACAGGAGTCCGATGCCTCCTACATATCGGTTGTCGATTACATCGACCGCGCGATTGAGTGGGCTGCCAAGTACGACATCCGCGTGCTGCTCGATCTGGCAACTGTGCCCGGTGGCCAGGGCGATTCCAACGATTCACCCACCACGCCGGAGGCTGTCGCCGAGTGGCATTCGTCCACCAACGGCCGTCATGTCGCACTCGACGTGCTCGAGCGCTTGGCCGATCGCTATGGCGAGGCCGAGAGCCTGCTGGGCATTGAGCTGCTGGACACGCCGCAGATGAGCGTTCGCAAGAGCCTCTTCACCATGACGGATGGCATTCCTGCTCACTACCTGCGCAATTTCTATCGCGATGCCTACGAGCTCGTCCGTTCGTATATGCCCGAGGATAAGATCGTCGTCTTCTCGTCGTCGGGGCATCCCAGCGAGTGGAAGCATTTTATGCGCGGCGCCAAGTACAAGAACGTCTACATGGACCTTCACCTGTACCATTACCGCGACGAGTATGCGCTCGACATCACGAGCCCCCGCGGGCTGACGACGGCGATTTCGCGTAACAAGCGCGAGCTTAAAGAAGCGATTTCGACAGGGTTCCCCGTGCTGGTGGGCGAATGGTCGGGTGCGGCGATCTTTGCCAACTCGTCGGTTACGCCCGAGGGCCGCAATGCCTACGAGCGCGTGTTTATCGCCAACCAGCTGGCTTCGTTTGCGCCGGCTGCCGGTTGGTTCTTCCAAACGTGGAAGACCGAGAAGCGCATTGCAGCATGGGACGCCCGCGCGGCGCTCGGTACGCTCGAGCGCGGCATGATTGAATAGGTTGATATGACGCAAAACAGCGCCCATACGGGCAAACTCTATGTGGTCGGCACGCCCATCGGCAACCTGGGCGACCTGTCCCCGCGCGTTGGCGAGGCGTTTGCCGCCGCCGATGCCATCTGCTGCGAGGACACGCGCGTGACGTCAAAGCTGCTGATGCACCTGGGCATTTCCAAGCCGCTTGTCCGTTGCGACGAGAATGTGATCGCCAGCCGCGCCACCGGCCTGGTCGACCGTCTGCTGGCGGGGGAGACCCTCGCCTTTGCCTCGGACGCCGGCATGCCGAGCGTGTCCGATCCCGGCCAGGCGCTGGTCGAGGCGGCGCGTGAGGCCGATTTGCCCGTCGAAGTTATTCCCGGGCCCTCTGCTTGCGTCACGGCGCTTGTTTCGTCCGGCATTCCCTGCGAGCATTTTTTCTTCGAGGGCTTTTTGGGCCGAAAGCACGGCGACCGTGTGCGCCGTTTGCAGCGCCTTGCCGTGGTGCCCGGCGCACTCATCTTCTACGAGTCTCCACATCGCATCGTGGCGACGCTCGAGGCCGTGGCGGAGGTCTTTCCCCAGCGTGAGGTTGCCGTCTGCCGCGAACTCACCAAGCTGCACGAGGAGGTCTTGCGCGGGCCCGCTGACCAGCTTGCCGAGGAGCTGCGTGCTCGCGGCGAGGTAAAGGGCGAGATTGCGCTGGTCATCGCGCCGCCGAGCGAGGATGAGGAGGCCGGCATCGCGCCGGTTGGCGCTGCGGTAGCGGATCCCGACGAGGCCCTGCGCGAGGATATCCGCACCGCGCTCGAGGAGGGGGAGCCCGCCTCTGCGGTGGCCAAGCGCCTGTCTCAGAAGTATTCGCGCCGCAAGCGCGATGTCTATGCCATGGTGCTCGATATGCAATAGATGGAGGATATCCAGCCCTTGCGCTAGAATCATCCCCTGTATGCAACGTTTTTCTGGAGGACAAACCCCATGGATCAAAGCAAGCCTTCGTTCTTTATCACGACGCCCATCTACTACGTCAACGCCGATCCGCACCTGGGCACGGCTTATTCCACCATCATCGCCGACGTTCAGGCTCGCTATCGCCGCTCCGCCGGCTATAACGTCAAGTTCCTGACCGGCATGGACGAGCACGGCGAGAAGGTCGCCGAGGCCGCAGCCAAGCACAACATGACGCCGCAGGAGTGGACCGACAGCCAGGCTCCGCACTTCAAGGAGCTTTGGAGCAAGCTCGAGATCTCCAACGACGACTTCATCCGCACCACCGAGCCGCGCCAGCATCATGCCGTGCAGTACCTGTGGGAGCGCATGAAGGAGTCCGGCTACCTGTATAAGGGCAGCTACGACGGTTGGTATTGCGTGCCTGACGAGACCTACTTTACCGATACGCAGGTCCAGAAGGGTGACGAGGAGTACGGCAGCGTCGGCCAGCACCTGTGCCCCGACTGCCACCGTCCGCTCGAGCGCGTGCAGGAGGAGTCCTACTTCTTTAAGCTCTCCGCCTTCCAGGACAAGCTGCTCAAGCTCTATGACGAGCACCCCGACTTTGTTGAGCCTGCGTTCCGTATGAACGAGGTGCGCAGCTTTGTCGAGGGCGGCCTCAACGACCTTTCCGTGAGCCGTACGAGCTTTGACTGGGGCATTCAGGTCCCGTTTGACGAGGGTCACGTGACCTACGTGTGGTTCGATGCGCTGCTCAACTATATGACGGCCGTCGGCTACGGTGTCGACACCGACGAGGCCCGTGCCGAGCTGGCCTATCGCTGGCCCGCGCAGTTCCATATTGTGGGTAAGGACATCATTCGCTTCCACTGCGTCATTTGGCCCGCCATGCTCATGGCCATCGGCGAGGCCCTGCCCGAGCACGTCTTTGCCCACGGCTTCCTGACCGTGCGCAATGCCGAGACCGGCAAGGCCGAGAAGATGTCCAAGAGCCGCGGTAACGCCATCGCTCCGCAGGATGTTATCGACATGCTGGGTGTCGAGGGCTATCGCTACTACTTCATGACCGACGTCGTCCCCGGCACCGACGGCGCCATCAGCTTCGAGCGCATGGAGCAGGTCTACAACGCCGACCTGGCCAACAGCTGGGGCAATCTTATCTCGCGCTCGCTCAACATGAGCGGCAAGTACTTTGACGGTTGCGCGCCCGCCAAGCCTGCATCGTTCGATGCGTTCGACAACCCGCTAGCAAAGATCGCCGACGGCCTGGTCGAGCGCTACATGGCCAAGATGGACGTACTCGATTACGGCGGAGCCAAGGACGAGGTCATGGAACTCATCCATGCCGCTAACCACTACATCGAGGACTCCGAGCCTTGGGCGCTTGCCAAGGACGAGGCTAAGGCCGACGAGCTGGCATTTGTGATCTACAACCTGCTCGAGGCCATCCGCATCGCCGCTCACCTGCTGATGCCGCTCATGCCCCAGACTTCTGCCGAGGCTCTGCGTCGCCTGTCTTGCGAGGACGAGGCCGCGAGCGACGACCTCAAGGGCATCTGCGCCTGGGGCCTGCTTGCCGGCGGTCAGCCCGTCGAGAAGGGTGACCCGCTGTTCCCGCGCCTGGGCTAAGACGTCGCGCGAGTGCCATATCGGCAATTTGCTGTGTAACGGTAAGGGCATGGCCGCAACGGTCCATGCCCTTTTACTTTACGATGCAGCCACCATGTTAAGGAGGCAACCATGACAACTTCGCCTTTGGCAAACCCCACGGCAACTAGGGAGCTGCTAGAGGAGTTTGGCCTTGCGACCAAGCATCGCCTGGGTCAAAACTTCCTGATCGACAACCATGTGATCGAACGTATCTGTGAGCTCGCTGAGCTTGCGGGCGATGAGCGCGTGCTCGAGGTCGGCCCGGGTTGCGGCACGCTGACGTTGGCCCTGCTGCAGGAGGCGGCGTGCGTTACGTCGATTGAGGCCGATCCTGAGCTCGAGCCGGTGCTCGATGCTCACGCCGCCGACTACGCCAACTTCCGCTTTATCATGGGCGACGCGCTTAAGGTGACGCCGGAGCAGATTGAGCAGGCCGCCGGCGGTGAGCCGACGGTATTTGTCGCGAACTTGCCCTATAACGTGGCGGCGACGATCATCTTGCAGTTTTTTCAGACGATGCCCGCGCTCAAGCGTGCCGTGGTCATGGTGCAAAAGGAGGTTGCCGATCGCATTGCCGCAGTGCCGGGCAACAAGACCTATGGCGGCTATACGGCAAAGCTCGGCCTGTATGCGCAGGTGACGGGTCGCTTTGAGGTGCCGCCGCGTTGCTTTATGCCAGCGCCGCACGTGGACTCGGCCGTCGTGCGTATCGACCGTGTTGACGGCGTGGTGCCCGAGGGGCTCGATCGCGAGTTCGTGGCTCGTGTGATCGACGCTGCATTTGCTCAGCGGCGCAAGACCGTCCGAAATTCCATGAGCGCCAACGGTTTTGCCAAGGACGTGCTCGATGCCGCTTTTGAGGTTTGCGGTATCGCACCCACCACGCGCGCCGAGACGCTCGATGTTGCCGACTTTGTCCGTCTGGCCCGGGAGCTAATCCATGACGCCTAATGCCGAACGCGTGACGTTTACCAAGAAAAAGAAGACGGTTGCTTGTCCCGTGCCCTTGGCGCCGCTTGCCGACACGCATGCGCATCTGCTTTCGTTTTGGGGCAAAGAAGTGCCCGAGACGCTCGTGCGCGCCAAAGCCGCGGGCGTCGACCTGTTGGTGACGATGTTCGACCCCATCGCTGACAAACGCAGCGTGACGGACTATAGCGACTGGCTCGTGCGCGAAATTCTGCCGATGCAGGATATCCCGCAGATCAAGTATCTTGCCGGCGTGCATCCGTATGGTGCGCCGGACTATACCGACGACGTTCACGCGCAGGTCGTTGCCGCACTCGATGACCCCTTATGCGCCGGTATTGGCGAAATCGGCCTGGACTACCACATGGACTATGACGACGATATCGCGCCGGCACCCCATAACGTGCAGATTGACTGCATGACGCGCCAGCTCGAGCTTGCCGTGTGCCGTAACGTGCCGGTGGAGCTGCATCTGCGTCACGAGGACTCGGATGGGGAGCGCACCTCGCACGTTGATGCGTACAACGTGCTTCGTGAGGTGGGCGTGCCCCAGGCCGGTTGTGTGCTGCACTGTTTTGGCGAGGACCGCGCCACGATGGAGCGCTTTGTGGAGCTGGGCTGCTATATCGCCTATGGTGGTGCGGCCACCTTTAAGCGCAACGACGACGTGCGCGAGGCATTTGCGGCAACCCCACTCGATCGAATTTTGTTCGAGACGGATTGCCCGTATATGGCTCCAGAGCCCATCCGCGGTCTTGAATGCGAGCCCGCAATGATCTCCATTACGGCAAACGCGCTGGTTAACGACCGTGTCGATCGCACGGGTGAGGACGCCGAAACAATCGTGCAAGCCGCTTGGGAGAATGCCTGCAAACTTTTTCAAAAATAGTTCTTGCGTTCGTGGTGGCGCTCCGTTATTCTAATTCCTGCACGCGGGCGTGGCGGAATTGGCAGACGCGTACGGTTCAGGTCCGTATGGGGGCAACCCCATGAAGGTTCAAGTCCTTTCGCCCGCACCATTAAATTAAAGAGCTCCCAGCAATGGGAGCTTTTTTGTTATGGGCCCATCACAGGGACTTGAACCTGTGAAGGAGCGAGCGTAAAGAAAACGCGGAGCGTTTTTAGCGAGCTGGCGAGGACGCCGGCAGGCGGCCGAAGCCGGTGCGGATCCGCGAAGCGGATACGCGGACGTCCTTTCGCCCGCACCATTGATTGAAAGAGCTCCCAGCAATGGGAGCTTTTTGTTATGGGCCTCTTGTTGATGTCACGTTGCTGCTTCGTGCGGGTATCCTAATGCCAACGTGTGCCTATCAGAGGAGAGACCATGCTGTTGTCCGGTATCATCGCCGCCCTTACCAGCCTTTTGATTCCCATCATCATCCTGTTGCTGCTGCTTCCCAACGCCTGCTATGTCGTTGAACAACAGCATGCCGTGATCATCGAGCGCCTGGGCAAGTTTAACCGCATCGTCAACGCGGGCTTCCACATGAAGGTGCCCGTGATCGACCGCAAGGCCGCCACGGTGAGCCTGCGCACCATGAAAAACGGTTTTGGCATCGACGTTAAGACCCAGGACAACGTGACCATCGGCCTTGAGGTCTCTGCTCAGTACCACGTGAGCTATGACATGGGCGCCGGCCCGGCAGATTCGGGTATCTACAAGAGCTACTACATGCTGCAGGAGCCCGTCGACCAGATGCGTGACTTCATCACCGACGCCCTGCGCTCTTCGATCCCCGTCTACACACTCGATGAGGTCTTTGCCAAGAAGGATGACATCGCCAAGGATGTCAACGCTACCGTTTCCGAGCAGATGGCCGCCTACGGCTTCACCCTCGTGTCGACGCTCATCACCAAAATCGCACTGCCGACCGAGGTTGAGAACTCCATGAACGACATCAACGCTGCCCAGCGCAAGCGCGCTGCGGCACAGGAGCTCGCTGAGGCCGACCGCATCAAGCGCGTCACCGAGGCGACCGCCGAGGCTGAGGCTATGGAAAAGGCGGGCGAGGGCATCGCCAACCAGCGCAAGGCCATCGCGCTGGGTATCAAAGATTCGCTCGAGATCATCCAAGAGACGGGTGTCGGCAATGACGAGGCCAACCAACTGTTCATGTTTACGCAGTGGTCCGAGATGATGACGGAGTTCGCTCGCACGGGTAAAACCTCGACGGTCGTGCTGCCGAGCGACTTTTCGCAGTCGGCCTCTATGTTCGAGCAGATGCTGGCTGCCGGTAAGGTTCAGAACGAGTCAAAGGAGTAGGCACGCGTGAAATACACCGTCGTTTGTGTTGGCAAGCTCAAAGAGCGCTTTTGGAAGGACGCGTGCGCTGAGTACACCAAGCGCCTAGGCGCCTATGCCAAGGTGGATATCCGCGAGGTGGCCGATATCGACCCGGCTAAGGCGGGCGGCGTGGATGCCGCGCGCGACAAGGAGGGGGCGGCAATTCTTGCTGCATTGCCGTCTCGAGCGCATGTGATCCTGCTGGCTATCGAGGGCAAGGAGCGTTCGAGTGAGGAGCTCTCGGCCCGTCTCGATGACCTCATGCTGCGAGGCAACAGCGACATCGCCTTTGTGATCGGCGGCTCGGATGGCGTGAGCGATGCCGTGCGTGCCCGTGCCGACGAGATGCTCAGCTTTGGACGCATTACCTTGCCGCATAACTTGGCGCGCGTGGTGCTGCTGGAGCAAATCTACCGCGCCTGCAAGATCAGCCGTGGCGAGCCGTATCACAAATAGGTCGGCAATACGAAACAATGGCGTGGGACAATAGCTTTCGTTTTGAAGAGCGTGTCTGAGAGGACTATGAGATATGAAGATTGGATTTGTCGGTTTTGGCAATATGGCGAGCGCTATGGCCGATGGCTGGATCGCTGCCGGTGTAGCTGCGAGCGACATGTGCGCCTGCGCGGGTCGCTACGACGCACTGGTTGAGCGCTGCGAGGCGCGCGGCATGGTCGCCTGCCACGATGCCGCCGAGGTTGTCGCCGCATCCGATATCGTGGTCGCTGCGGTCAAACCGTACATGATCGAGAAGGTATTCGCCCCGCTCAAGGATGCTCTTGCCAAAAAGGTCGTTCTGTCGGTTGCCTGGACCTGGGACAGTGCCAAGTGGGAGCAGGTCCTGCCGGGCGTCGCGCATATCTCGACGGTGCCCAACACACCGGTTTCGGTGGGCGAGGGCGTCATCGCTTGCGAGAAGGCTTCCACGCTTAGTGATGAGCAGAGCGCCGTGGTGCTTGATCTGCTTGGCAAACTCGGTGCGGTGGTCGAGCTCGATACGAGCCTGCTGTTTGTGGGCGGCACGGTGGGTGGTTGCGCTCCGGCATTTGTCGCCATGGCAATCGAGGCCCTGGGCGATGCGGCGGTCAAGCACGGTATCCCGCGTGCCGATGCCTATCGCATTGTGAGCCAGATGGTGCTAGGTACGGCAAAGCTGCAGCTTGCAACTGGCCAGCATCCTGCGGCGATGAAGGATGCCGTATGCTCGCCCGGTGGTGCCACCATCAAGGGCGTCGTTGCGCTCGAGGACGCTGGCATGCGCAGCGCCCTGGTCAAGGCAATCGACGCAACTCTCCAGTAAAACCGACCAAAAAAAGACGGGTTTATTTTTGGCAGGTATTTTCTGCGGTTTTGTCCTTTTAGCGAAAAGCGCCCCGCAACTGGCTCAATTCCAGTTGCGGGGCGCTTGCGTTTGCCCAGATAAAACAGACCAAAATAAACCTGTCCCTTTTTGGCAGGTTAGTCCCAGAAGCTGTCTTCCTCATCCTCGGACTTGGGTCCGCGGTCGACGTACATCTTATGGGTACGCTTCTCCATTACAAAGGCAAGAATCGCAAATAACAGGATGCCGCCGGCGAAAAGGATGGCAAAACCGGTGCGGGTGCCAAACAAAAAGGAAAAAACTGCGTCCATTGGGTGCCTTCTTGCGTAGTTGAGTTGGGTCGTAAACGCTCATAAGTATATACTTGCCCATACATGTACAAGGTTGCAACCTAAATGGAATGTATATCGCCGGAGGATCTAATGCTTGATATCAAGTTTGTTCGCGAGAACCCCGATGCCATCGATGTCGCCATGGCTAACCGCCAGACGTCTTGGGATCGCGAGAAGTTCTTTGAGCTCGACGACGAGCGCCGTGCCGTCATCACCGAGGTCGAGGAGCTCCAGGCTACGCGCAACGCCGAGTCCAAGAAGATCGGCGCCCTGATGAAGGAGGGCAAGAAGGACGAGGCCGAGGCCGCCAAGGAGGCCGTGCGCGCCGTCAACGAGAAGATTGACGGTCTGGCCGAGCGCCGTACTGCTCTCGAGCAGGAGCAGTACGACTTCATGGCTCACCTGCCCAACATTCCTTGCGAGGCCACGCCGTACGGCAAGGACGAGGACGAGAATATTGAGCGCCGTCGTTGGGGCACCCCGCGCGAGTTCGACTTCGACTTTAAGCCGCATTGGGATCTGGGCACCGATCTGGACATCCTCGACTTCGAGCGCGGCAACAAGCTCTCCGGCAGCCGTTTTACCGTTCTCGGTGGCGCCGGCGCCCGCCTGGAGCGCGCCCTCATCAACTTCTTCCTCGATACGCACACCAGCCGTGGTTTTAAGGAGTGGTGGCCGCCCATCGTCGTCAAGCGTCAGACCATGTTTGGCACGGGTCAGCTGCCCAAGTTCGAGGACGACGCCTACCACGTCTCGGGCGACAACTTCCTGATCCCCACCGCCGAGGTCGTGCTCACCAACCTGCACGCCGGCGAGGTCCTCGACGCCGACACCCTGCCGCGCCGCTACACCGCCTTCACCCCCTGCTTCCGCGAGGAGGCCGGTTCCGCCGGTCGCGACACCCGCGGCATTATCCGTCAGCACGAGTTCGACAAGGTCGAGATGGTCAAGTTCGCTAAGCCGGAGGAGTCCGACGAGGAGCTCGAGAGCATGACCGCCGAGGCCGAGTACCTGCTGCAGCAGCTGGGCCTTCCGTATCGCGTGATTAGCCTGTGCACCGGCGACTTGGGCTTCTCTGCCCGTCAGACCTACGACGTCGAGGTCTGGCTGCCGAGCTACAACGCCTACAAGGAGATCAGCTCCTGCTCCAACTGCGGCGACTTCCAGGCCCGCCGCGCCAACATCAAGTACCGCGACCCCGAGAACTTCAAGGGTTCGCGCTACCTGCACACGCTCAACGGTTCCGGCCTGCCGGCCGGCCGCACCATGGCCGCCATTCTGGAGAACTACCAGAACGCCGACGGCACCATCACGATTCCCGAGGTCCTGCGTCCTTACATGGGTGGTCTCGAGAAGATCGAGCCGGTCGCGTAAGTTGGCTGCATAGGGGATATGCAAGGGCGCTCCTTCGGGGGCGCCCTATTTCGTGCGCAGGTCCATACCATGCCGTGCGGACAGCTCAATAGAAAACACACGAACAACTGTTCTGTATACAGCCATCTACCTGCTATGCTTTTGCTAAATAAGAGCGAGAGAAAGGGGACGCGATGGAGCTGTTTGATGATCGGGTGGTTTTGTTTGAGAGCGACGAGGGCGGGGAGTACCTGCTTGTAACGTGTGAGCCGTCGGGTATGGGTGGCTTGGTGGTTCGGCAGACGAGTGAGGGTCCGTTGACACAATGGTGCTTTGAGGAGTCGCCGCATGTGGTCGAGACCTTTGTGACGCACGAGGGACTTGTGGCGCTGGAGCACTTCTATGGAGTTGGGACTTCCAACCAGGTCGCGCGCATGCTGAGCATCTCGTTTGCCGATTATGATTGTGCCCAGCGGGTGAGATCGCTCCTGAGTGAACTTGATGCCAAGTTTGACGTGATCGAAAAGCCAATCGATCGTACGGGGAACAGCGGTATATGCGGAGCAGCATGACAAAACTGCGTTCCACAAAAAAGTTTGAGATTGTGCTTGACTCCAATAAGCTAAAGTGGTTTTATATGTCTTGCGCTGCGGCGTTACCTCAGCTGGATAGAGGGTCTGACTACGAATCAGAACGTCATAGGTTCGAATCCTATACGCCGCACCAATTGAACTTGAAGCCTCCGGCAACGGGGGCTTTTCTTTTATGCCGCCACCGCATGGATTCGAACCTCGGTCGAGGCGCGGGCGTAAAGAAAACGCGGAGCGTTTTTAGCCCGCGGGCGAGCGCGCCGGCAGGCGGGCGAAGCCGGTGCGGATCCGCGCAGCGGATGCGCGGAATCCTATACGCCGCACCAATTGAAATTGAAAGCCTCCGGCAACGGGGGCTTTTCTTTTATGCCACCGCTGCATGGATTCGAACCTCGGTCGAGGCGCGAGTATCTTAATCATCACTTCGTAAAATTTTTCCAAATTGTCGCTTGACCCATCGAGGGGTCACGTGCATAATAATCCGTGCGTTGCGGCGTTACCTCAGCTGGATAGAGGGTCTGACTACGAATCAGAACGTCATAGGTTCGAATCCTATACGCCGCACCAATTGAGTTTTTAGCCTCCGGAAACGGGGGCTTTTCCTTTACGGGGGCATTGCGGAGATTCGAACCTCGTTCGAGGCGCGAGCGTCAAGAAAACGCGGAGCGTTTTTAGCGAGCGGGCGAGTCCGCCGGCAGGCGGGCGAAGCCGGTGCGGATCCGCGCAGCGGATGCGCGGAATCCTATACGCCGCACCAATTGAATTTTAAAGCCTCCGGTAACGGAGGCTTTTCTTATATCGCGATGCGTCGAAGATCGCATCAAGTGGTCAAAATGAGTAAAAATCAAATTCAATAACTTTTTTCGAAAAATGCTTGACCTTTATTCAGTCGATGTGCATAATAATCAACAAGTCGCGGCGTTACCTCAGCTGGATAGAGGGTCTGACTACGAATCAGAACGTCATAGGTTCGAATCCTATACGCCGCACCATTTGAGATTAAAGCTCCCGGCAACGGGGGCTTTTCTTTTACGTAAGCACCGCATGGATTCGAACCTCGGTCGAGGCGCGAGCGCCAAGAAAACGCGGAGCGTTTTTAGCCCGCGGGCGAGCACGCCGGAAGGCGGGCGAAGCCGGTGCGGATCCGCGCAGCGGATGCGCGGAATCCTATACGCCGCACCATTTGAGATTAAAGCTCCCGGCAACGGGGGCTTTTCTTTTACGCCAGCTTGAGTGCTTTCGTCCAAAGGGACGATTTCCTGTCGACTCGTGTAAGATTCCGAGTAGGTGTCGCGGCCCATCCGCGACCACTCCTTCTCTCAACGACCGATCAGGGTGATATTTCGTGGCAGAGCGTCCGACATACAGGCTCAGGTTTCTCGATCCCAAAAAGCGCTTTCCGGCGATGCCCGAGCAGCCTGCGGGGCGCTCATATGGCGTGGTCTGGAAACTCTTTGGCGAGGACCAGCATGAATCTTGTTATGTCGTCGAATTCGTTGGCAAAAGTCATGTGTCGCTTTTGGGCTACGTAAGCGTTTCGGGTGAGGTGTACAAGGTGGACCGCCCCGTCTGCGAGGCTCCGCTGCCCAACGATCCCGACATGGAACTGGTCCTTGACGAGTCGGATTCCAGTATTGGTGAGATTATGGTAAGGGAAGCCAACGGTGCAATGCGCGCGTGTGCGCAAACTGCCGGCTCTCCCGAAGGCCCCATGCGCGAGCAGTCCGACCACGAGACATGGAATTCGACCCGCGCCCTTCCTTACGGCGAGTTCATGGCCTCGATGTTCTTGCGCTACGTGATATTTGCCAACTCCGAAAGCGCTATTGTGAACACGGCGGACGCCGGCGGACTCGACGAGGGTATGCAAAACGTTGTCGACAAGATCAAGCTCGTAAAGTTGCCCGAGCCGGTCGAGGTGTTTTTGGGCTTTAACACGGCACCGCTCCCCGATGCTATCGAGACGCTGCTCTACCGCGTTGACCATGCCGAGAATCCGAGCGGTATCGAGCGCTATGCCGCCGCCCTTATGAGCGAAATTGACTTGCCCCGCCTGCGCACCATCGCTGCCAAGTCCGAGATGAGCCTGGCTCGCATTGATCGCTCAAAGATTTTCTATCTCAATTTTGATCGTAGCCTGTTGGACCAGGACGAGATTGACATGCTGCTTGCCATCGAGTGCCGTCTCAACCGCCTCTCCGGCATCCTTGAGCGCATCGGGGCCGGATTGGTCCCTGCGGCATCCTCGCCGAGCCTTGAGGGCTGCGCGCTCTTTGATGCGTGGCATATCGCCAAGACGACCAACGATGTTCCCCGACTGCTCGATACGGCTTCGAGCGATAACCCGTGGGGCAAGCCGGGTACGGTGGCTTGCCAGCCGGGCGGCGAGTGGGACGTGCGCACCCGTTTTGCGCGAATCGTTGAGGCGCTCAACGTGGTCACGCGGCTCGACTATACCTATCGGGCAAACGTTGCCGAGGGGATTATGCTCGTTCGGTTTGGGCAGTCTGTCGTTGATGCCATGCCGCAACGTGAATACGACGCTCAGGATGACGCCTGGCGCGAGCTGGACGAGGACACGCGCGCGATCTGGGCCGCGGAGCACGATGCGCGCGTGTCACTCACGCTTGCGGCAGCGTGTTTTGCCGCGGGCACCTGCATCACGCGCTGCTATGTGCAGATTGCTGCTCCCGACAGTGAGCAGGGCGAGCGCGTTGTCGCAACGTATTTCTTTGGGCGCGCGGCCTATCTGGCCGATTGCGTGCCTGTCGCCAAGGATCTTGAGAGCATGGACATGGACGATATGCCGTGCAAGCGTGTACTTGAGGCGTATGAGTCAACTGCTCCGGAGACGATTGAACCTGCGGAGGTTCATGCTCGTCCGCGTGATGACCATCGCACGCTTCCGCCGGCGCTGCGCGATTTGCTGCTTGCCGATACGGCTGACGAGTTGGAGGTCATGGAAGAGGACGACGACCCATACGTGGCCCGTGTTGTTGAATTGCGCGAGCAGGCAAAAGTCGACCGTACAGGTGCTTTTGAAGGCTTTTCCCGTCTTGTTGAGGAGTTGGAGGCTAAGTGCGCCGTTGCCGAGCTTTTGGCGACAGGTCCGGTTCAAACGCAGTTTTGCGATAACCAGCTGGTGCGCATGGTGCTACCGGTGTTGGAAGAAGACCGCTCTGTGCGAATCCTTCGTGCGCCCGATGCGCTGTACTTTGCCCAGCACGAGATCTGCAGCTTTTACGTCGAGCAAGAGGACTTTGAACGAGCGCTGCCCGAGGTGCGCCATCTTTACGATCTGGCGCGCTCGTCCATGCAATCGCACTTTGCGCTCATCAACGTTCTTGCGCGTCTGGAGCGCTTTGACGAGATTATCGAGGTGGCGCGCCACGGCCTACGTATTGCCAGCGATCGCTCTGCAATCGGCTACCTGTTCTATCGCCTGGCGTTTGCCTATTGGAATTGCGATCAGCTCGACCTTGCGCTGGCTTGTTACCGTCTGGTGCCACGTGGCGAGGAGTCGGGCAGCAGCGCGCTGGAAGAAATGCAGGGCCTTATGAACGAGATGGGCGTCAGCGAGCCTCCGACGTTCGAGGAAGCGGTCGAGACCATTCGCAAGGCTGGACTCGAGCTGCCGCCAGTGTCCGCCGTGACGAATCAGCTGGCAGATGCCGCTGTTCAACTGGTCGACAACGGCTTCTTTTTCCTGGCACGCGGTTGCATCTTCCAAATGTGGCGCACCATGGGCAACGACGAGCTCGGCTCCCTCAACCGCTCGCTGGGGTAGGCGAAGCTTCCAATGAGGAAAGGATGCTAGGCAATTAGAAAATTTCCTCTTGCCCATCTTAGGCTGTTTGGTTACTATAGAACGGCTGTTACGGAGAGCTGACCGAGAGGCCGAAGGTGCTCGCCTGCTAAGCGAGTATGCCCCAAAAGGGCATCTGGGGTTCGAATCCCCAGCTCTCCGCCAGTACGAATTTGAAGAAGGGTCTCATTTGGGGCCCTTTTTTGTGCGGAGAAAGGAGGCTGGGGATTCGAACCCGAGAGGGCACGGGCGTTAAGCAAACGCGAAAGCGTTTGTAGCCCGTGGGCGAAAAGCCGCCAGGCTTTGAAGCCGGAGGGCATGCGTAGCATGTCCGGACATCCCCAGCTCTCCGCCAGTTTAACTTTAAAGAAGGGTCCCATCGGGGGCCCTTTTTTATTATCGAGAAAGGGCGCTGGGGATTCGAACCCTCAAAAATGAGGCGCCCCGTTGGACGCCTCATTTGGTTCGATGTGATATCGCTCCGGCCCTACGCCTTGGGCGCCTTGGCTACGGTCTCGCTCTCGGCTGTGAGCGGGCGGTTGTCGATGCGGCGGCCCAAGCGATCGAGCTTCACGAGCAGCCATTCAATGGGATTCGGCCCTGCGCCTTCCTCGTCGGCAACCAGGTCCATGACGGCGATCTTGGTGCCGTCCTGCTTGAGTGTAACGCTGCCCACCTTGTCGCCCACATGCACCGTGCCCGAAAGATCGTCGTAGCTAACCTTTTCGGTCACCTCGCCGGCAAGAGAAAACACGGTCGCTTGCGCCGTGGGATCGGCGAGCGTGGCGTCGATTGTCTTATCCGTCCAGTCGGTTTGACTAATGCGCGCCATAAGCGGGTTGCCGTTGGCGGTCTTTTCTTGCGTGTTGGCGATTGCGACCGTCACCTTGTGACCGTAGTACCAGTTGGCAAGGGTGGCGGTATCGGTAAAGCGCTGATCGGTGGTGGTGGAGTTCAAAATAACGGTGTAGATCTCGTCGCCGTCGCGGTTGTAGGCGCTCGTAAAGCAATAGCCCGCGTCGTCGGTGGTGCCGGTCTTGCCGCCGATGTTGCCATCTTGGCCCAGCAAATAGTTATGCGTGTCCATGGAATGCGAATGGTCGGTGCCGTCGGCGCCCGTGACCTCGATCCAGGAATCCTCGCTCGCTACGACCTCGCGGATCGTGTCGTTTTTCATGGCCTCCTGCATCATCAGCGCTACGTCGTGTGCGGTTGAGTGCATATTGCCAGCCCACTCATCAAAGTCCAGACCATGCGGGTTTTCAAAAAGCGTACCGGTACAGCCGAGCTTCTTAGCGCGCTCGTTCATGGCCTTCACAAATGTGGCCTCGGCGTCTTTGGTCTTGGGGTCGATCTTCTTGCCCACATATTCGGCGAGCACGATGGCGGCGTCGTTGCCCGAGGGAATCATCAGACCGCGTAGTGCCTGCTCCACGGTAAGCTCGTCGCCTTCGAGCAAGCCGGCGGTCGAATTACCCACGGTGGCTGCGGCGTTGCTCACCGTGACCTTCTCGTCCATCTTGCAATTCTCGACGGTTAGGATTGCGGTCATGACCTTGGTGATCGAGGCGATTTTGACCTGCTCATCGGCGCCGCGCCCATAGTAGACGGTACCGTCTTTGCCCATGACGAGGGCATTGGTCGCATCGATATCGGGCAGGTTTTCGGCCGTGATGCCGCGCGCATCGGCGGTTTTGCCGCAAACATTGTCGGTCGTGAGCACTTGGGCGCCGGCGACGGTGGGCGCGCCAGCGGCAAGGGCGATAGCGCAGACAAAGCCGGCGGCAAGCTGGGCTGAGCGCTTTGCAAAAGAGGTGAGGGACTTCACAGATTTCGCTTTCGACGGGATGGTCTCTTCTGAAACTAGAGTATATCGTTTGCCGGCGTCGGCGATCATCGCGTGCGTGCGTGGCCCACATCCGCGTTCGAACGGGCACAAGGGTGCTTAAGACCGACTTAATCACCCACGCTTGTTGTGTGTGGCGTGCGTCGCCTCAGGCATAATGGAGCGCGAGAGGAGCACGCATGAACGAGCGCATACTGGTAGTTGATGACGAAAAGGCCATCGCCGACTTGGTTGGCATCTACCTTACAAAAGAGGGCTTTGATGTCCAGATTGCCTATAGCGGGGCCGATGCTGCCAAGGCGATTTTGGAGCAGGAGTTCGATTTGGCGCTGCTAGATGTCATGCTGCCCGATATCGATGGGTTTGAGCTGCTGCGTACGATCCGTTCCAGCCATACCTATCCCGTGATCATGCTGACGGCGCGCGATGCCCAGCAAGACAAGATCGGGGGCCTTTCGCTTGGCGCGGACGATTACGTGGTTAAGCCGTTCCGTCCGCTGGAGCTCATCGCGCGCGTGCACGCTCAGCTTCGCCGCTACACCAGCTACGGTAGCCGTGCACAGGCGGCCGAGTCGCCGACCATTCAGCTCGACGGCTTGGAGATCAACCGCGACGCTCGTTCCGTGACGGTGGACGGTGCACCGGTACGCCTCACACCCACCGAGTATTCAATCTTGCTGTATCTGGTCGAGCATCGCGGCAGCGTGGTGGCCGTGGAGGACCTGTTCCGCGCGGTGTGGAGCGAGGATTTTATGCCCGGCTCCAACAATACGGTGATGGTGCACATTCGCCACTTGCGCGAAAAAATCGGCGACGACGCACAAAAGCCACGCTTTATCAAAAACGTCTGGGGCGTCGGCTACATCATCGAATAGCGCCTTTGATGGTGGGGAAGTGGATATGACAAAAGACGATAGGCAGGCATTCGAGGTACCCGATCGGCTCTTTGAATACGTGAGGTCGGTCGTCGACAACCGCGCGCTTGCAACGGTGCTGCTCTTTTTGCTGAGCCTGCTGCTGATTGGCATCGACAACATCGCCGGAATCTTGACGGTGCTGCTTGCCGGCTTTTTGCTGATCGATCGATTTGAGATCGTGCGCCGCTGCATGGTGATTGGCGGCGCCGCGTGGGCCATGACGTTGGCGATTGGCGCCATGGCGCTCGGCGGCATCGAAGGGCCGGTGCTGTTCGATGCCGGCTTTGTATTCAACATGCTTGGCTTTGTGCTGGCGCTTGCCGCGTGCGTGCTGTTCTTGTGTGGCCGCGCCCTGTACTACCAGGGCTACGAACAGGGCGAGCAGCATGCCGATTGTGTGCTGGCCGCTCGTATTCAAGATCGCCTGATCGATCACCCCGACACCTGGGACAACATCGACGGCGACTTCTTGGAGGTCGAGGGCGCCCTTAACCGCGTGCGTGACCGTGAGCGCAAGGTGCAACAGGCCTTGCGTGACGAGTCGCATCGCAAGGACGATCTGGTCACGTACTTGGCACATGACCTACGCACCCCGCTTGCCAGTGTGGTGGGCTATCTTTCGCTGCTGCAAGAGGCTCCTGAGCTGCCGGTTGAGCAACGTGCGCACTTTACGGGCGTGGCTCTCGACAAGGCGCACCGGCTCGATGCACTCATCGAAGAGTTCTTCGATATCACACGCTTTGACTTCCACGATATCGTGCTCACGCGCGGCTATGTTGATCTGGGGTTGCTGCTGGCTCAGGTGGCTGACGAGTTCTATCCCATCCTCAACGAGCAGCATAAGGAAGCCCAAGTTGATATCCACGAGGACCTGACGGTGCTCGTGGATGGCGACAAGATGGCTCGCGTGTTCAACAACATCATGAAAAACGCCGTCGCCTATAGCTATGAGGGCTCGACTATCACGATTGAGGCCGGGCGCCAAGACGATGGCGGCGTGCGCGTTCGCTTTATCAATCAGGGCGATCCTATCCCTGCGGCTAAGCTCAAGGTGATCTTTGAGAAGTTCTATCGCCTGGATGCGGCGCGTGCGACCAATCGCGGTGGTGCCGGTCTGGGCCTTGCTATTGCCAAGGAGATCATCGCGGCACACGGCGGTACCGTTGCATGTGAATCGACGCCCGAACACACGATATTCACCATCGAGCTGCCCGCCGCATAGCCAGTGTGCCCTTACAAACACTTGACAATGCGCTCACGTGCATATGAGCCGCGATTCCTACTATCGATACTGCTGAATTGATATCGATGTGGAGGTATGCGGTATGACGGCTGCTGCGGCTGTGGAGCCCACGGAGCTTGAAGAACTCATGAAAGCGCAGGCCGAGGCCGCGCGCGAGCGCGAGGTTGGGGATGCGACTCGCCCCACGGCAGAGGATCTTGCCGCCTCGCCGACGCGCATCGATGTCGAGGGCCTCGACCTGTTCTATGGCGACCATCATGCGCTCAAGGACGTGAATATCAAGATCCGCGACAAGCAGATCACCTCGTTCATCGGTCCATCGGGCTGCGGCAAGTCGACGTTGCTGCGCTGCTTTAACCGCATGAACGACGGCATCAAGGATTGCCGCATCGAGGGCAAGATTGCGCTCGATGGTCAAGATATCCTGGGCGATTACGACATTTGCCGCCTTCGCCAGCGCGTGGGCATGGTGTTCCAGCGCCCCAACCCGTTTCCCATGAGCATCTACGACAACGTCGCGTATGGTCCGCGCGGCATGGGTGTGCGCGATCGCGCTGTGCTGGATGAGCTGGTCGAGGACTCCCTTCGTCGTGCTGCGCTATGGGATGAGGTCAAGGACAAGCTCAAAGAGTCGGGCCTGGGTCTTTCGGGTGGACAGCAGCAGCGCCTGTGCATCGCCCGCGCGCTTGCCGTGCAGCCCGACATTCTGCTGATGGACGAGCCGACCTCGGCACTCGACCCCGTGTCGACGCTGGTGGTTGAGCAGCTGGCCTGCGAGCTCAAGGAGGTCTGTACGCTCGTGGTCGTTACGCACAATATGCAGCAGGCGGCGCGTATCTCCGACTCGGTCGCGTTTTTCTTGCTGGGTGAGTTGGTGGAGCACGCGCCCACCGCGCAACTCTTCAAGAATCCGACCGATCCGCGCACGGCGGATTATTTGACGGGACGTTTTGGCTGATACCATCTAGTAAAGGTACCTTTAGGGTTAAGATGCGGTCATGCCGGCCGCAAAGGGGTTCAACATGATCTATTACGTCGAGGACGATGACAACATCAGGGATTTGACGGTCTATGCGCTGCGCAAGCAGGGGATTGAGGCCGAAGGCTTTTCGTGCGACGGTGAGTTTAAGGCTGCCGTGGCGCGACGGGTACCCGATGCCGTCCTGCTCGACATCATGCTGCCCGATACCGATGGCTTGGCGATTATGCGTCGACTGCGTGCCGATCGCCTGACGGCGACGGTGCCCATCATGATGCTTACCGCCAAGGATACCGAGCTCGACAAGGTGATGGCGCTCGATGGCGGTGCCGACGATTACCTGACTAAGCCGTTTTCGCTCATGGAGCTTGCGAGCCGCTGCCGCGCACTGCTGCGTCGCGGCGGCATGGTCAAGCAGGCGAGCGATGTGCTCAGCGTGGGCGACATCGTGCTCTCGCCCAGCCATCGCGAGGTGACCGTTGCCGGCGAGCCGCTTAAGCTCACCCTGCGCGAGTTCGACCTGCTCGAGTACCTCATGCGCAAGCCCGGCGTGGTTTTTACCCGCGAGTCGTTGCTGCAGAGCGTGTGGGGCTGGGACTTCGACGGCGGTTCGCGCACCGTTGACGTGCACGTGCAGACGCTTCGCCAAAAACTGGGCGAGCATGCCAGCGCCATCGAGACCGTGCGCGGCGTGGGCTACCGCTTGGCCGAGCCTTCTGCCGGCGATGGTGCCAAAGGCGACGACACCGCGGCCACCGCATCGGAGGAGTAACCCGTGGTCTTCGCCCCCCAGGGAAAACATACGCTGTCGCACCGCGTTTTTGTGACGATCTTTGTCTGCGCCATGGCGGTTATCGTGGCGTTTACGGTGCTGGGTGCGTTCTTTGTGCAAAACACCTTGGCGGATGCCACGAGTGCCAATCTGGCGCAGGAAACCGAGCTCATTGCTGCCGCTCTCGACGAACAGCAGGAGCCCATCCCGTTCTTGCGTAGTCTCGATCGCGAGGACTTGCGCATCACGCTGATTAACAAGGATGGATCGGTTGCCTACGACAACGAGGCGTCGCCTTCCACACTGCCCAACCATGGCGATCGCCCCGAGGTCATCGAGGCCTTTGAGAGTGGTTTGGGTTCCGCGGAGCGCGCAAGCTCTACGCTCGACGAGATTATGCTGTATCGCGCCGTCGCCCTTGATAACGGCCAGGTTGTCCGCTTGGCGCAGGCCCAGCCTGGCGTTGCGGCGATTTTGCTGTCGATGGTGGCGCCGATGCTGCTTATCGCAGCAGCGGGTGCGGTACTCTCGTTTTTTATGGCGCGCCGCGAGTCCCGTGCCATCATCGCGCCGTTGCAAGAGGTGGATTTGGACCACCCACGCCGTAGCTATGAGCACGCCTATGCCGAGATGGTCCCCATGCTTGAGCGTATCGAGTCGCAGCGCCAGGAACTCAAGCGCCAAATGGCGGTGCTAGCGGACAACGACCGTATGCGCCGCGAGTTCACGGCGAATATCACCCATGAGCTCAAGACGCCGCTTACGGCGATTTCGGGCTATGCCGAGCTCATCGCAAACGGCATGGTCGAGGGCGAGGGCGACCTGCGCAACTTTGGCGGTCGCATCTATCGTGAGGCGGGCCGCTTGGCAGCGCTTGTCAACGATATCCTTACGCTGTCTAACTTGGACGAGGCCGAGCGTGCAGCTGAGGGCGAGGCGGTGCCCATTGGGTCCACGGAGCCTATTGAGCTCTCGCGTGCCATCTACGCGGTCGAGCAGCGTCTTGAACAGGTCGCCCGTCAGGCGAATGTGACGATAAGTCATGAGACCAAGCCTGTGGTCATCGAGGGCGTGTCGCGCTTGATTGACGAGCTCATCTATAATCTGGCAAGCAACGCCATCCGCTACAATCGACCCGGCGGTACGGTTACGCTGCAGTGCGGCACCAACGACGAAGGCCATCCGTTCCTTGCGGTCGCCGACACGGGAATCGGTATCGCGCCTGAAGAACAGGGCAAGGTATTTGAGCGGTTCTATCGCGTGGACAAGAGTAGGTCCAAGGCACGCGGCGGAACCGGTCTGGGGCTTGCCATTGTCAAGCATGCGGCCCTGTATCATCACGCCACGCTCGATCTGTCGAGCGAGTTGGGCGTGGGAACCACCATTACGGTGACGTTTCCCATACAGCAGGACGAGCCATTCGCATAGCGATACAACATAGATATTGATGTAGACGCCGCATTTGACTTTCGGGTGCGGCGTTGTTGTGCAATTTTACGATTGCTTCCGACATTTTTACAGGAGGGTTGATTTCCGATCTCAGCCGAACACATTGAGCAAATAGGCCATTCCCGCAGTTAGCCGAACGCCCCCGCGGCCCCTCCTGGGGTCCGGGGGCGCCGTTTTCCCAGTTGAAGGAACGGTGGAGATGTGTTTCGATGGGTCCGGTGGCCATGCTCCGCCCGCCGCCCGGCACCTCTTCCCAGACTCAGCCGGACGGTCGGTCCGTCTATTCCGTTTTCTTCCAGGCTAGGCCAGCGGGGCATCGCCCCTCTCGGCGCGCGCCCTCTCGATGAGCCCCGGCGTCAGGTCGAGATCGACGAGCGCCACGTCCCCCACGCCGTAGGCGTCCAGCAGCGCCGCCGCGTCCTCCCCGAGCATCGCCCTGAAGGCGCGCGCGGGCGTCGAGAAGCCGAGCGCGCCGCGGGGCTCGGAGTTCACGTGCGACATGGCCAGCGCCAGGTCCGCCGGGGCGAGCCGGTCGAACCTGAGTCCGGAGCCCTTGGGCAGCAGCTTCCTTATCTCGACGTGGTTTCGCTCGCAGGCGCCCTTCTGGTCGCTGCGGCGCGGGTCGCAGTAGAACAGCCTCGTCTCGCCCGGCCCCTCGCCGAGCAGCGCCGCGATCGCCCGCTCGTCGGAGAACTCCGTGCCGTTGTCGGTGAGCACGGCGCGGAAGACCCTGCCCATGCCGTCGGCGCCGAGGACCTCCCTGATATCGCCCAGGGCGGCCGCGACGCGCCCGGCGGTCTTCTCCGCCAGCGGCAGCGCGAGCTGCAGCCTGCTGGGGCGGTGCAGCAGCGTGAGCAGGCAGGCGGAGTCCTCCCGGGCGCCCTCGACGGTGTCCATCTCCCAGGCCGCGGCGCACGCGTCCTCCCCGAGGGCGAGGAACGCGGCGTACGACCTGCGGGCGGAGTGGCGGGTCGCCGCCCGGCCGGCGGCGCGCTTCCTCGGCCTGTAGCCGACCTTGCGCCTGAGCTCCATGTTGGTCATGCCGTCGTAGCCCGCCGCGACCCAGCGGTAAATGGTCGACGGCGACAGGTCCACCGGCCCTCCGTTGCATGCGGCCATCTGCTCGGGCGAGAGCCCCCGGCGCAGGCAGTCCCTGATGGCCTCCAGCCTGGCCGCCGCGGCCGGCTCGTCGGCGTCGATCCCGCGCCTGGACGAGACGAGCACCGAGTCGGCACACAGCTGCGCGGCGCGGGCCTCGTAGAAGACGTGCGGGCGGCGCTTGCAGCCCATCGCGCGGTAGCGGCCGCACCCGTTGCAGCAGCGCGGCCACGCCGCCAGGCGCGGGCAGGCCGACGACAGGTCGGTGTCGGCGCCCACGCGCTCGCCGCGCCTGGGCTTCGGCGCCGTCACGAACCTGTGCGACGCCACCTCGGCGCTCACCGTCGAGGGCGACCTGCCCAGCTCCCTCGCGATCTCCCTGCACGAGGCCCTGCGCTCCAGCATCCTCTGGACCGTGTCCCGCTCGTGCCTCGTGAGCCTTCCGTAGGCCCTCGGGGCCGCTTTCGCGGAACCCTTCTTCTTCTTTCCGGACATGCCGTCCTCCGATCTCCCGGGGCCGACCGATCCGGCCCTCAGGGTATCGGGTTCCCACATTCATCCGTACATGTGCGGATGAATGTGGGAGGTGTTCGGATAAAGTCGATAATCAAGGATTTTTACAGGAGAGCCTGTTTCTTATGTATAGAGTTTGGTCTCGGTAAAAAGATGCGATAACATACGGACAGTTTTGTCAATCCGAACTGGGGAAATGAAAGGCAAGCTGCATGACCCTTCTCGAACTGTTCCAGCTGCTGAAGAAGCACCTTCAGCTGGTCATCACCCTTCCGGTGGTCTGCGCGATCGCCATGGGCATCGTGTCCTTCGTTGCGATGGACAACACCTATACCGCGACGACGAGCATGTACATTCTCGCCAAGACCGACGATAGCGGTCAGATGAGCTACAACGATCTCTCGGCGAGTCAGATGCTTTCCAACGATATCGCCACGCTGCTGGATAGCGATAGCGTTAAGAGCGGCGCAGCCAATGAACTGGGCCTCACCGATCTGGATGACTACAAGGTGTCTGTTTCCTCCGAGACCACCACGCGTGTCATTACGCTTTCGGTTACCGGCACCGATGCCAAGGAGACGGCTAAGGTCGCAAAGGCCATAGCTAGCTCGGTGAGTACGGTCGCTCAGAACGTCGGCGCTGCCCAGAGCATCAACGTTATCGACGAGGCTAAGACCCCCGAAGCCCCCAGCGGCCCCAAGCGTATGCTGTACGTTGCTGTCGCGTTCCTCGCGGGCATCTTTATCGCAGTTGCCTATGTCGTTTTGGCAGACATGCTCAACACCCGCATCCGCGGTGCCGAAGAGGCAGAAGAGCTCCTGGGCATTCCCGTTGTTGGCCGAATTCCGGCTATGAAAGGTGGTAAATAGGCATGGCTAAGGCAAAGAACACCGATAAGCTCGTTGTACAGAATGCCGCCAAGACCCTTCTGGCCAACATCCGCTTTGCGAGCGTGGACGACCCCATTCGCACCATCACCGTTACCTCCTCGATTCCCAACGAGGGCAAGTCTACGGTTTCCATTAACCTTGCTCAGGCAATTGCCACGAGTGGCAAGTCCGTGCTCCTGGTTGAGGCCGATATGCGCCGCAGGTCCCTTTCCGATATGCTCGGCGTTCGTTCGCGCGGCGGACTCTATGCGGTTCTTTCCGAGCAGATCTCCATTGACCAGGCAATTGTCGAGACGGGTCAGAAGAACTTCTACTTCCTTGATGCCGAGCCGCATATTCCCAATCCTGCCGACATCATCGTCTCTCACCGCTTTGCCAAGCTGGTAAAGGCACTGTCTGCTAAGTTCCAGTACGTCATCTTCGACGCTCCCCCGGTCGGCACCTTCATCGATGCTGCCGAGATTGCCAGCCTGACCGACGGCACGCTGTTCGTGGTGCGCGAGGACTTCACCAAGCGCGAGGAGGCGCTCAACGCCATCGGTCAGCTTAAGAAGTCCGAGAAGGTCAAGCTCATCGGTACCGTTATGAACTACTGCGAGACCGAGACCAGCGAGTACTACTACTCCTACTACACCAAGGACGGTAAGAAGGTTAAGAAGGGCTCCGACGATCAGGGGACTTCCAAAAAGGGCATCTTCACCAACCGAGCAAACGTTTAGTTGATTAAGGCTGACCTATGCGTGACATTCATTGCCATATCTTGCCGGGTGTAGACGACGGCGCCGCCGATCTCGATGAGAGCTTGGCGATGCTCGAGGCTGCCAAGCGGGCCGGTGTAACCAGAATCGTTTGCACTCCTCACTGCCGTGATCCCTATTTTGATTACGACAAGATGTGGGATGCCTTTGAGCTGCTGCGTGATAACGCTGACGGTTTTCCGCTCCAGATGGGCTTCGAGGTCAACCATCGAAAGCTCGTTGAGCTTGGTATCGATGCCGCGGAGCACTTGCATTTCGATGGGACCAACGAGTTTCTGCTCGAACTTTCGACGCATGCCGATGCGTATGCGTTTAGAGAGTACGAGAACACGATTTACGATTTGCAGTGCCGTGGCTACCAGGTGATCATCGCTCATCCTGAACGCTATCGTGCGGTTCAAAAGGATGTAAGCGTGGCGGAGCGTCTGGTCGATATGGGCTGCAAGCTGCAGGCTTCGGCGGACTTTATTGCCGGCGGTCGCTTTGGTCGCGAGAAAAAGCCGGCACAGCGCCTGTTCGATCAGAACCTGTACAGCTTCATCGCGAGCGATGCCCATAACGTGGGTCATTACGACTGCCTGGCGAAGGCTCGCGCGAAGTTTAGCGTACGCGGAGCTCATTTTCGCTAAAATCTGTCCCTAACGTTCGCATTGAATGAAAGGGCAGCCATGGATATCCAACTTAAGACGGGATGCTTTGATGACGCGGCGTTGGTGCGCCGCGTCGTTTTTATGGACGAGCAGGGCTACGAGAATGAGTTCGACGCTATCGACGAGGATCCGAACTGCATTCATGTGACGCTCTATGTAGACGGCGAGCTTGCCGGTTGCTCGCGCGTGTTTCCCGAAGAGCTTGAGCGCGCGGCTGACGCAGAGGCTCCGGTGTCGCCGGCGTGCGACTTGGACGAAGGTGTCGCGGCGGGGGAGACCTACATTATGGGGCGCGTGGCCGTGCTGCCGAGCATGCGCCGTCGCGGTTTGGCGAGCAAGATTGTCGAGGCCAGTGATACGTGCGCGCGTGATGCCGGCGCCAAGCTCATTAAGCTGCATGCTCAGGAATACGTGCTGCCGCTCTATGCCAAGGCGGGCTACACGCAGATTGCCCCGGTGGACTACGAAGACGAGGGCCAGCCTCATGCCTGGATGGCCAAGCGCGTAGATGGCAGATAGGAACGTTCCTTTCCTGCCGGCAGTTTGGGACACTCCTTGGCAATTGACGCATTGGAGCGCTCGGACATACAGTTTTTCGATTCCGTATGTATATATGCGCGTTAATGGGTTATAAAATCTAAGTCTGAACATAGCAGGTCTGCGATGCGGCTCGGGCGACCGGGCCGTTTTTGCGGACAGGGGTAGCGCGAAAGGACTGCACATGCGTCAATTTAAGACCGAGAGCAAAAAACTGCTCGACCTCATGATCAACTCCATCTACACCAATAAGGAAATCTTCCTGCGCGAGCTTATCTCTAACGCGAGCGACGCCGTCGACAAGCTCAACTTTAAGAGCCTGCAGGACCCGAGCGTCAAGATCGACCAGGGCGACCTGGCCATTCGCGTCTCCTTTGATAAAGACGCCCGCACCATTACCATCTCGGATAACGGCATTGGCATGACCGCCGAGGAGCTGGAGCGCAATCTGGGCACCATCGCCCATTCCGGCTCCGAGGAGTTTAAGACCGAGAACGCCGAGCAGCAGGGCTCCGATGTCGACATCATCGGTCAGTTTGGCGTGGGCTTCTACTCGGCTTTTATGGTCGCCAGCCATGTGAAGGTCGTCAGCCGCGCCTACGGCGAGGATGTCGCCCATGTGTGGGAATCCGACGGTCTTGAGGGCTACACCATCGAGGACGGCGAGCGCGCCGAGCATGGTACCGATGTCATCCTGACGCTGCGCGAGAATGAGAAGCTCGATGCCGACGGCGAGGCCGAGACCTACGATCGCTTCCTGACCGAGTGGGGTCTCAAGAGCCTGATTCAGCAGTACAGCAACTATGTGCGCTACCCGATTCAGATGATGGTGTCCAAGAGCCGCCAGAAACCCAAGCCCGAGGACGCCGGCGACGATTACAAGCCCGAGTACGAGGACTACCAGGAGCTCGAGACCGTCAATTCCATGACACCGATCTGGAAGAAGCGCAGCTCCGATGTCGAGCAGAAGGACTACGACGAGTTCTACAAGTCCACGTTCCACGACTTTGACGATCCTGCGCGCACCATCAGCTTCCACGCCGAGGGCACGCTCGAGTATGACGCCCTGCTGTTTGTGCCGGGACGCGCGCCGTTCGATCTGTACAGCAAGGACTACGAGAAGGGCCTGTCGCTTTACAGCTCCAACGTCCTGATCATGGAGAAGTGCGACGACCTGCTGCCCGACTACTACAACTTTGTCCGCGGCGTCGTGGATTCCGCCGACGTGTCGCTCAACATCTCGCGCGAGACGCTTCAGCAGAACCGTCAGCTCAAGGCCATCGCCAAGCGTGTGGAAAAGAAGATCACCGCCGACCTTGAGGATATGCGTGACAACGACCGCGAGGCCTACGAGAAGTTCTTTGAGAACTTTGGCCGCGGTCTTAAGTACGGCATCTACTCGAGCTATGGCATGAAGGCCGATGAGCTCGCCGATCTGTTGCTGTTCTGGTCTGCCAAGGAACAGAAGATGATTACCCTGGCCGAGTATGCCAAGGGCATGCCCGAGGATCAGAAGGCCATCTACTACGCCGCCGGCGACTTGCGTGAGCGCTTGGCCAAGATGCCCGTGGTAAAGGGCGTGCTCGACCGCGGTTATGACGTGCTGCTGCTGACGCAGGATGTGGATGAGTTCACGTTCCAGGCTATGCGTGAGTACGTTGCCGCCGATATGCCCAAGATCTACGAGGACGATGCTGCCCGCGAGGCTGCCGAGAAGGCCGTGGCCGATGGTGCCGAGCCCGAGGTTGAGGATCGTCACCTGGAGCTCAAGAACGTCGCGACCGGTGATCTTGACCTGGCGACCGATGACGAGAAGAAGGAGGCCGAGGACGCCACCAAGGAGAACGAGGACCTCTTTGGCGCTATGAAGGAGGCGCTCGGCGACAAGGTCGAGAAAGTTGCCGTCTCCGCGCGCCTGACCGATGCCCCCGCTTGCATCACTACCGAGGGCCCGCTTTCGCTCGAGATGGAGAAGGTGCTCCAGAAGGGTCCCGAGGGCGCGCCCGACGGTATGCCCAAGAGCCAGCGCGTGCTCGAGCTCAACGCCAAGCACCCGGTCTTCGACAAGCTTGTCGCTGCCCAGAAGGCAGGCGACGCCGACAAGATCAAGCAGTACTCCGGCTTGCTCTACGATCAGGCCCTGCTGGTCGAGGGCATCCTCCCCGAGGACCCCGTTGCCTTCGCGGCGGCTGTTTGCAACTTGATGTAGTTCGGGGATACGGCACCGTAACTAGATTAGAACGAGAGTGGATAATCTCCCGCTTGGGGGTGCGGACGATTTCTTGGACCGCGCCTAGGCGTATCCAAGCTTCCTGCGGTACTCCATCGGGCTGAGCCACCCGAGGGATTTCTTGATCCGCTCCTCACGATAGTACACGAGGTAGGCCTCGAGCCTGCCCATGAACTCCCCGGCCGTCACGCCCTCCCAGTCCCTGTAGTGGAAGAACTCGTTCTTGAGGCGGCCGAAGAAGCCCTCGCAGGCCGAGTTGTCCGGGCTGCAGCCCTTCGCGGACATGCTCCTGACCAGCCCGTTCTCCTCGCAGATCCCGATCCACTCCGGCCAGCGGTAGTGGCCGCCGCGGTCCGAGTGGATCGTCGTGCGGGCGCCCGCCGGCCTGGCCGCGCAGGCCTTGAGCAGGCTCGAGTTCGCGAGGCGCTTGTCGGGGTGCAGCCCGATCGACCAGGCGACGGGCATCCCGTCGAAGCAGTCGACTATCGGGCTCAGGTAGACCTTCTCGCCGCCCGGGAGCCTGAACTCGGTGATGTCGGTGAGCCACAGCCGGTTGGGCTCGTCGGCGTGGAAATTCCTGTTCACGAGGTTCTCCGGTGCCTTGGAGACCTCGCCGGCGTAGGAGCTGTAGCCCCGGGCGCGCCTCTTGTTGTAGACGACCTCGAGGCCCTCCTCGCGCATCACGCGGGCCACGCGCTTCTCGCTGGCGCGGACCCCCTCGCGGCGCAGGCGCGCCCAGACGGTGCGGTACCCCCAGCACCCCGAGCCCTCGCGGAAGATGCGCACCACGCGGTCGCGTATGTCGGCGTCGCGGTCGCGCGGCACGGCGACGCGGGGCCTCCAGTACTCATAGGAGCTCTTCGATATCCTCAAGAAACCTGTGATCGAGCGGAGGGGCAGGGCGGTCGCCCGCCTCAATCTCTCGCCGAGCTCGCACTTGCTCCTGTTCGAGATCGAAGCCGGGTCCCACCCTTCCGCTTTTAGGTCGGCCAACACCGCCCTGAGCAGCAGGTTCTCTATCTGGTCCTCGTTGAGCCCGGCGAGCGGGCCGGTCGCGGGCGGGGCGTAGATCGACTTGTCGGGGCCCAAGCTGGCCTCCTTCCGGCGCGGTTTCCTCGCACCGATTCTACAGCGCGCCCCGGTGTAGCTGTGCGGGAGGTGGCCCGTCGCCCACTTCTTGGCCGCGCCCACCGTGACCCCCGCGAACTTCGCGGCGGCGGTCGGCCCCATGCCGTCCTCCGTCGCCAGGAGGAAGAGCTCGACCTTCTCCCTGCTGTACATGCGAACCTCCAGTCCGGACCGCTTCACGGTCCAACTTTCTGTCCGCACCCCCCTTTTGGCTCGAATGCGGGCTTGAAGTGGGAGATTTTCCACTCTCGTTTCCTTTTGTACGGAGTAGTCGTTGGGGACGTTCTTAAATGACTATTTGAATTGCTAATTTGTGCGGGTTGTGGTTTTGTGACCTGCTGAAATTTAGGATACTGTACAACTGTACGTTAATTTGTCTTCGTAGTATATTGCTACCCGCAAAACTCAATACCATTGTGCTCTGAGACGCTAAAGCGCCTACGTACAATGGTTGTCGATAGTACGATTCGATTTAACGACAGGATGGATGGTCCAAGCGTGAGTCTCGGCAGCAAACTATCCAATGCAAAGGTGTCCTTTGCGATATTTAAGCGCGACATTAAGCGACTGCTTGTGAACCCCGTCGCCTTGGTGGTTACCCTTGGCGTGTGCGTTATTCCCTCGCTGTATGCCTGGTACAACATCGTGGCCAACTGGGATCCGTACGGAAACACCCAGGGTATCAAGATTGCCATCGCCAACAACGATCGGGGCACCCAAAACGACTTGGTGGGCGAGCTCAACGCGGGCGACCAGGTTGTCGATCAGCTCAAGGAGAACGATCAGCTGGGCTGGACCTTCGTCGATTCGGCGTTCGATGCCAAGGAGGGCGTCGAGAGCGGTGAGTACTATGCGGCCATCGTAATCCCCAAGAACTTCTCGGATAACCTGGTTTCGATGCTCGACGGTAACTACCATCAGCCCAAGCTTACGTACTACGTCAATGAGAAGAAGAGCGCTATTGCGCCCAAGGTTACCGACACCGGTGCAAGCACCATCGAGGAGCAGATCAACTCGGAATTTGTCTCCACGGTGGGCGAGACCGTTGCCAGCATTGCCAAGGATGCCGGAGTCGATTTAAAGGACAAGGCAACCCAGACTCAGGATTCGTTGGCAAGTTCTGTCTCCGAGGCATCCGATACCTTGGGCGAGGTGCGCGATTCGATTGGCGACATGAATGCCGCCATCGATAAGACGAGTGGCGCTATCGCCTCGGCTGATGCGGCACTTGCCGGCATGCAGGGTCAGGCGCCGTCACTGACGCAAGCGATCTCTCAGGGCAACGACCTGCTGGGTGAAGCTCGCACCACGGCGGGCAACTCTATAGCCTCGCTCTCCAAGGCGCTCTCGGAAGGCAGCCTTGCGCTCACCAAGACGTCGGCCTCCGCGAACGCTGCCATCGGCAAGCTGACGGGCACGGTCACATCTACGACCACCCGTATCGACAACTCGCTCGAGTCTCTCCAAGCGACGATCGACCACAATAAGGCCGTTATCGGGCACTTGGAGATTCTCGCCAATGACACGTCGACAGGTTCCGAGGAAATTGACGCGCGCATTGTATCGACCATCAATACGCTCCGTGAGCAGAACGAGAAGTTGCAGAGCATCAAGGACGGTCTGTCCGCGCAGTCGAGCGCCATGGCGAATGACGCCGCGGCTGTCTCGGGTGCCAGCGACGCTATCAATAACGCAATTCAGACCGGTGCGACCAACCTTGGCCAGGCCCAGACGGACCTGGGTCAAAACGCGCTGCCGAAGGCCTCGAGCGCGCTTGATTCCTTTGCCGCCGTCTCGGGTGATTTGACGGGTATCGTATCTGGCCTCACGCCCACGATTGCAAGCGCGCGCGGTACGCTTTCGCAGCTTAACGCTACGCTCGGCCAGGCCAAGACCACGCTGTCCCAGACCGATTCCTCGCTTGCCAAGGTCCAGGACAAGCTCGCAACCGCCGCCAACGACATCGCGGCGCTACAGACCTCCGAGTCCATGGGCGAGCTGGCCGATCTGATGGGCGTCGACGTCAATGACGTCGCAGACTTCATGGCATCTCCGGTTGAGCTCGCGTCCAAGTCGATCTATCCGGTTAAGAGCTTCGGCTCGGGCATTGCCCCGTTCTATACCAACCTGGCGCTTTGGGTGGGCGGCTATGTGCTCATCGCCATCTACAAGCTCGAGGTCGACCGTGAAGGTGTTGGCAGCTTTACGGCGCGCCAAGGCTACTTTGGCCGCTGGTTGCTCATGGTGATCCTGGGCGCGTTGCAGGCCATCATCGTTACGGTGGGTGATCTGGTCATTGGCGTACAGTGCGTCAACCCGCTGCTGTTCGTGCTGGGCGGCATCGCCATCTCGTTTACGTACGTCAACATCATTTACGCGCTGTCCACTACGTTTAAGCACATCGGCAAGGCAATCGGCGTCATTCTGGTTATCGTGCAGATTCCGGGTTCATCGGGCATGTACCCCATCGAGATGATGCCTGGCTTCTTCCAGTGGCTGCACCCACTGCTGCCCTTTACCTACGGCATCAATCTGCTGCGCGAGACGGTCGGCGGCATGTACTCGTTTAACTACCTGTTTAACCTGTGCATTCTGGGCGTGTTCTTGATCGTGGCGCTCTTTATCGGCCTGCAGCTGCGTCCGCTGCTGCTCAACCTTAACCTGCTCTTTGATAAACAGCTCTCCACGACCGGTATGATGATTTGCGAGTCCAACGACCTGCCGCGCCAGCGCTACTCGCTGCGCACGGCCATGCGCGTCATGCTCGATTCCGATTCGTACCGTCGCGAACTGCTCGATCATGCGGTCGCCTTTGAACATCGCTACCCGTACTACATCAAGGGCGGTTTTGCCGCCGTGGTGGGCGTTCAGGTCCTGCTCTTTGTCCTGTCGACGGTTCTCGATATCGACAATAACGGCAAGATCATCCTGCTTGTCATTTGGATCATCTCGGTTATTGCCATCTGCGGCTGGCTGATCAATATCGAATATATCCGAGCGAGCCTCAATACCCAGATGCGCATCTCGGCGCTTTCGGATGAGGACCTGCGTCGCGAGATGCGCGAACACACGGCCGCCATTCCTGCCGCCCGCCACATGTTTGGCCTCAACGCCAGCGAGCGTGGTGCCAAGGGCGGCGATCAGTCCACGGGCCGCTTGCCGCATATCGGCTCGCACCATAAATCTCAGGGCAGCGACAGCACAGCCACAAATGATGGAGATACCACCGCGCTTGGCAAGCACTCCAAAGGAGGTGAGGCATAAATGAAGAACATCCTGCATCTGTTTAAGCGCGATGTCCAAAACGTGTCTCGCTCCGTAATCGGCTTGGTTGTCGTGATGGGCCTCATTATCGTGCCGTGCCTGTACGCGTGGTTTAACATCGCCGGCAGCTGGGATCCGTACGGCAACACCGGCAATCTTAAGATCGCCGTGGTCAACACCGATGAGGGTTACGAGAGCGATCTGATCCCCGTTGAGGTCAACGTGGGCGAAAACGTGACGTCCGCGTTGCGTGGCAACGAGAACTTCGACTGGGTTGTGCTCAACGATCGAGAAAAGGCCATCGAGGGCGTCAAATCGGGCGCATACTATGCGGCTGTCGTTATCCCTAAGACGTTTAGTGCCGATATGATGACGCTTTTCTCGACCGACGTGAAGCATGCCGATATCGAGTTTTATGAGAATCAGAAGGCCAACGCCATTGCCCAGATCGTGACCGAGAAGGGCTCGAGCGCCGTCCAGAGTCAGGTCAACAAGACCTTTACCGAAACCATTACGACTATCGGTCTTAAAACCGTGTCCAGCCTGCTTGACTACATGAGCACCGACCAAGTGAGCAACTTTATCGCCAACCTGTCCTCGACGCTCGGCGATTCGGTCCAGGACTTGCAGGACATTCAGGCCAGCGCAACATCGCTTGCGGGCGTTTTGAGCTCCACGTCCGATTCGTTGACGTCGGCGAGCGGTATGCTCCAGCAGACGGGTACGGTCGATGAGTCGACCAAGCAGTTGATGGAGCATGCCAAGAGCGGCATGAGCGATTCCAAAGAAGCGCTGAAGGCCGCCAACGACGCCATCAACGCCGCGATTGACGGAAGCGCGGGCTCGTTCGACAACGTGTCCGCCGAGCTTGCGAAGGCATTCGATGCCGCGAATCAGCATGTTTACCTTACGGTGTCTCAGCTCAATGAAGCCGCAGCGGCGCTCAATACGCGTGCTGACGATATCGATGCGATGGCCGATCAGCTCCGCAACCTTGCCGACCAGGTGAAGGATGACAAGCTCAAAGACGGCCTCAAGTCCGCTGCGACGTCGCTGGGCAGAATTGCCGTGGAGTACCGCAACAATGCGAAGGACCTGACGGCGACCGCAAAGTCCCTTTCGGACAGCATGGCGGAGGTCAACAACTCGCGTGCCGAGGTCGACCAGGCCATCGCCGATGCCAAGGCGGGTATCTCGGGTGCCAAGTCCGACTACGATTCTACGTTCTCGGTTAAGGCCAAGGAGCTCAAGAAGACCATTTCGGGCGTTCTGGACTCGCTTGATGGCATCTCGGGCGACCTGGATAGCGCCGTAGGCGGCCTCACCGATGCATCCGGCTCGTTGGCGAAGGGCCTCTCCAAGGCCGCCAAGCTGGTCAACAAGGCTTCCGATCAGCTAGGCGAGGCGTCGGACAAGATCAGTGCGTTTAAGGACGAGCTCGACGGTGCCTTGATGTCGGATGACCTCGCTACGATCAAGACGATGATCGGCAATGATCCCGAGGGTCTGGCCGTGTCGCTTTCCGGCCCCGTCGCGCTCGATCGCAAGCCGGTCTATCCGATCCGCAACTACGGTTCGGCCATGGCACCGTTCTACACGATTCTGTCGCTCTGGGTCGGCTCGATCGTGCTGGCGGCCATGATGAAGGTCTCGGTTGACGATGAGCTTATCAACGAGCTCATCCCCGTGCGCTTGCACGAGATCTACCTGGGCCGTTACCTGTTCTTTGGCGGTCTGGCCCTGCTGCAGGCAACGCTCGTGTGCGCGGGCGACATCCTGTTCTTTGGCATCCAGTGCGACGACCCGCTGCAGTTTGTGCTGGCGGGCTGGGTCGCGAGTCTCGTGTTCTCCAATATCGTCTACACGCTTACGGTTTCGTTTGGCGATATCGGCAAGGCGCTCGCCGTCGTGCTGCTGGTCATGCAGGTCGGCGGTTCGGGCGGCACGTTCCCCATCGAGATGACCGGCCCCGTGTTCCAGGCGATCTATCCGTTCCTGCCGTTTACTCACGGCATCAACGCCATGCACGCCGCTATGGCCGGTGCCTACCATATGGAGTATTGGATTGAGCTAGGCATTCTGGCGAGCTATCTGATTCCGTCGCTGGCCCTGGGCGTCGTCTTCCGCCGCCCGGTCATCAAAGCCAACGACTGGATCATCGAAAAACTGGAGTCAACCAAATTGATTTAGTTCAGCAACGTAAACGCCGTCGGAACATCGAGATCTTCCAACCCGATGCTTTAGCGTAGTGAATTGCACGGGCTGCTTGGTTGTTGCTACAGTAGCGGGGCGTGCCGGGGGTCCGGTGCGCCCTGCTTTTATTTGACCATGAGGCGGCACGCAGCCATGCGCGTGCGGACACCACGCCCAGATTGAGCGCGAGGATGCCCTATGGCCCAGCATGCCACTGACAATATCGAAATGATGCCCGATAGCCCTGTTGCTCGCGAGGACCTGGGCGCGGGCGGCACCTCCCGCGGCGCCGGCGCTCGCTCGCCGCTGTTCTGGAAAGTCCTGCTGCTTTCGGTGGCAGTCGTCTGGGGCTACTCCTTTACGACCATGAAGGACGCGCTCGACACCATTCCGGTGTTCGAACTGCTCTACGTGCGCTTTCTGCCTGCGGCGTTGGTCATGTTTTTCATCTTCCACAAGCGCATCATCGCGCACCTCAACGCCCGCAACCTTATCGTCGGACTTGGCATGGGCGCACTTATGTGGGCCGCCTACGCCCTGCAGACAGTCGGTCTGGCGCACACCACGGCGGGCAAGAATGCTTTTTTGACGGGCACGTATTGCATCGTTGTGCCGTTCGCGAGCTATTTTCTGAGCGGCGAAAAACTCACCCGCTATAACCTGGGCGCGGCGCTGCTGTGCTTGGCGGGCATTGGCTTGGTGGCGCTCGATAGCGTTGAATTCAACATCGGTGATGTCATTACGCTGGCGGGTGCGGTCTTTTTCGCCATCCAGATGGCGGTGACTGCCAAGTACGGTCGCAAAATGGACATCAACGTCATCACGTTTTGGATGTTTGTGGGCAACGGCGTGCTGAGCCTGGCAACGTCGCTGCTATTCGAGACCCAAGCGCCTCTGTCCGTGTGGACGCCGAGCTTTATCAGCGCGATGGCGTTTCTCTCGGTTGGTTGCACATGCGCGGCTCTGCTCATCCAAAACGTCGGCCTGGCGCATGTCTCGGCCTCGACGGGCTCACTGCTCCTTTCGATGGAGTCGCCTTCGGGCGTGCTGTTCTCGGTGCTGCTGATGGGGGAGGCGCTCACCTCGCGCCTGCTCGCCGGCTTCGCGCTCATCTTTCTTTCGATTATCTTGAGCGAGACGCATTTCGATTTTTTGCGTCGAAAGCCGCGTCCGCAATTGTAAACAATTTGTTGCGCCGCCTCCCGGGGCGGCATTTTTTATGCGTCGCCCTTAAAGTAGTACCTTGCACTTTACGCTATCAAAGTGCTTGCTGCAAAAACGTTACTGGAGGGCATCTATGGCACCAGCACTGTCCGATCTTCAACCGCAATCAGCGCCCAAGGCCACCGCGGCGGCGCAGACCGCTATCGGTGACGGTCTTGTTGCAGAAGCTCAGGCTTTTGCAGACGAGCTCGCTGCGTGGCGACACGATTTACATCAGATGCCCGAGCTGGGTAATAGCCTCCCGCAGACCTCTACGTATATCCAAGCGCGCCTGACCGAGATGGACATCCCATTTGCAACGCTCGTCGATGGTTCCTGCGTTGTGGGCCTTGTCGGCGCCGGTGCCGCCGCGGCCCAAGGCAATGGCGTCTGCACGAATGAGCAGGCCGGTACGGTCATCATGCTTCGTGGCGACATGGACGCCCTGCCCGTTGCCGAGGAATCCGGCGAGCCCTTTGCATCCACCAACGGCTGCATGCACGCTTGCGGTCACGATATGCACGCGACGGCGCTGCTTGGTGCGGCTCGTATGCTCAAAGCTCGCGAGGCAGAGCTTGTTGATGCCAACGCTACGGTTAAGTTGCTGTTCCAGCCGGGCGAGGAAACCTTTGAGGGTGCCCGCGCCGCCATCGCCGACGGTCTGCTGCAGAACCCGCGTCCTCAGGTCGCCTTTGCCATGCATGTCAATAGCCAGTCGCCGCTCGGCCTGGTGCTCTACGGCAGCCCGGCGCTCTCGGGCGTGTACGGTTTTCGTATCACGCTTCAGGGCAAGGGCGGCCATGGCTCGAGCCCCGAGATTTGCATCGACCCCATCACGGCCGGCGTGCATGTGCATCTGGCGCTTCAGGAGCTTATCGCTCGCGAAGTGCCGGCGGCTAAGGAGGTCGCGCTTACCGTTGGCAAGTTCGCCGGCGGTCAGGCCGCAAATGTCATCCCCGACACTTGTGTGCTCGAGGGAACGCTGCGTGGCTTCGATGTCGAGCTCATGGCTCATCTCAAGGAGCGTATCGCCGAGGTCGTTAACGGCGTGGCCGCAACGTATCGCACGCCGGCGACCCTCGAGACACTCTCGGATGTTCCCCCGCTCGTACTCGATGACGACATGACCCAGGCGTCGCTTGGCTACGTGGGCGCGGTGCTGCCCAAGGCCGCCTTCCTGCCGCTGTTCCACGCCATGGCGAGCGAGGACTTCGCGCTGATCTCGAGCGAGATCCCGAGTGCGTACTTTACCGTGGGCGCAGCTGTGACCGATACGGACGAGCACTTTGCCCAACACCATCCCAAGGCATGCTTTAGCGATGCCGAGCTGCCGCTCGGCGCCGCGGCCTATACCGCCGTCGCTTTGGGCTATATCGCCGACCACCGGTAGCATCCAACCTTGCCTTTCAAGCCTGCGGGCATGGCCGTAAGGCCTATGCCCTTGTCTTTCAAGGCAATTTTGGGCACTACCGGCGCCATTGTCTCGGGCGTGCTGTTCGATGCCACGGGCTCCTTTGCGAGCACCTGGATCGTGTGCCTGGCGTGCTCCGTGGTCATGCTCGTGTTCCTGCTGGCATCCGAGCCCATCGCCGCCAAGCTGCGCGCGAGCGTGGCGGGGGAGTAGGTAGGCCAAAGCGCATCGCCGCTTGTCCGCTTCGTCCGCGGCGGCGCGTCTGGCCGAACGAGTCCCCATACCCTCGTTCGGTCAGGCGCGCCGCCGCGTTGCTGCTTTGTGCCGTATAATGTCCACTACCTATGACGCGATACAAAAGAAAGGTGTTTGCCCATGCAGGCACAGAAGGCGGAGGGAACCCGCGACCTTATCGGCGCCGAGATGCGCGCCTGGCAAAAGATGCAGCAGATTGCGGCCGGCGTGTTCGAGCCGTTTGGTTTTAAACCCATCGAGACGCCCGCGATCGAGCAGGTTGACGTGTTTGTCCACGGTATCGGCCAGTCGACCGACGTCGTGCGCAAGGAAATGTTCCGCGTGTTCAGCGGTGCCAACCTGGAGCGCGTCTTTACCGAGGGCACCGACACCAAACTCAAGCCCAAGCAGCGCCTGGCACTTCGCCCCGAGGGCACGGCCGGCGTGGTGCGCGCCGTCGTCGAGAACAATCTGGTGCCCCAGGGCTCCACGCCGTTTAAGGCTTACTACGCCGAGGCCATGTTCCGCGGCGAGCGTCCCCAGAAGGGCCGCCTGCGCCAGTTCCACCAGGTGGGCATCGAGTGGCTCGGCGCTCCCGATCCGGCGGCAGACGCCGAGTGCATCATCATGCTCATGGAGTTCTACAAGCGCCTGGGCTTCGATCTTTCCAAGCTTCGTCTGCTCATCAACTCGATGGGTGACGCCCAGTGCCGTCCGGCTTATCGCGAGCAGGTTAAGCAGTTCATCCTCGATCACGCCGACGAGATGTGCGATGAGTGCCGCGAGCGCGCCGAGCTCAACCCGCTGCGTGCCTTCGACTGCAAGAACGACCACTGCCGCGAGATCATGGCCGAGGCTCCGCTGATGGGTGACAACCTGTGCGATGAGTGCCGCGAGCACTACGAGCAGGTCAAGCGCTATCTGGATGCCGCCGGTATCGAGTATGTCGAGGATCCCACCTTGGTGCGCGGCCTGGACTACTACACCCGTACTGTCTTTGAGGTCGAGGCCCCTGGCGCCGGCGTCGGCTCCATCGGCGGCGGCGGCCGCTACGATGGCCTGGTCGAGCTCGAGGGTGGCAAGCCCACGGCGGGCGTCGGCTTTGCTGTCGGTTTTGAGCGCGCCCTGCTGGCCCTGCAGGCCTTTGGCAGCGATTTGGGTGCCGATGAGGCCCCGTGCGTCTATGTCGCCAACGCCGGCAAGGAGCTGCGTCAGAACGTCTTTGCCATTACGCAGGAGCTTCGCGCCGCAGGTATCGTGACCGAGGCCGACTATCAGGGTCGTTCGCTCAAGGCCCAGTTTAAGCAAGCCGATAAGGTAGGCGCCAAGCTCATCTTGGTCCTGGGTGGCGACGAGCTTGCCGCCGGCAAGGTCAAAGTGCGCGACATGCAGAGCCATGACGAGGTGCTCGCCGATCTGGACAACGTCGTCGAGGCGGTTCGCGAGCGCCTGTAGCGCATCTTTTTGAGCTTCGGGCCTGCTAACGTGCCCTGCTCATGGAGAGCGATTGTTACGGGGGTGTTTCGCTTTTATGCGGAATGCCCCCGTTTACGTATGCCGCCCACCGAGAAATACGACCATTTAGGGCAAAAACCTTTGCAATGCAGAAAATACTTTTGTGTGGTAAAGCGCAATCAGTGTCGAAAGTATTTCTCAAGCGCCTATAATGAATACCGCATGTTACGTGCATAGAAGGAGGAATGGGAGGAAACGTGGCTGAGAACCTAAGCAACCAGTCTGTACCCGAAGCCGCGGCGCGCGTCGCTGCCGTGGTCAACCGCCTCGTTAACCGAATCGGCTCGAATGCCGAGTCCAGGGAGCGTCTCGCCGAGATCGAGATCCCCGAGGAGCTGCGCGACAATCTGGCGCTGTTCTTGCGCCTGGAGCGCCGTGTGCTTAGCGAGTATGATCCCGAGATCGCGGACCTGTTCGACAAGATTTTGACAGCCGAGATTGTGGTCAATGCCGGCAACCCCGGTACCTGCGCTGCCGACGAAGCCGTCGACGAGCAGGGCGTGCCCACCGCCGACGAGCCCACTGCCGTGGCATTTCGTGAGGTCGTCGATTTGATCGACAGCCTGCCGCTCGATAAGCAGCAGGTCATCGTTCGCGCCTTTACGAGCTTTTTCCATCTGGCAAACCTGTCGGAGGAGAACTACCGTGTGGCGCAGCTGCGCGAGCGCGAGGCCGGTGCGTCGACCGATACCGAGGTCGATCCTGCCAACGAGCTTACCGTTGCCTATCACCAGCTGGTGAATGAGCTGGGTGTCGAGGGTGCCAACGAGCTGCTCGACAAGCTCGAGTTCCACCCTGTCTTTACCGCACATCCCACCGAGGCCCGTCGTAAGGCCGTCGAGGGCAAGATCAGCCGTATCTCCAACCTGCTGGAGGAGCGTCCGCGTCTGGGCGGCTCCGACCTGGTGGAGAACGAGCGCCATATGCTGCAGGAGATCGACGCCCTGGTGCGTACGAGTCCCATCGCGCTCAAGAAGCCCACGCCGGTCGAGGAAGCCGATACCATCATCGACATCTTCGATAACACGCTGTTCGACGTTATCCCCGTTATCTATCGTCGTTTTGACGATTGGGTGCTGGGCGACAAGGCCGGTACTGTGCCGCCGCTGTGCCCGGCGTTCTTCCATCCCGGCAGCTGGATCGGTTCCGACCGCGACGGTAACCCCAACGTCACCGCCAAGGTGAGCCGTGAGGTCGCCGCCAAGTACTTTACGCACATGGTGCTCAAGCTCGAGGACAAGTGCCGCCACATCGGCCGCAACCTCACGCTCGAGGCTACCTACAGCAAGCCGTCGGCCGAGCTCATTAACCTGTGGAACCATCAGGTCGAGATGAGCCCTCGTTACACGGCCCGCGCCGAGCTGATCTCCGAGCACGAGCCGCATCGCGCCGTCATGCTCGTCATGGCCGACCGCCTGAACGCCACCGTCCGTCGTATCACCGACACCATGTACCACAGCGCCGACGAGTTCCTGGATGACCTGCGCGTCGTCCAGCGTTCGCTGGCCGCCTGCGGTGCCGTCCGTGCTGCCTACGGCCCGGTCCAGACCATTATCTGGCAGGTCGAGTCCTTCGGCTTCCATATGGTCGAAATGGAGTTCCGTCAGCACTCCGTGGTGCACGCCCGCGCCCTCAAGGATATCCACGAGAACGGTATCCACGGCGACCTGCAGCCCATGACGCGCGAGGTCATCGATACCTTCCGCGCTATCGGCTCCATCCAAAAGCGCTACGGCAAGAAGATGACGCACCGCTACATCATTTCGTTCACCAAGAGCGCCCAGCATGTGGCCGACGTCTTTGAGCTTGCCCACCTGTCCTTTGCACACGAGGAGGATGTCCCCGAGCTCGACGTGATCCCGCTGTTCGAGCAGCTCGAGGACCTCGAGGGCTGCGTCGACGTGCTCGACCAGATGCTTACGCTGCCCGTGGTGCAAAAGCGCCTTGCCCAGACCAACCGCCGCATGGAGGTCATGCTGGGCTATTCCGACTCCTCCAAGGATGCCGGTCCTACCACGGCCATGCTTGCGCTGCACTCCGCGCAGGAGCGCATCGCCAAGTGGGCAGAGAAGAACGATATCGACCTGGTGCTCATGCACGGTCGCGGCGGTGCCGTGGGCCGTGGCGGCGGCCCGGCCAACAAGGCCGTGCTGGCGCAGCCCAAGGGTTCGGTCAATTGCTTCTTTAAGCTCACCGAGCAGGGCGAGGTCATCTTTGCCCGTTACGGCAACCGCACGCTGGCTCAGCGCCATGTTGAGTCCGTTGCCGCCGCAACGCTTTTGCAGTCGGCCCCGAGTGTCGAGAAGACCAACACCGAGACCACGCAGAAGTTCTGGGATATGGCCGAGAAGCTCAACGCCGTAAGCCACGAGCGCTATCTGGACCTGCTGAACACCGAGGACTTTACACCGTGGTTCTCGACCGTGACGCCGCTGACCGAGGTCGGTCTGCTGCCGATCGGCTCGCGTCCCGCCAAGCGCGGTCTGGGCGCCAAGTCGCTCGATGACCTGCGTACCATCCCGTGGATCTTCAGCTGGAGCCAGGCGCGCATTAACCTGGCCGCTTGGTACGGTCTGGGCACCGCCTGCGAGCAGCTTGGCGATCTGGACCAGCTTAAGGCTGCCTACCAGGAGTGGCCGTTCTTCCGCACCTTTATCGACAACATTGAGATGTCGATCGCCAAGACCGACCAGCGCATCGCCAAGATGTATCTGCACCTGGGCGATCGCCAGGATCTGTCCGAGAAGGTCTTCACCGAGATGCAGCTCACGCGTAAGTGGGTCCTTGCCATCGTCGGTGACGAGTGGCCGCTGCAGCGCCGCCGCGTGCTCGGCTGCGCTGTCCGCGTGCGCAACCCCTACGTCGACGCCCTGTCCATCGCCCAGGTCCGCGCCCTTCGCGAGGTGCGTATGAACCAGGACGAGATGGCCGAGGAGAAGAAGGCCGAGTACATGAGCCTGATTCTTTCGACTGTGACCGGCGTCTCGGCAGGATTGCAGAACACGGGGTAATCGATAGCCCTGTAGTCGTCCGGGCCCGCCATTAGTTTACTTTTAGGCACGTCCTCGGACATGCAAGAAGCCCTCGCTGCGCACTTCGTGCGGCGAGGGCTTCTTGCGTCCTGCGGAGTGTGCCTAAAAGTAAACTAATGGCGGGCCCTGCGATGTCCGGTCTTCGGCGGATTACTGCTGGGTGAATAATGGCGCGCTTCGCGCGTTTTGGATGGGGTCTGTCCCGGCGGCGCGTTTGGTGCTTCTCGCCTTACGACTGTGGCGGCTGCGGTCCCGTTTGGGATCGTGGCCGTTTTGTTGTGGGTCAAATATGAACGTTGTGTTAATGAGTCGGTGGACGGTGGTGTTTTTCGGTGAGCGGCGTATCCTTCCAACGGTTTATCTAGTGTGTCAGTTGAAAGGAAGAGGGCGCTCGTCATTGTTTGAATGTGAACTGCCGTTTGACCACAAGACGTTGCATCTGGAGCTCGAGGATAAGAACTTCGCGGGTGTGATGGAAGGTCATCAAAACGAGTTTAAGACTACAAAATCGCAGGAAGAGCTGGTAGAGGAGTCGCTTGCCAATCCTTATGGCTCGCCTTCGCTCGAGGAGCTTTGTGCTGGCAAGAAGGATATCGTCATTATTAGCTCCGATCATACGCGTCCCGTTCCCTCGCGTGTGACGATGCCTATTCTGCTGCATCACATCCATTCTGCTGCGCCCGAGGCTCGCGTGCGTATTCTGGTTGCTACGGGTATGCATCGTCCGTCGACGCACGAGGAGCTCGTCAACAAGTACGGCGAGGAGATCGTTGCCAACGAGGAAATCGTTATGCACGTCGCGACCGATGACAGCATGATGAAAAAGATCGGCACCCTGCCTTCTGGCGGCGAGTGCATCATCAACAAGATTGCTGCCGATTGCGATCTGCTGCTTGCCGAGGGCTTTATTGAGCCGCACTTCTTTGCCGGTTTCTCTGGTAGCCGCAAGTCCGTTCTGCCTGGTATCGCCAGCTACAAGACCATCATGTACAACCACAACGGTCAGTTTGTGAACGATTCCCATTCGCGTGCCGGCAACCTGTGCCACAACCACGTGAGCGAGGACATGTTTGCCGCTGCCGAGATGGCTCACCTTGCCTTTGTGCTCAACGTGGTGCTCAACGGCAAGCACGAGGTCATCGGCTCCTTTGCCGGCGACATCCACAAGGCGCACGAGGCTGGCTGCGAGTTCGTGAAGAGCCTTGCCGGCGTTGAGCCCGTCGAGTGCGAGATTGCCATTACCACCAACGGCGGCTACCCGCTCGACCAGAACATCTATCAGGCCGTGAAGGGCATGTGCTCTGCAGAGGCCACACTTCCCGAGGGCGGCGTGATCATCGATGTCGCCGGTTGTGCCGACGGTCACGGTGGCGAGGGCTTCTATCACAACATCGCCGACAATGATCCGGCAGAGTTTGAGCGCGCCTGCATCGACCGTCCTAAGGACGAGACCCTGCCCGACCAGTGGACGAGCCAGATCTTTGCCCGCATCCTGGCGCATCACCCTGTGATCATGGTTACCGACCTGTGCGATCACCAGATGATCAAGGATATGCACATGACGCCGGTTAACGCCCTCGATGAGGCGCTCAAGCTCGCCTTTGAGATGAAGGGTGCCGATGCCAAGGTGGCCGTCATTCCCGATGGCCTGGGCGTTGTCGTCGCTCAGCACTAGTACGCGGCCTAAACGAATCGTTTATAACCGACAAGAAAGATAAGGTTTTATGCTTACCAAACTCCTCTGCGAATTCGGCGCAACGGCCCTCATGATCATCTTTGGCGTGGGCGTACACTGCGATACCGTGCTCAAGGGCACCAAGTATCAGGGCTCTGGTCATATGTTTGCCATCACCACTTGGTCTTTTGGCATCTCGGTCGCTTTGTTTATCTTTGGCGGCGCCGTGTGCATGAACCCCGCCATGGTGCTTGCCCAGTGCATCGTCGGCCTGGTGCCGTGGAGCAGCTGCATCCCCTTCATGGTTGCCGATATGCTCGGCGGCTTTGCGGGTGCCGTGATCGCGTGGTTGATGTATGCCGATGAGTTCAAGGCTTCCGATGGTGTCATCGATCCCATTGCTCAGCGCAACATCTTCTCGACCAACCCCACCACCGAGGGCACCAACTATGCCCGTAACTTCTTCTGCGAGGCTATCTGCACCTTCGTGTTCATCAGCGCCATCCTTGCTGCCGCTAGCCGCGCTGGCGAGAACGTTTTGATGCTCGCTATCTGCGTCGGTCTGATCGTTTGGGCCGTTGGTATGGGCATGGGCGGCATCACCGGCTTCGCCATGAACCAGGCTCGTGACCTTGGTCCTCGCATGGCCTATCAGGTGCTGCCGATTAAGAACAAGGCCGACAACAACTGGAAGTACGGCCTGCTCGTTCCTGGCATCGCACCGTTTGTCGGTGCCGCTCTGGCCGCGCTGTTTGTGCACGGTTTCTTGGGCATGTTCTAGTTCAAGGCTACATAGTTGTCCGCTGGCCGCATGGGGTAACTTCCCAGCGCGTCCTCGGACATGAAAGAACCCCCGCTGCGCACTTCGTGCGGCGGGGGTTCTTTCGTCCTGCGGAATGCGCTGGGAAGTTACCCCATGCGGCCAGCTGCGGGGTCTTTGCTGCGCTCGAGCAAGCAACCCAACATATAAATCTGAATTTGGATTTGGATGGGAGGGGCTTGTTGCTGTTGGGGGGGGCATTGAAGCGTGAGTGGCACTTTGGGATGCGTGGCGCTCTGGGTTGGGGCTATGCTTTGGGATGAGCTTCTTACTTAGCTGAAGAGGGGCTTTATGGCCGAGAGGTAGTCTTTGGCTACGTCGGCTTTGTCTGCTTGGAAGTTGTGCCAGGCCCACCATTGGACCATTCCTACGAAGCTTGAGGCTATGTGGTGTAGTAAGAAGCTGCGGTCCATGGTGCCGGCGGGGCCGTTTGGGTCGGTAGGGACGGTTTCGGCTGCTCGGGCCATGATGGTCTTGCGGAGGCTGTCGGCGAAGATGCGTGAGCCGGCGCCGGCTACGAGGGCGCGTACACCCTGACGACGATCCCAGAGGTTGTTGAGGATATGCTCGACCTGCACGAGTGGGTCATCGAGGGGCGTACCGTCATCGTCGAGGGCATGGGTGCAGATGTCGCGCACGAGCTCAGCGAGCAGGTCATCTTTGCTCTTGAAGAGGCCGTAGAACGTGGCTCGACCCACATGGGCGCGAGCGATGATGTCGCCGACGGTGATCTTGCCGTAGTCCTCCTCGCGAAGGAGCTCGGAGAATGCTGCGACGATCGCGGCGCGGCTTTTGGCCTTGCGGGCATCCATGGCTATGCGTCCGCGTCAACGAGCAGACAGCGGAGCGTCCCGGAGCAGCCCTCGTAGGGGCGCTTGCCGGCGCCGTAGCCGACGGCTTCGATGCGGTAGCGTGAGGGCAGTTGGTCGGATGTGCGCAGAGCGGTGACGATGGCGGCGCCCGTGGGCGTCACGAGCTCGCCAGCGACCGGTGCAGGCATGAGGGCGATATTGCCCGCCTGGCACAGGTTGACGACAGCGGGGACGGGAATGGGCATAAGGCCGTGGGCACAGTGGATGGTGCCGTGGCCCTCGGAGAGCGACTCGACGACAATATCCTCGATGCCCAGGTCATCGAGGCAGATGGCGACCGAGCAGATGTCGACGATGGAGTCGACGGCGCCCACCTCGTGAAACAGGACGGTGTCGGGCGTTTTGCCGTGAGCCTTGGCCTCGGCAGCAGCGAGTACGGAAAAAATGGCAAGGGCGCGACGCTTGGCGCCATCGCTTAGCTGTGAGCCGTCGATGATGGCGGTGACGTCCGCCAAAGAACGGTGGTGATGGTGATGGGCGTGATGGTGGTCCTCGTGGCCATGGCCATGGGCCTCATGGTCATGCGTGTGCTCGTGTTCGTGCTCGCTATGGTCATGATGGTGGTGCTCATGCTCGTGCGTGTGCTCGGCAGCTGCTTCGTTGCCGTAGAGCCAGGCCATATCGTGATCGTGGTTCTCGAGCTCCTCTGCCAGCTGAACGTCAAAGTCGCAGGCGTCGATGCCATGCTTGTTTACGCGCGTGACGGCGATCGTAAAGCCGTCGACCGGCAGTGTGGCGAGCTGTTCGCGCAGGTGCTCCTCGCTGGCGCCCAGGTCGAGCAGGGCCGCGACGGTCATATCGCCGCTGATGCCCGAGGTGCCGTCGATGATAAGCGTGTGCTGATGATTGGACATGGAATGCTCCTTAGCGGGCGCGGGGTGTGCCGGCGCTCAGATGATTGATAAGACTTGCCTGGTAAGCGGCGCCAAAGCCGTTGTCGATATTGACGACCGATACGCCGCTGGCACAGGAGTTGAGCATGGCGAGCAGTGCGGCTACGCCACCAAAACTTGCGCCGTAGCCCACGCTGGTGGGAACGGCGATGACCGGACAGCTCACCAGGCCGCCGATAACGCTCGCCAACGCGCCCTCCATGCCGGCGATGGCGATGACCACCTGTGCCTGGGCAAGTTCCTCGGCATGCGCGAGTAGGCGGTGCAGGCCGGCGACGCCTACGTCGTAGAGGCGGTCGACCTCGTTGCCATAGAACTCGGCCGTCAACGCGGCTTCCTCGGCGACGGGCAGGTCGCTCGTGCCGGCGCAGGCGACGACGATGCGTCCGTTGCCGGTAGGGGAGGGCTTGCCGCCCACGAGGGCGAGCTGCGCGTCCGGGACATATCCCAGGTCGATGCCGTTGCCGAGGAGCTCCGAGGTGCGGGCTGCCTTTTCGGCATCCAGGCGCGTGACCAGGATGCGCTCCTGGCCGGCATCGCGCAGCGCTTCGATAATGGCGGCAATTTGCTCGGCGGTTTTACCGGCACCGTAGACAACCTCGCCGGCTCCCTGGCGCACTCCGCGCGAAAGATCGAGCTGCGCAAAACCCAGATCGGCGGTTGGCGCCGTCTGGAGGCGCGTGAGGGCGACTGCCGGGGTGACTACTCCGTCGGCAACATCGCTCAGCAATTGCTCAAGATCTCGCTTATCCATATATGTTCCCTTCGACGGCGCAAAGTCTAGCACTCAAAGGGTATGTTTCCGAACACTAAGATAAAATTGTTCGGAAACTATAGGACAGACTGATTCAATTGTTAAACGGATCGGCTAGTCACGCAGGATGATATCCATGGCGAGCATCAGGTTGCGCTCGTCGATGGCAAACGGGGCGGCCTCGCGCGTCTTGGGCTTGGCGCAAAACGCGATGCCCATGCCCGCGGCCTGAATCATGGGGATGTCGTTGGCGCCGTCGCCGATTGCCACGGTATGGGCCATGTCGACACCGCACTCAACTGCCCAGTCCAGCAGCTGGATGAGCTTGGACTCCTTGGTCACAATGTCGGCAGCTAACTTACCGGTGAGCTTGCCGTCCACGACCTCCAGACGATTGGCCAGACAAAAGTCGATACCCGCGGCAGACACGATCTTGTCGGCGACCTCGTGAAAGCCGCCGCTTACCACGCCGACCTTCCAGCCCTTGCTGTGCGCCGAGCGCACAAGCTCCAGCGCGCCGGGGGTAAACGTCACGCGCTCAAAGGTGCGCTCGAACACGCTCTCATCCAAGCCGGCAAGCAGCCCCACGCGCTCCTCGAGCGTCTGCTTAAAGTCCAGTTCGCCGCGCATGGCGCGCTCAGTGATCTTCGCCACTTGCTCGCCTACGCCGGCCTCCTCGCCCAACAGGTCGATGACCTCCTGGTTGATGAGTGTGGAGTCGATATCCATAACGATGAGGCGTGCAGTCATGGCGGGCCTTTCCGAGTGCAGTTGTATTGGGGCACATTGTCGCACGTGGCACGCCTTGGCGACGGCCGCGGTGCACCAATTGTTTCGTCTCCGTCAAGTCTTTGGGCAGGAGCTACTTTTCCGCGGCACATCGACGCGGGTGCGATAAGATAGAACGCCATGTCTGGCTGCGCGGTTTACGCAGGCTGGGCAAATCTGTACGACGCCGCCCGGAACGACACGGGGCGGCACAGATCCATAAAGGAGGATCACTGGTATGAGCCAGACCCGTCCCATCGATGAGCATTCCATGCACACCCGTACCTGCGGCGAGCTTCGCTTCGAGAACGTGGGCGAAGAGGTCACCCTCACCGGTTGGGTGAGCCGTCGCCGCGACCACGGCGGCCTTATCTTCTGCGACCTTCGCGACCGCGAGGGCATCACGCAGCTCACCTTCGACCCCGAGCACTCTGACGGCGACGCCTTTAAGATCGCCGAGACCATGCGTCCCGAGTGGCCCATCAAGATCCACGGCGTCGTGCGCGCTCGTGGCGAGGAGACCACCAACACCAAGCTCGCGACCGGCGAGATCGAGGTCCTGACCGATCACGCCGAGGTGCTCAACACGTCCGTCACTCCGCCGTTCCAGATCGAGGACGGCATCGAGACCAGCGAGGACACCCGCCTGCGCTATCGCTATCTGGACCTCCGCCGTCCCGAGATGATGGCCAACCTCAAGCTGCGCTCCGACTTCACCTTTGCCATTCGCGAGGCACTGCACAACCGTGAGTTCATGGAGGTCGAGACGCCCTCCCTGTTCAAGTCCACGCCCGAGGGCGCCCGCGACTTCATCGTCCCCAGCCGCATCCAGCCGGGTAACTTCTACGCCCTGCCGCAGTCCCCGCAGCTCCTGAAGCAGCTGCTCATGGTCGGTGGTGTCGAGCGCTACTACCAGGTTGCCAAGTGCTTCCGCGACGAGGACCTGCGTGCCGACCGCCAGCCCGAGTTCACTCAGGTCGATATCGAGATGTCCTTCGTGGACCAGAACGATGTCATGAGCGCGCTCGAAGAGGTTCTTGCTGATGCTTTCGGTCGCATGGGCGTCGAGATGCCCACGCCGCTGCGCCGCATGAACTACTGGGATGCCATGGACACCTATGGCTCCGACAAGCCCGATACCCGCTATGGCATGCACCTGGTCGACCTGACCGACATCTTTGCCAACTCCAAGTTCAAGGTCTTCGCGACTGCCGCAAACGAGGAGGGCTCTGTCGTCAAGGCCATCAACGCCAAGGGCGCCGGTGCCTGGGCACGTGCCAAGATCGATAAGCTCGCCGGCGTGGCCTCCACGTTTGGCGCCAAGGGCCTGGCCTGGATCGCCTTCCGCGAGGACGGCTCCATCAACAGCCCCATCGTCAAGTTCTTCTCGGACGAGGAGATGGCGGCTCTGCGTGAGCGCATGGACGTCGAGCCCGGCGACCTTGTGATGTTCGCCGCCGGTCCGCGCCTGCTCTCTGACGAGATCCTGGGCGGCATGCGCTCCCACATGGCCAACGCGCTCGAGATCAAGCGCGAGGGTCACGATTTCCTGTGGGTCGTCAACTTCCCGCTGTTCCACTGGGACGAGGACCGCAAGGCCTATGCAGCCGAGCACCAGCCGTTCACCCTGCCGACCGAGACCGACATCGCCAAGATCGAGGCAGATCCGCTGGCAGCCGGTTCTTGCACCTACGACTTTGTCATGGACGGCTTTGAGGCTGGCGGCGGCGGTATGCGTATCCACAACGCCGAGATGCAGATGTCCATGCTCAAGCTCCTGGGCTTTACCGAGGAGCGCGCCGAGTCTCAGTTCGGCTTCCTCATGGAGGCGCTCAAGTTTGGTGCGCCCCCGATGGGCGGTTTTGCTCTGGGTCTGGACCGCGTGTGCATGCTGCTCACCGGCTCCGACTCCATCCGCGACGTCATGGCGTTCCCCAAGACGGCCAGCGGCTCCGACCTTATGTCGGGTGCTCCGAGTGCCGTTTCCGGCGCCCAGCTCAAGGACGTCAGCCTGCGCCTGATGTAGGCAAGCGGCTACATATTGCCTGTAACGAGGGAAGGACGCGTGCCTTCCCTCGTTTTTTATGCGCCGAGGTTGTGAGGGTATAGGGTGACCGGACGTCGCGGAAAGCCCGGCCCAGTTTCCTACAGTGAGTCTCTCTGAACGAGCTGCATGTGCATGACAGTGGTGGTGGGCGCGGCGCCGTTGATCATATCGAGCGCAATGCCTGCGGCCATGCGGCCTTCCTCGCGAAGCGGCTGACGAATGGTCGTCAACGCGGGGACGCTGCGAGCTGCGACCTCGTGGTCATCGAAGCCCACAATCGAAACGTCTTTGGGTACGCTAATTCCCGCTTCGTTGAATGCGGCGATAACGCCGGTTGCGATACGGTCCGATCCGCATAGCACGCCGTCGGCATGTATTTCGCGCGCGAGCAGCCGCCGCGTGGCTTGGTAGCCGTCTCCGCTGCTCCATCCGGTATAGATGACATTTTCATCCGGAAGGCTTTCGCCCAAAATTGCACGGTAGCCGCGAAGGCGGTCGACGACGGCGGGGTTATCCTGCGGCCCCAGCACGGCAACGATGTCCTTGCGCCCGCGATCTTTCATGGCGAGCGCGGCGAAGCGGCCGCCCTCTTCGTCGTCGGAGTAGACCGTCGAGAACACATCGCGATAGGGGTGGCCCTCGAGCTGGCCGCACAACACGGTGGGTACGCCCAGCTCGCGCAGCACCTCGAGCAGCTCACTGCCCTTGTAGGGCGAGACGTCGATGACGGCGTCAAACGAGCGACGCTCAAAATGCTCGCGTGCGCGATTGCGCTCATGCGAGGAAGATGCCTGCAAGATCACGGGTAGGTAAGACGACTCAGAAAGTTCCTCGGTAATACCGCTTAAAAACTCACTGTAGGTGGGATCGCTAAACAGCTCGCTCAAAGGCTCGGTAACCAGTACAGCGATAATTTCCGTGCGTCCGACGGCGAGTGCCCGGCCGCGTGCGTTGGGTACAAAATTGACTTCCTTGGCAGCCGCGCGGACGCGTTTTTTGGTCTCCTCGCTAATGCGGGGCGAATCGTTGAGTGCTCGCGATGCTGTGGAGCGCGAAACACCGGCAGCTGCAGCAACCTCGGCAAGCGTGGGTGCGGTGCGTGCTGGTTGGGTCATGGCGTCTCCTGGAAAATGCGGTCGATGTTGTTACTGATACAGGCTGGTGCGGATACAGCTTACTATAGTGCGCCTGAACAGCGTTCATGATATCCGGTGACCGGTGTCGTGTTGCAATCAAACTGCGACTGAGTACGGCATGTGTGGGCGAGATATAGGTGGGCGCGACAGTTGCCTGTGAGTTCAAGAACGATGCCCTGTGCTGTGTACCTAAGTTTAGGGTGACATAAGTAGCATGGTTGTACAACCGGTTGCACCGTTAATCCGGCAAAATCGACCGTTCGGCGGACAACCGGTTGCACAGATTTTTGCACCGCCCGTAAGATAAGGACAACCGGTTGCACAAAGAAGCACTACGATGACGAAGGAGCATCACCATGGACGCCATTAACGATTGGGAAAACCAAGCGCTCACCCACAGGAACCGCCTGGCACCTCATGCGTACTTTATGGGTTATGAGACTGCCGATCTCGCCGCTACGTACAGCCGCGAGCTGTCGCGCGGATTTGTCCAGCTGTCCGGCTCGTGGCAGTTCCGCCTTTTTGAGGGCCCCGCGGCCGTCTCCAACGAGGCGCTTTGCACGTACGAGCCCGAGTGGGATCACGTGGAGGTTCCGCACCTGTGGCAGGTAGACGGCTATGGTAACCTTGCCTACACCGACGAGGGTTTTCCGTTCCCGGTGGATCAGCCGTTCGTTCCCTCCGACGACCCCACGGGCGTCTACCAGCGCATCGTCAACCTTCCTGCCGTGCCTGCCGGCGCTCGCGAGATCATTCGCTTCGACGGTATCGAGAGCTACGGCGAACTGTATGTCAACGGCAAGTTTGTCGGCATGACTAAGGGTTCGCGCCTGTCCGCCGAGTTTGACGTGACCGACGCACTCGTCGATGGCGACAACCTGTTTGCGGTCAAGGTTCTGCAGTACAGCGATGGTAGCTACATCGAGGACCAGGACATGTGGTGGGCATCGGGCATCTTCCGCGATGTGTATCTTATGCAGCGTCCCGCCGCGCATCTGGTCGACTTTAGGTTCCGCACGCACCGCGAGGGCGATGCCGCTCTGATCACGCTCGATACGGTTGCTGAGGGCGCAAGCCGCGTTGTGTATGCGCTCAGCGATGGCCAGAATGTGGTCGCTACAGGCGAGTGCGTCGACGGCCATGCCGAGTGCAGCGTTGCCGATGCCCACTTCTGGAACCCCGAGGACCCCTTCCTCTACGACCTTACGTTTGAGGTCTACGACGGCGACGAGGTCAGCGAGTACGTTCCGCATCGCCAGGGTCTTGCCGAGGTGACGGTCGAGGGCAATCATATCTACCTCAACGGCACCTACTTTAAGATGCATGGCGTCAACCGCCACGATCACGACGATCACAAGGGCCGCGCCGTGGGCCTCGAGCGCATGCGCCGCGACCTGGAGCTCATGAAGCAGCACAACATCAACGCGGTGCGCACGTCCCACTACGCCAACGACCCGCGCTTCTACGAACTGTGCGACGAGTACGGCATCATGCTGGTCGCCGAGACCGATATGGAGAGCCACGGCTTCGAGAATATCGGCAATATCGCCCTGGTCACCGACGACCCCGCCTGGGAGCCGGCTTACGTTGACCGTGTTGAGCGCCTGGTGATGCAGGAGCGCAACCACGCGTGCATCATCATGTGGTCGATGGGCAACGAGAGCGGCTATGGCTGCAACATCCGCGCGATGTACGCCAAAGCTCACGAGCTCGACGGTCGTCCGGTCCACTACGAGGAGGATCGCAACGCCGATACCGTCGACGTCATTTCCACCATGTACTCCCGCGTGTCGCAGATGAACGACTTTGGCGAGCATCCGTTCCCCAAGCCGCGCATCAACTGCGAGTACGGCCACTCCATGGGCAACGGTCCTGGAGGCCTGTCTGAGTACCAGGAGGTCTTCGATCGTTGGGATTGCATCCAAGGCCAGTTTATTTGGGAATGGTGCGACCACGGTCTGGCTGCTGTGACCGAGGACGGCGTTGCCTACGACATGTATGGCGGCGACAACGGCGATTACCCCAACAACAGCAACTTCTGCATCGATGGCATGGTGTTCCCTTGGCAGCAGCCGAGCCCGGGCCTTACCGAGTACGGCCAGGTCATCTGCCCGGTCCGCATGGCTTATGACGCCGAGGCGGGCGAGCTGACCGTCACCAACAAGCGTTGGTTTACCACCCTCGAGGATGTTTGCCTGTCGGCCGAGACCCTGGTGGACGGCGACGTGGTCTGCCGCAAGACGCTCGTGCCCGGCGCGGTTGCCCCCGGCGAGTCCGTCCAGCTTCCGCTGGTGATTCGCGAGGCCGCGGTGGGCGAGACCCTGCTGACCGTGCACGCCTACACCATGGCTGCTCACGCCTGGTGCGAGCCGATGTTCCAACTGGGTGCAAGCCAGTTTGCCATCGCAAACCATCCGGCGCCGGCCATCGCGGCTCCTACTCGTCCCGAGCTTACGGTCGAGGAGACCGAGCAGGAGATTCGCATTCACTCCCTCAACGGCGAGCTGACCTTCAGCAAAGTCAACGGCACCGTGAGCGAGTGGAAGGCATCCGGCCGCGACGTCATGACCTCCGGTCCCCAGGTTGGTTTTTGGCATCCGCTCGTCGACAACCACGCCCAAGAGTATGACTCCCTGTGGAAGGACAACTTCATCGATGTGATGCAGACGTCCACCCGCAAGGTTTCTTGGAAGCAGGACGGCAATGCGGTCGTCGTTACCGTGAGCCAGCGTATCGCTCCTCCCGTCCGCGCGTTCGGCATGCGCGTCGAGCTCGTCTACACCGTGCTTCCGAGCGGTCGCGTCGACCTCAAGGTTTCCGGCGAGCCCTACGGCGACTATTCGGACATTATCCCGCGCATCGGCATCTCCTTCGAGGTTCCCGGTTGTGATCGTGCCGTCGAGTGGTATGGCCACGGCCCGGGCGAGAACTATCCGGATTCGCTGCGCGCCAACCCGGTCGGTCATTACCGCACTACGGTCGACGAGATGTTCACGCCCTACGTTATGCCTCAGGACTGCGCCAACCGCGAGGGCACCCGCTGGGTTGCCCTGCGCTCTAGCCACGGTGACGGCGTGCTGGTAACCCGTCCAGCCGACGCCGCTTCCAACCCGTTCTCGTTCTCGGCATGGCCCTATAGCTGCGAGGCTATCGATAACGCCAAGCATGTCTACGATCTTGTCCCGGGCGACACGGTTACGGTCAACATCAACGACCAGCTGCTCGGCCTTGGCTCGAACTCTTGGGGTTCCGAGGTGCTCGATTCCTATCGCACCCGTTTTGAGAGCTTCAGCTTTGAGGTGTCCCTGCGACCGCTGACGTCTGCCGATTTGGCTCAGGCGCTGGCGCCCATTAAGGAGGCATAAGTCATGCATGTTTTTAACTCGCGTGCCGATTTCGACGCCCAGATGAAGTCCGTCAAGAAGTGGATGCGTACCGGCCAGGCACTCGACGGCGTTTCTGAACTGCAGCACGATGTGGCGTACTCTATCGGCGACTCACTGGTGTATTGGTGGGTGAACGCCCACGAGGCGGCTACTGCCGATCTGGTCGGTCACCGTCGCTACCATGCCGTGCTCGCCCCGCTCGACGGCGATCTGACCGTCGAGGTGGCTTCCAAGGCCGATCTTACCTGTACACGCGCTTACAGTGATATCGACGATCGCGAGCGCTTTGAGGGTACGGGGGAGACCGTGACGATTCCCGCCGGCGGCGTTGCCGTCGTCGAAATTGACGAGGCCTACCGTGTCGTGGCCGATGCCGCGGATCCCCGCGTCGTGGTGCTGCACGTGACGGTCGAAGGTTATTCCTTCCCCAACAAGTAGTATTCGTCCGTTTGGACGTTTGCTTCGTGCCGTTAAGGGGAATGGCTTTGTTGACTCCCTTTTCCCCATTCCCCTTAGCAGGTGCGCCGTCCGCGATTGCACTTGCAGCTCGGACGGTTTTAGATGACATTTAACAGATGATTGGGAGGGCTTATGAGCTCTGAAAAACGAGGAACGATTGGTTCGTTCGCTCTGCTGGGCATGACGGTCGCCGCCGTGTTCGGTATCAAGAACATCATCAACAACAACGCGGCCATCGGCTTGGCAGCAGCGCCGTCGTTCTTTTTCGCCACGCTTTTGTACTTTGTCCCCTATACCCTGGTTACCGCCGAGTTCGTCGGCCTCAACAAGGACTCCGAGTCTGGCGTGTACGCATGGGTTAAGACCTCGATGGGTGGTCGCTGGGCGTTCCTGACGGCATTTAGCTACTGGTTCGTTAACCTGTTCTTCTTTGCGTCCGTCCTGCCCAACGTCATCATCTACGCGAGCTACGTGTTCTTTGGTGCCAACGCCGAGCTTTCGCAGCTGTGGATCACCATTATCGAGATCGTCGTCTTTGCTATCGCCACGTGGGTTTCGACCAAGGGCGCTAAGTGGATCGGTTCCATTTCCTCCTTCGGTTCGACCGCGGCTCTCGGCCTGACCGCCGTGTTCATCCTGCTGTCCCTGGCTGCTGCCTTTGGCGGCGTTGAGTTCGCTACGGCTCCTACTCCCGCTAACATGGCTCCCGACATGAGCAACTTCGCAACTGCGTGGGGCTTCTTCGGTACGCTTGCCTGGATCATCCAGGGCGTTGGCGGCGCTGAGTCTGTCGGCGTGTTCCTTAACGACCTTAAGGGTGGCGTCAAGGCCTTCGTGCGCACCGTCGTTATCGCCGGCCTGACCATCGGCCTTCTGTATGCAGGCGCTTCGCTGCTGGTTAACCTGTTCATCCCCGAGGGCGGCGTTGCCATCTCCACCGGTATCTTCGACGTATTCGGCGCTGTCTTTGCCCACTTTGGCATTCCCATGGAAGTGTCTACGCGCGCCATCGGCTTGATCCTTCTCGCCGCCACGCTGGGCTCCCTCATGATGTGGACCTCTGCTCCCATCAAGGTTTTCTTCACCGAGATCCCCAAGGGCGTCTTTGGTAGCAAGATCGTCGAGCTCAACGAGCACGGCATTCCCGCCCGCGCCGCTTGGCTGCAGTTCGCCATCGTCGTCCCCATCCTGATCATTCCGGCCCTGGGCTCCGGTAACCTCGACGACCTGCTCATGATCGTCACCAACATGACTGCTGCCACCGCTCTGCTCCCACCGCTGCTGATTTTGCTTGCCTACTTTATGCTGCGCAAGAACTTCGACACCGCTCCCCGTGACTTCCGCATGGGCTCGCGTACCTTCGGTCTGGTCGTTGCTGCATTCCTGCTTGTGGTCTTCTGCTTCGTGCTTATCTGCGGCACCATTCCGCTCGATCAGCCGCTGTGGCTGACGCTGGTCTACAACGTTGGCGGCGTGGTTGTCTTCCTGGGCCTTGCCGTGATGTGGTACAACCGCTACATCAACCGCCTGCGCGAGACCGATCCCGAGGCCGCCGAGAACGAGCTTCGCCCTTCCGTCCTCGATATGATGGAGTAGCGGCTAGGATTAATCTACGGCTGTGGAATAAATCGATTCCCTTTCCTAAGGAGGGGCCTTACGAGGCCCCTCCTTTTGTGTTTTGGGGCATGGTTTTGGACCCCGTGGTCAAAAAATGCTAAATATGAGTACTGTTGCAAAAGAGGTGTCATATTTTTCGGCCTGCTCTGAGCGAAAATGGGCTCAAAATCGATTTATCTAACTCCCTTTAAAGGGCGTTTGACGGCTTTCACCCTCTTCGAATCGCTCAAGCTAGGCAATTTGCTCTCGATTTTGCTGCTACTAAATTTGTGACAGTACTCATATTTGCCACTTTTTGACCACGGGGTATCCGGAGGCGCCCTCAACAAGCATCTAACGCTACAATAACTACCACATGGCTGGGTTTTGCCGGCCGAATGTACGACGTCGCGGGAGGGGACATGGTCGAGTTTACAAAGACGATTAAAGATCCGTTGGGACTGCATGCCCGCCCGGTTGCGCTGCTCTATGACATCATTGCCAAGCATCGTAGCGACGTGTCGGTCAGCATCGGCGACCGCCATACCGACGGTCGCGACGTTATGGGCCTCATGGCTCTCTATGGCGAGTGCGGCGAGGACATCGTGTTCCGCGTTTCGGGCGTGGATGAGGCCTCCTGCGTCACGTCGATCAGAAACCTCTCGCTCTAATCTCAACAATGCAACAAAGGGGACAGTCCCCTTTGTTGCATAAATTGGTATGACAAGGCACCGCAAAGAGATGGTCTTTGCGGTGCCTCTTTTGTTTCGTATAGGAAACTTTTTCGAAATCTGAATGGGGACCCTTTCCAAAAAGTTAACCACGTGCTAGTTTACTAAAGCGAACATAGACGTGGTTAACTTTTATCGCGTCGATGTTGAGGACGAACTGACGTTAGGAGCCACTCATGTCTTGCGGACCGCAGATGCCGGCCATGCCGCTTTCGATGGTAAAAGCGGGCGAAACCGTGCGCGTGTCTCGTGTAAAGGGCAATGAGGACATGAAGCACCACCTCAAGGACCTCGGCTTTGTCGAGGGCAGCGAAATTCACGTGGTGAGCTCGAGTGGCGCCAATATCATCGTCACGGTGCTGGGCGCACGCTTTGGTATCGATTCCAAGGTTGCCATGCACATCATGACCGTCGGTTAGTCCGCAGCATTTCATAAAAACCGAAAGGGGGACAAGAGGATGAAGACGTTGGGTGACGTTAAGGTGGGCGAGAGCTCCACCATCGTCAAGCTTCACGGTGAGGGTGCGCTTCGCCGCCACCTTATGGACCTGGGGCTCATCAAGGGCACTTCGTTCAAGGTCGTGAAGGTTGCACCGCTCGGTGATCCGGTCGAGATCAACGTGCGCGGCTACGAGCTTTCCATCCGCAAGGAGGAGGCCGCCGTCGTCGAGGTCCAGTAAGGACTCGCCGCGCATATTTCTGCAGATAAAGTTAGGTTTTTCTAACTTAATGCAGCATCTTTGAAGCACATTATCCAGCCTGCGCGGAGAAAGCAGCGCGGGCACACAAGGAAGAAGGATTGAATGGCGGACTCTCAGATCCATGTCGCGCTGGCGGGTAACCCCAACTGCGGCAAGACCACGCTTTTCAACCTGATCACCGGCGCCAACGGCTACGTTGGCAACTGGCCCGGCGTCACGGTTGAGAAAAAGGAAGCCAAGCTCCTAAGCGACAAGAACGTTACCATTACGGACCTCCCTGGCATCTACTCGCTTTCCCCCTACAGCCCCGAGGAGCAATGCTCGCGCGATTACCTCATGAGCGGCGAGCCCGATGTCGTCGTCCAAGTCGTCGATGCCACCAACCTCGAGCGTAACCTGTACCTGGCGCTTCAGGTTATCGAGACCGGCCTGCCCGTGGTCGTTGCCCTCAACATGGCCGACCTGGTCGAGAAGAACGGCGATAAGATCGACACGGACAAGCTCTCCAAGAAGCTCGGTTGTCCGGTCATGATGATCTCGGCCCTTAAGAACAAGGGCATCAAGGAGCTGTTCGAGCAGGTCAAGAAGTCCGCTGCTTCCAAGGGCCAGGTGCCGGAGCACAAGTTCGATTCCTCCATCGAGGACGTTCTGGACCACATCGAGAACAATCTGCCGGCGAGCGTTCCCGCCAACAAGCGCCGCTACTACGCTGTCAAGCTGTTCGAGCGCGATGCGGACGCCTGCAAGCTCATCAACCTCACCAAGGAGAAGGCCGCTCGCGTCGAAGGTCTGGTCGCTCAGTGCGAGCAGGACTGCGACGATGACGCCGAGTCCATCATCACCGGCGAGCGTTACGGCGTGATTGCCCACATCATTGACGAGTGCCTCACCAAGGCTCCGGCAAAGATGAGCACCTCCGAGAAGATCGACCGTGTGGTTACCAACCGTATCCTGGGCCTGCCGATCTTTGTGGTCATCATGTTCTGCGTGTACTACATCGCCGTTTCTACCTTGGGCGGCACGGTGACCGACTTCACCAACGATCAGCTCTTTGGTACCGACGGTTGGTATGTGCTCGGCCAGGGCCGCGACGCCTACGATGCAGCCATCGAAGCTGCGGGCGATGCTGCCGATTCGGTTGACCCGGCGGAGTATGGCCCGTATGTTCCGGGTATTACCACCATGGTTCACGACGCCCTCGTGGCGGGCGGCACCGAGGACGGTGGCCTGGTCGATTCGCTCGTCTGTGACGGTATCGTCGGCGGTCTGGGCGCCATCTTCGGCTTTGTGCCGCAGATGTTCCTGCTGTTCGTCATGCTGTCCTTCCTGGAGGACTGCGGCTACATGGCCCGCGTCGCCTTCATCATGGACCGCGTGTTCCGCCGCTTTGGCCTGTCCGGTAAGTCCTTTATCCCCATGCTCGTGTCCTCGGGCTGCGGCGTCCCCGGCGTCATGGCTACCAAGACCATCGAGAACGAGAAGGACCGCCGCATGACGGTCATGACCACCACGTTCATTCCCTGTGGCGCTAAGCTGCCGATCATCGCCCTGCTCATGGGTTCCATCATCGGCGATTCTTCCACCACCGCCGCGTGGATCAGCCCGCTCTTCTACTTCCTGGGCGTCTTTGCCGTCATCGCCTCGGGCCTCATGCTCAAGAAGACCAAGCTCTTCGCCGGTCGCCCGACGCCGTTTGTTATGGAGCTTCCTGCTTACCACTTCCCGGCGATCCGCTCTTGGGCGCTGCACGTGTGGGAGCGCTGCTGGGCCTTTATCAAGAAGGCCGGCACGGTCATCTTCGCGTCCACCGTCGTGGTTTGGTTCCTCTCCAACTTTGGTAGCTACAACGGCTCCTTTGGCTTCCTGCCTGCGATGGACGGCATCCCCGAGGAGTTCATGGACTACTCCGTGCTCGCCATGCTGGGCAATCTGGTCGCTTGGATCTTCGCCCCGCTCGGCTTTAGCACCTGGCAGGCAACCGCGCTGACTGTCTCTGGCCTCGTCGCCAAGGAGAACGTCGTCGCCACCGCCGGCTCGCTGCTGTCCGTCGCCGACGCGGGCGAGACCGACCCGAGCCTGTGGACCGCGTTTGCCGGCATGTTCCCCACCATGGGCGCCTGCGTTGCCTTCGGCGCGTTCAACCTGCTGTGCGCTCCGTGCTTTGCCGCTATGGGTACCATCCGCAACCAGATGGATTCCGGCAAGTGGACCGCGATTGCCCTCGGCTACGAGTGCGCCTTCGCTTGGGTGATCGGCCTGTTCATCAACCAGTTCTATAACCTGCTTGTCCTTGGGCAGTTTGGCTTCTGGACGGTTGTGGCTATCGTGCTGCTGGTCGCGATGCTCTTCCAGATTTTCCGTCCTATGCCCAAGCACGCTTGGACCGACGAGGACGAGACCAACACTGCTTCCGCTGCAGTTTCCGCCTAAGTCCGAATAAGGATCAACCCCTTTCCACGAGCCCGGGTGTCTCAGTGACACTCGGGCTTTTTGACGCAATGGGGGACAGATTGCTTTGCTCCAGAAGTAAGATGTGGCGTTTCCGCAGATAAAACCGACCAAAATAAACCTGTCCCTATTTGGTAGGTGGAGAATGGGGTAAAGTAAGTGCTGGTTAACTAGAGGAGGCTTGCTATGGCACCTATCGATATTGTTGTACTGGCTGTTATCGGCGTTGCGTTTGTCGCCGTGTGCGTGCGCATCTACCGCAAGGGCACCTGCGCCGACTGCGCTCAGGGTGGCGTTTGCACGGGGCATTGCTCCAACAAAAAGACGTGCGCCGCACTTAAGGGCGTGGACAAAATCGCCGAAGACTTGGGCCGCGGAATCAAGTAAGGCCCAGACATCTAAGCGCCTCGCGAGCATCCGTTCGCGGGGCGCTTTGTGCATTTGAGGGAGAGCACGGCGAGTCGAAGAGTATTTTTGGGGTATCGTTAACTGGACTATTAATTGGCAACTTATCTATAACGGAGTAACCGCATGAGCGCTCGCGTAACCATGAAGGACATAGCCGCCGAGCTTGGCGTTTCCATCAATACCGTGCACAAGGCTCTGACGGGAAAGGCCGGCGTGAGCGAATCCGTGCGCGCCAAGGTGAACGCTAAGGCCGAGGCCATGGGCTATCACCGCAACACAAGTGCCTCAAGCCTGCGCCGCAAGGATATCAATCTGGTGTTTTGCCTGCCCCGCGCATCGCGCGAGGGAGCGTACTTTTTCCGTTACCTGTGGGAAGGCTGCAATCGCTTTGAACAGGAGGTCATCGACCGGGGCATTACGGTTGAGCGCGTTGAATTTGGCGTGGGCGGCTACGCTGATGCACTCGAGCAAATCGACGAGCGTCTGCAGGTGGGCGAGAAGATTGATGGCTTGCTCGCCTATGCGCCGGGCGACGATCGTGCGACTGAGCTTTTGGGGCAGATCGCCGAGGCGGGCGTGACGATTGAGCTTGTCGACGGCGACCGTCCGCATTTGAATCGTTTGGGTGCGAGCTTGGCCGATTATTCGACGGCAGGCAGCCTTATGGCCGAGCAGGCGGCAAACCTGGTCCATGCTTCTGGGGCCGACGCCCGCGTGCTCCTTTTGACAGGCGACCCATATACCGATTCGCACTATCTAACCGCCCGCGCCTTCCACAATTACCTGCGCGAACGTGATATTCCATGGCAGGTTGAGGATCTTGCAGGTGCCCATGCGCAAGTCAAACAACTCGAGTATGAGCTCGAAAAGCGCTTGAGTGCGCCGGACGCCCCCGAACTTATCTGTAGCGTTTTTGCCGTTGGTTCCGAAGTGGTTGCCGACGCGCTCGTCTCGACCGGCAAGGCCGGTCGGGTCATGGTGATCGGCAACGACCTGTTTCCCGAAAGTGCTCTGGCCTTGCGCCGCGGTATCTTTACCAATATTGTCTATAAGGACCCGACGAGCCTGGCGTATCGCGGCGCTAAGACGCTGGGCGATTATCTGCTGTGGGGAAGGACCCCGACGGTGCCCGTCCAGAAGGGTGCTGTCGAGATGGTATTTGCCAGCAATGTCGACCGCTACTGCGAACTTGCGGGTATTTAGCCGATTGAGCAGGTACCCCCTCTTGCGACGTGCATTTTTGGGAGTATTCAGCATTGGCATGCCCTGAATGAGGTGCAGAACGACTGTTTTAAGTGCCCCCGATGGCGTAATTTGCCATCGGGGGCACTTTTTATGCCGATCGGGCGCTATCTGCGTTCCAAATAGGACGCTGAGGATGGCGCACGGCGCGCTCTAATGCTGAATACTCCCAAAAATGTACGTCGGGACATGACCCACCTGAGCAAAAGCGCTCAAGTTCGGTGTTCGGGGACGCCAACCAGTCCGCAATACATGCAAGTCACATCCCCAGCAACCGTTGAACGGGCAAAATCTACCGTTCACCCCGTGGTGGTTAGGTGAACGTTCACCTTTTGAGGTGCAATGGATTAGTATAGTGAACGTTCACCTAAAGGATAACGAGCGCGCCGTGCGCCCGCCTTGCCAGCAAAGGGGCTGTTTGATGAAAAACTTTATGGACGATCAGGATTTCCTGCTGAGCACCAAGACCGGCGAGGAGCTGTTCCACAACTTTGCCGAGGGCATGCCCATCGTCGACTATCACTGCCACATTTCTCCTAAGGAGATTTGGGAGGACAAGCGTTTCGAGAACATCACCGAGGTTTGGCTGGGCGGCGACCACTACAAGTGGCGCCTGATGCGTGCCAACGGCGTCGACGAGCGTTTTATCACTGGCGACGCCCCTGCTCGCGAGAAGTTCCAAAAGTGGGCCGAGACCCTGGGTCGCTGCGTTGGCAACCCCGTCTTTGAGTGGAGCCACCTGGAGCTTAAGCGCTACTTTGGCTACGAGGGCGTCCTCAACGGCAAGACTGCCCAGGAGGTCTGGGACCTTGCCAACGCCAAGCTCGCTGAGGCTAGCTTTACCTGCCGTAACCTGATCAAGCAGTCCAACGTCCGCATGATCTGCACTACCGACGACCCCGCCGACAGCTTTGAGTGGCACAAGAAGATTGCCGCCGACGACAGCTTTGACGTTCAGGTCGTTCCCGCCATGCGCCCCGATGCCGCTTTGCGCATCGAGCGCGGCCAGGAGTTTGCCGACTACTGCAAGCACCTTTCCGAGGTTGCCGGCGTTGAGGTCAGCGACTTTGAGGGCATGAAGGCTGCCATTTCCAAGCGCTACGACGTTGCTCACGAGCTGGGCTGCCGCGCCTCCGACCACGCACTCGACTACGTTATGTACGTCCCGGCTACCGCCGACGAGATCGAGGCTATCTTTGCCAAGGGTCTGGCTGCCGAGCCGCTTACCGAGGAAGAGGTCCTCAAGTACAAGACTGCCTTTATGCAGTTCGTTGCCGGCGAGTATGTCCGTCTGGGCTGGGCCATGCAGCTGCACTTTGGCTGCAAGCGCGACAACAACCGCGCCATGTTCGCCAAGCTCGGTCCCGACACCGGCTACGACTGCATCTCCAACTACACGCCGTCCGACCAGCTCGCCGATTTCCTCAACTCCATCCAGGAGACCTGCGGCCTGCCCAAGACCATCCTGTACAGCCTGAACCCCATCGATAACACCATGATCGATACCGTCATGGGCTGCTTCCAGGAGGCTCCGACCGCCGGTAAGATCCAGAACGGCTCCGCCTGGTGGTTCAACGACAACGAGGTCGGCATGCGCGAGCAACTCACGGCTCTGGCTAACGAGGGCGTGCTGGGCAACTTTGTGGGCATGCTTACCGACTCCCGCTCTTTCCTGTCCTATCCGCGCCACGAGTACTTCCGTCGCGTGCTGTGCAGCGTGATCGGCGAGTGGGTCGAGCAGGGCAAGTACCCGGCCGACATGGAGCTGCTGGGCAGTATCGTGCGCGACATCAGCTACAACAACGCGGTCCGCTACTTTGGCTTTGATTTGGACACCGTCGAGGCATAAGCCTGCATCGAATCACATCGAACTCGGGAACGCCGTTGCCACACGCGGCGCCCCCGTTTTGCTTGCACGCTAACAGCTATCTAAGGAGAGACACAGATGGAGAACATCAGCTACGATGCGCTCGAGACGATCGGCTACAAGGGCTATTTGCTGCCCAAGGATGCTCCCGAGAAGGTTCTGCAGTTTGGCGAGGGCAATTTCCTGCGCGCCTTCGTCGACCGTTTCTTTGACATGGGCAACGAGGCCACCGGCTGGAACGGCAAGGTCGTCATGGTGCAGCCCATCAACGGTGCCTTTGGCTTTGCCGACGGTATCAATGCCCAGGACGACCTGTACACCGTGCTGGTGCGCGGCAAGGAGAACGGCAACACGGTTGACGAGTCCCGCGTGATCAGCGCCTGCAGCCGCTGCCTTAACCCGTATCGTGAGGACGACTACCGCGCCATGATGGAGGTCGCCGTCTCCGACGACCTAGAGATCATCGTCTCCAACACCACCGAGGCCGGTATCGCCTATGACCCGTCCTGCAAGGCCGACGACATGCCACCCGCGAGCTTCCCCGCCAAGCTTGCCCAGGTGCTCCACACCCGCTGGGCTGCCGGTAAGCCGGGCGTCATCGTCCTCGCCTGCGAGCTCATCGATCACAACGGCGAGGAGTTGCTGCGCATCATGAACCAGTATGTGAGCGACTGGGGCTGGGAGGACGAGTTTGCGCAGTGGATGGCTAACGACTGCACCGTCTGCACCACGCTCGTCGACACCATCGTCCCCGGCCGCATCCGCGATCCTAAGGAGGCCGCGGCGGTTGCCGAGCGTCTGGGCTACGAGGATCCCTTCCTGGCCGTGCGCGAGCCCTTCCAGATGTGGGGCATCCAGGGCGACGAGTCGCTTGCCGAGAAGCTTCCCTTTGTGAAGGCTGGTCTTCCGGGTGTCTTTGTGACTCCCGACGTCACCCCGTACAAAAAGCGCAAGGTCCGCATCCTCAACGGTGCCCATACCGCCTTCGTTCCGGGTTCCTGGGTTGCCGGCTTTGATATCGTGCGCGACTGCATGCATGACGAGACCATTCGCGGCTTCATGAACACCATGCTCTACGACGAGGTCATTCCGACGCTTGCCGCCGACTTGGATGTCGAGGACTGCAAGGCCTTTGCCGCCGCCGTCGAAAACCGCTTCGACAACCCGTTTATTGATCATGCGCTGCTCTCCATCTGCCTCAACTCCACGGCTAAGTGGCGCGCTCGTGACCTGCCCACGCTCAAGGACTACGTTGCCGAGACCGGCAACCTGCCCAAGTGCCTGGCGACGAGCCTCGCTACGCTCATCTCCTTCTACACGCAGGAGCTCGTGTCCCGCGAGGGCGACGGCCTGCACCTGCGTCGCTCCGACGGCACCGAGTACACCGCTCAGGACGACGCCTTCGTGCTCGACTTCTACGCCGCCCATGCCGGCGCCGACGATGCCCAGCTGGTGCACGACGTGCTCACCAACGAGCAGATGTGGGGCGAGGACCTTACGCAGATCGCAGGTCTTGAGGAGTTTGTCGTCAGCGCGCTCGCTGTCGTGCGTGCCGAGGGCGCCAAGCAGGCCTTCGCCAACGCTCAGGCGTAAATTTCCGGCGCAGACGCGGGCGCGGGACGGCGTGCCCGCGTCTCGACTTCTGCTCAACCTGTAGGGTTAGGACCATTTGTAATGAATACTATCCAGATCAATCCGGCCGATAACGTGATCGTTGCGCTGTCGCCGCTTGCCAAGGGCACTGCCGTCGCGGTTCCCGGGGTGGGCGAGGTCGTGGCCGCAGAGGATATTCCGCAAGGCCACAAGATGGCTGTGCGCTCGATTGCCGCCGGCGAGGACGTCATTAAGTACGGCCTTCCTATCGGTCATGTGACGGGCGATGTCCAGCCCGGTCAGTGGCTCCACACGCACAATGTGAAGACCAACCTTTCGGGCGAGGTCGAGTATACCTACAACCCCACACATCCGGTCGTTGAGCCGGTTGAGCCCGAGACCTTTAAGGGGTTCCGCCGCGCCGACGGTCGTGCCGCGACGCGCAACGAGCTGTGGATCATCCCCACGGTCGGCTGTGTCAACGAAGTCGCCCGTGCCATGTGCGAGCAGGCCCAGGATCTGGTCGATGGCTCGCTGGAGGGCGTCTACTACTTCCCGCATCCGTTCGGTTGCTCGCAGACCGGCGCCGACCATGCCCAGACCCGTCGTCTGCTGGTGGCACTGTCGCGTCACGCAAATGCCGCGGGCGTGCTGTTCCTGTCGCTCGGTTGCGAGAACTGCACGCATCAGCAGGTGCTCGACGAGCTCGGTGACTTCGATCACGAGCGCGTTCGTTTTCTCACCTGCCAGGATGTAGCCGACGAGCAAATCGAGGGCCACAAGATTCTGGCCGAGCTGGCAGACCTGGCAAAGCAGTCCAAGCGCGAGCCCATTCCGGCCTCCGAGCTGGTCATTGGTCTTAAGTGTGGCGGCTCCGACGGTCTTTCGGGCATTACCGCCAACCCCACGATCGGTCGCGTGAGCGATATGGTCGTCGCCCGTGGCGGCACGTCGGTGCTTACCGAGGTGCCCGAGATGTTTGGCGCGGAGAGCATCCTGCTCGACCGTTGCGAGAACGAGCAGGTCTTTAACGCTGCCTCCGACATGCTCAATGGATTTAAGGACTACTTTATTAGCCACGGCGAGGTCGTTTATGAGAACCCGAGTCCCGGCAACAAGGACGGCGGTATTACCACGCTCGAGGACAAGAGCTGCGGCTGCGTGCAAAAGGGCGGATCTGCCCCCATCGTCGACGTGCTGCCGTATGCCGGCCAGGCAAATAAACACGGCCTGAACATGCTGTGCGGTCCGGGCAACGACATGGTATCCACCACGGCGTTGACGGCTGCCGGCTGCCACGTGATTCTGTTCTCGACCGGCCGCGGCACACCGTTTGGCGCGCCGGCGCCTACCCTCAAGGTGTTCACCAATCAGCGTTTGTGCGACCACAAGGCCAACTGGATGGACTTTAACGCTGGCGTGATTGCCACGGGTGAGCGTACGCTCGACGAGGCTGCCCACGATCTGTACCAGCTGGTGCTGGAGACGGCGAGCGGTAAGCTCACGAGTGCTGAGCGCCGTGGCTGTCACGAGATCAGTATCTGGAAGGACGGCGTCTGCTTGTAGCGGCAAGTGCGCCCAAGCATAGCGAGATGTCACCGGCCCCATCGGGAGTGTTCCCGGCGGGGCTTTTTCGTTTCGTGGTTAAGTGAATATGTTGGAAAATCTGATAAACGTTCACCTATCTCATGGCTGTCCAGCATGGCACCCTTACCAGCAGAAAATAGGTGTGAGGATCTCAATTGTGTCCGTTCAGCGGTAAAAATCGACCGTTCAAGGATATTATTCAAGTGAACGTTCACCTGTCATAAGCAATCGCGCATAATCTAACTAAACGTTCACCCTGAACGCTGGGCAGACAGATGTCAGTGTGGACTCCAATGTCTTGCTGCAAGACAATCGAGAAAAGAGAGGGAGCTCGATGACTAATAAGATCGGAAAAAAGCGTAAGATCACATTCTGGACGCGCTTGGGCTTTGGTATGGGCGGTATGCTCAATTCCGGTGCCCTGACCTTTACGCACAGCTACATGGTGCTGTTCCTGTCCACGGAGTGTGGCCTGTCCGCAGGCGAGGCTGCACTGATCAGCTCGTTTGCCATCTATGTCAACGCTATTCTTTGCCCGCTGATGGGCTTTGTGGCCGATAACTTCTATGCCACCAAGATTGGCCGCATCTTTGGTCGTCGTCGTTTCTGGATCTTGCTGGCCATCCCGATGATGATCGCCGAGCCGCTCATCTTCGTGGCTACGCCGTTTGGCTTCCCGTACTACTTTGTGCTGTACCTGATCTACAACGTCGCGTATACGTTCTGCACCGCCAACCTGTCGCCGCTTACCATCGAGATGACCGACGACTTCAAGGAGCGTACGTACCTCACCGGCTACAAGCATCTCTTTGGTAACGCCGCCGGCTTCCTGATGGCTGCACTTGTGGGCTTCGGCTTTGGCACCTTCGGCGAGACCAACCCGTTCAGCTACTTCATCATCGCTACGATCAACGCTTCGGTCATGGCAATCTCGCTGCTCTGCGTGTACCTGTCCACGTGGGAGCACACCCCCGAGGAGGTCGCTCAGGAGAAGATCGAGAGCGTCGGCGAGGGTATCAAGAAGTTCTTCATCGACGTAATCTCCACCTTCCGCAACAAGTCCTTCCGCAAGGTCCTGTACGCACAGGTCTCCACGAAGCTCGCTGCTGCCTGCTGGTCTGCCTGCCTGTCCTTCTTCATCGTCTACTGCCTGCAGATTCCTAAGTCCTACGAGTCCGTGATGGAGATGCCTGGCAAGGTCGTCGCTATCGTCTGCACCGCCATCTGGGTCGCTCTCATGGCCAAGAAGGGCTTCCACAAGTCTTGGTACCTGGCCAACGTCGGTTGCGCTGCGTGCATCATCGCCTACAACTACTTCGCCTTTGGTCAGATCAATGGCACCTCCACGGTCGCCATCGCCATGATCGCCTACCCCATCATCTTCGCCATCTGGAAGTTCTTCTACGTCGGCTTCCAGTACCTGCCCGATGTTCTGCTCAACTACATCCCCGATGTCGATGAGCTCATCACCCTGCGTCGTCGCGAGGGCATCTACAGCTCCGCGCAGCAGCTCTGCCAGCAGATCGCCCAGGCTATCGCCGTCAACGTGTGGGCTATCGTCCTTGCTGCCTCCGGCTTCATTCAGACCGCCGGCAATAGCGACGCCGTGACCCAGCCCGCTACCGTGCCTCTGTATATCTGCGGCTACATGATCATCGGCTGCGCCGGCTTCTTCCTGCTTGCGGCCGTCCTTGCCCGCGGCATCAAGATCGACAAGGAGCAGTGCGACGTCCTTTGCGACGAGATTCACCGAGTCAAGGAGGGTGGCAAGATGGCCGACGTCAAGCCCGAGGTCAAGGCGCTTTGCGAGGAGCTCTCCGGCTTTAAGTACGAGGACTGCTTTGCCCACAACAACGTTGGCTTCCAGGACGGTAGCGTAACTCCCGCCGAGTAAGGCCGACATATCGTCCAAATCACAGGGCCGTGCCACCGGAATTCCGCCGGCAGGCACGGCCCTTTTTCAACAGCGTACAATTTGCCTTTAGAGCATCTTTTTGAGGGAGAAACCCATGGAGACGAACGTTATCTGGCGCAACGCGCGCGCGGCGGTTATCGAGCTTGACGACGGCGGTTACTTTACCTGCGCCGATACGTGGGAGATCTTTGTCAACGACGAGCCCGCCGGTACCACGAATACGGTCGAGACCTATGTCGACGGCCTGACCCCCGGCAAGCGCAACCTGGTCCGTTTTGTCTGTGGCGAGCGTGAGCTGAGCGTAGGTGTCACCACGCCGGCTGAGCCCTTTACCATCAACGTTCGCGACTGTGGCGCCAAGGGCGATGCCGAGCATGATGACACCACCAACATCCAGGCTGCCATCATGGCCTGCCCCAAGGGTGGCCGCGTGCTGATCCCCGCCGGTAGTTATCGCATCAAGTCTCTCTTCCTTAAGAGCAATATCAACATCGAGCTCGCCGAGGGAGCGGTGCTGCTGGCCCGCCACGATCGTGCCGCGCTTGCCTACATTCCGGGAACGGTCACGGGCAACGAGGGCGCCGGTTATGCCGGTACCGATATGCTGCCCCTGGGCCGCTGGGAGGGGGAGAGCTTCTCGACCTACTGTTCTACCTTTACGGGTCTGGGCGTGCACGACGTGTGCATCTATGGTCGCGGCGCGATTGACGGTCAGACCGATTTTGCCGAGGACAACTGGTGGAACAAGGACTTTAAGAACATCTTTCGCCCGGAGGAGGGCCGCGAGGTCGCCCGTCCGCGCATGATCTTCCTGTCCGAGTGCCAAAACGTGAGCCTTGCCGGCTTCACCGTCCGCAACAGCCCGGCGTGGAACATCCACCCCATCCTGTGCGAGCACGTCGATGCGCTCTGCCTGTCCATCGAGGGCCCCAAGAACTCCCACAACACCGACGGTTTCGATCCCGAGAGCTGCGGCTTTGTCCGCATCCTTGGCTGTCAGTTCTCGGTGGGTGACGACTGCATCGCCATCAAGAGCGGCAAGCTGGGCATTGAGCCCGAGCTTCGTCCCGCCACACACGACGTGCTGATCTCTCACTGCTACATGCACGATGGTCACGGCGCCGTGGTCCTGGGTTCAGAGGCTGCCGGCGGCATCAAGGACCTTACCGTGAGCAAGTGCCTCTTTGAGCGCACCGACCGCGGCCTGCGCGTCAAGACCCGCCGCGGGCGCGGCAAGGACGCCGTTAACGAGGGCATCACCTTCGAGCACATTCGTATGGACGAGGTGCTTACGCCCTTCGTGGTCAACTCGTTCTACTTCTGCGACAAGGACGGCAAGACCGACTACGTGCAGTCTCGCGAGGCACTGCCCGTCGACGACCGCACACCTGGCTTTGGTGCCACGACGTTTTGTGATATCGAGGCTACTAACTGCCACGCGGCTGCTGCTTACATCACGGGCCTGCCCGAGAGCAAAGTGACGCGCCTGACGTTCCAGGATGTCCACGTGACCTTCGCGCCGGATGCCGAGCCCTTTGTCCCGGCCATGGCCTGCGGCGTTGAGCCCATGGTGCGCCAGGGCATCATCGCGCAAAACGTCAAGGTACTCGACCTGCAAAATGTGGTGATCGAGGGCCAGGACGGCGAGGAACTGCAGCTCCAGAACGTCGACAAGGTTATCCGTGCGTAGGCGTTTGCTCCTAAACAATTACATTCGGTATGTCGTGGCGCGCGATGGGCAGGGCCTTCCCGACCCATTGCGCGAACTTTTTATATGCCGAAACTGCAACGTAGACGGTCTACGACGAAAGGACGCGGTGACTGATGATGAGTGAGAGACGATTTTTTGAGGTTTCGCCCGAGCGTGCGGGGGCATATCACAGTATCTCTAAGGCCTTGGAGGCAATTGACGAATCCTGTCCGAATGACGGACGGCCGGTGACAATCCATATCGAGCCGGGTGAGTACCGCGAACGGGTCGAGATTCATCGCCCGCATGTGACGATTGAGGGAGAGACGGCCGACAGCGTGCGTATCGTGGGCAGCCTGGGTGCCAAGATGCCTTCGGAGGACGGCTCGGGCGTCGACGGCACGCTCGGCACGTTTAGGACCTATACCGTTTTGGTCGATGCCGACGACGTACGGCTCGAGAACCTCACGATCGAAAACGATGCGGGCGATGGGCGCGAGGTCGGTCAAGCGATTGCCCTGTATGCTGATGGCGACCGTCTGGTTGTCGATGCCTGCTGCATTAAGGGACACCAAGACACGCTGTTTTTGGGTCCGCTGCCGCCGCATGAGGCCAAACCGGGCGGGTTTATAGGACCCAAACAGTATGCGCCGCGCCGGGTGGGGCGCCAGTATTTTCGACGTTGCCGGATCGAGGGCGATGTCGACTTTATCTTTGGCGGCGCGCGTGCCTACTTTGAGGGGTGCGAGATTCGCTCGCTCAACCGCGATATGGACGTGAACGGCTACGTGACGGCGGCGTCGACGCCCGAAGGCGAGCCGCACGGCTTTGTGTTCCACGGCTGTTCGTTTACAGCTCCGGATGGCGTGGCGCCGGATTCGGTCTACCTGGGTCGTCCTTGGCGCGAATGGGCGCAAACTGTGCTGATCGATTGCTGGCTGGGGCGACATATCAAGCGCGAAGGCTGGTGGGATTGGAATAAGCCGGCGGCACACAACTGCGTGCAGTATGCTGGCGCGATTCTGCATGGGCCGGCGGGTGATACTACCGGCTGGGTGCCGTGGGCGAATGAACTCGATGTGATGGCTGCCGCCGGGTACGCTCGCGAGCAGGTGCTTGCCGGTGGGGATGGCTGGGATCCCGAGGGCGGCGACGGTGATGCGGTTGAGACGGCTGAACTGTCTGCCAACGGCCGCACCGTGCACATCGAGACGTACTGCGAAGACGAACCTGCGCTGCGTGCCCGGCTGAAGCGCGAGGGGCGTTCGGCTGCTTTTACGGGCAAGACTCCTGCAGATTTTGAGGCATGGAAGATTGCGACCAGGACTCGTCTGTACGATGTTTTGGGCCTTTCGCTTATGGACCGCGTCCCGATTGAGATTCGTGAGCTCAGCCGCGTGCGGGTTGCCGGCGGCATCGTGCGCACCCATGCGATGTTGCAGGTCGAGCGCGATGTTTGGATGCCGTTCTACCTGCTCGAGCCGCAGTCGCCTAAGCTCGATGCACACGGCCGCAAGTGTTGCTATATCTGCCCGCATGGCCATCAGGGAGCAGGCGCCGCAAGTGTTGCGGGCGTGACGGGCGTGCCGGCGGTCGATGATGCTGTGCGTAAGTTCAATTACGACTACGGTCTGCGTTTGGCGCGTATGGGTTACGTGACCGTCTGCCCCGACGCACGCGGTTGGGGATACCGTCGTGACTGGAAGGGCCAGGGCGATGACGAGAACAGCTTTCTGCGCGGCACGTGCCTAAACCAGGCGCGCATGGCCGAGCCGCTGGGACTTACCGTTGCGGGTCTCAACGCCTGGGATAACATGCGTCTGATCGATTACCTAGAGGCGCGCGGCGACATTGCCATGGACGACCTGGGCTGTTTTGGCTTTTCGGGCGGCGGATACATGACGCTGTATCTGGCGGCGCTCGACCCACGCGTATGTAAGACGTTTGTCTCGGGCTACCTGTACGGTGTCGATGATTCGCTGCTGCACCTCAACGGCAATTGCAGCTGCAACTACACACCCGGACTTTGGCGCTTGCTCGACATGGGCGATATTGCCTCGCTTATTGCGCCGCGCCCGTTGTTAGTGCAGAGCTGCGAAGAAGATCATCTGAACGGTTCGCGCGGGCTGAAAAATGTCGATGAACAGCTCGAGATCGTGCTCGATGCCTACAAGTTGCTGAGTCGCAGAGATGGCCTGCGGCACGAGGTGTGTCCGGGTGAACACCATCTGGGAGTGACACATCTTGTCGAGGATATCGAATGGCTCGATTCGCACGTTGCGAAATGCGACCGTGCATAGCCCCTCGGCATGCTGCAAATAAACGGTACGTACCTGTATGGCCGCCAATGGGCGGATGAGGAGAAGATTATGGAAACGAAGAACTTGAGTGAATCGACCATTTGCTGCTTTGGCGATTCGACCACATGGGGGGATAACGGATGCGGCGCAGGCGGCAACGACATCTCTTGGACTTCGCATCTGGGCGCGTTGCTGGGAGGTGCAGTCGTCGAGAACTTTGGCATCAAGGGTTCGCGTATCGCCATCAAGGCCGACCGCAGCGATTCATTTGTCGAGCGCTTGGACGGCATCGACGATGCGGCCGATGTCTATGTTGTCTTTGGCGGCGTTAACGACTTTAGCCGCAACGTGCCGCTTGGCGAGTTGGGCAGCACCGATGTGCATGAGTTCTATGGTGCGGTCGACTATCTGATCCGAACCATCACGGCGCGCTCACCTCAGGCAAAGCTCGTGTTTATGACGCCATGCAAGACGAGTGGTAAGCACGAGAAGGATATCCCGGCAAGCGACGAGCTCAACCACCTGGGGTTGACGCAGGCCGCCTACGTGCGAGCGATGCTTGAAGTCTGCGACCGCTACTCCGTGCCGGTGATTGACCTGTATGCGCAAAGCGGCATCAGCCCGTTTTTGCCGGAGCACCGCGAGCTCTATATGCCGGACGGTCTGCATTACAGTCCTGCCGGCTATGAGCGCCTGGCGCATCGCATCGCCGCGGGCTTAGCCGCCGTTTGCCGCTAAAAGTCTGCCGTTTGCGGGGAATATAGGGTTAACGTTCACCCTATATTACCCGTTCGCGTTACACTAGGGGTAACGTTCACCTATCATTAACGTCAGAGGGGACAGCAATGGGTTGCAATCAAATCCTGGACCGTTATATCGAGCAGTTGATCGAAACCTCTACGCCGCAGGCGCCGGCTTGGAATATCGAAAAGATTCGTGCCGGTAAGGAGAACACCTGGAACTATATCGACGGCTGCATGATCAAGGCGCTCATCGAACTGTACGAGATCACGGGCGAGCAGCGCTACCTGACCTTTGCCGACGACTATATCGATTTCTTTGTCCAGGACGACGGCACCATCAAGCATTACAACCCGCAGGAGTACAACCTCGATAACGTCAATGCGGGCAAGACCCTCTACAAGCTCTATGACCTGGTGGGCAAGCCCAAGTATCGCGCCGCCATGGATACCATCTATCGTCAGCTCGAAACCCAGCCGCGTACCAAAGAGGGCGTGTTTTGGCACAAGGCCGTCTACCCCAACCAGATCTGGCTCGACGGCATGTATATGGCGCAGCCGTTCTACATGCAGTATGAGCTGAGCTTCCACAACCGTCGTGCCTGCTCGGACAGCTTCCATATGTTCCAGGTTGTGCATGACCTGATGCGCAACCCCCTCAACGGTCTGTACTATCACGCTTACGACGCGAGTCGCAAACAGTTCTGGTGCGACCCGGTCACCGGCCTTTCGGCTAACTTCTGGCTGCGCGCCGAGGGCTGGTTCGCCATGGCGCTCATCGACACGTGGGAGCTCATGCCGCCTTCGATGTCAGCCGAGAAGGACGAGATCCGCAAGATGTTCCACGATCTGATCGACGCCATGCTGCCGTATCAGGACGAGAAGACCGGCATGTGGCACCAGGTCATCAACCTGCCCAATATCGCCCCTAACTACCTAGAGGAGTCGGGCAGCGCCATCTTTGCCAACGCCATCATGAAGGGCGTGCGTCTGGGCGTGCTGGGCGAGCGTTACTATCAGTACGGCCGTCGCGCCTTCGATGGCATCTGCGAAACCTGCCTGTCCGAGTGTGACGGGCAGCTGGCGCTCGACAACATCTGCCTGGTTGCGGGCTTGGGAAACACCGCGCACCGCGAGGGCACGTTTGATTACTACATGAGCGAGCCCGTGGTCAAAAATGATGCAAAGGGTGTGGCGCCGCTGGTGCTTGCCTATATCGAGACCATGCATCACGACAAGCTGGCCGGTAAGCGCGATCCGCTCGCCCCCTCGGGCGTGTGCTCCATCGAGGACCCGTTTGGCGGATACACCCCGGGCATCAACGCTCATAAGGGATGTGAATAACGTGGGGGCTATTACTCCGGGCGTACGTTTGCACGACCTTCCGCAGGGGACCGTCGAGGAACGCATTCGTATGGCGGGAGAGCTGGGCTTTTCGTGCATTCAACTGCCGAGCAAGGTGCTCTACGCATCGATGGGGATCGATCGAGGCGGCCTGACCCGCGAGCTTGCCGACCATTTGCGTGCGGTGCTCGACGAGGCGGGCGTTTCGGTCGCCGTACTCGGCTGTTATAAGAATCTGGCGACGCCCGATCGACAACAGCTCATGGATAACATTGCCGAGTACGAGGCGTGCTTGAATTTTGCCCAGATGCTCGGCGGATGCCCGGTTGGCACCGAGACCGGTCGTCCCAATGCGCAGAACCGCGTCGCGGACGACCGCATGACCGACGAGGCACTCGATGCGTTTGCAGACGGACTTGCACACGTCTGCGATCGGGCCGAGGCTGTGGGCGGGCAAATACTGATCGAGCCCGGTTGGAACGAGACGGTTAATACGCCGGATCGCTGCCGTGAGGTGCTGGAGCGCGTCTCGAGCCCGTCGCTCGGCGTGATCTACGACCCAGTGTCGCTGCTGCACCCCAGCGTCGTTGACGAAGCGCAGGAAATCACAGCGCGCATGCTCTACTTATGCGGCAGTAAGATCCGCGTGCTGCACGCCAAGGATTTTGAGGTCGTTGATAACGAGGACGAAGCCGGTTGGTGCGACGGTACGGGTTCACGCCTGGTGTGCCACGGCGTGGGCGAGACGGGTCGCTATGACTTTGAGCCCGTGGTGGCCTGGGCTGCCGCCGCCTGCCCTGGGATTCCCTGCGTGGTCGAGAACAGCGTGCCGGCGACGGCGGCTGACTGCCTGGCGACACTCGAGCACATGTCCGCTCGCTGCGGGGCTCCGCATCGCGAGTTATAGCATTGGCTTTTGCCGTGTCGGCAGATTGAGATTACCTGTATGGGGGCGGCGGTGAAGGGTCTTTATCGTCGCCCCATTGGATTGCATTAAAAAGGGGAGTTGCGTGGCTATCCACATTGTCGAAGAGGCGAATCGTTGCCTAGGTTGTAAAAGGGCGTTCTGTCAGGTTAAGGGCTGCCCGGTTCAGACGCCTATTCCGCAGGTCATCGACCTGTTCAAACAGCGTCGTTTAGAAGAAGCGGGCGAGCTGCTGTTCCAGAACAATCCCATGAGCGCGGTCTGCTCCATGGTGTGCAACCATTCGGGCCAGTGCGAGGGTGCTTGCATCCAGGGCCGCAAGGGCACACCTGTGCATTTCTCGAGCATCGAGAACTATATCTCGACAGCGTATTTGGATCGTAAGGAGTGGACGCCCGCGTCGTCGTGCGGCAAACAGGTTGCTGTGGTCGGTTCCGGTCCCGCCGGTATTACCGTGGCCATTAAAATGGCCCAGCTGGGCTGTGCCGTCACGGTATTTGAACAGCGCCCCGAGATCGGCGGGGTGCTGGAATACGGTATCCCCGAGTTCCGCCTGCCCCGTGCGCTCGTGCAAAAGTATCGCCACGTGATGTGCTCGCTCGGCGTGCGTGTGCGCCCTTCGACCACCATCGGCGGCGCGTTGCACATCGATGACCTGCTGCGCGACGGCTACGATGCGGTCTTTGTTGGTACCGGTACCTGGCGAGCTCGAAAGTTGGGTATTCCCGGCGAGTCGCGCGGCAACGTGCTGTTTGGCATCGATTATCTGGTCGATCCCGCGAGCGTGGCAATCGGGCAGAACGTGGCGGTTATCGGCGCCGGCAATGTGGCCATGGATGTTGCCCGTACGGCCCTGCGCTCGGGCGCTCGCAAGGTCACTGTGTATGCCCGCTCGCGCCATATCTCGGCCATCGACGACGAGGTCGAGCTGACCGAGCTTGACGGTGCCGAAATCGTGTGTGGCAAGGCGATTTGTGCCATCGACGATAACGGTCCGGTGTTTGAGACGGCTATCTTTGACGAGGACAACAACGTGGTGGGCTATGAGGAAGAGCTCGACCATGCGTCTGCCGACACGGTTGTGATTGCGGCCTCGCAGGTGCCCAAGGACAAACTGGTGCTTACGACGGGCGGTCTGGAGACCGACCATCGCGGTCTGCTTTCGGTCGATGAGCACGGCATGACCACCGTGCCGGGCGTCTTTGCCGCCGGCGACGTGGTCAACGGCCCGCTCACCGTGGTCCATGCCGTGGCCGGTGCCAAGCTCGCCGTCGAAGGCATGACATCCTACCTGGGCCTCTAATCCATCCCACCCTTATCAGTTGCGGTGAAATACGGACTGTTTTGGCTGTCAAAGGCCTTATCTACTCCGTATTCCACCGCAACTTTTTGTTGGGCGGGCTAGAGACGCTGCATGCGGTACCCGACACCCATGTGCGTCTGAATCATCTTGGGGTGAGAGGGGTCTGCCTCGATCTTCTTGCGCAGGGTGCGCATGAACACGCGCAGGCTCGCCAGATCGCTGTCCCAGCTCGTGCCCCATATCTCGCGGGTGATGAAGGTGTGGGTGAGCACCTTGTCGACGTTTTTCGCCAGAAGGACGAGCAATTTGTACTCGGTTGGGGTGAGCGAGAGCTCGCGCCCGTCTTTCGTCGCGTATCCTGCGGCGTAGTCGATATGCAGCGGACCGTTGTCGAACGTGCTCGCTTCTGTCGACTCGCTCGACGCCATCGAGGAGCGCCTCAAATTCGCACGGACGCGCGCGAGCAACTCATCCACAGAAAAGGGCTTGGTGAGGTAGTCGTCTGCCCCTGCGTCAAGTGCTGCAATCTTGTCGGACTCTTCGGTGCGCGCCGAAATGACGATAATGGGGACTGCCGACCAGCTTCGGATTTTCGTGATGACCTCGATGCCGTCAATGTCGGGAAGGCCGAGGTCGAGCATGATGAGGCTGGGGCCGTGCGACACCGCATCCATGATGGCGGCCTGGCCGTTGCAAACCTTGCTCACGACATAGCCGTGGAGGTCAAGCGCGGTCGAAACGAGGTTTTGAACGGTCAGGTCATCTTCGACCAGGAGGATGCGTGGCTTAGCGGCATTATTCATGAATCTCGATCTCCTCGGCGGGCAGGGTAAAACGGAAGACGGCCCCATGGGGGTGGTTGTCGCGAACTTCGATGACGCCGCCATGCGCCTCCACGATGGAGCGGCAGAGCGACAGCCCAAGGCCGATGCTTCGACGCGAATCCACGGGCCGCGTATTGCTTGAGGTGAAGAAGCGCTCAAAGATATGAGGCTTGTCGCAGTCTGCTACACCCGGCCCATCGTCTGCGACGTCCACCACGATGAACTCACCCTCGCGACGTGCGCTGATGGTGACAGTCGAGTCCTCGGGCGTGTATTTGAAGGCGTTCATGATGAGATTCGTAAGCACCTGCATGATGAGATGGACGTCGATGCGTACCAGCAGGATGTCGTCAGTGTGCTCGATGGTGACGGCACGTCCATGCGATGCTTGGGCGACATGGCTGAGGGCGGCCTCGATGACCTCGTCGATGAGCTCGGATGTTAAGTTGAGGCGAATGGTGCCGTCCTCGACGCGTGTGATGGCGAGGAGGTTTTCCACGGTATCGATAAGCCAGAGGGAGTCGTCGTAGATGGCATCGGCAAGATCGCAGCGTTGTTCGAGGCTGAGCTTCTCGTCGCTCTTCCGAAGGATTGCCGCAGATCCGGATATAGCCGTGAGGGGTGTCCTCAAATCGTGGCCGATGGAGCGCAAAAGGTTGGCGCGCAGCTGCTCGTTTTTCGCCAAGACCGCAGCCTCTTCGCGCTCTTGCGCCGCCCGGTCGCTTTCGAGCGCCAAGGCGCATTCACCTACGATAGATAGGACGATCGAATGCTCGAAGGCTTCGATCTCGCGCCCCTCCAGGGCGATGCCGATGACACCGAATACCTTGTCGCCGGTGCGAACCGCGAGGTAGAGACAGCGCGCCTCAGGCAGGGTCCGCGTGCTTGCGCCCGCGCGCTTGTTGTTGGTGTAGGTCCAGGTTGCAACGGCGCGCTCGTAGTCGGTGAGCAGCGACGCGGATCGGTTTTCGGTGCCAGCGGACTCATAGAGCGCCTTGCCGAGCGTGCCGTGTTCGGCGGGGTAGAAGACCACGTCGAGTTTTAGCAGTTTGACGAGTTGGTTCATGGCGACGCGGGCGCACTCCTCCGCGCTATGGGCTTGCTGCAAGAGCTGGTTCGTTTCGAGGAGTACGCGCGTTTTGAATGCGTTCTCGGCGGATGTACGGGCGTTGTCGGCGATGCGCGCAGTTAACTCGCCGGCGACCATAGCGGTGGCGAACATGATGCCGAACGTGACCAGATAGCTTCGGTCGTAGCTGGCGAGCGAAAACAGAGGCGTGACGAAGCAGAAGTTGTAAAGCACTACAGAGAGCACGCTCGATACGATCGTGCAGATACGCCCCGTCGTGGTGACGGCGGTCAGCAGGGCCGTGAAGATATAGAGGGATATGATGCTGGAATCGGCAAATCCCAGATGGCGGAAAGCCGTGCCGATCGCCGTGGCGGCAAGAGAGAGAGCCAGCGTGCGAAGCACGTTTCGGCTGCTGGGCGGCTGCAGGGCGAGCGCATGGCGGCGTCCTTTGGGTCGGGAGGGCGGAGTCGACTGTTCTGGAATGATGTAAATGTCGAGGTTCGGGGCGAATGTTATGAGCTGTTCTACGAGAGATTTGCGGCCGAAGAGGGCCTGACGGACGCTGCTGCGCTCGCCCGTGCGCCCCATGACGATCTTCGAAATACCCGACAGGCGCGCGAACTCGGAGATCTGAAACGCGATGTCGTCGCCATAGACGGTTTCCATATGTGCTCCGAGCTGCTCGGCTAGGGCGATATTGGCTGCAAGCTTGGCGCGCTCATCATCGCTCATGGCTTGCGTGCGCGGGCTCTCTACGAACAGGGCGACGAGCTCGCTGCGAAACGCTTTCGCCATGCGTGCGGCGGCACGGACGATGCGGGGATTGGTCGGCGCCGGGGAGACACAGACTAAGATACGCTCCCTGGTGTAGTAGTCACGGTTTCCCAGCACGCGTGCGGCATCTGTGAGGTGGCCGGTGCGATCGGCGCAGCGGCGCAGCGCGATTTCTCGGAGTGCGGTGAGGTTCTCGACGGTAAAAAAATGCTGTTGCGCTCGGTCGGCTTGTGCGGGACGGTAGACGAGGCCGGCGCGAAGGCGCTCAAGTAGGTCTTCGGGCTCTATGTCGACGAGCTCGACCTGGTCGGCATCATCGAAGATACGGTCGGGGATTCGTTCGCTCACGACAACGCCGGTGATGGATGCAACCATGTCGTTTAGGCTCTCGATGTGCTGAACGTTCACGGTCGTATAGACGTCGATTCCCGCATGTAGAAGTTCCTCGACGTCTTGATAGCGTTTGTCGTGGCGAGACCCCGGCGCATTCGTATGGGCAAGCTCGTCGACAAGGATGAGCTGAGGGGCGCGTTCGATAGCCGTATCTAGATCGAACTCGCTGAGCGCAATGCCGTTGTGCTCGATGAGTTTACAGGGCACGTTCTCAAGCCCTTGTGCAAGATGGGCAGTTGCCGGACGTTCGTGCGGCTCGATGTATCCCGCGACGACGTCGACACCTCGCCGCTTGGCGGCGTGGGCGGCTTGAAGCATCGCATAGGTTTTGCCTGCGCCAGCAGCGTAGCCAAAGAAAATCTTGAGGTGTCCCCGGCTGGTTCGAGCGTCATCGGCGGCCTCGTCTTTCTCAATTGCCTTGAGGATGAGGTCTGGGTTGACGCGAGTGTCCGATGCGTCGCGCTGCATAGCGTAGCCTTTCTGAAACGTTGTCCATGCGTGCATACGCGGTGAGGACGCCACTGTATGCTCGCGAGGTCGAGTATAGGCGCACTGCAGCCGCAATAGTGCTTTCTACCTGCATCTTTACGGCATCTTAAGGACGTGAGCCCCGGCCCTCACGCCTCTTTAATCCCTAGAAGCGTTTACTGTCCCCAGACGCTTGCGAGAGCAGGCGTCCGAGACATCGGACCGCGCGTGAAAGGGGCGGTAAATGGACATCCTCATTCCCATCATCGGAGTCGTCTGCATTGGACTCCTTATCTATTACATCTACATTCTGATGAGGAGTGATTCGTAAACTATGGACGCTGCGATTCAGTACATCTTGTACTTTGCCGTGCTCGTCGTCCTGGCCGTTCCGCTCGGTCGGTTCATGGCCCATATCATGGATGGTGAGCATACGTTCCTGTCGCCTGTGATTGCTCCTGTGGAGCGTGGCGTCTATCGTCTGCTTCGCATCGACGCGGCAGAGCAGATGGGGTGTAGGCGCTATCTGGCGAGCGTGCTGGTCTTTTCGGGGATCGGCCTCGTGGCTCTTGTGGCACTCCAGGCGTTTCAGTCCTTCTTGCCAGGCAATCCCCAGCACCTGCCGGGTGTGTCATGGGACCTGTCGTTCAATACGGCTGCTTCCTTCATAACCAACACCAACTGGCAGTCCTACTCCGGTGAGACCACCCTGTCCTACCTTGTGCAGTTCATGGGTCTCACCGTGCAGAACTTCGTTTCCGCCGGCACCGGTATCGCGGTCATGTTCGCGCTGATCCGCGGCTTCCGTCAGGTCAAGGAGCAGGGTCTGGGTTCCTTCTGGGTCGACCTCACCCGCACCGTCCTGTATGTGCTCATCCCGCTGAACCTCGTGTTCGGCATCTGCCTGGCTGCCGGTGGCGTCATCTCCAACTTCCAGCCGGCTCAGAAGGCTGAGCTCGTAGAGCCCGTCGCTGTCCAGCCTAATGCAGACGGCGGCTGGAGCGTCATCGACGGCGCCGAGATCGAGGGCGACACGGTCAAGGTCGACGGCAAGGTTGTCGAGGGCGCGCGCGTGGTCACCGAGCAGTTCCTGCCCCAGGGTCCCGCGGCTCCTCAGGTCGCCATCAAGCAGTCCGGCACCAACGGCGGAGGCTTCTTCGGAGTGAACTCCGCTCATCCGTATGAGAACCCCAGTGCCTTCACCAACATCATCGAGATGACCAGCCTGCTGCTGATCCCGGCCGCCTGTTGCTTCACCTTCGGTATCGGCGTCAAAAACACCAAGCAGGGCAAGGCCATCTTTGCCGCCATGTTCATCCTGCTGGTGATCTTCGCCGGCATCATCGCCCTCAACGAGCATGCGGGCACCCCGCAGCTGGCAGATGGCGGCGCGGTCAACATCGAGATGACCGATGGCCAGGCTGGCGGCAACATGGAGGGCAAGGAGAGCCGCTTCGGTATCGCCTCCTCTTCCACCTGGTCCGCTTTCACGACGGCTGCTTCCAACGGCTCGGTTAACTCCATGCACGACTCCTACACCCCGCTGGGCGGTTTTGTCCAGATGCTCCAGATGGCTCTGGGCGAGGTCGTCTTCGGCGGCGTGGGCTGCGGCCTGTACGGCATGATCGGCTTCGCCATCCTCACAGTGTTCATCGCCGGCCTCATGGTCGGACGCACGCCTGAGTTCCTGGGCAAGAAGATCGAGCCGGGCGAGATGCGCTGGGCAGTTGTCCTGTGCCTGGCAACTCCGTTTGCCATTCTGGTGTGTTCGGCCATCGCCTGCATGGTGCCCGGTCTTGCCGACCAGCTCAACAATGGTGGCGCGCACGGCTTCTCCGAGGTGCTGTATGCCTTCACCTCATGCGGCGGCAACAACGGCTCGGCGTTTGCAGGCATGAACTGCAACATTCCCTGGATCAACGTCATGCTCGGCCTCGAGATGCTGTTCGCCCGCTTCATGCCCATCATCGGTACGCTGGCTATCGCCGGCTCGCTGGCCAAGAAAGGTAAGGTCGCCGAGAGCGCCGGTACCCTGTCTACCACCAACGGCATGTTCGTATTCCTGCTCGTGTTCATCGTTCTGCTGATCGGTGCCCTGAGCTTCTTCCCGGCCCTGGCGCTTGGCCCCGTTGCCGAGTTCTTCCAGATGATTGCGTAAAGGAGGGCGCAGATTTATGGCTATGCAAAAAGACATGATGGGCCGCGCGGTCCGCGACTCGTTTGCCAAGTTGGATCCTCGCGTCCAGATTCAAAACCCGGTCATGTTCCTGGTGTGGCTTTCCGCCGGCATGACCTCCGTCCTGGCCGTCGCTTCCATCTTCGGTGTGCAGGACGCGGGTGTGCCCACCTACTATGTGGTCGCCATCGCGGTCATCCTGTGGCTCACAGACCTGTTCTCGAACTTCGCCGAGGCGCTTGCCGAGGGCCGCGGTAAGGCTCAGGCCGATTCCCTGCGTGCGGCCAAGAAGGATGTCGAGGCCCATCGCATCGAGTCCGTTGAGGACAAGGAGCACTTCACCGTCGTTCCCGGCACCGAGCTTACGCGCGGCGACCTGGTGATCGTACGCGCCGGCGAGCAGATTCCCGGTGATGGCGACGTCATCGAGGGCGCTGCCTCCGTTGACGAGTCCGCCATCACCGGCGAGTCCGCCCCCGTGGTCCGCGAGGCCGGCGGCGACCGCTCTGCCGTTACCGGCGGTACCACGGTGCTATCCGACTGGATCATCGTCAAGATCTCCAGCGAGCCTGGCCAGAGCTTCCTGGATAAGATGATCGCCATGGTCGAGGGCGCCGCCCGCAAGAAGACCCCCAACGAGGTCGCGCTCGAGATCTTTCTGGTTGCTCTGTCCGTCATCTTCATCCTCGTGACGCTCGCACTGTACTGCTACTCGAGTTTCTCTGCAGGGCTCAACGGTATGGCGAACCCCACCGCTGTGACCACGCTCGTTGCCTTGCTCGTCTGTCTGGCGCCCACCACCATTGGTGCGCTGCTGTCCGCCATTGGCATCGCCGGCATGAGCCGACTGAACGAGGCCAACGTGCTGGCCATGTCCGGCCGCGCCATCGAGGCCGCCGGCGACGTCGACATCCTCATGCTCGATAAGACCGGTACCATCACCTTGGGCAACCGCCAAGCCGCTGAGTTCATTCCGGTCGACGGTGTCGATCCGGCAGAACTCGCCGATGCCGCGCAGCTGTCCTCTCTGGCGGATGAGACCCCCGAGGGCCGCTCCATCGTCGTGCTCGCCAAGGAGCAGTTTGGGCTGCGCGGCCGCACACTCGAGGATAAGGGCATGGAGTTCATCCCCTTCACCGCGGCGACCCGCATGTCCGGTGTGAACTACGCCGACAGCGAGATTCGCAAGGGTGCGGCCGATTCCGTTCGCGCTTATGTGGAGGCTGCCGGAGGAGTGTTCTCGAAGGAGTGCGACGAGGCCGTCGAACGCATTGCGAAGGTGGGTGGCACTCCGTTGGTCGTGGCAAAGGACCGACGTGTGCTGGGTGTCGTCTACCTTAAGGACATCATCAAGTCCGGCGTGAAGGAAAAGTTCGCCGATCTGCGCCGCATGGGTATCAAGACCATAATGGTGACGGGTGATAATCCGCTGACGGCCGCCGCCATCGCCGCCGAGGCCGGTGTGGACGACTTCCTGGCCGAAGCGACGCCCGAGGGCAAGCTCGATAAGATCCGCGCGTTCCAGCGTGAGGGCCATCTGGTCGCGATGACCGGCGACGGCACCAACGACGCGCCCGCTCTGGCTCAGGCCGACGTCGCCGTGGCCATGAACACGGGAACCCAGGCTGCCAAGGAGGCCGGCAACATGGTCGACCTCGACTCCAGCCCCACCAAGCTCATCGATATCGTGCGTATCGGCAAGCAACTGCTCATGACCCGCGGCTCGCTCACGACCTTCTCGGTTGCCAACGACGTCGCCAAGTATTTCGCCATCATCCCGGCGCTATTCTCGCCGATCTACCCCGGGTTGGACGCCCTCAACATCCTGGGGCTCACCAGCCCGTTGACTGCCGTGCTGTCCGCCATTATCTACAACGCGCTGGTCATCGTCGCGCTGATTCCTGCCGCCCTGAAAGGCGTGAAGTACCGCGAGCTTTCGTCCGGCCAGCTGCTGACCCACAACCTGCTGGTGTGGGGTCTGGGCGGTATCGTGGCGCCGTTCGTATTCATCAAGATTATCGACATGCTGCTGGCCTTGTTCGGCATTGGCATGATGTAGACGGAGGTATGTATGTTCAAAGGTATCGCATCGCGCGCACTCGGCGTGTTCGCGCTGTTTACCATCGTCTGCGGCCTGGGATACACGCTTGTGGTGACCGGCGTCGCGCAGCTTGCGTTTCCGTACCAGGCGAACGGATCGCTTATTACGGTCGACGACAAGGTTGTGGGTTCCGAACTCATCGGCCAGAACTTCGATGACGAAGCCCACATGTGGGGTCGTATCCAGAACGTGTCAATTGTCGAAGGCGAAGACGGCGAGCTCATGGCGTATGGTGCCCCGTCCAACCTGTCCCCGGCGAGTGAGGAGTATCGGCAGCTTGTGGACGCGCGCGTGAAGAAGATCCGCGCCGCCAACCCCGATGCCGATATGGACGCTGTGCCCGTCGACCTGGTGACGTGCTCGGGGTCCGGCCTCGACCCGGAGATCTCTCCGGATGCCGCCGAGTACCAGGTCCCGCGCCTTGCCAAGGCCACGGGCAAGAGCGAAGGTGAGGTGCGCGAGATCATCGCCCAGTGCACCAAAGGCCGATTCCTGGGCGTCTTCGGCGAGCCCACGGTCAACGTGCTCAAGGTGAACCTTATGCTGGACGGCGCGCTGTAGGTGAGGGAGTGGCGGATGAGGGCGTGACTGACTATCTGAGCCCTCAATTCCACCCCGCCCATCAGTTGCGGTGAAATACGGACTGTTTTGCCTGTCAAAAGCCTCATCTACTCCGTATTCCACCGCAACTTTTTTGTGAGGGTCGGGATTGAAGGTGGGGAGTGCGAGCGAGTGCGATTGCGGCGGATACTGATACGATAGGTACGTTAGCAACTGCCGCCCAGCGGCTCAAACGAAAGGAACCCTGTATGGAGTCCTCCGCCTATCCGATGCTCTTTAGCCCGATCAAGGTCGGTACGACCGAGGTCAAGAACCGCGTCTTTATGCCGCCGGTGTCCACCAACCTGGCCGATCATGGCTATGTGACCGACGATTTGGTCGATCATTACCGTGCCCGCGCCAAGGGCGGCGTGGGCCTGATCATCACCGAAGTCGTGACGGTCGAGCCCACCTATACCTATCTGCCGGGTGACATGTGCTGCTACGACGACACGTTTATTCCTGGCTGGGAAAAGCTCGCCGCGGCCGTCCACGAGTACGGTTGCAAAATCATGCCGCAGCTCTTCCACCCCGCCTACATGGCCTTTAACATTCCGGGCACGCCGCGCCTGATCGCTCCGTCCTTTGTGGGCCCGTCCTATGCCCGCGAGGCACCGCGCCCCATCACGGTCGACGAGATTCACGAGCTCACGCATCAGTTTGGCGACGCTGCCGTGCGTATGCAGAAGGCTGGCGTCGATGGCGTTGAAGTCCATGCGGCACACGCCCACGGCATGCTCGGCGGCTTTTTGACTCCGCTCTACAACAAGCGTACCGACGAGTATGGTGGCTCGCTCGACGCCCGTATGCGCTTCTTGCTCGAGGTCATCGCCGAGATTCGTGAGCGCTGCGGCAAGGACTTTATCATCGACGTCCGCATTTCGGGCGATGAGTACACCGATGGCGGCCTGACCCTCAACGACATGATCTACGTCTCGCGTCGCCTGGAGAAGGCCGGCGTCGACATGATTCATGTGTCGGGTGGTACCACCATCAAGCGCGGCTCCGCAATTCCCGCCGCCGGTACCCAGCAGGCCTCGCATGCCGCCTGCTCGCGCGAGATCAAAAAGCACGTCAACATTCCCGTCGCCACCGTCGGTCGCATTAACGAGGCCTGGATCGCCGAGGAGCTGATCGAGGACGGCGCTGCCGACATCTGCATGATGGGCCGCGCCAATCTGTGCGATGCCGAGTTCTGCAATAAGGCCGCTGCCGGCAACGCCGACGATATCCGCCCCTGCATTGGCTGCCTGCGCTGCCTGAACGGCATTATGTTTGGCAAGCGCATCTCCTGCACCGTCAACCCCGATGTTGAGCGCGACGAGGCCGGTTACGAGCCTGCCGCCGAGGCCAAGAACGTACTGGTTGTGGGCGCTGGTCCTGCGGGCATGGAGGCAGCCTACATTGCCGCCAAGCGCGGTCATAACGTGGTGCTCGTGGACAAACAGGACGAGCCGGGTGGCGAGATGCGCATCGCGGCCGTTCCGCCGGCAAAGCAGGAACTCACCCGCGTGATCAAGTATCAGTACCGTCGCCTGGCCGAGGTCGGCGTGAAGTGCGTATTTGGCACCGAGCTTACTGCCGAGGACATTCAGCGTGACTACGCCGGCTACGAGGTCGTCCTGGCCTATGGCGCCGAGCCCATCGCCCCGGCCTTCATGCAGGGATTTAAGCAGGTCATGACGGCTGACGACCTATTGGGCGGCAAGGCTTTCCCGGGCAAGAAGATTGTCATCGTGGGCGGCGGCACCGTCGGTTGCGAGACGGCCGACTACCTGGCCCCGTTGGTCAACGATCTGTCGCCGGCCAATCGCGACGTTACCGTCATCGAGATGACCAAGACGCTCGCCGCCAACGAGGGCGGCGCCGGTCGCGCGGTGCTCATCACGCGCATGCTCTCCAAGGGCGTTCACGTGCTGACCGAGGCCAAGGTGACCGAGATTACCGAGGATGCCATCAGCTACGAAAAGGACGGCGAGATCCACACCATCGCCGATGCCGATACGCTGGTACTTGCCATGGGCTATCGTCCCAATACCAAGTTGGCCGACGACCTTGCTGCAGCCGGCGTTACCACCCACGTGTTGGGCGATGCCAACAAGTGCGGCAACATCCGCGACGCCATCGGCGACGGCTACAAGATTGCCTGCGAGCTCTAGTTAATCCCTTGGCGCATGGGGCCTGTCCCCGCGGCGTCAGTCGGTAGATAGCAAAAAGCGGCGGTCGTCCCGTACGTGGGACGACCGCCGCTTGCGTTAGCTGCAATGAGTCGTGCGATTAGAGGCCCAGGATCTCCTTGACCTTGGCGATGATGGCCTCGTCGGTGGCGTTGGCAAAGAAGTACTCCTGGAAGTGTTCGCCGGCAAGTGCGCCCTTCACCAGGTCCTGATCGATCTCGCCCAGAACGTCGACGAGCGGACGCATAGTCACAGCGCGGACGCCGTCGAGGATTTTCTTGTTGCGCTGCTCGGGCTCAACACGCTCGGCAGGATAGCCGTTGCCCGAACCAAAGCCAAAGAGCTTCTCAAAGGTGTACTCGAGGTTGAGCTCCTGGCCCCAGCCGTTCTTGAGGGCGAAGGGCATGGCGACAGCGTTACCGTCGTTGACCTGGGCAAAGGTGTAGGCATCGAGCGGGTCGGCAACATGGCCGCACAGCACGCCGGGGAAGGAGTTGCAGGCGAGCATGGCGCCCTCGCCGGTGCCACAGCCGGTCACGACGTAGTCGGCAGCGCCGGAGTTGAGCAGCACGGCGGCCAGGATGCCGTTCTGCACATAGGTGAGGGGCTTGGAGTCGGCGTCGGCATACATGCCATAGTTAAAGACGGTGTGGCCCATGGGCTCGACAACCTTCTTAAGGGCAGCCTCGATCATAGGGTTCTTGGAGTTCTGAGAGTTTTCGTTGATCAGAGCGATCTTCATTGCGAATTACCTTTCTATTTCTAACTTGCGGTGAAATACGGACTGTTTTGCCTGATAGAAGCCAAAACCAATCCTTATCTCACCGCAACTCAAATGAAAAACGAGTGGATGAAACCTGATGTGGGCAGTTGCGGTGACGCTTATTGAGGCTGCTTTCCAATGTATGCGAGGATGCCGCCGTCGACGTAGAGGATGTGGCCGTTGACGAAGTTCGACGCGTCGGAAGCCAGGAACACGGCGGGGCCCTTCAGGTCCTCGGGCGTGCCCCAACGGGCGGCCGGCGTCTTGGCAATGATGAACTGGTCAAACGGATGGCGGCTTCCGTCAGGCTGCGTCTCGCGCAGCGGCGCGGTCTGCGGCGTGGCGATGTAGCCGGGCCCAATGCCGTTGCACTGGATGTTGGCCTCGCCAAACTCGGAGCAGATGTTCTTGGTGAGCATCTTCAGGCCGCCCTTGGCCGCGGCATAGCCGGCGATGGTCTCGCGGCCCAGCTCACTCATCATCGAGCAGATGTTGATGATCTTGCCGTGGCCCTTGGCGATCATGCCGGGCAGACAGGCCTTGGACACGATAAACGGTGCGTTGAGGTCAATATCGACGACACGACGGAAGTCCTCGGCGCTCATGTCGAGCATCGGGGTGCGCTGAATGACGCCGGCGTTGTTGACCAGGATATCGGGCGTGGTACCAAAGTCGGCCTCGATCTTGGCGATGAGCTCGGCGACGACGGCCTCGTCGGTGACGTCTGCCACGTAACCATGGGCCTCAAAGCCCAGCTCGCGGTAGTGCTTCTCGGCCTCGGCGACCTTGTCGGCGTGACGTGCGTTAAAGGCGATCTTGGCGCCGGCCTCTCCGAGCGCCTCGGCAATGGCCATACCGATGCCATAGGTGGCGCCGGTTACGAGCGCGACCTTGCCATCCAGGCGGAAGCTGTCCATAAGATCAGACATAGCGATCCTTTCAAAAGAAACGTTCATCTATATAAGTCTTGCTTTTCATACAAGGTCAGTATAGGAGAAGAGGGGGAATTAAAAGTCAGATTCTCCTAAAATCAGGTGAACGTTCACTTTTAAAAGGTAAACGGTGATCTCGCCCTTGCCGCGCGGACGTTTATTCGCTCTGTTCCTGCGCGCCCTCCGCAATCATGTTGCGGTTATACACCAGGTGCAGATACATCGCGTCGTGCGCGGCGGTGGGATTGCGCGAGGCGATGGCGTCGGCCACATCGCGGTGCGTGCGGATAGTTTCCTCGACGAGCTTTTTGCCGGTCACGTCGATAAAGAGGGGGACGGATGCCTTGAGCACGCCCATCAGGCGGGGAACGACGAGGTTTCCGGAGCTCTCGGCAATGGCATTGTGGAACGCGGTGTCGGCGGCGGAGTAATCCTCACCGGCCTCGGCCAGGCGCTCGGATTCGTCGCAGAGCTCTTTGATACAGGCGACCTGGTCGTTGGTTGCGTGCTCGGCTGCCATGCGTGCAATCTGCGGCTCGATCATAAAGCGCACCTCGAGTAGGTCGCGCGCCAGACGCTGCTTGTCGTCGATAAAGGTAAAGCCCAGCGGGTCGTCGGCAACGCCGGGGTTTGATGCCACATAGGTGCCCGAGCCCTGCTTAATGCGCACGATGTTGCGCGACTGCAGCAGCTTCATTGCTTCGCGTACGGTGCTCCTGCCAGCACCCAGGCGCTCGACGAGCACAGCCTCCTTGGGCAGGCGGTCGCCTTGCTCAAGATGCTCATCCAAGATCAATTGAATGATTTTCTCGGAAATCTGCTCGGGGAGTCCCGAATCGGCTCGTGCCACGCTTCACCTCATATCAAAAGAATTCATCAGAGCTATTCTAGCCCATTCGACAGGAGTCGCAGCGATTCGCTCCGACAATAGGGAGCTGTGAGCCGCTATTTACCGCAAAAAATAGATCGTTTAGGAAATACATCAGATGTATTTTAAATAATTTTCCCTTTTAAACATCAGACCTATTGAAAACACGCTATAGTCATCAGACGAATTCAAAAGGTCTGATGAATTGGAGGAAAGATGTCAGACCCAACGTTTATGGCCGACCCCACCAGGCTGGTCATCGCTGCTATCGTGGGCATCGCGCTGCTGCTTGCGCTCATCATTAAGCTCAAGCTGCATCCCGTGCTTTCGATGATGGTCTCGGCGCTCACGATCGGCATCGGCGCCGGTATGCCGCTCGACCTGGTGGCGGACACTGTCACCAAGGGCGTGGGAACCACGCTGCAAAACATCGCCCTGCTCATTGTCCTCGGCTCGATGTTTGGCCAGATTCTTGAGGAGAGCGGCGGCGCCAAGAAGATCGCCCAGACCTTCATCGATACCTTTGGGCAGGGTCATTCCAGCTGGGCGCTGGGCATTACCGGTCTGGTTATCGGCACTACGGTGTTCTTTGAGGCCGGCGTGGTCGTTTTGATCCCACTTGCGTTTAGTGTGGCATCGCAGACCAAAAAGTCGACGCTCTACTACGGCATCGCGCTGCTCGCAGGACTTGCCGCTGGTTATGCGTTTGTGCCGCCATCGGCCGGGTCGGTTCTGGTCGCCGGCACGCTCGGTGTCGACCTGGGCACCATGATTCTCGTCGGTATCCCTACCGCCTTCATCGCCATGGCGATCGCCGGCGTCATCTGGGGTCGCAACGTGGGCGGTCGCATCTTTACCGATGTTCCGGAGCACTTTACCTCTGCCGAGGGCGCGAGCGACGAAAAGGAGCTTCCCTCCTTTGGCATGGTGCTTGCCATCGTGCTCACGCCGCTTTGTTTGATTTTGCTGGGCACGCTGTCCTCTTATATCCCCATGCCCGCCGAGCTCGCCTCGATTCTCGCCTTCCTGGGCAAGCCGTTCGTCGCTTTGACGCTCGCCACGCTCGTCGCGATGTATCTGCTGGGCGCGCGCCGCGGCTACTCCGGCGCCGAGCTCAAGGCCTTGCTCGACCGCTCTCTTAAGCCCGTCGGCATGATCTTGCTGGTTATCGCTTGCGGCGGCGTCATTCGCTGGATGCTGCAGGACTGCGGCTTGGGCCAGGTTATTGGCCCTATGCTCGAGGCCTCACCGCTGCCTTTGGTGGTCGTTGCCTTTTTGATTGCCGTCATGGTGCGTGCCTCTGTCGGCAGCTCCATCGTCGCTATGACCATGGCATCGGGCATTATGGCCGCCATGCCCGCGGTTTCCGGAGCCTCAGTGCTCATGCGTGCCGCTATCTGTCTTGCTATCTGCGGCGGTGCCACGGCCCTCTCGCACGTCAACGATGCCGGTTTTTGGATGTGCTCCTCGTTCCTGGAGATTGACGAGAAGACCACCCTCAAGTCCTGGACCGTTATGGAGACGCTCATCGGCCTTTCAGGTCTTGCCTGCGCCCTGGTGATTTCGTTCTTCGCCTAGTTCGCGTAGCTAAGCATCTTTCACCGAGTGCATCGCTCGGTACCTATTCACACTTGATTCATTAACCAACGATTGGTACAACCGTTCAAACCAAAAGAGGAGAGCATTATGGACGAGAAGACCAAGGCACAGATTCAGCAGGAGGCAGCCGACTTGGTTGCCAAGCTGCAGCCGCGTTCCGGCAAGTTTCGCACCATCAGCCCCGAGATGGACCCGCTGCGTCTGGGCTCTGGCTGGTCCATCGAGGATCTGGACAAGCCGCAGGTCATTATCGAGTCGACGTTCGGCGACTCGCACCCGGGTTCTGCCGGTCTGTTTGAGTTGGTCGAGGAGGTCCGTGCTGGCGTTGACGAGGCTGGCGGTCACGGTGCCCGTTACTTCTGCACCGATATCTGCGACGGCGAGGCCCAGGGCCACGACGGCATTAACTACTCGCTGCCCAGCCGCGACATGATCGCCAACATGATCGAGATCCATGCCAAGGCCACCCCGTTCGACGCCGGCGTCTTTGTCGCCAGCTGCGATAAGGGCCTGCCTGCGAACCTCATGGCCATGGGCCGCATCAACATCCCCTCCATCGTCGTTACCGGCGGTGTCATGGATGCCGGTCCCGATTTGTTGACCCTGGAACAGCTCGGCGCGATTTCTGCCCGCTACGAGCGCGGCGAGATCTCTCGCGAGGAGCTTGAGTTTGCCAAGCACAACGCATGCCCCAGCTGCGGTGCCTGCTCGTTTATGGGCACCGCGTCGACCATGCAGGTTACCGCCGAGGCCCTGGGCCTTATGCTCCCCGGCACGGCCCTGCTGCCCGCAACCAGCTCCGATCTGCGTGAGTTTGCGCGCGAGGCCGGCCGTCAGTCCGTGTGGCTCTCCGAACACAACCTGTGCCCGCGCGACATCGTGACCAAGGGGTCCTTCGAGAACCTCATTATGGTCCACGGTGCCATTTCGGGCTCCACCAACTCGCTGCTGCATATCCCCGCGATTGCCCGCGAGTTTGGCATCGAGATGTCCGCCGACGACTTCGATCGCCTGCACCGTGGCGCCCACTACCTGCTCAACGTTCGCCCCGCAGGTGAGTGGCCGGCGCAGTTCTTCTACTATGCGGGCGGCGTGCCGCGCATCATGGAGGAGATCAAGTCGATGCTCCACCTCGATGTCATGACCGTCACCGGCAAGACCCTCGGCGAAAACCTCGAGGACCTTAAGAACAACGGTTACTACGAGAAGTGCGGCCGCTACTTGGAGAAATGGAACCTCAAGCGCGAGGACATCATTCGCCCGTTTGACCAGGCTTTTGGTACCGACGGCTCCATCGCCATCCTCCACGGCAACCTTGCCCCCGAGGGCGCCGTCGTCAAGCACACGGTTGTTCCGCGCGAGATGTTCCAGGCCACGCTTAAGGCCCGTCCGTTCGATTGCGAGGAGGACGCCATCCACGCCGTCCTGACGCACGAGGTCAAGCCCGGCGATGCCGTTATCATTCGCTATGAGGGCCCCAAGGGTTCCGGTATGCCCGAGATGTTCTACACCACCGAGGCTATCGCCAGCGATCCCGAGCTGGGTGCGAGCATTGCCCTTATCACCGATGGCCGCTTCTCCGGCGCCTCCAAGGGCCCGGCTATCGGTCACGTTTCGCCCGAGGCTGCCGTGGGCGGCCCGATTGCCCTGATCGAGGAGGGCGACCTTATCCAGATCAACATCCCCGAGCGCTCGCTGTCTATTGTGGGCATCGCCGGCAAGGAGATGGAGCCGGTCGAGATCGATGCCGTCCTGGTCGAGCGCCGAGCCGCTTGGAAGCCCAAGGCTAATCGCTATACCTCCGGCACGCTCAAGTTCTTTACCGAGCATGCAGTTTCCGCCATTCAGGGTGGCTACATGGAGTAGCGCCCATGCGCATCAAATATCTCCTCTCATAGATGTGCGGCACAAAGAGCCCCGAGCCACGTCACCGGGGCGCGTTGTTCAGCGCCGCCGGGGCGCTCCACTCAAACGACAAGAGACGTCTTACGCAAGCGCCCGCGTCCGTGGATAAAACCACGGGCGTGGGCGCTTCACTTTATTCCCAGCCGCTTTATTCCCAGCCCTTCCACACGTCAGGCTCGTAGCCAACGGTTGCCTGGCGGCCGTTGCGAACGATGGGCTCACGAAGAATCTGCTGGTTATCGAGCACCTTTTCGAACTTCTGGTGGGCAGCAAGATACTGTACGAGCGCAACCGTGTCGGCATCTTTCGCCTTTGGATCGATCACAGCGTCGATCCCGCCGACGGCGCGCGCCACGCTTTCGAGCTCGCCTTCGCTCAATTCTCGTCCGTCCATGATACGACAAGGGAGCCGAGCAAAAACAGAGCAGGCGGAGATGGAGGAGGACGGCGACCGACCGTCGGCAAGAGTCGGCCGGATCGGACTGGCGCCCAGCGCGCGCCGGCGACACGCTCGCAGCTGCACACATAGCCGATGTACAAGCTCGCCGCGGCGTTCCCTCGCCCCGCGGTGTGGCGATAGAGAAGCACGCCACCCGTCAACGATGGCGCCTCGGTGAAGAAAATCAACGTCTGGGTTACATCCCTTGAAAGGGGCGAAGACGGCTGCTAGAATACCTCCCCGCTATGAAGGATTTGACCAAAGCATACATCGCAATTCGGCGGCCCCTGGTATACGGGGCCTCTCCTGTTGTTCCCCAAGCGCGCTCTGAGCAGCCGCTTTCTTCCTGTCGTATCTGATGCACGCATAGCACGTGCATGTTATTTCGCCCGTGGGCCGGCGCGCCTTCGGCGAAGAATCGAATAGATACGAAGGAAGCTTATGTCTGATAATTGTACGGTCGCGCCCGCCAATGGGCGCATTACCGGTACCCAGATCCGCATCGTCGCGGTCGTCGTCCTGGGTGCCTTCTTGGCGCTACTGAACCAAACGGTGATGTCGCCTGCGCTGCCGGTCATCATGTCCGATTTCGCCATCGATGCCTCGACTGCCCAGTGGATCATGTCCATATACCCGCTGGTGAGCGGCATCATGGTCCCCGTTTCGGCGTTCCTTATCGACAAGTTCAGCACCCGCGCGCTATTCTTCGGGGCGACGCTGGTGTTCGCGCTGGGCACGCTGCTGTGCGCCGCAGCCCCTGATTTCCTGTTCCTCATCATCGGTCGCGTGTTGCAAGCGGCGGGCTCAGGCGTACTCATGCCGCTTGTCTCGGTGGTTCCCATGCTGGTGTTCCCCGTCGAGAAACGAGGAACGGCTATGGGCATGGCGGGCATCGTCATGTCGGCGGGTCCCGCGGTCGGCCCCGTCGTAGGCGGCGCGGTGATCGACACGTACGGCTGGCGCACCATGATCGGCGCCATCGTCCCCCTCGCAATTCTCGTGCTGGTGCTGGGCGTGTTCATGCTGAAAAACGTGGGCGAGCTGAAGAACCCCAAGCTCGACCTGCCCTCGGTCGTCCTCTCCACCATCGCCTTCGGCGGACTTCTCTACGGGTTCTCGAGCGCCTCGTCGATGGGTTGGGGCAACCCCGTGGTGCTCGGCTCGATCGTCGCGGGTGTCGTGTGCTTGGTGCTGTTCGTCGTACGCCAGGGCAAAATCGAGGACCCGCTGCTTCAACTGGGCACGCTCAAGACGCGCGAGTTCCGCGTGGCCGCCATCATCGTCACGCTCATCAACGCCGCATGCCTGGTCACCAACACGCTGTTGCCGTTGCTGCTGCAAACCTCGCTTGGCGCTTCGGCCTTCGAAACCGGCATGGCCATGCTTCCCGCCGCGGCGGTGGGCATCATCATCAGCCCTATCTCCGGCGTGGTGTTCGACAAGTTCGGTCCGCGTGCCATCTCGATCGTCGGCCTGGCCCTCATGACCGGCGCCCTGTTCCTGCTCTCGCTTTCGACGGTAAACACGCCCATCTTGGTGGTTGCGCTGTTCTGCATGCTGCAGTCCGCCGGCCAGTCGCTCGCGAACATGCCGGTGAACACATGGGGTGTCAATGCCTTGAAAAATGACATGATCGCCCACGGCAACGCCATCGCGAACACCGGCCGCCAGGTCGCCGGCGGTTTGTGCACGGCGCTCATCATCACGGTCATGACAAGCGTCACCGCGTCGGCCGGCGTCGATGCGAGCATCCAAGTAGCCACCGCCGTGGGCGCGGGCGTCGCTTACAAGGTGTGCGCGGCAATCGGCCTCGTTTCCCTTATCTGCGCCATATTCAGCGTGCGCACCAAGAAAACCGCACCGAAAACGAAGGAGGCATAAGCGATGTCCGAGATTCTGTCCGAGCGCATCCCGCTCGAGCTCGAGGGGACGCCCGTTTCGAGCATCATGATTGAAGAGCCGTTCACCTGCACGCAGGATTGCACGATTTCCGACGTGGTGCGCATGCTCGCCGAAAACGAGGTGAGCAGCATGCCCGTAATCGATGAGCGCAACCAGGTGGTCGGGTTCATCTCCGACGGCGATGTCATGGGAGCCATCGCGCAGCATCGCGCTCACACCATCTTCACGGGCGGCGACGCGTCCATGCTGTACTTCGACGATCAGAGCCTTGAGCAGCGCATCGAAGACCTGAAGGATCGCTGCGTCATGGATTTCGCGACGCGCCAGGTAGTGTGTGCCCGTCCCGAGCAGAGCATCGCCCGCGTCGCCGCGCTGCTGGCGAAGAAGAAGTTCAAGAAGCTTCCTGTGGTTGATGACGAGGGCAAACTCGTGGGGGTCATCCGCCGCTCCGCCATCACCAAATACATCTTCGGCATCCTTTTCCAATAGGGGCAGGTCGCACTTGAGGCGAACATCTCGAGGCATCGAGCCAGCAACTGGACCAGACAACCTTGACACGCACGCGCTTTCCCTCGATGCTTCGGTAACTGAGGAACTCGAACCTCACGCATGGTCTTGACTCAAGAAGGCCCGGAAATTTTTTAGTATCTCGTTCTCGCGCTCGAGCTCCTCGACCTTCTTCTTGAGCTTCACGATCTCGTAGTCCTTGTTGATCTTCGGGGAGCCGTTTCCGGGGAACGCGCCGTCTCCCATCTCCTCGTATTCGCGGGCCCATCTTCTCAGCGTCGAATCCTTTATGCCGAGTTCCTCCGATAGGCCTTTGACCGTCATTTCCCCGGACAGGACCACCTTTGCCGCCGAGACCTTGAACTGCCTGTCGTATCGCTTTCTTCTTTGGGTCATCTTGAACACCTTTCGCTCTTAACTAGGTGTCCAATTCATCATACCCACTCCAGTAGGCCGCTAATTAGCCCGTCCAAGAATTGGGATGCAGTTCAATACGAGCTCGGGGCTCTTTTCGTCTAGATTGGGGACGCATGGCCGGACGAAAACAATTTGCGTCTGGTAATAAGCGTACGAAAGCGCAATTTACGTCTTAATTCCGTACGCAAATCAAGACGAAAATCGTTTACGTCTGCTTTAATCCGTACGAAAACGGTTTTCGTCTTGCAGGGCAGTTGCCGTTTCTACAGTTCAACTTCCAGTTTGGCTTTGTGCTCGTAGAGGTAGTCGCGCATGTAGGGGATGGCAAATGAGACCTTGCCGTACGAGGGAGCCTCGATAATCGATTCTCTTAACAGGCGGCTGCGGACGGAACTCACCTGTTGAGGCGTTTTGTTTAGGGCATCGGCAACCATGCTGGTCGAGCTCGTCTGCCCCAAAGATGCCATGCTCAGCAGATAAGCGATGCACGTGGGCGGAATGCGCTGTAGCGCGGGCTCAATCACCATGGCACAGAAGCGTTCGCGTGCCGTTGCAATGCCGCGCTCGGCTTCTTCTTCTCCAATAATCGGTGTATGTGCGCGTCTTGCCAACTGCCATGCGTAGTATCCAACGAGTTGGATCATGAAAGGATAACCTTGCGTTGCCTCGGCAAGTTGGCCGGCAATACCTGGCTGCAACTCCATGCCAGACGCTTCAATGGTTTCCTCGAGGGAGTACGACACTTCGGTTACTGCCACAGCCTTCAGGTTAAAGGGGAGGGCACGGCGCAAAAACGTAAGTGTCTTTCCGTTGATGATGCTTTCAATCATCGAAGGCAGCCCCGCAAAAACAAAGGCTATATCAAGGTCTTCGCCGATAACCTGCTGAATCGCAATGGAGAGCGTTCGGACCTCATCGAGCTCTGCGTCTTGAACCTCGTCGAGAGTGATGAGCAGGCCATTTTCATTCTTGGATATTGTCTGTCTCATGGCGTCGCGTAGCGATGGACCGATTTGCTCAATGTCTATGCTGCCGATGGATATGCCAGCTACGGTGGGCTCAAATCTGGCGTGTTTGGCCTGGAATTTGGGCTGCAGCTGTTCGAGAATGCGTTGGCAAAGTCCCTCGGTTGCGACCTCTTTTATGACCGTCCAGCCACGGCTTTGCGCCAAACGTGAGCACTCGTCAAGGAGGACCGTCTTGCCCGTTCCACGGACGCCGGCTATGCGCATTAGGCGCCCCGGGGCACCAGGCCCGTTGACGAGGCCCTCATTGAATTCTTCGAGCACATCTTCGCGGCCGATAATCGTGGGAGGTGTTTTACCTGCTGTGGGCTTAAAAGGGTTTGTTTGCATGTGAGCCACCTTTGCTCAAGATATAGCAAGATATAGCAAAGTATAGCAAGATATAGCAAAGTATAGCAAGATATAGCAACGTATAGCGCTGTTCGCGGGTTCTTGCGGTGGTGCTATTTTCCGAATGCCGCGCGGATAAAGCGCTGGGCGAACAGCTTGTTGGCGACGTTGATGACATGGCCCAGGAACAGTGCCGAGATGGCGGTCGTGACGCCAAAGCCGCCCAGGTTGTACATAAAGATCAGCGACAACGCGAGCGAGGCGGCGACATGTGAGCAGTCAAACACGACTTTTACGTCACCAAAGCGGCGTTTAAGCTTTTCGGCAATGACTTGCACCAAGCCGTCGGGCGCGTTGGGGACAACGCCCATGTTGACGACGAGACTTACGCCAAATGCGGTGACAGCGAGGGAGAGCAGCATGGTCGCAATCTGTGTGGGGAGTGCCGTGGGATGCAGTGGGTTGACCGCCATGAAGAGGTCGGTCAAGCCGCCAATCAGCGTTGAGAAGAACAACTCGAGCAGGATGCGCGGCTGGAACTCGCTTCGCAAGATGGCTAATTGCGCCACGATGTAGGCGACGTAGGTTGCGGTGATCCAAAAGCCGAGCGTCTTGCCAGTGAGCATGGATAGGGTTGTGGCAAAGCACGTGAGCGCGGCGACGCCCAGGCCGGATGCCGTCTGGAGACTCATACCGAGTGCCAGTACTGCAACGCCCACAAGATACATCAGCATTCTGATGACGGTATGGCACCAGTCGATGTTCTCGCCATGCATGATGATGAGCGGTCGCATGTTGCTACCCGTCCTTTCGGTTGTGTGAAAAAGCTGACCCGGGCCGGCAAAAGAGGGTTATCGGAGGCACTGCTGCAAAAGCAGAAAAGCCGGCCCCACGGTCAGTCGTCTAGGAAGTGTCTCGCTGTGCCGGAATGGGACTAAAGGTCCAACGAGACGGGAAGAAAGCAAATGGCATTGCGTGGGCGATAAGATGCCAAGATGGTAGGGTATGTCTTAGCATCCTATTGCCCACGCTCAACGAAATCGGTTTCGTTTGAATCTAAGTATACGCACGGGATTTTATTTGCGAAGAGAAAAACAATAAAAAGGTGAACGTTCACCTAATCGCAACAACTCGTTGGCTGTAGTTGCGGTGGAATAGTTCCTGTTTTTGCTGCTGAAGGCCTTGAACAGGAACTATTCCACCGCAACTTATGATGGGGCGGGGGATGCGATAGTATTGCATGGTGGTATTCGACTAACCGAGGACTTATCCGAGGGCTTTATGGAACAACACCAGCATTATCAGAGCCTGCAAGACCAGGCATACAACGCATTGCGCTCTAAGATCATCTATGCCGAGCTCAAGCCCGGCACGCGCCTTTCGGCGATTGGTCTGGAAAAGGAGACGGGAATCGGGCGCACGCCCATTCGCGAATCCTTTGTGCGCCTGCGTGAGCAGGAGCTGGTGGAAACGCGTCCCAAAAGCGGCACCTACGTCTCTAAAATCAGCATGGAACGCGCCGAAAACGCCTGCTTTTTGCGCGAGAAGCTCGAGAGAAGCGTGCTTATTAAATGCTGTTCGGCCGCCTCGCCCGAGCAAAAGCAGCGGATTGAGCAGATCCTTGCCGAGTCCGAGTCGCTCGACCATAGCGAAACGCGTCGTTTCTTTGACCTGGACAACCTGTTCCATGAGACGTGTTTTGAGATTGCCGGTCGTCACATGTTGTGGGATTGGATGAAGAGCATCAACACGCATTTTGAGCGATACAACTGGTTGCGTATGGTGTCGCAGGATCTGGATTGGGAGCCGATTCGTCGGCAGCATCGCCGGATTCTCGAGGCCATTAAGAGGGGCGATACCGACGCGGCGAGCTATCTGGCCGAGACGCACTTGCATCTGATGCCCGAGGAGCAGGGCCCGGTTATCGCCTTGCATCCCGACTATTTTGAGCTGTCCAAAGATACGGCCATCTAACTCGCCCCCCCCTCATTAGTTGCAGTGAAATAGGGATTGTTTTGCGGCTCTGATGGTGCAAGCAGTCCGTATCTCACCGCAACTGCCGGGGCACTATCGGGGCACGAAAAAGCTGTGGCGCCGCTTGGAGGAAAAGACCGGAAGCAAGGGTCCATTCCTCCAGACGGCGCCGCAGCTGTTTTGATGGCTCGGTTTTTGTCGATGTGGCTCAACTGGGCGCGGTTGCCAGCCGAGTAGGCAAAGCGGCTCGGGGGCGTGTCGCTTCCGCCACGTTCTATCAGCATACAAGACGTTTTCGGTTCTTGTCCGTGACGGAAACGGCGCGCTTCCGAGCCGCTTTAAAAGAAAGGGGGCGAGGTCTAGGGCACGCCCCCTTTCACGATAGAGAGCTAAACCTAGCCGCGGACCTTCTTGACGACGTCCATGGCCTCGCGGGCGATCTGCTCGACCTTGGAGAAGTCGCCGTCGGCAAACAGGGCCGGCTTGACCATCCAGGTGCCACCGCAGGCGATGATGGCGGAGGAGCTCAGGTACTCCTCGACGTTGGCGGTGCTCACGCCGCCGGTGGGCATAAAGCGGTGACCGACAAACGGAGCGGCGAGGGCCTTGATGGTGTTCAGGCCGCCATACTGGGACGCGGGGAAGAACTTGGTGACCTTGAGGCCCAGGTTCTCGGCTGCGGTGACCTCGGAGGGGGTTACGGTGCCGGGAAGGACAGGCAGGTCGATGTCGATGCAGTGCTTCACAACGTCCTCGTTGTAACCCGGGGAGACGATGAACTTGGCACCGGCTGCGCGGGCCTGCTCAACCTGCTCGACGGTCAGGACGGTGCCGGCGCCAACGCACATCTCGGGCTCGGCCTCGGCCATAGCGGCGATGCACTCGGCGGCGCAGGCGGTGCGGAAGGTGACCTCGGCGGACTTCATGCCAGCTGCCATAAGGGCGTGGGCGAGCGGAGCGGCGTCCTCGACCTTGTCGAGCACGACGACCGGCACGATGCCCAGGGACTCAAGCGTGGTGTAGAACTGATCGAACATAATGTTCCTTTCGATGTATGGCGCGCATGGGCGCGTGATTGCCAAATATGCTGGTCAGGAGCCGATTTTGGATTGGTTATCGGAGGCACTGCTTGGGGTTCAAGCAATTCCAAAACCAGCTGCTCGACCAGTCATGTAGGGAATGCCAGGCAAAACCGGAATGGGACTGGTGGTTTTGCCCGACCGGAGGAATCGGGGAGCGGGCCGCAGGGGTATGGGATTGGAAAGCTGCGGCCCGCGGAATGGAGACGGATTAGCGCGCGACGCGGGTGCCACCGTCGGCGGCGGATGCCACGGCTGCGATCTCGTCTGCGGTCACCAAGTTGGAATCGCCCTTGATGGTGAGCTTGAGGATCGACGCTGCAATCGCATAGTTGACGGCGTCCTGCGGATCAAAGTCGTTGGTGAGGGCATGGACGAGGCCGGCGTTGAAAGCGTCGCCGGCGGCAACGCCCTCGAGCACGTGCACGTCGTGAGCAGGGGAGAACCAGTGCTCGCCGCTCTCGGCGTCAAAGAGCATGCCCATCCAGATGGAGCGCTCGACGCAGGAGATGTTGCGGACGACCGAGGCGACCTTTTTGCAGCCGTACTCGGCGCAGATCTGACGGGCCATCTCGACGTAGGTGTCGCGCTCCTCGATGCCATGGGCAAGGGAACCAGAGACGCAGGTCATGCCGAGGCCGGCGGGCGCATCCTCGTCGTTGGCGATGCAGATGTCGACGAGCGGCAGGAGTTCCTTCATGGTGGCCTGCGACTTCTCGGGCGACCACATCTTGCCGCGATAGTTCACGTCGCACACGGTGGTGATGCCCTTGGCGCGGCAGGCGGCGAGTGCCTCCTTGCAGGCGGCGGCCATCTCATCGGAGACGGCGGGGGTCACGCCGGAGAAATAGAAGACATCGATGCCCTTGAGGATCTCGTCCCAGTCAAAGACGTCGCGTTTGGCCATGTTGATGGCAGAGAACTTGCGGTCGTAGACGCAGCCGTTGCCGCGCTGCGAGGCGCCGACCTCAAACACATAGCAGCCAAGACGGTCGCCCTGACGCACGACGCGCGTTGTGTTGACGCCGTAGGCCTTCAGCGAGCGCAGAGCGCACTCGCCCAGACGGTTGGCCGGGACAACGGAGACGTAAGCGGCCTTGTCGCCCTGGTAGGCCAGGGAAAGCGCGGTGTTGGCTTCGGCGCCGCCGTAGCGGACATCAAACTCGGTCGCCTGCTCAATGCGCAGATGGTCTTTGGGCGAGAGCCTCATCATGATCTCGCCGAAGGTAAGAACCGTTTTACCCATGGTTGCGCAGCTCCTTCTTGCTCGTGCGTACACCTTTGATATGGCGTTGGCACGGAGGTGCCAAGACGGTAGGGTACATCTTTGCACCTACGTGCCAACGCTCGCCGAAATCGGTTTACGAAATCGGTTTCGTTTCGAGTTGTAGTATACTCACCTACAGCCTTTTGCAAGCGAGATTTTTAAAAAAATGCCTAAAATGGCTCAGACTGCTGACAATTGGGAAACGGGGTGCGCCATGGCGCAGATGAGAATCAAGGACATTGCCGCCGAGGCGGGCGTGAGCCCGGCCACGGTCTCGCGCTATCTCAACAACCGCCCCGGGCAGATGACCGAGGAAACCCGCGCTCGCATCGCGGCGGTTATCGAGCGCACCGGCTATCGCCCACGTGCCGCCGCACGCAATCTGCGCAGCTCACGCACCAACCTCATCGGCGTGATCCTGGCCGACATCGCCAACCCGTTCTCCAGTGCCATGCTCGAAGGGCTTTCCGCCAGTGCCGCCGCGCGCGGCTGCTCGCTTATGACGGCCATTAGCGGCAACGATCCCGCTAAAGAGGCCGAATCGCTCACCAGGCTTATCGACGCCGGCGTGGACGGCCTGGTCGTCAATACCTGCGGCGGTAACGACGAGGCAATCGCCGCTGCCGCGGGACGTTTACCCGTTGTGCTGCTCGACCGCGATGTTGCTGCCGGCGGTGTCGATCTGGTGACATCTAACAACCGCGAGCTGGTTGCCGGCTTGGTAGACGCCTTGGCTGCCGCTGGCAGCGAGCGCCTGTGCCTGCTCACCGAGGCAAGCGATGACAGCCCCGTGCGTCGCGAGCGCGCCGAGGCCTTTACCGACGAGCTGTCGCGACGCGGCCTTGCCGGCGAGGTTGTCACCTTGGCCGATGGCGGTGCCACGGGCGTCGGCCGCTTGGACGAGACCATCCGCGGCTATGCAGGCAAAAAGCTCGGCCTCATTGCCGTCAACGGCCTGGTCTTTCTGCGTCTGACCGAGGCGTTGGCACAGCTGGGACCCTCGTTGCCGGCGGGGCTCAAGATCGCGACGTTTGACGACTACCCCTGGAACCATGTGCTCTTTGGCGGTGTGACCACGGCCGCGCAGGACACCCTCACCATCGCCGAGCGCGTGGTCGAGCGCCTGTCCGAGCGCATCGACGTTGTTACCACCACCGTGGGCGAAGCCGCAAAGCTGGCACCCAAACGCATCGAGATCCCCGGCCACATCGAACACCGCGCATCGACCTCGCGCTAGCCGCTCGTTCGCAACTGCCTGTTCGCACACGTTTTTTGAGCGCTTGATACGCTTTAACCCTGCGGAAACATTTTTCTGCGATAGTATCTGCGATATAGACCAGTCGAAACCCGCCCGAAAGAAAGGGGAGCGACATGAACCAGCAGAACATCGATTACGTACTCCGCTCCGTAGAGCAGCGTGACATCCGCTTTGTGCGTCTGTGGTTTGTCGACATTCTCGGCCGCCTCAAGAACTTTGCCATTAGCCCCGAGGACCTCGAGGTCGCTTTTGAGGAGGGTATTGGCTTTGACGGCTCCGCCATCGAGGGCTTTGCCACGCCCGAGGAAGCCGACATGCTGGCGTTTCCCGATGCTTCGACCTTCCAGATTCTGCCGTGGCGCCCGAGCCACAACGGCGTCGCCCGCGTGTTCTGCGACGTGTGCACTCCCGATCGCAAGCCGTTTGCCGGCGACCCGCGCGATGCCCTGCGCCGCATGTTCCGCAAGGCCGAGAAAGCTGGCTATCTGCTCAACGTGGGCGCTGAGCTGGAGTATTACTACTTCCCCGACGAACACACCCCCGAGCCGCTCGACAACGTGGGCTACTTCGATCTTTCGGTGAGCGATGCCGCCCGCGACCTGCGTCGCAATACGGTCCTCACGCTCGAGAAGATGTCCGTGCCCGTGGAGTACACCTTCCACGCCGCCGGCCGCTCGCAGCACGGCATGAGCCTGCGTCACGCCGAGGCCCTGAGCATGTCCGACGCCATCACCACGGCCAAACTCATCATTAAGCAGCAGGCCTACGAGAGCGGTTGCCACGCCTCCTTTATGCCCAAGCCGTTGGCAGGCGAGGACGGCAGTGCTATGTTCCTGTGCCAGTCGCTATTCGACCACGACGGCAACAACGTCTTTTGGGGCGAGGGCGACGAGAAGTACCATCTCTCCGACGTTGCCAAGCACTATATGGCCGGCATCCTGGCGCATGCCCGCGAGATCAGCGCCATCACCAACCCCACGGTCAACTCGTACAAGCGCATCACCACGGGTGGCGACTCCGTGCCGCAGTACGCCACGTGGGGCCTGCGCAACCGCGCGAGCATGGTTCGCATCCCGGTCTACAAGCCCGGCAAGCAGCTGTCCACGCGCATCGAGCTGCGCAGTCCCGATCCCATGGCCAATCCGTACCTGGTCAACGCCGTCACGCTGGCGGCTGGTCTGGACGGCATCGAGCGCAAGCTGGAGCTCCCGCCCGAGGCCACGGCCGAGACACTCAAGCTTACCGACCGTCAGATGGTCGAGGCCGGCTACACGCCGCTGCCGCGCTCGCTTAAAGAGGCGCTCGACGTGTTTGAGGACTCGCAGTTTATGAAGGATGCCCTCGGCGAGCACATCCACAGCTTCTTCCTCAAAAAGAAGCGCGACGAGTGGCATAAGTTTGAGTCTACGATCACCGAGTGGGAGATCAAGCACTACCTGGCGAACTCCTAATCGCGCTGACTTGTTCCAGTACGATTGAGCTCATTTCCTTGGAGGCCGATATGTCCGAAAAGAGTGCCCTGTTCATGGCGCGCACGACGCGCTTCCACGAGTTTGCCCGCAGCTTGACGACCACCCTGGGTGTCGAGGTGAGCCTTGCCACACCCGATTCGCCGACTGCGGCGCACGACTTCGACCTGCTGATCCTCGACTCCGACGGCATCCGCAGCGACCGCATCGATCAGATTGCCAAATGGCTCGACGACCGCGGTGGCGTTCCCATGCTGGTGATCGTCGACGACGAGGCGCTCGGCACCCTGCGTCTGCCGAATCACGCGCATGCCGACTTTGTATGCCCCACGGCGACGCCCAACGAACTTAAGGCTCGTGCGCAGCGCCTGATGGGCGAGGAGGAGACCGTCACCGCCGACGATGTGCTCAACATCGATAACCTCGAGATTAACCTGGCTACCTACCAGGTGACACTCGATAACGAGCCCATTGACCTGACGCTGATGGAGTACTCGCTGCTGAGCTTTTTGGCGACGCACCCCAACCGCGCCTACAGCCGCGAAGTGCTGCTGCACCGCGTGTGGGGCTTTGAGTACTGCGGCGGCACGCGCACCGTCGACGTGCACATTCGACGCATCCGTTCCAAGGTGGGCCCGCAGATCGCGGCACACATCACCACCGTCCGCGGCGTGGGCTATCTGTTTAAGGACTAGATTTCCACCGCAAGGGGGACAGGCGCCTTTGCGGTGGTTTTGCCGCAGGTGCGGGTTCCTTTCGAGTTTGCAGTAGAACTTAAGCCTTCCTAAAAGATTGCGTTCTCATACACGTGCACCCGCATATTGGGGTACAACTCATCGTGAACAATGATGGCCCGCCACGTGTTTGGCGGGCCTTTGGTTATTTGACGAAAGGATTGCAGCTATGAGCGAGAACGATTCCCAGCGTCCCCAGGATGCGGGCCACGCCGGCGAGACTCAGCAGCAACCGCGCGTACAGGTGGAGTCGACGCCTGCCGACGGCAACATTCCCTACGTGCAGGCCTACGACACGCAGACCGGCAAGCCGCTGGGCGGCCAGCAGGTTGTAAACAAGCACACGGTGGTCAAGACCAAGACCAAAAAACTGCCGATCTTTATTACGGCGCTTGCCGGCTGTGCCTGTGGCGCTCTGCTGGTCATCGCGCTCATTATGAGCGGCACGCTCGATATCGGCGGCGGCAGGAACGCCGTGACGGCGGGTGCTTCGGGTTCATCGGCGCAAAAGATCACCATCGACTCCGAGGATACCACGCTGGCCGAGGCCGTCTCTGCCAAGGCGTTGCCCTCCGTCGTTTCCATCACCGCCACTTCGAGCGGTAGCCAGAATGGCTCGCTTTCGCAGTCTGCCGACGAGTCGGACAGCTCGGGCAGCGTCGGCTCGGGCGTGGTGCTCGATACCGAGGGCCACATCCTCACCAACAACCACGTGGTCGATGGCTATGACCAGTACGTGGTTACCATGGACGACGGAACCACGTACGAGGCCGAGTTCGTGGGCAACGATGCCTCGAGCGACCTGGCCGTCATCAAACTCAAGGATGCTGACGCCTCAAAGCTCACGCCGATCGAGATCGGTGACTCCTCCAAGCTCAACGTGGGCGAGTGGGTCATGGCGATCGGCTCGCCGTTCGGCAACGAGCAGTCTGTCTCCACGGGTATTGTGTCGGCGCTCTATCGCTCCACGGCCATGAGCTCTACCAACGGTAACACCATCTATGCCAACATGATCCAGACCGATGCCGCCATCAACCCGGGCAACTCCGGCGGCGCGCTCGTCAACGACAATGGTGAGCTGGTGGGCATCAACTCGCTCATCGAGAGCTACTCGGGCTCCAGCTCGGGCGTGGGCTTTGCCATTCCGGTTAACTACGCCAAGAACATTGCCGACCAGATCATCGACGGTAAGACGCCGGTGCACCCGTACCTGGGCGCCACGCTTTCGAGCGTCAACGCGCTCAACGCCCGCACCAACAAGCTGAGCACCGATAGCGGCGCGTATGTGGCGAGCGTCGTTGAGGATGGCCCTGCTGCCAAGGCCGGCATCCAGGAGGGCGATGTCATTACCAAGCTGGGCGACGACGAGATTACGAGTGCCGATGGCCTGATCATCGCCCTGCGCAGCCACGAGGTGGGCGAGAAGATCGAGATCACGCTCATGCGCGGCAAGGAAGAGAAGAAGGTCACCGTCGAGCTGGGCTCCGATGAGGAGCTGCAGAACCAGCAGCAGGATGACAGCGCGACCGACACCGGCAACGGCGGTATTACCGACGAGCAGCTGCGCCAGTATCTGGAGGAGCTGTTGGGCCAGCAGGGCCAGGGTCAAGGCTACGGTCAGGGCTACTAGCGAGCCGTATCGCGTATATCGAGGCCAGAGGGGGCTGTCCCATCAACGTGGGGCAGTCCCCTCTTTTCTTATTGATCCGTTGGGGACGGAGGAAAATGGATCATTTAGAGTTGATAAGAGCATGGTTTAATCGCGCAATCCATCCCGGTGCGTCGACTGCCGATTCGATGCGGTTCGAAAGGGTTATTCGGCGCCATGGTGACCGGTGGTACTCTAGTATCCGTTTGAAATCGAGCGAAGGAGTGCCGCTATGGAGCAATCGAGCCTGTTTGGTGACGGCGTGGACATCGATACCGAAACGCCCACGAGCACGGATACCGTTGCGCCGACCGATGCCCGTGCCCAGGCGGCAGCGCGTGCGGCCGAGCTGCGCCACGAGCTCGATTACCACGCCTATCGCTACTACATGCTCGACGCGCCCGAGATCACGGACGCCGCCTTTGACAAAATGCTCGTTGAGCTGCAAGAAATCGAGGCGACCTACCCCGACCTGGTGACGCCCGACAGCTATACCCAGCGCGTTGGCGGCTACGTGAGCGAGCAGTTTACGCCAGTCACGCACATGGCGCGCATGTATTCCATGGACGATGCCATGGACCTGGACGAGCTCGACGCATGGCTCCAGCGCACCGAGGATGCGCTCGGTGCCGGCAGCGTCACCTATACCTGCGAGCTTAAGATCGACGGTCTGGGCGTGGCACTTACCTACCAAAACGGCACCTTTGTGCGCGCCGCCACGCGCGGCGATGGTACCACGGGCGAGGACGTGTCGCTCAACGTCCGTACCATCAAGGACGTGCCTATGCACCTGTCCGAGCCGGCGCTCGCTCACATGGGTGCCGACCGCGAGCGCACCATCGAGGTGCGCGGCGAGGTCTATATGCCCAAAGGCAGCTTTGTACGTCTGAATGAAGAGGCCGATGCCGAGGGCCGCGACCCCTTCGCCAACCCGCGCAACGCCGCTGCTGGCAGCCTGCGTCAGAAGGATCCCAAGGTTACGGCGCGGCGCGACCTGGCCACCTTTATCTATGCCATCGCCGATACCGATCCACTGCACGTCCACAGCCAGCGCGAGTTCCTCGATTGGCTGCGTAGCGCCGGCTTTAGCGTCAACCCCAACGTGGCTCGCTGTGCCACGCCGGCCGAGGTCCACGAGTTCTGCGCCCAGGCGCTCGAGCATCGCGGCGACCTGGACTACGACATCGACGGCGTGGTCGTAAAGGTCGACAGCTTTCAGCAGCAGCTCGACCTGGGCTTTACCGCCCGCGCACCGCGCTGGGCCATTGCCTTTAAGTTTCCGCCCGAGGAAAAGCAGACCGTCCTGCGCGAGATTCGCATCCAGGTGGGTCGCACCGGTGTGCTCACGCCGGTCGCCGAGTTCGACCCGGTGACGGTTGCCGGCTCCACCATCGCGCGCGCCACGCTGCACAACATCGACGAGATTCGTCGCAAAAACGTGCGCGAGGGCGACACGATTATCGTGCACAAGGCGGGCGACGTGATTCCCGAGGTCGTGGGTCCGGTGCTCGACAAGCGCCCGGCCGATTCGGTCGACTGGCACATGCCCGAGGTCTGCCCCGTGTGCGGCAGCCCCGTGGTCCACGAGGATGGCGAGGTCGCTTACCGCTGCGTCTCCATCGATTGCCCTGCGCAGCTCAAGGAGCGCCTGCTCCACTGGGTGAGCCGCGGCTGCATGGACGTCGACGGCCTGGGCGACGAGATCGTCGACAAGATGATCGCTGCTGGCCTGATTCACGACGTCGCGGACTTCTACCAGCTCACGGTCGACGATATCGCCGGCCTGGACACGGGGCGTACCTATGCCAGCTCCAACAGCAAAAAGGGCGTCAAGAAGGGCGACCCCATCCCGGTAGGCCTCAAGACGGCTGAGAAAATCATCGCCGAGCTCAACAAGTCCAAGAGCCAGCCGCTCGGTCGCGTGCTGTTTGCCCTGGGTATCCGCCACGTGGGCAAGAGTGTGGGTGAGGTCATCGCCGAGCGATTCCTGTCGATTGACAAGCTCATCTTGGCGAGCGAAGAGGATATTGCCGAGTGCGAGGGCATCGGCCCCAAGATTGCGGCGAGCGTTAAGCAGTTCCTGGCCGTGCCCGAGAACCTTGCCGTGCTGGAACGTCTGCGTCAGGCGGGCCTTTCGCTCGAGGTCGACTTGGGCGCTGCGCACGCGCAAGCCGCAGCCGACGCTGGCGTGGCGGGCGAGCTCGCCGACGCACAGCCGCTTGCGGGTCTGACCTTCGTGCTCACCGGCACGCTCGTCAACCGCACGCGCGACGAGGCGGGCGCGGCGCTCAAGGTGCTCGGCGCCAAGGTTTCGGGCAGCGTGTCAAAGAAGACGAGCTATCTGGTCGCCGGCCCCAAAGCGGGCTCCAAGCTCACCAAGGCTGAGCAGCTGGGCGTACCCGTACTGGACGAGGATGCACTCGAGCAGATCTTGGCGACTGGTGAGGTGCCCCAGGCTTAGTACATCGATAACCAAATTAGAAAACCTCCCGGAAAGGTTGATACTTTCCGGGAGGTTTTTATTTGGGCGTGGTGGCGGGCAGCATGATCTGCGTCATGTAGGTTGCTGAGGGTGACCCTGCGGAGCGGTGTCGTTCCGGAGCGATAGAAGATTCATTCAAAGCAAAGGGGCCCCGCAGTGAGGTCTCACAACGGGGCTGCCCCATTGTGATGAGTTTTATACACTTTAACATTAATATTAACGTGTATACTTAGCAGTGAAGATATATGTTGAGAGGAGCAGTTATGGTTACCGTCGCGTTTTCGGAACTGCGCCAAAACCTTACGCAGGTGGCCGAAAAGGTTGCCAATGAGGGCGAGGAGGTTGTGGTCTTCAAGCGGAGCAAGCCGTTGTTCAAGATCGTGCCGCTCGACTATGAAGGTCCAGTTACGGTGGAATATGACGCTGCCCAGGAGCGTGGGGGCGCAAAACCGACGTGCGGCACGGGCAAGCCCAAGCGCGACGTGGGTACGATGTGGCATCCCAAGATCACCTGGAAGGAGATCCGTGAGATGCTCGCGGAGAATGAGGACTACCAGGAGTATCTCGATATCGTGGCTAACATGCCAAAGGGAACGCCGCTCGATACGATGACGGTTGAAGATGAAAAGCGCGTCGCGAGGGAGCGCTACCTATGAGGGCATTTCTCGATACCAATTTTCTGCTCGATTGCGTGCTGCCGGGCCGGCCGGAGCATGGGGCGGCGCAAACGACCAAGGGGCTCGTTGACGTGGGACTTATCGAGGGTGTTGTTTCGGCCTGCTCTCTCAAGGACGCGTACTACATTCTCACTAAACAGGCAGGCGAGGCGCGCGCCCGCGAGGTAGTGCGCGACTGTCTTAAGAGCTACTCGGTAGAGCCTCTCGACCAAGAAGCTTGTTTTACCTCCGCCTATTCCGATGAGCCGGACTTTGAGGACGGCTGTATCCGTGCGATGGCCGAGCGTGCCGGCGTGGACTTTATCATCACGCGTGACCGCGCCGCTTTTGTGCGCTCGACCATCAAGACCTTCTCGCCTGCAGAGTTCATCCGTGCGTTTCCGATTCCGGAGGAGTAAAACCGCCATATCGGGGATTGTCCTCGACATGGCGGTTCTCCTGTAGCTGACGCTCGTTAGTTGAGCTGCACTGCATGCCTGTCCGGGAGGTTCTTAATCGAGCACAGTAACGGGCACCGTGATCTGTGTCACGTATGTTGTGGGGTCGTCGCTGATGATGTCGTCGATCAGGGCAATCTCGCGCGATGGACCGGCGGGTGTCAGGTTATGTTCGCGCATATAGCCGAGCAGCTGCTTATAGCGCGGGCCCGCTTGCCCGTGCGTGCCGCGAAAGCTTATGGCCAGGCAGCGCGCGGTGGATCGCGTCTCGACGTCGCCCACGTAATCATCGGTGTCATCGAGTAGTAGAAAGACCTCGTCGTAGCCATCAAAGTCGCCGGCGGCGAGGCGCTCGGCGCTAATACCGACGCCCAAGTTGCCCAGGAAGACAAAGGTCTCGTGCTGGCCCTTCTGCAGTTGACGAATTTGCCACTCTAGCGCATAGGCATCGGTAGGGTTGACGCGTTCGCGCAACACGACGCAGCGGAGCTCGGGCACATCGATTGTGCAAATGGTGTCGAGCTCGGTGTTCAGGGCATCGTGGAGCAGCGCAAGCCGGTTATCGATCTTACGCGACACGCGTTCGAGCTCGTGGCGCTTGCGCTCGATGAGCTCCTGCTGCTGAGTCAGCTGCCGCTGCATAAGGTCCACATCGCGCGTGGTCACAAACTCACGGATCTGCGCCAACGGCAAGTCGAGAACGCGCAGGTGGCTGATGGTATTGAGGGTGGAGAGCTGCCGCGATCCGTAATAGCGGTACCCGCTCGCCGGATCGATGTGCGCCGGGTCAAGAAGGCCCATCTGCTCGTAATGGCGCAGCGTGCCCACGCTCAGGTTAAACAAGCGCGCCGCCTCGCCAATGCGGAGCAGGCCCTCAGTATGTTCACTTGGCATGTCGGTCACAGGACCGCTCCTTTCAATGGGCGGGGAAGGGGCGCCGAGGTCGTGCGGCGCGGCCGTCGTATGACACAAACGATCCGCTACGCTACCAACTTGTCAAAAGCCCCGCGCCGGTTGAGCACGGTAAACGCGACAACACAGATGACTGCCGACAAAATCGACCCGCACGGCGAAGCGATGCCCATGGGAAACAGCGTGTCGGAATAGGCGTTCGACAACAGCCACGCACCGGGCACGCGAATGAGTGCCACGGCCAGCACGTTGTGCGCAAAGCCGATGTAGCTCTTGCCGTATGCAGCGAAAAAGCCGCTAAAGCAAATGTGGATGCCGGCAAAGATTGCATCGAAAATATAACTGTGCATATAGCCGGTACCGGCCGCGACCACCGCGGGGTCCTTGGCAAAAAAGCCAATAAACGTCGGCGCTACTAGCCACATCAGCACCGTGATCAGGCAGCCGTACACCACCGAGATCGTCATGGCGTCCTTGAGCACCTGACGCGCGCGGTCGCCCTTGCCCGCACCGGCGTTTTGTGCCGTGAGCGCACTGACGGTGGCGCCCATGGAACTCGGCACAATGAACAAAAAGCTGATCATCTTCTCGACCAGGCCCACGGCGGCGGCGTCGACGAGCCCTCGGTGGTTGGCGATGACGGTGATAAACATAAACGCCATCTGGATGCAGCCGTCCTGCACGGCCACGGGCACGCCGATCTTAAGAATGCTGCCGAGCACCTCGGGCTGGGGACGCAGGTCGCTGCGCTTAACGTGGATGTTTGTGCGGCGGCTCTTGAGCCACACGAGCGCGAGGGCAACGCTGGCCGTCTGCGCGGTCACCGTGCCGAGCGCCGCGCCCACGGGGCCGAGCCCCATGTGGCCGATAAACAGAAAATCGAGCGCGATGTTGATGATGCACGCCACGCCAATCACGTACATGGGCGAGCGCGAATCGCCCAGGCCGCGAAAGATGGCCGAGAGGATGTTGTATGCGGCGATAAACGGAATGCCGACAAAGCAGATACGCAGGTAGGCGGCGGTGCCTTCGACCGCCTCGGGCGGCGTGCCAATGAGCGCCACAACCTGCGGGCATAGTGCAAACAAGATGGCAGCCAACACCACCGAGACGCCCATAAACAGCGTGATGGTATTGCCGATGGCGGTCTCGGCGCGGTCGAAGCGGCGCGAGCCCACGGCATGGCCGACGATGACCGTCGTTCCCATGGCCAGGCCCACGAGCGTCACGGTAATGATATAGAGCGTCTGCGCGCCATTACCCACGGCGGTGATGCCGGCGGCGCCGCTAAACTGCCCCATCATGTACAGGTCGGCCATGCCGTAGAGCATCTGCAAAAAGTACGAGAGCATATAAGGCAGGGCAAAGACCGCGATGGTCTTAAGGACATTGCCGCGTGTGAGGTCGTGTTCCATGGGCGGGGTACTTTCTGGATTGGTTCATTTAGCTACCAGTGTAGTGAAAACCCTATAACGATTGTAGGGTCAAGGTTTGTGATGACGTCGGAGCGAAAAAGTCTCGCGCACCATTATTCCGAGTGAATATGGACACACATCACGAGAACTCGCCGCCGGCGCTAACCTTGCAGAAAACGATTTCGGAATACTTGACACCATTATTCGGCGCGCAATAATACGTGCGTTTGCGAACAACGTTTGATGGGGGTTGAACCTGCGTGCGCAATCTCAAAATACTGTTTTCCTATCTAGGGGCATACCGTCGCGATGCCATCCTCGGCGTGTTCTTTGTGTCGGTCGAGACGGTGCTCGAGCTGTTTATCCCGGTCATCATGGCCAACATCATCGATGTGGGCGTGCCTGCGGGTGATATCAACTACATGCTGCTGCAGGGCGCGTACATGTTGGTGTGCGCTGCGCTTTCGCTGGTACTGGGCTTGGGTTATGCCCGCACGTCCGCCCGCGTTGCCTCGGGCCTAGGCGCTAACCTGCGCGAGGCCGAGTACAAAAAGATTCAGACGCTCGCTTTTGGTAACCTGGACAACTACGACGCCAGCTCGCTCGTCACCCGCATGACCATGGACATCACCGTTATCCAAAATGCTGTGGGCAACGGCTTTCGCCCTATGGTGCGCGGCCCGGTGACGCTTATCGTCGGCCTTATCTACGCGCTGATGCTGTCGCGCCCGCTCGCCAACGTCTTTGCGATCATCTTGCCCGTGCTGGCAATCGTACTGGGCGTCATCACCTATCGCGTCAGTCCGCTCTACCGCCAACTCCAGACCTCGATGGACCACCTCAACGGCGTGGTACAGGAAGACCTCACCGCCGTGCGTGCCGTCAAGGCCTACGTTCGTACCGAGCACGAGGAGGCCAAGTTCGACACCGTCAATACCGAGCTCGCCGGCACGGCGACAAAGACCTTTGGCAGCGCGGTGCTCAACCTGCCGGTGTTTCAGCTGTCGATGTACGTGGCTGCGCTCTCTATCCTGTGGATTGGCGGCCGCATGATTCTCGCCGGCAAGCTGGGCGTGGGCTCGCTCACGGGCTTTATGAGCTACGTGCTGCTGATCATGAATTCGCTCATGATGATTTCCAACGTGTTTTTGCTGCTCACGCGCGCTCTTACGAGTGTGGGCCGTATCGCCGAGGTGCTCGATGAGGAGCCCTTTATCGCCAACCCCGCGGGAGACCTCGCGATTGCGGCACCAGCGGACGGCAGTATCGAGTTTCGCGACGTTTCCTTTAAATACCGCGCGGATGCAGCCGAGGATGTGCTCGAGCATATCGACCTTCGCATCGAGAGCGGCTCGACGGTGGGCATCCTCGGCGGTACGGGATCGGGCAAGAGCTCGCTTGTGCAGCTGATTGCGCGCCTGTACGACGCTACCGAGGGCGCCGTGCTTGTGGGCGGACGTGACGTGCGTGACTACGACCTCGCGACCCTACGCGACGCCGTGGGCATTGTGCTGCAAAAGAACGTGCTGTTTACGGGCACCGTGCGCGAGAACCTGCAGTGGGGCAATCCGCAGGCGTCGGACGATGAGCTCCTCGCGGCTTGCCGCGCGGCGTGCGTGGACGAGTTCCTTGATCGCATCGGCGGGCTGGACGGCGAGTTGGGCCAAGGCGGCGCCGGTGTCTCGGGTGGCCAGAAGCAACGCCTGTGCATCGCGCGCACGCTGCTCAAGCATCCGCGCGTGCTCATTTTTGATGACTCCACCAGCGCGGTCGATATGGCGACCGACGCTAAGATTCGCGAGCACATCGCCCGGATTTCCGATACGACCGTGCTCATCATCGCCCAGCGCATCGCGAGTGTCATGGATGCCGATCGCATTGTGGTGTTGGACGACGGTCGTGTCCACGGCGTGGGCACGCACGAGGAGCTGCTGGCGGGCGACAACATCTACCAGGAGATTTACGCCTCGCAGATGGAGTTTGCGAGGAACGCGGAAGCCGGCGACGGCAGTGACGATGGTTGCGCGAATGATCCGTTTTCCTCCGTCGCATGCGGATCGCCCTTGGAAGGGGGTGAGCGCCATGCCTAAGACCGCAGCCCAAGCACGCCCGGCCGACCTCAAGCGCACTGTACGCCGCTTGCTCTCCTACATGGGGCATGCCAAGTTCTCGTTGCTCGCGGTGGGCGTGCTCGCCTCTGTCGCCGCCATCGCGAGCCTCGCCGGCACCTACATGGTGCGCCCCATCGTTAACGGTTTGGCCACGGGCGGGGAGGAACTGCTTGCCAGGCAGGTCATCCTGACGGCGATCATCTACGCCGCGGGCGTGCTCTCGGCCCTGGGCTACTCACAGATCATGGTGCGTGCGGCCCAACGCGTGGTGTCCGATATTCGCCGCGACCTGTTCGCGCACATCCAGACGCTGCCGCTCAGTTATTTTGACAGCACGCGCTCGGGCGACATCATGAGTTTTTTCACCAACGACGTCGACACCGTCTCCGAGGCGCTCAACAACAGCTTTGCCAACGTGATTCAGGCCGCCATTCAGGTCGTGGGCACCACGGCCATGCTCATCATCCTTAACTGGCAGCTCACGATTATCACGCTCGTGTGCGATGCAGCCATTGTGCTGTATGCGCGCTACTCGGGCGCGCGCTCTAAGCGCTTCTTTGCCGCCCAGCAGGCATCGCTTGGCGACCTGGACGGATATATCGAAGAAATGGTCTCGGGCCAAAAGGTCATCAAGGTCTTTAACCGTGAGGCAGCGAATGTCGCCGGCTTCACCTGCCGCAACGACGAGCTTCGCCGCACCGGTACCGCCGCCGTGAGCTATGCCAACTCCATGGTGCCCATGACCGTCGTGATTGGCTATGTCAACTATGCCATCGTCGCCGTGGCGGGCGGCATGCTCTGCATCAAGGGGCTCGCCGATGTGGGCGCACTTGCAAGCTACCTGGTCTTTGTGCGCCAGGCCGCCATGCCCATCAACCAATTTACGCAGCTCGGCAACTTCTTGCTCAACGCGTTGGCCGGTGCCGAGCGCCTGTTTGCGGCTATGGACCTTGAGCCCGAGGTGGACGAGGGCTGCGTGGAGCTGGTGCAGACGGGCGACGCCGCGTGGGCGTGGAAGATTCCCGAGGGCCAGGGCGTGGGCGCGTACGGGCACTTGCATGACGTGGCAGCCGTTGATGAGTCGGGCCGCGCGGTGGCCGCCGACGGCACCGAGCTCACGTGCGGCTTGGTCCCGCTTGCCGGCGACGTGCGCTTCCATGCCGTGGACTTTTCCTACGTGCCGGGCACCCGTGTGCTCACGGACCTCAACCTGTTTGCCAAGCCGGGGCAAAAGATCGCGTTTGTGGGCTCGACGGGTGCCGGAAAGACGACCATCACCAACCTCATCAACCGCTTCTACGAGGTTGATGACGGCGAGATCACGTACGACGGCATCGACGTCAAGCACATTGCCAAGGCCAGCCTGCGCGGGTCGCTCGGCATTGTGCTGCAGGACACGCACCTGTTTAGCGGCACCATTGCGCAGAACATCCGCTTTGGCAAGCTCGACGCGACCGACGAGGAGGTGCGCGCCGCTGCCGAGGCCGCCTGCGCCGACTCGTTTATCCGCCGCCTGCCGCGGGGCTACGACACACCGGTCACGGCCGACGGCGCCAACCTGTCGCAGGGTCAGCGTCAGCTGCTCGCCATCGCGCGCGTGGCCGTCGCTGATCCGCCGGTGCTCATCCTGGACGAGGCCACGAGCTCCATTGACACGCGTACCGAAAAGCTCATCGAGCGCGGTATGGACCGCATCATGCGCGGTCGCACCACGTTTATGATCGCGCACCGCCTGTCCACTGTCCGCGACGCCGACGCCATCATGGTCCTCGAACACGGCCGCATCATCGAGCGCGGCACGCACGAAGAGCTGCTCGCCCAGCACGGCGAGTACTGGCAGCTGGCGCATGGCTTAAAAGAGCTGGATTAACCCGTTCGAGCACGATGCTTTGATCCCTCCGTGCCCCTCACCTCGCCTCAAACCATCACAACATTCGACGTTTTTTGCCAAAATCGGGAAAAGCATCGAATGTTGTGATGGTTTTTCTGCCACTCGATCGAGTGGAATCGCTTTCTTGCGCACGAAGGTGTGCGAACCCGTGAGCAGGGGAATAAGGTTGGTTATCCGACTCCATTGGAGGGCTCACGGATCTGCCGATCGTCCTGTCCCATAAGACTGCCTGGCTGTACCACAACGTGGCGCGCCCGTCCGAGCCGCTCTCGCGAGCAAGCAGTCTATACGATGAGGACTCGCTTGCCAACGAGGGGGAGCCGACCGCGAGCCTGCCCAAATTGGGACTCGATGCCAAGGGACTGAGGGCTTCAACGGCAGTTGGGATCGTTACCGACTATCTGGTTTCGCTTGGTATTCCGCGAGAAGAGCTCGATCATATCGACACGCTCGTCAACTTTGATTTTGAGCGCTCGACGCCGGCTGGATTTAGGTGCCACGTGTTTGGGGCGCCGATACCTCCAGGCCATCTTATCGAGGTGGCGGAGGGCCTTCTGGTGGTTGATGAGGCCATGTGCTTTGTCCAGGCGGGCTCGTGGATGAGCGAGTCCGAGCAGCTGGAATATGGCTACGAAATCTGTGCCCGATACCATTTGAATCATCTGTCGACAGGCGATTATATCGAGATGGGGCAGAGGTATACCGTTGCCGACTTGATTGCTTATTGCAATGAGAACCGATCTCGTCAGGGGGCTATACGCGCGGCCGCTGTGCTCAAGCGCGTGCACGATGGCGCGCGGTCGCCCATGGAGACGGCCACCGCAATCATGGTCGTAGCAAAACGTTCCCAGGGCGGGCTGGGATACGCCAAGATCGAGCTCAACCATCGGGTCGATGTTCCCAACGAGTTCAAGTATCTCGCAAAGGCCGGGTATTTCGAGATTGACGTATATGCGCCTGCAAGCGGTACAGGGATTGAATACAACGGCTCGGACCATCTTGATAAACAGCGCAGTGCGTCGGATGCGGAGCGTATGACCGTGCTGAGTGCGCTGGGCTTTAGGATGATCGTCCTCACCGGGACTCAGTTTGCCCACCAGCTGCAATTGCACCGGGCGATGAATGCCATCGCACTCGCTATGGGCCTTAAGTGCGACCGAAGCGAGGTGTTTCAGAAACGTCAAAACGACCTGCGAGAATTCGTGATTCGGCACTGGGACGGCGGCCTTTAGGGGTGCTTTGGTCCTTCTACGGGGCGCTGCGGCAGGCAGACCATCACAACATTCGACGTTTTTTGCCAAAAACGAGAAAAGCATCGAATGTTGTGATGGTTTGCGTGCTGAGGATGGGCTTGGAAAGTCCGTTTTGCTCGAAGCGACCTGTCCTGTCGTACGGGTGTCGGCATGATTCTCTCGTGGGGTATTATGTTTTCCGAAGAATAAAACGCCGCGTGAGAGGAGGGCTGCGTGGACGGGCACGTGCAACATGACGGCTTTGGCCGCGATATCAACTACCTGCGCATTGCCGTTACCGACAAGTGCAATTTCCGCTGCATCTATTGCATGCCGGCCGATGGCGTGGCGCCCCGTGCACACGACGAGCTGCTCAGCGCCGAGGAAATCGCCCGCTTTGTGCGCTTGGTGGCGGGGGAGGGCATTCGCCGCGTACGCCTGACGGGCGGCGAGCCGCTGGTCAGCCGCCGCATCATCCCGCTCATTCGTGACATCCGCGCAATCCCGCAGATCGAGGACATCTCGCTTACCACCAACGGTGCCCTGCTGCCCAAGTTGGCGCCGCAGCTCAAAGATGCCGGGCTTAACCGCGTCAACATCTCACTCGATACGCTTGACCCTACGCTCTTTGGAAAGATCACGCGTCTGGGCCGACTCGAGCAGACCATGACGGGCATCGACGCGGCGCTAGCTTGGGGCTTTGAGCCCGTTAAGGTCAACTGCGTTGTTGTGCGCCGGCTCAACCAGGATGTGGCGGCCCTTGCGCGGCTCACGCTCGACCGCCCCATCCACCTGCGCTTTATCGAATACATGCCCATCGGCGACGAGCACACAAGCTCGCATTGCGCTGTGGACCCGCATGCGCCCGCGCTCAATCCCGAGCTGTGGGACGCGAGCGATACCGTGCCGAGCGACGAGCTGCGGGCGCGCATCAATGCCGGGGCCGCCGCGGCGGGACTGGGCGAGCTCGAGCCGCTCGACATCAACGACGCTCCTGCCGGCGCGGGCCCTGCGCGCTATTGGCACTTTCCGGGCGCGGCGGGAACGGTCGGCTTCATTAGCGCCATGTCCAATCATTTTTGTGCGTATTGCAACCGTCTGCGTCTGACGGCCGATGGCAACGTGCGTCCGTGCCTGTTCAGCGATGCCGAGTATTCGGTGCGCGACGCCCTGCGCCGTGGTGATGATATGCAGGTACTTTCGATTTGGCGCGATGCCGTCGCCCACAAACCGCAGGAACACGCGATAATTGAGGGCACGCAACGATTTATGTCCCAAATCGGAGGATGATCATATGGCCAAGAGCAGGTACGCCGATGCCACCAAGGCCGCTCGCAGGGCCGCGATGTCTGCCCATAAAGCCACGGCTGCGGCCGGCGATGTCGCCACGGTCGTGCAGCCGACTGCCAGCGCTGCCGCCGAGCCCGCCCGTGACGCGCGCCGCGACGAGCTGACGCACGTGGACGCCAAGGGCGAGGTGCGCATGGTCGACGTGTCCGACAAGGCCGAGACCCATCGCATTGCCATCGCCGAGGGCACCATCCTCATGCACCCCGAGACGCAAGCCATGGTGCTGCAGGACCGCGCCAAAAAGGGCGACGTGCTTGCCTGCGCGCGCGTGGCGGGCATTATGGCCATCAAGCGCACGAGCGACATCATCCCCATGTGCCATCCGCTGCTCATTACCAAGAGCAAGTGCGATATTGCGCCCATCGCTCCGGCGGGGACGCCGGCCGAGGACATGCCCGAGGGCTGGGTGCCGGCGCGCGCGGACGGGCAGGTCGGCTTTCACGTGCTGGTCACGGCGGGCGTGACGGGCAAGACGGGTATCGAGATGGAGGCGTTGACCGGCGCGAGTGCCGCATGTCTGACCATCTACGACATGTGCAAGGCGGTAGATCGCGGCATGGAGATCGTCGACGTGCGCCTGTTGCACAAGGAGGGCGGCCGCTCGGGCGTGTGGGATCGTGCCGAGCGTCAGGTTGCTGCTGCTAAGGCCGTGGCCGCTGACGGTGCCGCGCCCGCGAGCGCACCCGTCGCCGTCGCGCCCGCAGCTCCGGCCCCGGCTGTCCCCGCGATCGCGTTTATCGGCTACCAGAACTCGGGCAAGACCACACTCGTCGAGAAGGTTATCGCCGAGCTCACCCGCCGCGGCCTGCGCGTGGGTTCGCTCAAGCATCATGGGCATCACGGCTTTGATATCGATGTACCCGCTAAGGACACCTGGCGCCATCATCAGGCCGGATCCAAGCACGTGGGACTCATCTGCGCCACGCGCTGGGCGGAGTACGCCGACACGCGCGAGGAGGACGAGATGCCCGCACGCGAGCTGCTGTCGCGTTACAACGATGTCGACGTGGTGATCATCGAGGGCTACAAGACCGAGGGCTTCGACAACATCGTGGTCGCGCGCTCTGGTGTCGACCGTCTGCGCGGCAAGAGCTCGCTCGACCTGGTCGACGGTCACACGCTGGCCCTTGCCTGCAACGAAGCCCTGGCGCGTCAGGCCTTCGATGCTGGCTTTGCGACCCGAGCCATCAACATCAACGACGCCCGAGCCATCTGCGATCTCATCCAAGATCATCTAGCCTAAAACCTGCCAAAAAGGGACAGGTTTAATTTGGCAGGTTTTATCTGGGCAAACGTCATTTCCGCCACAAAGGGGCCAGACACCTTTGTGGTGGTTTTTGCTTTGGTAGATGCGTGGGACATGCCTTAAAATCTACCAAGTAGTTCATGACGGGCGAAAAACGGAGAGAAGGGGCTTGATGCGTCCTTAATGTTTCATGCGGATAGATTGATTTGACAGACGGTGGCGAATGCCCGCCGCCCGTATTCGTATGAAACAAGGAGTCTCCATGCTCGCCTTTCTTTTCTCAAAGCCTCGATCATCGCTGTCCGTGCAGGCCAAGCGCCTGGTGGCGATGCGCTTTCTCATCTACACCGGTTTTCAGACCAGCTACTTTATCGGCGTCATCGGAACGCTCACCTATGCAGACGACGCTTCGGTTGTGGCGACATCGCTGGCCGTCCTGTTTATGAACGTATTCGTGATCTTGGGATCCTTTGCGGGTGGCGCGGCGCTTGACGCCTGGGGCCCGCGCCGTCATTTCTTGCTGAGCATCGTGGGCACGTTGGCAACCGGCGCGGCGATCCTCGTTTTTGGCAGCGCGACCGGCATCGTCCTGCTCGGCGCGGTGCTCCTGGGCTTTGTGATGGGATTCGCCCAGCCCATCGCCACATCCTATCCAGCCTACCTCACTGACGATCCTGTCGAGCTCAAAGACATCAACTCCGCCATCGCCATGTTCTCCAACGTGAGCATTATCGTCGGCCCCACACTGGGCGGCTTTGTCGCAGCTGCTGCGTCGTCGCGTGCGGTGTTCGTGCTCATGATGATCTTTACCGTACTGGCGCTCGTCGCCGGTTGGGGCTTTAGACCGCAGACCAGCCATGTCGCCGGAGATGCGGATGCCGATTCGGCAGAGGAAGGGGGGCGTGCGGGACAAAGCTCCAACCCCAGCACATCCGCCCGCGTCACCTTCGCGACCAGTATCAAGACGGTCTTTACCAATAGCATCCTCGCCCTGCTGTTCTGCATTATTTTTCTTTCAAACTTTGGCTACGGCGCCTTCGATCCACTGGAGTCGTTCTTCTACCGCGATGTCCTACATGTCGGTGTCGAATGGATGGGCTGGCTCTCGTCGGCCAGCGGTTTGGGCGCGGTGCTGGGCGCCGTCCTCGCGCTCCGCTTGCCGCCGCACCTGGTCAACCTTAAAACCCTGCTCGTGGCGCTCATGTCCGTGGGCCTGGGAAGTTTGCTCTATGTGGGGACACCGTACGTGGGTGTAGCCCTCGTCGGCCAGATTGCCCTGGGCGTGGCCTGGGGCGTCGTCAACCCGCTCCACAACACGATCGTGCAAACGACGGCCCCGCTCGGACAGCTCGGCCGCGTCAACTCGGTCATGGGCTTTGGCAATATGTTCGCCGGCGTGGCGCCGCTGGCGATTGCCCCGTGGCTGGCGGCGACATTTGGCGTACAGCAGACGCTCATCGGGGCGGGCATGGTCGTGACGGCGGTTCCCGCGGCGCTGCTGCTGTTTGGCCGCCGGCACTTTGATCGTGCCGCAAGGCAGTAAAAACCATCACAACATTCAGCGAAAATCGCGATTTTGCCGAAAAACGTCGAATGTTGTGATGGTTTGCGCCCCGGGTCCGGCCACCCTTCGAGTTCGGCCACCACAAAGGGGGACAGGCACCTTTGTGGCGATCGGGCCCCAACGGCCTGTGCCTTGGTATACCATGTACGCCGTTCACGAATACACCCCACACCGCCGCACAACCCAGAAAGGCCCCCATGGACACCACCTTCAGCCACATCAAAGCCGTGTTCTGCGATATCGACGGCACGCTGCTCACGAGCCAGCACACGGTGTCCCCGCGCACCGTGGCGGCGATCCGCGCCCTGCGCGAGCGCGGCGTGCTCTTTGGCCTGTGCACCGGGCGCGACGCCCATGCGACCGAGGCCATGTACGAGCTCTGGGGCATCGAAGGCCTGGTGGACGTGCTCGTGGGCTGCGGTGGCGCCGAGGTCATCGACCGCGCGCACGACATCAACGAGCTGAGCTATCCGCTGCCGGGCGAGACCATCGCGCGCATCTGCAAGCACATGGCGGACCTTCCGGCAACGCCCGTCTGCCCCCGAGACGGCGTGTTCTACGTGCCCGAGAGCAACGCGTGCGTCGAGCACCTGTCGCGCGTCGACGGCGTTCCCTACCAGGTGGTCGATTTTGCCGAGTTTTTGCGCGAGCCGCAGCCCAAGGTGATGTTTACCATGGCGCCCGAGGTAATGCCGCGGGTGATTGAGCGGGCGTCGACGTTTGCCGATAGCACCGTTAAGGCAGCGGCCCTGCAGACCACGCAGCGGCTCTACGAGTTCATGGATCCGCGCGTGTCCAAGACGCGCGGCCTTGTACGCGTGGCGGAGCTCAACGACATGGAGCTCCAGGACATCTGCGTGTTTGGCGATGCGGACAACGACACCTGCATGGTGGCCGACGCCGGCGTGGGCGTGGCCATGGCAAACGGCAGCGACGCCACCCGGGCCGCCGCCGACTTTGTAACCGCGAGTAACGACAAAGACGGCATCGCGATCTTTATCGAGGAGCATCTGCTGTAGCGCTGGGGGAGAACCACCGCAAAAGGGAGCAGGCCCCTTTGCGGTAGCCTCAGGCGATTTGGGCGAATTGATGCCTAAAAACTGCGCGCAAATTCAAATTTGGTTGTATGAACATCTCGCTTCTAACTACCGATGGGTTAAAGATATTCCCACCAATTTGGTAGTCTATTCCTCCCGGTTGATGACCTACCGCTCACGGTCGATTTTCAACCGTTCACAGGATGTTTACTCTTGAGCAAAATGTTGTGCAAATAAATAAAATGCTATTAAAAAATGATAGGCAACTAAATTAACAGCAGAAATAAAAACTAAATAGCGAATAAACGAAGGTAAATCCGAGCAAATGTCAAGAGAATTGAGAATTCGCTACAAAACTATCGGTATTTTTGCTTAGATGTTCAAACAATCGTTACAATATGTACAATAAGCGTGTGCAATTACAGATTGCGCAGATACGTTTGATAGGGAAAGAGCGAGATCGCGGTCTCTTGGGGAGGAGACATCGATGAAAGCGAATTCGGACAAATTTAAGCAGAGTAATAAAGCGACGCGCCGTGTACTGGCAGGCGTTTTGTGCGGAGCCTCCGTTTTGAGCCTGGTACTGTCGCTCGTCATGCCTCCGATCTCGCAGGCCATTGCCAACGACGCCCAGACAGATTCTACCGAGGAAACTGTGATGGGGGGGGGTTCCTCAAGTGAGTCCGCTGCTGTAGATAACACCAGCGAGGATGCCGAAAACCAGAATAGCGACGAGACCAATGGCGGCGAGGCTGGCTCTTCAAATAGTGCTGAGCAGGCTCAGAGTGCGAATGCGGCTTCAGCGAGAGCGACGGCCACCGTGGAGAAGGGAATTTATGTTCCCACGTCTATCGGTATCGGTACGAATATCGATGTCTCCACCCCCGATCCCGGCGTGGCCACCTACGTCGGCCGCGACATGTACATCGGTGGTAAGCCGAGCGACACTAGTAATCTTGATGCGAAGAACGCCCCCACCGGCTCATATGCCGCTGAGGCGGAGGGCCTTACCTTGGTCCGTGGCAAGCTTGCCATGAATCCAGTCAAAGAGAGCTGGCCCTATCAATCAATTGGTGCTGGTTTCCGCTTTGGCACCGTTGGTTTTGGTTCCCAGTTCCGTCCTGTCGCCGGCAGCACCGTGCTTGCGGTGGCCGGAATTAAAAGTGCGATCACCAAGATGAGCGTTGGTTATAGCGGCGACTCGCCGGAGACGACTACCGTTGGCGCTTGGAAGAAAGGCGCTTGGGTCGGACGGCAGAAATCTTCTGAGGGCGCGACTCCTTCCGGCTTTGCCTACACTGCGCAGATCGCAGGCCCCATCACATACTGGCGCGATAACAATGAACGCCAATCCGTGGTGACAACGCAGGGTAATTGGTACGAGGGCAAGAACTCTCAGGAAAGCAACCTGTTCAATCAAACTGTTGATTTGACTAATGTCAACAATAACGATTATTCGAGCTACAACGGTGAAGATGGGTACCTCTCGAAGCTATCGAAACAGCTCAACTCGTTTGCAAATACCGGCACGCTCGAGGTTGGTTTCGCGAGCAATCACAACAACTACGTAATCAACAAGTACGACAAGACGGATTGTAATTATGGCCTGGTGTTTGATGAGTCGTATAAGACCATATATTCGGACTGCGCCGATACGTCGCTCAATGGTAAGAAATTCAAGAATAGCGAGCGTCTTATCACGTTTAAGGGCGACAACACCTCTATGCAGCAGGTGTTCACCATCGATGCTTCTCAGCTGAGCAATACATACAACAACGAGTATTATCGTGGCGTTGATTTCGCATTCGAGGGCATTCCCAAGGGCGCCTCGGTTGTTGTGAACGTTACCGGACCTTCGAATATTGAGTTTCACAATGGCTGGCGCTTTTGGTGGAACGGTACCGAGATTTCGCGTGGTTACGAAACTCAATATTCCGGCAAGGAGCTGGGCGAGGCATACGCGACGGCTTCCCAGTCCATCATGTGGAACTTTGTCGATACGCAAAGCCTTACCATTCGAGGCGGCATCGCGGGAGAAAACCGCGCGGACTGGGGATACGGCGGCACAGCCACCGGTGCCAAGTGGACTGACGACGATCCTGCGGCGGCTATGATCGGATCGATTCTCGTTCCCAACGGAAGTTTCGACGACCATGTGACTACCAACGGCCGCGTTTATGTGGGCGTCGATTTCTCAATGAACAGCCCGAAGGTTGCCGCAGCATTTGGTGAGGGTAACTCGGCTTCCGTCATCGATATGGATCAGGAGCGTCACAACTACCCGTGGTCTGGGTCGTATACGCCCGACGGCTCCGCCGTTGCGTGGAGCAAGGTCGATGCGGCGAACGGCAACACGTCGCTTCCTGGTTCCTCGTGGGCTATCTATGGTTCTGTCGAGAATGCTGTCGCGGGCAAGGACGCTATCGTGACGGTGACTGACGGTGGCGCAAATGATTACGCTTCGGGTGATGGCAAGCTTCAGTTCAACTATCTGAACCAGAAGGCAAACATCGGCAATTCCAACGATACCAACTACTTCACGTATTACATCAAAGAGGAGACGGCGCCGGCTGGCTACCAGAAGTCAGACACCATCTACTATGCCACTATGAACAATACTGGCGAGAAGCCGAACTACGTTCAGGGTTACGTGGATGAGAACGGCAAAAATGTTCCGTTCGAGAATAACCCCACAGGTGCCATTCCCAACACCAAGATCATCACCGGTACGGTGTCTTGGACCAAGGTGGGGGAGGGCGACACAAAACACACTCCTTTGGCTGGTTCTGAGTGGAAACTCACCAAGACTAATGACGCCGATGGTGCGGCCGTTAACCAGTCCTGGACCGTGAGAGATCAGGTGAGCGACCAGTCGACTTCGAGCGATACCACGTGGGTAGACACCGACACCGCGCCTGGCAAGTTCAAGCTCGAGGGCCTGCTGCCGGGCACGTACACGCTTGTTGAGACCCAGGCTCCGTTTGGCTACGAACTGAACAAGAACACCTACAAGTTCACGGTGGACAGCACAAACGGCTCCATTACGTGGAAAGAGAACGAGCAGCTGAGCATCGATAGTGGCACTACGTACATCTCCGACAAGTGCAGTGCTACGTCCGTGAAGATCCCGGTGACCAAATCCGTTCGCAATACGGATTGGCCGAAGGATGCTGACGACAACTATGTGCCGTTCGAGTTCAGCGTTGTGGCTACGGGTGACTATGCAGCCAAAGCCCCCATGCCCGAAGCGCCCAAGATTTCTGTTGCCCCAAAGGCAGGGGAGACCGATGCCGCCAAGCTCAACAACATCACGGCGACCTTTGGCGCCATGACGTTCAACAAGTCGCACCTGTCCACTGAAGCAGGCACCAATAAAGATTACGCCAAGACCTACACCTACACGGTGAAGGAGGTCGCGCCTACCACCGGTGCCATCGATAAGCTCCGCTACTCCAAGGCCGAGTACCAGGTTGCCGTCACGGTGAAGGCCGTCATGAATGAGACCACTGGCAAGTACACCGGTCTTACCACCTCTACCACCGTTACGCAGATGAAGGACGACATGGGCAACACCCTTGGCAAGAACGGGCAGGGCGTCGCGGTTCAAACCTCCGCCGGTGCGGACCCAACCATCATTCCCGTCTCCACCTTCACCAACACCTACTCCACCTCTTTGCCCCTTTCTGGTATGTCGGGCGTCACTCTGACGTACCTTGCCGGCGCGGCGGTGCTTTGCGCTGCTGCAGCCTGGATGCACATTCGTCGCAAGGCGAATGCGAAGGGAGGTGAGCGTCGTGAATAAGAAAGTTTGCTCCTTCCCGATCTTGTTTGCGCTGCTTGCCCTCGTGGTCGGCACCTGCGCGGTTGTGTTCCCCGCTTCCGCGCAGGCCGCGCCGACCTCGACCGGTTCCATCACGGTGAGCGGCACCGTGGCGAGCAGCTACGACGCCTACCAGATCTTTAGCGCCAACGTCGTCGACGGCGACAGCGACGCCAAGATCGCCACCGACCTCACCTGGGCAAGCGACGCCGCGCGCGACGCCGCACTGCCTGTGCTGCACAGCGCCGGCATGCCCAATTCCCAGACCACCGCGCAGGAAGCTGCCGAGTGGCTCAACACCGATTCCCACCTTACGAGCGCGCTGAGCGCACAGCTCGCTCGTTCCCTCCAGAGCTCTGGCGCCGTGTTCGTGGCCCTTAACGCGGGTACGGCGGCCGAGCTGCACTGCGGCTACTGGCTCATCGTCGCCGACGACGACGCCATCGCCCAAGGCGAGGTCGGCACCGCGCCGATCATGGCCCTGGTGGGCGGCAGCGCCGTCACCGTCAAGCCCAAGGCGGCGACGCCCAAGGTGTCCAAGCACGTGCTGGAGGACGGCACCGCCGCCTGGCAGAAGGCCGCCGACGCCACGGTCGCCGACGACCTGTACTGGCGCCTCTCGGCCACGGTCCCGGCGGGGCTCACGGCCTACGACACCTATACGGTGCGGTTCGTCGACACCATGAGCGCGGGGCTCGACCCCTCCAAGGTGGCCGCGAGCATGCGCGTGTACGTGGCGGCGGGCGCGGACGGCGGCTTTGACGCCGTCTCGACCGGCAAGGACGGCCGCGCCGGCACCGAGCCCGCGAAGGGCTGGACCGACATCACGGCCCAGTGCGGGGTCTCGGTCGACGGTAAGACCTTCACCGTGCGCACCGGCGACCTGATCGCCGCGCTCGGCGGGGCCGACGCCTTCGCCGCGGGCGCCCGCGTGGTCGCCGTGTACAACGCGCCGCTCAACAGCGCGTGCAACCACGGCATCGCGAAGGGCAACCCCAACGAGGTCTACCTGCGCTACCCGCGCTCTCCCTTTACCGACCAGTCCGGCGACGCGGGCTTTGCCCGCACGCCGAGCGACGATGCGTGCGCCTACACCTGGGATCTCGCGCTCACCAAGCGCGGCAGCGACGGCGACAAGCCGCTTGCTGGGGCGGTCCTGAGCATCGCCGACGACCACGGTCGCACACTGGCGGCCGACGGCACGTGGGATGCAGAGGGCAAGGCCACCGTCACCACGGGCGAGGACGGCCGCGTGACCGTCTCGGGCGTGGACTCGGGCAAGCTGGAGGTCCGCGAGCTCAAGGCGCCCAAGGGCTACAACGCCTTCGAGGGCACGCGCTCCGTGACGGTCAAGGCCGAGGGCCTGGACGTCGACCAGGTGGCCGCCGCCAAGCCCAAGCTCACCATCACGGCCGAGTCGCCCCTGCGCGCCGACAGCGCGGATGGGTTGACGGGCAGCCTGGAGGCGTCGCTCATCAACACGCCCACTGGCACACCCCCTAGCATTACCACCGGAGGCTTTATGCCCTCGACTGGCGATATGGCAATGTACGCCGCGGCCGCCGCAGCGGTCGTCGGAGCCGCGCTCATCGTGGTCGCGCTCCTGGTCAAGCGGGGAGGTGGCAGCCATAAAGAGTAGCTGGCAGCCCCACAGAGAGCGGGGCGAGACGTAGCGAAGTAGATGCTAAGACACAGACAGACAGATTTAGATCAAATGGAATTCGAGCAGAAAGCAGAGGAAAAGAAGATGAGCATGAGCAAGAACATCGCACGCCTGGCAGTAACCGCCGGCCTCACAGCAGCGCTGAGCTTCGGCGGCGTCATGGCGCCGGTGAGTATGGCGTTTGCTGATGATCCGGTGACGGCTCCGGCAAATGGCATCATCATCGAGCAGAGCGAGAACAACAAGGGCACCGCTAAGACGCGTTTCGTTCCGTACCAAATCTTCAAGGCAAAAGTTCACGACGGCGAAAATGGTAAAGTCACATCTGATGTTGATTGGGCTGATACCATAACGCAAACCACCAAGGACCAGATTATTACTGATATCCGTAGCGATGCTAGTAATGGTAAGAAGCTTTCCGGAACTCCTTCTGCTCAGGACGTTGCTGATTGGTTGGGCACCTATGTGTCCGAAAGCGGCAGGGAACTCGTTGTTAAGAACGGAGACTTGCTTAATAAAATAGCCGCCATTGTAAAGAAAAATGAGCAGCCGTCAGGTACGGCGTTCAATGCTGGTGATTCTTTTACGCCTGAGAGCGCTGGCTACTATCTCTTCCTGACAGATGATAACTCCATCGGTACGAATAAAGACTATTCCAACAAGAAACAGACGGGCACCTCGCCGATTTTCGCCGTCGTAGGTGGTACTGGAGTAACCGTGACCGAGAAGACTGGCATTCCCACGGTTACGAAGAAGGTCAAGGATGACAAGCTCCGCAGCGACTGGGCTGACAAGGGCGACTCCCAGATGGATCAGCCCGTGTACTACCAGCTGACCGGTACTGTGGCTGCGAACATCGATACGTTCAACACCTACTACTATGAGTTCCACGACGAGCTCTCCGCTGGTCTGACCGCGGATGAGAATTCTATTACCGTTAAGATTGATGACGAAACCGTGACGGCGGTCAACAACTACACCGCGAGTGTCACGAATACTACGGACGAGTCCGGGGCTGTAACTGGGCAGGTGCTGACTGTTTCCTTTACGGATCTTAAGGCTGCTGCTCGGTCCGTGGGCAAGACGCTTACCAAGGATTCCCATGTCGTCGTCACCTACACCGCCAAGCTTGACCACGAGAAGGCGACGAATGTCGTGGTTGGCGGCGAGGGTAATCCCAACAGCGTCAAGCTCATCTACTTCAACAATCCCATGAGCAACGGCAAGGGCGAGTCCGTGCCCGATACCGTCCGTGACTACACTTACGCGCTCAAGCTCGTTAAGGAGGACTCTGCTAACGAGGCCACCAAGCTCGAGGGCGTAAAGTTCACCATCCAGGCCACGGGTGCCGACGAGGGCGCTGGCACTCAGTATGTCCAGGAGAACGGTTCCCTCGGCAAAGATCCCTGGAATTTCACGACCGATGGAAACGGCGAGATTAATATCAAGGGCCTTGATGCTGGTACCTACACGGTCAAGGAGACCGACACCCTTGGAGGCTACAACACGCTGGGCGCCTTCACCTTCACCATTAAAGCCGATGGCCTTAATCAAAACGAGGGAAATAATACCCTGACGGTTACTGCGTCCAAGGAAGGCCCCGAACTTGTCGTTGCTCCGACCTTTGATCATGGCACCGTCACCCTCACCGTCAAGAACAAGAAGGGCTCCAACCTCCCGCTCACCGGTCTTAACGGCGTGACCTTCACTTGGATCGCTGGTGGCGCGGTGCTGTGCATCGGCGTGGCTCACCTCATCCGCAGCCGTAAGCAGGCTGAGGAGTCCGAGCAGGAGTAACGCTCACTCACCCATCCCTTTGGCAGGTGGGATGTGATGGCCATGAGACTTGCGGACACTTTTCTCGTCCATCGACGTTCTTGCTTTGCCATTCTCTTTTCGGGGCAGACTCCGCGCTGGAGTTTGCCCCGTTCTTTTTGGACAACACAGGCAGCCTCCACCGTCCGATGCGGACTCATCCGTCATCGCGTTTCTTGACTCGTATGAGGTTCGGTTTAAGGTCCGTAGGCGCACGCGCGGTGCGGACGGTAGAAGGCATTTGCGCCGCAACAAGCGCAAATAAGAATGCCCGGGGGTCGGATCCCGGGCATTTAACAAAAGCTGAAAACTAGGCCGCCCGCGCTCCCAAACATTTACGCGGGGTGCGTCGTTTTCTATTGATATTGTATCCCGAATCGCCCAGCCGATTCGGGACATTTTGAAAACTCAAAAGCCTTGATTATCGACTTTATCCGAACACCTCCCACATTCATCCGCACATGTGCGGATGAATGTGGGAACCCGATACCCTGAGGGCCGGACCGGCCGGCCCCGGGAGATCGGAGGACGGCATGTCCGGAAAGAAGAAGAGTGGCTCCGCGAGGGCGGTCCCGAGGGCCTACGGAAGGCTCACGAGGCACGAGCGGGACACGGTCCAGAGGATGCTGGAGCGCAGGGCCTCGTGCAGGGAGATCGCGAGGGAGCTGGGCAGGTCGCCCTCGACGGTGAGCGCCGAGGTGGCGTCGCACAGGTTCGTGACGGCGCCGAAGCCCAGGCGCGGCGAGCGCGTGGGCGCCGACACCGACCTGTCGTCGGCCTGCCCGCGCCTGGCGGCGTGGCCGCGCTGCTGCAACGGGTGCGGCCGCTACCGCGCGATGGGCTGCAAGCGCCGCCCGCACGTCTTCTACGAGGCCCGCGCCGCGCAGCTGTGTGCCGACTCGGTGCTCGTCTCGTCCAGGCGCGGGATCGACGCCGACGAGCCGGCCGCGGCGGCCAGGCTGGAGGCCATCAGGGACTGCCTGCGCCGGGGGCTCTCGCCCGAGCAGATGGCCGCATGCAACGGAGGGCCGGTGGACCTGTCGCCGTCGACCATTTACCGCTGGGTCGCGGCGGGCTACGACGGCATGACCAACATGGAGCTCAGGCGCAAGGTCGGCTACAGGCCGAGGAAGCGCGCCGCCGGCCGGGCGGCGACCCGCCACTCCGCCCGCAGGTCGTACGCCGCGTTCCTCGCCCTCGGGGAGGACGCGTGCGCCGCGGCCTGGGAGATGGACACCGTCGAGGGGGCCCGGGAGGACTCCGCCTGCCTGCTCACGCTGCTGCACCGCCCCAGCAGGCTCCAGCTCGCGCTGCCGCTGGCGGAGAAGACCGCCGGGCGCGTCGCGGACGCCCTTGAGGGCGTCCGGGCGGTCCTCGGCGCCGACGGGACGCGCCGCGTGTTCCGCGCCGTGCTCACCGACAACGGCGCTGAGTTCTCCGACGAGCGGGCGATCGCTGTTAGCGTCAATATAATTTTCACCATTTCCACCAACGCATTTTCGCCAATCGC
>JBKXPS010000001.1:258656-447602 GCA_047014445.1 Collinsella aerofaciens | reverse complement strand
CCGTTAGCCGATGATGCGAGGGCGCTCGGCGTTTTCGACTGGTTTATGCACGCAAAGTCTGGGAATATACAAGTCGCATGTCTTACTGTCTAACCAGTTGCGCCAAGGAGGCACCATGGACTACAAGATTACCGGCTACGAGCCCGCCCAGCTGTTCCATTTCTTTGAGGAGGTCAGCGCGATCCCCCGTGGGTCTGGCAACGAGAAGGGCATCAGCGATTTCCTGGTCGCGTTTGCCAAGGAGCGCGGTCTCGATGTGTATCAGGACGAGGTCTACAACGTCATCATTCGCAAGCCCGCATCTGCCGGCGCCGAGAATGCCCCGACCGTGATGCTGCAGGGTCACATCGACATGGTGTGCGACAAGCTGGGCTCCGTTGAGCACGACTTTACGACTGATGGTATCGACCTGGTCGTCAAGGACGGCGTCCTCACCGCTAACGGTACTACGCTGGGCGCTGACAACGGCATCGCCGTCGCGCTTATGCTTACTGTGCTCAACGACGATTCGATTGCCCATCCGGCCCTCGAGTGCGTATTCACCACCGACGAGGAGACTGGCTTGGTCGGCGCCGAGACGCTCGACAAGTCCCAGATTAGCGCCCGCACCATGATTAACCTTGACTCCGAGGAAGAGGGCGTTGCCACCGTCAGCTGCGCCGGCGGCGTCGTCGTTACCTACACCTGCCCGATCGCGCGCGAGCACAAGACCGGTAGCACCCTCACGCTCGAGATTTCTGGCCTGTTGGGCGGTCACTCCGGCGCCGACATCCACCTGGAGCGCGGCAACGGCAACCTCATCATGGCCCGCATCATCGACCGCCTGATGGTCGCCGGCGAGCCCGCCATCGTTAGCTTTAACGGCGGCACCAAGGACAACGCCATCAACCGTGAGTGCAAAGCTGTTCTGGTCTACGCCGACCACGCTGCCGCCGAGGCCGCGGCCCAGATCGCAAAGGGCATCATCGCCGACGTCACTGCCGAGCTCGAGGTCTTCGACCCCGGCTTTACCTGCACCGTCGAGATTGCCGACGACGCCGAGGTCGAGGCCATGGACCAGAAGTCCGCGCTTGCCCTCATCCGCGCCCTGCGTCTTGCCCCTAACGGCGTGATTCGCCGCAACGTCGCCACCGACGGCTCCGTCGAGGTTTCCTCCAACATCGGTGTGGTTGCCACCTCTGACGACGAGGTCAAGATCATGCTGTCCCCGCGTTCCTCGATCACCTCGCTGCAGAACGAGTTCAAGGATCGTCTGCAGACGCTGGCCGATGTCCTGGGCTTCGACGCCAAGTTTGAGTTCGAGTATCCCGGCTGGAGCTATGCCGAGCATTCGCCGGTCCGCGACGTCTTCGTCGAGAGCTATCGCGAGCTCTTTGGCTCCGAGCTGCGCATCGAGTCCATTCACGCCGGCCTTGAGTGCGGCCTGTTTGCCGAGGCCCTGCACGGTCTGGACGCCATCGCCGTGGGTCCGACGCTCTCCGATGTTCACACCCCGGACGAGAGCATGGAGCTCGCTTCTGCCGAGCGCTTCTACGAGCTGCTCATCGACGTCCTCAAGCGCCTTGCCGCGTAAAGGTTGCGCTAGCAGCAGTCCGAGCCACGTGCTAGCGGATTGCAAATGACATTACGTGAGGGGGCACCCGAGCTTTTGCGACGGGTGCCCCCTCTCTTTTGTTTGAAAAATGGGAAATAGTCTGGTGTCTAGTCCATTTCTGCCCTGATGAGGTCGAGGGTGCGCTGGCAGTTTTCGCGGACGGGGCCGAGCATATGCTCGCGCAGGTCCGCCATGCCGGGCAGGTCGGCGTATTCGTCCATGACCTCTTCCATGCAAATGGGCACCTCGTAGGCGAGGTCCATCATGGTCGCAAAGCAAAACTTCTCGGATGGCCCGGCATCGGTGAGCGTCGCCTCCAGCGCGGGGTCTCCCATACCGTGGTATCGGCGGATAGCGCCTGGACCGATGCGCCCCACACGATTTTCGCCGCCAACGCTCATGGCAAGGCGCGCTTTTCGCCGCATACGTTCGTATGCTAAGCCCGATGCGACATCGTACATGGGTGCGAGTGCCGCGTTTGTGCCTTTGCCAAGGATGAGCGAGTAGTTTTTAGCGTGTGCGTCAGGCGCTCCGATAATGGCGTTATAGAACAACATATAGGTAAAAAGCACAAGATTCATGTGGTTGGGGACTGTGTTAATCAGTCGTTCTTGGATGTCTCGTGTAGTTGGTCCTCCGTCGGCGGTGTATTTCTGGCTTGGCAATACACCGAGCGCCTGGCAAAAGTCCTCCTGATGCAGCCTTTCGATATTTCCGCTGCTATTGACCATTCTGTCGTACCGTTCAACGACGAGCGCGGCTTCGTCTTCAAATGTGTAATAGGAGACGTTGGCAGTTGGAATGCCAACACGCCGAGCCGTTTTCATGCAGACGAATTCGTTTAAGGCCTGATGTTTGAACCCAACGACACCATTTTTGAAGATATGGGTAGTGGGGGATGACCCTAGACATTCGCACCATTGGCCATCATGCCAAGCTAGTGCAAATTTGCCTTGATTGCCGCCCAGGGACCAGCTTTCGTTGGAGCCCATCCATGTCTCTCTTTCGTCATCGCGAATTGCTTTGAGCTTGTGAGCGATTTGAGAATTGGTAAGCGGGCGGTATGCCGAGACCCTGCCGCGGGCGGCGTCTAATTGATCGGCTCGACAAAACTGAACGGCCCCCGCGCAGTCAAGACCGATATGGCACAAGAGGGCGACGGGGTTGTTGGATGCAACATCATGCTCGGTGGCAATAGCGCGACGCTGCTCTTGACTGTCGGGCAAAAGGCCAAATAGGAACGGGCGGACGATGTTATGGCCATACGTGCGATTGGAAAGCGGCATTGTTAGCGATAACGGTGCTCCGCGATAGGTTGGGGCGTATGCAAAGCTGCAGAGTCCATGCTCGTCTTGCCGGAGAGTGCCGGCGATTTCGCCACAAATGAGGGTCGTGAGCTCCATCTCTGCCATTTATTTCACAACCTTGCAGCCAAAGGAGAGGTTTGAAGTGCCGGAAAGGCCTTGCTCGGCTGCGATTTGGGCCAGCAAGGCACCATAGGAAGATGGCGTTCCTTGTCGAGTGGGTCGTCTGCCTACGCTTGGCTTTGGCAGGGTATTCGAGTTCGCGATAGGGAGGTTCACTATCGTCGCCGGATGTTCGGAGGGCGATGCGATGGAGTCGTTATCGCTTTGCGCGAAGAGACCTATGCCGAGTGCGTTAAAGACGGTCAGCAACTTGTCGAGTCGAATGCCCGTGGCGTCTCCCAGCTCGAGCGATGCGAGCAGGCGCTCCGAAACACCGGCTTTTTTAGCGAGGGCCGCACGGGTGATCCCCTGCGCCTCGCGCGCCTGACGCACGTAGATGCCGGCTTGCGCGGTGTGGTGATGGGAAAGGTATCCACGGCGATCTCCTAACGTGCAGACTTTTGCATATCAGTATGACATGCAAAAGTCTGCACGAAAAGGCATTATGCAAAACTCTGCATGAGGCCTTGTGCTGGCGTTGAGTTTTGAGCGATTATGTTTGGCGTTACAGCGCCAAAATCCCCAGATGCTCAAGCAAAATCTTAAGCCCAATGAGGATGAGCACGACGCCACCCACGACGGTGGCAGGCTTTTCGTAGCGCGCGCCAAAGGTGTGGCCGATTGCTACGCCGGCGACGGAGAAGATAAACGTCGTGATGCCGATAAGCGACACGGCGGGAACGATGTCGACCGAGAGCGCGGCAAACGAGATGCCCACGGCGAGCGCGTCAATTGAGGTGGCGATGGCGAGGATCAGGTACTCGCCCAGGTCAATCTTTTCGGCATCCTTGTCGTCGCCTTCATCCTCGTCCTCGGTATAGGCCTCCCACAGCATTTTGCCGCCGATGAAGGCGAGCAGGATAAAGGCGATCCAGTGGTCGATGGGGCCGATGATGCCCATAAACTGGCTGCCAAGCGCCCATCCGATCACGGGCATGCCGGCCTGGAAGCCGCCAAAGAACAGGCCGAGCACTACGGCGACCTTAAGGTTGATCTTTTTCATGCCGAGACCCTTGCAGATGGAAACGGCAAAGGCGTCCATCGAAAGGCCAACGGCGAGCAGCACGAGCTCTGCGAGTCCCATAGTCTGGCTCCCTCTCTGCGGGCGAGCCCGATTACGCGACTACTCCCTCATTTATATGAGACCCGATGCTACCACACGGGCAGTCAAAAGAACCCCGTCCCAAATGAGCTACCTAAGCGGTGTTCGCTCATTCTGTAAGCATCGGATTTCGCAAGCGCCGCAGGGGCAAACCGTGAGAAACTTATTGACGTTTATGGAGCGTATACGATGGGAGCGATGCCTTGGATAAGAACGAGCTGCAAAAGCGTATGGAACAGGCCATCCGCCTGACGGCACCTGGTCAGCCGATCCGCACCGCCCTCGACATGATCATCGCCGGTCACCTGGGCGCCCTTATCTGCGTCGGCGACACCGAAAACGTGCTCGCTGCCGGTAACGACGGCTTCCCGCTCAACATTTCGTTCACCTCGAACCGTCTGTTCGAGCTCTCCAAGATGGACGGTGCCATCGTCATCGACGGCGACCTCACCCAGATCCTGCGCGCCAACTTCCACCTCAATCCCGATCCCTCGCTCGCCACGAGCGAGACGGGCATGCGTCACCGCACCGCCGCTCGCATGTCGGTGCTCACCGACGCCATCGTGATCTCGGTCTCGGCCCGTCGCGCCGTCGTCAACGTGTACGTCCACGGCAAGAGTTACGAGATCCAGCCCGTCACTACCATCATGAGCTCGGTCAACCAGCTCGTCGCTACGCTCCAGACTACCCGTCAGTCGCTCGATCGCTCCCTGCTGCGCCTGACGGCCCTCGAGCTCGACGACTACGTTACGCTCGCCGACATTACCGGTATTTTCTCGAGCTTCGAGATCATGCAGCAGGCAAAGACCGAGCTTAAGGATTGCATTGTCAAGTTGGGCAACCAGGGCAAGCTCGTGCAGATGCAGCTCGAGCAGCTCGCAGGCTCCAGCATGGATACCGAGTATGACCTGATGATTCGAGACTACGCGAGCGATTCCTCCGAGGCAAACGCCGAGAAGATTCGCGCCGAGCTCGCTCGCATGACGCCTAAGGACCTGTCCGACCCACAGCATGTGGCGGCGGTTCTGGGTTACGACGACCTGGACGAGGACTCCGTCATGACGCCGCTAGGCCTGCGCACGCTTTCGCGCGTGTCCGTCGTACGCGACGGCGTGGCCGAGAAGATCGTCGACGAGTATGGCTCGCTGCAGGAGCTCATGGACGACATCAGCGAGGATCCGGAGCGCCTGGGCGACTTTGGCGTCAACAACCCTGCCATTCTTGCGGACTCGCTGTACCGCATGAAGGGCACCAAACAGGGGAACGCATAATGGCGCCCGTATGCGCCGTGGTCGTTGCCGGCGGCAGCGGCCAGCGCTTTGGTAATCCCGGCGGCAAGCAACTGGTTAACGTGGCGGGCCGTCCGCTCATGAGCTGGTCCATCCGCGCGTTCGATCGGAGCGACAAGGTCGGCCACATCGTCGTGGTTTGCCCTGCCGAGCGCCGTGCCGAGATGCGCCGCCTGGCCATCGACCCGTTTGACTATGACACGCCCATTAGCTTTGCCGATGCCGGCGATACCCGTCAGGATTCCACCCGTGCCGGCGTGCATGCGGTTCCGGCGGGTTTCGAATATGTCGCCATTCACGACGGCGCCCGTCCGCTCATTACCACCGAGGCCATCGACCATGCCATCGACGTGCTTATGGGCGACCGTGCCCTCGACGGTGTCGTGTGCGGACAGCCCGCGATCGACACGCTCAAGATCGTCGACGGCGACAATATCGTCGAGACGCCGCCGCGCGAGCTCTATTGGGCCGCACAGACGCCGCAGATCTTTAGCGTCGACGCCATGAAGCGTGCCCACACCGCAGCTATCGCCGAGGGTTTTATCGGCACCGACGATTCGTCGCTGGTCGAGCGCATGGGCGGACGCGTACGTTGCGTCCAGAGTCCGCGCGATAACCTTAAGGTGACGGTGCCCGAGGACCTGCGTCCCGTAACCGCGATTCTGCTCGGCCGCATGGCCGAGGGAGAGGACCTTCCCCATGTTCAGTAACCTGCGCATTGGCCACGGCTACGACGTCCACCGTCTGGTGGAGGGGCGTCGATGTATCATCGGCGGGGTCGACATCCCCTACGAGCGTGGCCTGCTGGGCCACTCGGATGCCGATGTGCTCGCGCACGCCTTGGCCGACGCCATTCTGGGCGCCTGCCGCGGGGGAGACATCGGCAAGCTATTCCCCGACACCGATCCCGCGTACGAGGGTGCCGATTCGATGGTGCTGCTCGCTCGCGTGATGGACTATGCGCGCGAGCTGGGCTTTGAGTTTGTCGATGCCGACTGCACCATTGCCTGTCAGCAACCCAAGATCACCCCGCACCGCGATGCCATGCGTGCCAACCTTGCCCATGCCCTGGGCGTTGACGTCGAAAATGTAGGCGTCGCCGCCACCACGACCGAAAAGCTCGGTTGGGAAGGCCAAGGCGAGGGAATCGGCGCCTGGGCCGTCTGCCTGCTACAGAAAACCGTTAAGGAGTAACGAATGCGTATCTACAACAGCGCTACCCATAAAAAGGAAGAGTTCCAGCCCATCGAGTCCGGCAAGGTCCGCATGTACGTGTGCGGCCCCACGGTCTACGACAACATCCACATCGGCAATGCCCGCACGTTCATCAGCTTCGATGTGATTCGTCGTTGGCTCATCGCGAGCGGCTACGAGGTCACGTTCGCCCAGAACCTCACCGATGTCGATGACAAGATCATCAAGCGCGCCAACGAGCAGGGCCGTACGGCTGCCGAAGTCGCGACGGAGTTCTCCGATAAGTTCATCGGCGTCATGCGCGCCGCCAACGTGCTCGATCCCGATGTGCGCCCCCGCGCCACCAAGGAGATCGGCCCCATGATCGCCATGATCAAGACGCTTATCGAGCAGGGCCACGCTTACGCCGCCGATAACGGCGACGTGTATTTTGCCGTGCGCAGCGATCCCAACTATGGTCAGGTCTCGGGCCGCAACATCGACGACCTTATGGTTGGCGCGCGCATCGAGGAGAACGAGGACAAGAACGACCCACTCGACTTTGCCCTGTGGAAGGCCGCTAAGCCCGGCGAGCCCAGCTGGCCGAGCCCCTGGGGCGAGGGCCGTCCCGGTTGGCACACCGAATGCGCCGCCATGGTGCATCGCTACCTGGGCACTCCGATCGACATCCACGGCGGCGGCTCCGACCTTGCCTTCCCGCATCACGAGAACGAGTGCGCCCAGGCCACCTGCGCCTGGCACCAGGGCTTCTCCAACACTTGGATGCACACGGGCATGCTGCTGGTAGACGGCGAGAAGATGTCCAAGTCGCTCGGCAACTTCTTTACGCTGGCCGAGGTCCTCGAGCAGCACTCCGCTGCCGCCCTGCGCCTGCTGATGCTGCAGACGAGCTATCGCTCGCCGCTCGATTTTTCTTGGGAGCGCCTGGAGGGTGCCGAGAACTCGCTCACGCGTATCGCCGGTACGGTCGAGAACCTGCGCTGGGCCGCGAACCATGCGACGGCCGATGCCGATGCGGCTGCCGCCGAGGCGTTTGCCGCCAAGGCCGCCGAGACCCGTGCCACCTTTAAGGAGTGCATGGACGACGACTTTAACACCGCTGGTGCCATGGGTGCCGTCTTTGGCTTTGTGACCGAGTGCAACCAGTACCTGGAGCAGGCGGGCGACGCTGCCGACAAGGCCGCCGCGCTTGCCGCCGCCGACACGCTGGCCGAGCTGCTCGATACGCTTGGCGTTGAGCTCCCCGAGCCCAAGGTCGAGCTGCCGCTGGGCCTGCTGGGCGTTGCCGCCGGTTTGGTCGCCTATACGGGTGACGATGTGGACGAAGCCGCTGCCAAGATTCTCGAGGCTCGCGCCGAGGCCCGCACCGCCAAGAACTGGGATCTGGCCGACGCCATCCGCGACCAGCTCAAGGACCTGGGCCTGACGATCGAGGATACTGCTGCGGGCACCCGTATTAAGACTCTCTAGTATTTGTCGACCGTTCGAGGTGCGGCAGATTGCCTTGAAAGAGGAGGGCATAGATCTGGTGGTCATGCCCGACGATTGAAAGGCAAGGTGCCGTGGCTCGGACGGTCGATTCTTGTTCGTTATCTATTTAAGGAGGCCGCTTTATGGCCGACAATCGCAAGCGTGCACCGCGTGGAGGCAGACAGGCTGCTTCTGGCTCGCGTCCGATTCGCCGCAACGACCGCGCTGCCACTCCCAAGGGCCAGCGCGAGCGCTCCCAAGCCCAGGCTGCGCGTCCGCAGCGAGATCGCAACCGCGACAACGTTCAGGTCCCCAAGGGCGAGTTTATCGAAGGTCGCCGTGCTGCCGCCGAGGCGCTGCGCACTGGTTTTCCCATCAAGTGCGCGCTCATTGCCGAGGGCGGGGAGCGCGATGCCGCCTTGTCGCGCCTGGTCGACGACCTCAACGCCGCAGGTGTCCGCATTAAGTATGTGCAGCGCGCGCAGCTCGACGCGCTGTCGAGCCATGGCGCTCACCAGGGCATTGCGCTCGAGGTGGGTAATTTCCCCTATGCCGATGTTGCCGATATCCTCGACCGTGCGGGCGACGGTCCGGCGCTCGTCATCGTGCTCGACCACGTGACCGACGACGGTAACTTTGGCGCTATCGTGCGCTCCGCCGAGGTTGTGGGCGCGGCCGGCGTCGTCATCGCCAATAAGCGTGCTGCCGGCGTGACCGTGGGCAGCTACAAGACCTCTGCCGGCGCCGTCATGCACCTGCCTATCGCGCAGGTGCCCAACATCGCCCGTGCGCTCGATGACCTCAAGGCCGCTGGCTTTTGGGTGGGCGGTGCCTCCGAGCACGCCGAGGGCAGTTGCTGGGATGCTCCCTTCGAGGGCCGCGTGGCGCTTGTCATGGGTTCCGAGGGCGACGGCATCTCGCGCCTGGTGCTCGAGAAATGCGACTTTTTGACCAAGCTTCCCCAGCGCGGCATGACCGAGAGCCTCAATGTTGCCCAGGCGACCACTGCGCTGTGCTTTGAGTGGCTGCGCCGCAATGCCGGCGAGCTCATGGGGGAGGAGTAGCGCATGTCCAAGAAGAACCGCGCCAAGTCCAAGGCCAAGCGCTTTGGCGAGGGCTCGGCCAAGCCGATTGTTTCGGCCGCGACCTATGGCGTGGGCGGCAATGCGTTTGCGCAGGCCATCGCCGATCCGGTCTCGACGGTGCACTCCAATAAGCCCGAGCTGTTGGTGGTCGACGGTTACAACGTGATCCATTGCACGCCGCGCTACGAAAAGCTCGTGTACGACCATTCCGACGATCCGTATTCCAGCGACGTTCACGATATGGCGCGCACCGCGCTCATCAACGACGTGGCGGCGTTTGCCCAGGGCCGCTACGAGGCTGTGATTGTGTTTGACGGCGCGGGCAATATCTCCAGCGAGCGCCCCAACCTGCCGGCCCGCGGCGTGCGCATTGAGTTTTCGCCGACGGGTGTTTCGGCCGATACCGTGGTGCAGAAGCTCTGCATCGAGGCGCGCGAGGAAGGCCGCGCGTGCTCCGTGGTATCGAGCGACGGCACGATCCAGGCCGTCGTCATGGGCAAGGGCGTCACGCGCATCTCGAGCCGCATGCTGGTGGACGAGATCAAACAGATCGACAACGACGTTCACGAGGCCGAGGAAGCCCCGCAAATCAAGATGACTCTGGGTAGCCGCCTGAGCCCCGAGGCCCTGGCAAAGCTCAAGGCCCTTCGCGGGAGGTAGGTGAGCTGACGGCGCGACGCTGTCTCGCTAACTCCATTCAGCGATGTCGATCATTCTACGGAGGCGCCATGTAAGCGCCTCTTTTAGATATGGCAGCCTTGCCGCGAGCGCGTCGTTTCTGGACAGAATCTCGATTGCCTCGTCAACGAAGCCTTCGAGTTTGTCGCCGTCAAACCAGCTCATATCCTCGACGAGCAACATTTGTTTGGCGGGGCTTGAATGAAATTGCGCACTGGTAAAACTGTGCTCTCCCGCCCTAAGCTCCTCTAGTGATATGTTGCACCAGAGTGATGAGCCCGAATCGAAGATGGGGGCTGGTCTGCAGACCAGTGAGTTGACGTTTCGCACGAGGCCGAAGTTGCGCCAATGACGATCGTAGTTGGCAATGATGTCATCGCATACGATCATGCGGCCAAGGGCGTCTTTTATATCTGTCGCTCCAAGCTCCTCGCAGTTTGCTACATACCGTTCGTAATCGGTTAGTCGCTCGTCTGCATTTGCATGCTGGTTTACATAGAACGCAGGGACATATTCTTCTTCGTCAGTTAAGAAGACACTGCATGTGCTCAAGGCGGAAGTGCCCGCGCCTTCGAGCGAATAGGGTACATAATCGTAAGTGTTCAGGATGCGACGGTGAAGTGCAGTCGCCACCATCTCGTTATAGGGTTCCTGGTTTAGATGCGCACCTGCCTTGTGGAGGATTCGACGGTCACCCTCGCATGTCCAGTACTTTTGAAGATTGCCGTCCGAGGTGTTGTCGGGCTTTGCGGCAGCCGCCTTGCCCTCTGGGGCGAAGGGCGCGATGCTGAGAGAGACGTCGTCAAAAGCATTATTGAAGAAATTGATATCTTCCCACGCGAGACCGGAGTCTTGGGGCCTAATCCAATACTGGTCGGATAAGGAGAGGCCAAGATTTCGCTGTACGAGTTCATCGGGAACATCGACTGCGGCTTCTGCAAGCAGGGAGGCTAGCCCAATGCGTGCGAGCGGGATACCGCGGCCGCGCCACCAAGTGCGGAAAGAGTCGAGCGATACGGGGCTATTAGGGCCAAATACCCCAATAGGGGCGTGGGCGTAATCGACGTCGGCACCGATGTGGGTGAAGTCTTTTCGCGATGTGTTGTAGACCAGCTGAGCGACTTCATACGTGCGGTTCATGAGGGTAAATGCGACTTCGCTTTTCCCATGCCCACGACGAGGCCGTCCTCCTCTTTTGGTTGCGGAGCGGAGTCGCGTGTCTACGCTGTCTTTGTCGACAAGCCACACGCCAGAAGCCTTTCGGGCGGTCAGCGCGCCGTTCTTAATGAGCTCCTGCACCCTGCGCGGGGTGATGCCGAGCAGCTCGGCTGCTTCCTTTGTAGTCAACATCGCGAAACCCTTCGCCAAAACGAATAGTTTTATATAGCCAATTGTAATTAAAACTATTCGTTCTGGCGAATGGTTTTAAGATTGAGAGCGCACTGACAGAAATGAACGGGCCTGGTACGCGCTGTTGCTGGATTTTGCATATTTGTATAACGCCGTGCGGCCTGTTGCGCCCCGTCCGTAATTCCTTTATTCTTAACAGGCTTCGCGCGAAAGCGCCAAGTGTGCCAGTGTGGCGCAACGGTAGCGCAACTGATTTGTAATCAGTGGGTTGCAGGTTCGATTCCTGTCACTGGCTCCATGAGAGTTTCGGGCTCTGTTCCTTATGGGACAGGGCCCGTTTCTATTTATGTCGATATGTAAGCGGGTTTGACTCCCACCAAGCTTCAGGTTTGTCTCGATCTGTAACACGGGTGGGCTGAAAACCCTCCTTATAGTTACAGATTGAGACAATGCCAAGGGACGGCCGATAACATCTCGGTCTGTAACACGAAGAGGCTGAAAACCGTTCTAGCTGTTACAGAATGAGACATAAGCTGGGGTCTCTGCGTAATATCTCGGTCTGTAACAGATAGGGGAGAAAATGTTCTCTAAATGTTACAGATCGAGACAAAGGCCGGGCCGGTCCCAGTCATCCTGGTCGAGCGAGGATTTTCGGACGAACGGGTGTGGAAAATCTTCCGCTTAGTGAATGAGCGTGGATAATCTGCCACTTTGGACTCGATGGCACGGCAAAAGTGGGAGATTGTCCACGCTCGATTTTGCCTGGGAAGAGCAATCTTCTGTCTGGGAAGCCCGATCTCGACCTATATATAGGTGCAAATGAGTCGTTATCGAAGTAATATTCTGCAGGCTCACTCCACTACGCCAAAGTGTTCCCTCGGGAAATGTCGCTGCTATATGCAAATTCGCCGTCCTTCATATCCAAACTCAGTAAAACCGCAGGTCAAAAGCATATAGATACGCCCGGCACCGTGTATCTAGAGGTTTTCGTTGACAGCCCCCAAGGTGGCATCGTATTATCTTCTTCGTTCGCGGGGGCGGCGGTCCAAAAGACCAAAGGACCTGCGGATACTTGAACGATTGGGAGTTTGCCCGAGTGGTTAATGGGGACGGGCTGTAAACCCGTTGGCTCTGCCTACATAGGTTCGAATCCTATAGCTCCCACCCGTCAAGTGCCTGTATAGCTCAGTCGGTAGAGCACTTCGTTGGTAACGAAGAGGTCACCAGTTCAAGTCTGGTTGCAGGCTCCATCCGGCGGTGTAGCTCAGTTGGTTAGAGCACACGGTTCATACCCGTGGCGTCACTGGTTCGAATCCAGTCACCGCTACCATAGGTAACACGGTGGCTTCTCAATAGTATGTTGAGAGGCCACTATGGTATAAAGGCAAAGTCCCGTCCGGGGACGACCTGTTAAGAGGAGGGCTTTATGGCCAAAGAGAAGTTTGAGCGCACTAAGCCGCATGTTAACATCGGCACCATTGGTCACGTCGACCACGGCAAGACCACGCTGACCGCTGCCATCACCAAGGTTCTCTCCGAGACCGAGGGCTGCAAGGCTGACTTCACTGCGTTCGAGAACATCGACAAGGCTCCCGAGGAGCGCGAGCGCGGCATTACGATCTCCGTCTCCCACGTCGAGTACGAGACTGCTGCCCGTCACTACGCTCACGTTGACTGCCCGGGCCACGCTGACTACGTCAAGAACATGATCTCCGGTGCTGCTCAGATGGACGGCGCTATCCTGGTCATCGCCGCCACCGACGGCCCCATGGCTCAGACCCGCGAGCACATCCTGCTCGCCCGTCAGGTCGGCGTTCCCTACATCGTCGTCTTCCTGAACAAGTGCGACATGGTTGACGATGACGAGCTCATCGACCTCGTCGAGATGGAGACCCGTGAGCTCCTCTCCGAGTACGATTTCCCCGGCGACGACATCCCCGTCATCCGTGGTTCCGCTCTGGGCGCTCTCGAGGGCGACGCCAAGTGGATGGACGCTATCCGCGAGCTCATGAACGCTGTCGACGAGTACATCCCGACGCCTGCTCGTAACAACGACCTCCCGTTCCTGATGGCCGTTGAGGACGTTATGACCATCTCCGGCCGTGGTACCGTTGCTACCGGCCGTGTCGAGCGCGGTGAGCTCAAGCTCAACGAGCCCGTCGAGATCGTCGGCATCAAGGATACCCAGAACACCGTTGTTACCGGTATCGAGATGTTCCGTAAGTCCATGGACTTCTGCGAGGCTGGCGACAACGTCGGTCTGCTGCTCCGCGGCATCAAGCGTGAGGACATCGAGCGCGGCCAGGTTCTCTGCAAGCCCGGTTCGGTTACCCCGCACACCAAGTTCACCGGCGAGATCTACGTTCTGACCAAGGAGGAGGGCGGCCGTCACACCCCGTTCTTCGATGGTTATCGTCCTCAGTTCTACTTCCGTACCACCGACGTTACCGGTACGGTCAAGCTCCCCGAGGGCACCGAGATGGCTATGCCTGGTGACCACATCACCATCGAGGGCGACCTCATCCACCCGATCGCCATGGAGGAGGGCCTGCGCTTCGCTATCCGCGAGGGTGGCCACACCGTCGGTTCGGGCATCGTCTCCACGATCATTGAGTAAATTAGCTCTTTGATATAGCTGACTTAGAGAACCCGGCACTTATATGGGTGCCGGGTTCTTTTCTGCAATGGATATTGAGCCGTTGCTGGTGTCGAGAGGATCGATAATGGTCCTGGTCGCACCGTCGATTAGCTCTCGTTGGCTTCATTGATGTGTTCCAAATATGAATGGATCCACCGAGAACCAATTGATTCGAGGTTTTCATTGACAGCACTTATATAGAGCTGATAAAGTACCAACTCGTGCCCGTACGGGGCGGAAATGAAAGGTTCAGGATACATGCGTACTCTAGTTACTCTTGCGTGCACTGAGTGCAAGCGCCGCAACTATACGACCACCAAGAACAAGTCGACCATGCCTGATCGTATGGAGATCAAGAAGTATTGCCCCTGGTGCCGTCACCACACGCTGCACAAAGAGACTCGCTAGTCTCTAGTCACATACGCCAGTAGTTCAATTGGTAGAGCATCGGTCTCCAAAACCGAGTGTTGAGGGTTCGAGTCCTTCCTGGCGTGCCAGTCATTATTCCGTAAGCTCCCACTTGGGGGCTTACGGTTTACTCATGTATAAGCGCATTGCGCGGAGGTAACCCAAATGGCCAACAAGAAGAACAAGAAGAAGGCTCAGCAGTCGGCACCAGCCAACAACGCTGCCGCCAACTCCAAGGTCGAGGCCAAGAAGGCCGTTGCCAAGAAGAGCGAGAAGGCTGCGAAGTCCAAGAAGAACGAGAAGCCTGGTTTCTTCGCCCGCACCAAGAAGTATTTCGCTTCGGTGAAGTCCGAGATGAAGCGTGTCACGTGGCCCGATAAGAAGGAGCTCGTGAACTACTCGGTCGTCGTTTGCGCTTCTCTGATCGTCGTCGGCGTCGTCATCGCTCTGCTCGATGCTGGCTTTGGCGAGGCTCTTGCTCTGTTCTCTGGATTGAGGGGCTAAACCATGTCTAAGCGTTGGTACGTCGTTCACACTTACTCTGGATACGAGAACCGCGTTAAGTCCGATCTCGAGCATCGCATCGAGACCATGGGCATGCAGGACCGTATCTTTGATATCGAGATTCCTATGGAGCGCGTCACCGAGATTAAAGAGGGTGGCAAGCGCGAGACCAAGGATTCCAAGATCTTCCCGGGTTATGTCCTGGTCCGCATGGAGATGGATGACGATGCTTGGACGTGCGTTCGTAACACGCCTGGCGTCACCGGTTTCCTGGGCGGCAACGGCAAGCCCGCTCCGCTTTCCCGCGACGAGTACAACAAGATGACTCGTCGTCCCGGTAAGGGCGATTCGCCCAAGCGCACCTCGGTTGATATTCAGGTCGGCACGTCCGTCCGCGTCACCGATGGCCCGCTTACCGACTTTGATGGCAAGGTCTCCGAGGTTAACACCGAGGCTGGCAAGCTCAAGGTCACGCTGATGATCTTTGGCCGCGAGACGCCGGTCGAGCTTGACTTTAACCAGGTCGCTGTCATCGCTTAAGTTTTCGTCCGTTCGCGCGAGCGTGCTTCTTCTGTGACTGCTCATCTCAGGAGTGCTTCTAACACGTGCGTGCTTACGATATAGCAAGTACTTCACACTCGTGATTCGAAAGGAATGACCATGGCTGAGAAGAAGGTTGCCAACGTCATTAAGCTCCAGATTCCTGCTGGTGCCGCTAACCCCGCTCCTCCCGTCGGCCCCGCCCTGGGCGCTGCTGGCGTGAACATCATGCAGTTCTGCCAGGCCTTTAACGCCGAGACGCAGGACAAGAAGGGCGACATCATCCCCGTTGAGATCTCTGTCTACGAGGATAAGTCCTTCTCCTTCATCACCAAGACCCCGCCGGCGGCTCACCTCATCAAGAAGGAGCTGAACCTCAAGTCTGGTTCTGCTAAGCCCCAGGCCGACAAGGTTGGTCAGCTCTCCCAGGAGCAGCTCACCAAGATCGCCGAGATCAAGATGCCGGACCTCAATGCCAACGATATTGACGCCGCCAAGAAGATTATCGCCGGTACCGCCCGTTCCATGGGCGTCACCATCGCTGAGTAGCGATTTCTTTAGGTAATGACGGGTGCCCCGACCGGGGCGCCCGTTATATGTGTGCAATAGGGCACACGATACGATGTGGGAGGGCATAAGCCCGTTTAACCACAGGAGGTAATGCACATGGCTAAGCATGGTAAGAGCTATAACGCCGCTGCCGAGAAGATCGACCGCGCCACGCTCTACACCCCCCTTCAGGCTGCCAAGCTCATCAAGGAGCTCGACACCGCCAAGTTCGACGAGACCGTCGAGGCCCACTTCCGTCTGGGCATCGATACTCGTAAGGCTGACCAGAACATCCGTGGTTCCATCTCCCTGCCCCATGGCACCGGCAAGACCGTTCGTGTTGCCGTCTTCGCCGAGGGCGAGAAGGCTCGCGAGGCCGAGGCTGCCGGCGCCGACATCATCGGTTCCGACGAGCTCGTCGCCCAGATCCAGAAGGGCGAGATCAACTTCGACGCCGCTATCGCTACGCCGAACATGATGGCCAAGGTTGGCCGCATCGGTAAGATCCTTGGTCCCCGTGGCCTCATGCCGAACCCCAAGCTCGGCACCGTGACCATGGACGTCGCCAAGATGGTCTCCGAGCTCAAGGCTGGCCGCGTTGAGTATCGCGCCGACCGCTACGGCATCTGCCACGTGCCCCTGGGCAAGAAGTCTTTCTCTGAGCAGCAGCTCGTCGAGAACTACGCCGCCCTGTACACCGAGATCCTGCGCGTCAAGCCCTCTTCTGCTAAGGGCAAGTACGTCAAGTCCATCTCCGTGTCTTCCACCATGGGCCCTGGCGTCAAGGTCGATCCCGCTGTCCAGCGCGACTTCCTGGCTGAGTAACTTTTAGTTACTGCCTGAGCAAAGCAAGCATTGCTAAAGAAACCCGGTTCTGCCTCGTGCAGGACCGGGTTTCTTGCTATCGCGCCTCCAATTCCACTTTAAGGGGGACAGGCAGCTTTGTGGTGGTTACCAGGGGGTTCTGGCCGTTGAGGACTCGATGGCCTCGTGGCGCTTGAGCTCGCGGCGCATGGTTTGCGAATTGAGCCAGGCTGCCTGCCAGCCACGGATAGGGTAGTGCGCTTCGTCAAGTTCAAACTGCGTATAGCCGCAGGCGTTGATGATTGTTGCCTCGCATGCATGCCGACGCTCACGCTGAAAGTCGTGGCCATAGCATTGGTGCACATGCCCGTGCACCATATAGTCGGCCCCCCAGGACTCAAGCGCCGTGTTAAAGCATTCGAATCCTCGATGTGGCAGATCATCCAGATCGCCCACGCCGGCGGCGGGTGCATGGGTGAGCAAGATGTCGCAGCCGCCGACCATCCTCACTTTGCGGGACAGCTTGCGCACGCGCTTGGCCATCTCGCGCTCGGTGTACATGTTGGCACCATCTCGATAGCGCATGGAGCCGCCAAGCCCCGCAATGCGGACGCCGCGATACACGTACACGGTGTCTTCGACGCAGATGCATCCACCCGGTGCATGACGTGCATAGCGGTCATCGTGGTTGCCGCGCACGTAGATGAGCGGCTTGTTGATGACGGTGACCAAAAACTCAAGATAGTCCGGGTCCAGATCGCCAGCGGACAAAATCAAGTCAACACCCTCAAAGCGTTCCTTGCGAAAGCATTCCCAAAGGCATCGCTCTTCGGTATCGGCTACGGCAAGGATCTTCATAGGGCGTGGACTTTCGGCTCATCGTTGGGCTGCGGAATGGCACCTACCACGTTGTCGGCCAGCCAGTCCATCTCGACGATTTGCGTGCTCGGCAGCGGGGGAAAGCCCTCGATCTGCACCACGCCGTCTTGGCAATGGAGTTCGCCGCCAAATGGATTGATGGAGCCCTCGACGATGCCATTGCGGAGCAGCTGAACAAGCTTGCGCGTCTGATAAGGCAGGCCCGGAGCGTAGCGAATGTCGATTACGCCCGAGCTCATACCATACCAGTAGTTGACGGCGCGAACCTGGCTATCGTCACTGGTCTCATCCCAGGTGCCATGCAGCAGGCTTCGCACGATAAGCTCGTAGTATCGGCCCCAGTTCCATACCGGCATGGCAATGCCGACGACCTTGCCATCGACCAGGCGGTGGAGTCCGTAGGCCGTGGGGTCTTCGAGTGACTTTGACATGTCGGTGCCGGTCATGACGCTCACGCCTTCGCGGCACATTGCCTCGGCAAGACCGCCGGCGGGCACATCGCCCCAGGTGAGGATTACCTGCGCGCGAGGGTCGAGCAACGAGGCGCCGATGGCAAAGGCGTTGATCTCGCTAAGTGCGCCCGACGCAAAGACCGACGCGTGGTAGCCAATGCGGTGGTTGTCCGCCATGCTGGCGGCAAGGGCGCCCAGGAGGAACTTGGCCTCGTACATCTTTCCAAAATACGAGCGCACGCTTTGGTGGGGAAGGCCGATAGAGCAGTTGAGGAATCGCACCTGGGGATACTCAACGGCAGCCCTGAGCGTGTATTCCATCAGGCGGTGTGAAGTCGAGAAGATGGCCTTCGCCCCGTGCTTGACAGCCGTTTCCACAGCGGCGTAGAACACGTCCGGATCGTGGCAGTCCTCGAACGCCTCGGTGCGCACGATACCGCCAAAGTGCTCATCGAGATACTGACGCCCTTGGTCGTGCAGGCTGTCCCAGCTCGACGTCGCACAGGGGAACTCATGGATAAAGGCGATGCGCAGGGGGTTGGCCGCCGAATAGACGGTCTTGCCCATAAAGAAGTTGAGCACACCGGAAGTGGACTTGGCGGGCGTCTCCTCCTCATCGACGCTCGGTGCTTCGACAAGATCGACCTTCTCCTCATCACTTTTACCGGCAATGACCATCTCGCGCCAAATCTTGCACAGGCGCTTTACGACGATATCCGTCGGCGTATCCAGCAGGCGGTCCTGGTTGTACACATTGAGGTAGACGAGCACGGCGTCGGCGGGCGTAATGTCCAGGTGGCCGCCGCCCGCGCGAAGGTAGGCGCGCTTAAAGAGCAGGAAGGTGTGACGCAGGTAATCGACCTTTTTCTGCGGCCATTTTTCGATAAGGTTCTGGCCGAGCATCTTGGCGAGCGTCTCGTAGCTTCCCTCGCGCGAGAACTCGATCTCGTATAGGGGGCATACGCGCCAAAACGCGCAGAACTCGCCGTACAGGCGGCTTTCGACGGAATCCCATTTGCCGGGGTAGAGACGGGTGACCTTGGCCGAAACCGTCGGGGCGTCCAGGAATTTGAGGACGCTGACGCGCTTGTTGCCCTCCTGGACATAGAACCGATGCATGAACTCGGTGACGATGATGGGGTCGCGATAGCCCTCGGTCACCTGGATGTCGTAGAGGTTGGACCACTTGCGGGCGAACTCGGTGTTGAACGGCAGCAGGGGCATAAAGTTGCACGAAAAAGCGGACTGACGGCCCTTGGTAACCGTGCCGACGACCATTTCGAGCGGAATGTCCCTCAGGCCGACGCTCTCTCGCTGACCTAAGGGGAGCTGGGCAACGAGGCCGTCGAGATCCGTAAGGTAAGGGTGCTCGCTTTGGCTGATGGCGCGACGGCGTCCCTGTTCGCCGCGCTTGCGTGCTTGACGATAGGCCTCTTCCATGGTGTCTGCTCCCTTAGTCGTTTAAACAACGATATGAACCATGGTACCACGATGCGAAACCACCACAAAGGCGCCTTTGTGGTGGTTTTAGGCGATGATGGGGGCGATGGCGCGGATGCAGGCGTCGGCTGCCGTAAAGGTGGTGCTGTCGTCGCTGACGATAAAGATGATCTTGCCCTTGATGCCAAAGTCGCCGATCTCACTAAAGAGTACGTAGGGCTCCTTGTCAAAGCCCGAGATGGGAAGCACGGCGGCCTTGGTGACGTCGGTGAGCTCATCTGCCAGCGCGTCCAGTGAAGCCCACTTGGACGTGTCCTTGACCGCGACGGGCACGGCAACGCGCCCAAAGGGCATGAGGTGCACGAGCGTGTTCTTGGAGATGTTGGAGTTGGGGACGATGATGGTCTGCCCGCAGGCGTCCTCGATGGTCGTATGGCGCCAGGTGATGTCTTGGACCACGCCCGAAACGCCGCCGACCTCGATATTGTCGCCGGGCTTGATGATGCCCATAAACGTCACCTGCATGCCGCCGATGAGGTTTGAAAGCGTGTCCTGAAAGCCGAGCGAGATGGCGATGCCGCCGACGCCAAGAGCGGCGACGAGAGCGTTTGCGTTAACGCCAAAGCAGTTGTCGAGGATAAAACTGCCGCCGATCGTCCATATGACGGCGCGCGCGATGTTGATGAAGATGCTGGATGAAGGGAGTGGGTTATCGTCGCGGTTAAGCAGGTGGCGCAGGGTCTTGGACGCGACCTTGGCGGCAACGGCGGTGCCGATAGCCAAGATACCTGCCCAGATGATGTTGTGGACCCATCGTTGTGCAAAGAAATGAAGAATTGGCTCAAACAATTCCATGTAGGGAAACCTCCTAATGATTGTCCAACCATGATACCCACCAAGAAGCCTGTCCGATCACATCGGACGCGCCGATAACTTGAGAAGGGGTGGCCGCGGCGGCGTAGGCTGGGGCGCCGGCGAGCATGCCGGCGAGGAGAGCGGCGGTCAAAGCGAGACGTGGAAGAGATCTTCTCATGGCAGTTTCCTTAGTTCTTAACCAGTGGTCCCTGCTGACGCTGGATTATCGACATAATATGCGAAAACCGCCGTAAGGGCGCCTGTCCCTTTGCGGCGGTTTTGACGTTTACGCAGATAAAACCTGCCAAAATAAACCTGTCCCTTTTTGGCAGGTTTTAGCTCAGCAGCATGCGGTCGTTGGCGAGCTCGCCGCCCGAGACCTCCTCGAATTTCTGCAGCAGGTCGGCCACGGTGAGCGACTTCTTCTCGTCGCCTGCCACGTCGTAGATCACGTGGCCCTCGTGCATCATGATCAGACGGTTGCCCAGGCGGATGGCGTCGTTCATGTTGTGCGTGACCATGAGCGTGGTCAGGTGGTTCTCGTCGACAATCTCCTCGGTCAGGTTGAGCACCTTAGAAGCCGTCTTGGGGTCGAGGGCCGCGGTGTGCTCGTCGAGCAGCAGCAGGCGCGGCTTGGTGAGCGTGGCCATCAGCAGGGTGAGCGCCTGGCGCTGACCGCCCGAGAGCAGGCCGACCTTGGCGTTGAGGCGCGTGTCCAGACCAAGGTCCAGGCGCTTGAGCAGCTCAACGTATTCGTCCTTCTCGGCCTTGGTGACGCCCCACGAAAGACCGCGACGCTGGCCGCGGCGCTTGGCGAGAGCCAGATTCTCGGCAATCTGCATGTCGGCTGCGGTGCCGCGCATGGGGTCCTGGAACACGCGGCCCAGGTACTTGGCACGCTGCGATTCGCTCAGACGCGAGATATCGGTGCCGTCGAGCTCGATAACACCCGAATCGAGCGGATACACGCCGGCGATCATGTTGAGCAGCGTGGACTTGCCGGCGCCGTTGCCGCCAATCACGGTTACAAAGTCGCCGTCGTTAAGGGTGAGGTCGACGCCGGTGAGTGCGCGCTTCTCGGTGACGGTGCCCTTGTTAAAGGTCTTTTTGACGTGCGAGAGCTTAAGCATCTGCCTCATCCCCCTTCGTGTAGGAGCTGCGGAGCTTATAGCGCTCCCAAACCACGGGCACGCACAGGGCCACGGCAACGATCACGGCGGAGAGCAGCTTCATGTCGTTGGCGTCCATGCCCAGCTGCAGCACGATGGCGCGAATGAGGAAGTACACCACGGAGCCAAAGACGGCAGAGGCAAGACGGACGCTAAACTGAGTCAGACCGCCGGGCAGCAGGCGGCCGAGGACCTCGCCGATGACGATAGCAGCAAGACCGATAACGATGGCGCCGGTGCCCATACCGATATCGGCATACTTCTGGCTCTGGCAGATGAGCGCGCCCGAAAGGCCGATAAGGGCGTTGGAGAGCACGAGGGCGATCATCTTGGTGGAGTTGGTGTTGACGCCCAGGGCGCGGATCATGTACTCGTTGTTGCCGGTGGCGCGCAGCGCCGAACCGATCTCGGTGCCAAAGAACCAGTACAGGATGGCGACGATGGCCACGGCCAGTACAATGCCCAGGATGATGGCAACGGTGGACTGCGGCAGGCCCGTCATGTGGCTGACAGACGAGAAGATGGTGCCCTTGGCAAGGATGGGCGTGTTGGATTTACCCATGATGCGCAGGTTGATGGACCACAGGCTGATCTGCGTAAGGATTCCGGCGAGGATTGCGGGAATCTCAAAGACGGTGGTCAAGATGCCCGTGACGGCGCCGGCGATGGCACCGGCACACATGCCGGCCAAAACGGCGAGCAGCGGGTCGACGTTATTATTGACGATGAGCACGGCGCAAACGCAGCCGCCGAGGGCAAAGCTGCCGTCGCAGGTCATATCGGGGATGTCGAGCAGGCGGAACGTGATAAACACGCCGAGCACCATAATGCCCCAGAGGACGCCCTGCGAAATGGCGCCCTGCAATGCAATGAGCATGCTTCATACCTCCTAGGATAGGGTGGACACGTGATTTTCCATAATAGCGGTAACACTGCATAAAAGAGCTGCGGACGGATGTTTTGTCTCATCCGAAACAAGCAGGGCGAACGCCGGTCTTTAGCGTTCGCCCCTGTGGCTCAGATATTGAATAACGCGGCTATGGCACGAGCGCGGGCTCTAGATGCATTGCCACGCATGACGCTATGCGTCCAGAGCGGAGAGGTCGATGCCCAGGGCCTCGGCCATCTCGTCGTTCTTGACGATGACCAGGTCCTTGCTCGAGAGATGCTTGATCGGCATATCCTCAGGCTTGGCCTCGCCCTTCAGGATCTTGACGGCCATCTCGCCTGCAGCGTAGCCCAGGTCCTCATAGTTGATGGAGAGGGTGAACACGCCGCCGGCCTTGCACATGCCCTCCTCGCCGGTAACGAAGGGGAGCTTGTTCTCCTTGCAAATCTGGCCGACCTGCGAGGCACCCGCGGCGATGGTGTTGTCGGTGGGGGAGTACAGCGCGTCGACCTTGCCCACGGCAGACTCGACGACGGACTGGATCTCGTTAGAGCTCGAGACGGTGAAGTCAGTGTACTCGAGGCCCAGCTTGTCAAGCTCCTTCTTGGCGGCCTTGATCTGGACGTCGGAGTTGGATTCGGCGGTGCAGTAGAGCAGGCCGACCTTCTTAACGTCGGGCAGGACCTTCTGCATCATCTCGAGCTGCTCGGCGACCGGGGTGAGGTCGGAAGCGCCCGTGACGTTGGTGCCGGGTTTGTCGTTGTCCTGGACCAGGCCGGAAGCGGCGTAGTCGGTGATGGCGCAGCCAACGATGGGGATATCGGCCGTGGCGCCGGCGGCAGCCTGCGCGGCGGGCGTAGCGATGGCATAGATCAGGTTGACGCCGTCGCCTACGAACTTGTCGGCAATGGACTTACACGTGGACTGGTCGTTCTGGGCGTTCTTCTGGTCGATCTTGACCTTGAGGCCGCTCTTCTTGATGGCCTTGACGAAGCCGTCGTTGGCGGCATCGAGCGCGGAGTGCTCGGTGAGCTGCAGAACGCCGATGGTGTAGTCGGAACCGGCGGCAGCGGAGCCGGAACCAGAGTTGCCGCCGCATCCGGCGAGCGGAGCGAGCGCGAGCAGGCCAGCGGAGACAAGAAGGCTCCTGCGGCTGATGGTGATGTCCTTCATATCATTACCCCCAGTATAAAAATGGCTGGAAACACTGCACTAGGAAAAAGTGCAAGTGGGACTATAGTAACGCCGATGTCCATTTTTACAATAACCTGGCGGGTTTTTTAATACTGAACCGGATGGGCGGTGCTGAGGAACGACGGACGGTAACGGGGCTTACGCTGCGGGTGCGGTGCTGTCTTCTTCGTCTAGCGCGGCAAAGAGTTTCTTGCCGTCGAGCAAACGCGTGCTGACGTTTCTCATGCGGCTGACCTCAACGGTGCGCAGGGTGTCGTCGGCGCCTCGGGTGTCGTAGACCGTTCCCAGCAGATACGAGACGCCGTCGCGCTGCCTGATGGCAAAGGGCCGGACCGTCATCCGCACCACCTCGATTTCGCCTCGGGTCAGGACGTTTGTGATATCAAAGCTGACGGTTGTTCCATGGTCGATGGCCTGTTCGATGAGCTCGCACGTGTCGATACGCTTGGCGTGCGGACGCGTTGTCTTGACGGGTGCGTCGTTGGCGGCCGGTGCCGGTTCGGGCATATCGAGATAGTCGCGAACATAGGCGCTCGCCATGGCGACCAGGTGCTGCGCCATGCTCTTTCGAATGGCTATGGGCGTCGATCGGTTGCGCATGACCATGCCGTGGAGCCGTATGATCTCTTCGTCAGCAAGCGGGCGGGTGAGGAGCCGATAGCCCACGCCGCGTTTATAGTCGATTTCGTATCCGGCGTGACGAAGTGCAGATATCGAGGTATAGATGCTGCGGCGTGCTGCCGAGATGGGCATGCGGGCGGGGTCGTCGGGATGGGCGAGGAGCTCGACCAGCTCGTCGGAAAGCAGCGCCTTGTCCTCGCCGGTGTTCTCGCTCAAGAGCTGCAGGATGCGTACGGCGCGATAGGCTGCCATCGAGGCGGAGCCCCTGGTCGTGGTCTCGTAGTTTTCAACAACGGCTTCGGTCATAGCGCCCACGTCCTTTCCTTTTTTGGTGATGGCAGATCAGAGCCTAGGGCGCGGAGCCTGGCCAAGGACGCGTGACGCCTTGGACGGTCGATGGTTGCCGGCAAACGGCGGGTCGGGTTTTCAACAACCCTGCCTAACTGACCAAAACCTTGCCAAAAGCTTGACGGATGCTGTTGAAAAAAGCGCCTCTCGGCTTGCCGAGAGGCGCTGGCGCGATGTGCTGTAATGCGTTGGATGCGCTATGGAGATTAGAAGTCGGCGTTGCCCACGGTGCGCGGGTGCGGCAGGACGTCGCGGATGTTGCCCACGCCGGTGAGGTACATCACCAAGCGCTCGAAGCCCAGACCGTAGCCGGCGTGCTTGCAGGAGCCGTAGCGGCGCAGGTCAAGGTAGTACTTGTACTGCTCGGGATTCATACCAAGGTCCTTGATGCGGGCCTCGAGCAGATCCAGGCGCTCCTCGCGCTGGGAGCCGCCGATAATCTCGCCGATACCGGGAACCAGGCAGTCGGCGGCGGCGACGGTCTTGCCGTCGTCGTTCATGCGCATGTAGAAGGCCTTGATCTCTGCCGGGTAGTCGGTTACGAAGGTCGGGCGCTTAAAGTGCTCTTCGGTCAGGAAACGCTCGTGCTCGGTTTGCAGGTCGATGCCCCAGCTCACGGGATAGTCGAACTTGTGACCCGCAGCGACTGCCTGCTCCAGGATCTCGACGGCCTCGGTATAGGTGACGCGGGCAAAGTCGGAGTTGGCGACATGGTCCAGGCGCTCGAGCAGACCCTTGTCCACAAACTTGTTGAGCATGTTGAGCTCGTCGGGGCAGGTGGCCATAACGTCCTTAAGGACGTACTTGAGCATAGCCTCGGCGTTATCCATGTAGTCGTTGAGGTCGGCAAATGCCATCTCGGGCTCAATCATCCAAAACTCGGCGGCGTGGCGCGTGGTGTTGGAGTTTTCGGCGCGGAAGGTGGGGCCAAAGGTGTACACGTCGCCAAAGGCCATGGCAAAGTTCTCGGCATTGAGCTGGCCGGACACGGTGAGGCTCGCATGCTTGCCAAAGAAGTCCTGGCTCCAGTCGACCTCGCCGGACTCGGTGAGGGGCGGGTTTTTGGGGTCGAGCGTGGTCACGCGGAACATCTCGCCGGCGCCCTCGCAGTCACTCGTGGTGATGATGGGGGTGTTGACGTAGACAAAACCCTGCTCCTGGAAGAAGCGGTGGATAGCGGCAGCCGCGACAGAGCGGATGCGGAACACGGCGCGGAACAGGTTGGTGCGCGGGCGCAGGTGCTGCTGGGTGCGCAGGAACTCGACGGTTGCGCGCTTCTTCTGCAGCGGGTAATCCGGAGCGCTGACGCCCTCGACCTCGATGGAGGTGGCAGAAAGCTCGAAGGGCTGGGGTGCATCGGGGGTCAGCTTGACGGTGCCGGTGCAAATGAGGGCGGCCGAGACGTTTTGATGGGCGATCTCGTCGTAGTTGTCGAGCGCCTCGCGGTTCATGACGACCTGCAGGTCGCGGAAGCAGCTGCCGTCGTTGAGCGTAACGAAGCCAAAGTTCTTCATGTCGCGGACGGACTTGACCCAGCCGGCAACGGTGACGGTCTGGCCACCGAGCGACTCGGTATCGGCATAGAGCTGCGCGATTTTGGTGCGGTTCACGTATCCTCCCATAACGGTTGTACGGATTATTTCCAAACAGTTAACCATTCTAACCCGCGAGTGGGGGCGTAGCAAAACGTCAGGCGTGATGTATGGGCGTGACGTGGGCGCCGCGCAAGCGTCGATTTCGCGGTGCCTAGTGCCCGCAGATGGCTTGGCGTATGAGAGCAGCGTAGGTGTCGATTCCCGCCTGGGTGAGGTGTGTGCCGTCGTCGACAAGGTATTCGCTGTGGCCCTCTGAGGCACCGTTCCAGTCGATGACGCCGGCGTTGTCGTTTTGGGCGCAGACGTCACGAATCGTCTGGTTATTGCGGTCCTGTAGCTCGAGCGGTACGCGCACGGTCACAAAGTAGATGGGCTTGCCGCCCACGGCATTGATCACGTCCTGCACCTGCTGGGGGTCGCGGATGAGGCCGTTGGTGCCAAGCGCGCAGATGACCACGCTTGGATCGTAGTTGGCACTGTCCTGTGCATAGACATCCTGGAAGGTGTAGAACTGGCGGCTCACCACGCCGTCGATGTACGCGTTGGGAAGCGCCGCCTGAATACCAGATTGGGCACCTGCGGTGACCGAGTCGCCGATCATGAGCACGCGGGCGTCGCAGGTTCCGGTTGCCTCGTCGTAGGTAAAGCTCTTCCAGTCAAGGTTCTTGGGGACCTTTTCGGCGATAGGTCCCTCTTTGGGTTTTTGCTTGGTGGCGTCATCGGATGCGGTGTCGCTGGGCTGGGAATCTTTACCGGATGCAGGCTCGGCGCCCTTGTCGTTGGCTCCGTTATCCTGGGACGAGGTCGCGTTCTGGGCAAGCTCGGGACGGCGCTGCTCGGCGCGGGCGGTGGCGATGCCTGCCCAGTCAAGCGGCGCGAAGGCAAGTGCGGCGACGCATGCGGCGCCAAGCGCGGGGAGCACCATGGCGGGCGCGAGGACGTGTTTTCTTGCCGTGCTGTCCTGTTGGGCCGGCTTGTGGGACCAAGGGCGTTCGACGAGGCGATAGAAAACCTCGGCTACCGCAAGAATCAGTACAAGCTGTAATGCCTGCTCCCACCAGGCGATGCGGGTAGTGCGGGTTGCGGGGTTCATAAGAAGCAGTAGGGGATAGTGCACCAGATAGACCGAGAACGAGCGCTGGCCCAGCCAGACGAGCGGCTTGACCGACAGTAGGCGGCGCACGATGCACTCCGTATTCTGCACGCAGATGATGAGGAGTCCGGTGGCGAGGGCAAACAGCAAAAAGCCGCCGCGGTAGAGCCAAGCGCTCTCTCCGGTCAGCATGAGTGCGCCGGCTATAACGGCAACGAGCCACGCGATAGAAAACGCGTTGACCTTTGAGATGCCCTTGTTGGCGCCGGGGATATGGATGTCACCGCTCAGCATCTCGCGCAGACGCGGCGCGGCGATGGCGGCTAAGGCTCCGCATAGAAGCTCGGCGGCACGGGCGTCGGTTCCGTAGTAGACGCGCGATGTGTCGGCGGTGGGATTAAACATGAGGACCATGGCTGCCGTCGATACAAGCGCGAATGCGATCGTGATGCCGATGGCGGTGTTGCGCGACCTGGTTTTGCCGCACAGCGCCATAAGGATGACCGGCCATACCAGATAGAACTGCATAGTGACAGCGCAGAACCACAGGTGCGTGAGCGGCGAGGGGAGCCCCGCGGCGGCGAAATACGAGACGTTGCGGAAGATGTAGAACCAGTTGCTCAAAAAGAGTGCCGATGGCAGGGCGTCCTGCTGCACCTTAGGGAGTAGGCTCGGGGCCGCGATGTAGGTGGCGACGGCGGCAAGCGCTATGGTCACGACGATCGGCGGCATCATGCGCGCAATGCGGCGGCAGATATAGCGCGGGTACGAGAATCCGTCGCGTGCCGTGGCCCGCATAATGCTATTGGTGGCGAGATAGCCACTCAGCGTAAAGAAGAGTGTAACGCCCAAAAAACCGCCGGTCAGGCGGCTGGGGCGAAGGTGATATAGGACGACGCCGGCGATGGCGAGGGCGCGGAGCCCGTCGAGCGCGACGATGCGTTGGTTGCGTTGAGGCGCGGCTTGTGCGGCGCCCGTGGGTGTGTTTTGCATCGATCTTCCTCCAATGTCGACCTAGCAGTCTAGCGCTCTGCGCGGACAAAGGAAGGGGGTTCGTGCGGTTGAACAACATGCCGCGGGGCGATGCCTCGCTACGCAAAAGCCGCACCTGCGTTGATGCTCAGCTGCCTATATAGAAACGTTTCAGAACCTCTACATAGGCAAAAACAACAACACAGATGCGGCAAAGATGCACGGGTGGTTGAGCCTTTATGCGATGATGCTCGGCTACTTGGTCTTGGCCACCAGCAGCGGGTCGCCGAGCTTGACGAGCGGATTGCCGCCGATAAGCGTGCCGGACTCGCCGACATGGTCGATGCTCTTGAGGCGATCGAGCTCAGAGACGATGACGGTCACGATGTCCTCGTGACCAGCGGCCTTGATGGCGTCGCGGTCGAAGCTGATGAGCGGCTGGCCCGCCTTGACCACATCGCCCATCTCGACAAAGCGGGCGAAACCCTTGCCGTTCATTTCCACGGTGCCCAGGCCAACATGGATGAACACGCGAAGACCGTCCTCGGTAATCATGCCGATGGAGTGGTTGGTGACGGTGGTGGCGCCGATACGGCCGTTGGCGGGGGCGTAAATGGTGCCGGTAATGGGCTCGATGCCATAGCCCTGGCCGAGCATGCCCGAGGCGATGGTCTCGTCGGGAACCTCACTCAGATTGACGAGCACGCCGTTGACGGGAGCGTAGATGACGCCTTCGCGGGTGGCGAAGCTTGCTGCGGGCGGAACGGACGCCTCGCCCGACGAAGTGAACGTGGACTTGAGCGAATCGAGCAGACCCATAGATGCCTCCAACGTATCAGGCGCGCATGTTGCACGCGTGTGGTTTGCCGGAAACGTTTCGTACGTGTTTCCCAGCACGGTCAGCGCCCCTATTTTACGCTGCCTAACGATACCTCTGAACAGCGATTTTGTGATATATCAGTTGAAGGCCAACTTATTGCGGGGGTGTTTCTGCGCCGCGGGCTCAAGTGGGGTACGCTAAGGTGCGAAAAACGAGTGCGCACGAATCGCACGGAGGGAGCACCTATGATTATTGAGAACCATGCGCTGTGGGGCGAGGAGCCGACCGAGGATTATCCGGCGACGTTTACGTATCTGGGTGCCGAGCCGCTGCCCGACAAGCCCAATGGCCGCCGCCCCGCGGTGATCATCTGCGGCGGAGGCGGGTTTACGCATATCGCTCCGCACGAGCAGGACCCGGTGGCGTTTGCATTTTTGGACCGCGGCTACCAGGCCTTTGTGCTCAACTATGTGACGAGCGCCACGGGCGACGTGAGCTTTCCGCACCCGCAGGCGGACCTCGCCAAGATGGTCGCTACCGTGCGCGCCAACGCCGACGAGTGGCATGTCGATCCCAAGCGCGTGTGCATCGTGGGTTTCTCGGCGGGCGGCATGATCTGCGCCTCGTTGGCAACGCAGTGGAAGACCGGTTCGTTTGCGGGTCTTGCCGGGGCTCGTCCGGAGGACATTCGTCCCGACGCCGTGGTACTGGGCTATCCGTTGCTCGACCTTGCCTATGTGCGCGACATGCAGACGCGCGACCCGCGCATCGACCTGCGCGTACCCAAGACCGGTGGCAAGACAGGCCGCGATTTGCTCAACGACTATCTGTCGATGGTGACGGGCGGCGAGGCGACCGACGAGCACCTGGCCGACATCTGCCCCACCACGCATGTTTCGCGCCAGATGCCCCCGACCTTTGTGTGGGGCGTGTCCGACGATAAGACGGCGCCGATCGCACAGGTCTATCCGTTTGCCCAACGCATGGCCGAGGAGGGCGTTGCTTGCGAGATGCACGTCTTTGACCAGGGCGGTCACGGCCTTTCGCTCGGCAATGCCAATACCGCGGTCGACAACGAGGACAAGCAGGTGGCAGTCCGTCCTTGGATTCGCCTGGCCTTCCGCTTCCTGGAGCGCCATCTGTAAGAGGGAGAGGGCGGGCATCCCAGCCCTTCAATAACTTGCGGTGAAATAGTTCCTATCTGGGGCATCAACCAGCCCATCCAGGAACTATTCCACCGCAACTTTGTTTTTGATGCCCCCGGAAATTGCATCCCAGTTTCGCCCTTCAGGGTGGGACGCAGTTTCCCATAGGGCCTCGACTGGGAAAGCGCGTCCCGTTTCGAGCGGGGATTCCGGGATGCATTTTCCGCAAGAGGCCTGTTTGGGAAACCATATCCCGTTTCGAACCAGAATTCTGGGACGTAGTTTCCCCGAGAGGCCCCATCGGGAAACGGTATCCCGGAATTCGCCCGGATGGTGGGATGCGCTTTCCTGAAGGGCGCCGTTTGGGAAACTGTGACCCGTGATCCACCGGGGACGGAGGAAAGCGGATCATTTTGGGTGGCGGCGGTCGGCTATTTCAGCGTAATGCAGGATGCGAGGAGGTTGGCGTAATCATCGCCGCTCATTCCGAATGGCCTATCGTCGATTGTCTTTCCGTTCCACTCGCCATATGACCCGCCCCAGACTCGAACTGTATGGCCCTGTGTATCGCCGAGCTCCTTATAAAAAGCGCATCCAACACCGGGCAGGCCATTTGTGTCAGCACAGATGCCGAAGTTTGGACATAAGTTTGGGTTGTTTTTCCCGTTTGGATAAAAGCTATCTTTTGCGGTTACTAGGACCATGGTATATGCACCCATCCCATCCCCCTGGTCTGCATGGTCGGTTGTTTGAACCGTAAACTGATCGATGGGGAACCAGTCGGGAAGGACCATAGTGAAGTAATCGGTTTCGATGGTCCTTACCCGTTTTGCCTCCTCGGTCTTCCTCGCCTCTTCCTCCGCCTGGCGCCTTGCTTCCTCCTCGGCTTGCTTTGCCGCCACGGCGTCGTCGCGGCGCTTGGTCGCGGCGGTCGAGAGCGCCTCGGCGTCAATATCGAAGCCGGCCTCCTTGGCGTCCTCGTCCTCCTCGGCGTACTTCTTTGCCGTGGCGATCTGGTCGTCGGTCACTTCGGACGCCTCGACCGGCTCCAGCGCCACGTCGCCCGCATCGACGATCTTCTTCTCGGCGGCCTTCTCGCCCAGCTTGATGCTGAGCTTTTCGGCGGGGACGGCGTAGACCGTGCCGTCGGCCGCGATGGGGGAGGCGGCGATCTCCACCTTGTAGCTGCCGCGGCGAAGCTCGACGCCCTCGCCGCTGCTGTCCACGTAGCGCACGGCGTCGACCTTCTTGCCGCGCTCTTCCTTGCCAGTAATATGAACCGGCAGTCTGCTCGCGCCTGCCGAGGTGTCCCAGTCCTGGGCCGAGACGCTAAAGCGCACGGCGTGCTTCGCCGCGAGCGCCTCCCGCTCGGCCACCTCCCGTGCCTGCTCGGGGGCGTAGATGCCGAAGTAGTAGCCGGCGCCGCCGCCCACGACGAGCAGCGCGGCCACGACGGCGGCGATTACGAGGGGCCTCTTCGAGCACTTGCCTTTCGCCGGTGCCGGCATCGTCGGCTGCGCCTTGGCTGCCGGGGCGGGCTGATGGTCGCCCTGCGATTCGGCCGAGGCTTCATATTCAGCAACGACGGACTCGCCACACACGGGGCAGAACCTGGCCCCGTCCTCGACCTTCGACCCGCAATTTCGGCAGAACATGGGCAAACTCCCCTCAAACGGCGCCCGCGCGAATGCCGGGCGCATCTTCTTCCGTCCTCATGCTAAGGGCGAACGCTCGCCCGTTGTTGCGCAACATTGGCGGGCCCCTTGCGATCCATTCGTCAGCTTAAGTTGCTGTGGAATAGTTCCTGATTTGGCGGGTTGAAGCCTCAACCAGGAACTATTCCACCGCAACTTCGTTTTGGCCTGCCGTCCGGAAACCGCATCCCAGTTTGAGCGTCGATTCCGGGATGCGCTTTCCGCTTGAGGCCTCAACCGGAAAGCGCATCCCGTTCTGACGCTCCAGAGTGGGACGCAGCTTCCGCGAGAGGCCTCCGCGGGAAACTGCGTCCCGGAATTCGCCCGAGTAGTGGGATGCAGTTTCCGCAGCAGGCCCGCCTGGGAAGCAATGGCCCGGAAACCCCCTTGCACCAATCTGTTGATTGAACATCGTTTCGTGTTCGCGCTATCATGCATGGTTAAATTGGTTAGCCGTGGCAAACGGTTAGCCAAGGTAAACTAAATGCAACGCCCTGTGGGCGCCGGGGGAGGAACACGGACGTGAAGCTCGATACACTCGAGATTGGAAAGGACGCCGTTGTCGCATCGGTGGCATCGGACGACCAGGCACTCCGACAACATATTTTGGACATGGGCCTAACACCGGGCACCGAAGTCACCATGATGAAGTATGCCCCCATGGGCGACCCGCTCGAGATTCGCCTACGCGGCTACGAGTTGACGCTGCGCAAGGACGATGCCGCACGCATTGAGCTCGTGGATGTGCACGACACAGATACGGGTCCGCGCGCTAACGCCGCAATCGGCACGACGGAGCACCCGGCACTCGGCGAGGGGACGTATTCACCCCGCGCGGCAAAGACGGCCGTGCCCGAGGGCGCGCCCCTGCATTTTGCCCTCGCCGGCAACCAAAACTGCGGCAAGACCACCCTGTTCAACCAGCTTACGGGCTCCAACCAGCACGTCGGCAACTTTCCCGGCGTGACGGTCGACCGCAAGGACGGCACCATCCGTAACCATCCCGAGGCGAGCGTTACCGACCTGCCCGGTATTTACTCCCTGTCGCCGTACACAGGCGAAGAGGTCGTGAGCCGTCAGTTCATCCTCGACGAGCGCCCGGACGCCATCATCGACATCATCGACGCCACCAACATCGAGCGCAATCTGTACCTAACGCTGCAGCTTATGGAGCTCGATCGCCCCATGGTCATCGCGCTCAACATGATGGACGAGGTGACGACCAACGGCGGTGCCATTGACGTCAACCTGCTCGAGAGTCTGCTGGGCGTGCCGGTCGTTCCCATTAGCGCCGCGCGCAACGAGGGTATCGGCGAGCTGGTGGACCATGCCCTGCATGTGGCGCGTTTCCGCGAGCGTCCCGGCCGCCTGGACTTCTGCGCACCCGATGGCCCAGACGGCGGTGCACTGCATCGCTGCATCCACGGCATCGCCAACCTTATCGAGGACCATGCCACGACGGCGCACATTCCGGTGCGTTTTGCGGCGACCAAGCTGGTTGAGGGCGATGAGCTGGTGACCGAGGCGCTTCACCTGGATCGCAACGAGCTCGACGCTATCGAGCACATCATTACCCAGATGGAGGGCGAGGCCGGCACCGACCGCCTGTCCGCGCTGGCCGATATGCGCTTTAGCTTTATCGGCGACGTGTGCGGGCGTTGCGTCGTTAAGCCGCATGAGAGCCGCGAGCACGTGCGCTCCGTCAAGATCGACCGCATCCTGACAGGTCGTTACACAGCCATTCCGGCGTTCCTGGTGATCATGGGCCTCGTTTTTTGGCTGACGTTTGGCGTGATCGGCGCGGCGTTGCAGGGACTTATGGAGGACGGCATCGCTGCCGTCATCGCCTCGGCCGATGCGGGCCTCAAGGCGTTCGGCACCAACGACGTGGTGCGCTCGCTGGCTGTCGACGGCGTGCTTACGGGTGTGGGTAGTGTACTGACCTTCCTGCCGATTATCGTCGTGCTCTTCTTGTTCCTCTCCATTCTGGAAGACTCCGGATACATGGCGCGCGTGGCCTTTGTCATGGATAAGGTGCTGCGTCGCTTTGGCTTGTCGGGCCGCAGCTTTGTGCCCATGCTCGTCGGTTTTGGCTGCACCGTGCCGGCTATCATGTCGACCCGTACGCTCCCATCCGAGCACGACCGCAAGATGACGGTCATGCTCACGCCGTTTATGAGCTGCTCGGCCAAGTTGCCGGTCTACGGCTTGCTGTGCGGAGCATTCTTCCCGCAGGCGACAGTTCCCGCCATGGTCTCGCTCTATCTGATCGGTATCGTGGTCGGCTGCATTGCCGCCCTGGTGCTCAACCGCACGGCATTTAAGGGCGACCCGGTGCCGTTTATCATGGAGCTGCCCAATTACCGCCTGCCGAGCGTCAAGACGACGGTGATGCTGGCATGGGATAAGGCCAAGGACTTTATTACCAAGGCCTTTACCATTATCTTTGCCGCTACCGTGGTCATCTGGTTCCTGCAGACGTTCGATATTCGCTTTAATGTGGTCGCCGACCAGTCGCAAAGTTTGCTTGCCGGTCTGGGCAGCATCATCGCACCGGTGTTGGCCCCGCTCGGCTTTGGCGACTGGCGCGCCTCGACGGCACTCGTCACGGGACTCATTGCCAAGGAGAGCGTCATCTCGACGCTCACGGTGCTTTTGGGCGCAACCTCGCCTGCGGCACTGTCGACGATGTTCTCGCCGTTTACTGCCTACGTGTTTTTGGTCTTTACGCTGCTGTACCCGCCCTGTGTGGCAGCCATCGGCGCCGTTAAGAGCGAGCTGGGCGGACGCTACGCCGTGGCAGTGTTCGCGTTTCAGGTCGCCGTCGCCTGGATCGTGGCGTTTGTCGTGCATTCGGCGGGCATATTGCTGGGGTTGGCTTAGTTATTTATTGACGGCGCAACCTCTGTGTATTGAGTTGATTGCGGCCTCGCATCTGTACTGACGGATGTGGGGCCGTTGCTATATAATCGCCCACCGCCCAAGACAATCGGAGAGGTTTTCTACATGACTCAGGCAAGACAAGATGGCATCTCACTCAAGCAGTGGCTCCCACTTATCGGGCTCGCCTGTTGTGCGCTCGTATTCAACACGTCGGAGTTCATGCCTATCGGCCTTTTGACTGATATTGCCGCATCGTTCTCGCTCACCGAGGCCCAGGCAGGCATCATGATCTCGGTCTATGCCTGGGGCGTCATGCTGCTGTCGCTGCCGCTTATGGTGTTTGCCTCGCGCTTTGAGTTCAAGCGGATGTTGCTCGGCGTGCTCGCCGTGTTCTCGCTGGGCCAGTTCCTGTCCGCTGTGGCGCCCACCTATCCAATTTTGGTTTGCGCGCGTCTGGTGGTCGCCTGCGCGCATGCCGTGTTCTGGTCGGTCGCCTCGATCATGGCCTCGCGCCTGGTCGACAGTCGCCACGGGGCGCTCGCCATCAGCATGATCGCCACGGGCTCGTCTATCGCGCAGATCTTTGGCCTGCCGATCGGCCGCGCCATCGGGCTGGCCGTGGGCTGGCGCATGACGTTTGCCGTGGTCGGGGCCCTCTCAGCCATCGCGGTCGTCTACCAGGCCGCGGTGTTCCCGGCCATGCCGGCGGGCGAGCGCTTTACCGTCAAACAGCTGCCCGAGCTGCTCAAGAACCCGTTCCTGGTCGCGCTCTACGCGGTCACGGTTTTTATGGCGACCGGCTATTACGCAAGCTACAGCTACATTGAGCCTTTCCTGGCGCAGGTCGCACACGTCGACGCGGGCACCATCACCATGACGCTGACGGCGTTTGGCTTCTCCGGTCTGGTGGGCAGCTGGCTGTTTGGCCGCCTGTTCGACGGGCACCGCTTCCCGTTCTTGGCTATCACGCTCTTCGGCGTTCCGGTGGCCCTGCTGCTCATGGGTCCGGTCGCATCGTCGCTCGTGGCAGTGCTTGCCGTCTGCGCGCTGTGGGGTTGCTGCGCCACGGCCTTTAACGTGGCGTTTCAGGCCGAGCTCATCAAGTACACGCCGGCGGATTCGTCGGCCGTCGCCATGTCGATCTTCTCGGGCCTGTTCAATCTGGGCATCGGCACGGGCACCGCAATCGGCGGCGCCGTGGTTTCGGGTCCCGGTATCGCTTGGATCGGCTTCGTGGGCGGGGCGATTACCGTCGTGGGCGTCATCCTCGCCATCACCGTACTGTTCCCGGCCATCCGCCGCGCCAAGCCCGTCGCCTAATCACGTCCCCTCATTCGTTGCGGTGAAATAGTTCCTGTTTAAGGCCTCTGAAGGCCCAAGCAGGAACTATTCCACCGCAACTTATTTTGGGGGAGAGGATACAAGCTGGGCATACAATGAATGTCGTTGTGTTGAGCTTACCGGGAGGTTGCTATGTGGGCATACGAGACGACGTTCTATCAGATCTATCCGCTGGGCTTTTGTGGAGCTCCGCGCGAGAATGCCGCACCCGTTGCCGAGGATGAGCTTGCCCAGGCCGCCAACGTTGTTCCTAACCCCGATGCTCCCATTATGAAAATCGCCCAGTGGGCCGACTACCTGCAGGAACTCGGTGTTGGCGCCGTGCTCATCAACCCGCCGCTCGAGTCCGATAGCCATGGCTACGATACGCGCAGCCTGCGCCACATCGACCGCCGCCTGGGTGGGGATGCCGACTTTGCTGCCGTGTGCGAGACGCTACATGCCCACGGCATCCGCGTGGTGCTCGACGCCGTCTTCAACCACGTCGGTCGTGGCTTTTGGGCCTTCCGCGATGTGCAGGAGCGTAAGTGGGACTCGCCCTACAAGGATTGGTTCCACATTAGCTTTGACGGCGACTCCTGCTATGGCGACGGCTTTTGGTACGAGGGCTGGGAAGGTCATTTTGAGCTTGTGAAGTTCAACCTGCAAAATCCCGCTGTGGTCGATTACCTGCTCGAGTCCGTGCGCCGTTGGGCCGACGTCTTTGGCGTCGATGGCCTGCGCCTGGACGTTGCCTACATGCTCGACCGCGATTTCATGCGTCGTTTGCATAGCTTTGCCCGTGAGCTCAAGCCCGACTTTGTGCTGATTGGTGAGACGCTCCACGGCGACTACAACCAGATCGTCAACGACGAGATGCTCGACTCCTGCACCAACTACGAGTGCTACAAGGGCCTGTACTCCAGCTTTAACTCGGTCAATATGTTCGAGATCGCGCACTCGCTGCACCGTCAGTTTGGCGGCGACCCCTGGTGCATCTACCGCGGCAAGCACCTGCTGTCGTTTGTCGACAACCACGACGTGCCGCGCCTGGCGAGCATCCTTACCGACAAGTCCTGCCTGCGTCCCGCCTATGGCATGCTGTTTGGCATGCCGGGCATTCCGTGCGTCTACTATGGCAGCGAGTGGGGGATTCCTGGCGAAAAGGGCGGCCCCGATGGCGACTGGGCGCTGCGCCCTGCGCTCGATGAACCTGCGCCCAACGAGCTGACGGCGTTCGTCACGCAGCTCGCGCACCTTCGCTCGGCAAACGACGCGGCGGCCCGCGCTCTCAACTATGGCGCGTACCGCAACGTGGTGATCCAGAACAAGCAGCTGCTGTTCGAGCGCGCCTGCGACGACGCGACGGTGCTCGTAGCGGTGAACGCCGTGGACGAGCCTTACACCTTTGGCGCCGGCGAGCTCAACGGCTCCTTTGTCGACCTGCTTGCCGACGGCATGCCCACGGTCGAGTTGCCGGGCTCCCTTGAGCTTGCGCCCTACGAGGTGCGCTATCTGTTGAGGGCCTAGGCCATGGCTGCGTCCGACGAGGGCTATCAACATATTGAGCATGGGTTTGAGCCCGTGTTTGACGAGCACTCGCGCTTTTTGGTGCTCGGATCGTTTCCCTCGGTGCTTTCGCGCGCCAATGCCTTTTATTACGGCAACCCTCAGAATCGCTTTTGGCGCGTGATGGCCGCGTGTCTCGGTGTGCCCGTGCCGCCCAACGAGGGCGACCCTTTGGCAGGCAGCGAGCCTGCGACGCTCGACGCCTCGATTGCCGCCAAGCGCTCCATGCTGCTGAACGGTGGCGTGGCCCTGTGGGATGTGATCGAGAGCTGCGACATCAAGGGCTCGAGTGACGCCAGCATTAAAAACGTTGTGCCGGCACATATCGAGTGCATTACCGACGCAGCTCCCATTGAGCAGGTGATATGCAACGGCGGTACAGCTGGTCGGCTCTACAAGCGCTATCTACAAGAGCGCACGGGGCTGCCGGCCATCGTTCTGCCGTCGACAAGTCCTGCCAATGCCGCCTGGCGCCTGGAACGTCTTGCTGAGCGTTGGCACGAAGCCGTTGACTGGGTCGCTCTGTAATTTAGATATTTGATTGAGCATGGGCGCCGAGGCGTTTGATGATGGCGCGCCAGATTGGTGCGGGCACGGCGGGCTCGACGCGCACCATGCCGTCGACATCGACGCTACCGGCATTGCCGCCGCCAAGCAGCTGCGCATGCTCAACGGAGCAGCCCATGCGAACGGCGCCTACGAGCTTGTCCATGGCCTCCGAAAACGGTCGCCGCAAGAGTCCCATGCGCGGGGAGCGACGAAGCGCTGCAATGCCGCTGCCGGTACAGATGACAACGCCGCCGCACCACAATTGGTCACGGCGCTCGCATGCCTTGTGTAGACGAACGGCGGTCCCGTGCGCCTGCTCAGCGCCCTCTTGTGTGGCTCGAATCACGGCATAGACACGCGTTCCCGTACCGCCAAAGCGCTTAAGCGCCTGCTCGATAGCTATCAGCGTCTCATCGTCAGCCACATCTTCAATAGCCAGCACGATGCCATCGGCAACGCAGCCGGCATCATCCGCCTTCAAATCAACCGGGTGGGGGAGCGCGGTGCCGGAAAGCCGGGCATAGGCGGCGATGGCATCCTGCAGGTCCCAAAGAATAAACTCAAGATCGGCGCTATTGGGAATGCTGATATACGCAATGGTCTGCAGTGTTTTTGGTACATCGCCGCGCGCGGTCGTCTCCATGTCATCTCCTTTCCGACTCGTTTCCGTTTAGGTTACACCGTCTGGTGGCGCTCCGCCGCGCTATCCTAGTGCAACCCTTACGAAAGGAACGCCATGCGCCTGCCCATGAATACCTCGCTTGCCACGCTCAAGCCCTCCGGCATCCGCCGAATCAACGCGCTCGCCGCTCAGCATCCGGGATGCATTGCGCTTGCGCTCGGCGAGCCCGATTTTCCCACGCCCGACGTGATTAGCGCCGAGGTGACCGCTTCGTTGGACCGCGGCGACACGCACTATCCGCCCAACAACGGTCGTCCCGCCCTGCGCGAGGCGCTGTCTGCCTACATGGGGGATGCGGGCCTTACGTATTCCGCCGATGAGGTCATCCTGACCGACGGCGCGACCGAGGCCCTGTCGGCAACATTCATGGCTATGCTCAACCCCGGCGACGAGGTCATTATCCCCACGCCGGCTTTTGGTTTGTACGAGAGCATCGTCGTGGCCAATCACGCCAAAGCGGTCTTTTTGGATACGGAGCCTGCGCAATTTCAGATTGACGAGGACGCGCTTCGTGCTTGCGTGACGCCGGCGACCAAGGCCATCGTCATCTGCACGCCCAACAATCCTACGGGCTGCATCCTCGACGCGGCATCGCTCGACGCCGTGGCACGCGTGGCAGAGCAGGCGGGCATCTACGTGGTCTGCGACGACGTATATAACCGCCTAGTCTATGTGGATGGCTACGAGCGCTTTGCCCGGCGCCACCCGGAGCTACGCGAGCAGACGGTGGTTATCGAGAGCTTCTCCAAACCCTGGGCTATGACTGGCTGGCGCTTGGGCTGGCTCGCAGCGGCAGGGCCCGTCATCGCCGAGATCGCAAAGGCCCACCAATACCTAGTATCGAGCGCCGTTTCCTTCGAGATGGACGCCGCAGCCCGAGCCCTCACCGTCGACCCAACCCCCATGCTCAAAGTCTACCGAGCCCGCCGCGAACGCGTGCTCGCAGCCCTTAATAACATGGGTCTCGACGTAGTGGAACCAGCCGGCGCCTTCTACGCCTTCCCCAGCATCAAACAGTACGGCCTAACCAGCGAAGCCTTCTGCATCAAGGCCATCAAAGAAGCAAACGTAGCCCTAGTCCCGGGCGACTGTTTCGGCACCGAAGGCCACGTACGCCTCAGCTACTGCGTCTCCGACGAAAACCTGGACGAAGGCCTAAATCGCCTGTCCACCTTCATTTCAACCTTATAGCCCAGCGGGACGCAACACATCAGCCCACCGACCCAAGCATCATGAGTGGGGGCGTCAGCCAACGGAAAACCGGGCTGCCCCATAGTTGACGCAGGCCGCGCCGCCAAAGGCCAGGCGCAAGGTTTTCGTAGATTCCGCACGAGCCGGAAAGCACTTAATGTGCTTTCCGAGCGAGCCCAGGACCTGACCGAGCGAAAACCTTGCGCCCGGCCTTCGGCGGCGCGGCCGGATGGTGGAATTGTGTGCAGCCCGGTTTTCCGTTGACCGACGCCGGGGTCCCCGCCATAATACTTTCGGTTCACGCACGAATCCGCTGCCAGAGACAGCCGGTGCAAACGGGCATCGCCCGCGAGCTTAATGGGATATCCCGCCAGCCGAGGTGGTCGAGTAGATATGTCTTCTCGCCCCCGTCGCTCATGCAGCGCGGGGGCTTTCTTTTTGGACATGCCCCCGTCACGTCCTTGTGGCGGACCGTGCCCGGAAAGAATTCGAGGAGGTGTAATTCATGCCCCAGCAGTACAAAATCGACAAGGTTGCAGAGATCGAGTCCCGTATCGCCGAGAACGCCGGTCTGTTCGTCGTCAACTACAACGGTCTGACGGTTAAGCAGGCTCAGGAGCTGCGTCATCAGCTTCGCGAGTGCGGCGCCGAGATGAAGGTCTACAAGAACAACCTGGTCAAGATCGCTCTCAAGAACCAGGAGCAGCCCGAGCTCGACGAGATCCTCGCCGGCCCCGTCGCTTATGTGTTCTACGAGTCCGAGCCGGTCGAGGCCGCTAAGGCCCTTAAGGACTTCTCCGCTCAGTCCAAGGGCGTCCTTGAGATCAAGGGCGGTATCTCCGACGGCAAGGCCGTTTCCGCTGATGATGTTAAGGCTATCGCCGAGCTGCCCACCAAGGATCAGCTTCTCGGCCAGATCGCCGGTCTCATCTCCGGTTTCGCTCGCGACATCGCTGTCTGCGTCAACGGCGTTTCCTCTGGTCTCGCTCGTTCGATCCAGCAGGTCTCCGAGCAGAAGGCAGCCTAGTCGCTGTTTTCACCCGCGGCGGCAACGCCGCACCCCTGGCGCATTCGCGCCGTGTTTTAACTGATCTCCGTGCATCCGCACGGAAACCGAAAGGACTTAGAAATGGCTAAGCTTACCACCGATGAGATCATCGATGCTCTTAAGGAAATGACCCTTCTCGAGGCTTCCGAGCTCGTCAAGGCTATCGAGGACACCTTCGGCGTTTCCGCCGCTGCTCCTGCCGCTGTTGTCGCCGCTCCCGCTGCTGGCGCTGCTGAGGCCGAGGAGAAGACCGAGTTTGACGTCGTGCTCGAGGGCTTCGGCGACAACAAGATCCAGGTCATCAAGGCCGTCCGTGAGCTCACCAACCTTGGCCTGAAGGAGGCCAAGGAGGTCGTCGAGGGCGCTCCCAAGGCTGTTCTCGAGGGTGCCAAGAAGGAGGACGCCGAGGCTGCCAAGGAGAAGCTCGAGGCTGCTGGCGCTGCTGTCACCCTCAAGTAATCAGGCTCTCTCGCCAGATTTCTTTGCAGACGGGGTTCGCATTGCGAGCCCCGTCTTTTTTGTTTTGGCCCCTCATTCCCATTGCTCGGCACGCAGAACACCGTTGTCTTCGCCGTGCCAATCCCGTTACCGCTGGGGCGTAAAATTGCACCATTCGAGCAATAATTTGCGTTGACCTGCTGAAGAATTACGTTTGCCTTACGGTGACGTATGTCTCCGGCGGTAAGATACTTCGGTATCGCAATTTGGTCTGCGGCCGCCGTGTCGCACGCATAGGGTGCATTCTGCGCCTGCGAAAGGATCCTTGAATAACATGAAGGCAATCATCCCCGCCGCCGGTCTTGGCACGCGTTTTCTGCCTGGCACTAAGTGCACGCCCAAAGAGATGCTGCCGGTGCTCGACAAGCCGGTCATCCAGTATGTCGTTGAGGAGGCGCTCGACCCCGAGGAGGTCGACGACGCCATCATCGTTACCTCTCCCGGTAAGCCCGAGCTGCTGAGCTACTTCCAGCCCGATCGCTCGCTCGAGAATCTGCTGCGCGAGCGCGGCAAGAACGCCTATGCCGATGCCGTCGCCCACGCTGGCGGTATGCCGGTCGACTTCCGCTATCAGTACGAGCCCAAGGGCCTCGGCCATGCTATCCGCTCTGCTGCCGACGCCGTGGCAGGGGAGAACTTCCTGGTTCTTCTGGGCGACTACGTTGTGCCTAACCGCGACATCTGCGACAAGATGCTCGCCGTTTCCAAGGAGCACGGTGGCGCTTCGGTTATCGCCGTCGCTGCTTGCTCGCCCGAGGAAGTCAGCCGCTACGGCGTTATCGCCGGCGATCGCGTTGGCTCGCTCGAGGGCTTCGAGAAAGCTGCCGACGACGAACCCGGTGCCGTTTGGCGCATCGGCGGTCTGGTCGAGAAGCCTGCTCCCGAGGCGGCTCCGTCCAACCTGTACATCGTCGGTCGTTACCTGCTGAGCCCGCTGGTCATGGACCTGCTCGCCGATCAGCAGGCCGGCAAGGGCGGTGAGATTCAGCTTACCGACGCCATGGCCCGCTCGCTCGACCGCGAGGCCATGTACGCTGTCGTCATCGACCCGCTCTCGGGCTACGATACCGGCACCCCGTCTGGCTGGATGGCCACCAACGCCCTCATGGCCGCAAGCGATCCTCGCTTTGCCAGCGCCTTCTGGGACGCCATCGACGAGCGCGGCGGTTTGATGCGCAAGTAAGCCTTCGGGCATCGACATTTACGGGTGCGGACTTTGGTTCGCGCCCGTTTTTTGCGCGCCGCGGCTTGGCTCCGGAAACTTCGACCCACAATTTGGTCGAATTCTGGGATGCGCTTTCCGGTTGGGGCCCCTAGCGGAAAGTGCGACCCAGAATATCGGCTCAGAACGGGATGCGGTTTCCCAAACAGGGCTCAACGGGAAACTGCGACCCAGTTTGGGGCCTCAAAACGGGATGAACTTTCCGCCTGATCAACCCTCGCCGCCATTCCGCTATTCAGCGGTCCGCACCAGCAGTCTCGTTCACAGAAATCATATGAACAAATGTTCGATACGCACACATCTACCTGCGCATTTTCTATCGAAAAACTTTGCTGCTCCAAAAACTCAATCGCGTCAAGGCTTTTCTTGTCCAACGGTCGGTACCTGATAAACTATTAGGTTGCGATAACTGGCGAAGCTATGCCTCGCCAACCCACCGAGCATTTCCGTGAAGGAGGAAAAACCTGGTGACCTACGCATACACTGCCACTGAGCGCAAGCGCGTCAGCTTCGGGAAAATCCCGGAGGCCATGGAGCTCCCCAACCTTATCTCTGTTCAAAGGGAATCCTTTGAGCGTTTTAAGGACGAGGGCCTTCGTGAGGCGTTCAAGGAATCCAGCCCCATCCAGAGCCAGAACCATGTTCTCGAGGTTACCTTCGGCGAGCATCAGTTCGGCGACCCCGCGCACACCGTCGAGGAGTGCCGCGAGAAGGATATGACCTATCAGGCTCCGCTTCTGACCGACGTCCGTCTCACCAACAAGGAGACCGGCGAGATCAAGGAGCAGCTCGTCTTCATGGGCGACTTCCCCATGATGACCGATCAGGGCACCTTCATCATCAACGGTACCGAGCGTATCGTCGTCTCGCAGCTCGTCCGCTCCCCGGGCGTGTACTACAGCTCCGAGATGGATTCGGGCAAGCAGATCTACAAGGCCCAGATCATCCCGTCCCGCGGTGCCTGGCTTGAGTTTGAGGTCGACAAGCGCGACCAGCTCATGGTCTCCATCGACCGTAAGCGCAAGCAGAGCGCCACGATGTTCCTGCGCGCCCTTGGCATCGCCGTCACCAACGACGACATCATCGAGCTGCTCGGCAACTCCGATGTGATCAAGCGCACCCTCGAGCGTGATACCGCCCTCACCCGCGAGGATGCCCTTATCGAGATCTACCGTCGTCTGCGCCCGGGCGAGCCTCCCACCGTGGACGCTTCCCGCAGCCTGCTCGAGGGCCTGCTCTTTAACCCGCAGCGCTACGATCTGGCCCGCGTCGGTCGTTACAAGGTCAACAAGAAGCTCAACCTCACCACCGAGGAAGAGGTCACGGTGCTCACCGACGAGGATATCGTCGCTACGCTGCGCTACCTGCTGTCCCTCGCCGCCGGCGAGCAGGGCTTCAAGGTCGACGACATCGACCACTTTGGCAACCGCCGCATCCGCACCGTCGGCGAGCTCGTCGCCAACCAGTTCCGTATCGGCATGAGCCGTATGGAGCGCGTTGTCCGTGAGCGCATGAGCTCCCAGGACATCGACGAGATCACCCCGCAGTCGCTCATCAACATCCGCCCGATCGTGGCCTCCATCAAGGAGTTCTTCGGTTCCTCGCAGCTCTCGCAGTTCATGGACCAGGCGAACCCCCTGACCGGTCTGACCCACAAGCGCCGTCTGTCCGCACTCGGCCCTGGCGGTCTTGCCGGCCACAAGTCCGGCTCCAGCCGCCGCACCAACGTGCCGACGGCCGTCCGCGACGTTCACAACTCGCACTACAGCCGCATGTGCCCGATCGAGACTCCCGAAGGCCCCAACATCGGCCTGATCGGCTCGCTCGCCCTCTACGCCCGCGTCAACGAGTACGGTTTCATCGAGGCTCCGTTCCGCCGCGTCGAGAACGGCGTTGCCACCGACCAGATCGACTGGATGACCGCTGACGAGGAAGAGAAACACGTCATCGCGCCGGCCAACACGCCGCTCGATCCCAAGACCAACGAGTTCATCACGACCGATGCCGAGGGCAAGCTTGTCCGCCCGCACACCGTGATCGCCCGTACCCGCGACTTCGACGGCTCCTTCGGCGCTCCCGCCGACGTGCCTGTCGAGGACGTCGACTACATGGACGTCTCGCCGCGTCAGATGCTCTCCGTCGCAGCCACGCTGATCCCGTTCCTGGAGCACGACGACGCCAAGCGTACGCTGATGGGCGCCAACATGCAGCGTCAGGCCGTGCCGCTGGTTCACCCTGCCGCTCCCTATGTCGGTACCGGCATGGAGCGTCGCGCCGCTCTGGACTCCGGCGAGGTCACCCTGGCCAAGAACGCCGGCGAGGTCATCTTTGCCGACGCTGCCAAGATCATCGTCAAGCATGCCGGCGGCATGGACGAGTATCACCTGGCCAAGTACCAGCGCTCCAACCAGTCCACCTGCATCAACCACCGTCCGCTCGTGCGCGTCGGTGACACCGTTGAGCAGGGCGAGCCCCTGGCTGACGGTCCTTCGACCGATCATGGCGAGCTCGCACTGGGCCAGAACCTCACCGTGGCATACATGCCGTGGGAAGGCTTCAACTACGAGGACGGTATCGTCGTGTCCGAGCGCCTGGTGGCCGAGGACCTGCTGACGACCATCAACATCACCCGTCACGAGATCGATGCTCGCGACACCAAGCTCGGCCCCGAGGAGATCACCCGCGAGATCCCGAACCTCTCCGAGGACATGCTTGCCAACCTCGACGAGGACGGCATCATCCGCATCGGCGCCGAGGTCGGCCCTGGCGACATCCTGGTCGGCAAGGTCACGCCTAAGGGCGAGAGCGCTCTGACCGCCGAGGAGCGCCTGCTGCGTGCCATCTTCGGTGCCAAGGCCCACGACGTCCGCGACACCTCCCTTAAGATGCCTCACGGCGCTTACGGCCGCGTCATCGATGTCGTCCGCTTTAGCCGCGAGAACGGCGACGACCTGGCCCCCGGCGTCAACGAGCAGGTGCGCGTTTACGTCGCCCAGCGTCGTAAGATCCAGCAGGGCGATAAGATTGCCGGTCGCCACGGCAACAAGGGTGTTATCTGCAACGTTCTGCCGGTCGAGGACATGCCCTACATGGCTGACGGTACCCCGATCGACGTTATCCTCAACCCGCTGGGTGTTCCTTCGCGTATGAACGTCGGCCAGCTGCTCGAGTGCCACCTTGGCTGGGCTGCTGCCTGCGGTTGGGATACCGAGCAGGCCGACTCCGACAAGTACGTCCCCGGTCCGTTCTTCACCGCGACGCCCGTCTTCGACGGCGCCAAGGAGGACGAGATCGCCGAGGTCATCCGTCGTGCCAACAAGAACATGCTCAACAAGGCCACCGCTGCCTTTGGCGATCACATGCGCCCCGAGTTCGTCACCCAGCTTGATGAGCGCGGCAAGACCCGCCTGTTCGACGGCCGCACCGGCGAGGAGTTCCGCGAGCCCATTACCGTGGGTACGTCCTACATCCTCAAGCTCGGCCACATGGTCGACGACAAGATCCACGCCCGTTCGACCGGCCCTTACAGCCTGGTTACCCAGCAGCCTCTGGGCGGCAAGGCTCAGTTCGGCGGCCAGCGCTTCGGCGAGATGGAAGTTTGGGCACTGTACGCGTACGGTGCGTCCAACGTCCTGCAGGAGATCCTGACCGTCAAGTCCGACGATACCGTGGGCCGCGTCAAGACCTACGAGTCCATCGTCAAGGGCGAGAACGTTCCTGTCCCGGGTATCCCCGAGTCCTTCAAGGTTCTCGTCAAGGAGATTCGTTCGCTCGCACTGGACATCGAGCCCATGCACGATGCCGACGAGGACGCCTCCGCCCCTGTGACCGCCGAGGAGACCTCTGCTCTCGACGACCTGGCTGCGCTCGCCGGCGTTGACGCCGACGTCGAGGCCCAGGATGCCGAGACCGACGAGGCGCCCGAGGCTGTCGCCGCCACGACCACTGATAAGGAGTAGTTGACTGTGGCAGATTTCGAAGCTACTGATTTTGACTCGGTAAAGATCTCCCTTGCCTCCGCCGACCAGATCCGTTCCTGGTCGCACGGTGAGGTTAAGAAGCCGGAGACCATCAATTACCGTACCCTCAAGCCCGAGAAGGACGGCCTGTTCTGCGAGAAGATCTTCGGTCCCGCCAAGGACTGGGAGTGCTCCTGCGGCAAGTACAAGGGCATCCGCTTTAAGGGCATCGTCTGCGAGCGCTGCGGCGTCGAGGTCACCTCGGCCAAGGTGCGTCGCGACCGCATGGGCCACATCGAGCTCGCCGCTCCCGTGTCCCACATCTGGTATTTCAAGAGCCCCACGAGCTTCCCGATGAGCCGTATGCTCGACATCAAGTCCAAGGACCTCGAAAAGGTTCTGTACTTTGCCAGCTACATCATCACCGAGGTCGACTACGAGGCTCGCGAGGCCGACGCCGACGACCTGCGCGAGGAGCTCGCCGCCGATCTGGAAGAGATCGATGCCGAGTGCGCCCGCCAGATTGAGTCCCTCAAGGAGCAGGGCAACCCCGAGAACTTTGACGAGTTCTCCGACGAGGAGCCGCTGACCCCCGAGGAGATTGCCTCTGGCATCGTCGACATCGAGGAAGAGTGCAAGGACGAGAAGCAGCTCCGCACGGACGCCTTCAACGCCTTCATGAAGCTCACCGAGCGCGACCTCATCTCTGATGAGCCGCTGTTCCGCGAGATGACCCGTTACTACTCCATGTACTTCAAGGGTGGCATGGGTGCCGAGGCCGTCCGCGACCTGCTCGCTGCCATCGACCTCCCCTCCGAGGCCGAGAAGCTCAAGGCCATCATCGCCGACGAGGACTCCCAGAAGCAGAAGCGCGAGAAGGCCGTCAAGCGCCTCGAGGTCGTTGACGCCTTCCTGAAGGGCGGCAACAGCCCCGCGAACATGATTCTGGACGTCATCCCGGTCATTCCGCCCGATCTGCGCCCGATGGTCCAGCTTGACGGCGGCCGCTTCGCTGCGTCCGACCTCAACGACCTGTATCGTCGCGTGATCAACCGTAACAACCGACTCAAGCGCCTGCTCGACCTGGACGCCCCTGCGATTATCGTGAACAACGAGAAGCGCATGCTCCAGGAGTCCGTGGACGCCCTGTTCGACAACGGCCGTCGTGGTCGCCCGGTCTCTGGTCGTGGCGGTCGCCCGCTCAAGTCGCTCGCCGAGGCCCTCAAGGGCAAGCAGGGTCGTTTCCGTCAGAACCTGCTGGGTAAGCGTGTCGACTACTCCGGCCGTTCGGTTATCGTTACCGACCCCAAGCTGCTGCTGCACCAGTGCGGTCTGCCCAAGACCATGGCGCTGGAGCTCTTCAAGCCCTTCGTCATGAAGCGCCTGGTCGAGCTTGGCAAGGTCGAGAACATCAAGGGCGCCAAGCGCGCTATCGACCGCGGTGCCACCTTTGTGTGGGATATCCTCGAAGAGGTCATCGACGGCCGCGTCGTGCTGCTCAACCGTGCACCGACCCTGCACCGTCTGTCCATCCAGGCCTTTGAGCCGGTGCTGGTCGAGGGCAAGGCTATCCACCTGCACCCGCTGGTCTGCTCGCCCTTCAACGCCGACTTCGACGGCGACCAGATGTCTGTCCACGTGCCGCTGTCCAGCCAGGCTCAGGCCGAGGCTCGCGTGCTCATGCTCTCTGCGAACAACCTGCGCTCGCCGGCATCCGGCAAGCCGGTTAACATCCCCTCGCAGGACATGATCATCGGTGTGTACTACCTCACCCAGGTCCGCGAGGGTCTGCCGGGCGAGAACCACGTGTTCTCGAGCTTCGACGACGCACTGCACGCCTATGACTGCCGCTCCGAGGTCGACATGCAGGCCAAGATCCAGGTCCGCGTGTCCGCTGCCGATGCCAACGTCATCAACGAGGACGGCACCCGTATCTTCCGCGTCAAGAACGGCAAGAACGAGTTCGTCGACTACGATGTCACCGGCAATAAGACCGCTCGCTTCGAGACCTCTATCGGCCGCATCATCTTCAACCGCCAGTGCCTGCCCGAAGACTACGAGTTCATGAACTACAAGATGGTCAAGGGCGACGTGGCCAAGCTGGTTGCCGACTGCTGCGATCGTTACCCCGAGGCCAAGGTCGGCCCGATCCTTGACGCCATCAAGTACTCCGGCTTCCACTACGCTACCCGCGCCGGCCTCACCATCTCGGTGTGGGACGCTCTCATCCCTGCCGAGAAGCAGGAGCTGCTCGACCGCGCCCAGGCCAACGTCGACCAGATCAACGAGTACTTCGAGGAGGGCTTCATCAACGAGACGGAGCGCCACATCGAAGTCGTTAACGAGTGGACCGCTTGTACCGATAAGGTTGCAGCGCTCATGCTCGACATGTTCGACGAGGAGAACCCGCTGTACATGATGGCCGACTCCGGCGCCCGTGGTTCTAAGACCCAGCTGCGTCAGCTCGGCGGCATGCGTGGCCTGATGGCAGACATGTCCGGCGAGACGATCGACCTTCCCATTAAGGCGAACTTCCGCGAGGGTCTGCTGCCGCTCGAGTACTTCATTTCGACCTACGGCGCCCGTAAGGGCCTGGTCGATACCGCATCCCACACCTCGGACTCTGGTTACCTGACCCGTCGTCTTGTCGACGTGGCCCAGGACGTCATCGTCCGCGAGGAGGACTGCGGTACGCACGAGGGCGTCACCTACAACCTCATCATCCCCGGCACCACCGACCTCAACACCGACCTCGTCGGCCGTTGCTTCATTGAGGACGTCGTGGCTCCCGATGGCACCGTGCTCTTTGAGCAGGACGGCTACATCGAGAAGGTCGCCGACATCCAGAAGATGGTCGATGCCGGCCTTAAGAAGGTCAAGCTTCGCGCGCTGCTCACCTGCCGCTCCAAGTACGGCGTGTGCCAGAAGTGCTACGGCTGGGATCTTTCCACCCGTCGTCCGGTCGCCATCGGTACTGCGGTCGGCATTATTGCCGCCCAGTCCATCGGCGAGCCCGGTACGCAGCTTACGATGCGTACCATTCACTCCGGCGGCGTCGCTGGCGTCGACGATATTACGCAGGGTCTGCCTACGGTCAGCCGTATGTTCGATATCGTCGGCAACGTCAACGAGAAGATCCTGGGTCGCGAGGCCGAGCTGGCTCCGTACTCCGGCCACCTCTCGATTAAGCCCGAGAAGTCCGAGTACGTGCTGACGCTCACCGACTCCGAGGATCACACCCGTGTCCTCGACGAGCGCCGCGTCCCCGCTTCGGTGCGCTTTATGCCCGAGATCGAGGACGGCTGCGAGGTTCGCGCCGGCGATCAGATCACCAAGGGCTTCGTCAACTTCCGTAACCTGCGCAAGCTGACCGACATCGAGTCGACGATGCACACCTTCGTCGAGAGCGTTAAGGACGTATACACCAGCCAGGGCGTCGACCTGAACGACAAGCACATCGAGGTGCTCGCACGTCAGATGCTGCGTCGCGTTCAGATTACCAACCCCGGCGACTCCAAGTACCTGCTTGGTCAGTACGTCGACCGCTACGAGTTCGCCGACGAGGTCGAGCGCGTTGCCCGTCTGGGCGGTCAGGCTCCTGTGGCCGAGCCCGTCATCCTGGGTACGCTCAAGGTCGCGTCCAACATCGACTCCTGGCTGTCGAGCGCTTCGTTCATCCGTACCGCCGGCGTCCTTACCGAGGCTGCCATCGAGGGCAAGGTCGACCATCTGCTCGACCTTAAGTCCAACGTCATCGTCGGTAAGAAGATCCCGGCTGGTACCGGCCTCAAGCCGTACGCCAACGCCAAGCTGACGTATCGCACGGCCGACGGCTACGTGGACATCGACGGCCCGGCTTCGCCCAACGCCAAGTCGCTGCCCGAGTGGGCTCCGGTTGAGCTCAAGGACCTGGACGAGCAGCTCCCGCAGCAGCTCGACTGGGCCGGCTACGACGAGTTTGGTGGTGCTGATGGTTCGTTCACCCGCAACGGCCATACCATCTCCGCCGAGAAAGCTCGCCTGTACCTGTTCGACGACCTGGGCGTGTCGCAGCGCTGGACCAACAAGTTCAGCGAGGTCGGCATCGAGACGGTCGGCGACCTGGTTGGTAAGTCCGAGGAGGATCTGCTGCGCATCGACGGCATCGGTGCCAAGGCGATCGAGGAGCTCCGTGACGGCCTTGAGGCCCACGACCTGCTCTACATCCTCGAGAACAACGACGACGTTGCCGACGAGGAAGACCTCTCGCAGCTGCTGCAGATGGTCTTTAGCCCCGACGGTCCGGACGACATCCTGCTGGGCACCTCCGCTGCGCCGACGCATCACGCCGACGCCGACGAGGAGCTCCTGGGCGCCCCGATCGACGACAAGAAGGCTCCCGCCAACGGTGCCATCAACGAGGACATGGCGTCCCTCGACGAGCTGCTCAACCAGCTCGTGGACACCGACGACGCCGAAGAGGCCAAGGACAACGACGAGGAATAATTTCCTAGTACGTTAACCGCCCTTTCAAAGACCCGTTTCCCAACAGGGAAGCGGGTCTTTTTTGTTGAAGAAAACCTGCCAATAAGGGACAGGTTTATTTTGGTAGGTTTTTACTGCTTGAATTTGAAACATTTTGTCCGGCCAGAGCGTATCTATGGTGAGGGCCTCATCGAGAACCATTAACGTCACCGGGAGGTGATTATGGAAGAACAAGCTTTTAGGCAGGCGGTCGAAGATCACCGGGATGTCGTGTTTCGAATCGCATTGACGTACCTGCGCGATCGTGCCGATGCCGACGATATTGCCCAAGATGTCTTTCTTAAGTTGCTTAAAAGCGATGGACACTTTGAAAGTTGGGAACATCTTCGCCGCTGGCTTATCCGGGTCACGATCAATGAATGCAAATCGCTCTTTCGAAAGCCATGGAGGCGCGTGGAGGATATTGAAAGTCTGACCGATTCGCTTTCGGCGGCGCAGGATGAGACTAAGGCGGTCTTGTCAGACGTTATGCGACTTCCGGAGCGATTCCGTGTTCCCATCGTGCTCTATTACTATCTGGGCTTTTCGACCTCAGAGATTGCCGAGTTACTGCATGTGCCAGCCGCGACCGTTCGAACGCGTTTAGCTCGCGGTCGAACAAAGCTCAAATTCATCCTAGAGGAGGGCGACCGTGAAATCCAACCAAATCAGGCAAGCCTTCGAGTCCATCCAGGCCGATAGCGATCTTGCCGACCGTGTTATTGACGCTGCGGCAGGTGAGCCGCTTCATCGAAAGGGCCACGCGAAGCCTCTCTATGTTGCCGTAATCGGATGTCTTGCCGGAGTTTTGGCGACTGGAGGGGTCGCCTACGCCGTTGTCAATTCCAGATATTTTGCCTCAGCCTGGGGAAACCACGGCAACGGGGATTCCATTACCTGGACTAATGGCGGCTCATCGGGGACTAAATATACCTACACCAGAGAGTTTGGTGATGGCATCGCGCCCCAAAGCTTGGAGGGTTCAGTACAGAAGGTCAATCTGTCCGTCGAGGGCAACGGCTATACACTCGACATTCATGATATGGCTATCGATAAAAACGGTTGCGGTGCCGTGACGTTTACGTTGTCCAATCCAAATGGTGTTAACTACTACAAGCCGGCAGCAGAGACTGGCGAACTTGTTCTCTATGGTGAAGAAGAACAAGGAATCGGCACGCCCAGCATGAACTTCGGCGAGGAATGGGCTGACACACGCTGCACCATTGATAAGGACACATCAAGCGATACTGTCATTAATGGCACGATGTACTTTGCTTCTATGGATCGCGAGCGAGGTTTTCAACATGCGGTCACCTGGAATATCTCGTGGACCGAGGGCGAAGGCGAGGATGCGAAGCCGTTCGAGGCATCGACGCCCGAGTTTAATATTGGAGCGTACGTCGATACAAAGGAACTCCGCTCCGATGACTCGACTCTTGAGATTAGCCCGTTTTCCATCCAGACGCACATCGATGATCTGGGCTATGAAGCAGTTGATAATAAGCTGACCGTCAGCTACAAGGATGGATCGGAGCAGATTATCGAAGATGACGACGCAGGGGTGTTCAACTTATATTTTTCTTATGCGCGCAATAGCGGAGAGAACATCTGGGTGCCAACGAAGTTGATCGATGTCGACCAAGTGGTCTCAGTAACGCTTGAGGGCACGAGGTGCACGTCAACAGGAGAGACCGAAACAGAAGTACCCTTTACCATCGTCTATTCGTAAGGTCTAGGCCGCTTCCCAAGAGGGGAAGCGGCCTATTTTGCGTTATATGGACGGTTATTTTGAGCGATATTCGCCTGAATTTCGGAAGTATGCGGCAAAATCTCGATGGGTCGACCACACCGCATATGCTCAAGCGCTCTGCCTGCGGGTTTATTATCGCAAAACCCCGGCGTGCTCGGCAGGTCTAGAATTTACCGCATACTTCCGAAAGCGCCGCCGATTTCCATGCGACAGATGAGAGCAGATCAACGCTGGAGCACGACGTTTCCCCAGATAATCCGACCAAAATAAACCTGTCCCTATTTGGAAGGGAACGTTGCCCCGACAAGCACGTCGGATTCCCGGTCCGGGAGGCCCGCTGTTTAAGTTTGTTGCGAGTTCCGCACGCAAAGGAAAGCACTTAATGTGCTTTCCGTCTTGCGCAGGACTGTAGAGCAGCAAACTTAAACAGCGGGCCTCCCGGACCGGGAATCCGCCCCCGAGCACAGGAGGGGATTCCTTTTGTGTAGGCTTTGCGGAAATGTGCCAATTTTGGGATACGCCCGGCGGCGTGGTCTGTTGACGACACAGCTAACGGCACGTATCCTATCGAACTGCGTGTTTCGTAGGGGGATGCTGACCCCTCGATTCAAGCCGTTGCACTTTACAGAAAGCTGGAATCATTCGAGAAGGAGTACGCTTTGCCTACTATTAACCAGCTGGTTCGCCAGGGCCGTCGTTCCGTGCCCAAGAAGTCCAAGAACGCTGCTCTGCAGCACAACTCCCAGAAGCGCGGCGTGTGCACCCGCGTCTTCACCACGAGCCCCAAGAAGCCGAACTCGGCTCTTCGTAAGGTTGCCCGTGTTCGCCTTGTCAACGGCATCGAAGTTACTGCTTACATCCCGGGTGAGGGCCACAACCTGCAGGAGCACTCCATCGTGCTCGTCCGCGGCGGTCGTGTCCGTGACCTCCCTGGTGTCCGTTATCACGTCATCCGTGGCGCCTACGACGCTGCTCCGGTCCAGAACCGTATGCAGGCCCGTTCCAAGTACGGTGCTAAGCGCCCCAAGGCCAAATAAGCCAGATAACGTTTTGATACTTTCGCCGTGTGCCGCCTAAGCGCCGCACGGTAGACACTTAAGGAGATTTCACATGCCGCGTCGTGCAGCAGCTAATCGTCGTGAGGTTCAGCCTGACGCCGTTTACAACAACCGCCTGGTGACTCAGCTCATCAACAAGGTCCTTCTTGACGGCAAGAAGGCCACCGCTGAGCGCATCGTTTACACCGCTTTCGAGATCGTTGCCGAGAAGTCCGAGGGTGGCGACGCTCTCGCTACCTTCAAGAAGGCTATGGACAACGTCAAGCCTACGCTCGAGGTTAAGCCCAAGCGTGTCGGTGGCGCTACCTATCAGGTCCCGATGGAGGTCAACTCCCGTCGTTCCACCGCTCTGGGTATCCGCTGGATCGTCAACTTCTCCCGCGCTCGCAAGGAGAAGACCATGGCCGAGCGTCTCGCCAACGAGATTCTCGACGCTTCCAACGGCCTGGGCGCTTCCGTCAAGAAGCGTGAGGACGTCTTCAAGATGGCCGAGGCCAACCGCGCGTTCTCTCACTATCGTTGGTAAGTTAAGGTAAGGAACTAACATGGCTAAGCCTAAGTACAAGCTTTCCGATACCCGTAACATCGGCATCATGGCTCACATCGATGCCGGTAAGACCACCACGACCGAGCGTATTCTTTACTACACCGGTAAGACCCACAAGATCGGTGAGGTCCATGAGGGCGCTGCCACCATGGACTGGATGGTTCAGGAGCAGGAGCGCGGCGTAACCATTACCTCCGCTGCTACCACGTGCTTCTGGAACAAGGACGGTAAGGACTACCGCATCCAGATCATCGACACCCCGGGCCACGTTGACTTCACCGCCGAGGTCGAGCGCTGCCTGCGCGTCCTCGATGGCGCTGTCGCCGTCTTCGACGCCGTTGCCGGCGTTCAGCCCCAGTCTGAGACCGTTTGGCGTCAGGCTTCTACCTTCAACGTCCCCCGCATCGCCTTCATCAACAAGTATGACCGCGTGGGCGCCGACTTCTTCAACGCTATCGAGACCATGAAGGATCGTCTCGACGCCAACGCTGTGGCCGCTCAGGTCCCGATGGGCGCCGAGGACAACTTCTGGGGCGTTATCGACCTCGTCACCATGACCGCATGGGACTTCAAGGCCGACGACAAGGGCATGACCTACCCCGAGCCGATGGACGAGATCCCGGCTGAGTTCGCCGACATCGCTGCCACCAAGCGCGAGGAGCTCCTCGACGCTGCTGCCAGCTTTGACGACGAGCTCATGGAGAAGATCCTCATGGAGGAGGACTTCACCGTCGAGGAGCTCAAGGCTGCTCTGCGCAAGGGCGTTCTGGCCAACGAGCTCAACCTCGTCTTCGTGGGCTCCGCCTACAAGAACAAGGGCGTCCAGGAGCTGCTCGACGCTGTCGTCGACTACCTGCCCAGCCCGCTCGACGTCGAGGCCGTCACCGGTACCGATCCGGACACCGGCGAGGAGATCGAGCGTCATCCTTCCTTCGACGAGCCCTTCTCCGGCCTGGTCTTCAAGATCATGACCGACCCGTTCGTCGGTAAGCTCACCTACGTCCGCGTTTACTCCGGCCGCGCCGAGTCCGGCTCCTACGTTGTCAACGCTTCCAACGGTCAGCGCGAGCGCCTCGGCCGCATCCTCGAGATGAACGCCGCCGAGCGTATCGACCGTGACGACGCTGCCGCCGGCGACATCGTCGCTTGCGTCGGCTTCAAGAACTCCACCACCGGTGACACCCTGTGCGCCGAGGGCAAGGAGATCGTCCTCGAGAAGATCGAGTTCGCTAAGCCCGTTATCGACGTTGCCATCGAGCCCAAGACCAAGGCCGAGCAGGACAAGATGTCCCTGGCTCTGACCAAGCTCGCCGAGGAGGACCCGACCTTCCAGGTGTCCACCAACCACGAGACTGGCCAGACCATCATCGCCGGCATGGGCGAGCTGCACCTCGAGATCATCGTCGACCGTCTGCTCCGTGAGTTCAAGGTTGACGCTAACGTTGGTAAGCCCCAGGTTGCCTACCGCGAGACCGCTGGTCACGACGTCGAGAAGGCTGAGGGCAAGTTCGTCCGTCAGTCCGGTGGTCGCGGTCAGTATGGCCACGCCGTCATCAAGCTCGAGAAGATGGAGGAGGGCTTCGGCTACGAGTTCGTCAACGCTATCGTCGGCGGCGTCGTGCCCAAGGAGTACATCCCGTCCATCGACAAGGGCATCCAGGAGGCCCTGAACACCGGTGTTATCGCCGGCTTCCCGGTCCTCGACGTTAAGGTCACCCTGTTCGACGGTTCTTACCACGAGGTCGACTCCTCCGAGGCCGCCTTCAAGATCGCCGGTTCCATGGCTATCAAGGACGCCCTCAAGAAGTCCGATCCGCAGCTGCTCGAGCCGATCATGGCTGTCGAGGTCGAGACTCCCGAGCAGTACATGGGCGACGTTATGGGCAACCTCTCCGGTCGCCGCGGCAAGATCGAGGGCATGGAGGATCGCAAGAACAGCAAGCTCATCCGTGCCAAGGTGCCGCTGGGCGAGATGTTCGGTTACGCTACCGACCTTCGCTCCCAGACCCAGGGCCGTGCATCCTACACGATGCAGTTCGACTCTTATGAGCCCGCGCCCAAGTCCATCGTGGACGAGGTCATGAGCAAGAACGCCTAAGTTCGAGCTCCCTGTTACGTAATCCGCGAGAACATCTCTCGCACTCTTTGGAGGTTTAAGTTGGCTACCCAGAAGATCCGCATTCGCCTCAAGGGCTATGATCACGAGGTCGTCGATCAGTCCGCGAAGCTCATCGTCGAGACCGCTCAGAAGACCGGCGCTCGCGTTTCCGGTCCTGTCCCCCTGCCCACCGAGCGCAACCTGTACACGGTTATCCGCTCGCCGCACGTGAACAAGGACTCCCGTGAGCAGTTCGAGATGCGCACCCACAAGCGCCTCATCGACATCCTCGACCCCACCTCGGGCACTGTTGATTCGCTTATGCGTCTCGACCTCCCCGCTGGCGTCGACATCGACATCAAGCTCTAAGCGATATCGCTCATAGCTTAAAGAGCCCCGCTGCCATTACGGTAGCGGGGCTCTTTTGTTTTGAATGGTGGCCTTGGGGGCCCGGATAATGCGGCCGAATGGGTGGCTATGGCGCCTTATTTACCCATGGGGCGCAGCGATGCCTCCTCAAAATGGAAGGATCGCAAGCCGTCTTCCGTTTCGATGCACGCGCGACCAAAGTCATCGACCGTTTGAAAGATGCCACGTGCCAGCTCGTCCCCAGCGGGGGAACGGGCGATAACGTAATCCCCAATCCAATTGAGATGAGCGATATATTCGCTGTGGACGGGCGCGAGCGGTCCGGCGTCTTCTTCCATGGCGTTGAGGTGCTCTGCCCACGCATCTACAGCGTCTATAACTGCGTGATAGACCTCATCGAGGAGCATGTTGACGGTGGGAATGCTCTCGTTGAGGTCCGAGAGGCCAATTGCCGCCAGGCCGCCATCGGGTACCTCTTGGGGCGTGTAGTTTACATTGACGCCAATGCCGCAGACGGCGAAGGGCTTGCCCTCACTGTCACGAGCCGCCTCGACCAGAATGCCGCCGAGCTTGCGCCCTCGCGCGACGAGGTCGTTGGGCCACTTGAGGCCAATCTCGTTTGCAAGACCCTGCTTTTCGAGCGCCTCGAGCACCGCTAGGCCGCTGACGGCGGCAAGACCAGAGTACTTTGCAGGATTAACGCATGGACGCAGGACAATCGAAAGCAATAGGTTGCCGGCGGTTGAATCCCACTTGTGGCCGCGCCGGCCGCGTCCTGCTGTCTGAGCCCGGGCGGCAAGTCCTGTGCCGTGCGGCGCTCCTTGTTTTCCTGCTTCGAGCAGGTCATCGTTGGTCGATCCGGTTACGTCGACTATCGTTAATTGGGCATCCATAGCGGCTGCTACCTCCTTAATGAATAAGTGAATAACACAATGGTGTCGTGAGGCAGACACAATGTGAAGCCTTTGTCGCATTTGGACAATTTAATGTTAACACGTCAACAACGACTGAAATGCGCTATCCTCTCTTAGTCGATGTAAACACGTCAACAACTCAAAGGAGGTTAGTGATGGGTTTCACGATTCTTGGAACAGGCTCGGCGCTTCCTGCGCGCAGCGTTTCCAATGACGAGCTGTCCGAGTTCCTCGATACCTCGGATGAGTGGATTTTTACCCGCACCGGTATCAAGAGCCGCCACGTCTGCACCACCGAGTCACTCGACGACCTTGCCGTGGCAGCGAGCGAGCGGGCGCTCCAGGTATCCGGAATCGACGCGAGCCAGCTGGATCTTATCGCCTGTTCGACGACGACGGGCGATCATCTCGTTCCCGCCGAAGCGTGCGCCGTTGCTGAGCGCCTGGGTGCCACATGTCCTGCCTTCGACGTCTCGGCGGCTTGTGCCGGCTTCGTATTTGCGCTCGATGTCGCCGAGGGTTATATCGCCCGCGGTCGCGCCAAGCACGTGCTGGTCGTTGCCGCCGAGCAGATGACGCGCGCGCTCGACTGGACCGACCGTGCCACGTGCGTGCTCTTTGGCGATGGCGCGGGTGCTGCGGTCATAGAGGCTGGGGGAGAGAATCCCCTTGCTGTTGAGCTTTCGACGTCGCCTGACGTCGAAACACTGCGCGTCCCCGGATTGGCGGGCTCCTCGCCGTATAAGGCGGCGCAGGACTGCGAAAGCGTGCTTTCCATGAACGGCCGTCGCGTCTTCAAGTTTGGCGTCAATGCCATCTGCGACACGGTCAACAAGCTTGCCTGCGACGCGAGCATCGCGGTCGAGGACATCGACCACTTTGTATTCCATCAGGCTAACGAACGAATCTTGAGCCAGGCAGTCAAGCGCCTGGGTGTGCCGGACGACCGTGTGGTCCGAACGTTGCGTGAAACCGGCAACATCTCGAGCGCCTGCATTCCGCTTGCTCTCGATCGACTGGCAAATACCGGCGCGCTGCACGCGGGCGACACCATCGCCCTGGTCGGATTTGGCGCCGGCTTGGATGTAGGTGGCTATCTACTTCGCTGGAAGTAGTTGCACATAGGAAATGAAAACGCCTCTGGGGCACAAACAAAGGAGAACTACCATGGCAGATCAGAAGACCTTCGAGCGCGTTTGCGACGTTATCCGCGAGACCGCCGGCCTTGACGATGTCGAGATGAAGCCCGAGTCCACGCTCGAGGAGATTGGCCTCGACAGTCTGGGTACCGTCGAGATCCTCGTTGCCGTCGAGGACGAGTTTGGCATTGAGCTCGATACCGAGGAGAACCCCAAGACGGTCGGCGAGTTCGTCGATACGGTCGAGGCGGCATTGGAGAAGTAGTGATGCTCAAGTCTCCTCTCTGCGATCTGCTCGGCATCGAAAAACCCGTGTTCCAGGGTGGCATGGCCTGGATTGCCGATGCCTCGCTGGCATCTGCCGTGTCCGAGGCGGGCGGCTTAGGAATTATCGCGGCCATGAATGCCGACGCAAACTGGCTGCGCGATCAGATTCACGAGCTGCGCGCCAAGACGGATAAGCCCTTTGGCGTCAACGTTATGCTCATGAGCCCGTTTGTCGACGAGGTCGCACAAGTGGTGATCGATGAGCAGGTGCCCGTTGTGGTGACCGGCGCCGGCAATCCCACCAAGTACATGAAGGCCTGGGGCGATGCGGGCATCAAGGTTATTCCCGTCGTGGCTTCGGTGGCGCTGGCGCGTCTCGTGGCGCGTCGCGGAGCCACTGCCGTGGTTGCCGAGGGTACCGAATCAGGCGGCCATATTGGCGAGACCTCGACGATGGCGCTGGTGCCGCAGGTTGTCGATGCGGTCGATATTCCCGTGGTTGCGGCTGGCGGCATCGCCGATGGCCGCGGTGTGGCGGCCGCCTTTATGCTCGGCGCTGCCGGCGTCCAGGTGGGAACACGCTTTCTGGTCGCAAACGAGTGCACCGTATCGGAGCAGTACAAAGAGCTGGTGCTCAAGGCGGGCGACACGTCGACGCGCGCGACCGGTCGCTCGACGGGACATCCGGTTCGCGCCCTCAAGAGCCCCTTTACCAACGCGTATGCCAAGAACGAGGCGGCGGGCGCAAGTCCCGAGGAGCTCGGGGCCATGGGCACGGGAGCGCTTCGTAAAGCCGCAAAGGACGGTAATTACGAAGAGGGTTCGTATTTGTGCGGACAGATCGCCGGCATGGTCAACGAGCGCCAGAGCGCACGCGAAATCGTTGACGACCTGGTCGATGGCGCCGAGCACGTCCTGAAGGGTGCGTGCGCATGGGTAGCGTAGCGTTTCTGTTTGCCGGCCAGGGCGCCCAGCACCCCACGATGGGCGTCGACCTGATTGAGGCATCGCCGGCGGCCGCCGAGGTGTTCGCCATTGCCGACGAGGTGCGCCCGGGGACCAGCGAGCAGTGCCGGAGCGCCTCGAAGGAGGAGCTCTCGCAGACCGAGAACACGCAGCCGTGCGTGTTCGTTCACGACCTGGCAGCGGCTGCCGCCCTGCGTGAGCGCGGCGTGGTACCTACCGCCTGTGCAGGTTTTTCGCTGGGCGAGGTCGCCGCGCTCACCTTTGCGGGGGCATTCGATACGCGAGCAGGCTTTGAGCTCGTGTGCGAGCGCGCGGTGCTGATGGCCGCGGCTGCCGAGCGCCATCCGGGCGGCATGCGCGCCGTCATCAAGCTCGATGCGGAGCAAGTCGAGGGCTTGGCAAAACAGGCCGGCGAGGACTGCTGGCCGGTCAACTACAACAGCCCGCAGCAGACGGTTGTTGCCGGAGCGCCCGAGGCGCTGCAGGAGCTCGACGTCCTAGTAAAAGAGGCAGGTGGCCGCGCTATGAAAGTCGCGGTGTCGGGTGCATTTCATAGCCCCTATATGGCCGAGGCGACTGAGGGGCTGGCGACGTATATCCAAGACGGCCACGCGCCGTCTCCGCTGCTGATTCCGGTCATGGCAAACATGACGGCGGCACCCTATCCGGCGGACCCGCGAGCGGCATCGGATGTCCTCGGCAACCAGGTGAGCCATGCCGTTCGCTGGGTCGACACGCTGCATGCTCTGCAGGATCAGGGCATCGACACGTTTATTGAGGTCGGCCCCGGCAAAACGCTGTCGGGCCTGGTCAAGCGCACGCTGAGCGACGTTCGCGTGTATTCGTGCGAAACGGCCGAGCAGGTCGCAGCTATTGCCGACGAGCTCGCATAGTCCACAGTGCTGTAACCCGAAAGGAATGACATGGGCAACTTGAACAACGGCACGCTCGAGCTCAACGACTCGCGTCGCGTGGCACTGGTCACGGGTGGCTCGCGCGGTATCGGCCGCGCCTGCGCTGTCGGTCTGGCGGAGGACGGCTTTGATATCGCCGTCGTCTATGCCGGTGGCGTCGATGCGGCGCGCGAGACGTGCGAAGCCTGCAAGGCGGTTGGCGCCGCGGCACGCGCATATCAATGCGACGTGGCCGACCCCGCTGCCGTCAACGCGTGCGTGGAAGCGGTCCTCAACAACTTTGGCTCCATTTGGGCGCTCGTCAACAACGCCGGCATCACCCGCGATGGCCTGCTCATGCGTATGGGCGACGATGCCTTCGACCGCGTGCTCGATGTCAATCTCAAGGGAACATTCAATATGACGCGCGCGCTCACCAAGACCTTTATGCGCCAGCGCGGCGGTTGCGTCGTCAACATGAGCTCGGTCGTGGGCCTGATGGGCAATGCCGGGCAAGCCAACTACGCTGCCTCCAAGGCGGGCGTGATCGGCCTGACTAAGGCGGTGGCGCGCGAGCTTGCGCCCCGCGGCGTACGAGTGAACGCGGTCGCCCCCGGGTTTGTCGAGACGGATATGACGGCAAAGCTCTCGGAGAAGGTTCGCGCGGCAACCGAGGAGCAGATTCCCCTAAAGCGCATGGCGCGCCCCGAGGAAGTGGCCGGCGTGGTGCGCTTTTTGGCGAGCGATGCGGCTGCCTACATTACGGGCGAGGTCGTACGCGTCGACGGCGGAATGGCGATGTAGAAACCAGGGCCGAAGAACGGCTTGGATGAGGAGACCATGATGGAACAGAGAGTTGCAATCACCGGCATCGGTGCCGTATCGCCGCTCGGCAACACCGCGCTTGCCACCTGGGCGGCCATGTGCGCCGGTACGTGCGGCATCGGACCGATCACGCACTTCGATACCGATGCGTTTACCGTCAAGGTGGCGGCCGAGGTCAAGGGCTTTGACGGCAACGAGTACTTTGGCAAGCGTAACGCCAAGCATCTGGACCCTTGCGTTCAGTTTGCGATGGCGGCTTCGGACGAAGCCATGCACGATGCGGGCTTTGATGTCGAAGGCGCCATCGATCGCGAGCGCCTGGGCGTCTACGTGGGCTCGGGCGTGGGCGGCATGACGACGCTCGTCGACAACGTCCATACGATTGCCGAACGTGGGCCCCGCCGCGCATCGCCCTATATGATCGCGATGATGATCCCCAACATGGCATCGGGCAATATCGCAATCCGCCACAAGGCAAAGGGCCCGACCCTGCCCGTGGTGACCGCGTGCGCAACCTCGGCCCATGCGGTGGGCGAGGCGTTCCGCGCCATCAAGCACGGCTATGCCGACGCGATCCTCGCGGGCGGCGCCGAGGCGGCCATTATCCCCGATGCCGTTGCGGGCTTTACGTCCTGCCGCGCATTGACCACCAACCCCGATCCCGCGACGTCTTGCCGCCCGTTCGATGCAGACCGCGATGGCTTTGTGATGGGCGAGGGCGCCTGCGTGCTCGTGCTCGAGAGCATGGAACATGCGCAGGCGCGCGGTGCGCACATTTATGCCGAGGTCGTGGGCTACGGCAACACCGATGATGCCTATCACATCACGAGCCCTGATCCCGAGGCTGCCGGCATTGCCCGCGCGATATCGCTGGCGGTGACCGAGGGCGACGTCAGGCCTTCCGAGGGCCTCTACATCAATGCCCACGGCACATCGACCAAGCTCAACGATTCGTCCGAGACGGCGGGCATTAAGCGTGCGCTCGGCGAGGACGCGGCGCGCGCCGCGCACGTCTCGTCGACTAAGTCGATGACCGGCCACATGATCGGTGCCACGGGCGCCATCGAGGTCATGGCCTGCGCCATGGCGCTCGAGCAGGGCGTGGTGCCGCCGACCATTAACTACCGCACGCCCGATCCCGCCTGCGATCTTGACTACACGCCCAATCGCGCGGTTCGCGCTGACCTTACCTGGGCGCTTTCGACCAACCTGGGCTTTGGCGGACACAACGCCGTCATCGCGCTGCGTAGATATACGAGGAGCTAGAGCATGGATTCCAAAAGACTTGCCGAGATAGCCGATGTTATGGAGGACCGCGGCCTCACGCGCGTACGCGTTGAGGAGCCCGATGGCACCGCGGTCGAACTCGAGCGCGCGAGCGCCGCACAGCCGGTTGCCGTGCCCATGCCCATGCCGAGCGCTATGGCCGCTCCAGTTGCAGCTCCCACAGTCGCGCCTGCCGCACCGGAGCCCGCCGCGCAGACACCTGCCGCCGCACCGGAGCCCAAGGGCACCGAGGTGACCGCTCCCATGGTCGGCGTTTTCTATGCTGCCCCGGCGCCGGGCGACGAACCGTTTGTGCGCGTGGGCTCCAAGGTCAAGGCCGGCGAGACCCTCTGCATCATCGAGGCCATGAAGGTTCTCAACGAGGTGACGGCAGAGGCGGATGGCGAGGTGCTCGAGATCTGCGTGGCCGACGGCGACCTCGTGGAGTTTGGCAGCTGCCTCATGAGGATCGGATAGGTGATATCCATGAACAAAGAAGAGCTCAAGAAGCTGTTGCCGCATCGTGAGCCGATGCTTTTGCTCGACGAAGCCGAGCTAGTGGGCGACGAGGCCCACGGCAAGATCACGATTACGGGCGACGAGTACTTTTTGCAGGGGCATTTTCCGGGAAACCCGGTCGTCCCCGGCGTGATCCAGTGCGAGATGCTCGCCCAGAACTGCTGCGTGCTGCTGATGGGCGATGAGGAGGCGCGCGGTGCGACGCCGTTCTACACGAGTCTGGACAAGGTGCGCTTTAAGCGTCCGGTGCGCCCGGGCGACACGGTTGATCTGGTGTGCACCATCACGCGTGCGCGCGGGCCGTTCCGCTTTGCGACGGGTACCGCGATCGTCAACGGTGAGGTTTGCTGCCGCGCCGATATGTCTTTTGCACTCATGCACGAAAGTTAAGGAAGGCTTCATGTTCGACAAAGTGCTCATCGCCAACCGAGGCGAAGTCGCGGTCCGTGTTATCCGCGCGTGCCGCGATATGGGCATCAAGACCGTCGCCGTCTACTCCACGGCCGATGCGGACGCGCTGCACGTGCAGCTTGCCGACGAGGCGTATTGCATCGGCGGCCCGCGTCTTGCCGAGAGCTACCTCAACGACGATGCCGTGCTCACCTGTGCCGTAAAGTCGGGGGCAAAGGCGATCCATCCTGGCTACGGTTTCTTTTCGGAGAAGGCGAGTTTCGTGCGCGACTGCGACAAGTACGGCCTGGCGTTTGTTGGTCCTTCGGCCGAGGTCATCGACAGCATGGGTGACAAGGACGCCGCACGTCGAACGGCTGCCGCGGCGGGCGTGCCCATCGTGCCGGGCTGCGATTTGCTCAAAAGCCCCGAGGAGGCAACGGCCGAGGCCGAACGCATTGGCTGCCCCGTGCTCATCAAGGCGCGTGCCGGTGGTGGCGGTCGCGGCATTCGCAAGGTCGAGCGCGTGGAAGATGCGGCAAAGGCGTTTATCGAGGCGCGTGCCGAGGGCGAGGCCGTTTTTGGCGACGGCGAGTGCTACATGGAGAAGTTCGTCGCGCCGGCGCACCACGTCGAAGTGCAGATTATGGCCGATAAGCAGGGCCATGTGTTTTCGCTCGGCGAGCGCGAGTGCTCGGTGCAGCGCCGCAACCAAAAGCTGATCGAGGAGAGCCCCGCACCGTGCCTTGACGGACACGACGACATTCGTGCCCGTATGCACAAGGCGGCGCGTGACCTGGCTCGTGCCGTCGGCTACGAAGGGGCCGGTACCATCGAGTTCCTGTATTCGGACGACGGCAATTTCTACTTTATGGAAATGAACACGCGCCTGCAGGTGGAGCATCCGGTTACGGAGTTTGTGACCGATACCGACCTGGTCAAGTGGCAGCTGCGCGTGGCAGCCGGCCAGCCTCTGCCCTTTGAGCAGGAGGACATGCCGGTCCGCAACCACGCCATGGAGTGCCGCATCAATGCCGAAACGCCGGACTTTCTGCCGTCATGCGGAACGGTTACCGCGTTGCGTGTGCCGGGTGGTCCGCGCGTGCGCTGGGATTCGGCCATGTTCACCGGTGCGAACGTTCCGCCGTACTACGACTCCATGCTCGGCAAGCTCATCGTGTGTGCGCCCACGCGTGACGGCGCCATTCGCAAGATGCGCTCGGCCCTGGGCGAGCTCGTGATTGAGGGCGTGAGCGAAAACAGCGAGCTTCAGCTCGACGTGCTGGCAAACGACGAGTTCTTGTCGGGCATGTATCACACCGATTTGATGGGGCATCTCTATGCTGATGAATAGAAAAGCGAAGACGGTCAACGTCCTCGAGGGGCCGATGACCGAGTCGTGCGCCGAGTTTCCCGCGCGCCACGTGTTTATCAAGTGCCCGGAGTGCCGCCGTGTGATTGACGAGGCACGCCTGCACGATAACCTGGAGGTCTGCCCTCGTTGCGGCAAACACTTTCGCGTGAGCGGTCGCGCGCGCATGCGCATGACGGTCGACGAGGGCACGTTTGAGGAATGGGATGCCAATCTGGCGTCGGAGGACTTTCTTTCGTTTCCCGGCTATGCCGACAAGCTTAAAGGCGCGGGCGAGCGTTCGGGCGAGCGCGATGCCGTTGTGTGCGGCAGGGGCAAAATCTGCGGCTGCGATACGGCGCTCTTCTTTATGGACGCCAACTTTATGATGGGCTCGATGGGCTCCGTGGTGGGCGAGAAGATCTGTCGCGCATTTGAGCGTGCGACCGAGCTGGGATTGCCAGTTGTCGGCTTTACCGTTTCGGGCGGTGCGCGCATGCAAGAGGGCGTGACCTCGCTTATGCAGATGGCCAAGATTTCTGCGGCGGTTAGGCGCCACAGCGAGGCGGGCGGCCTGTATATCACGGTGCTCACCGACCCCACGACCGGAGGCGTAACCGCGAGCTTTGCCATGGAGGGCGACATTATCCTGGCCGAGCCCGATGCCCTGACGGCATTTGCCGGCCCGCGCGTGATCGAGCAGAACATGCACAAGCGCCTGCCCAAGGGATTCCAGCGCTCCGAGTTTTTGCTGGAGCACGGCTTTTGCGATGCCGTTGTTCCGCGTGGCGAGATTGCGCTCACGGTAGGCGAGCTGCTGGCGCTGCACGAAGGGCACGCGCCCGGCCTGGGGGCACCGCATGAGATCGTGCATACGGGTCGCCGTGGCAAAAAGCTGGGACACTTGTTCAAGCGCTCGGCCGCACCAAAAACCGCGCTCGAGATTGTCAAGCAGACCCGCTCGGCAGATCGCGCCACGGCAGGCGAGATGATCTCGCTGGGCCTGGATGGATTTGTGGAGCTGCACGGCGACCGCTACTTTGGCGACGACGCCGCTGTGGTGGCTGGCATTGGCTGGAAAGACGGGCGCCCCGTAACGGTCATCGCCATCGAGCGCGGCACCACGACCAAAGAGCGCATGCGTCGCAACTTTGGCATGGCACATCCCGAGGGCTACCGCAAAGCGCGTCGCCTTATGCGCCAGGCCGAAAAGTTTGGTCGACCGGTTCTGTGCCTGGTCGATACTTCGGGCGCGTTTTGCGGCATCGGTGCCGAGGAGCGCGGCCAGGGCGAGGCGATTGCTCAGAATCTCATGGAGATGAGCGGCCTTAAGACGCCGATTGTCTCGGTGGTGACAGGCGAGGGCGGCTCTGGTGGCGCGCTGGCGCTGTCCGTGGCCGACCGCATCCTGATGCTCTCGAGCTCGGCCTATTCAGTCGTGAGCCCCGAGGCCTGTGCGTCGATCCTGTGGAAGGATACCGAGCGTGCGGATGAGGCCGCCGAGGCGCTTAAGCTCACGGCCCCCGATCTGCTGGCGCTCGGCATCATCGACGGCATTGTTGACGATAAGGGCCTGTCGCATGAGGAGATCGCCGGTGCCGTCATGTCCTCGGCATTTGATGCCTTCGATACGCTTGGGCAGCTCGACGACGCGACCCTCACAAACCTCCGCTACGAAAAGTACCGCGCAATCGGTCGATACCGCACGATGTGACAAAGGGACAGCCCGCATGTCATATTGGGAAAGGCGTTCCATGCTACAAGTTTCTAACACCTCGTTTACAACGTCGGTTTCATCAAACGCCATGGCCGTGGTGGACTATCTGTCCAAAAGCATGATGTCGGCGCTGCCGTTTATTGTCTGCGCGGCGTTGTTCCGCACCGTCGCTGTCATTATGGGCGAAGGCATGCTGGGCCTGTGGTCTGCCGATTCCGATATCTATCGCCTGTTCTACAGTTGGCTCTATAACGCCGGCTACTACTTTTTGCCCATTTATCTTGGTTGGGCGGCCGCCCGCCAGCTCGGTTGCTCGGAGCAGCTGGGCATGATGCTGGGCGGCGTATTGATTGCACCCGATTTACTCAAGCTTGTCGATGCCGCATCGACGACGGGGGCATCGATGACTTCCGTGTATGGTCTGCTTCCTGCGCCGGTCAACGATTACACGACGACTGTTATTCCGGTTCTCATCTCGGTGCCCGTGCTATGGCGAGTGGAGTGTTTCTTTAAGCGCGTTATCCCTAAGGCCGTGGCGTTTTCGTTCGTTCCGTTTGCGACCATGCTTGTCATGGTTCCGGTTTCGCTGTGTATTACGGCGCCGGCGGGCAGCTATCTGGGCATGCTGTTGGGCCAGCTTATGTTTATGCTTGGCAATTCCGGTGGCATCGTGTCGCTGCTCACGCTCATGGGGCTTGCTGCGGGCTGGGAGTTCCTAAAGATCGCCGGCGTCAGCAACGTTGTCCTATCGCTCGCCTATGCGCAGTTTATGAGTGTGGGAACGGATTCGTGCATCCTGATCGCCGCGACGATGGCAACGTTCGCCGTTTGGGGCATGCCCTTTGGCGCGTCGCTTCGCGTTGCGGATAAGGACGAGAAGGCGCTCATGCTGGGCTATTCAATCTCGGGTGTTCTTGGCGGCGTAAGCGAGCCGGCGCTGTACGGTTGCGGCTTTAAATATGGCAGGTGCCTGACGTGCATGGCCATTGGCGGCGCCGTCGGAGGCCTTGTTGCGGCCGTGGGCCACGTTACGGCCTATACCATCGGCATGACGAATGTCCTTATGGTCATTGGCTTTGCCACGGGCGGCATCTCGAACCTGCTGTGGTGCTGCGCTGCCGGCGGTGTGGCATTTGCGGTGTCTGCGGCGCTGAGCTACTGCTTTGGCGTGGTGCCGGCGAAGGGACAGACGACGGGGGACGGAGCCGATTTGCCCGAAACCTCGAAGAGCGTGGCCGAAGTAAGCGCGTAAACCTGTGCGACACAAGGACGATTCCTTTGCCATATTCCAAGGCCGTGGCCCGTGTGGGTTGCGGCCTTTTTTGTATCTGGGGGACAAAGTGGCTACACTACAATCCGTTTGAGCAATAGATATATAGGTAGTACCGTGGGGGCGGATGTAGATGGTCGAGTGGATTGTTAAGCGTGCGCAGGGCGACCGTGCGCGCGTGGGCACGTTGACGGGCGTGGTGTGTATTCTCGCCAATGTGGCACTATGCGCTGCGAAGGGCGTAATTGGCGTGCTGTCGGGATCGGTTTCGATTGTGGCGGATGCCATGAACAACCTGTCCGATGCCAGCTCGAACATCGTGAGCGTGCTTGGCTTTAAGCTGGCGGGCAAGCCGGCCGACCCCGAGCATCCTTACGGACATGGCCGCTACGAGTATCTCTCGGGTCTGGTCGTGGCGGCGCTCGTGCTGCTGATTGGCGTTGAGCTGGTGAAGTCCTCGGTTGAGCGCATCATCCACCCCGAACCTGTCGAGTTCTCGCTTGCCCTGGTGGCAGTCTTGGTGCTTTCGATGATTGTTAAGCTCTGGATGGCGGCCCTCAACCAAAAGCTCGGCGATCGCATTGAGTCCGAGACGCTGCATGCGACCGCTCAGGACTCAAAGAACGATGTCCTAGCTACGGGTGCCGTGCTGGCGTGCGCAATTGTTTCGCAGGTGACGCACATCAATCTTGACGCATGGGTCGGCCTTGCCGTTGGCGCCTATATCGGCTGGAGCGGCTTTGAGCTCATCCAGGATACGGTGAGCCCGCTTTTGGGCCAGGCACCCGATCCAAAGCTGGTCAAGCACATTCGAGACAAGATCATGAGCTACCCCGGCGTTTTGGGCGTTCACGATTTGATGGTTCACGACTACGGCCCGGGCAGGAAGTTCGCAAGCGCTCACGCCGAGATGGCAGCCGAGGCCAGCCCGCTGGAAAGTCACGACACGCTCGATAACATCGAGCAGTCGTTTAGGGTCGAAGACGGCATGATCGTTACGCTTCACTACGATCCCATCGTGACCGATGACCCCAAGCTGGCGAGCATGCGCTTGCGCATTCACGCCATGGCCCAGGAGATCGATAGCCGCCTCTCGATTCATGACCTGCGCTGCGTGCCGGGTCCTACGCACACCAACGTGATCTTTGACTGCGTGCGTCCCTCGGATCTGCAGATGAGTGCCGAAGACGTAAAGCACGCGCTGACACAACGGGTCGAATCGGAATATCCCAAGTCGATTGCCAAGATTACGATCGACGAAGACTACGTAGGGCATACCCACGAGTAAGGCTATGCCGGCAAAGCAGGTTATGCAGAAGGGGAGAGCATGAAGAAGCTGTATCTACTCCGCCACGGTCAGACGGAGTTCAACGTCAAAAAGCTGGTCCAGGGCCGCTGCGATTCACCGCTGACCGACCTTGGCCGCAAACAAGCGGGAATGGCAGCCGCATGGCTCAAGAGCCACGACGTTGTCCCCGACAAAGTGGTCTCTTCGCCCTTAGGCCGAGCCATGGACACGGCTCAGCTCGTCGCATGCAAGCTCCTCGGCCCGGACGCAGCAGCCGAGCCCTGCGAAGGCATCATCGAGCGCTGCTACGGCACCTTCGAAGAAGGCCCGCACGACGCGCTACCCACCGACGTCTGGGATCCGGGCGAGGACCTGGTCCCCTTCGGAGGAGAAGGAAGCCAGGCGCTGCAAGAACGTATGGTAGGCGCCCTCACCAATCTCATGGGCTCCGAGGGCATCGAAACCCTTCTAGCAGTAAGCCACGGCAGCGCCAGCCGCCAATTCATCAAGGCTGCAGCCCCAGAGGGCTTCGAGCTCCCAGCAAAACTCCCCAACTGCGCCATCATGATCTTCAATTTCGATGAGGCAAAGCCACAAGCAGAAGGCGAGCCGATGCAATGCAAGTTCACCCTCCAGCAAATAGTGGACCCCCAACAAAGTAATTAGCTGAGCGAGCAGAGTTAAGCAGACATCAACGTGTCGTCTCCCGAGCTTGGCAGAGGGGCGGCGAAATATATTAAGTTTGTCGCGAGTTCCGCACGCAAAGGAAAGCACTTAATGTGCTTTCCGTCTTGCGCAGGACTGTAGAGCAGCAAACTTAATATATTTCGCCGCCCCTCTGCCAAGCCCAGGCGACTCCACGCACTTTACCTGCGTAAACAATGTGAGTGAAATATGAATCTCGATGGATACGCCCGCAGCCGTGTATACTAAACAGCTGTGTGTAACCAGGGGAGTATTCTGGCTGGACAAAATGCCTGCTTAATAGGGTTGTCAGGTAGTCCGGGCGAAATACAAGGCTGGGGAGCACGTCGTGTAAGTAGTGGTCCTCTAGGGGCGTACGCTCGGTGGTGTACGCATTGTCCCAAGACCACGCGAGAGTTGGGATCATATCTTGATCAGCATGATTCTCGGCCGCAAGATTGGCATGACCCAGGTTTGGGACGAGGACGACAACGTCGTTCCCGTCACGGTCATCCAGGCTGGCCCCTGCGCTGTCTCGCAGGTTAAAACTCAGGCAACCGACGGCTATGACGCCGTCCAGATCGGTTTCGGCGACATCAAGGCCAAGAACGTGAACAAGCCCATGGCTGGTCACTTCGCCAAGGCTGGCGTCGAGCCTGTCCGCTTCCTTCGTGAGGTCCGCGTCGAGAACGGCGAGGAGCACAAGGTCGGCGAGGTCGTCACCGTCGCTGATTTCGCTGATGTCGAGAAGGTCGACGTCATCGGTACCTCCAAGGGTAAGGGCTTCCAGGGTCGCATCAAGCGCTGGGGTCAGCGCCGCGGTCCTATGACGCATGGTTCTCACTTCCAGCGTCACCCCGGTTCTATCGGTCAGTGCGCCTATCCTGCGCGCGTCCTCAAGGGCGTCAAGATGGCCGGTCACATGGGTAACGAGCGCGTTACCGTCAAGAACCTTTCCGTTGTCCGCATCGATGCCGAGCAGAACCTCATCTTGGTCAAGGGCGCTGTCCCGGGTGCCAAGAATGGTCTCGTCGCCATCCGTATGGCCTAAGGGCCCAGCCCATTTAGCCCAGCGTCATACCAAGGAGAACACTTAAATGGCAAAGTTTGAAGTAAAGAACAGCGAGGGCAAGAAGGTCGCCGAGGCCGAGCTCGCCGCTGAGGTGTACGGCATCGAGCCGAACATCCACGTTATGCACCACATCGTCAAGTGCCAGATGGCCTCTTGGCGTCAGGGCACCCAGTCCGCTAAGGGCCGCTCTGAGGTTTCCGGTGGCGGCAAGAAGCCTTGGCGTCAGAAGGGCACCGGCCGTGCCCGCCAGGGTTCCATCCGTGCTGCCCAGTGGCGTCACGGTGGCGTCGTCTTCGCCCCCAAGCCCCGTTCCTACGCTAAGCGTATGAACAACAAGGAGGTCAAGCTGGCTATGCGCTCCGCGCTGTCCGCCAAGCTGGCCGATGGCGAGCTCGTGCTCGTCGACGACTACGGCTTCGAGAAGCCTTCCACCAAGGCTGCCGTCGCCATGCTCAAGGCTCTCGGCCTTGAGGGCAAGCGTCTGACCATCATCGTTCGCGATGAGGACGTCAACGCCTACCTGTCGTTCCGCAACATTCCCAAGACGTTCATCATCACTGCCGACGAGGCCAACACCTACGATCTCGTCAACAACAACGCCGTGCTGATGCCCGCCGACATCGCCGCTCACTTCGGGGAGGTGCTTGCATAAATGACCGCCCACGAGATCATCATCCGTCCGATCGTGTCCGAGCGTTCCTTCTCCGGCATGGAGCTGAACAAGTACACGTTCGAGGTCGCCAAGGATGCTAACAAGTATCAGATCAAGGACGCTGTCGAGGAGATCTTCGGCGTCAAGGTCGTTCGCGTGAACACCCTGACGGTCAAGCCCAAGACCAAGCGCGTGCGCTATGTCGCCGGCAAGACCCGTTCTTGGAAGAAGGCCATCGTCACGCTGGCCGAGGGCGACACCATCGAGGTCTTTGGCAACCAGGCCTAAGACTCGCTGCTGTTGAGTGAGCTCATGCCTCCCAAATAGGGGAGGCGAGAGCTCAAGGTTTGGGCGTATAAAATGGACACGCCCGGAACCGTGTATACGTCCGGTGTCATCGCACCCGAGGCAGAACCTCGAATCCCTGTCTGCGATGGCTAACGGATTCCTATTGAAAGGGATTGTAATGGCTGTAAAGCACCTTAAGCCGACCTCCGCTGGTAGGCGTTGGCAGACGATCTCCGACTTCTCTGAGATCACCTGCACCAAGCCCGAGAAGTCTCTTCTCGAGCCCCTGCCCAAGAAGGCCGGTCGTAACAACAACGGTCGCATCACCACCCGCCACCAGGGCGGCGGCGTGAAGCGTCGTTACCGCGTGATCGACTTCAAGCGCAACAAGGACGGCGTGCCCGCCAAGGTTGCCACGATCGAGTACGATCCGAACCGTTCCGCTCGCATCGCTCTGCTGCACTACGCTGACGGTGAGAAGCGCTACATCCTGGCCCCCAAGGGCCTCGAGGTCGGTCAGACCATCATGTCCGGTTCTGACGCCGACATCAAGCCGGGTAACGCTCTGCCCCTCGCCGACATCCCCGTCGGTACGCTCATCCACGCCGTCGAGTTCCAGCCGGGCAAGGGCGCTGCTATCGCCCGTTCCGCCGGCAACTCCTGCCAGCTGATGGGTAAGGAGGGCAAGTACGCTATCGTCCGTATGCCTTCCTCCGAGATGCGCCGCATCCTCGTTACCTGCCGCGCCACCGTCGGTGAGGTCGGCAACGCCGATCACTCCAACATCGTCATCGGCAAGGCCGGCCGTAAGCGTCACATGAACGTGCGCCCGACCGTCCGCGGTACCGTCATGAACCCTGTCGACCACCCGCACGGCGGTGGCGAGGGCAAGAACCACACCTCTGGTCGTCCCTCCGTTACCCCCTGGGGTAAGCCGACGAAGGGCCTTCGTACGCGCAAGAAGAAGAAGGTCTCGAACCAGCACATCATTCGTCGCCGTAAGAAGTAATTTCGGATACCGAGTTTTAGGAGAAAGCACTTATGAGCAGAAGTCTCAAAAAGGGCCCGTTCGTGGAGACTCGCCTTCTCTCGCGTATCACCGCGATGAACGAGGCTGGCAAGAAGGACGTCGTGAAGACCTGGTCCCGCGCGTCCACCATCTTCCCCGAGATGGTTGGTCACACCATCGCCGTCCACGACGGCCGCAAGCATGTGCCCGTGTATGTTACCGAGTCCATGGTTGGTCACAAGCTCGGCGAGTTCGCGCCGACTCGTACGTTCCGTGGCCACAAGGCCAAATAGGGGGTTAACCGTAAATGGCAACTAAGTCTATTGAAACTGAGGCCACCGAGGTTCGCGCCGTCGCTAAGTACGTGCGTGTTTCCCCCAGCAAGGCCCGCCTGGTGGTCGATCTGATCCGCCGCAAGCCTGTCGCTCAGGCCTTCGACATCCTCCACTTCTGCGACCGCGCCGTCGCCGTGGATGTCGAGAAGGTTCTCCGTTCCGCCGTTGCGAACGCCGAGAACAACAACGGTCTGCGTGCCGACAACCTGGTTGTCGCCGCTGCCTATGTTGACGAGGGTCCGACGCTTAAGCGCATCCGTCCCCGCGCCAAGGGTTCCGCTTCTCGCATTCTGAAGCGTACTTCCCACATCACCGTCGTCGTTGCTCCTCGAAAGGAGGCGTAAAGCTGTATGGGTCAGAAAGTCTACCCCACCGGCTTCCGTCTTGGCATCACCGAGAACTGGCGCTCCCGCTGGTTCGCAGAGAAGGATTACGCTAAGACCCTCGGTAACGATCTCGAGATCCGCAAGTACCTCGAGAAGCGTCTTTCCCGCGCAGCTGTCTCCCGCGTCGAGATCGAGCGCGCTGGCGACAAGGTGAAGGTCATCATCCTCACCGCTCGCCCCGGCGTTGTCATCGGTAAGAAGGGTGCCGAGATCGATACCCTCCGCACCGAGCTCGAGAAGGTCGCTGGTGTCTCCAAGGGCCAGCTCTCCGTCGACGTTGTCGAAATCAAGCGCCCCGAGCTCGACGCCAACCTCGTTGCTCAGTCTATCGCCGAGCAGCTCGAGGGCCGCGTTGCCTTCCGTCGCGCTATGCGCAAGGCTGTCCAGTCCGCCCGCAAGGCCGGCGCTAAGGGCATCCGTATCCAGTGCTCCGGTCGTCTCGGCGGTGCCGAGATGGGCCGTCGTGAGTGGTACCGTGAGGGTCGCGTGCCTCTGCACACCCTCCGTGCCAAGATTGACTACGGCACGGCTGTCGCCAGCACCACCATGGGCGCTTGCGGCGTGAAGGTCTGGATCTACCTGGGCGAGAAGCTCCCGGGCCAGCCTGTTCCCAACCCTGCACTCGAGGGCTCTTCCCGTCCTCGTCGTCGTAACTCCGAGAGGAGGGGTCAGTAGTGCTTGCCCCTAAGCGTATTCTTCACCGCAAGGTGCAGCGTGGCTCCATGAAGGGCCAGGCCAAGGGTAATACCGAGCTGCATTTCGGCGAGTTTGGTATCCAGGCTCTCGAGGCCCATTGGATCACCAACCGTCAGATCGAGGCCGCTCGTATTGCCATGACCCGCTACATGAAGCGTGGCGGTCGTGTCTACATCACGATCTTCCCCGATAAGCCCATCACCAAGAAGCCTGCCGAGACTCGCATGGGTTCTGGTAAGGGTAACCCCGAGGAGTGGGTGGCCGTTGTCAAGCCCGGCCGCATCATGTTCGAGGTCAAGGGCGTGCCCGAGGAGGTCGCTCGCGAGGCTCTGCGTCTTGCACAGCACAAGCTTCCCATCAAGACCAAGATTGTTGCTGCTAAGAACGCTGAGCAGCGCATCGAGAAGGAGATGGCTGAGGAGGCCGCTCTCGAGGCCAAGTGGGCTGCTGAGGACGCCGCCGCCGCCAAGGAGGAGAACTAATGAAGCCCGCAGAGATTCGTGAGCTCTCGGACGCTCAGCTCGTTGAGAAGCTGAAGGAAATGCGCGCCGAGCTCTTTAACCTTCGTTTCCAGATGGCCACCAGCCAGCTGGACAACACCGCTCGCGTCAACACCGTGAAGAAGGACATCGCTCGCGTCCTCACGGAGCAGCGCGCCCGCGAGATCGCAGCGGAGAAGTCCGCTGTCGCCGAGTAGGACCTAAGGAGAGAACATGACTGATTCGCGTAACTCGCGTAAGGTCCGTACGGGTGTCGTTACCTCCGTCTCCGGTGCCAAGACCATTGTCGTCACCATCACCGAGCGCAAGCGTCACCCCAAGTACGGCAAGATGATGACCAGCTCCAAGAAGCTGCACGCTCACGACGAGGAGTGCACGGCTGGCGTGGGCGATACCGTCCGCGTTATGGAGACCCGTCCTATGTCCAAGATGAAGCGTTGGCGCCTCATCGAGGTCGTCGAGCGCGCTAAATAAGCAGTCGCTCTTACGACTTGTACGTTTCCGAAGATGTGCGTATGCCTGGTTTGCATACCACAGGCCGCCTAAAGGCTGCGCACCTCTCTTCGGTTCTTAGTTCGGAGGAACATCTACCATGATTCAGATGCAAACCATGCTGAACGTCGCCGACAACTCCGGCGCTCGCAAGATTCGCTGCATCAAGGTGCTTGGCGGTTCCAAGCGTCGTTATGCAGGCATCGGCGATGTGTTCATCGGTGCTGTCCAGGAGGCTACCCCTGGCGCCAACGTCAAGAAGAAGGACGTTGTCCGTTGCGTCGTCGTTCGCACCGTTAAGGAGATCCGCCGCAAGGATGGCTCCTACATTCGCTTTGATGAGAACGCCTGCGTTGTCATCAACAACGATGGTTCGCCCGTCGGCACCCGTATCTTCGGGCCCGTCGCTCGCGAGCTTCGTGACAAGAAGTACATGAAGATCGTCTCGCTCGCTCCCGAGACCCTGTAGTTAGGGGAGATATATGTATATCAAGAAGGGCGATAAGGTCCAGGTTCTCTCTGGTAAGGATCGCGGCAAGCAGGGCGTTATCCTGCGTGCTCTCCCCGCCGAGAACAAGGTCGTTGTCGAGGGCGTTTCGGTCGTCAAGAAGGCCGTCAAGCCCAACGCTGCCAACCAGCAGGGCGGCATCGTTTCGCAGGAGGCTCCCATCGATGCCTCCAACGTCAATCTCGTTTGCCCCGAGTGCGGTAAGGTTACCCGCGTCGGTCACGAGAAGGACGGCAAGAACAAGCTGCGCGTCTGCAAGAAGTGTGGCCACAAGTTCTAAGCTGCCCGCAACATCAAGTTGCTAGCAAAGGCCCGGATGCCCCACGGCACCCGGGCCTTTTTCTATCCCTACTCATTGGGGACAGACTTAAATGAGTGGCCGTTGGTTGTCATTGGGGACAGACTTAAATGAGTAGTCGATGGGGACGTTCTTAAATGAGTGATTGCGCTCATTGGGGACAGACTTAAATGAGTGGTCGATGGGGACAGCCTTGCAACGAAAGCGGCACATGGTGACGTTCCCTATGTGCCGGTAGTTCGGGGCGGTCCTTTGATGTCTGATGCCCCCGGAGGTGTCGAGTATCACTGACTACTCTGTCTTTTGGGGCTTTGGTGTTCCGTCTCTTTATGTTTCGTAAGGATCCTCGCATGCGCATTATCGCGCATAGCATTGCGTGTTAATGCGTATGACCGCGTAAAAATGTGCAAAATATGGCTAAATAATGACCGATAAACAAATAAACACGCAAATACAAGCAAATACGCGCGCATTTGTGCGAATATAAGGCTGTTGGAAATGAAGAACTTCCGATAATTCAGGAGGCACATATGGCAGATTCCAAGCAGGCTCCACTCGACTCCGCGGCAGCCGCAAAGGCAGCGTTCGCTTCGGTCCAGGGCAAGCCGTTCCCCGATGATATCTTTACGGCTCCCGAGCTTCGCTGGGCTGTGATCGGTTGCGGCGTTATCGCCAACCAGATGGCCCAGTCTCTAGCTCTTGCCGGCCGCAAGCTTGCGGGCGTCGCAAACCGTACGCTGTCCAAGGCTCAGGCTTTTGCCGAGCAGTATGGCATCGAGAAGGTCTATGAAACGGTTGAGGACCTCTACGCCGATCCGAACATCGATGCCGTCTATATCACCACGCCGCACAACACGCATATTACCTATCTGCGTGCCGCGCTGGCCGCCGGCAAGCACGTGCTCTGCGAGAAGGCCATTACCCTCAACTCTGCCGAGCTCGACGAGGCCCGTACCATCGCCGACGAGCACAACGTGGTCCTTATGGATGCTACCACGGTGCTCCACATGCCGCTGTATCAGGAGCTGCGCTGTCGCATGGATGCGGGCGACTTTGGCCGCATGAACCTCGCCCAGCTCAACTTTGGCAGCTATAAGGAGTACGGCGACCTGACCAACCGCTTCTACAACCGCAGTCTCGCCGGCGGCGCCATGCTCGATATTGGCGTGTATGCCCTGTCCGTCATGCGCCTCTTTATGGTAAGCCAGCCCGCTGAGGTCGTTTCGCTGGGCAATACCTGCGAAACTGGCGTTGACGTCGCAGGTGGCATTGTCTGCCGTAACGCCGAGCAGCAGCTGGGCGTCGTGAGCCTTACGCTCCACTCCAAGCAGCCAAAGCGCTCGGTCATCAGCTTCGACAAGTGCTATATCGAGGTTAACGAGTATCCGCGTGCCGACCACGCGACCATCGTGTGGACTGCGGACGGCCACCGCGAGGAGGTCCACGCTGGCACCGAGGCATACGCTCTGTGCTACGAGATGGCCGACCTGGAGAAGGCCGTTGCCGGCGATGATTCGAAGCGCGAGCTTCTGGGCTATGCTTCTGATGTTATGGAGCTGATGACCAAGCTTCGCGCCGATTGGGGAGTCGTGTACCCCGAGGAGGAGTAAGCGATGCTTGCGGAAGATAGGCTCAACGCGATCGTGTCGATGGTGCAGCAGGCTGGCTCGGTTACCGTACCGGAGCTTGCCGAGACCCTGGGCGTGACACCGTCCACCATTCGGCGCGACCTGCAGACGCTCGACCGAGCGCACCGCATCGCCAAGGTGCACGGAGGTGCGACAAGTCTGGAGCGCGCGCACGTGACGCGCGACCTGACGATCAGCGAGCGCAGTGATCTCCATAACGATGACAAGGAGCGCATCTGCGCCCGTGCCGCGGCCCTGGTGGAGCCCGATAGCTTTGTGTATATCGATTCGGGCTCCACGACCCTCAAGCTCATCGAGCATCTTCCGCGCCTTGAGGGTGTCACCTATGTGACTGATTCCGTGCTCCATGCTCAGCATCTCGCCCTGCGCGGTGTGCGCACCGTGGTGCTAGGCGGCGAGCTCAAGCCCGAGACCGAGGCGCTCGTCGGCCCCGACGCCTTGGCAACCCTGGACCGCTATAACTTCAACTGCGGCTTTTGGGGTTCCAATGGCATCGCCGCCGAGCAAGGTCTCACCACACCGGATATCGAGGAAGCGCAAGTCAAGCGTATCTCGATGCGCCATACCGCCAAACGCTTCGTAATCTCAGACGCCAGCAAATTCGGCATGGTGGCGCCCGTCAAGTTCGCGGACTTCCGCGACGCAACGATTATTACCGCGGGCGAGGTGCCAGCCAAGTACCAGTCGATGGACAACGTCATCACGGTCTAGCGACAGGGCAAGGTCAAAACCATTTAGGTTCCTCAATAGAAAAGCGGCAACACCCTCGACGGGCGATGCCGCTTTTGTTGTCTGCCGTTTTGTCTAAATCTGTAACAACTGGACCGTTAAAAGTGGGCCAGGTGTTACAGATTGAGATACTTCCGAACCGCGCCGTCCCTTTGTCTCAATCTGTAACATCTGGGACCGATTTTGCCGAGTTATTGTTACAGATTGAGATTTTCCCTTAAGGGAGATCGAATGTCTCGATCTGTAACAGATTGAGCGGAAAATGGGTTCTAACTGTTACAGATCGAGACGTTTTGGAACCGCGGCTGAGCCATCGTGGCGGCTTGACGTTTTCCCAGATAAAACCTGCCAAAATAAACCTGTCCCTATTTGGCAGGTTTTAGGGCTCCCAGGGGCAGGGGGCTTCGATGTGGATGTGCTCATCGGTTACGGGATGCGTGAAGGACACGCTGTGGGCATGGAGCATCAGGCCGCAGGGGCGCGGCGTTCCGTACAGGTCGTCGCCAACCAGGGGATGACGCTCGCTCGCCAGATGCACACGGATTTGGTGCTTGCGGCCGGTGAGCAGCTCGACATCGATATACGAGCGCGTGGGCAGGCCACGACGGCTCTTAAGGCGCTTGAGCACCTTCACGCGCGTTTGAGACGGCTTGCCGCTGGCGCCGACGCGCATCTTTCGGCTGTCGTGACGGTCGCGGGCGATGGGCTTGTCGATGAGCTTTTCGTTCCAGTCGATCTTGCCCTCGGCGAGCGCCAGGTAGTGCTTTTCGAAAGCGTGGTCGATGACCATCTGGTCAAAGGCGGGCTGCGTCTGCTTGTCGAGCGAAAACAGCACTACGCCGGTGGTGTCGCGGTCCAGGCGGTTGAGCGGCTGCATGTCGGTCGCGGCAAAGCCGTCGCCCATCGCCAGCAGCAGGTCGCTGGCGTAGTCGGTGAGCGTGCGCTCGCCGGTGCCGTCGCCGTGGACGATCATGCCGGCGGGCTTGTCGATGGCCATGAGCCAGGCGTCGCAGTAGAGGACTTGAGGTTCTTCGTTCACGTGTAAGCCTTTCGGTTAGCTGATTCCCACAAACATGCAGCCCGAGGTCGCCCCGCGCAGGCGGGCGGCGGGCTTGCGGCCGGCCTGCGCTGCTTCGACGGCACGACGGACGCGGGCGACGGCACGGCCCACCTCATCCGTCTCGAGCAGCGTTCCGTCCACCATGAGACGACGTACGCCGGCATCGAGCAGCTGAGGAACCTGCGGCGTGAGGTCGATGGGGTAGGCATCGTACAGGCGAGAACGGCCATGGATGTCGGTACGCACCGGCATGACCTTGCCGTCGATATTCTTGAGCGACAGCTTGCGGGCACGCAGACGGCAGTTGGCACAATCGTGGATGCAGCCGTTGGCAACCTGCAGAATGCAATGCTCGCTTGTCATGACGCGCGGGCGGCCAAAGACGGTGATGCCCAGGGCTGCGGGCGCGGAGGTGCCAAGCGAGACAATCTCGTCGAGCGTGATCTCGGGCGAGAGCCAAAACGCACCGGCTCCGCGCTCGGCAAGCGCCTCCATGCAGGGCGTGTTGTGCACCGGCAGGCAAGAGCGAATTTCGGCCGTGGCGCCGGCCTGCGCGGCTACGGCGAGCTCGGAGATATTACCGACGGCGACGGTAGCTCCGGCATTGATCCAGGGATCGACGCGCTCGTGGTCGACGGCGCGGCAGACCTCGTCGAGTACGGGTACGATGCCCTGCTCAAACGCATCGGCGGGGGAGAGCTCGGCCGCATCGAGCGCATCGGTGGTCATGTAGATGCGCGTGGCGCCCTCGGCGCGAGCTGCCTCGGCGGCTTCGAGCGTGGTGACGGCGGCGCAGATCTGCGGCTCATCGCGGTAATGCTCGGGCATAGCGCGCGTACATTTGTCGAGCACCGGAATCTCGAGCGTTTTCGCGCGCTCCTCGTACGGCGCCAGAATGGCCTCTTCCAGCGCCTTGCAAGCGGCGGCGCGCACCTTGTGAACGGCGGAGAAGCCCATGCCGCAGCCGGCGTCGAGCGAAACGTCAAAGCTCGCTGCCTCAAAGGGCGAGGAACCCATGCGGCCCACATGCTCAACCAGGTCTGCCGCCTCGACGGCGCGGGTCTTGGCAGCCTCGACGGTAAAGCCGGTGGCGGTGGCAGTGAGCGCGGGGTCGTCGCGGCAGGTGAGCGTAACGGTAAACGGCTTGCCCAGACGCGCCACGACGGACACATCTACGGCGCGGCGGCGCAGCACATCGCGCTTGAGCGCGGCGCCGGCGGCGTCGATGGCACGCTGACTGCGAATCACGCGGACGCGGCAGCCCTCGGGCATGCTGCGGGGCACGCGGCACTCGATAACATTACCGGCGGCGGCATCATCGGCGGCAATGGTGGTCAGGAACTGGTCAAACTCGTTATCGTGGCGAAGCTCCAGCAGGTCGCCCTTGCCCACGGGCTCAAACAGCTCAATGCGGGCGATGGCGGCGCGGCGACGGCGGTCGTCGGGCTTGAGGCCGCGCACATCGCGGTTGGCCGGGCGGCTGCCCAGCACCGTGCCCACGATCTGGCCGCGGTTGTTGGAACGCTCGTAACTCATCATCTCGTCGCCCGAGGTGCCGTCCTGATAGGCGTGCGTAAAGTCGCGGTTGAAGCAGCGCTTGAGCTGGCGTTGACGAGTGGCTTCCTCGTCCTTGGCAACGGTGGCTCCGGATAGCATGTCGTCAATTTCATGACGATACACATCAACGATGGAGTACACGTAATCGGGTGCCTTCATGCGGCCCTCGAGCTTGAGCGACGCGGCACCGGCGTCATACAGACGGCGAACAAGCTGTGAGGTGTTGGTGTCACGCGGGCACAGCGCGCGCTCGCGACCGGCAGGGGAGAGCGAGCGGCCGTTCTCGTCGATCAGCTCGTAGGGCAGACGGCAGGGCTGGGCGCACATGCCGCGGTTGGCCGAGCGGCCCGCCATGGCAAAACTCGAAAGCAGGCATAGGCCCGAGTAGCAAAAGCAGATGGCGCCGTGACTAAAGACCTCAAGGTCCACATCGGGCGCGGCATCGTGAATGGCGGCAATCTCGTCGATGGAAAGCTCGCGCGAGAGGGTCACGCGGTCGGCGCCCTGCTCGCGGCACCAAAGGGTTCCGCGGTCGTCGTGGATGTTTGCTTGGGTTGAAATGTGCGTCTCGATGCCGGGCATCGTGCGCTTGACCTCAAAGAACAGGCCCCAGTCCTGGATGATAAAGGCGTCGGCGCCCAGCGTGGAGCAGCGATGGATGAGTTGCAGCGCATCGCCCATCTCGGACTGCTTGATGACGATGTTGACCGTGACGTAGACGCGCGAGCCGGCCAGGTGCGCGGCGCGGCAGGCCTGCTCAAAGGCCTCGTCGGTAAAGTTGGTGGCCTTGCGGCGGGCGTTGAAGCTGCCCATGCCACAGTAGATGGCGTCTGCCCCGGCAGCGAGCGCGGCGGCAAAGGGCTCCGGGCCTCCGGCGGGGGCCAAAAGCTCGGGTCTGCGGTTGGTGGTTCGACTGGCGTTTGCGGTCATATCCTGCCTTTCAAAATGCTCAGATACTCAAAAGTATAGTGGCGCCGTCGCGATGGGCGATGCCCGCAGCCTAAGCAGGATAAAGTCTTCAGCAGCCCTTGCAGCAAAAATGATCCGTTTCCCTCCGTCCCCCATGGATCACCTGATCCGCTGGGGACGGAGGGAAACGGATCATTTTGAACTTCACCGTCCGGTCGTGCCGTTCAGCGGCCGACAGACGCCGTTGGGCGATAAAATATTCTCGCAACGTGATAATAATCTTGCATCGCGCGGAAACCTTGAGTACTATCCCAAATCAAGCGCGGTGTTCAGACCGAATTGTGCCTCCCGGTGCGAACGCCGCGCTCACGCTCTCTATCTGATCGTAAGGAGAAAAACATGAGCAAGACCGTCGTGTCTTCCGATAACGCACCCGCAGCCATCGGTCCGTATTCCCCCGGCATCCAGACCGGCAACATGGTTTTCCTGTCCGGCCAGCTGGGCATCGACCCCGCAACCGGTAAGATGCCCGAGGGCGTCGAGGCCCAGGCTAAGCAGTCCCTCGCCAACGTCGAGGCCCTGCTGACCGCTGCCGGCGCCACCTTTGCCGATGTCGTCAAGACCACGGTCTACCTGGCCGACATTGCCGACTTCGCTGCCGTTAACGAGATCTACGCCTCCAAGTTCGAGGCTCCGTTCCCCGCGCGCAGCGCTTTCCAGGTTGCCGCCCTTCCGGCCGGCGGTCTGGTCGAGATCGAGGTCGTCGCCGCTCTCTAAGGCGTTGGCAACAACTAAACATGACATGCAAAAAGACCCTGCAGAGCGAGCTGCAGGGTCTTTTGTCAAGCGATGCGACAAAAATGATCCGTTTCCCACCGTCCCCAAGGGATCACGTTTAGCCCTCCTTGCGGACTTTTTGCAGGTAGCGGTAGACGCTGGGCTCCGAGATGCCCAGCGCGGTGGCGGCGCAGGCCACGGCGCCCTTGAGCATGAACACCCCGTTGCCGTTGAGGTGGCGAATGACGTCCACGCGGTCGCTCTGACCAAGCGATGCTACATCCAGCCCGCGCGCGCTCAGCAACTCGGCAATGCTGCGGTCGATGAGCTCCTGTGTAGACTCCGAAAGACTCTCGACCTCGATAGACGCGGGCTCCGCCTGCCTGGGCGCAGCGTCGAAGCACGCCATGAGCTGCTGAGCCATGGCGTTGATGGAGCGTACCGTGGAAAGATCGGTGTTGACGCAGAGCATACCGACGATCTCGCCATTCTCGCGGATAAAGAACGTCGCGGACTCCAACGTCTTGCCACCGGCGCCGCGCCCTTCATAACCCGTAATAAACGGCAGGTCGCGATACTTGGCATCGTGCATGATCTTGAGTGCCAGATCGGTGGCGGGACCGCCGACCTTGCGGCCGCTCACGATGCCGTTGCGAATATCGACGATGGCGTGGTCGGGATCCGAGAAATCGTGCAGCACGATTTCGCTGTTCTTACCGAGTACCTGCTCCAGGAAATCGACCATCGGCAAAAAGCGACGTACGGTCTCGTTCACGGGCAACTCCTTGGGGTGAAATCGAAAATGTTCATAACAATTTTTTCTCATGGTAACACGCTGTTCGTCATCTCGTATATTCGCAGGTACATTGCGTAATACAGACGAGCGGTAGGAATTCGGCGGTAAACGGTCGACCAAAAGAAAAGTTAGATGTTATTTTGACCAGACACTTTCCTGACCTGCGGAAATGCATTGTCTCAGCTCAAGAATAGTATGATAACAAAAAATTATTATTGAGAATGAGAATCATCTTTAATACGATATGCAACGAAGGCACAACCTCAACCCCGCGCTGCGTCACAATAGAGCGTTAGATGCGAAAACAACTATTTCGAGGATTGGTGGTCAAATGACCCAGGAGACGGTTACGAACGGCACTGAAGCCCTGTTCACTCGTGAAGGCATGCCTCCCGTTAAGGAAATGATCCCGTGTGCCCTTCAGCACGTACTGGCTTCGTTTGCCGGTATCATCACCCCGGCTGTCATCATGGCTGGCGTCTACGGCTTTAATAGCCAGCAGAGCACCGACATCATCCAGGTCGCGCTCATTCTTTCGGCAATCGACACGGCCCTTCAGGCCTTCGCTCCCTTCCGTCGCATCGGCGGCGGCCTGCCCATCGTCATGGGCGTTTCGTTCGCGTTCCTCCCGGCCCTCCAGGCCATGGGTGCCTCGGGCTTTAGCTTTGGCGCTCTGCTGGGCGGCGAGATTGTCGGCGGCGCCGTCGCGGTCCTCTTTGGTCTGGCCTACAGCAAGATTAAGTGGCTGTTCCCGCCTGTCGTGACCGGTACGGTCATCTTCTCCATTGGCGTCTCTCTCTATCCCACGGCCGTCAAGTACATGGCCGGTGGCATGGGCACGCCGCTGTGGGGCACTCCGCAGGCCTGGTGCGTCGCTCTTATCACCTTCGCCGTGGTCTTTGCGCTCGCCAACTTTGGCAAGGGCACGCTCAAGCTGGGATCCGTGTTCTTTGGCATGATCGTTGGCATGATCGTTTCGATTCCCTTTGGCATGATCGACTTCTCCAGCGTTGCCACCGCTCAGGTCTTCGCCCTTCCCAAGCTCATGCCCTATGCGCTCGAGTTTGATCCCGAGGTCTGCATTACCCTCGCCGTCGTGTTCCCCATGGTTGCCATCCAGGTTATCGGTGACGTCTCCGCCGCCTGCCTGGGCTCCATCGACCGTATGCCCACCGAGCGCGAGCTCTCCGGCGCTATCGTGTCCCAGGGTCTCACCTCTATGGTCGGCGGCCTGCTGGGCGGTCTTCCCACCAGCGCCCTTGGCCAGAACGTGGGCATCATCTGCTCCAACAAGGTCGTCAACAAGTGGGTCTTTGTGATCATCGCGGCCGTCTTTGCCATCGCCGGTCTGTTCCCGCAGCTCTCTGCTGTCCTTTCCGCTATCCCGCAGCCCGTCATCGGCGGCGCGACCGTCGGCGTCTTTGGCACCATCACTATGAACGGCGTGCGCATGTTCACTCGCGAGGGCCTCACGCAGCGCACTACCACCATCGTCGGTACCTCCGTCGTCTTTGGCCTGGGTATCTGGATGGCCAGCGGTTGCCTTGCCGGCGAGGGTATGCCCGCCTGGGTGTCCACCGTCATCGGCTCCAATGCCGTAACCCCCACTGCCATCATGGCCATTGTCCTTAACCTGATCCTTCCGCAGACGCCGGTCGTGGCTCAGCACATCGATGCTGCCAAGGATGCCGCCGTGGATCTGGTCTTGCCCGAGAGCAAGAAGTAACCAATTCGGTGCTATTCGTCGGCGGGCGCATCGCCTCGTCCGCCGACGTCATGCGGCGCCAAGCCGCACTTCAAAGGGTTTGTCCCTTTGGTGAAGCGTTGACGGGAGAGGGCCCGTTTCCGGTGTAGGCCGGCGCTTCGCACTCCGCCATGTCAGAGGTGTCAAACCCCGCCTCTGATGTCGAAGGGAGCATCCATGCTTCTGGTCGCTAACGGTTCCGTCTTTACCCGCAACGCTCAGGCCCCGTTCATCCCCAACGGTGCGGTCGCCATTGACGGAGATACGATCGTCGAAGTGGGCCCCGAGTGCGAGCTCAAGGCCAAGTACCCGGATGCCGAGTACGTCGACGCCCGGGGCAACCTCATCATGCCCGGACTCATCAACTGCCACACCCACATCTACTCGGGTCTGGCCCGCGGCCTTGCCATTAAGGGCTGCAACCCCACCAACTTCCTGGAGAATCTTGAGCAGCAGTGGTGGAAGATCGACGACAACCTGACGCTCGACGGCACCAAGGCCAGCGCCTACGCCACGATTCTGGACTCCATCCGCGATGGCGTCACCACGATCTTCGATCACCATGCAAGCTTCTGCGAGATCCCGGGAAGCCTCTTTACCATTAAGGACGCCGCTCAGGAGCTGGGCATGCGTTCGTGCCTGTGCTACGAGGTCTCCGATCGCCGCGGCCAGGAAAAATGCGACCAGGCCATTGCCGAGAACGCCGAGTTCGCCCAGTGGGCCGCCAAGGAGCGTCGCGATAACGACAACCACATGATCGCCGCCATGTTTGGCGGCCACGCCACCTTTACGCTTTCGGACGAGACCATGGACAAGATGGCCGAGGCCAACAACGGCCTGACCGGCTTCCACATCCACGTGTGCGAGGGCATGAACGATGTGTGGGACTCCCGCCTCAACCGCGGTGGCATCAGCCCCGTCGAGCGCCTGCTGCAGCACAACCTGCTGGGTCCCGACACCATGCTTGGCCACTGCATCCACGTGACGCCCGCCGAGATGGATATCGTCAAGGAGTCCGGCACCTGGCTGGTCAACAACCCCGAATCCAATATGGGCAACGCCGTGGGCTGCGCCCCCGTGCTCGAGTTCTTCCGCCGCGGCATCCCCGTGTGCATGGGCACCGACGCCTACACCCACGATATGCTCGAGAGCCTCAAGGTCTTCCTGATCATTCAGCGCCACAATGCCGCCATGCCCAACGTGGGCTGGTGCGAGGCCATGACCATGCTGTTCGAGAACAACGCCAAGATGGCCAGCAAGTACTTCGATCGCAAGCTCGGTGTGCTCGAGGCCGGCGCCGCTGCCGACGTCATCGTTATGGACTACAAGCCCTTTACGCCGCTGAGCGAGGAGAACATCGACGGCCACATGCTCTTTGGCATGATGGGCAAAAACTGCCGTACCACCATCATCAACGGCAAGGTTCTGTACAAGGATCGCGAGTTCGTTGGCATTGACGAGGAAAAGATCAACGCGTGGACCATGGCTGAGTCCAAGAAGCTCTGGAGCACGCTCAACGATCGCACCTACTAATAACAAGTAGATTCACGCGCGTCGGATGTTTCGCCGCATCCGACGCGCGTATAGGCGACCTCCGCGGGGTCGCCGGCGCTGTGCTAGCGCTACACCGTATTTGCGCCCGCCGCGCGGTCTCGCCGGGCGTTACAGAGAGGAGCTCATTATGAGCGACATCATGAGGCCGATCCCGTTTTCGCAGCTGATGAACTGGATCATCGAGGAGCACAAGACCCAGGGCGCCATCTTTGGCGTGCGCAAGATGGTTACGACCAACCAGGAGGGCGCGCTTCCCATTTTTGACGAGCGCATCGAGACTCCGTTTGGCCCGGCCGCCGGTCCCAATACGCAGCTTGCCCAGAACATCGTGGCATCCTACGTGGCCGGTTCTCGCTTCTTTGAGCTCAAGACCGTTCAGGTTATGGACGGCGAGGAACTCTCCAAGTGTGTGAACAAGCCCTGCATCGTGGCGCAGGACGAGTGCTACAACTGTGAGTGGTCGACCGAGCTCGAGGTTCCGCAGGCCTTTGCCGAGTACGTGAAGGCATGGTTCGCCTGCCACCTCATCGCTCGCGAGTACGGCCTGGGAAGCCCGGACGGTTTTGTCTTCAACATGTCCGTGGGTTATGACCTGGAGGGCATCAAGAGCCCCAAGGTCGACGCCTACATCGAGGGTATGAAGGACGCCAGCGGCTCCGACGTCTGGAACGAGTGCCGCGCATGGGCGCTCGCTAACCTGGACAAGTTTGAGCATGTTGACGCCGCATTTGTCGAGTCCATCCCGGCGCGCGTCTCCAACTCCATCACCGAGTCTACCCTGCACGGCTGCCCGCCGGCCGAGATCGAGCGCATCGCGACCTATCTGATCACCGAGAAGGGCCTCAACACCTACATCAAGTGCAATCCCACGCTGCTGGGCTATGAGTTTGCCCGCCAGCGTCTGAACGAGCTGGGCTTTGATTACATCGTCTTCGACGATACGCACTTCCGCGAGGACCTGCAGTGGGTCGATGCCGTGCCTATGTTCGAGCGCCTGATTGCCCTGTGTGCCGAGCGCGGCCTGGAGTTTGGCGTCAAGCTCACCAACACCTTCCCCGTCGACGTGACGAGAAACGAGCTGCCCTCCACCGAGATGTACATGTCGGGCCGTTCGCTGTTCTCGCTGACCATCGAGGCCGCCCGTCGCATTACCGAGCAGTTCGATGGCAAGCTGCGCATCAGCTACTCCGGTGGCGCCACGGTCTACAACATTCGCGCCCTGTACGATGCCGGCATTTGGCCCGTTACCCTGGCGACCGACGTGCTCAAGCCCGGTGGCTACGAGCGCTTTAGCCAGATGGCTGGCGAGTTTACCGACCTGGATGGCAAGCCGTTCGCGGGCGTCTCGCTCGAGGCCGTGACCGCGATCCAGGTCGACTCGCTCACCAACCCGCTCTACAAGAAGCCGCTGCGCCCGCTGCCCGACCGCAAGGTCGCCGGCAAGAGCCCGCTTTCCGACTGCTTTACCACGCCGTGCCGCACGAGCTGCCCCATCCAGCAGGATATTCCCGCCTACCTGGCGGCTGTTGACGAGGGCCGCTACGAGGACGCACTCAACATCATCATCGAGCGCAACGCCCTGCCGTTCATCACCGGCACCATCTGCCCGCATCCCTGCGGCCGTGCCTGCGAGCGCGCATTCTACGAGCCCGAGGGCGCCCAGATTCGCGCCAGCAAGCTCAAGGCCGCCCGCGAGGCCATGACCGCCGTGCTGCCCAAGCTGCGCGCCCAGGCCATCGCCAACGACGGCGAGCGCAACGTTGCCGTTATCGGCGGCGGCCCGGCCGGTCTGGCGACGGCGTTCTTCCTGACGCGCGCCGGCGTGCCTGTCACCATCTTTGAGGCCCGCGATTCGCTCGGCGGCGTGGTCCGTCACGTGATCCCCGAGTTCCGTATTGCGAGCGACGATATCTCCCACGATGCCGAGCTCTGCCTGGCCTTTGGCGCCAAGGTGCAGCTCAACGCTCGCGTGGATTCCATTGAAGAGCTCAAGGCCCAGGGCTTTACCGACGTGGTCGTGGCCACCGGTGCCTGGATGCCCGGCTCTGCGGGCTTGGGCGAGGGTGCCGAGCTCGACGTGCTGGAGTTCCTCGAGACCGCCAAGAAGGGCGAGAAGCTCGAGCTGGGCGAGGACGTCGTGGTCATCGGCGCCGGCAACACCGCCATGGATGCTGCCCGCGTGGCCAAGCGCCTGGCTGGTGTGAAGAACGTGCGCCTGGTGTATCGCCGCACCAAGAAGCAGATGCCCGCCGACGAGGAAGAGCTTGATCTTGCTCTTGCCGACGGCGTTGAGTTCTGCGAGCTGCTGGCGCCCAAGGCACTCAACGGCGCCGTGCTGACCTGCGACGTTATGGAGCTTGGCGAGCCGGATGCAAGCGGCCGCCGCAGCCCCGTCGCCACGGGCGAGACCGTCGAGCTTCCCGCCACCACGGTGATCTGCGCCGTGGGCGAGGGCATCGATGCCAGCCTGTACGATGCTGCGGGCGTTGAGCATGACCGTCGCGGCCGCCTTGCCGCTACTTCCACCGGCGTCGAGGGCGTCTGGGCTGCAGGTGACTGCCGTCGCGGTCCGGCCACCGTGGTCGAGGCTATTGCCGACGCCGCCGAGGTCGCCCGTGCCATCGCCGGCGTGGACTTTAACAAGTACGCCGACCAGAATGCTCAGGCCGGTCGCGAGGACACCTGCTACGAGCGCAAGGGGTCGCTGTGCCGCGACAAGCGCAACTGCACCAAGACCCGCTGCCTGGGCTGCGGCTCGGTGTGCGAGGTCTGCTGCGACGTGTGCCCCAACCGCGCCAACGTTGCCATTAAGGTGCCGGGCCTGGCCAAGCATCAGGTGGTACATGTCGACGGCATGTGCAACGAGTGCGGCAACTGCGCCGTGTTCTGCCCCTACCAGGAGGGTCGTCCCTACAAGGACAAGCTCACCCTGTTCTGGAGCGAGCAGGACATGGAGAACTCCGAGAACGAGGGCTTCCTGGCCGTGGACGAGGATCACTTTAAGGTCCGCGTTGCCGGCACGGTCCGCACCGTCTCGGTCGATGCCGTCAACACCGGTCTGCCCGAGGCCGTCCGCCTGACCATCAAGGCCGTGCGCGACAACTATTCGTACCTTCTTAAGAAATAGGCGAGTCTCTTATGGCCAAATCCATTCAACATAACGTGGCCTACGTTGCCTGCGGAAGCGGTTGCGCCTCCGCAGGCGGCGACGCCCACTGCAGCGAAGGCTGCATTGGCTGTGGCGCCTGCGTCACGGCCTGCCCCCACGGCGCCATTGCGCTGGTCGATGGCATCGCCCGCGTGGATCGCTCCAAGTGCACGGGCTGTGGCCTGTGCGGCATGGCGTGCCCTCAGCTCGTGATTGCCTTCGTTCCCGGCTACCAGAACATCCTGGTGCGCTGCAACAACACCGATAAGGGCGCCATCGCCCGCAAGATCTGCGACACCAGCTGCATCGGTTGCGGCATGTGCGCCAAAAAGTGCCCTGCCGGCGCTATCCGCATCGAGGACAACTGCGCCCATATCGACGGCGCGGACTGCCTGTCGTGCGGCATGTGCGCCGTCGTCTGCCCGCATGGCGCCATCCACGACCGCACCGGCATTGCCGCCGGCGTGTAGAAGGGAATCACCATGGCACAGGAATTCACTTTTACCGTTAACGGCGTCGAGTGCACGACGACCCAAAACAAACCGTTGCTGCGCTACCTGCGCGACGACCTGCATATCCATTCCGCCAAGGACGGCTGCTCCGAGGGCGCGTGCGGTACCTGCACCATCCACGTGGACGGTGCGGCCGTCAAGGCGTGCGTGCTGACCACCGCGCTTGCCGCCGGTCGCAACATCGTGACCGTCGAGGGCCTGCCCGAGGACGTGCGCGAGGCTTTTGTGTACGCCTTTGGCGCCGTGGGCGCCGTGCAGTGCGGCTTTTGCATCCCCGGCATGGTCATGGCAGGTGCGGCGCTCATCGCCGAGGATCCCGAGCCCACCGAGGAGCAGATCAAGTACGCCATCCGCGGCAACGTCTGCCGTTGCACCGGCTACAAAAAGATTATCGAGGGCATCTCGCTGGCCGCAGCGGTGCTCCGCGGCGAAAAGCAGATCGACGAGGACCTGGAGCGCGGCGACGACTACGGCGTGGGCAAGCGCGCCTTCCGTATCGACGTGCGCAAGAAGGTGCTCGGCGAGGGCAAATACCCCGACGACATCGACGAGCTCGATCAGCCGGGCCTGACCTACGCCAGCGCCGTGCGCTCCAAGTATCCGCGCGCTCGCGTGCTCTCCATCGATACCGCCAAGGCCGAGGCCCTGCCCGGTGTGGTGGGCATCCTGCGCGCCGAGGACGTGCCGGTCAACCAGGTCGGCCACCTTATCCAGGACTGGGACGTCATGATTGCCCAGGGCGATATCACCCGCTGCGTGGGTGACGCCATCGTGTTGGTGGTCGCCGAGGACGAAGCGACGCTCGAGAAGGCCAAGAAGCTCGTAAAGATCGATTACGAGCCGCTGGAGCCTGTGCGTAACATTGTCGAAGCCAGGGCTGCCGACGCGCCGCGCCTGCACGACAGCTTCTTTGCCTTTGGCAACACTGTGGAGCTCAAGGACAACGTGTGCCAGAGCCGTCACGTGACGCGCGGCGACGCCGCCAAGGCGCTGGCCGAAAGCGCGTTTACCGTGACGCAGCGCTTTACCACGCCCTTTACTGAGCATGCCTTCTTGGAGCCCGAGTGCGCCGTCGCCTTCCCGTACAAGAACGGCGTCAAGGTGCAGTCGACCGACCAGGGTGCCTACGACACGCGCAAAGAGTGCGCCCACATGTTTGGCTGGGACAACGAGCCCGAGCGCGTGGTCGTCGAGACCATGCTCGTGGGCGGCGGCTTTGGCGGCAAGGAGGACGTGTCCATCCAGCACCTGGCCGCGCTCGCCGCATACAAGCTCCAGCGTCCCGTGAAGTGCAAGCTCACGCGCGCCGAGTCGCTCGCGTTCCATCCCAAGCGCCATGCCATGGACGGCACCTTTACGCTGGGTTGCGACGCCGAGGGCAACTTTACCGGCCTAGATTGCGAGATCAACTTTGACACCGGCGCCTACGCGTCGCTGTGCGGCCCGGTGCTCGAGCGCGCCTGCACGCATGCCGTCGGCCCCTACAAGTACCAGAACACCGACATTCGCGGTTATGGCTACTACACCAACAACCCGCCCGCCGGCGCGTACCGCGGCTTTGGCGTTTGCCAGTCCGAGTTTGCGCTCGAGAGCCTGATCGACTTGCTGGCAGAGAAGGTCGGCCTGGATCCGTGGGAGATCCGCTACCGTAACGCCATCGAGCCGGGCGAGGTTTTGCCCAACGGCCAGATTGCCGACTGCTCCACGGCGCTTAAAGAGACGCTGCTCGAGGTCAAGGATGCCTACTATGCGCATCCCGGACACGCCGGTATCGCCTGCGCCATGAAGAACGCCGGCGTGGGCGTGGGCCTGCCCGATGCCGGCCGCTGCAAGATTCGCATCGAGGACGGCGTGGCTGTGGTCTATGCCGCCACGTCCGACATCGGCCAGGGCTGCAACACCGTCTTTTTGCAGGACGTTGCCGAGGCATGCGGCCTGCCGCTTCGCTGCATTGCCAACGGCGAGTGCTCCACCGAGAACGCTCCCGACTCCGGCACCACGTCTGGTTCGCGTCAGACGGTCGTGACCGGCGAGGCCGTGCGCGGTGCCGCCTTCCTGCTGCGCGATGCCATGCTTGATATCGAGGCCGGCAAGTCTGCGCCCGCCGCTCCCGTGAATGCGCATGGCGACGGCGTCAAGATCGAGTACGACGACGGTCGCGCCTATCAGCTGCACACGCAGGAGCTCGTCGCCGGCCAGGGTATGCATCCTCAGGATCCCGCGGCCGCCATCAAGGCGCTCGAGGGATGCGAGTTTGGCTACGTGTACCTGGAGCCGACCGACAAGCTGGGCGCCGACGTTCCCAATCCCAAGAGCCACATCTGCTACGGCTTTGCCACGCATGTGGTCATTCTGGACGATGACGGTCGCGTGAGCGAGGTCTATGCCGCGCACGATTCCGGCAAGGTGGTCAACCCCATCTCCATCCAGGGTCAGATCGAAGGCGGTGTGCTTATGGGTATGGGCTATGCGCTTACCGAGGACTGGCCGCTCAAGGACTGCGTGCCCCAGGCAAGGTACGGCACGCTCGGGCTGTTCCGTGCGCCCGAGATTCCGGATATCCACGCCATCTACGTGGAGAAGGACGAGCTACTGCCCGTGGCATACGGCGGCAAGGGCATCGGCGAGATCGCAACGATTCCCACGGCGCCCGCCGTACAGAACGCCTATCGCGCATTTGACGGCAAGCTGCGTCCGGATCTGCCCATGGTGGATACGCCCTACAGCCGCGCCCGCAACCGCGGGTAGGGTAGGGTGCGGACGGCCATTGCTGACGAGCTGTTCGCGCTCAACATCAACTGTATATGCTGCGCCTTTGGCCCCAGCTCCATCGCGAGCCGGGGCCTTTTGTTTGGAGCGCCTCCGCATGCGGAAGCTGCGTCCCGGAATCGTGCCTCAGAATGGGATGTGTTTTCCGCTGGCCGGCCGTTTGGAAAGCGCATCCCAGTTTGAGTGTTTATTCCGGGATGCGGTTTCCGCTGAAGGACTCAACCGGAAAGCCTGTCCAGCTCTGAGACGGGATTCCGGGACACGCTTTCCGCCAGGCCCGCCATCCGGAAAGCGCATCCCGTTTTGAGTGTCCAGGCTGGGACGCGCTTTCCGTTGGCGTGGCCGTTGGGAAAACGCGGCCCAGATAGGGGGGATGCGATTCGGCGATGCGTGGCCTAGCAGCTCCTACAGGTCCACCTCGTTGAGCCATGTCGGCAGCGCGGTCTGCCGGATGCCTGCCGTCTGCAGCTTTTTGGCGAGCATTCCTGTCGAGCGGACCTCGTTCATGGTAAAGCGCAGCAGAGGGTGACCGTAGAGCGATAGGTGCGCCTCGCGCTGTCGTTCGGCAACGAGCACCTCGGCGGTGGTGCGTCCGGCCAGCATGGTCTGGTCGGTATATTTGATGAGCCCGTCGAGCTCGCCCAGTGTGAGTTCCCGCGCCTGGCGCTCCCAGGCAAAGTCCGTTCGTATGGGCTTGGCCGAATCGAAGGGGTCCGTCAGCTCGTATTGAAGCCAGTCGGGCGCAAAGCCCGTCTCGATCATGACGGCTCGGGCGACCGATTCCCCGCCGCTCTCGGCGCGGACGTCGGCATATCGAAGCGTTGTGAGGGCGGTGCGAATCGCGCGACCATTGCGTGCAGTCGCTCGTTGCTCCACGGCCTCCATCAGCTGTTCCGGCGCAAGGCCGAGCTTTGAGATCGTCGAATCGGCAATGGGCATGCCGTCGGCAAAACCAGTTTGCAGCAGGCAATCTGTGGCCGTTTGGATGGGCGGCGTTACCGATATGCCGGCTCTGCGTATTGCTCCGGCCGGCTCAATCTGGTGTCGCTGAATATGTGCGCCCGGACGAGCCGACGGCTTTGTCGAGCTGCAAACATGCACGACGTTCAGGTGTCGCCACGAGACCTCGAGCCCCAGCAGGCAAGCTGCCGAAAACGAGCAGAACGTCCAATCGGGATGGATGATCGCAAGGGCGCGGATAATCTCGCAATGGCGTTGCGCTCGGTTGAGTTCATCCCAGCGCGTTTTTCGCGCAAACAACCCCGGAATGGGCGAGACAACCGTGCCGCCGGTGCGCCGAAGGAGCGCTTTTCGGATCGCCGCGCTCGGGGGAATCAGACAGCGCCCCTCTTGCTCGGCTTGAGTGAGCAGTTGGTCGATGAGCTGGTCATTGCAATGGGTCATGAGCTACCGCCTCCTTTTGGGTAGCAAAAACGTATCAGCTGGAACTTGCCGCTCAGCTGACCAAAAGCTGACCAAAATCTAACCATGCAGGTAGATGACCTGCTTTTGGCGACATATTTCTTGTTTGAATCGGTGGGTGGTAATCGGCGACCGTGAACGGTAGCTAGATATGAAGTCTTGGTAAGTTTCGGGACGTGTACTTTTTGAAAAAGAGCATTCTATCTGCTGTTTTGTGTTTCTGGATCGCATATTTGAAGGCATGTGATAAGGGCGGCGGACTGTCGCCTTGTACCTGAGGAAACCGTGACCCGGAATTGCCGCTCGGAACGGGACAAGCTTTCCGGAACAGCCCTCAACCGGAAACTGCGTCCCGGATTCGACGCTCAGAATGGGATTCGCTTTCCGGATGGCATGCTTGGCGGAAACTACGGCCCAGTTTTTGGCTCCAGAACGGGATACATTTTCCGGAACGGTCCACGTGCGGGGGTGTACCGCCCCTTTTGCGTGCGCCGCTTGTCGAATTGCGTTATAGCTAGCTATATTATAGGAAGGTATAATATAGCTAGCTATAACGCAAAGGAAGGATGGCCCTATGTTTATCGGAAGAACAGTGGAAATGTCCGAGCTCAATCGACTGTATGGCACGGGCTCCTTTGAAATGCCTGTGATTTACGGCCGCCGTCGCGTGGGTAAAACGCGTCTTATCACAGAGTTTATCCAAGGCAAGAAGGCTATTTACTTTCAAGCTCGTCGTACCAATGCAGCGGCAAACCTGCACGGCTTTAGCCAGGCGATACTTGCGGGTTCGGTTGGTGCTGCAGGTGTGTCGTTTCGTAGTTTTGACGAGGCGTTCGATGCGTTGGCCACCATGGCTCGCACGGAACGTTTGATTGTCGTGATTGACGAGTATCCCTATCTCGCCCAATCGAATCCCGAGATCAGCTCGTTGCTGCAAGACAAGATCGATCACTTGTACAAAGAGACCAAGCTCATGCTTATCCTGTGCGGGTCGTCGCTTTCGTTCATGGAAGAGCAGGTGCTGGGCTACGAGAGTCCGCTATACGGTAGGCGTACGGCCCAGTTTAAGATCATGCCGCTGGATTTTACGACGACCCTCGGCTTGTGGCAGAGCATGGGTCGCGAAGACGCTGCGGTTTGCTATGGCATGACGGGCGGCATTCCTGCATATATCGAGAAAGTCGATCCTACCGTATCGCTCGAGGACAACATCAAACGTCTTTTTCTTACTCCTACGGGCTATCTCTTTGAGGAGCCGAGTAACCTGCTATTGCAAGAGTGCCGCAATCCCGAGCAATATGATGCGATCGTGCAAGCAATTGCCCAGGGGCGCTCGAAGATCTCAGAGATTGCGAGCTCTATGGGAATCCCTGCGAGCAACGTAAAGAGCTATGTGGATAAGCTGGCGTCGCTTGGGATTGTCGAGCGCGAGCTGCCCCTAAACGAGACGAGCAATAAGCGAGCCGTGTATCTGCTGAGCGACCAGATGTTTAGGTTCTGGTACAAGTTTGTGCCGCAGAACATTGGGCTGATTCAAAACGATATGGCCGAGATGGCGTATAGGCGCATTGAGCCGCACGTATCGGATTACATGGGTACGGTCTTTGAGCTTATATGCAGACAATACGTGTACGAACTCGCACGCGCGGGCGAACTTGGTGTGGTGCCGGCAACAGTTGGCCGTTGGTGGGGAACGGACAATCGGATGCGTACGCAGGAAGAGATCGATTTGATTGTCGACGACGGAGAGGGCGCGGCGCTCTTTGCGGAGTGCAAATGGCGTAACGAACCGGCAGGCGAGGATGTTCTGGAAAAGCTCGTGTACCGAAGCGAGCTCTTTAGGCGTCAGCATAAAAGCTACGTGATCTTCTCGAAGCGTGGCTTTACGCAAGGATGTCAGGAAGCTGCGGCGAGCAGGGGAGATACCAAGCTGATTTCGTTTGCCGAGATGTGCGAGCGGAGATAACCAAGCGCGCTCTGATGTGATTGCTCGGAATGGGTCGCGCTAAGGATGCCAAGCGTAAAACCTACAATGAAAATGGCGTAAAAACTACATTGAGAACGGCGTAAAAACAGCATTGAGAATGGCGTAATTTCGTATATCGCATGATCGCCCGAGCTTGCACACGGCCTTTTGCGAGCTCTTGCCATGAACGAGAGCCAGGCTGTCACGTACAAGACGCTCATAAAGGACGCCTCGTACGGTGAGACGGGCCCCGACGAGAGGACCATCGCTGCGCACCTGGATCTCTTCAACAGGCTCAAGCTGACCGAGGACCTGTGCGGATGGGAGCCATCGAGGTCAAGCTGAGTGATGCGAAAGCAGACGATGGAGCGAGAAATCTCAAGGCGCTGGAGAGGAAAGTGCTCTCCAATCCTGCCGCCCAGAATGCCGCGCCGGCGTTTTTGGCGGTCGTGGTTGGAAAGGGGAGCATTGCCTACACACGCGACGACGGCGTGGCGGTGATTCCCATGGCGGCACTTGGGGCGTAGTGGTTTTGCGGGCGTGCCGTGCTTCCTTTACCGAAAATCCATTTGGTAAACCAGATGCTCGCGGATAGAATAAAGTTGACGGCAGCCCAAGTTCTGGAGAGCTGGGAAACGCCGTTGCTTGGTCAAGAGGTCGGTGCCTTAATGGCAGCGACTTGTTATGCTTCGAATGCTGCTTGAGTGCCTCGGAAAGTTCGATAAGCGCCGTGAAGAGCGAGACCAAAGCAACCAAGAGCTCTACGAGCTCTGATGGGCCCGGGATGACCTCTGATTCAAGTCACCGGGCCTCAATCTTTTTCATCCATTTGAATAGAGCGGGCGACTCTCTTGGGGCCATCTGCATGGCGCGTGCCTGGCGCGCGTGGCACAGCATCCCATTTTTGTGTCCGCACGGGTGGCTACGCTTACCGCAACGTAGCCATTCGTGGAAAGGACGGATGTCATGGCAACGGATAAGACCGGTTATGTGAGCGTTGGCGCCGAGATAGAGGACGAGGTTATGCCCGACCGCGTGATCTTTAGCATTGGCTTTGGTGGTCGCCGCACCACCAAGGAATCGTGCCTGGAGGATTACAACACCGATCGCGCCCGCGTAGCCGCCGCGCTGGCGCCCTTTGGTTTGGATAGCGAATTAACATGCTGTCGGTACACTTGTTATGCGCAGATGACGCGCAAGAAGGCGACGATTGTGGGCTACAACTACTATGCGTACGGTACGGTTGCCGCGCCTGTCGATTCGACTGACTTTGCTGCTGTGTGGACCGCACTCAATACCTGCGAGTCACATGCCGACATGAGCATTCGATTTGAGTTGGCGGATCAGCGCGCGGCGGAAGACGCCCTGATTGCCCGTGCGGTTGAACGTGCTCGCGGCAACGCGCAGGCACTTGCCGTTGCGGCGGGGTCTATGCTGGGCGGCGTCAAGCATATCTCGTATAACAGTCGGGCGGCGGGCTATGGTCGAACATACTGTGTTGCCGCGTGTGCTCCCGATGGGGCGTCCGGAGGCTCCGAGGAGACGGTGCTGGAGCCAGAGCCTATCGAGGTCGAGTGCTCCGTGGATATGGAATGGTGGCTGGAGTAGGAAGCAGGTGCTGAGCGGCTGAGGGACCGAGGCTTCGCTACCGAAAAAACCATTTGTTAAACTCAATGTCCGTGGGTAGAGTAAGGTCGACGGCAGCCCAAGTTGTGGATAGCTGGGCAGCGCGGTTACTTCGATTAAGGGGTCAATGCCTTAACGGCGTCGACCCCTCTTCTTTTGCTTCGTACGCTGCTTAAGTGCCTCGGAAAGTCCGATAAGCGCCGTGAGGAGCGAGACCAAAGCGGTCAGGAGCTTCACGAAATCAATCAGATCGGTCATGGGCATCACCTCCCGTCGCATGGAGGGCGCTGCCCGGCACATGGAACTGCCGTCAACAACTGCCATTCAATCAAAGCGCGGTCATAAATACGAATATATGTTCGATAATAACAGCAACGTGATTCCCTCGAATAGCAGCCTTTCGTAAGGGCGGCAGAAGACGGCGCTGGGCGATTGGGGCTAGACGCGCAGGTCTTCGTCACCGAAAGCCCGTTTGATTAACCAGCCCTCTGTAGGTACACTGCATATTGATGGGCCCGGGATGACCGCTGATTCAAGTCACCGGGCCTAAATCTAATATGAGAAAGCCATTGTCAATAGACATGTTCGTTCGAGCCCGGTTTGAAACCGGGCTTTTTCGTTTCCCGTCGGGAGAGCCCGCGCACGCTGCATGGCTTAGTCGACGCTTGCCTGGCAAGCTAATATCCGCGGGCTCTTGCGGGTGCGCTTCCGGCGGTCAGCCCGGTATGTCCGCGCACCCCACCGCATTTCGATTCTCCGTCCGGCGCTATCGTACGAATCCAGTCTTTTGTCGGGCGCGGCCCCGGGGCTGCCCATCAAAAAGGTCGTGAACTCGCGCCGGCGATGCGTCGAGGCGCGGGCCCTCCCGGCGGGAGTCGGTTGTCGCCGGCTGCTAGAGGACGGTCCCCTCGGACCTGCACCCGATCTCCCAGACCCAGCAGGCGAGCTCGCGCGCCACGGCGGCGTTGGCCTTGCACGCGCTCTTGCCCGCCGCGGCCAGCGCCTCGCGGCGGCGGTGGAGCCTGGCGGTGCAGTCGTCCGCCCTAGAGCGTATCGCCGGGGGCACGTCGGTGCCGGGGGCTGGGGCCTTGGGCCTCGGGGAGCACGTGGAGTAGTGCCATGCGGACTCTATGAGCGCCGTGCGCGCGAGCGCGTTGCCGGCCTTGGTTATCCCGCCGCGCCGCTCGGACTCGCCGCTCGAGTGCTCCGACGGGGTCAGCCCGCACCAGCTCGCGAAGGCCGGCGCCGAGCGGAACCTGCTGAAGGACCCGACCTCCGCCGCGAGCCTGAAGGCCGTCAGGGTGTCGACCCCCTTGATGCAGGACAGCGCCTCCACCGTCGCCCGCCAGCGGTCGGTGCCCGCCAGCGCGACGACCCTCCTCTCGAGCTGCCGCCTGTCCGACTCCGCGCAGCGGGCGGCCGTGACGTAGTACTCCAGCGCGTCGCGCTGCGGCCCCTCGAGCCTGATCTCCGAGACCCACCTCCAGTGGGCCCTCGTCCAGGCCTTCTTCCTCGCCCCGTCGGCGTTGCGCTCGTCCCAGACGTGGCCCAGCCTGATCAGGAACATGTTGAGGCGCTGCCTCGAGCGGCGGAGCTCGCGGGTCGCGTCGTCGAGGGCGCGGTCGAGGTCCCGGGCGGCCTCGACCGCCATGTCGGGCAGCGGGACCTCGACGATGTTGTGGGTGGCGAGCATGCGGGCGATGAACTCGGCGTCGCGCCGGTCGTTCTTACGCCGGGCGTCCGCCGCCGGCCTCTGCATCTTGGAGACGGCGGCCACGGCGCAGTCGAGGCCGAGCGCGCGCAGCTCGCGCGCCATGTGGAAGCCGGTGGGGCCGCTCTCGTAGCACGCCCTCGGGTCCTCGAAGCCGAGGGCCCACTCCGCGATCTCGGAGGCGTCGGTGCCGAAGCTGCGGCGCACCACCTCGCCGGTGAAGGGGTTGAACGCCGCGGCGGCGACCGATCGCGCGTGGACGTCCAGGCCGATGGAGGTAACATGGGGCATGGGAAGCCTCCTCCCCGCAGGTGCGGTAAGGGCTACCGCACGGGCCGATACTCAAAGCCCATTGTGGCACCCCGAGCCCGCGGAAAGAAGCTGCGCCGCGGGGGAGGCGGCCCCCAATGGCTTTCTCATATCGTCTTTTCATCCATTTGAATAGAGCGGGCGACTCTCTTGGGGCCGTCTGCATGGCGTGTGATTAGCGCATGGTATTGCGCCCAGCTTTCATGTCCGCGCGGCCACCTATCCTTACGGCAATGTAGCCGCTTATGTAACAAGCGGCAAGCAACGGAGAAAGGCCCTAACCGTGTCAGCTGAAAAGACGCCGTGTATCTCGGCTATCGATACGACGAACTTTGCGCGCCAGATTGTGCTGGACTTTGAGTTTGCGCCGGTGCCAAAGCAGCGCCAGCGCCGTGGGCTGCGCAATGAGATTATCGAGGTCGGCGCCGTTAAGCTCGATTACCACGGCAACGTTATGGGCGAGTTCTCGCAGTTTGTGCAGACGGAATTTACCGAAGGCGTTGCGTATCCCGTCCGCGAGCTCACGGGGATATCGGCCGTGGACACCGCGATGGCCGATCCGCTCTACATGGTGATAAAAAGGCTCAGCGATTGGATCGGTCGCTACTCCGCCCAGGTGGTCTGTTGGAGCGGTGCGGACCGTCGGCAGCTTTTGACCGAGTGCCAGGCAAAGCACATCGACCTTTCCACATTTCCTACGGACTGGGCCGACCTGCAGGCGTTTTACACCTCGATCATGGACGTTGGCAGCCACGGGCGCGTCTCGTTGGGCGACGCGGCAACGTGGTTCGGCATCGAGTTTGACGAGTCGACGGGCCATGCCCACAGCGCCCTAGCCGATGCGCGCGTGACCGCCAAGCTGCTCAAGCAGGTGATGGACGGGGACTATCACGTGAGTCCGCGCGCCCAAGAAGTCCGCCAACGTTGGGGGATGGGCGAGCGGGCCCAGACACGCCTCTCTAGCAAGTGCCCCGAGCTGGGCGACCTGCTGCTGAAGCTGAAGGCGGCGGGAAGGTAGGGGCGTTAGCTGTCTGCATGGCGCGTGCCTGTCGCGTATCGTTACTCTTCCTGCTGCTTGGCAGGCAAGATGTAGACGTTCTCGGCGTCCACGGCGATCTGCGCGGGGCGGTTGTAGAGGGTGTCGATCTCCTTTACGCTCTGCTTGAACGGCGTGACGTCGGGCGTCTTTGCCTGATGGAGCTTTTCGAGGAGTTTCTCGGATTGCTTGTCGTTGAACTTTCCGATGCTCTCTCCTGCGCCTTCGAGCGCCTCGTCGATGAGTGTATGGTCGCCCACGGGGGTCTTTGCGATGGCGTGACCGAGCAATTTGCCCGCGGACGCGATACCGCCCAGCAGTGCCGCATCGACGGTGTCGACAGCCCCCGCTTCGAGTGCGTTGTAGCAGTCGGTGTAGAGCTCGCGGTACGCGATCGAATCAGCCTCGATCTTCGCAGTGGCGTCCGCGAGCTTTGCGGGCTCGAAGTTCTGGGCGAGCATGGGTTCGAGGAACAGCGAGAACGCGTGGATGTAGGTGGCGAGCTGGCAGTCTTTGAGGTAGTCGAGCACCTTGTCGAGGCGTCTGCCCAAGCCGTCTCGCACCTCGATGAACCCTTTCTTTTTCAGATCCGCCTGTGCCTGCGAGCGGAAGAGTTCCATGTCCTGCGCGGACGACTGCTTGATGTCGAGCACCTTCATATGGGCGTTTGCCATGTAGGTGGCGTTGCCGTAGTTGAGGCCGTAACCGTTGAGGATGTCTGCGAGCGTCTTGAGGTTGCCACGCATGTTGGCCTTGTCGCGCTGACGCATGTACTCGAACATTTCGTCGACGGACTCCTGGATGGAGTCGAGCTTTTGGTTTATCTGCGCGATTGCGGCTGCCATGAATAGCGATGTTGGATCGTAAGGCACCTGCGTGACGCTCGTGGCGATGTCGCCCTCGACTACGTGGAAGCGCGCCTGCCCAAGGCCCTTGGCGGCGTCGCGGTAGCCCCCTGTGAGACCGCTGCCGTCCTTGAACGTGTTGAGTTTCGACGGATCGAGCGGGTTACCATATTTGTCAGTCGCCTGGAGCAGCGTGGGCACGCTCACCGTGTTGGTGACGGTGCGAAACATCGAGGGGAGCGAGGCGAACGCCACGCCGAGTTGGGGAATTCGCTCGAGCGGTAGCTTGATGGCGCCGGAGACGTCCACCCGCTTCTGAGTGAGCGCGAGGTGGATTTTGGTCGATGCGAGCTGTTTTGCCACGAGCTCCTCTCGGCCGTCGTTCGCCGAGGGTTTGGTCTCGTTGTCTGCCATAGCGCGCTCCTTGCTTACGTTGATAGTCGTGGGCATTATCTCATCGCCTGGTGGCTTGCTAGAGCGGGGTAGAGGCCGAGCGTCTGGCGAAACTCGTTAACTGATTGCATTTCAGCGGATTGGGTTGATTATAAGAGAAGGACGGCTATCCATCTGCCCTTCCCAGTTGAGTTCGCTTTGAGCTACTGTTCGTGCCTATGCTGCTTGGGCTCAAGCCTTCTCGCTGCCGTGAAGCAGGCCGTGGCCGCCATGGCCAATGCGATGCTGGCCATCCAAGTGGAGTCGCCGGTTGCAGCGAGCTTTGGTTCATCGGCTGTCGTGCGTCCCGACTTTTTTGTAGCCGCCTCGTCGGCGTCCTTTTCAGGAGTGGCAGGATCACTTTTGTTGTCGCCGGGTGAATCTACGTCGGTCTTTCCGCCCGCCTGCTCCCCTTGGGCCTTCCCCTCCACGGTGAAGGACGCATCGGTCGCCGTCCCGTCCTTCCAGACGGCCGTGACGGTGTGTCCGCCGCCGGCGAGCGTGTCCAGGTAGGACGGCCTGAGCTCGATAATCGTGCTGCCCCTGGTTGCGGTGTAGTTCTCGGCGGAGACCTCAGTTCCGTCCACGAGGAGACGCGTGAACTCATCGAGAGGACCGCTGAAGCGGAAGGTCAGACCGGCCTCGCCGTCCTTTGCATACGCCTGCCCGTCGCCCTTGGTGGCGGCATACAGCGGAGCGGTCACGTCGAAGGTGACGTCCCCCGCGTCGTCGACATCAAAGGTCTGAACGCCGGTCTTGCCGTTACGCTCGGCGTAGGCGGAGCTGTAGACGAAGGTCTCGTGGCCCGTCTTGTCGAGGACCGCGAGGGCTTGGATTTCAAACGAGCCCATCGAGAGCGACGTGGGGAACTCGATTTCGATATAGCCCCTTGCCGCATCGTAGCTGCAGCTCAACGTTTTGCGGGTCTTTAAAGAGTTCGGGTCCTCGACATAGCCGGGGTCGCTGAGGATCGGGGAGACAGACTTTACGCCGTCCGCGTCGCCTACATTGCAATAGATACGGAGGATCCCGCCGACGGGGACCCTCTTCGCGGAGATGGAAACGTTCGAGACCGTGGGCGGGTTCCGGTCGATCGCGCTGCCGGTCACCTCGAAGCACAGCTCGCTCGGGTCGCCAACCGGGAAAGTCGCGCCCGAAATGCCGTTGGCCCTGGCGTAGGAACTCTCGTACACATCGGTCTCGAACCCTAGGCCATCGGTGACCGAAAGGCCGATCAGCCTGTGCCTTCCGATCCTATTGCTGTCGAATGTGAGGTCAAACCCGTCGATAGACGAGCCTCCGTGATAATAGGCTGACGAAACAGAGCAGCCGTCGTCCGAATTCTCCCAGCCCTGCCGCAGTATGGGGGAAACGGAGCGAACGCCGTCGGCATCGGAGACGGTCCAAGAGATGTGGAGGTCGGCACCGGTTGCGACCTCCCTGCTCGAGAGCGACACGGAGGACACGGTCGGCGGGTTTTGGTCCTCGGGTCCCTCGGTCACCTCATACTCGAGGGGGTCGGTGGTGAAGGTCGGACAGTCGAGCCCCTTCTCCTCGGCATACGTCGTGTCGTAGACATCGGTAACCCATCCAAGACTATCGGTCACGCCGAGGCCGATGATCCGGTACCTGCAGGGCCGGTCGCTCGGGGAGGTGGAGATATCGAAGCCCGCGGTCGTGTTGCCGGTCGACGAGAAGGCGAGACGGGAACTGATTCCATGGTCTCCGGTATCGTTTTCGACAAGGACTTCGACTATGGGCGTGACGGACCGTACCCCGTCAGGGTCATCGACGCTATAGCCGACATGCAGCGTGGAGCCGGCCGTGACTGTCGTCGCGGATATCGTCACGTTGGAGATGCTGGGCGGGTTCGGGTCCGACGCGGCTAGGGCGGTTGAGGGCAAAGCAAGCGCTACGGTGGCGGACAGCGAGGCGAGCAGGCTAAGCGCGAAGCGCCTGGAGAATTTCAAGGAGGTCATTGGTGGTGCCGATCTTCCATAATTGTTGCAGCGATACCAGTATATCTTTGGCCCATGCTAGCCAGATGTTCTTTCCGCGAACGGCTCGTTAGTTTAGAGACGGCATATGGACGCCTGTCTCGTCCACGTTTCTCGTAAGGGCGATTATAAGGACATGAAGAGACTTTCTCGGAACAATCAATTGGGGATATCAAAGAAATGCTGGACGCCTCCTGATCGCTCAATGCCTTTGAGGTGAAATGCGGCGCATCGGCTACGTTGTTGAGATCATTTATCGAGCGATACGTCATTCCAGCTGAGGCCACCGTCATGAGGCTTCTGTTCCTACACCCCCCCCGCAATCCCGCGCGCGGCACCCAACAGCTCGTACTCCCTCTCGCTCCACTGGCACAGCTCGGCAGTCTCGACGGCGTCGCGACACAGGTCCAGAAACACCTCAGCTCCCTCGCAGAAGCACTCGCGGGCAAAGTCACCCGAACCGCTTGCGACGCACGTGCCGTCGGCAAACAGCTTCCAGCTAGACAGCTCGCGCGAGTCGTCTCCAAGCAGCTTGATCTGCAGTACGTGCGGGTCGCCGGCGGTGTAGAGCTCTTTTTCGAGCGCCTGCACGGTAAAGCGCATCTGGTGGGGGAGACTGCTCTTGACCATGGCCGAGGCATAGCCGTTCGGCTTGTCCAGAAGATGCATTCGTTTTGGCTTGGCTGCCAGGTTGTGGAAGTTGCGCTCACTGCGCACGGAGAAATTGTCCATACGGACTCCTTTCATCGATATTGGCAGGGCCACCGTGCCTCTTGGCCGGTTGGCGTCGGGATCGTGGAGCCAACTCTCTACCCCGACTCTGGATAAAACGCGCCCGCTCCTTGCGGGCACGATGGGGTCTATCAACGTGTACGGACAGAAATCAAGCGCCATCCGCGAAATGACGCGCGGATGGCGTTGGTTTCCCAAGTGATTATTCGGCTTCCATCCGGAAAAGTGTCGAAATCAGCCGTGTAAAAGTACGGAAAAGTGTCGAGATAGGCACCTTAAAACTTCGGAAAAGTGTGGCTGGATGACAAAACAGCACTTAGAAGTCGGTGCTGGATGCGGGATCCTGCGGCCGCCTTCAGCTCTCGCTACTCGTCGTCTCCGTCGTTGGGGTCGCCCTTGAGGGTGTTGATGTCCAGGTACTGGTTATCGTCCTCTTTTTGCTGGGTCTCCGACTCCGCTTGGGTGGGGCCGCGGAACAGCTGGAACCCCTCAAACGCAATGACACCGAGCAGGGCAATGATAATGGCGATAAAGGCAACCTTGACTGCCTGCGGAAATTCCGAGAAACGCAGCGCCTTTTCCTCGGCGTAATAATCGGCAAAGCGCTCTTCGCCCGTGCTTTTGGTATACGCCGGCGCGGACGCGGCCTCCGGGTCATATTCCGGTGCAGGCGTGGCGGCGTACGGATCGTTGAGATAATCGCTCGATGCGGTGCCATAGTTCTCGGTCTCGATGCGACCGTTGCCAGCATAGCCATCGGAATAATCGGAATATGCCGCACCGCCCTCATAGTCCGCGGCGCTCGTGTTGGCGGCAAAAAGCGGGTTAACTGGAACGTCGAGCGCCGGCATGCCGGTAGAGGTCTCATCCAGATCGGTTGCAGCCCAGGAATCGTAGGCAACCTGATGGGCAACGGGCTCATCGAGCCTTGTGACCGGAGGCTTGCGTGCCGCAGGAACGGGCAACTGCTGGGCGTTGTACATAACGGTGCTGTCGGCCGATTTGCCCTGCGTCGCCGCAGCGAGAAATGCCGCCGTCTCGGACGGGTCGCTTGCGGGGCGGGGAGCGGTCGTGGGCGCCGAAGTGGGTGCGGGCGTAGGCGCGGGCGTCGGCGCAGATGCGGGCTTAGGCGCAAGTGCGGGATTGGGACTTGACGGGCGAGCCCCGCCGCCCATGAGTTCGTCGGCGGTCCACGGGCGATCATCCATCACGTCGTCAAGGCTCAGCGAAAACAGGTCGTCTTCACTCTCATCGAACATGCGGTGCACATGTCCACCAATTGCCGGAATCAATCCGCGACCGGTGCATGATGCCTTGCTCAACGCCATTCTGTTCCATCCTTTCGAAATACTAATGACATCGATTATATGGAACTTCCCAAGCGGCTCGGTCTTGGATTCGTGCTTTCCAGAACTCGCGCCCAAAAGGGGAGGGGCAATCCAGGCGAGTGCCTACTTGTCGCCGGCAGCAGCCTTGGCCTCATTGAGGTAGCTATAGAAGCTGTACTTGGAGATGCCAAAGAACTCGCAGGCGCGCTCGCTCGACTTGGAAATGAGGAAGGCGCCGCGACGGTCGAGGTAGCCAATGGCACGAATGCGCTCGTCTTTGGTCATGAGTGCCGCGGGCTTGCCCACAAACTGCTCGCACTCGTGCAGCAGGTCCTCGAGCAGGTCGCCGATGTTCTTGGTAATGGGCTCGGGCTCGGTATAGCCCGTGCCGCCGGTGCCGGTAAAGGCGTCGAGCGAACGCTCAAAAGCCTTCATAAGCGTAATGTCAAAGTTGATGCCCAAAATGCCGACGGGCTTGCCCTCGTCGTTGCGGATAAAGATCGTCGACGATTTGAGCAGCTTACCGTCGGTGGTTTTAGTGAGGTACGGCTCGCGGTCGTGTACATCGGTGGCGCCCTCGTGCATGGACTCAAACACGATATGGCTGGGGCCGTCACCCAGTTTGCGCCCGCTGACGTGGCCGTTTTCAATCACTACGATGGAGTGGTCCACGTCATCGGTCTCCAGATCGTGGACGACGATTTCGCAGTTGGGGCCAAATTGGAGCGCCAGGCCGTGTGCAAGGCGCTTATAAAACTCAATCTGTGCGGGGGTCATAGGTGCCTTCCTAAAAATTAGTTTGGGCTCACTGTGCCATAAACCACACATGACCGCAAACAAATCCATCAACAAGGCAATTCATGACCGTTCGGCGGCGAAAAAGTACCGATTGCGGCAACAAACAATTCGTTAGGTATACCAATCAAAAAGTGTGATAGAACATTACTAACAAACTTTTTGTTTGGCATCCACATAAAAGTTCAGTCGCATGAATGGGAATGGGCTGAAACGCGTATGCGGGGGCCGGCAAGAGAGGACTTAAGGAGTTCACCGTATGGCCGATAAGATCCAGTGGGCGAGCAACACGATGCCCAAGAGCGATGACAAGCACTTGGGAATCATGAGCCTCGACCACGTGAAGAAGGCCCGCGCCTTCCACCAGTCGTTCCCCCAATATACCGTCACTCCGCTTGCCCGCCTGGACGGCCAGGCTGCGCGCCTGGGCCTGTCCAACCTGTGCGTTAAGGACGAGAGCTATCGCTTTGGCCTCAACGCCTTTAAGGTTCTGGGCGGTTCGTTTGCCATGGCCAACTACATTGCCGACGAGACCGGCAAGGACGTTGCCGAGTGCACCTTCGATTACCTGACCTCCGATCAACTTGCCAAGGACTTTGGCCAGGCCACCTTCTTTACCGCCACCGACGGCAACCATGGCCGCGGCGTGGCATGGGCTGCCAACAAGCTGGGCCAGAAGGCCGTCGTTCACATGCCCAAGGGTTCCACTAAGCCCCGCTTCGATAACATCGCCGCCGAGGGCGCAACGGTGACCATCGAAGAGGTCAACTACGACGAGTGCGTGCGCATGGCCGCTGCCGAGGCCGACGCCTGCGAGCGCGGCGTCATCGTTCAGGACACCGCCTGGGAGGGCTACGAGAAGATCCCGTCCTGGATCATGGAGGGTTACGGCACCATGGCTTCCGAGGCTGCCGAGCAGCTGCGCGAGATGGCCATCAACCGCCCGACGCACGTGTTTGTCCAGGCTGGCGTGGGTTCGCTCGCCGGCGCCGTGGTGGGCTACTTCACCAACCTGTATCCCGATAACCCGCCCACCTTCGTCGTGGCTGAGTGCGCGCCTGCCGCCTGTCTGTACAAGGGCGCTGCCGCCGGCGACGGCGATCCGCGCATCGTGGACGGCGACATGCCCTCCATCATGGCCGGTCTGTGCTGCGGCGAGCCCAACATTCTGGGCTGGGATATCCTGCGCAACCACGTCACCGCCTTCGTGTCCTGCCCCGACTGGGTCACCGCTCGCGGCATGCGCACCCTGGGCGCTCCCGAGAAGGGCGACCCGCGCGTCATCTCCGGCGAGTCCGGCGCTGTGACCACCGGCCTGGTCGAGACCCTCATGCTCGATCCCGAGTACGCCGAGCTCAAGGAACTCATCGGCCTGGACAAGACGAGCTCCGTGCTCTGCTTCTCCACCGAGGGCGACACCGATCCGGATCAGTACCGTCGCATCGTCTGGGAGGGCGAGTACCCCACCTGCTAGCAGACTGACCTGTCCGGAGGCAGCCGGAGGACTTTACTCCCTGCTCGGACAGTCCTGCTCGCACGGAGAGCACATTAAGTGCTCTCCGGCTCGTGCGGAACTCGCGACGGAGCAAAGTCCTCCGTCCGCCTCCTATGGTTACTTGCTTGTGGGGTGCTCCACCTCACGCTGCTTGGCACAAGTGATCTATCTGAAATATCTACCTGTAGGTAAACCCTTGTAGAAAGGTTAACTGTTATGACTAAGGAACTCGATTTCGAGGCAATTAAAAACGCTGCTGAGTCCCATCGTGCTGATATGACTCGCTTCCTGCGTGCCATGATCTCCCACCCCTCTGAGTCCTGCGAGGAGGGCGAGGTTGTCGCTTGCATCAAGGCCGAGATGGAGAACCTTGGCTATGACGAGGTCAAGGTCGATGGCCTGGGCAACGTCATGGGCTTTATGGGCGAGGGCGACAAGATCATCGCCATCGACTCCCACATCGACACCGTCGGCATCGGCAACATCGAGAACTGGGATGCCGATCCCTATGAGGGCTACGAGACCGACGAGATCATCTACGGCCGCGGCGGCTCCGACCAGGAGGGCGGCATGGCTTCTGCTACCTACGCTGCCAAGATGATGAAGGACATGGGCCTCATCCCCGAGGGCTACAAGATCATGGTCGTCGGCACCGTCCAGGAAGAGGACTGCGACGGCATGTGCTGGCAGTACATCTACAACAAGGATGGCATTAAGCCCGAGTTCGTCATTTCCACCGAACCCACCGACGGCGGCATCTATCGCGGTCACCGCGGCCGCATGGAGATCCGCGTCGACGTTCACGGTACCTCCTGCCACGGCTCCGCTCCCGACCGCGGCGACAACGCCATCTACAAGATGGCCGACATCATCGCCGACGTCCGCGCCCTCAACAACAACGGCTGCGACGAGTCGACCGACATCAAGGGTCTCGTCAAGATGCTCGACCCCAAGTACAATCCCGAGCACTTCGAGGATGCCCGCTTCCTGGGCCGCGGCACCTGCACCGTCAGCCAGATCTTCTACACCAGCCCCAGCCGCTGCGCCGTGGCCGACTCCTGCGCCATCTCCATCGACCGTCGTATGACCGCCGGTGAGACCTGGGAGTCCTGCCTGGACGAGATCCGCAACCTGCCGGCAGCCAAGAAGTACGGTGACGACGTGAAGGTCTCCATGTACATGTACGACCGTCCGTCCTGGACCGGCGAGGTCTACGAGACCGAGGCTTACTTCCCCACGTGGATCAACAAGGAGACCGCTCCGCACGTCAAGGCCCTCGTCGACGCCCACAAGGCCATGTTTGGTGACGAGCGCATCGGCTGCGAGCCCAGCATGGACAAGCGCACCGGTCGCCCGCTGTGCGACAAGTGGACCTTCTCCACGAACTGCGTCTCCATCCAGGGCCGTTACGGCATCCCCTGCGTGGGCTTTGGCCCGGGTGCCGAGTCTCAGGCTCACGCCCCCAACGAGGTCACCTACAAGGATGACCTGGTCACCGCTGCCGCCATGTACGTGGCTGCCCTGAACCTCTACGATCCGAGCCAGGCCGATGGCGACGCCACCGTGTTCCGCGCCGGTCTGACCAACAACAAGATCGATTAGTCCCATTCCTCGATTTTGTTGAGCCGGGGGCCGCTCGTGTCCCCGGCGCTCCCTGTTGACTTGGGGCCCGCGGTCGTTATCTCCCATGCTTCCTCAACGGTAGCGGGTCCTCGTCATAGCGCTCTGCATGTTCTAGCCACACGCGCATGCCGGAGCACATCTACTCATTGCGATCGTTTCACCTTTAGAAAGGACATTTACATGGACGCCAAGTTTACCGAGCTCGTCGAGCAGCTGAACGGCCTCGATTTTAAGGGTATGTACGGCAGCGACTTCCTGCACACCTGGGATAAGACCACCGATGAGCTCAAGGCTCTCTACATCGTCGCCGACGCCCTGCGCGAGCTGCGCGAGAACAACGTCTCGTCCAAGATCTTCGACTCGGGCCTGGCCGTCTCCCTGTTCCGCGATAACTCCACCCGTACGCGCTTCTCCTTCTCTAAGGCCGCCAACCTGCTCGGCCTTGAGCTGCAGGACCTGGACGAGAAGAAGTCCCAGATCGCTCACGGCGAGACCGTCCGCGAGACCGCTACCATGATCTCCTTCATGACCGACGTCATCGGCATCCGCGACGACATGTACATCGGCAAGGGCGACGCCTACATGGCCGAGGTCTCCGAGTCTGTCCAGCAGGCTTACGAGGACGGCGTTCTGGATCACCGTCCCACGCTCATTTCCCTGCAGTCCGACTCCGATCACCCCACGCAGTCCTCTGCCGACATGCTCTACCTCATCAACGAGTTTGGCGGCCTCGAGAACCTCAAGGGCAAGAAGGTTGCCGTCACCTGGGCCTATTCGCCCTCTTACGGCAAGCCGCTGTCCTGCCCGCAGTCGCTGATCAGCCTGCTGCCCCGTTTTGGCATGGACGTCACCCTGGCCCACCCCGAGGGCTACGACCTCATGCCCGAGGTCGTCGAGCGCGCCAAGGGCTACGCCGCCGAGTCCGGCACCACCTTTAAGCAGGTCAACACCATGGCCGAGGCCTTCGAGGGCGCCGACATCGTGATCCCCAAGAGCTGGGCTCCGTTTGCCGCCATGGAGAAGCGTACCAACCTGTACGCTGAGGGCGACGACGCCGGCATCGCAGCGCTCGAGAAGGAGCTGCTCGCCCAGAACGCTACCCATCAGGACTGGTGCTCCACGACCGAGCTCATGGAGAAGACTGCCAACGGCCAGGACACCATCTTTATGCACCCGCTGCCCGCCGACATCTCCGGTGTCTCCTGCGAGCACGGCGAGGTCAACGCCGACGTCTTCGACATGCACCGCGTGGGCATGTACAAGGAGGCCAGCTACAAGCCGTACGCCATCGCTGCCATGATGTTCCTGCAGAAGGTTGCCGATCCCGCCGCTACCCTCAAGGCCCTCGACGAGCGCAACACCGCCCGTTGGCTCCAGGCCTAAAGCCGGGCTGAGAAATGGCTAAGCGTATCGTTGTCGCCCTGGGCGGAAACGCCCTCGGCGCCAACCTTCCCGAGCAGATGGAGGCCGTCAAGACGACTTCCAAGGCTATCGTCGACCTGATCGAGAAGGGCAACGAGGTCGTCGTCGTGCATGGCAACGGTCCCCAGGTGGGCATGATCGCCAACGCGATGGCTGAGCTCACGCGCTCTAATCCTCAGAAGTACGTTCCCTGCCCCTTGTCCGTTTGCGGCGCCATGAGCCAGGGCTACATTGGCTATGACCTGCAAAATGCGCTGCGCGAGGAAATGCTCGACCGCAATATCGACAAGGGTGTCGCCACCGTGCTCACCCAGGTCGAGGTTGCGGCGGACGATCCGGCCTTTGCCGACCCGGTCAAGCCGATCGGTCCGTGGATGAGCGAGGCCGAGGCCAAGGAGCTGGAGGCCGATCGCGGCTATCAGTTCATCCACGACGAGAAGCAGGGCTTCCGTCGCGTGGTTGCCTCGCCCAAGCCCGTGAACATCGTCGAGCTCGACACCATTAAGTCGCTCGTCGAGTCCAACCATGTGGTGATCTCCTGCGGCGGCGGTGGCATTCCCGTCACCAAGGCCCAGGGCAACCACCTTAAGGGCGCTGCCGCCGTCATCGATAAGGACTTTGCGGCCGAGAAGCTCGCCGAACAGCTCGATGCCGATGCCCTGATCATCCTGACGGCCGTGGAGAAGGTTGCCATTGGCTTTGGCACCGACCACGAGCAGTGGCTCGACACGCTGACCGCGGCTGACGTAAAGCGTCTGTCCGAGGCCAACGAGTTCGGTCGCGGCTCCATGCTGCCCAAGGTCCAGGCAGCCTCGACATTTGCCGAGAGCAAGCCGGGCCGCACGGCGCTCATCACGCTGCTCGAGAAGGCGCGCGATGGCCTTGCTGGCAAGACCGGTACCACGTTTACCGGCGACGCTGAGTAGGCATATCTGCACCATTGAGGAGGGTGCCCTGCGTCGCGGGGTGCCCTCCTTTGTGCTATGGAGAGCCAAGGGGCGTTCGCTGGAAAACGAGCGCATGCCTGTTCTGACGGAGTGCGAGCTTGGTATGGTGGGTATAGCAACTATGGTGTCCAAGGTGGCCAGGGGAGGTTTGCGGAGATGAAACTCGGTTGCGTGATTATGGCCTCGGGCGAGGGCAAGCGGTTTGGCTCCAACAAGATGCTCGCCGATATCTATGGCGAGCCGCTGATTGCCCGGACCATCGATTCGGTTCCCCAGGGCTTCGATGTCGTGGTTTCGACGCGTTGGCCCGAGGTCGCCCGGATTTGTGAGGACAAGCATTGCCCGTGCGTGCTGCACGATGGCGAGCTGCGCAGCGAAAGCGTCCGTGCGGGCCTTTCGTGGGGAGTCGAACGCAACTGGAAAGGCTACCTCTTTTTGCCGGGCGACCAGCCGCTCGTGAGTTCGGATTCTTTTGAGGCTATGGTTCGTGCATTTGACGAGTGTGGCCGCAAGCATCCGGTGCGTCTTGCGTGCAACGGTGAGCCTTCGAGCCCGGTGCTCTTTCCGGCGGAACTGTTCGATGCGCTCATGCGTCTTGAGGGCAAGGACGGCGGCGGTTCGATCCTCAAGGAGCGTACCGACGTGGTGCTGGTCGAGGCGCGTGCCTACGAGCTGTGGGATGTCGATACCGCCAAGGGACAGCGACGCATAGCGGAGCATATCGCCGCCTGCTCGTATTTTGATCGCGTGGCCAACTGCATAAATCAATAAGGAGCAATTATGATCATCATCAAAAACGGCGCGCTCGTGACGCCCCAGGGGCTTCGCCGCGCCGATCTTGCCATGGAGGGCGATAAGATCGTGCGGATCGCCGCGGCGATTGAGCCGGCCGAGGGCGATACCGTCGAGGATGCCGCGGGCTGCTGGGTGTTTCCCGGCTTTATCGACGGCCACACACACATGCAGTGCTGGACCGGCATGGATTGGACAGCCGATAGCTTTGAGACCGGCACGCGCGCGGCTGTCTGCGGCGGTACGACGACCATCGTGGACTACGCGACGGCCGATCGTGGCGTGACCATGCCCGATGCCTTGGCCGAGTGGCATCGCCGCGCCGACGGCACCTGCACGGCAAACTACGCCTTTCATATGGCACTCGCCGAGTGGAACGAGCGCAACCGCGCCGACCTTTTGGCCATGCGCGAGGCGGGCGTATCGTCGTTTAAGACCTACTTTGCCTATGACCACCTGCGCCTGGACGATGCCGAGACGCTCGAGGTGCTCGAGGAGCTCAAGCATATTGGCGGCATACTGTGCGTGCATTGCGAGAACGGCACGCTGGTGAATGAGCTGCAGAAGCGCGTGTTTGAGCAAGGTATCCACGGGCCCGAGGGCCACGCGCTCAGCCGTCCGGACGTGTGCGAGGCCGAGGCAGTGAGCCGCCTGCTATATCTGGCGCACCTGGCCGGCGACGTACCGGTCAACGTGGTTCACCTTTCGACCAAGCTGGGGCTCGAGGCCATCCGTGCCGCCAAGGCGCGCGGGCAGAAGAATATCTATGTCGAGACCTGCCCTCAGTATCTGATGCTCGACGATACGTGCTATTTGGAGCAGGGCGAGGACGGCTTTGCGGGCGCCAAATATGTGATGAGCCCGCCGCTGCGCCATGCGGGCGACCGTGCGGCACTGCGCGAGGCGCTTGTGGCCGGCGAGATCGATACGATCGCGACCGACCACTGCAGCTTTAACCTGCACGGGCAAAAGGACCGCGGGCGCGACGACTTCCGCGCGATTCCCAACGGCGGGCCCGGTGTGGAGCATCGCCCCGTCGCGATCGCTACGAGCTTTGAGGGACAGCTGGGTCCCGAGGATCTGTGCCGCTTGATGAGCGAGAACCCGGCGCGCGTCTTTGGCATGTATCCGCGCAAGGGATGTCTTGCCGAGGGCTCCGATGCCGATGTGTGCGTGTGGGATCCCAAGGCGCGCTGGACGATCAGCGCCGCGACGCAGCATCAGGCCGTGGACTACACGCCGCTCGAGGGCTTTGAGGCGCACGGCCGCGCCAAGGCAGTGTTTGTGAACGGCGTGCTGGCCGCGTGCGACGGCGAGCCCACCGGAGCCCAACCCGGCCGCTACGTCCCCCGCTAACAGGAAGGCCGCCAGGGTAGCTAATTTGGGACGGGGCTCTTTTAGCTACCCTTGCCTGCCTGATGATTTTTCTCTCAACATGGGGTAGCTAAAAGAGCCCCGTCCCAAATTAGCTACCCCTTGAGGCTGGTGGCGATGAGGGGGCGGCCGAGGGCTGCCTCGAAGCGGTCGGCCATCGTGGGGTCGCTGAGCGTGTCGACTTGGTTGAGCATGACGCGTGCGGTGCTGAGTTCCATCACCCGTATCTCGGCATTGAGCACCTGTGCGACGCGCTCGGGCGTGGCGATGTCGGTGAGCTCGCAGCCGCAACGCTCGCAAAAGAGCTCGGGGCGGTGGACGGCTTCGTGGATGGGCTTGCCGAGCCCTGAGGCGCCGACGATCCAGACGATGTTGGCCGTGCCAGAGGGAATCACCGGCTCCCAGGCGGCGTGGGCCTTGAGCGGGAGCCGCTTGCTGCCGTCCGCCTCGGCCAGGACGTAGTCAAAGCGCTGCGCCAGCTGGTCGAGCGGCTCGGCAGGGGAGGAGAGCTTGCCCGTCTGGGGGTCCAAGACGCCTGCCTGGCAGATGCTTCCCCGCACAAGCCCCGCGCAGGCCTCGCAGGTGCAGCCTGGGGCGTGTGGGGCACCTGGCTTCCAGGGCGCGGCGTCCAGGCGACGGCTCGACCCGTCCCATGGCACGCCGGCGACGGGGAGCATGCGCGTGGTGGTGCAGAGGAGCACGCGGCCGCCAGCGCGCATAAGCTCAAGGCCGAGCGTCTTTAGCAAGGTCGACTTGCCACCGCTGCCGATAATCGCGGTAATGCTCGGCTCGATCCTGAGCGCCGAGGCAAGATTGCCGCTAACCGTTTCCATCTGTTCACCGCCGTATAATACTGTGATAATAAATAATCATCAGAGTAGCGGTCGAACCGCTTTTGCTCTGCTCAAACCGTAGCACAGGGAGGTGCCCCGGGAATGCTCGTTTATGTTCGCGGCGCCGGCGATATCGCCACGGGCGTCGCCGCTCGCTTGGTGCGCGCCGGCGTGTCGGTTGTCATGGCCGATATCGCGGTTCCCACGTGCATCCGTCGCACAATCAGTTTTTGCGAGGCCATTCGCTTGGGCGAGGTCCAGGTCGAGGGCATCCGCGCTCGCTTGGCGCAGACGCCGGCAGAGGCGCTTGCAATTACCGAGGCCGGAGACGTCGCCGTGGTGGTGGACCCCCGGGCCAAGATGCTCGATGAGCTTAAACCCGCGGCTGTGGTCGACGCGATTTTGGCCAAGCGCAACCTGGGCACCACGCGCGATATGGCGCCTGTCGTCATCGCCGTGGGGCCGGGCTTTACCGCGCCGGTCGATTGCGACGCCGTGGTCGAGACCATGCGCGGGCATTTTTTGGGCCGCGTGATTACCCAGGGCTCCCCCCAGCCCAACACGGGTGTGCCAGGCATGATCGGCGGATACGGCAAGGAGCGTGTTATCCACAGCCCCGCCGCCGGCGTGTTTCGGTCCGACCGCGCAATCGGCGACATCGTGAGCGCCGGAGACGTGATTGGCTACGCGGACGATACGCCCATGATCACGCAGATTGACGGCTGCTTGCGCGGCCTTTTGGCGAACGGCGTGCAGGTGACTGAGGGCTTTAAATGCGCCGATGTCGATCCGCGCGGCGATGCCAGCTATATCAACTACATTTCGGACAAGGCGACGTCGGTCGGCGGCGGCGTGCTCGAGGCACTCGCTATGCTCACCGATATCTTTAGAGGATAGAAGGCGGCAATGGAAAAGCTCGATGTTGTGAATGCGGCGCTTGCCGCCCTGCGTGCTGGCGAGACGTGCGAGCTCGTGGTCGTGGCCGGCACGGCGGGGTCGTCGCCGCGCGGCGTGGGCGCCTGGATGGCCGTCTTTGCCGACGGCAGCCAGGCGGGCACTATCGGCGGCGGCAAGATTGAGCTCTTTGCGCTGGATGAGGCGCGCGAACTCCTGAGCGCGGGACAGTCGCGTCTGGTCCGCTACACCATGGGCGGCGAGAACTCCGATACCGGCATGATCTGCGGCGGAGCCATCTGCCTGTGCTATCTGCATCTGGATGCGACCCAGGCACCGTTGTTCCAGGAAATTGCCGACGTCTTGGTCTATCGGCGCATCGGCGACTTCGTCATCGACTTTGAGCCGTTTATCGCGAGCGCGCTCGAGGGCGACGTGGCCGAGTACCATGGCGAGGCATCGCGCCATACCATTGCGGGCTGCCCCGGGCTTTCACTGGTGGAGGAGGGGAGTAACGTCACCTACACTAACGCCGCCTCCGAGATTCCTCCCGCGCACATCGAGACGCTCTGCCCCGAGGGCCTGACCTATATCTTTGGCTGCGGCCACGTGGGCGCCGCGACGGCGCGGGTGCTCATGGCGGCGGGCTTTGCCGTCGTGGCGTGCGACGACCGCCCCGGAACGCTGACCCCCGATTGGGTGCCCGGTGTCTACGACCGTCGTCTGGTCGACTACAAGAGCCTGAGCAAGCAGTGCCCCATCGGCCCGCGCGACCTGGTGGTCGTCGCCACGGCGGGTCACAAGTCCGATATCGACGTGGTGATTCAGGCCATGCGCGCCAAGCCTGCCTACCTGGGCTGTCTGGGTTCGCGCCGCAAGACGGCCTTTGTGCGTGCCCGCCTGGAGCAGGAAGGCTTTACGCAGGACCAGATCGACGAGCTGCACCTTCCGATCGGCGTCGCCATCGAGGCCGAGGACCCCGAGGAGATCGCCATCTCCATCGCCGCCGAGATGATCCACCTGCGACGCACCAAACTCGTCCCCCGCAAGCGCTAATCGCATCCCCACCAATAAGTTGCGGTGAAATACGGATTGTTTAAGCCTGTTAGGCCGCCAAACAGTCCCTATTTCACCGCAACAGCTTTTTGGGACCCATTTGTGCGGGGGAGTTGTGGAGTTGTGCAGGCAGACGAGGTTTTTCTGGAAATACACTCCCGATGCGCGTATAGTACCGATTGTTTTGTCGGCTCCTGCTGTGTCGAGTCCAAACCGCAAAATGCCATGAGCGGCGCGGATGCAGCCAGGAGGCACGAGGACAACCCATCGTGGCCACGCCCCGTGCTTAAAACCCCAAGAAGGAGTGAACAATGGCAGAAGAGAAGTATGTGCCGCGTCTGAAGACCAAGTACAACAACGAGGTCAAGCAGCAGCTTCAGGACAAGTTCCAGTACGAGAACGTCATGATGATCCCCAAGTTTGAGAAGATTGTCGTGAACATGGGTGTCGGCGAGGCCGCTACCGATTCCAAGGCCATCGACGGTGCCGTGCGCGACCTGCGCGCCATCACCGGCCAGCAGCCGATGATCACCCGTGCCCGCAAGTCCATCGCTACCTTCCGCCTGCGCGCTGGTATGCCGATCGGCTGCAAGGTTACCCTGCGTGGCGACCGTATGTGGGAGTTCTTCGATCGTCTGACCTCCGTCGCGATCCCCCGTATCCGCGACTTCCGCGGCATCTCCGCCAAGAGCTTCGACGGCCGTGGTAACTTCTCCATGGGCGTCACCGAGCAGCTCATCTTCCCCGAGATCGACTTCGACTCCGTCGATCACCAGCGCGGTATGGACATCACTTTCGTGACCACCGCCAATACCGATGAGGAGGCCAAGGCCCTTCTGGACGCCTTCGGTTTCCCGTTCAAGAAATAGGTTCACCTGCCCTATAAGCGCCGTTCCCACAAGGGGGCGGCGCTTGGGGCGAACAATACTCTATGTGAGGAGGATATAAGTGGCTAAGACATCGATGATCGTCAAGTGCAATCGCAAGCAGAAGTTCTCTACTCGTGAGTACACGCGCTGCCAGCGCTGCGGCCGTCCGCACTCTGTGTACCGCAAGTTCGGCCTGTGCCGTGTCTGCTTCCGCGAGCTTGCACTCAAGGGCGAGCTTCCCGGCGTTAAGAAGGCCAGCTGGTAAGTCACTACCAGCGTTTCAAGCATCAGTTTGGAACAGGGAAAACGCGCTAAAAAGGCTTTGCCGTTAAGGGCGGCGAAGAACCAAGAGCACGTGTTCATCAAGAACGAAGGAGAATCTGTATGAACCTTACAGACCCGATCGCAGATATGCTTACGCGCATCCGTAACGCTAACTCTGTGAACAAGGCCACGGTCTCCATGCCGAGCAGCAAGAAGCTCGTCGAGATCGCTCGTGTTCTGCACGAGGAGGGCTACATCGAGGGCTACGATGTCGAGGACACCGTTCCCCAGAAGACTCTGCACATCACGCTTAAGTATGGTCCCAAGAAGGCTAAGGTCATCAACGGCATCCGCCGCATTTCCAAGCCGGGCCTGCGTAAGTACACCGGCGTTGCCGACATGCCCCGCGTCCGCGGTGGCCTTGGTACCGCCATTATTTCCACCAGCCATGGCGTCATGACCGACCGCGATGCTCGCAAGCACAACGTCGGCGGCGAGATCATCGCTTACGTCTGGTAATTCGCTCGGTAGGTAGAAGGAAAGGAGATCACCGTGTCTCGTATCGGTAATAAGCCTGTCCAGATTCCCGCCGGAGTCGAAGTGGCAGTCAACGGCAACAACGTTGTCGTCAAGGGCCCCAAGGGCCAGCTCGAGCTCGATGTCTTTGAGAAGCTCGCTATCAACGTCGAGGACAACGTCCTCACCGTTTCCCGTCCCGACGACGAGCGTGAGACCCGTGCCCGCCACGGCCTCACCCGCGCCCTCATCCACAACATGGTTGTTGGCGTTTCCGAGGGCTTCGAGAAGAAGCTCGAGCTCGCCGGCGTCGGTTACCGCGTGCAGCAGAAGGGCAAGAACCTCGAGTTCTCCCTGGGCTTCTCGCACCCCGTGATCGTCGAGGCTCCCGAGGGCATCACCTTCGAGGTTCCCGACAACACCCACGTGAACGTCAAGGGTATCAACAAGCAGCAGGTCGGTCAGATTGCCGCTGAGATCCGCGGCCATCGTCCTCCCGAGCCTTACAAGGGCAAGGGTATCCACTACGTTGGCGAGCACATCCGCCGCAAGCTGGGTAAGGCCGCCAAGTAGTCGTAACCGACTCACTCGCATAAGACCAGCACCCCGTCAGGTGCTGGCAAGATCAACCTTTTTAGGAGTTTACGTATGAACAAGCATAAGGCGAAGCTGGAAGGCCTCAAGCGTCGTCAGCGTCGTGTTCGCGGCAAGGTCTCGGGTACCTCCGAGCGTCCGCGTCTTCGCGTGACCCGTACTAACGCCAACATCTATGCCCAGATCATCGACGACAGCAAGGGCTCCAGCCTGACGCTCGTCTCTGCCTCGACCCTCGAGGCCGAGTTCAAGGGCACCCACACCTCGAACAAGGAGGCTGCGGAGAAGGTCGGTCAGCTCGTTGGCAAGCGCGCCATCGAGGCCGGCATCACCAAGGTCGCCTTCGATCGCGGTGGCCGTATCTACCATGGCCGCGTCAAGGCCCTCGCCGACGGTGCTCGTGCCGCCGGTCTCGAGTTCTAGGAGGTATGTAGCACATGGCTCGTAATCAGAAGCAGCAGCGCGAGGCCTCCGAGTTCGAGGAGCGCGTCGTTTACATCAACCGCGTGTCGAAGACCGTCAAGGGTGGTCGTCGCATGAGCCTCGTCGCTCTCGTCGTCGTTGGCGACGGCAAGGGCAACGTCGGCGTTGGCATGGGCAAGTCCGCTGAGGTGCCCATGGCCATCTCCAAGGCATCTCTCGATGCCAAGAAGAACATGTTCCACGTGCCGGTGACCGAGCAGGGCACCATCCCGCACGAGGTTCTCGGCCACTTTGGTGCCGGCCGCATCATCATCAAGCCCGCTGTCGAGGGTACCGGCGTTATCGCCGGCGGCGCTGTGCGTCCCCTCTTCGAGCTTGCTGGCATCAAGAACGTCCTGTCCAAGTCCCTCGGTACCGACAACGGCCTCAACATCATCAAGGCTGCCGTCGAGGGCCTCAAGGAGCTCTCCAGCCCTGAGGACGTCGCGGCTCGCCGTGGCCTGACGGTCTCCGAGATGTTCGTCGGTAAGGAGAACTAAGCATGGCTGACACCATCAAGATCAAGCAGGTCCGCAGCACCAACGGTTGCAAGCAGGACCAGGTCCGTACTGTCCGTGCCCTCGGTCTCCACAGGATCCGCGAGGTTCGCGAGATTGCTGACAACGAGTCCGTCCGCGGCATGATCTTCAAGGTCAAGCACCTTGTCGAGATTGTAGAGGAGTAGCAAATGCAGCTTCACGATCTTACTCCCGCGCCCGGTTCCACCAAGAACCGCAAGCGCGTCGGCCGTGGCAATTCTTCGGGTCACGGCACCACTTCTGGCCGCGGCCAGAAGGGCCAGGGTTCCCGCTCTGGCGGCACCAAGGGTGCCGGCTTCGAGGGTGGCCAGACTCCGCTGGCCATGCGCCTGCCCAAGCTTCCGGGCTTCCGCAACCCCCGTCGTATCGAGTACACCGCCGTTAACGTTGAGCGTCTCGAGCGTAAGTTCGAGGACGGCGCTGTGATCGACGGTGCCGCTCTTAAGGCCGCTCGCATCACCAAGAGCGAGTTCGAGCCCGTCAAGGTGCTCGGCAATGGTGAGCTCACCAAGAAGTTCACGGTCAAGGTCGACAAGGTCAGCGCTTCTGCGCAGGCCAAGATCGAGGCCGCCGGCGGAAAGGTCGAGCTGCCGTGCTAAATGGTCTTAAGAATGCTTTCCGCATCAAAGAATTGCGCGAAAAGATTCTTTTTACCATAGCTATGCTCGTCGTGTACCGCATTGGTGCGCACGTTCCTGTGCCCGGCATTCCCTTCCAGGGGATGCTGGGCCTTTTCTCGACCGATAACAATTCGGTCGCCGCAGGTGCTATGGCCCTCCTGAATCTTTTCTCTGGCGGCGCGTTGAGCTATGTGTCGGTGTTTTCGCTGGGCATCATGCCTTACATCACCAGCTCGATCATCCTCCAGATGCTCCAGGCCGTCGTGCCTTCCCTGCATGAGCTTGCCCGCGAGGGCGAGGTCGGTCAGACCAAGATTACGCAGTATTCGCGTTACCTCACCCTGGCTCTGGCAATCCTCAACTCCGTGGGTTACCTCTTCCTCTTTAAGAGCTTCGGCATCAGCTTCAATGGCGCCGGCGCTCCCGAGATCATCTTCGACCTCATGATCGTCGGTACGCTCACCGCGGGCGCCATGCTGATCATGTGGATTGGTGAGCTCATCACCCAGCGCGGGATCGGCAATGGCATGTCGCTGATCATCTTCGCGAACATCATGGCCGGTCTGCCGCAGGCTATCTTCTCCAGCACCGAGGGCAACGCCGGTGGCATCATCACCATGGTGATCATCTGCGCCATCATCCTGCTGGTTATCCCGCTGATTGTTTTCCTTGAGCGCGGCCAGCGCCGCATCCCGGTCTCCTACGCTAAGCGCGTCGTGGGCCGTCGCATGATGGGTGGCCAGACCACCTACCTGCCCATCAAGGTCAACACCGCGGGTGTCGTGCCGATCATCTTCGCTTCGGCGCTGCTGTACTTCCCGGCTCAGATTGCCGTGTTCTTCCCCGGCATCGGCTGGATTCAGGCAGTTGCCTCCGCGCTTTCGACCGGTTGGCTCAACTGGGTGCTTAACGTTGTCCTCATCGTGTTCTTCGCGTACTTCTACACCTCCATGGTGTTCAACCCCGATGACACGGCCGATAACCTTAAGAAGCAGGGCGGCTTTATTCCGGGCGTCCGTCCGGGTAGGGCTACCGCGGCCTACATCAAGAACGCGCTCAACAAGATCACGCTTCCCAGCGCTGTCTTTTTGGCGCTCATCGCCATCGTGCCTTCGATCATCTTCTCCTTCACGGGTAACCATCTGATCCAGGCATTTGGCGGCACGTCCATCCTCATCATGGTCGGCGTCGTGCTCGACACGGTCGATAAGCTCGAAGGCCAGATCAAGATGTATGATTACGATGGATTCTTTAAATAGGCTAGAGGAGGATTGCTCATGAACCTCGTATTGCTCGGAGCTCCGGGTGCCGGTAAGGGCACCGTCGCACAGGAGCTCGTCGCCGAGTTTGGCGTCGCCCATATTTCCACGGGCGACCTGCTGCGTGCTGCCGTCAAGGGTGGCACCGAGCTTGGTATTCAGGCTAAGAAGTACATGGACGCTGGCGAGCTCGTTCCCGACCAGCTCGTGATCGACCTTGTCAAGGAGCGCCTTGCCGCCGATGACGCCCAGCAGGGCTTCATCCTCGACGGCTTCCCGCGCAACACCGCCCAGGCTGTGACGCTCGATTCCGAGCTCTCCGCCATGGGTCGCGAGATCGACTGCGCCCTTCTGGTCGATGTGGCCCCCGAGGTCATTATCGATCGTCTGTCTTCGCGTCGCACCTGCCGCGCCTGCGGTTACACCGGCACCGCTGCCGATGCCACCTGCCCCAAGTGCGGTGGCGAGATGTATCAGCGCGACGACGACAAGCCCGAGACCATCAAGAACCGTCTCGACGTCTACGAGAAGTCCACGAGCCCGCTCGTTGACTACTATCGTGGCCAGGGTCTGCTCAAGTCGGTCAACGGTGACCAGGCTCGCGAGACCGTGTACGGGGATGTCAAAGAGGCTCTCGGTCTATGATCAAGATAAAGTCTGCAACGCAAATCGAGCAGATGAAGAAGGCAGGAGCGCTATCTAAGATGGCGCTCCGCCACGTTGGAGCCATGGTGCGCCCCGGCGTTTCGACTTTTGAGCTCGATCAGCTCGCGGAGCAGATTATCCGCATGCATGGCGGCACCCCGGCCTTTAAGGGCTACGGCGGGTTCCCGGGAACCATCTGCGCATCGATCAACGATGCCGTGGTTCACGGTATTCCCAACCCCGACATGATCCTGCGCGATGGCGATATCATCTCCATTGATACGGGAGCTGTCGTTGACGGTTGGGTCGGCGATAACGCTTGGACGTTTTTCGTCGGCACCCCCACGCCCGAAGCCAAGGCTTTGTGCGAGGTCACGCGCGATTGCCTTAAGGCTGCCATCGAGCAGGCTGTTCCCGGTAACCATATCGGGGACGTCGGTTATGCCGTTCAGTCCCTCGCCGAGTCTCACGGTTACGGCGTGCTTCGTGATTATGTGGGCCATGGCATTGGCCGCGTGATGCACGAGGACCCCAACGTTCCTAACTATGGAAAGAAGGGGAGGGGCGTTCGCCTCCAGGCCGGCATGGTCATTGCCATTGAGCCGATGGTTACGATGGGTTCCAACCATGTGAGCACGGGTTCCGACGGTTGGATCGTCACGACCAACGACCACCTGCCCGCCGCGCACTACGAGAACACCGTCGCCATCACCGATGACGGCCCGGTGATTCTCACCACCGACGCGCAAGGCGCTTGGTGTTCGCTCCAAGGCGGAGAAATGTAACAAGTTCCACTTAGTTGTGGAGCCATTACGAAGTTATTACGATGCGTACATACGTGTTGTAGAATACTCAATCGCTGTCGTTTTCTAGAGAAAGATGATTGCTTGTGAAGAAGGAAGACGCAATTGAGCTCGAGGGTACGGTAAAGGAACCGTTGCCCAACGCCATGTTTAAGGTCGAGCTCGAGAACGGTCATTCGGTTCTGTGCAACATTTCTGGCAAGATCCGAATGAATTACATCCGTATTCTCCCCGGTGACAGGGTTGTCGTGGAGCTTTCCCCGTACGACCTGACCCGCGGCCGCATCACCTATCGCTATAAATAGCGGCACGCATACACGCTCTTTTCCGACTGCAGGCTTAGCTCAACCTACGGTCGGTTTGCGTGTGAAGACCAGCCATAGTTTTAAACGCCTGCGGCTGGGCGAGTAGATAGTAGGGAAGTAGTTTGAGCGCTACCGAAAGGAAGAACGATGAAGGTACGTCCTTCGGTCAAGAAGATGTGCGATAAGTGCAAAATCATTAGGCGCCATGGCAAGGTCCTCGTCATTTGCGAGAACCCCCGTCATAAGCAGCGTCAGGGTTAAGAGAGGAGACTACGTTGGCCCGTATTAATGGTGTCGACCTCCCGCGTGAGAAGCGCGTTGAGATCGGTCTGACCTACATTTACGGCATCGGCCGCACCACTGCGACGAAGATTTGCGTCGAGTGCAACGTTAACGTGGATACGCGCGTTAAGGACCTCACCGAGGATGAGGTTAACGCCATCCGCGATTATATCGATAAGAACCAGATCATGGTTGAGGGCGACCTCCGCCGTGAGCGCAACCAGAACGTCAAGCGCCTTATGGACATCGGCTGCAACCGCGGCCTTCGTCACCGCAAGGGCCTCCCGGTCCGCGGCCAGCGCACCCACACTAACGCTCGTACCCGCAAGGGCCCGAAGCGTCAGATCGGTGCTAAGAAGAAGAAATAAGGAGCGCTAGATAGATGGCTACTGCTAAGAAGAACGTTCGCGCTGCCCGTCTGAAGCGCGCGGACCGTAAGAACATTTCCGTGGGCCAGGCTCACATTCGTTCTACGTTCAACAACACGATCGTTTCGATCACTGATCCCCAGGGCAACGTCATTTCCTGGAAGTCGGCTGGCCAGGTGGGCTTCAAGGGCTCCCGTAAGTCCACGCCGTTCGCTGCCCAGATGGCTGCCGAGGCTGCTGCCAAGCAGGCCATGGAGCACGGTATGAAGAAGGTTTCCGTCTTCGTCAAGGGCCCCGGCTCCGGTCGTGAGACCGCCATCCGCTCCCTCCAGGCTGCTGGCCTCGAGGTCTCGAGCATCCAGGACAAGACCCCCATTCCGCACAACGGCTGCCGCCCCAAGAAGCGTCGCCGCGTGTAACTGAAAGGATCGTATCAATATGGCAATCGACAGGACTCCTGTTCTTAAGCGCTGCCGTCAGCTCGGGATCGATCCCGCTGAGCTCGGTTACAGCAGCAAGAAGGAATCTATCCGTCAGCCCAAGCGCCGTCGCAAGGAATCTGAGTACGGCATGCAGCTGCGCGAGAAGCAGAAGGTCAAGTTCATCTATGGCGTTCTGGAGAAGCAGTTCCACGGCTACTTCAACAAGGCCCGCAAGATGAACGGCGTCACCGGTGAGAACCTCATGATCATCCTTGAGTCTCGCCTCGACAACGTCGTCTTCCGTCTTGGCTTCGCCCGCACCCGCAAAGAGGCTCGTCAGTCCGTCCGTCACGGTCACTTCACCGTGAACGGCAAGCGCGTGGACATCCCGTCCTACCGCGTCAAGGCCGGCGACGTCGTCGCTGTCGGCGAGAAGTTCCGTGACCTCCTCCCCATCAAGGAGGCCCTGATTTCCTCCGAGCGCTTTGAGGTCCCTGGCTGGCTCGAGGTCGATATCGAGAAGCTGTCTGGTAACGTGCTCGCTCTGCCGACGCGTGAGCAGATCAGCGGTGATATCAACGAGCAGCTCATCGTCGAGCTCTACTCTAAGTAGTCCATCCGGGCTGCTGAGGCTGGAGGTAATACATGTCAGAATTCATTAGGCCTCAGGTTCAGGTCGAAGAGATCAACGAGACGTCTGCTCGTGTCTCCGTCGAGCCGCTCGAGCGTGGCTACGGCGATACGCTGGGTAACTCCCTTCGTCGCGTTCTTCTGTCCTCGCTCGAGGGTGCCGCCGTCGAGGCTATTCAGATCGATGGTGCGCAGCACGAGTTCATGACCATCCCTAACATGGTCGAGGATGTCACCGACATCGTCCTGAATGTCAAGGGTCTTGTCTTCAGGGCTCTCGGCACGACCGACGAGGCGACCGCCACCATCTCGGTTGACGGCCCCTGCGAGGTCACCGGTGCGGACTTCTTTATTCCGTCCGAGTTTGAGCTGGTCAACCCCGAGCAGCACATCGCTACGCTCACCGAGGGTGGCCATCTCACCATGAGCATGCGCATCGGCTATGGCCGCGGCTATGTTTCTGGCGAGGCCAACAAGCGCGACAACGATCCCATCGGTGTGATCCACGTCGACTCGCTGTACTCGCCGGTTTCCCGTTGCGCCAAGCTCGTTGAGGCTTGCCGTGTCGGTCAGCACACCGACTACGACCGCCTTGTCCTCGAGATCGAGACCAACGGCTCCATCGCCCCGCGCGACGCCGTGGTCCAGGCTGCCAATATCATCAACCAGCATATGGCCGCCTTTATGAACCTTGCCGAGACCCCCGAGGTCGAGGAGGAGGCTTCGATCTTCGCTCCCGAGGTCACCAACGACAACGCCGAGCTGGACAAGCAGATCGAGGATCTGGACCTTTCCGTCCGTTCCTACAACTGCCTTAAGCGCGCCAGCATTCACTCGGTCCGTCAGCTCGTTGAGTTCTCGGAGAACGATCTGCTCAACATCCGTAACTTCGGTGTTAAGTCGATCGAGGAAGTGAAGGACAAGCTTGAGTCCATGGGCCTGAGCCTGAAGGCTTAATGCTTCGCATATTTGAGGAGAAACTAGACCATGCGTCACAACGTTAAGAAGGGCCTGAAGCTCGGCACCGATGCGAGCCACACCAAGGCCATGAAGAAGAGCCTTGCTAAGGCCCTCTTCGAGAACGACCGCATCAAGACCACCGAGACCCGCGCTAAGGCGCTGCGTTCGGTCGTCGATCCGATCATCACCTGGGCCAAGAAGGGCGACCTGCACTCTCGTCGTCTGGCTATCGCCAAGCTCGGCGATAAGCAGCTCGTTGCCGAGATCTTCGACAAGGCTGCTCAGGGCATGTGGCAGGACCGCAACGGCGGTTACACCCGCATCATGAAGCTCGGTAACCGCAAGGGCGACAACGCTCCCATCGTTATCATGGAGCTCGTCACCGAGCCTTGCACGCCTAAGGCCAAGAAGGCTGCTCCGGCCCCCAAGAAGGCCGCTGCTCCCAAGAAGGTCGAGGCTGTCGAGGAGACTGCTGCCGAGGAGACCGCTGAGTAGACATTCCGTCTGCATAGGCTATATTCGAGGGGTACGTTCGCGTACCCCTCTTTTTTTGTCGCGATACCGTTGCTTGTTTGTTGGGAGCGCCCATGACTGCGCCGTCTGATTTCAATTCGATTTCCGAGCTTGACGCCACGCTCGTATTTCGCGTGGCCTATGATGGCTCGTCGTATAGCGGATTTGCCGAGCAGCCGGGACAGACGACGGTTGCGGGTGAGCTCCGTCGAGCCATCGAGACGCTGCTTCGCCGTCCGATCGATCTGACGTGCGCAGGTCGTACCGATGCCGGCGTGCATGCCGTGGCTCAGTACATCAGCGTGCCCGTAACGGACGCTGAGCTCGCCCTTACGCGCCGTAGGTGGCTGCGGGCTATGGATGCCCTGCTGCCTAAAGATATCGCCATAAACGAGGTCTACAGGGCCCGTAAGGGCTTTTCTGCACGCTTTGACGCGCGTTCCCGTACGTATACGTACCGTATTGCCGATCGCGATGCGCGCCCCGTGCTGTCCCGTGGTGCCGTGTGGTGGCATCGCTATCCCTTGGACGTCGAGGCCATGTCTGCGGCCTGTCCCGCGCTTTTGGGTGAGCAGGACTTTAAGAGCTTTTGCAAGGTCGCCTCTGCCGTGGGCAAGCCTACGCACCGCTGCGTGATGCGGGCCGAGTTTGGCCATGAGGTGGCCTTTGGCGAGGATATCCTGACGTTTACCATTGAGGGCAACGCATTTTTGCATTCGATGGTCCGCACGATCGTGGGCACGCTTGTCGAGATTGGCATGCATCGCCGCGAACCCGAGTGGATGCGCGAGGTCATCGACGCTTGCGACCGTACCGCTGCGGGCCCCACGGCTCCTGCCTGCGGCCTTACGTTTATGGGCGTGGATTACGATCCCGCCGAGCTTGTCGTGCTCGACTAGGGGAGGGCTCGACGCGTCGTGCGTCGACACCTGTCATCTGTGGGCTGCACGTGTGCAACATCTGTTCTTGGCGTGCAATACAACCGGTGTCTCATTGCTTTTATTGCCGGGGTGTACCATGAACCACGATTTAATTCATTGCTGTCGAGAGGACGGATAACTTGGTTCGACGTGGCTCGCATCCGCGACTTTCGGTGATCCTTGTGATAGAAGGTTCGCCCAGCTATGCGATGCGTGCGCTCGAGAGTATCCAGAACCAAGACCTCTACGATTTGCAGATTGTCGTTGTCTGCCGCGATGCTGCGCCCGGTGTGCGCCATTCGCTTCAAGTTGCTGCCGACAGGGACATCCATATTGATTTGATTGACGTCGAGGACGCGAAGCGCGGTGCTTGTCTTCGTGCCGGTTTTGCTGCCTCGCGCGGCTCTCAAATCATCGCTATGAACACCGATGAGTGGTTTGCTCCGCAGTCCCTTTCCAAGATGGTCAATATCGCGTGCGATACTACGGCAGACATAGTGCTCCCCACGGTGTCGCTCGACCGCTATGATGCACATCGAGAGCGCCATTCGCGCGTCTTGGATGCTGCTCATATTTCCATTGATAGCAAATCTTCGATGGTGGCCGGGCTGCCTCAGTTGATTTTAGGCGGCCTAGTCGTTCAGACCTCTGGTGTGATGTACAGCCGCTCGCTGTTTGAGGCATGCCTTTTGTGCGACAAGGTGTTTCGCACAGTTGGGTTTATGGCATGCGCGCTTTCGCAGACACGATGCGTGTCCGGCTGCGGCGATGCTTGTTTCCACACGGCGGCACCTAAACTTACAGATGCCTTTGATCCCACCATGTATGCCAAGGTATCCGATGACACTCGAGCGCTCGACGAGCTTGCGGACTCACTCTCGGAAGCAGACAGCGGTGGTCGGCTCAAGCTGGCAAGCCAAAAGTTCTACTTTGCCGGACTGGTCGCCTGCATCGAGAATTTGTGTCTGAGCCCGCATGGGGTGTCGTCAATCGAGCGTTCCGCCCGCATGCGTGATATGCTCGATGCGCCTCGAACCCGTCAGATGGTCGCCGCGCTCAAGGATAACCATCGGGGGCTCGGTCTGTTGTTTGGGCCGATCGCCAGCGCCAAGCCCGCGCGCTGCGTGATGTGTACGCATCTGGCAGCTTTTCTTAACCGGACGGGCGCAAAAACCGCCTAAACGGCTCATTTCGAAACAAACTTGCATAGAATTGTTTCGAAATGCGTTCTTATACACAAAAGCCTTCAAATAGCGTTAAACTATTCAATCACTGATTGATTGTCTCCGCCATCTTTTGGAGAGAGGGTTTGTATGGCTAAAAAACGCAATGGGCGCCAGGATGCCATTAGAGATATTGTGCGCAATAAGGACGTCCGAACGCAGCGCGTGCTGGTCGATGAGCTCCGCGCTATGGGCTTTGATTGCACGCAGGCGACTGTCTCTCGCGATATTGCCGATATGGGGCTGCGTAAGCTCCCCGAGGGTATCTATGTTCTGGCAGAGGACCTGCACCTGCAGCGTATGGTTTCCGAGCTCGTAACGGGCGTTCTGCGCACCGATAATCTGGTTATGATCAAGGCTCAGCCTGGTACGGCTTCCGGCATCGCCGCCGCCGTTGATGCGGCAGAGTTGCCCGATGTGCTTGGCTCGCTTGCCGGCAACGATACGATTTTGGTTATTGCCCAGACGGCCGAGGACGGCGAGCGTCTCGAGGCGCTGATCAATAAGCTGAGCAATTCTCGCAAGTAGGCGTGCGGGTCGTGCGCTCGGCACTGTGTGCGTGACATGGTGGCTTGTAAGGGGGTATCGACGTTGGTCGGTACCCCCTATATTGTTTGCCGGTATAAAGGCCGTCCACCAGGTCGCTTTAAACTAAAAGGCCCCCGAGCACTTTAATAAGCTGCTCGGGGGCCTTGTTGCTAATGGCCGGATGAATTTCTAGCCAACCGTATCGTCAGGCGTGGGCGAGGGGTCGGGAGTGGGTGTAGGCGTAGGCGTAGGCGTGCCGCCATCGCCGCCGGTCGAACCACCAGTGGAGCCGCCCGTCGAGCCACCGGTCGTACCGGTGCCGCCGGTGGTGTCGCCGCCCGTGGTCTCGGTGGTCGTGGTCGTCGTGGTGGTCGTTGTGGTGGTTTCCTCTTCGTCCTCGTTCTCGTCCTTGTCGTCGTTCTCCGTCTTCTTGGTGTTGTTGGTGCCGTAGAACTTCCAGACGCTGTTGTTCTTGTAGGTGGGCGCCGTTCCGGTCGCAAACTCCTCGCGCTCGGTACCGGTCAGAACGGTGTTCATAAACCGCTTAAAGACAGGCAGGTTGGTGCTGTCGCCCAGCAGGTCTGTGCCGTATTTTTGGATGGGAATCTCGCCCGCGGAATAGCCGGTCCACAGGGCGCACGCCAGCTGCGGGGTATAGCCGCAGAACCACAGGTTGGTGGTGTTGTCGGTGGTGCCCGTCTTGCCGGCATAGGGCTGGTTGACGCTCAGGGCGCCGGCAGCACCCGTACCGCCGCCCTTCATGACGCCGGACAGAACATCGGTGACCGCGGCGGCCTCGCCCTCGGTAAGTACCTGTGAGGGATTGTCGGTGTGCTGGTACAGCACCGAACCGGTACGAGAGTCAATCTCGGTGATGGCGATCGGCTGGCGATAGTAGCCGCCGTTGGCAAACGTCGCGTAGGCGGCGGCCATCTCGAGCGGCGAGATCGAGCCAGTGCCGAGGGTCATGACGGGAACGTCCTCGATGTTGTCCTTGGCGGGATCGATGCCGAGCTTTTTGACGAGCGAGATGATCTTGCTGTTGCCGACGGCTTCCGCCACCTGGATGTAGCCGGTGTTGGAGGAGTATGCCGTTGCCTGCTTAAGCGTGATGTTGCCATAGCTATGGTTGGCGTAGTTTTGGACCTCGGTCGTAGTGCCCTTGGCCTTGAGCGGCGAGTTGCAGTTGAGGGTGACGTTGGGGTTCATGCCGTTTTGGATGGCAGTTGCCAGCGTAAAGGCCTTAAAGGTGGAGCCGACGGGACGCTTGGCCGTGGCATGGTTTACGTGGTTCTCGTCGGCGTTGTAGTCGTAGCCGCCCACCATGCACTTGATGTAGCCGGTCTTGGGGTCGACGACGACCATGCCCATGTCCAGGCCGTCGAGCGAGAGCGTGTCGAGCTGCTCGCGGACGGCATTCTCTGCCACCTGCTGCATCGTGGGGTCGATGGTGGTCTTGACGGTCAGACCGCCCTTAAAGAGCACGTCGGTGGAGAACTCCTGCTCAAGCAGCTGCTTAACGTAGGAGACAAAGTAGGGTTGAGAGTACACATCGACGCCGCTGCCCGAAATCTCGGTCACGTTAAGCGTGATGGGCTCAGCCTGTGCGGCATCGTGCTCTTCCTGCGTGATGTGGCCCAGACGCAGCATGTTGTCCAGAACCTTGTTGCGGCGGGACAGCGCCAGGTCGGGATTGACCGTGGGGTCGTACTGCGAGGGCGAGTTGGGAAGGCCGATGAGCAGCGCGGCCTCGCTCAGGGTGAGGTCGGCGGCGGTCTTGGACAGATAGGTCTCGGCGGCGGCCTCGATACCATATGCTCCATGGCCGTAGTAGATGGTGTTGAGGTACATCATGAGGATCTCGTCCTTGGAGTACATATCCTCCATCTTGATGGCGATATAGGCCTCGCGCACCTTACGCTCGATGGTCGAGTCGAATTGTTCCTCCTGCAAGATGGTGTTGCGAACCAGCTGCTGGGTGATGGTCGATGCGCCCTCGTGGCCGCCGGTGAGGGTTGCCACCGATGCGCGCGCAATGCCCCAGAGGTCGATGCCGCCATGCTCGTAGAAGCGCTCGTCCTCAACGTCGACAGTGCCCTGCAGCACGTACGGGGACACCTGGTCCTTGGTGATGGACTTGCGGTTTTGAGTGTAGAAGCTCGCGATCTTGTTACCGTTGCAGTCGACGATTTCGGTGGGCTCACTTACCAGATAAGCGTTGGCGTCGGTGTAGTCGGGCAGGTCGGACAGCCAGCGGTTGACGTTGCCGATCATGCCGATGCCAAACGCTACGCTCGCGATAAGCAGAAAGCCCAAAAACGAGAGCAAGATCATGGGAAGGACATGCGTCTTGGAGCGACTGCGTCCCTGTCGTTGGCGAGGACCCATATATTGACCTCCGGGTATGTCGTGCCAGGCGGCAGGTATGCTGCCGGGCAGGATGGACATAAGTTATTACACGATAAACCAATCGGGGCGCACGAAGCCTCGTGTATGCTGGTTGGCAGCAATTTTCAGAGTGAAAGCACACCTTGGCAAGGAGTTTACCGATGGCGATTCGGCCGATGGAACCGAGCGGACAATGCGAAAGCGAGTTGGCGGCGGTTGGAGTGGCGCTGCCCGAACTGCTGGCGCCTGCTGGCGGGCTCGACCAGATGCTCGCGGCGATTGCGGCGGGTGCCGATGCCATCTATGCGGGGCTGGATGGATTCAACGCTCGAGTGAGCGCGCATGGCTTTAGCGATGATGAGTTCGCGCGCGGTTGTGCCGTGGCCCATGCCCATGGCGTGCGTGTGTATGTGACGCTCAACGTGTTCGTGTTCGATGATGAGCTTGCCGATGCCGTGGCGTTGGGGGCGCATGCGCACGCGTTGGGTGCCGATGCGCTGATTGTGGCAGATGCCGGGCTGGCTTGCGCGCTTCGTGCGGCGATTCCGGGGGTCGAGATTCACCTGTCCACCCAAGCGGGCGCCCATAGCGAGGGTGCCGTGCAATTGGCTGCCAAGGAGTTGGGAGTTGAGCGCGTGACGACGGCGCGCGAGCTGAGCGTGGCGGAGATCGGGACGCTTTGCGCTACCGGCGTGCCCATCGAGGTGTTCTGTCACGGCGCTATTTGCATTGGATACTCGGGTGCGTGCGGGTTCTCTGCCCTTCGACGTGGCCGCTCTGCGATGCGCGGCGACTGCACGCAACCGTGCCGCCTATCCTATGACTTGGTGGACGAGGCGGGGCAGAGTGTTGTCGCTGTCGAAGGGGATCGCCTGCTTTGTCCGCGTGACTATCTGGGTATCGCGCATCTGCCCGAGCTTGTTGCCGCCGGCGTGGCATCGCTCAAGATCGAGGGCCGCATGAAGAATCCCGACTACGTCTTTAACGTGGTGAGGGTGTGGCGTCGGGCGCTCGATATGCTGCGCGACGGCGCATGGGATGCCGATGCGGTGCCGGCGCTTGAGCGCGAGCTGGGAAGGTCGTTCAACCGCGGCTTTACCGATGCGTATCTGCGGGGCCGTTCGGGCGCCGAGCTCATGAGCTTTGAGCGCGCGATCAACCAGGGTGTGCGCGTGGGCCACTTGGTGGCGGTGGGTCACGAAGAGGTGACGGTTGAGCTTGATGCCGCCGTGGCGGCGGGTGATACGCTCGAGATCCGATTTTACCCGGGTGCCGACGCGCGTCCCGATGTGCCCAAGCGCTGGCCGCAGGTGCCTTGCCCCGTGGATGCCGTTGCGGGAGAGCGCATCGTCGTGCATTGCAAACGCAAGGTGGACGCGGGCTGCGAGGTCTATTTGATTCGTAGCGCCGGCGTGCTGGGGCAGACGGCAACGGTGTTGGAGCGCATGCGGGCCGAGGCAGATGCGGTCACGCCTGTTGAGCGGTCCGTTGAGGTGTTGCCGTTTGAGGGCGTTCTGGCAGATGGTGATGTGCCGACGGAGTTGGCGGGGCCGGGGGAGCCGGCAAAGCGCGAGGATTTTGCTCGTATGGTCTTTGCCTGGGAACTGATGGATGTGGATCCGCGCGATGAGCGAGATCTGTCCGATGCGACGGTGGTGCTTGACGAAGTGTGCCGCGCAGGCGACGCCGAGCGGACTCGGGCGCTTATGCAACGTGCCGGGCGCATCGTCTGCCGCAATCTGGGACAGGTGGCGATCGCCCGCGAGCTGGGCACGGCGTTTGACGTGGCGGCGCCGGTGTTCTGCGCCAATCGAGCCACGCTTGCTTGGCTGCGCGGGCTTGGTGCGGGGTGGGTATACTTGCCTGCCGAGTTGCTCGGCAATGACAGGGAGCGTATTGCCGAGTTGGCTGCTGAACCCGGCGTCTTGGGTCCGGTCGACGCTGACCGTCCCGAGCTTATGGTGTGCGAGCACTGCCTACTGACCGCCGAGGGCGTCTGCGCCACCGATGCGACGGGGCAGGTCAGTTGCCGCGACTGCTCACGTCGTCGGCAAACGCGCTATTTAGTTGAACGTGACGGTACGCGCCTGCCGGTCGCTGTTGACGCATGCGGCAGGACGAGGATTTTCCTGTCGTAGGTGCTGCGTCGCGTCAGTTTGTTATCATAAGAGAGTTTATGGACTTCCAGCACCGCCGTTTTCGGCGAGGGTGCTATAGCAAAAGGAGGATACCCAATGCTGTCTGTTGACGAGCAAATGCGTATCATCACCTCGGGCGCCGCGCAGATCGTCCCCGAGGCCGACCTTCGCAAGAAGCTTGAGAAGGGCGAGCCCCTCAACATCAAGCTCGGCGTCGACCCCACCAGCCCCGACCTGCACCTGGGCCACGCCGTGCCGCTGCGCAAGATGCGCCAATTCCAGGACCTGGGCCACAACGTCACCCTCATCATCGGCAACGGTACCGCGCTGATTGGCGACCCCTCGGGCAAGAACTCCACCCGCCCGCAGCTTTCGCAGGAGCAGATCGAGGCCAACGCCGAGACCTACGTGAGCCAGGCCATGAAGATCCTGGATCCCGAGAAGACCACCATCGTGCACAACGGTGACTGGATCCTGTCGATGGATCTGGCCGGTCTGCTGCAGGTGTGCTCCAAGTTCACCGTCGCCCGTATTCTTGAGCGCGATGACTTTACCAAGCGCTACCAGTCTCAGACGCCGATCGCCCTGCACGAGTTCCTGTATCCCGTGATGCAGGCATACGATTCGGTCATGATTAAGGCTGACGTGGAGATGGGCGGCACCGATCAGCTCTTCAACCTGCTCGCCGGCCGTGAGCTCATGGAGAAGATGGGCATGGAGCCCCAGATCGCGCTCACCATGCCGCTGCTCGAGGGCACCGATGGCGTCCGTAAGATGTCCAAGTCCTACGGCAACTACATCGGCCTGACCGACGCGCCCAAGGATATGTTCGGCAAGACCATGTCCATCCCCGACGAGATGATTGGCAAGTACTATCGTCTGGCCAGTTCGCTCACCCCGGCCGAGGTCGACAAGATCGACGCTGCTCTGGCCGACGGCTCTGCCGATCCCTATGAGCTCAAGCGCGCTCTGGGCCGCGACCTGTGCGACACCTACCACGGCGCCGGTGCCGGCGACGAGGCCCAGGCCGAGTTCGACCGCGTGTTCAAGGAGGGCCAGCTCGCCGACTTCCCCGAGAAGCACGTTGAGCTGACTGTTAACGACGAGGGCCAGATTTACCTCGCCGGCCTGCTCAAGGACCTGGGTCTTTCGGCCAGCGCCGGCCAGGCCCGTCGCGACATCGACGGCGGCGGCGTCAAGATCAACGGCAAGGCCGTGGCTCCCAAGAGCTACAACATCGACCCGAGCGCCCTCAAGCTGGGCGACACCCTCTCCGTAGGCAAGCGCAAGGGCTTCAAGTTGATTTAGTTCCGCCGTTCTGCCGAACGGCGGACCGGTCGACGCTGCGCGGGCCGCATTTGGACAATCTGACGTTCAACTTCAAGGGCGCGACCAGAAGGTCAGCGCCCTTTTGTTTCACGTCACCTTGTCACAAATGCGGCCCGCTCGCTGTCGTTGCCAAAACATCGGCGCTTCCGTTGTTGGCACTTTGGGACACTCCTGATGATCCCTTGGGGACGGAGGAAAACGGATCACCGAGGGGGTCGGTCTGGCCCGGTGATCCGTTTTCCTCCGTCCCCTAGGGATCATTTGGCGGTGCCGTTAAGCGGAAGGGGTGTTATCGGCGGCCTCCTTTTGGGCATACAATGGCTGTTGGCTTGCTGCGGTGAAGGCCTGTCCGCTCCGCAGCTTTTTTCTACGGTTAAAGGAGTATGTATGTCCGTTGAGGTCATGAGGTCTGTGATCGAGGCCGCCGAGGGGCGTGTTCCCGTCGACACGCTGTTTGCCAACGCGCAGATCGTCGATGTGTACGGCCAGCGCGTGGCGCCCGGTAGCGTTGCCGTCAAGGATGGTGTGATCGTCGGCGTACTCTACGACGGTCGCGACGATGCCGCTGGCACCTACGAGGCGACCGAGGTCATTGACTGCCAGGGCCGCTATCTCGCCCCCGGTTTTATCGACGGACATCTGCACATTGAGTCCTCGAACATCCGTCCTGCCGAGTATGCGCGCATGGCGGCGACGCGCGGTACCACCACCGCCATTGCCGACAGCCACGAGATCGCTAACGTTTCCGGCTTGGACGGCCTGCGCTTTATGATCGAGGACGGTCGTCGTGCTCCTATTTCCATCAAGTACATGATGCCCTCGTGCGTGCCCGCACTGCCCGACGAGCAGGCCGGTGCCGTCATCACCGCTGCCGATATGCAGGCGTTTTTTGCCGAATATCCGGGTGATGTCTTTGGTCTGGGCGAAATGATGAACCTGCCGGGCGTCTTTATGGCCGACCCCGAGACTTGCGCTCGCATCGATGCTGCCAACCAGACGCCGTCCAAGCAGGTTGACGGCCACGCGCCGCTCGTTGCCGGCAAGGACCTCAACGCCTATGCCGCGGCGGGTATTATCGCCGACCACGAGTCGACGATTCCCGAGGAGGCGCTCGATAAACTGTCCCGCGGCATGTATGTGATGCTGCGTGAGGGCACGTGCAGCCACGATCTGGCCAATTTGTCCCCGATGCTGCTGGAAAACCCCGCCCGCGCCCGCCGCTGCTGCTTTGCGACCGACGACCGCGCTCCCTCCGACGCGCTTTCGACCGGCATGATCGACAATGCCTGCCGCGTGGCCATCGAGGCTGGCGTCGACCCGGTGGTCGCCATCTCCATGGCGTCCCTTTCCACGGCTGAGGCATTTGGCCTGGACCACGGCTGCCGCGACCCGCACGAGCTCCGCGGCGCAATCGCCCCGGGCAAACGCGCCGACCTGCTGTTGCTCGATGACCTGACGTTTGCCAAGGCTCCGCATCGTGTCTATGCCGCCGGTGCTCTGGTGGCGCAGGACGGCACCTTTGTGGGCGAGATTGCACCCGAGATGGTCGAGGTTGCGGCCCTTGCCGATGAGCTGCGCGCTTCCGTTAAACTGCCGAAGCTTTCGCTCGACGTATTCGATTATGCCTTTAAGCCGGGCGAGGCCGTTATCGATGTCATCCCGGGTATGGCCATCACGGGTATGGCTCGCCCCGAGAGTGCCGAGGGCCTGCGCCGCATTATGCTTATCGAGCGCCACGGCCGCGGCGTGTCGCTGCAGGCCGAGGGCGCCGATGGCGACGGCCCCGCTGGCCTGGGCCTGGTCGGCAAGCATATCGGTCGCGGCTGGGTGCGCGGCTTTACCATCACGGGCGGTGCCATCGCCTCGACGATCGGCCACGACTCGCACAACGTGTGCGTGGTGGGCGACAGCGCGGCTGATATGATGGCTGCCGTCGAGGCCGTGGGCCAGGGCGGCCACGTGCTGGTGCGCAACGGCAAGGTCGTGGCGCGTATTCCGCTGGCGCTCGGTGGCCTTATGAGCGAAGGCACGGCTGAGGACGTTGCTGCGCAGCACGACGACTTTATGGTCAAGGCGCGCGCCATGGGTATTGAGCCGCCGCTCGACCCCATCATGGGCATCATCTTCCTGCCCCTGCCGGTCATCCCGACGCTCCGCATCCGCCCCGAGGGCATGTTCGACGTTACAACCTTCACCTATGCCGACTAGTCATCGGGGACGTTCTTAAACGACTAATCGTCGGGGACACTCTTTGGCGGGCTGCCTGACGTCGCGACCGTGGGGCCTCTGGCGCGCGTGAGCTATTTGCTAGGTCCTTGTAACGTTTGCGCCCGCGGAGTCTTATTTGAGCTCCCTTTGGGTACGGTGATTTTGGATATACGTCCGATTCCATCAAGCCCGAAGGGAGCTTTTCTATGTTTAAACTGATTGCATCCGATATGGACGGCACACTGCTTGACGAAAACGGCCAGGTGCCTCCCGAGACCTACGAACTGATTCTGGCGCTACACGAGCATGGTGTGCATTTCGCTGCATCGTCAGGTCGTCGCTACGATCGCCTGTGCGAGTTCTTTGCGCCCGTTCGCGACAAGATGGACTTTGTCGCCGCTAACGGCGCCCAGGTCTACGCCGACGGTAAGATGGTAGACCGTGAGGTGTATTCCCACCTGGCGATTCGAAGGCTCGCCCAAGCCGTCAGGACGTTTCCCAATCTGCATCTTGCGCTCTTTGACCGAACCAAGTCCTTCCTGCTCGATGACGAGTGCAAGTTCGTGCGTGAGGTCGATAAGGACCTTCCCAATGCCGAGCGCATTTGGGAGCTGCCCGATCCCAGCGTAAATATCATCAAGGCGAGTATCTTTTGCGATGACTGTGCCGTTATGGACAGTGCCTACGTACTGCAGCGCGAGCTTGGCCAGCTCTTTACCTTTGCGCCTTCTGGAAACGCATGGATCGATGCCATGCAGCCCGGTGTGTCGAAAGCCTCGGGAATCGAGCAGCTCATGGAGCACTATGGCGTCGAACGCGACGAGGTCATGGCGTTTGGCGACTCGATGAACGACTACGAGATCATTCGCTTTGTCGGCACGGGCTGCGCGATGGAAAACGCGCGTCCCGCGCTCAAGGCGGTGGCCGATCGCGTGGTGGGTTGTAATCGCGACCACGCCGTCCAGCAGGAGCTCCGTCGCGTGCTGGAGAGTCTCGCTTAATCCGGCAGATGGGGACGTTCCTTTTCTGCCGGCAGTGGGGGGACAGTCCTTGCAGCTTTTTTGCGAAGACTGTCCCCAACGACTAGTCGTTTAAGAACGTCCCCAATGACTACCCAACGACTAAGCGAGGGCGGCCATGATGGTGCGGGCGACGCCGTCGTGGTCGTTGTCGTATTCGGTGGTGGCGTCGGCGGCGTCGCGGTCCTCGGGCTCGGCGTTGATCATGGCCATGCCGTGGCCCGCTGCCTGCAGCATGGGGATGTCGTTGATGTTGTCGCCAAAGGCCCAGGCGTCGGCGAGACGCTCGCCCAGATGCTCGCACAGCCACGTGAGGGCCGTTCCCTTGGTGGCGCCTGCGCCCATAACCTCGATATTCATGGCGTACGAACGCGTGACCTCAATGCCTCCGAGCGTGTCGAGCTCTGCCGCGATGGCGTCGCGATCGGCCGGGTCGTGCCAGTACATGGCGATGCGTTCGAGTGTCTCGACCTCGTCGATCTTGCTGTCGATATCCATGTCGATCGGTGTTCGTGTGCGCTTGAGCGAAGCCGCGATGTGGGGGTCGCCGCCGCAGAATTCGTCCAGGCGCGTGTAGAGCGAGCGGGGGAGGAAGCACTGCCCGTCCGCGAAGATATCGAAGGTGACGTCATGGCCGGCGGCAATGCTATGGACGCGGTGGGCGATGGCGCGGTCGAGCGGTCGGCTCAAAATGCGCGTAGCACGTGAAGTATCGGTGGGCGTACCGGCGTCGAGCTGCCAGACGCTGGCACCGTTGGCGCAGACCGCGTAGTGTACGGCGGGATGGGCGAGGATGGGCTCAAAGATGCCCGACAGCGGGCGCCCCGTACAGGGCACAAACTCAACACCGCGGCGCGCAAGCTCGTCGAGCATTGCCCAGGTGGCGTCGCTCATCTGCTTATCACTCGTCAGCAGCGTTCCATCCATATCGGAAAACACAATCATTCGTTGCGATCCTTTCTACTGGCATAAAAAGCGTGGCCGAGGGCGGTGATGCCCTGGCCACGCACGGGTTCTATAACGGTCCGCGTCTTAGCGATCGGCGAGCGGCTTGTACTCCAGCGGCTCGATAACCGGGCGATACGCGGGACGGATGATGCGATGCGCGCAGAAGAGCTCTTCCATGCGGTGCGCCGACCAGCCGGCCATACGGGCGACGGCGAACAGCGGCGTAAAGAGCGTCTCGGGCACGCCGAGCATTTTGTAGATAAAGCCCGTGTACAGGTCGATGTTGGCGCAGATGGGCTTGGTCATGCCGTGATCGCGCATCACTTGCGGGGCCAGGCGCTCGATGCGCTCGATGAGCGCGAACTCCTCGCCCAGGTCCTTCTTGGCGGCAAGCGTGCGCGCGTAACGGCGGCACACCTCGGCGCGCGGGTCGCTCAGCGTGTAGACGGCGTGGCCCATGCCGTAGATGAGACCCGTGCCGTCGAAGGCCTGCTTGTCGAGGATCTTGCCCAGGTAGGCCGCGACCTCGTCCTCGTCCTCCCAATTGGAGACATGCGCACGGATGTCCTCGTGCATGGACACGACCTTGGCGTTGGCGCCGCCGTGGCGCGGGCCCTTGAGCGAGCCGATAGCCGCGGCGTAGGCGGAATACGGGTCGGTGGCCGAGGAGGACAGCACGCGGCAGGCAAACGTGGAGTTGTTGCCGCCGCCGTGCTCGGCATGCAGCATGAGCATCACGTCGAGCAGCATGGCTTCGTCGCGGGTGAATGCCATGCCGCCGCGCAGCACCTGCAGGATGGTCTCGGCGGTGGAGAGGCCGGGTGTGGGGTGCGGTACATGAACCTCGGAGCCGCGGCGCTTGGCGACCGAGGCCATATGCGCGAAGGCGGCGATGCGGGGGAGACGGGCGAGCATGGAGATGGCGACGTCGATTTCGTGCTCGGGTGTAATGGCGTCGGGCTCGGCGTCGAAGGCGTAGAGCAGCAGCACGGCGCGCTGAAGCACATTCATGATGCTAGACGACACCGTGGTCATGGGGAACTCGCGAACGTATTCGTCGCTCAGATGCCTAAAAGCACCCAAGCGTTCGCAAAAACCGTCGAGTTCCTCTTTGGTGGGCAGCGAGCCCGTGATGAGCAGGTAGGCGACCTCTTCGTAGCCATAGCGATCCTCGGCCTGGGCGTTGTTGACCAGGTCCTCGATGCTGTAGCCACGAAGCGTGAGTTTGCCCTGATCGGGCACGACCTTTCCGTCGACCTTGTTGTAGCCATGCACATCCGAGATGCGGGTAAGGCCCGCGACCACGCCCGAGCCGTCGGCATTGCGCAGGCCGCGCTTGACGTTGTGCTCTACGAACAAGCCCTCGTCGTACGGGGCGGTCGGCAGGCCGTGGTAGAGGTTTTCGCTTTCGGGCGAAATCTGACGGCTCGCCTCGTAATCCAAAACCAGGCGGCTCAGGTGATCGTCGAAGCGGTAGTAGATTTTCTTGGCGTCGTAGGCCATGCGCGCTCCTCTCCGGTCCGCTTGGGGGCCGCGCGCTTGGACGATATGACGTCAAGCTGCCCCGGGCGGATTGTTCGCTACAGGCGGTACATAAAGTTAAAGACATCCTCGCGCTGGATGGACACATTGACGCCCGAAAGCTCGCCGGCCTCGGCCAGGGCCTTCTGCAGCTCGGCGAAGTCGAGCTTGGACTCGGCGGTGTCGGCCAGCATGGTCATGGTGAAGATGTCCTCGATAATGGACTGCGTAATGTCGCGGATGTCGACGTTGGCCTCGCCCAGAACACGGGTGACGCCGGCGACGATACCGGGGCGGTTCTTGCCAAGGACGGTGATGACGATGCGGGAGGACGAGATCTCGGCCATGGGAAACCCTTTCGCGTGGTTGCGGCGCGCGGGGCGCTCCGCTACGGTACAGTGTTCATCATTGTACCTGTCTAGCGCCAAAAGGGGTGTGCTTACTGCGGCGTTACACGTCTGCAACATGGGTGAAGGCTCGATGGGGTGTGTGCTCGCTGCGGTTGGCCACGCCGCATTGCGCAAAGACCGTGAACCTTTTGTGGGACGCTCGACGCCGTGGTACCATAGCCGAGTTTGTTGTCTTGGCCGGAAACCAAGACGCCTTATGCGCTGATCGGTAACCAGCGCCTGACCAATAAGGAGTCCTACCATGAAGCAGGGTATCCATCCCCAGTATGTCGAGTGCACGGTGACGTGCTCCTGCGGCAACACCTTCAAGACGCACGCTACCGTGTCCGAGATGAAGGTCGAGCTTTGCAACGAGTGCCACCCGTTCTACACCGGCCAGCAGAAGTTCGTCGACACCGGTGGACGCGTCCAGCGCTTCGCCGACAAGTTCGGTGGCGCCGCTGCCGCCCAGCTCAAGAAGGCCGAGGAGGCCAAGGCCGCCAAGGCCGCCAAGGCCGCTGAGGCCGAGGCCGCTCGCAAGGCCGCCGCTGAGGCTAAGGCTGCCGAGAAGGCTAAGCGTGCCGCTAAGTTTGCCGAGGAGGCTGCCAAGCAGGCCGCCGAGGCTCCCGCAGAGGCTCCCGTCGAGGAGGCCGCTGCCGAGGCCGAGACCACCGAGGCTGCTGAGTAAATAGCTCGCCGCGGAATCGCTCGCATTCATGGCTAAAGGGCCGTGCATCCGTTTGGGTGCGCGGCCCTTTTCCTTTATTGGTGCAAGCGAACCTGTCTCCATGGCACCAGATTGGTACGAAGGGGACGGATTGGTTTGCACCAAATGGCAGAGAGACAGCGTTTTCCCAGATAAAAGCTGCCAAATTAAACCAGTCCCTTTTTGGCAGGTTGGTCGTAGTTATTACGTGGCGGTCGAGGTCGACCGTATAGGCCGCGCCTTGTTTGGCTAAAGTACAATCATCTGTGTTTAACTCGCCCGCAGCTGCACGGCGTGGGCGATGGCCAAAAAGGAAAACCACATGGGATTCATGTCAAAGCTGCTGTCCTTTGGATCCGATAAGGACCTTAAGCGCTACTACAAGATCGTCGACCAGATCAACGGTCTTGAGCCCCAGTTTGAGAAGATGACCGAGGAGGAACTCCGCGCCCAGACCGATAAGTTCCGCGAGCGTTACGCCAACGGCGAGTCGCTCGACGACATGCTCCCCGAGGCTTTCGCCACCGTGCGCGAGGCTTCCAAGCGCATCACGGGCATGCGTCACTTTGACGTACAGCTCATCGGCGCCATGGCGCTTCATGAGGGTCATATTGCCGAGATGAAGACCGGCGAAGGCAAGACCCTGGTCTCCACCTTGGCCGGCTACCTCAACGCTATCGCCGGCAAGGGCGTGCATGTCGTTACTGTCAACGATTACCTGGCAAAGCGCGACTCCGAGTGGATGGGCCGCATCTACAAGTACCTGGGAATGACCGTCGGTCTGCTCCAGAACAACATGCCGCTCGAGCTCAAGCGTCCGGCCTACCAGGCAGACGTCACCTACGGCACCAACTCCGAGTTCGGTTTCGATTACCTGCGCGATAACATGGTCACCCGTCCCGAGCAGCGCGTGCAGCGCGGCCACCATTACGCCATCGTCGACGAGGTCGACTCCATCCTGATCGACGAGGCCAGAACGCCGCTTATCATCTCGGGTGCCGGCACCAAGTCCGCCAGCACCTACAAGGACTTCGCGCGTGCCGTGCGCGGCTTGGAGCGCGGTGAGGACGTGTCGCACGACATGCTCACCGCCACCGAGGACGTCGAGCCCACGGGTGACTACGTCATGGACGAGGCCAAGCACACCATCGCCGCCACCGAGCGCGGCCTTAAGAAGATCGAGCGCCGCCTGGGTATCGATGACATCTATGCCGATCTCTCCGGCCAGCTGGTCAACCACCTGCAGCAGGCGCTGAAGGCCCAGTACATGTTCCACCGCGACAAGCAGTACGTGGTCACCAACGGCGAGGTCAAGATCGTCGACGAGTTCACCGGTCGCATCATGGAAGGCCGCCGCTATTCCGAGGGCTTGCACCAGGCCATCGAGGCCAAAGAGGGCGTGCTCGTGCGCGAGGAGAACCAGACGCTGGCCACCATCACCCTGCAGAACTACTTCCGTCTGTATGACAAGCTCTCCGGCATGACCGGTACGGCACTCACCGAGGATGCCGAGTTCCGCGAGATTTACAAGCTGCCCGTCGAGGTCATCCCCTCCAACAAGCCCGTTCAGCGTGTTGACCACGAGGACCTGGTGTACCGCACCATCCAGGCCAAGTACAACGCCGTTGCCGACGACGTCGAGCGACGTCACGCCAAGGGCCAGCCGGTCCTGGTGGGCACCGTCTCCATCGAAAGCTCCGAGAAGCTGTCGGCCGCCCTTACCAAGCGCGGCATCGCGCACGAGGTCCTCAACGCTAAGCACCACGAGCGCGAGGCTCATATCGTTGCCCAGGCCGGACGCTACGGCGCCGTGACCATCGCTACTAACATGGCCGGTCGTGGTACCGACATCCTGCTGGGCGGCAACCCCGACGAGCTGGTGCGCGAGCGCCTTGAGTACGAGGGCCTGACCATGGAGGACGTTACGCCCGAGCAGCTCGAGCAGTTTAACGCCGAGGCCAAGGAGACCTGCAAGGCCGAGCGCGAGCGCGTGCTTGCCGCCGGCGGCCTGACCGTCATCGGCACCGAGCGCCATGAATCCCGTCGTATCGACAACCAGCTGCGCGGCCGTTCCGGCCGTCAGGGCGATCCGGGCGAGACTCAGTTCTACCTGTCGCTCGAGGACGACCTCATGCGCCTGTTCGGCGGCGACAAGATGGATCGTGTCTCCAAGATGATGGTCACGGCCGACATGGGCGACGACATGCCCATCCAGCACAAGATCATTTCCAAGGCCGTCGAGAGCGCCCAGCACAAGGTCGAGAGCATCAACTTCTCCATGCGTAAGAGCGTCCTTGAGTACGATGACGTTATGAACAAGCAGCGCCAGGTCATCTACGCCGAGCGCAACAAGATTCTGGACGGCAAGGATCTGACCGACCACATCACCGAGGTCATGCACGACACCGTGTACCGCTGCGTGCAGGAGTTCTGCACCAAGGACAGCCACGATGGCGAGCGCGATCTTGAGGGCTTGCGCAAGTGGGTCGTGGAGCTGACCGGCCATATCGATACGCCCAAGTTCCCCGACGAGGATTACGAGGCCCTGGCCGCCGATGTCCTGGCCTACGTTGAGAAGTGCTACAACATGAAGGCCGAGCGCCTGGGTGAGGACCTCATGCGCGAGCTCAACACCCAGGTCATGCTGCGCGTCATCGATACCCGCTGGATGAACTACCTGCAGGAGATGGACTACCTCAAGACCGGTATCGGACTGCGCGGCTTTGGTCAGCGCGACCCGCTGGTCGAGTACAAGACTGAGGCTTATGGCGCCTTCCAGATGCTCGTCGACACCATGTACGAGGATTACCTGCGCACCGTCCTGCGCATCGAGATCAAGGCCGCCCCGCAGGCCGTGGAGCACAAGGAGGACCCCGCGCTCGAGGGTGCGCGCTTCTCCGGCCCCGCCGATGTCGATGGCGACAACGGCAACTCGGTGCTGCGCAAGCAGGCACAGGTTCAGGCTCGTACGGCTGTCCAGGGAGGCCCGGCTGCTGTCAACAACGGCGGCAAGGTGACCACCTACCGCAAGGACGAGAGCGACGACCCGTACGTCAACGTTGGCCGCAATGACCTTTGCCCCTGCGGCAGCGGCAAGAAGTTCAAGTACTGCCACGGCAGGAATCGTTAATGGCCGAGGCTTTAGAGGTAACGCCCGCCGAGCTGGACGCGTTTGCGGACCGGCTCGGCGAGGTCGAGTCGTATCTTCATTTGGACGAGAAGCGCACGCGCGTGACCGAGCTCGAGGCCAAAAGCGTGGCCCCCGGCTTTTGGGATGACGCCGACGCCGCTCGCGCCACCATGGAGGAGATCGCTCGCGCCAAGGAAGATATCGCTGCCGTGGATACCGCGCGCGGCGAGCTTTCCGATGCCCGCGCGGCGCTGGAGCTTGCCGAGGAGATGGGCGACGACCCCGATGCCGCCGCATTGCGCGAGGAGGCTGCCGCTACGGCAGAACGCCTGGCCCGCGCTATCGACGATCTCGAGCTTTCGAGCTGGTTTACCGGTGAGTTCGATCACGGCGACGCGATTGTGACCATCAAGCCCGGACAGGGTGGCCTGGAGGCGCAGGACTGGACCTTCATGCTCTTTAAGATGTACATGAAGTACTGCCAGCGTCGCGGCTGGAAGGTCACCATTAACGACTGCCCCGCGGCCGAGGTCATCGGCATCGACCGTGCGACCTTTACCGTCGAGGGCAAGGACGCGTTTGGCATGCTGCGTGCCGAGGCCGGTGTGCACCGCTTGGTGCGTATTAGCCCCACCGACGACAAGAAGCGCCGCCAGACCACGTTTGCCGGCGTCGAGGTCATCCCCGTGCTGCCTGACGATATCGACATCGAGATCAGTCCCGACGATATCCGCGTGGACGTGTATCACGCGAGCGGCCCGGGCGGCCAGGGCGTCAACACCACCGACTCCGCCGTACGCGTGACGCATTTTCCCAGCGGCATCGTTGTCACTTGCCAAAACGAGCGCAGCCAGATTCAGAACAAGGCCGCGTGCATGCAGATTCTCAAGGCCCGTCTGTACGAGATCGAGCTCGAGAAGCGTGCCGAGGCGCTCGACGAGATCCGCGGGCCGAAGACTACGATCGGGTTTGGCAACCAGATTCGCAGCTACGTGCTCTACCCGTACCAGATGGTCAAGGACCTGCGTACGGGCGTGGAGACCAGCAACGTCGAGGCCGTTCTCGACGATGGCGATCTGGATCCGTTTGTGATCGGCTACCATCGCTGGGCAACCGGCAACGCCGATGCGGAAGGCTCGGACGCCTAGGCACATGGTTGGCTCCGGGTCGATGCAAACACTTCGCAGGGGTGGTATTTGCTCGATGAATCGGTAGAATCGAATACAGCAAGAAGTTCAAAGCGCACTCGTTTGGGTGCGCTTTTTTGAGGGAGGCAGCATGGCATATCGTCTGGACATCAAGCGCATTCTTTCGCTGAACTTCTTTCACGATCTGCCCAAGATTATGCTGGGCTGCGCTCTGGCCGCTATCGCGACGGACCTGTTTCTGATTCCCAACGGCCTTGCCGCCGGCGGCGTTACGGGTCTCGCCACCATTATCCAGGCGGTCGGTGCGTCTCATGGCATCTCGCTGCCTGTCGGTATCCAGACCATCGTGATGAACGCCTTGCTGCTGCTGGTCGTTATGCGCGAGGGCGGCATGTTCTACGTGGTGCAGACGGCGACGGGTTTTGTGCTGCTGGGCTTTTTCACCGACCTGTTCGCTCCGTTTGTGGCGCCGCTGGCACATGCCGACCTAATGCTGCCCGCTATGTGGGGCGGCATTATCACGGGCATCGGCTACGGCATGGTGTTGCGCGCCGGTGCCAACACTGGCGGCTCTGACACCATCGGTCAGATTATCTCGCGCAATACGTCACTACCGGTGGGCTCCACCGTCATGGCGATCGACGTTGCCGTCTGCGCGCTGTCGGCCCCGGTCTTCTCGGTCGAAAACGCGCTGTATGCGGGCCTTTCGATGGTCATTAGCGGCTACGTGATCGATGCCGTGGTCGACGGCGGCAACAGGCGCCGTATGGTACTCATCATCTCGGACAAGTTTCCCGATATTGCGGCCGACATCATGTATGGCCTGGGTCGCGGCTGCACCAAGTTTAAGGCGACCGGCATGTACTCGGGTGCCGAGAAGCCGGTGATCATGGTCATTGTGAGCCGTCGCGAGCTCAACACGCTCAAGACCATTGTGCGCGAGCGCGACCCGCGTGCCATTGTGACGGTCGCCGACGTTACGGAGACCTTCGGCGAGGGATTCAAGGACATTAACGCGTAGGGCCGACTGCGTTCCATCCAAAAGACGTTCACATTGATAAACCGTTTCATCAGCGGTTCTGCCTGCTCAATTGTTCAAATAATGATAAATACTCTGGTAAAGCTTCCAGTTTCCAGCATAATGAATGGCGTACGTGCATCGCGGCTGGGTTGGGACGACCTTCTGTGCCGTGCGCATCTTGTCTAAAGAGGATGAAAGGAAGGCACAATGAGCGACGAAGAGCTCAAAAAGGTTGCCAACGAGGTAAGGAAGGGCATCGTCACCGGCGTGCACGCTGCCAAGTCCGGCCATCCGGGCGGTTCGCTCGGCGCTGCCGACATCATGACCTATCTGTACTTTGAGGAAATGAACGTCGACCCGGCCGACCCCCGCAAGGCCGACCGCGATCGCTTCGTGCTTTCCAAGGGTCACTGCGCGCCTGGTCTGTACGCCGTGCTCGCCGAGCGCGGATTCTTCCCCAAGGAGGATCTCGAGACGCTGCGCCACATCGGCAGCCACCTGCAGGGTCACCCCAACATGAACGACACCCCGGGCGTTGACATGTCCACCGGTTCGCTCGGCCAGGGCATCTCCGCCGCCGTGGGCATGGCCGTTGCCGCCAAGCACTGGGGCGACGACTATCGCACCTACGCCCTGCTGGGCGACGGCGAGAGCGAGGAGGGCCAGGTCTGGGAGGCCGCCATGTTTGCCGGCAACCAGCAGCTCGACAACCTCTGCGTGATCGTCGACCACAACGGCCTGCAGATCGACGGCCCCGTCGAGGAGGTCAACGATCCCATGCCGCTCGCCGACAAGTTCCGCGCCTTTAAGTTCCACGTGGTGGAGCTCGCTGACGGCAACGACTTCGATCAGATCCGCGCCGCCTTTGCCGAGGCTCGCGCCACCAAGGGTCAGCCGACCGCCATTATCGCCGAGACCACGAAGGGCAAGGGCGTCTCCTTTATGGAGAACCAGGTGGGCTGGCATGGTAAGGCCCCCAACGATGAACAGTTTGAGCAGGCCATGGCAGAGCTCACGGCCGCCGGAGAGGAGCTCTAGGATGGCAGACGTCAAGAAAATCGCCACGCGCGTAAGCTACGGCGAGGCCCTCGTCGAGCTCGCCAACGAGCACGATGACTTTGTGGTCCTCGATGCCGACCTGGCTGCCGCCACGCAGACCGGCAAGTTCAAGGCGGCCTGCCCCGACCGCTTCTTCGATGTGGGCATCGCCGAGAGCAACCTGATGGGTGTTGCCGCCGGTATCGCGACCACCGGCCGCGTTGCCTTCGCGAGCACCTTTGCCATGTTCGCCGCCGGCCGCGCCTTTGAGCAGGTCCGCAACTCCATCGGCTATCCGCACCTTAACGTTAAGATCGGTGCCACGCACGCCGGCATCTCGGTGGGCGAGGACGGCGCCACGCACCAGTGCTGCGAGGATATCGCCCTCATGCGCGTCATCCCCGGCATGACCGTGATTGTTCCCGCCGACGATGTCGAGGCCCGCGCCGTGACGCGCGCCGCCTACGAGTGCGACGGCCCCGTGTATATGCGCTTCGCCCGTCTAGCCTCGCCGGTTATCAACGACCCCGAGACCTACAAGTTCGAGGTAGGCAAGGGTATCGTCATGCGCGAGGGCACCGACGTCACCATCATCGCCTGCGGCCTGATGGTCGGCGAGGCGCTCGAGGCCGCTGAGCAGCTTGCTGCCGAGGGCATCGATGCCGAGGTCATCAACATGCACACCATCAAGCCCATCGATGCCGACCTGATCGTCAAGAGCGCCACCAAGACCGGTCACGTCGTGACCGTCGAGGAGCACTCCGTGATCGGTGGCCTGGGCAGCGCCGTTGCCGATGTCCTGTGCGAGCAGTGCCCGACGCCGCTCAAGAAGATCGGTGTCAACGACACCTTCGGCGAGTCCGGCCCGGGTGCCGAGCTCCTGCACAAGTACGGCCTGGACGCCGCCAACATCGTGGCGACCACCAAGGAGTTCTTGGCCTAAGGCGTTTTGCGCTGCCTTAACTTGAGAGCCGTCCCCGTATTGGGCAATAAATAAGCCGGGGTGCCTTCCATGTGGGGGCACCCCGGCTTTGCGTTTGGGGGGAGAAACGGTTAGAGGAGCTTCACGGTCGGGGCGAGGGCGTTGGCAAAGATGTCGTCTGGCCAGCATACCGCTGCGACATTAGCGTCATTTGCCGCAACCATATCAGCAAGAATGGAGTCGTAGGAGATTGTCCCCAACGATTGGAGGTCGACTATCTCGCGTGCGGCATCATCTGAACACAAGTTAAGACGATATTCAGCTTTTGATAAATGGTCTTGCCCCGCATCAAAGGCCCAACGATAAATTACTAGTTTTACATAGTGGTTTTCGTCGAGCTTGATGTCGCGAATACGGCCGCACTCGATATCTCCCGCGTTTCCATACGGTTCATTTTTCATGGCAAGATATCCAAGCTCTTTATCTGGAAAGGCAGTCGAGTACAGCCCTATCACATCTCCGTCGACTTCTGCTGTCACCCTACCATCCCAGTACTCGGGCAGGTCGACACTGAAGGTTTGGGCCTCGATGTGGCGTGCGGCGGCTTTGCGCTGTTCCTCGGCTTGGCGCGCCGCTTCCTCTTCGGCGGCTTTCTTGGCCGTGACGGCGGTGTCGCGGCGGTTCGTTGCGGCGTGTTGCAGTGCATCGACGTTGGGCGCGTCCTTGCCCTTGTATGCCATGGCGAGTGTCACGGCGTCGTTGATCTCGTCGTCGGTCACGTCGACAGCATCGATGGGTGTAAAGTCCAAAACCGAATCCTGCTCGGCGAGTTCTGCCAAGTCAATCTTCTCGCCCTTGGCAAAAGCGTCGTCGAGCGTGAGCTCGGCCTTTGTGCAAGGCACCTGGTAGATAGTGCCATCGGCGGCGATGGGGGAGCCTGCCGCCTTGAGCGTGTACTTGCCCTGGATAAGCTTGATGCCCGAGCCGTCAGAAGCGACATATTCGACCTTGTCGACCTTCTTTCCGTCGACCGTCTTGCCCTTTACGCGCACCGGCACACGAGAAGCGCCGTTATCGGTGTCCCAACCTTCAGCCTTTACACTCACCACGAGCGCATGCTTGGAATGCGCCGACTCATACTGCTCCTGCTCCTGAACATGCTGCTGATACAGGTGATACGCCAGCCCACCGCCCCCGCCAACAACGATTACCGCCGCGCAGACGATAGCGATCACGACGCCTTTCTTGGGCTTCTTGCTGGGAGCGGGCGAACCCACAGGTGCCGGCGCAACCGCAGGGTTGGCTACGGGCATAGCCTGTGTCCCGTCAAGCTCAGCCCCACATCCCACACAAAACCGAGCCCCATCAGCAAGCTCAGCACCACAATAAGGACAAACCATATCAACCTCCAGCAAGCCTGGAACCATCCATCTAACTTAACTGTAAAGCGATATTCCCAACCAAAGTTGCGCAACAATGAGCCCCAATATAAGTTGCGGTGAAATAGGGACTGATTAGAGCTTTTAACTGCTAAAACAGTCCCTATTTCACCGCAACTTCTTGAACGCATCGGTCCCTTAGTGGCCGCAGGCCGGGCACAGGGTTACCTCCCAAATCTTTCCGCAGCGCAGGCCGGCGTTTGTCCGCAGCTCCGCAGGAGCAGGACAAATGCCGGCCATGCGCGAGGACGATTTGGGAGGTAACCCTGCGCCCGGCCGGACAGAACCCAAAGCCCGCCATGCTTCTTATGTGCAGCAAAGGCAATGCTGCTAAAATACAAAGCGCTCATGTAGTTTAAACGCACGACGATAAGGAGCACCAGTGGGTAACCACTTCCGTACCTCCGGTGCGGGCGATGAAGCCCCCAAGACGCAGCCGAGCGTCGCGGGCAGTCGTTTCGCCACTCCGGATTCAGAGGATCAGCTGTTTAGCCCGATCCCCGCACAGCCGGCAGATCAGGCACAGCCGGCGGCAGATCCCTTTGCCTACAACCCCAACAACGATGTTGCGCTTTCCGGCACGGCCGGCTTTGAGCCCGTTCAGGCGGTGACCGCCCGCGTGGCTCAGCCTCAGACGAGCGCCGCCGCGCCGCAGCCTACCATGGCCGGCATCCCCGATCCCATGGCCCCTGCGGCTCCCGCGCCGCAGCCCGCGCAGTCCGGTCTTTTTGCCGGCATTCCCGACCCCACACAGCCTGCGGCTCCCGTGGTCGAGCGCGATCAGGCCGCCGAGGTCGCAAGCCTCGACAATGCGCTCAACAACCCCGACTTCACGTCGGTGTTTGCGCCCATCGACCCGCAGGCCAGCCGCAAAAAGATGGCCAAGCAGGCCGGTGTCGAGCCCGTCATCCTTATGGAGCACGTCACCAAGATCTACCCGGCGCAGCCCAACAAGCCCGCGCTCGACGACATTAACATCGAGATCTATCCGGGCGAGTTCGTCTTCTTGGTCGGTCACTCCGGCTCGGGCAAGACCACGCTGCTGTCGACGCTCAACCGCGACGTCAAGCCCACGAGCGGCCGCATTTTGGTCGCCGGTCAGGACCTTATGAAGATCAAGAACCGCAAGGTTCCATTCCTACGTCGCCAGATCGGCGCCGTGTTCCAGGACTTTAAGCTCCTGCCGCAAAAGACCGCCTACGAAAACGTGGCGTTTGCCCTGCAGTGCATCGGCAAGCCCAAGGGCGTCATTCGCAGTCAGGTGCCCGAGGTGCTGCGTCTGGTCGGTTTGGCCGACCAGATGGACTCGCTGCCCGACCAGCTTTCCGGTGGCGAGCAGCAGCGCGTGGCCGTCGCCCGCGCCATGGTCAACCGCCCGCCGCTGCTGATCTGCGACGAGCCCACGGGCAACCTTGATCCGGCGATTTCGCTGGGCATTATGAAGCTGCTCGAGCGCATTAACCGCACCGGCACCACCGTGATCGTGGCTACGCACGACCGCGAGATGGTCGATAGCATGCACCGTCGCGTGATCGCCCTCGAGGGCGGCCACGTAATCCGCGACCAGGAGAGGGGAGGTTACGGCAACTATGGCACCAACTAACGTAGGTTACTCGCTCAAAGAGGCAATCAGCCACTTCTTCCGTAACTGGACCACCTCGCTCGGCGCCGTCATCACGATTTTCCTTTCGCTGTTTATCATCGGCCTGTTCATTATGGGTTCCGCGATGCTGAACTCCGTGATCGGCACCGTCGAGGATCAGGTCGTCATCAACGCCTTTATTAGCGATGACGCCGACCAGGCAGATGTTCAGGCCTTTGAGGCCGAGCTCAAGACGTGGAGCAACGTCAAGTCCGTGACGTATAAGGACAAGGACGACGCGCTGGCCGAGTACACGAGCAAGATGTCGGGTAACGCCGACGCTACCATGAGCGCGCTCGACGGTCAGAATCCGCTGCCGGCTTCGTTTGCCATCGAGATGGACGATCCGTCCAAGGTCGAGAGCACGGCCCAGAAGCTCAAGAAGAACGCCGATTTTCAGAAGATTGCGGACGACGGCGACGTCAACGCGAGCGTTCTGTACGGCCAGGAGGAAGTGAGCCGCCTGTTCCAGGTGACGAACTACGTCCGCCTCGCCGCTGTGGTGCTCGTCGGCCTGCTGACCTTTATCGCGTTCATTTTCATTAACAACACGATTCGCCTGTCCATTACGGCGCGTCGTCGTGAGATCGCGATCATGCGTCTGGTGGGCGCAAGCAACGGCTTCATTCGCGGGCCGTTCATTACCGAGGGCGTGCTGCAGGCCATTTTGGGCTCGCTGCTTTCCATCGGCGTGCTGGAGCTGCTGCGTAACCTGATGGTTCCGCGTCTGCAGGAGAGCATCGGCTGGATGTCGTTTGCGCTGCCGATGCAGTACTACCTGGTGACCTACGCCGCGCTGATTTTGGTCGGCGTCATTATCGGTCTCTTTGGTTCCGCCATCGCCATGCGCCGCTATCTGCGCGTGTAGGCGTGGCCGGAATTCGTTCCTTCAACGGGTCGTCTCTTTTGGGGCGGCCCGTTTTTTGATCCCTAGGGGACGGCAGGATTGCGGATCATCGCGGCGCTGGTCTAGCTATGCGATCCGCAATCCTGCCGTCCCCTAGGGATCATTTGGGTAGACTCTTGGGGTGTAAACGGCCATCGATAGTAAGGAGGCGCCATGGGGCGCAATAACAAGCATAAGCGTGGAGCTCGCAATAAGCGCGGGCCGGTGCGCAGCGAGCGTCGCCCGAGTCTGACCGGACGCGTGCAACTCCATGAGCATAGCGCCTACGTTGTAACCGAAAACGGCGACTACAAGGTCATGGGCCGCGGCAAACGCGAGATTATGGACGGCGATACCGTTGCCGTGAGCATTAAGAACAGCCCGCATGGCGAGCGACGCGCCGTAATCGAGGGCGTCGTCGAGCGTGCAGCCATTAGTGTGGTGGGCACGTACCAGACCGCCGGCCCGCTCGGGGTGATCGAGCCGCTTGATTCTCGCCTTAAGGCCGATTTCTTTATTCTGCCGGAGGACACCTCGGCGGAGCGCTTGGGCGTTCATCCGGGTGATGCGGTCGTCGCACGCATTCTGACATATCCGACGCGCCTGGAATCGGGCACCGTGACGATCGAGCGCCGTATTGGCGGCGACGATGCGCCCGATTTGGGCGTTCAGTATGTGATGGCGCGCTATGGCTATACCGATACGTATCCCGAGGCCGCGCTAACCGAGGCCGAGGCACTTTCGCTCGATGTGGCCTCGGCACTCAAGGACCCGCTCCGCCGAGACCTGCGCGACCGCTTTGTCATTACGATTGACCCGGTCGACGCGCGCGACTTTGACGACGCCATCTCGCTGGAGCGCACGCCCGAGGGTGGCTACAAGCTGGGTGTCCATATTGCCGACGTTTCGCACTATGTTGCCTGGGACGGACATATCGATCTGGAAGCCCGCCATCGCACGACGTCGGTGTATCTTGCCGATCGCGTGCTGCCCATGTTGCCCGAGCGCCTGTCGAACGATTTGTGCTCGCTGCGTCCCGACGAGGACCGCTTGGCGTTTACCGTCGACATTGAACTCGACGCGCAGGGTCGCGTGCGCCATTACGATCCCTATCCCAGCGTGATCCGCTCGCGCGTGCGCATGGACTACGACGGCGCCGAGGCGCTGCTGGTACGTGCCGGTGCGGTGGAGTATTCGGTGCTGGAGGGTGCCGCCGAGGATGTTGCCGCGGTTGAAGCGTCGCGCGAGGAAGAGCTCGATCGCGGGCTTGCGTGTGAGGAAACCGCTCGCGGCTATAACGTCGACTTGGGGGATTTCCTCGTAGCTGCCAACGAGCTTGCCGAGCTTCGCCGTCGTATTCGTCGCGCGCGCGGTTCGGTCGACTTTGATACGGCCGAGATTCGTGCGCTGTTGGACGAGGACGGTGTGCCCGTGCAGATCGTTGCCCGTGAGCGCTCGTGTGCCACGTCGCTGATTGAGGAAGCCATGCTGCTGGCCAACGAGTGCGTGGCGGAGTGGCTGGCCGACCGCGATATCGAGGCTTGCTATCGCGTGCACGACGATCCCAGTCCCGACAGCCTGCACGGTGCCGCCGTGGCGCTGGCACAGCTGGGTATCATCGATGACCGTCGCGCGTCCGGCATTGCTCTGGGAAGCCCCGACGAGCTGCAGGCGGCGGTTGATGCCGCAGCCGGTACGGCTAACGCGCCACTCGTCAACACGTTGCTGCTGCGCAGTATGCAGCGCGCACTGTACAAGCCGCGCAACGAGGGCCACTTTGCACTTGCCGCGCCGTGCTATTGCCACTTTACGAGTCCCATTCGCCGCTATCCCGACCTGGTAGTGCATCGCGTACTCAAGTTGCAGCTGGCCTATGAGCAGCTGGGCGGCAAGGACGCCTTGGTGCGTACGCCGCGGCTGATCGGTAAGGGTCGCGAGTCTCTGCCGCGCATCCTGCCGCAAATCTGCCGCGCGTGCAGCGATGCCGAGCGTGCGGCCGACGCCGCCAGCCATGCGACGCAAAAGATCAAGATCGCCCAGTACTACGAGGACCGCCTGGGTGAGCGCTACGCCGGAACGATCTCGTGGGTCAGCAGCATGGGCCTCTTTGTGCGCCTGGATCTGACACAGGTTGAGGGTTTGGTTTCGATCAAGAGCCTGGGCAACGAGTGGTTCGAGTTTGATGAGGACGCGCTCACGCTCACGGGCGCCGACACGGGGACTCGCTATGAGCTGGGACAGCGCGTGATCATCGAGGTCTCGCGCGTCAACACCACGCGCGGGCACTTGGATTTCAGGCTTATTCATTAGCCGGAATTTGGTGATTGATAGAGAACGGGGCGGTCTTTTGGGGCCGCCTTTTTTGTGGCGCATCAATCGTCTTGCCGCCCGCGCTTGCGTCTTCCGCCTGCTATAGGGGAGTTAAAACCTACCAAAATAAACCTGTTCCTTTTTGGAGGTTTACGAGAGAGCGGGGATGAGATGACAACGGTGTACGGGTATGCGCGGGTGAGCTCGCGTGATCAAAATCTGAATCGGCAGCTGGATGCGCTGGGCGCCTATGGCGTGGAACCGGCGAATATCTTTGCCGACCATGCGAGCGGCAAGGACTTCGATCGACCGCGGTATCGCGAGCTGCTGTGCGCGTTGGATTCCGGTGATGTGCTGGTGGTACTTTCCATTGATCGGCTGGGCCGTAACTACAGCGAGATCCTCGAGGAATGGCGGTGCATAACCAAAGAGCTCGGCGCCGCCATCGTGGTACTGGACATGCCATTGCTCGACACGCGCGCCAGAGACTGTGGTGGGTCGGACGTGACGAGTGCGTTGATTGCCGATATTGTTTTGCAGCTGCTGAGCTATGTGGCGCAGGTGGAGCGCGAGAACATTCACCGGCGCCAAGCCGAGGGCATTGCGGCGGCACGAGCGCGCGGCGTGCGCTTTGGCCGGCCCCGCAAGCCCTGTCCTCCGCAATTTGAGCTGGTGCGCGATACCTATGAGGCGGGTGATATCACGCGGAGTCAGGCGGCAAAGCGGCTAGGCGTGTGTGTGGGGACGTTCGATCGCTGGATACGCGAGATGGAGTAGGGGCGTCACGGTCCTTTGGCGCCCCGATTCGAACATTTTGGATTTCGCTACGGCGACAACTGCATTTGGGGGTACACTCGCTGCTGCTCAAAAAATGACGGAGGTTAGCCCTTGGCGCGTGTGAAGCACATAGTCGGATGGATTTCGGTTGTCCTGCTGGTCGTGACGCTGGCAAGTATTTGGATGCTGACGGAGCAAAACGTGGAGCAGACGTCGTCGCTCAGCGAGTCCACTGCGCGCGCGGTGGAAGGACAAAGCGTCAGCGTGCAGTCCGAGACTGCGGGGGAGACCCAGGCGGGAGATGCCGTCGGGGGCGCGGGCTCAACGACTGCCACCGTTCATCCCGACCCGCTTGCGCCCGTTCGTCTGTGGATGGGTGCCAACATTCGTCGCGTCGCACATACCGTTGAGTTCTTCTTTGTAGGACTGTTTGCCTCGTTGACGGTGGCGTGCTTGGATAAGCGCGTGTCGCCCACTCGATTGTGGCGTGTGTCTGTCTTAGCCTTTTGCGTCGTTTGCTCCGTCGGCGATCAGGTGCATAAGATTTTTGTTCCCGGAAGGCATTTCGACGTAGTCGATTTGGGCTTTGACGCCGCTGGCTACATTGCCGCCATGCTGTTGGTACTGCTGGCGGCGGTACTGGTTCAGCGCGCGACCTGTCCCATTGGCGCCCATGCGAAACGTCGTTAACAACCCTGTTACGAATAATGCGACCTCGATGAATCATTTTGTGTCGCGCGTATTTCCGAGCGGTCGGATTTGAGGGGCGAGCGGTAGAACGCTCGCCCTTTGTGCGCCACGATGCGGCACAATGTACCGTAAAAGCTGTTTATATCCGGTACGAATCGTTCGTTGGTCTTTAATTCTTCTCAACGGAGGTGTTTGAGATGACAAACGGATTGCTTTTAAGGCTTCGCGAGCGTGAGCTCAGCGCGAGTCCGGCGGAACGCAATGTCATCGCATACGTGAGTGCTCATCCGCATGAGGTGGTCGGGCTGTCCGTCCGCGGTCTTGCCGATGCCACGTTCTCCTCGCCCTCGAGCATTTTGCGTTTTTGCAAGCGCTTGGGTTTTGCGGGCTACAAGGAGTTCCAGCGCGAACTGATTGCCGAACTGGCGCTCTTGGGTGACAAGAAAGACGTTGCCCTCGAGGACATCTCCATGGACGACAGCGTCGAACGTATCGTGGGGAAGGTGATGAAAAGCAACGTGCGCACAATCGAGGCGACGGCGCGAACGCTCGATTACACCGTCTTGGAGCGATGCGCGGCCCATCTTAAGCGGGCACGCGCGGTCAATCTGTTCGGTATCGGTGCCTCTCGTTTGGTCGCGCACGATCTAGCGCAAAAGCTCATGCGTGTTGACAAAGAGTGCCATCTGTACGACGACTGGCATGATCAGCTCCTGTGTGCCAAGAACATGCATGAGGGCGATATGGCAATCGCCTTTAGCTACTCGGGCTTAACGCAAGAAGTGCTGGACTGCACCGTCGAGGCTCAACGTCACAACTGTCCCGTTGTGGCCGTGACCAAGGTAGACGGATCGTCCAAGCTTGCCACCATGGCCGATGCCGTGCTCGGCGTTGCTGCAAGCGAGCCCTTGGTCCGCAGCGGTGCCATGGCCTCGCGTATGGCCCAGCTTATGGTTGTCGATGCCCTGTACGCTGCTTACGTTGCCAGCGACTACGAGCGGGCGACGCATGTCATTAAGCAAAACTACATCGAGAAACAGGAAAGATGAGGTGAATGAAATGCTCGATTTAACAAAATTCACGACTGAACAGCGTAATCAAAGGTCAATGGACCTCGATACGATGACATCGCTGCAAATCGTCACGACGATGAACGATGAGGATCTTCGTGCCGTCCAGTCGGTCACGAAAGTGTTGCCCCAGGTTGCCACAGCAATCGACTGGGCTGCTGAGGCACTCGAGCGCGGCGGGCGCGTCTTTTACATGGGTGCAGGCACCAGTGGTCGTCTGGGCGTGCTCGACGCTTCGGAGTGCCCGCCCACGTTTGGTGTGTCACCCGATCTGATTGTCGGGCTCATTGCCGGAGGCGAGACGGCGTTTATCAAGGCTGTCGAAGGTGCCGAAGACAGCGAGGAGCTTGGCGCGAGCGACCTGCGGGAGCGTGGACTTTCGGACAAGGATCTTGTCGTTGGCCTGGCAGCAAGCGGTCGTACTCCCTATGTGGTGGGCGGCCTTGTGTACGCCAAAGCAACTGGGTGCAAGACCATCGCAATTGCCTGTAACCAAGGGTCGAAGATCGGGGAGAGTGCAGATCTTGCCATTGAGCCCGTGCCCGGTCCCGAGGTGCTGACCGGCTCAACGAGGCTCAAGGCGGGAACGGTCCAAAAGCTCATTCTCAATATGATTTCGACCGGTGCCATGGTCAAGATTGGCAAGGTGTACCAAAACCTGATGGTCGATGTGCAGCAGACGAACGAGAAGTTGGTGGTGCGCGGCCAGAACATCGTGATGGAGGCGACCGGCTGCACGCGCGAGCGCGCTGTTCAGGCGCTTGCAGATGCCGGCGGCCACGTAAAGACCGCTATTGTCTCGGTGCTGCTGGACTGCGATGTCGAGCAGGCTGCGGTGGCTCTCGAGCGGGCGCGCGGCCATGTCCGTGCTGCGGTGAGTGGCCATGAGAAGGGCAACGCCGATGCCCAATAGGTGCACGGCGTGAGCAGATATGACATCAAGAAGAGATACCCAATACAAGGAGGAGCTATGACGAACAAAGAGCTGGCTCAAAAGCTGCTGGACCTTTTGGGCGGAAAAGACAACGTGCTGGCAAACGCGGCGTGCATGACGCGCCTGCGCGTGACCGTCAAAGACACGGGCAACGTCGACACGGAGGGTATTAAGGCACTCGACGGCGTGATGGGCCTGGTCGAGGACGACACGATGCAGATTGTGCTGGGTCCGGGCAAGGTGAATAAGGTGCTCGAGGAGTTCTCCAAGCTCACCGGCCTTGCGAAAGGCGTTGCTGATGAGAGCGTGGTTGACGCTGCGGCCACAAACAAGGCCGCGCAGAAGGCCAAGTACGAGTCCAAGCCGGTTCAGGCCTTCCTCAAGAAGATTTCCAATGTCTTCGTCGCCCTGCTTCCCGGCATCATTGCGGCTGGCCTCATCAACGGTATCTGCAACGTCATTAACGTCTCGACGGCAGGCGCGCTTGCAGGCGAGTGGTGGTACCAGGGCATTCGTTCCATGGGTTGGGCCCTCTTCGCCTATCTGCCCATCTTGGTGGGCTATAACGCGGCACGCGAGTTTGGTGGCTCCGCTGCGCTGGGCGGTATCGCCGGCATGATGTGTATCGCCAACAGCGCCATGCCCCTGCTTGCGCCTGGCGCTGCTGATTCTGCCACTGCCATTCTGCTGCCGCTCACCAATGCGCAGTACAACCCCGCAGCGGGCGGCATGATCGCGGCTCTCATCGCTGGTGCGTTTTTCGCCTGGATGGAGCGTCAGATTCGCAAGGTCATGCCCAACGCGCTCGATACGTTCCTGTCCCCGCTGCTGGTGCTCATCATCGGCGCCTTTGCTCTGATGCTTGTCATCCAGCCGGTTGGCGCTTGGCTGACGACCGCGATCTTTAGCGTCCTCACCTTTATCTTCGAGAAGCTGGGCGTCCTGGGCGGCTATATCCTGTCGGCAGGCTTCTTGCCGCTGGTGTCCGTCGGCCTGCATCAGGCGCTCACGCCGATTCACGCTATGCTCAACGATCCCGACGGTGCTACCAAGGGCATCAATTACCTGCTGCCCATCCTTATGATGGCTGGCGGCGGCCAGGTCGGTGCCGGTTTGGCGCTGTACTTTAAGACCAAGAACGCCAAGCTCAAGAAGTATGTCGCCGAGTCCATCCCCGTTGGCATCCTGGGCGTGGGCGAGCCTCTGATGTATGCCGTTACGCTGCCGCTCGTTCGTCCGTTTGTGACGGCCTGCCTGGGTGCCGGATTTGGCGGCGCGCTCGCGGCGCTGCTTCACATCGGCACGGTTTCTCAGGGCGTTTCCGGTCTGTTTGGCCTGCTGATCGTCGTTCCTGGCCAGCAGCTCGGCTACGTTGCCGCTATGCTGCTTGCCTATGCCGCCGGCTTTGTCCTGACGTGGTTCTTTGGCGTCGACGAGCAGAAGATCAACGAGTTTTTTGGCGAGTAGCCTGATGCTGCGTGCCATGTCATTCGAACGTCTTGACGTGCCGCAGATCTCTTGATGCTATGGTTGTGCCGGCGGGGCTAACTGCTCCGCCGGCCTTTTTTAAAGGAGCGTTGAAGCGTGAAAACGGGTATTTCGATTTATCTTTCCAGCCCTCTGCAGGATATTGAGCGGACGATTGAGCGTGGTGCCGCGGCGGGTGCGCGCTATGCGTTTACCTCGCTGCATATTCCCGAGGATGGGGGAGCGGCCTATGCCGATAAGGTCCGTCATGTGCTGTCGCTGCTTTCCGCCCGCGGCATTGCGCTCATTGCCGATGTGGGGCCGCGCACGTGCGATTTGCTCGGGCTTGAGCGTATCGAGGATCTGCGTGACCTGGGGCTCGAATACCTTCGTTTGGACTATGGCTTTAGCGCCCAGCGGGTCGCGGAGTTGTCCGGTGTATTTCACATTGTGGTTAATGCATCGACGGTGAGTTCTGATGAAATCGCATCGTGGCGAGAAGCCGGTGCCGATGTGACTCGTTTTGCCGCCTGCCACAATTTTTATCCCAAGCCTTATACCGGTTTAGCTCTGGAAGACATTGCTCGGACGAATCTTCGTCTTGCGGCGCTTGGCTTCGAAATCATGGCTTTTGTGCCGGGTGATGCCAACGTTCGCGGGCCGGTATTCGAAGGACTGCCGACGGCTGAGGAGCAGCGCGGTCGCGCGTCAAAGGTTGCCCTCAACATGCTTGAGCTTGCACATGGCGCCGATTGCGACATTGTGTTGGTCGGCGACCCCGATCTTTCCGATGCGGGCTGGGCGCAGTTTGCTCAAGTTTCCGCCGGATACGTGGATTTGCAATGCGAGCTTGACCCCGGCTATGCCTATGTGCGCGGGCAGATTCATCACGACCGGCCCGATTCGAGTACCCTCATCTTTAGGTCTCAGGAGTCGCGCACGACGCTTAAGCCGGATTCCGTGCCGACGGATACCGGTGCCGGCCTGCCGCGAAAGACGGGGTCGATCGCTGTGAGCAATAGCGGCTATGGGCGCTACGAAGGCGAGCTTGAGATTGCGCGGGTCGATCTTCCCGGTGACAAGCGCATGAACGTTGCGGGCCATATCACGCCCGAGGCAATGGAGCTGCTGCCGTTCATCAAACGCGGATTCGGGGTACGGTTCGTTTAGCGTGTGACCCGTGGGCTACAATTGGCCCATCATGCTAAGGCGCCTCGTATGGTGCGCACCTGCGTTGGCCGATCTATATTCGGAGGATTCCCATGACCGTACTGTTTGTTGAATATCCCAAGTGCTCGACCTGTAAAAAGGCCAAGGCATGGCTGGACGAACATGGGGTTGAGTATATCGACCGCGATATCGTTACGGACAATCCCGCGGCTGAGGAACTTGCGACCTGGATTGCTCGTTCGGGACTGCCGGTGCGACGCTTCTTTAACTCGTCGGGCATGAAATATCGAGAGCTGGGTCTGAAGGCGCGCCTGGATGCGGGTATGACGGACCAGGAATGCTGCGAGCTGCTGGCGACCGACGGCATGCTGGTTAAGCGCCCGCTGCTGGTGGGCGACGACTTTGCGATCCCCGGCTTTAGGGAAGCGGCTTGGACCGAGGCGTTGCTGTAGCGGCTGCGGAAAGTGTGTCCCGTTTCGAGCGCTGATTCTGGGGCACGGTTTCCGGTTGAGGGCCCTACGGGAAAGTGGGGACCAGTTTGAGCTTGAAATCTGGGACGCACTTTCCGCCGGCGGGCCTGCCCCAGTCAGTCCTCCAGTTGCGCCCATTCGTGTGGGTCGTAGATCTTTACGTGCTTGTCGGGCGTGTCGCTCCAGTACTCTTCGTCCATAAAGGGTAGGTATGCCTGAATGCCGGGGCAGATAAACGGAATCCGTTGCCGCTGCAGGCGCTCGCGCTGCCGCCGCTCCAGGTTCGTCTCGGATATGACGGTCGGCATGCCGGACAGCTCGACGAGGCTTGCCTGGATGCGCTTGAGGTCGGGGAGCGCCGCATGCCATGACGTCCGCATGATCAAAAATGAGGCGCGGCGGTAGTTTGCCTGCATCACCGTGATGGCGGGGCGCAGCGTGGGATGGATTTTGTCCCGTTCGGGCCAAAGGTCGGCAGTGATCTCGAGGCCCAGGGTCTCCCATAGGTAATCAAGCTCTTCGTCCATGGCGCCTCGATATCTACGCGATCATTGATACTTCGATTGTGTTGCCTGGTGCTATCGTTTTCGCGGTAGAATCTGCCAACGGTTGACGGCTACCGCTCGCGGCGTTTTGCCCTTCGTGTACAGCGGTCGGCTTCACAGGTCCTTCACGGGTTGGACGAAATTAGGCCAATTTGACCGAATTTCAAAAAAGTCAAAATTGGGGCTTGCGTCATGGCGGGACTTCCCGTATATTTCTTTCTTGCGCAAAGGCACAGCCGAGCGCAGCAATGCAGTCATTGGGATGTCGTCTAATGGCAGGACAGCGGATTCTGGTTCCGTCAATGGGGGTTCGACTCCCTCCATCCCAGCCATTGCATTTGCTACATATGGCCCGTTCGTCTAGCGGTTTAGGACGCCGCCCTCTCAAGGCGGAGATCACCAGTTCGAATCTGGTACGGGCTACCCACAAATGAATGCCCGGGCCTCGCAAGAGACCCGGGTTTTGTGTATCGACCGTATATACGGCGTCTGCCGTGTTTCGCTCAGATCGAGGAGTAGCCATGGATCTGCCCATCAGCTTGCAAGACATCACGTATGCCGAGAACTATCTGGCGCAGGGCGACCTGGCTACGGCGACGCCGCTGTTGGAGCGCCTGGTGGAGCTCGCCGAGGAGTATATCGACGCCGAGTGCAAGACGGAGGAGAAGCGCCAATACTTTAGCTTCGATAGCAAGTTTGAGCGCTTGGCCTATCGCCGCGTGGAGAAGGATCCGCGCGAGCTCGTGCAGGTCGAGGTGCCGTTTGACCGCCTGTACTCTGACATGGCGTTTGCCTATATTCGCCAGCAGGATTATGTGAGCGCTCGTAATGCCCTGATGCAGGCTGTGCGTTGGGACCCCATGAACTGCAACTATCGCTTGGACCTGGCCGAGCTGTTCCGCGCACTCGAGGACAAGCAGGAATGGGCATCGCTCTCGTTTTCGGTGCTGGAGCGTGCGAGCGACGGTAAGTGTGCCGCCCGCGCTTACGCCAATCTAGGTCAGTACTTCTTGGAGCCCGAGACCGAGAACGTCTCGGCGGCCGTGGGTTGCGCGCGTCTGGCACTGCGCTTAGCGCCCAACGATGCACACACGACACGCCTGCTCAACAAGATCCATACCACCTATCCGGATGCCGCCGATGAGAGCGACGACCACGTGATGGGTGAACTGGCCCTGCAAGGCGTGCCGACCTCGCCTTCGGCCGAGATTACCATCTGCCTGATTATGTGCGCGACCGATGCTGCAAGCGACGGCGACAAGCAGGAGGCGACGCGCCTGACAGTGCGTGCTCGCGACTTGGTGGGCGAGGAGGCCTGCGCGGCGATTATCAAACTGGTGCGCGAGAGCGACGCCGAGCTCAATGCTGAGCGCAAGGCAAAGCGCGACGCCGCGGGCTCAAACGCCGATGGGACCGAGGAGGCCAGCGATGCCCAGTAAGCGCGAGCGCAAGCTCATCTCCAAGAATCGCTCGGCACACCACGAATACTTTATCGATGAGACCTTTGAGTGCGGCATTGAGCTGAGTGGCACCGAGGTCAAGTCGATTCGCGAGCGCGCGTGCCAGATCACCGACACCTTTGCACTGATTCGTGGCGGCGAGTGCTGGCTCGTGGGCCTGCATATTCACCCTTATAGCCATGGTGGCGTGTGGAACCGCGACCCTGATCGCCGTCGTCGTCTGCTGCTGCACCGCAAGGAGATTGATTTTCTTGACGGTAAGCTACGTAATCGCGGCTATGCGCTGGTGCCGTTGGAGCTCTACTTTAATACCGACGGCCGTGTAAAGCTGCTGCTGGGCCTAGGTCGCGGTAAGAAGCTTTACGACAAGCGCGAGGATATGGCCAAGCGCGATGTTCAGCGCGAGATTGACCGCGCGCTTAAGGAACGTAACCGCTAGGCGCTCTGTATAAGTTGCGGTGGAATAGTTCCTGTTTGAGGCCAAATACCCGACAAGCAGGAACTATTTCACCGCAACTTGGTGGAGGGACTTGGCTGACCTGCAATCTTGGCACATATGTGTATGGGGCGGCGTCCGTTATGGGCGCCGCCTTTTTTGTGGGTACATACATCCATAAGGTACCAACCCGGGTTAGGGGAGTGATCGTTATGGACAAAACTGCGTTCTTTACCATGCCGAGTGGTCTGTACGTGGTGAGCGCTGCGGCAGACGGGCTGCGCGCCGGCTGCGTCATCAACACTGCGGTGCAGGTGACGTCCATGCCGCCGCGCATTTCGGTTGCCGTGAACAAGGACAACGTCACCTCGGGCGTCATCGCATCGGCCAAAGCGTTCGCGCTGACCGTGATCGATCAGACCGCCGACATGCTCTACATCGGTAACTTTGGGTTCCGCACCAGCAGCGATTATGACAAGTTTGCCAAATACGAGACCCGCGAGACGGCACTGGGCATGCCCTATGTGCCCGAGCACGCGGCGGCCCTGTTTAGCTGCCGTTTGATCGACACTGTAGATGTGGGCACGCATCTGCTGTTTATCGGCGAGGTCGAGGATGCCGAGCGCCTGAGCGACGAGACGCCGCTCACCTACGACTACTACCACAAGGTCCTGAAGGGCAAGACGCCTCCGAAGGCCTCGTCCTATCAAGGCTAGAATTGTTGTAAAAACACTTGCATTATTTTATTGAGAACATATACTAATAAGCGAAGTACATCACCAGTCACGTTCGAGAGGAGAACATCATGGCTGAGGAGAAGAAGACGTATAAGTTCGTGTGCGTCGTTTGCGGTTACGAGGTTGAGGTCGATACGCCCGAGCTGCCCGAGGACTACGTGTGCCCGGTGTGCGGCGTTGGTCCCGATCAGTTTGAGCTCGTCGAGGAGTAGCTCACAGACACACGGCAAACAGCCGAACATAGCTCTGTCCAAGGGCCCCGGTCGAATTCTCGGCCGGGGCCCTTTTCCTCCGTCCCCAAGGGATCACGGCTGCTGTTAGCCGATCCTGCCTGTTGTGAGTCCGGCCGACCGTTTGTCTCAATCTGTAACATCTAACGGTGATAATTGGGTCCACTTGTTACAGATTGAGACAAACAGAGCTGTTCCTCGGAATGATCTCGATCTGTAACATCTAGATATCAAAAGCGGGTCTAGATGTTACAGATCGAGACGTTTGCCTGGGTGGGTACCCCGTCCCATCACATCCCCGTTAGCAGCACGATGTCGAGAGCCGTTACGACGACACCGATCCCTACGAGCAGCGCGTTGAGCGGGCGCGAGTTGGCGTATTTGCCCATGACGCGGGACGAACTGGTGAGTCGTATGAGCACAAAGACCGTAATCGGCAGCTGAAGCGACAGCAGCGCCTGACTCCAGATGAGACCTTCAAAAGGATTCGGGACGACTAGGCACGCCGCCACTGCGCCTACGAAACAGGCCGCAACGCCGATCGATGAGTGTCGGTCGTGGATGTCGTATTCCTCGTCGAACATGCCCGCGGTGATGGTTCCCGCCGCCATGCCTGCTGTCACGCTGCTCGATAGTCCCGCGAACAGCAGCGCTACCGCAAAGATGGTCGAGCTCGCCGGGCCTAAGATGGGGGAGAGCGTGGCCGCTGCGACGGCGAGGTCGTCTACGACAATGCCGTGCGCAAAGAAGGTCGTTGCGGCCAGGATGACCATGGCCGAGTTGATTGCCCAGCCCACGCCCATCGAAAAGAGCGTGTCGAAGAGCTCGTAGCGTAGACGCTCTTCGATAACTTTCTCGCCTTGGCCTTCGAAGTGCATGGATTGGATGACCTCGGAGTGCAGGAAGAGGTTGTGGGGCATAACGACCGCACCCAGGACACTCACGATAATCGCGGCCGAGCCGCTGGGCATACTGGGTGTGATCCAGCTTGCGGCGGCCTGCGGCCAGTCGACCTTGACCAGCGCAAGCTCGGCCAAAAACGAGAGTCCTACCACGCCTACGAAGGCGATAATCCATCGCTCGGCGCGCTTGTAGGAGCTCGTCATGAGCATCGCCATCGATACTGCCGCCACGATGACGCAGCCCGCGCGCACGGGCAGCCCAAAGAGCATTTGAAGGGCAATCGCGCCACCCAGGACTTCGGCCATGGCGGTGGCGATGGTCGCGAGATAGGCACTGCCGAGCACCGCGCGCCCAACGAAGCGGGGGAGGTAACGTGTCGTGGCCTCGGCAAGACAGGCGCCCGTGGCGATACCCAGGTGTGCCGCGTTGTGCTGCAGCGCGATGAGCATAATCGTGGACAGCGTGACGATCCACAGCAGCGCGTAGCCAAACTGCGAGCCCGCGGCCATATTGGAGGCCCAGTTGCCCGGGTCGATAAAGCCGACGGTTACGAGCAGCCCGGGGCCGATGTGCCGTGCAATGTCTAGGCCTCCGTGACCACCGGTGCGTCGGGAGCCAAAGTGATGTTTGAGATGGTTGATCATGGTCGGTTCCTGCATAGGGTCAGCGCGGCACCGCGCTTGGGTCGTGCGGCGCCGCGCATCGGATTTGGGTTGGGGCTACTTGTGCGCTTTGCCCTGATTGGCCACGGCGTCGATCTTGGCGGCGATGGTTGCCGGGTCGCCGATGTAGTGCTTATCGAGGACGTTGAACTCGGTATCGAAGGTGTAGACGAGCGGCACGCCGGTGGGGATGTTGACCTTGAGGATCTCCTCGGGCGTGAGGTGCTCGAGCTTCATGACGAGTGAGCGCAGGGAGTTGCCGTGTGCGGCGATGAGTACGCGCTTGCCGGCGAGCATCTGGGGGCGAATCTCGTCTTCGAAATAAGGCCAGGCGCGGGCTATCGTGTCCTTGAGGCATTCGGTATAGGGCAGCTGGTCGGGTGCGACATCACGGTATTGCTCCTGGGTGTGGGGATCGCGCGCGTCGTCCGGCTCGAGTGCCGGCGGGCAGATATCGAAGGAGCGGCGCCAGATGAGCACCTGCTCGTCGCCGTGCTCCGCCGCGGCATCGGCCTTGTTGAGACCCTGCAGCGCGCCGTAGTGGCGCTCGTTGAGCTTCCAGGATTTGATGACGGGCAGCCACTCGCGATCCATTTGGCCGAGTACGATGTTGAGGGTATGGATCGCGCGCTTGAGGCGCGAGGTGTAGCAGATGTCAAAGTCGAAACCCGCTTCTTTGAGGGCACGGCCGCCTGCGGCGGCTTCTTCGCGGCCCGTGTCGGTGAGCTCAACATCGGTCCAGCCGGTGAACAGGTTGAGTTTGTTCCACTCGGATTCTCCGTGACGGATAAGGACGAGTTGCATCGTCTGCCGGTCTGCCTGGTTTGCCATGGGGGCCTCCTTAATGTGGCACGGGACGCGTGCCGTTTGTTTGACGCCGCAAAGGATACCCGTTTTAGGCTAAAAAGTTAACCTAGACTAACAAAATTGTTGTATTTGAATGGGATGGTGAAAGGGGGCTGCCGAAATGTCTTGATCTGTAACAACTAAGGATGGAAATTGGGTCTAGGTGTTACAGATCGAGACAGGAAGAAATGGTCCTATGGAAAAACTCGATCTGTAACAGCTGACCGCCAAAACCGGCCCTTCGTGTTACAGATCGAGACATTCGGAACCGTCTCTCAAAAACATCTCAATCTGTAACATCTAGGCGCCAAAATTGGGTCTTCCTGTTACAGATTGAGATGTTTGAAGCGGTGAGCTTGCAGGCCGAACTTGGGGCCCTTGTTGTCGCCCTTGAAGTCGGCGGTACCCACTCGTAGGACGTGCGTTACGCGATTGTTTCGAAACGGGTGGGAAACACAACGGGCCGGCGATGCTCCTAGTATGCCTATTCAACTGACTGTCTATATATCTAGGGGAGGATCGCGATGCAGGCAGATTCCGCTCAGCAGCAGGGCCTTTATCGCCCCGAATTCGACCACGATGCATGTGGCATCGGCGCGCTTGCCGATATCAACGGCGAGCGCCATCACCAGATTCTGGACGACGCGCTGTCCATTCTGGTCAACTTGGAGCACCGCGGCGGCACCGGACTCGAGAAGAACACCGGCGACGGCGCTGGCATCCTGTTCCAGGTTCCGCATCACTTTTTCCGTAAAGAGGCTCAAAAGTGCGGCCAGATTCTGCCGGCAGAGGGCGACTATGGCGTGGCCATGCTGTTCTTCCCGCAGGACGACAAGGGCGTAGAGGATGCCCGCCGCGTGTTTGAGGAGGGCTGCGCCGAGGCCGGCGTGCCGCTGCTCTTTTGGCGCGAGGTGCCGGTCGACCCGCACGATCTGGGCGAGACGGCCCGCGCCTGCATGCCCACTATCCTGCAGGCCTTCCTGGGTCGTCCGGACGACACGCCCGCCGGTGATGCCTTCGAGCGTCGCCTGTACGTGTGCCGCCGCACCATCGAGAAGAAGGCCGACGCCGAGTTTGCCCTGCGCGACAAGATCTTCTACGTGTGCTCCATGAGCTCGCGCACCATCGTGTACAAGGGTATGCTCGTCGCCACGCAGATGCGCCGCTTCTTCATCGACCTTAACGACGCCGCCGTCAAGACGGCCGTGGCACTCGTCCACTCGCGCTACTCCACCAACACCACGCCCAGCTGGGAGCGCGCGCACCCCAACCGCTTTATCATCCACAACGGCGAGATCAACACCCTCAAGGGCAACGTCAACTGGATTCGCGCCCGCGAACCCAACCTGTACAGCCCCGTGCTGCAGCACGATCTTGAGCGCGTAATGCCCATCATCAACCGCGAGGGCTCCGATTCCGCGATTCTGGACAACGTGCTTGAGTTCCTGGTCATGAACGGCCGTCCGCTCACGCGCGCCGCATCCATGCTGCTGCCCGAACCGTGGGACCACAATGACAGCCTGAGTGAGGAGCGCCGCGCCTACGACGCCTACCAGTCCATGCTCATGGAGCCCTGGGACGGCCCGGCCGCCATCGCCTTTACCGACGGTCGCACGCTGGGTGCTGCTCTCGACCGCAACGGCCTGCGTCCCGCTCGCTACTATGTGACGCGCGACGGTCGCTTTATGCTGGCAAGCGAGGTGGGCACCATCGAGGTGAGCCCCGAGAACATCCTGACGAGCGGCTGTTTGGGACCGGGCCAGATGCTCGAGGTCGACTTTGCCCGCGGCCGCGTCATCTACAACGACGAGCTGCGTGCCCGTTACGCCAAGGAAAAGCCCTACCGCGATTGGATTGCCGAGGAGACGCTGACCGTCGACGCGCTCGATAAGCCTGCCGTGGCAACGCCCGCCGAGGACGCCGAGGTGCCCGTCGCCGTGCGCATGGCTAAGCTCGGGTATCACTGGGATGATGTTGACGAGGTCGTGCGTCCCATGGCCCAGCAGGGCAAGGCCCCGCTCGCCTCGATGGGTATCGACGCGCCGCTGGCCTGCCTGTCCAAGAAGACGCGTTCCTTCTTCGACTACTTCTATCAGCTGTTCGCCCAGGTCACGAACCCGCCCATCGACGCCCTTCGCGAGCATATGGTCACCTCGACCACGCTCTACCTGGGCAACCACGGCAACCTGCTCGAGGACTCCCGTACGGCCTGCCAACTGGTGCGCCTGGAGCGCCCGCTGCTGAGCGAGGAGGAGTTTGACCGCATCTGCGCCATCGACCGCGTGGGCTTTAAGACCCGCCGCTTCCGTGCCGTGTACCGTCGCGATGCGGGCAAGGGCGCGCTGCAGGCTGCGCTCAAGCAGCTTGCCGAGGACGTTGAGGCTGCGGTCCGCGACGGCGTGAACATCGTGGTGTTGAGCGATCGCGCCGCTGCGGGCGAGGTGCCCGTGCCGTCGCTGCTCGCCGTGGGCTGTGTGCACAACCACCTGATCCGTGCCGGCGTGCGTACCTTTGCCGACATCGTGGTGGAGTGTGGCGACGCCGTGTCCCCGCATGACTTCGCGGCGCTGGTGGGCTACTCCGCGAGCGGCATCTATCCGTACAACGCACATGCGTGCATCCGCGATCTGGCGGCACGCGGCGACCTGGACGTGACGGCCGAACAGGGTATCGCCAACTACAACAAGGCTGCGACCGCCGGCATCGTCTCCATCATGTCCAAGATGGGCATCTCCACGGTGCAGAGCTACCATTCCGCGCAGATCTTCGAGGCCGTGGGCTTTACGCCGGAGTTCGTCAACGCGTACTTCGCCGGCACGGTGAGCCGTGTGGGTGGTATGGGTGTCGAGGACGTTGAGCGTGAGCAAAACGAGCGCTACGACGCCGCGCTCGCTATCCTTAAGAGCCCGGCTCCCGGTCAGCTGCCCACGCTGGGTCTGACCAAGTGGCGTCCGCTCGGCGGCGAGGATCATCTCATCGATCCGCAGACTGTCTACTTGCTGCAGACCGCCTGCCGTGAGGACAGCTACGACACCTTTAAGGAGTACAGCGCCCGCCTGCACCGCACCGGCCGTGCCGTGCGCCTGCGCGACTTGCTCGACTTTGATGCCAGCGGCCGCACGCCGGTTTCGCTCGACGAGGCCGAGCCCGCGCTCAACATCGTCCGCCGCTTTAACACCGGTGCCATGTCGTACGGCTCCATCAGCAAAGAGGCACACGAGTGCATGGCCATCGCCATGAACCGCCTGCACGGCCGTTCCAACTCCGGCGAGGGCGGTGAGGACCCGCGTCGCGAGACCCCGCTGGCTAACGGTGACTCCAAGAACTCCGCCATCAAGCAGGTAGCAAGCGCGCGCTTTGGCGTGACGAGCCGCTACCTGTGCAGCGCCTTCGAGATTCAGATCAAGATGGCCCAGGGCGCCAAGCCCGGCGAGGGTGGCCACCTGCCCGGCAAGAAGGTCTACCCCTGGATTGCCGAGGTCCGTCAGTCCACGCCCGGCATCGGCCTGATCTCGCCTCCGCCGCACCACGATATTTACTCTATCGAGGACCTGGCAGAGCTGATCTTTGACCTTAAGAACGCCAACCCCGGCGCGCGCGTGTCGGTCAAGCTGGTCAGCGAGGCCGGCGTCGGTACCATCGCCACCGGTGTGGCCAAGGGTGCCGCCGACAAGATTTTGATCAGCGGCCATAACGGCGGCTCGGGTGCCGCTGCGCGCGACTCTATCTGGCATGCGGGTCTGCCGCTGGAGCTCGGCCTTGCCGAGGCTCAGCAGACGCTGCTGCAAAACGGGCTGCGCTCACGCGTGGTGCTCGAGGCCGACGGCAAGCTTATGGACGGCACCGATGTTGCCGTCGCCTGCTTGCTGGGCGCCGAGGAGTTTGGCTTTGCGACCATGCCGCTCATCTCCATGGGCTGCCTCATGCAGCGCGACTGCCAGCAGGACACCTGCCCGGCCGGCATCGCTACGCAAAACTGCCGCCTGCGTCGCGGCTTCCGCGGCAAGCCCGAGCACGTCGAGCACTTTATGCTCTTTGTTGCCGAGCAGCTGCGCGAGATCATGGCGAGCCTGGGCTTCCGCACCGTCGACGAGATGGTCGGCCATCCCGAGTGCCTGCGCCAGATCGAGGTCCCGGGCAACCGCAAAGCAAATCTGCTCGACCTGTCGCCCGTGCTGGCGAGCGCGACCTGCGAGTTCGGTGCCCACATTCCGGGCGCCGACGGTCGCCACTTCCTGCCGCAGATGGCCGCGAACAGCGAGCTCGACAAGACGCTCGACTCCACGTTGTTTGTGCCCTATACGGCCGATGCCCGTGCGCACCTGCGTCCGATTCGCTTCCGCGCCGATATCGCCAACGTCAACCGTTGCGTGGGCACCATCTTGGGCAACGCGGTGACCAGGGCACATCCCGAGGGCCTGCCCGCCGGCTCCATCATCGTCGATTGCGATGGTTCGGCCGGTCAGAGCTTTGGAGCCTTCCTGCCGCGCGGCATTACGCTCAACGTGTGTGGCGACGCCAACGACTACTTTGGCAAGGGCCTTTCGGGCGGCGAGGTGTCGGTGCGCCCCAACCCGCATGCGACCTACAAGTTCGACGAGAACATCATCGTGGGCAACGTTGCGTTCTTTGGCGCCACGAGCGGCCGTGGCTTCATTAACGGTCTGGCCGGCCAGCGTTTTGCCGTGCGCAACTCCGGTGCCACCGTGGTGGTCGAGGGCTGCGGCAACCATGGCTGCGAGTACATGACGGGCGGTCTGGCGCTTATCCTGGGCGAGGTCGGGCAGAATTTTGCCGTCGGCATGACGGGTGGCGTTGCCTACGTCTTTGACCAGTACGGCACGCTCGATGCTCGTGTGAACCACGAGAGCGTTGAGCTCAAGGCCCCGACGGCCGGCGAGCTGGCGCAGATTCGCGAGCTCATCCAGGAGCACGTGGACGCGACGCAGAGCCCGCGCGGCATTAAGTTGCTCTACAGCTTTGAGACGATGGGCAAGCACTTTGTGAAGGTCATTCCGACCGAGTACGAGCGCGTGCTGACGATTGTCGCCGCGGGTGAGGCTGCCGGCAAGACGCATGCGCAGGCTGAGGAGCTGGCGTTTGACATCGTGACCGGTCGCGCGAGTGCCGCGGATGTCGCTCGCTTTGATGCTGGGGGCGGTGCCGTGGACGCTGCGTCCGTGGCTGCCAGCCCCGTTGCTTCGACCAAGAAGGAGGCGTAAGTGCCATGGGTAAGCCCGGTGCTTTTCTTGATATCGATCGCGTGACCCACGAGCTCCGCCCCGTTGAGGAGCGCAGCCATGATTTCGATCCGCTGTACGTTGAGCTCGACGACGATGCGCGCCGCGCCCAGGCGAGCCGCTGCATGATGTGCGGCGTGGCGTTTTGCCAGATGGGCGCGAGCTTTGGCAAGGCGCGCCCGAGCGGCTGCCCGCTGCACAACCTGATTCCCGAGTGGAATGAGCTGGTGTACCGCGGCCGCTGGGACGAGGCTGCCGAGCGTCTGTCGCTCACCTCGCCCATGCCCGAGTTCACGAGTCGCGTGTGCCCGGCGCTTTGCGAGGCTGCGTGCAACCTGGGTTCGGTCGATGGCCAGCCCACGACGATCCATGACAACGAGCGTGCGATTAGCGACCATGAGTGGGCAAATGGCGGTCCGCGTCGCTTTGAGCCGGCAGGGGAGGGCGCACCCACGGTTGCCGTGGTGGGCTCCGGTCCTGCTGGTCTGGTAGCGGCATGGGAGCTTGCGCGTCGTGGCGCCCGCGTGACGGTGTTTGAGCGCGACGACCGTCCGGGCGGTCTGCTCATGTACGGCATTCCCAACATGAAGCTCGAGAAGTCCGTGGTCGAGCGTCGCGTGGCGCTCATGCGCGAGCTGGGCATTGTGTTTGAGCTGGGTGCCGATGTGAACGATCCCAAGGTTGCCGCCAAGCTCGATGACTTTGACGCCGTCGTGGTGGCTGCCGGCGCTCGTGCGCCCCGCGGTCTTTCGGCTGCGAACGTGGATGCTCCGGGCGTGGTGTATGCCGTGGACTACCTGACGGCTTCGACCGTCTCGGTGCTCGATGGCGGCGAGCCCGCGGTGAACGCGCGCGGCCTGGACGTTGTGGTCATTGGCGGCGGCGATACTGGAAACGACTGCGTGGGTACCGCCGTGCGTCAGGGCGCGCGCAGCGTGCGCCAGTTTGAGTTCTTGCCGGCTGCGCCCGATAAGCGTGCGGCGAGCAACCCCTGGCCGCAGTGGCCCAACGTTAAGAAGACCGACTACGGCCAGCAGGAGGCTATCGCTGCGATGGGCGGCGAGATGCGTGCCTGGGGCGTGGATACGCTCGAGGTGTTGCTGGACAAGAAGGGTGCGGCTGCGGGTCTGCGCGTGGTCGATCTGGACTGGTCGGCGGGAAAGCCCGAGCGCATCGCGGGCTCCGAGCACGAGGTGCCGGCGCAGCTGGTGCTCATCGCCTGCGGCTTTACGGGTCCCGAGCATGGCGTGTTCGATGCGGTGAGCGTGCCTGTTGCCACCGCTGGTCGTCCGCTGCCGGTGATGGCTGCCGAGGGCTCGCACCTCGCGGCTCGCACGGAGGGTGTCGCCGTGGATGCCGCGCCGGTGTATGTGGCCGGTGATGCCCGCAACGGCAGCTCGCTCGTTGTGAGCGCCATGGCCGATGCCCTGGCCTGCGCAGCCGAAGTCGCCGAGGCGCTGGAGCTGTAAGGCGGCTGTCCACAACTGAATCGTCAAGGGCTGTCCCCAGCGGCCGGCCCAAAAGGATCGTCCCCAAGTGCCGCAACTGGGGGCGTTCCTTTTTTGCCGGCAGTCCGGGGACACTCCTTGCGAGTTCGCGGGCGACTTTGTCGTTTGTCGACGTGTGGGTGTTCATTCGTCGACGTTTGGGGCTGTGGCGCTCTGCTGTTTCTGTGGTGGTAGCGGGTGCTTGCCTCAAATGAGTGAACTGGCTGTCTATGTTTACCTGCGGTTTTCTTGCGGTGCGCTCATTCGGTCAAGTGTCCCGTCAAGTGTTTGGTTAGCATCTGGTTTGCAGCCGAAGGCCTATTTTGCCCGCGCTTGCCTCGGTTGCCCGCCCTCCTCGTAAGCTCAAATTGAGGTCCATCAGTTTGAGGAGGATGCCATGACTGACCAAGTTTTTGACCGAGCACAGCTGGCCGAAGCCGTCGGCAACGATATTGCCGACATGGCTCACTTTTGGATGCTGCGGAAGTTTCAATTCCTGGAGCCGGCGCGCGAGCAGTTCGAGATTATCGTCGATCCGTGGCTCAGCTATTGTGAGGAACCTTCTCAAAACGAAATCATGGCCTACAACATGGCGTTTACCGATTGGCTGCTGTTTGAGCGCCCCTATTGCCACGGCAAGACGCTGTTGGAGCTGTATGTGGATGAGCCGCCAACGTCAATTTCTCCTGCTTCGTTCGGGCGACTTAAGCAGGTGCGTGACACGCAGTATTTCTCGCGCTTTGGCATTTTGGACAAGGATTCCGCGACTGGCATGGTCGTGCTGAAGGACACGCGCACCGACCGTCGCTTTGACGTCTACGACCCACATATCGTGCAAAAGGAGCACTGGAACGATGGTGCGATTGCGGTGCGACTCGCGTGCGTCGACGATGTCTGGCTGACGGCGGGGCAGCTCTACCTGTATGACATCGCGCGCCTGAGCGACACGGCGGTCGACGGGCCGGGCGCGGTGCATCCCGAGGACCTCGAGGACGGTTTCGACACCTCGTGCATCAGCTTCTTTTTGCGCCTGGTCCGCGACATCATGGGCGCCCAGGGGCGGTATGTGAAGTCGCTCAATATTTACGAGCAGGAATGGGAGTAGGGGGTGGGCGGTTGTCGCCTGCCTTGCCTTCTGCCTTTTTGTCTTGATCTGTAACATCTAGCGGCCAAAAGTCGGTCTTCCTGTTACAGATTGAGATATTTGCCAGCGGAGGCAACGGTGACGATGGCCCATTTGTCCGATGTGGTGGTGATGGAAGTGCCTAATACCGTTCTTAAACACAAGCATGCAACACGTAACACCTTGGCGCGGAATAGGATGCTTGTCAGGCTCACGGAGGCGGCTGAACAAGGCGTGCTGCTTGTGACACACGACAATGCCGAGCTCATGTGGCTGCGGCGTCATGTGGGAACCGATGATATTGCGGAGCCCGAGCCGTATTTGTTCTGCTTTCAACATGATTGGGATGCGTTGACGCCGGCGGAGCGAGCGCTGCGTACCGTCAAAGGGCTTGCGGAGTTTCATCCCGATTGGGCGTTTTGGGGTTATGACGCGGCGCTTTTGTGGGGCCTGGAGGTGCCGAATGATTTGCTCGGGCCACGATTTCTTGTTAAGACAGGTTGCTCGGTGCCGCTGAGTGCAGGATGCCGACTGTTGCGTCCGCAGGCGGCGGGTGCGCTTGAACAAGTCGACGGCGTGCGGGTGACGCCGTTTTGGCGCACGGTAGAGGATTGCCTGCTGCGTGCGCCGTTTTCGTATGGCCTGGCGATTGCCGATTCTGCATTGCGAGCAAAGGGCGTATCGCGCGATGACTTTTGTGGGCGGCTTTGCATCGATTGCGAGGGTAGGCGAGGATATCGCAGAGCGCGGGTGATCGCGTCGTATGCGGACGGGCTGTCAGAAAACGGAGGCGAGTCTCGCTTTCGGGCGTTCTTTATTGCATACGGTTTTCCGGTGCCAGAGCTACAGGTGGAGTTCCATGATCCGCTCGATCCGAATCAGGTATTTCGAGTCGACTATTTCTGGCGGCTCGAGGACGGGGCGTGTGTCATCGGCGAGCTCGATGGAAAGGGAAAGTATACCCTGCAGGATGGTGGGGATCGGGAGTCGGTCGGTCCATTCGTGGCAGAACGTCAGCGAGAGTCCCACCTGACGATGCTCGGACATAAGGTACTGAGGTTTACGTTTGATGAACTCAAGAACCCGGGGAAGCTGGCTGAAAAGATGAGACTGGCGGGCATTCCGCAGCGGGTCGATTTGACTGAGGAATGGAGACGGCAGTGGTATGGGCACTGAGGGGTGCAACTGACGCGGATGTGGTTGTTCCTGCCGAGTTTGTCTCGATCTGTAACATCTAGAGGCCGAAAACCTGTCTACCTGTTACAGATTTAGACAAAGGTTGGGCGCGGTGCCGAAAGATCTCGATCTGTAACATCTGGCTGCTAAAACCCGGTCTACCTGTTATAGATTGAGACATTTCCCGGATGTCGCTGGGATGGGACTGCAACGCATTCCGTTCCCCGCATCTTCTCCTTTCTCCGTTAACCGATATGTCCGCAGCAATCCTGCCGCACTGGGTAATAATGGACAAATGTTCAAGTTAATCGTGAGGGAGGAGCTCGATATGGCGACTGCCGATCGTCCCACGTTGTTTATCAATGCGACCGTCTTGGATGGTTCGGAGCATATGGAGCCGCAGCCCGATATGGCCGTGGCCGTCGAGCGTGGCGTCATCACCTGGATGGGACCGAGCGCCGTGGCGCAAGCACCTGCAGGTGCCGAGGTCATCGACCTGGCAGGTGCGTATCTCATGCCGGGCCTCATCAATATGCATGTGCATCTGTGCGGTTCGGGCAAGCCGGTTTCGGCGGGAGATGCCGGCGCGCTGATGAAGAAGCTCGATAATCCGGTGGGCCGCACCATCGTGCGCCATATTCTCAAGGGCAGCGCTCAGCAGCAGCTGGCAAGCGGCGTGACTACGGTGCGCGGCGCGGGCGACCCGCTGTTTGCCGATCTGGCCGTGCGCAACGCCATCGATGCCGGCAAGTATCAGGGTCCGCGTCTGGTGACACCGGGAACGGGTGTCACGGTGCCGGGTGGCCACGGTGCGGGCCTCTTTGCGCAGGTGGCCAATACTCCCGCAGAGGCAGCCCAGCAGGTGCGCGACCTGTATGCGCGCGGTGCCGATGTCATCAAGTTGTTCGTGACGGGTGGCGTGTTCGACGCGACCGAGGTGGGCGAGCCGGGCGTGCTGCGCATGCCGGTCGAGGTTGCCGTTGCGGCGTGCAGGGCGGCGCACGAGGTTGGCCTTCCGGTCATGGCCCATGTCGAGAGCACCGAAGGTGTGAAGGCCGCGCTTCAGGCCGGCGTCGACACAATCGAGCACGGCGCTCCGATGACCCCCGAGATCCTGGAGCTGTATCACGGTGCCGCGGGTACGCAGCTCGAGGGACGCGCGCCGAGCGTGACCTGCACGATCAGCCCCGCGCTGCCGTTTGTACTGCTCGATCCGGAGAAGACTCATTCGACTGATACGCAAAAGAAGAACGGCGACATCGTGTGCTCGGGCATTATCGAGAGTGCTCGTGCGGCGCTGGAAGCCGGCGTTAAGGTGGGCTTGGGCACGGATTCGAGCTGCCCGTTCGTGACCCAGTACGACATGTGGCGCGAGGTGGCCTATTTTGCCAAGTACGTGGGCGTGAGCAATGCGTTTGCACTGCACACGGCCACGCAGGTCAATGCTGAGCTGCTGGAGCTGGGCGGCGAGACCGGTACGATCGAGTGCGGCAAGGCGGCCGACATTTTGGTGACGCGCGAGAGCCCTCTGGATGACCTGTGCGCTCTGCGTGAGCCAATGCACGTGATGTGCCGCGGTGACCTGGTGCGCAAGCTGAAGGTCAAGCGCATCCCCGAGGTTGACACCGAGCTCGATGCGATTATGGCCATGCCGGCAGAAACCCTGGCAGAGGAGCTTGCCCGCGATGGCGTAGCTTAGGCACTGGCGCGACGGGGCTTATAGGACAAAATGTGTGTCTACTTTAGGGGCATCGGCGCAGGTCGATGCCCCTTTTTCAGCCGTTTAAATTCCGTGCCCGCTTTTAACCGCTCGGACAGAATGTGTGTCCGGTTGCCTATCGTTCCCGCAGGTAGATAACCTCTTCCGGAACCGTTAAATACCCTTTCGGAAGAGGTGCCCATGAAGGCCGTTTATTGCCCCTACTGCGGCGGTCGGACCAAGCGCAACGGCAGGACCTCATCGGGGTCCCAGCGGTGGAGGTGCACGGCCTGCGGCGCGTCGACGACGGTGAGGTACGACGACACCGCGGCGAGGCTCGAGGAGTTCCTCGGTTGGCTCCTCTCGAAGGACTCGCAGGCCATGATGCCGGGCGGCGGTCGGTCCTTCAGGCGCAGGACGGCCGAGTTCTGGGAGGTCTGGCCCATGCCCGTCCCCGACGGCGAGCTCCACCGCGTGCTCTACGTCGACGGGATCTGGGTCGCGCGCGACCTCGTCGTGCTCATATGCTGCAGCGGCGAGCGGGTGGTCTCCTGGTACATGGCCAGGTCGGAGAACTCGAGGGCGTGGTCGGCCCTCATGGCGCCGATCCCGGCGCCCGAGGTGGTCGTCACCGACGGCGGGAGCGGGTTCGCCAAGGCCGTGCGCGAGACCTGGCCGCGCACCAGGGTCCAGAGGTGCACCTTCCACGCCTTCTCGCAGGTCAAGCGCTACACGACGACGCGGCCGAAGCTCCAGGCGGGGCGCGAGCTCTACCTCATCGCGCGCGACCTCATGGGCATCGAGACTCTGCACCAGGCCGAGCTCTGGGTCGAGCGCTACCTCGACTGGTGCGGGTTCTGGGCCGACTTCCTGGAGGACAGGACCGTGGTGGACGGCGGGAGGGTCTACACCCACGAGAGGCTGAGGCGGGCGCGCTCGTCGCTGTCGTCGCTGGTGTCGGCGGGGACGCTGTTCACCTACCTCGACCCCGCCCTGGCCAAGGCCGGCCCGCTGCCGTCGACCAACAACATGATCGAGGGAGGGGTGAACTCGCAGCTGAGGGCCGTCCTGCGCAACCACCGGGGGCTGACGTCCGTCAAGCGCGTTAAGGCGGTGTTCTGGTGGTGCCACGCTCATTCGGGGGACGCGAGGACGGCGCGCGAGAAGCTCGCCACGATGCCGACCGACGCGGACATCGACTTCCTGTTCAGCGTCTACTCCGCCTCGCCGTCGCGCGAGGACGGAGGGCCGGAGTGGGGCGACAGGGCCGTGTGGGAGGACCTCCACCACAGGGACCCGTACCCGTTCTGGCTGGATTAATAGATGGAAACGGATGTTCTATCGGGACACACATTTTGTCCTATAAGCCCGCGACGGGGCGACAGCTTCATCGAATGATGTCGCCCCATGCAAAAAGCCGAGGTCTCAACACGAGGCCTCGGCTTTTAATTTGTCCTATGGTGTAGCGGCTAGGAGCGCGTTTCCATCTTGGCGTGGCACTTGGGGCAGGTGACGCGGATCTTGCCCTTGCCCTTGGGAACAGAGAGCATCTGGCCGCAGTTGGGGCACTTGAGGTATGCCGTGGTTTTGCGGCCCTTCCACATCTTCTTGGCCGTACGCTTGGCACGCTCAAAGTCTTCCTTGCTCGTTCCAGCTGCGCGCGAGGTGCTGGCCGCTGCAGTTCCACCGCCCAAGCTGGCGACGAACTTGCCGAGGCCGGGGACGTTTGCGGTCGCCGTGACAAAAGCATCGTTCTCCTTGCGGCGGGCGTCGATGTTTTTGGACAGGCCGCGCAGCACGCCGAGTACGATTACGGCGATGGCGATCCAGCTGAGCCACTGGATGCGGGCCATCGATCCGATCATCGCGATGATAATGCCTGCGAAGCCCAGCACGACGGTGAGTTCGTCGGCGCCGTTGCGACCCTTCATAAAGTCATTCATGCAGAACTGCCTTTCATTTCGCTATGCTGCACGCCTTTATACCCGATTTGGTGCAAAGGGGACAGGTCAATCTGCACCAAGGTGGTGCAAACGTACCCGTCCCCAATGCACCAATTACTTGGAGAGCTTGTCGACGACGCGTTCGATCTCGGCGAGCTTGGCGGCTTTGAGGTCTTCGTCGCCCGATTCGATTGCCGAAGTCACGCAGCCCTCGATATGCGCCTTGAGCACGTCGGCGTTAATGCGGGCGATGAGCGCCTGCGTGGCCATGAGCTGCGTGGAGATGTCGACGCAGTAACGGTCTTCCTCCACCATCCGCAGGATGCCGTCGATTTGCCCGCGCGCCGTCTTGAGCATGCGGGTCACCGATTTATGGTCTGCCATCATGGCGGGTCCTCGTTTCTGGTCAATCCTTCAAATGCCTCACCCTCAGTTGCGGTGAAATAGTTCCTGATTGAAGGCTTAAAGCGTTTAAACCGGAACTATTTCACCGCAACTTCTGAGGGGCTGGTTGGGCGGCGGTGTCTGTTGGTGCGGCAGCTGCTACGCGGCGGTCACGGACAGGGCGTGGAACTTCTCGCCGGCACCCTCGACGGCGGCGGCGAGCTGCTCGGCGGTCACCGTGTCGGCGCACTCCACCTGGACGGTCTGGGTCTCGTGATCGGCATCGGCGTCGGTCACGCCGGCCACGTTGAGCAGCGCGGTCTCGACAGTAGCGTCGCAGTGGCCGCACATAAGGCCAGACGTTTTAACGATGTAGTTCATGATTATCTCCTTTTCGTTGAGTACCTAAAGTTGCGGTGGAATACGGACTAAATAGCGGTTTAGCTAAGCATGTTACGCCTTATTTCACCGCAACTGATGGCTTAAAGGTTCGCAGACGCAGGGCATTGGACACGACGCACACGCTCGACAGGCTCATGGCCGCGGCGCCAAACATCGGCGAGAGTTGCCATCCGGTGAGCGGGAAGAACACGCCCGCGGCGAGCGGAATGCCGATGCCGTTGTAGAACAGCGCCCAGAACAGGTTCTGCTTGATGTTGCGGATCGTGGCGCGCGAAAGCTCGATGGCGCGGGCGACGTCCATGAGGTCGCTGCGCATGAGTACCACGTCGGCGCCCTCCTTGGCGATGTCGGCGCCGGTGCCGATGGCAAGGCCCACGTCGGCGCGCGCCAGGGCGGGGGAGTCGTTGATGCCGTCGCCCACCATGGCGACTTTGCCGCCCGCGTCCTGCAGTTCGCGCACATGGCGTTCCTTGTCGGCGGGAAGAACGTCGGCGATAACCTGCTCGCTGGTGAGTTCCACACGGCGGGCGATGGCCTCGGCCGTCACGCGGTTGTCGCCGGTGAGCATGCGCACATCGACGCCGAGCGAACGCAGCGCGGCGATGGCCTCGGCGCTCGTTTCTTTGACCTCGTCAGCCACGGCGATGGTGCCAACGAGCTCGCTGTTCTTGGCAAAGAACAGCGGCGTCTTGCCCTCGGCGGCAAATCGCTCCGCAAGTCCTGCGGGCACGGCGATACCCAGCTCGTCCATCAGGCGCACGTTGCCGGCCGCGATGATATTCTGCCCCTCGCGTGCCGTGACGCCTCGCCCGGGCACGGCGGCAAATTCCTCGACCATGCGCGCCACGATTCCGCGCGTCTCGCACTCGGCCATAATCGCCTCGGCCAGCGGGTGCTCACTCTGGCGTTCTAGTGCGGAGGCAAGCTTGAGCAGCGCCTTTTCGCTCATAACAGGCGAGCCGTCGGCGCGCGTGGCCACCACGATATCGGTCACGGCCGGCTTGCCGCGGGTGACGGTGCCGGTCTTATCGAGCACCACGGTGCCCACGCTGCGCAGATTCTCCAGCGCCTCGGCGCTCTTAAACAGAATGCCCATCTCGGCGCCCTTGCCGGTGCCAACCATAATGGCGACGGGAGTGGCCAGGCCCAGCGCGCACGGGCAGCTGATCACCAACACGGCCACGGCGGAGGTGAGCGCCTCGTTTATGCTGCCGGTCAGTGCCATCCACACCGCAAAGGTCACGGCCGAGATCGCAAACACCACGGGCACAAACACACCGGCGACCTTGTCGGCCAGGCGGGCGATAGGCGCCTTGGTGGCATTGGCGTCCTCGACGAGCTGGATGATCTTGGCAAGCGACGTGTCGGCGCCCACGCGCGTGGCGCGGAAGGTAAACGATCCGGTGCGGTTGACGGTGGCTGCGTTGACGGTGTCGCCGGCGGTCTTTTCCACGGGGATGGACTCGCCGGTAAGCGCACTCTCGTCCACGGCCGACGCGCCCTCGAGCACCACGCCGTCGACAGGGATAGACTCGCCGGGGCGCACGCGCAGGACCTGGCCGGGAAGGATGGCGTCGACATCGACGGTGGTTTCGGTACCGTCATCGGCAACGACGGTCGCAGTCTTGGGTGCCAAGTCGATGAGCGCCTCGATAGCGCCGCCGGTCTTGGACTTGCTGCGCGTCTCGAGGTATTTGCCCACGGTGACGAGCGACAGGATGGTGCCGGCACTCTCAAAATACAGGTTGTTCATGCTCGTCATCATGGCCTCGTGCACCTGACCTGTGGCCAGCTGGTCGGCCATGATAAACATGGCGTAGAGCGACCAGGCAATGGAAGCGGTGGCACCGACGGCGATGAGGGCGTCCATGGTGGGCGCGCCGTGCACGAGCGACTTGAAGCCGTTGATAAAGTACGCGTCGTTGACGTAGACGATGGGGATGAGCAAGACGAGCTCGGTGAGCGCCAACGTCATGCTGTGGGTGTGGTCGGTGAAGACGTTGGGCAGCGGCCAGCCGAGCATGTGCCCCATGCCTATGTAGAACAGCGGGATGAGAAAGATGATTGAGATGATGAGACGGGTGCGCATGGCGGAGGCGGTGGCCTCCAGCTTTTTGGTGGGCGACTCCATATGGGTGGCGCCGGATCTGGCTTGCGCGTTGCCGCTTGAGTTGGCGGCATCGGTGCCCGTGCTGACGGGCGAGGCCGAATAACCCGCGCGATCGACGGCGGTGCAGATGTCATCGGGGCTGACCTGTGCGGGGTCGTAGTCCACCAGCATGGAGCCGGCGAGCAGGTTGACGGCGACGCTTTGGACGCCGTCGAGCTTGCTGACGGCGCGGTCCACGTGTGCCTGGCAAGCGGCGCACGTCATGCCGCCCACGTCGAACTTATCTTGAGCCATGGCTTCTCCTTTCTGTAGTTCTGTGTTGGAAATGTTAACCTGCCGATACTATACACCCATACCCCCTGGGGGTGTCCAGTACAGAAAGAAATGTAGGACATTTCGTTACAGATGAGGGTGGCTGCTCAATCGTTGGCAGCCCCTGTCAAACATCTCAACCTGTAACATCTAGCAGGGAAAATGACCTCTAACTGTTATAGATTGAGAGGTTGTTTTGTGGGGTTTGGGTTTGTCTCAATCTGTAACAGTTAGACCGGTTTTTGCTGAGCAACTGTTACAGATTGAGACAATCGGCCCAGACTCGCCCCGTTCGCCCCGTCATCTGTGGTTTACGTGGGGGCATGCGAAGCGCGGGTATACTAACCGGCGGCGAATCTGCTCCATCGCTTAGGGCCGCTGCGTCTGGACGGCGCGTGATAGGGCTGCCAAAGCGATCGCCAGCGTGCTGAGCAACGTCCTCTCTGTGCGCACCTGTTTTTGTATGTATTAGCGCACTACCAAGCACGCTCGCGCGGCCGCATGCCGTGCCCATAACGCGTGCAGATAAGGAACAACAACATATGCGTAATTCTGTATCCGACGTCACGGACGCCGAGATTCTGGACGAGGCCCGCGAGGCCATGACCCAGGCTGCCTTCGACGCTGCCGACGAGGCCAGCGCCGCCGAGACCGTCGAGTCCGCGACCGAGAACCTGCCCGCCTTTGACGAGCTGGGACTTTCGGACGAGATGCTTCGTGCCATCGAGAACCTAGGCTACACGGCGCCCACGCCTGTCCAGGCCGGCTCGATCCCCGTGGTGCTTGAGGGCCGTGACCTGCTTGCCGCCGCTCAGACCGGCACCGGCAAGACGGCCGCCTTCTTGCTGCCGACCATGAACAATCTGGAGCACATTGCTCCGCCCAGGCCCGTGCGCGAGCGTGGCGGCCGCAACCGCCGTCGCGGCGCCAAGAAGCCCGAGGGCAACGGCCGCGGCCCCGCGATGCTCGTCATCACCCCCACGCGCGAGCTTGCCCAGCAGATCGATGAGGTCGCCGGCAAGATTGCCGACGTCACCGGCCATGTCGCCGTGACCGTCGTGGGCGGCGTGAGCTACAAGCCCCAGACCGCGGCACTCAAGTACGGCTGCGACATCCTGGTCGCAACGCCGGGCCGTCTGGTCGACCTGATCGAGCAGGGTGCCTGCCACCTGGACGAGGTTAAGGTCCTGGTGCTCGACGAGGCCGATCGCATGCTCGACATGGGCTTTTTGCCCGCCGTCCGCCGTATTGTGCGCGAGACGCCGGCCGAGCGCCAGACGCTGCTGTTCTCGGCCACGCTCGACGAGGAGGCCGTGGGCGAGATCACCGACCTGGTGAGCGATCCGGCCCGCGTGGAGATCGCACCTGCCACGTCGACCGCCGACACCGTCGACCAGTTTGTGTTCCCGGTGTCCATCGAGGCCAAGAACAACCTGCTGCCCGAGTTCCTCAAAAAGGAGGGCCCGGAGCGCACCATCGTCTTTATGCGCACCAAGCACCGCGCCGACAGCTGCTGCCGTCGTCTGGAGCGCAAAGGCATCAAGGCCGCCGCGATCCACGGCAACCGCAGCCAGGCCCAGCGCGAGCGCGCGCTTTCGGCCTTCCGCGACGGCACCGTCGACGTGCTGGTGGCGACCGATGTCCTCGCCCGCGGCATCGACATTAGCGATGTGCGCTACGTCGTGAACTTTGACGTTCCGGCCGAGCCGACCGACTACATCCACCGTATTGGCCGTACGGGACGTGCCGGCGAGCTGGGCTGGGCCATTACGTTTGTGACCGAGCAGGACGTCGATGAGTTCTACGAGATCGAGAAGCTCATGGACAAGACGGCCGACATTTATGACGCCGGCGACCTGCATGTGGGCCCCAATCCGCCCGCGGTTGACCCCGAGCGCGATCCTGCGGCCTTTAAGGTGAAGAAGAAGACCAAGCGCGGCAAGTCCAAGAGCAAGAAGAAGCTTGAGCAGGCACGTCGCGACGGCAAGCGCAACGGCGATGACTACGGCGATGTGGCCGGTCGTTCCAACCGCGGTCGCGATGAGCGCCGCGGCGACGGCGAGCGTCCGAGCCGCCCCAAGCGCGGCGGCAAGACCCGCGTGCGCGAGGGCGTTCAGGCTCGCGTGGACGAGGCCGTGGAGAGTGTGGCCCGCGAGGTGGCTGCCGAGGAGCGCGGCGGTGCTGTTGAGCAGAGCCCGCGCGGCAACCGTGCCGAGCGTCGTGCCAAGCAGTTCCAGGGCGAGGCACACCGCCGTCGTCGTGAGGATGAGGACCGTGGTGGCCGTCGTCGTGTTGAGCGCGAGGACGAGGGCCGCGGTTCGCGCGGCGGCAAGCGCGGCTCGGGTGACCGTCGTCGCTCCGATCGCGATGGCGAGCGCGGCGGGCGCGATGAGCGCCGTGGCGGCGAAGGCCGTGGTTCGCGTGACGAGCGTGGTGCCCGCGGCGGCGAGTCCCGCGGCGGCAAGCGCTTTGACGAGCGCGGAGGCCGCGAGGGCGGCCGCGGTGGTGAGCGTCGCGAGGGCGCTCGTGGCAACGGTGGCCGCAGCGGCGCCGGTCGTTCGAATGAGTCGCGCGATCGTCGCGACCCACGTGCCAGCCGCGATCGTCGCGATGACTGGCGCAACTACGACGACACCCGCGAGGAGCGCCGTGGCGGCTATCGCGGCGGGCGCGGCGGCAACCAGGCCGGCTCCCGCGGCGGTCGTGCCGGCGGTCGCGATAACCGTGGCAGCTATGGTAACAATCGTGGCGGCAAGCGCGGCGGTAGCTCCCGTCGCCCCGGTGACGGCGGCGGCAAGCGCAAATAACATACGCGTCGCACACTAGAGCGAGGCGAACTAAGGGCCCCGAGCAACTACGCTCGGGGCCCTTTTTGGTGCAAAGGGGACAGGTTGGTTTGCGCCAACGTCTTGAAGTTGCGGTGGAATACGGACTGTTTTGGCCTTTTGAGCGGCTTTTCAGTCCCTATTTCACCGCAACTTATGATTGGTGCAAAGTAACCTGTCCCCAATGCACCAAACAAGGATCGTCCCTAAGTGTCGCCTAAATACCGTTTATCGAAGAAAAAGGTTGATTTCCGATCTCAGCCGAACACATTAGGCGGACAGGCCGTTCCCGCAGCT
>JBKXPS010000001.1:109194-258646 GCA_047014445.1 Collinsella aerofaciens | reverse complement strand
GGTTGATTTCCGATCTCAGCCGAACACATTAGGCGGACAGGCCGTTCCCGCAGCTAGCCGAACGCCCCCGAGGCCCCTCCTGGGGTCCGGGGGCGCCGTTTTCCCAGTTGAAGGAATGGTGGAGATGTGTTTCGATGGGTCCGGTGGCCATGCTCCGCCCTCCGCCCGGCACCTCTTCCCAGACTCAGCCGGACGGTCGGTCAGTCTATTCCGTTTTGCCTTCAGGCTAGGCCAGCGGGGCATCGCCCCTCTCTGCGCGCGCCCTCTCGATGAGTCCCGGCGTCAGGTCGAGCTCGGCCAGAGGCACATCCTCCACGCCGTAGGCGTCAAGCAGCGCCGCCGCATCGTCCCCGAGCATCGCCCTGAAGGCGCGCGCGGGCGTCGAGAAGCCGAGCGCGCCGCGGGGCTCGGAGTTCACGTGCGACATGGCCAGCGCCAGGTCCGCCGGGGCGAGCCGGTCGAACCTGAGTCCGGAGCCCTTGGGCAGCAGCTTCCTTATCTCGACGTGGTTTCGCTCGCAGGCGCCCTTCTGGTCGCTGCGGCGCGGGTCGCAGTAGAACAGCCTCGTCTCGCCCGGCCCCTCGCCGAGCAGCGCCGCGATCGCCCGCTCGTCGGAGAACTCCGTGCCGTTGTCGGTGAGCACGGCGCGGAAGACCCTGCCCATGCCGTCGGCGCCGAGGACCTCCCTGATATCGCCCAGGGCGGCCGCGACGCGCCCGGCGGTCTTCTCCGCCAGCGGCAGCGCGAGCTGCAGCCTGCTGGGGCGGTGCAGCAGCGTGAGCAGGCAGGCGGAGTCCTCCCGGGCGCCCTCGACGGTGTCCATCTCCCAGGCCGCGGCGCACGCGTCCTCCCCGAGGGCGAGGAACGCGGCGTACGACCTGCGGGCGGAGTGGCGGGTCGCCGCCCGGCCGGCGGCGCGCTTCCTCGGCCTGTAGCCGACCTTGCGCCTGAGCTCCATGTTGGTCATGCCGTCGTAGCCCGCCGCGACCCAGCGGTAAATGGTCGACGGCGACAGGTCCACCGGCCCTCCGTTGCATGCGGCCATCTGCTCGGGCGAGAGCCCCCGGCGCAGGCAGTCCCTGATGGCCTCCAGCCTGGCCGCCGCGGCCGGCTCGTCGGCGTCGATCCCGCGCCTGGACGAGACGAGCACCGAGTCGGCACACAGCTGCGCGGCGCGGGCCTCGTAGAAGACGTGCGGGCGGCGCTTGCAGCCCATCGCGCGGTAGCGGCCGCACCCGTTGCAGCAGCGCGGCCACGCCGCCAGGCGCGGGCAGGCCGACGACAGGTCGGTGTCGGCGCCCACGCGCTCGCCGCGCCTGGGCTTCGGCGCCGTCACGAACCTGTGCGACGCCACCTCGGCGCTCACCGTCGAGGGCGACCTGCCCAGCTCCCTCGCGATCTCCCTGCACGAGGCCCTGCGCTCCAGCATCCTCTGGACCGTGTCCCGCTCGTGCCTCGTGAGCCTTCCGTAGGCCCTCGGGGCCGCTTTCGCGGAACCCTTCTTCCTCTTTCCGGACATGCCGTCCTCCGATCTTCCGGGGCCGGCCGGTCCGGCCCTCAGGGTATCGGGTTCCCACATTCATCCGTACATGTACGGATGAATGTGGGAGGTGTTCGGATGAAGTCGATAATCAAGGTATCGAAGAAAAAATACCGTTCATCGGTCATAATGGTTGTTCCGGCTTTGGGCTTGTCTACAATAGCCCCCGTAAAAAGAAATGCGGAAGGTTACCGAGTCCCTCGGACGTGGGCCTAACCAAAGTCTTTGAATGGGTGCGTCTCTATGGATGCATTCGCTTGATTTTGGTTGGGCTTTATTTATGAAGGGACATGCCACCATGGGTTTCTTTTCTCGCCTGATGGGCGGTTCGGATGAGCAGAAGACTGCAGCTTCCGAGTTCGAAATCCTCGCTCCCGTTTCCGGCGAGCTTGTTCATCTAGAAAATACCAATGACCCCGCTTTTAGCAGCCGTGCCGTGGGCGATGGCGTTGCCGTGGTTCCCCAAGAGGGAACGGTGTGCGCTCCTATTTCCGGCACCGTCGCGGCGCTGTTTCCGACTGAGCACGCGCTGGGCATCATGTCCGACGACAGCTCTGCTCAGGTGATGCTGCATATCGGAATCGACACTGTTAAGCTTGAGGGCAAGGGCTTCCATGCGCTTGTTGCCCAGGGTGACCATGTCGACGCGGGCCAGCCCCTCGTCGAGGTCGATTTCGACGCGGTCCGCGCCGCCGGCTTCGATCCCACGGTCTTCGTTATCGTGTGCGAGCGCTCGGAGAACTCGACTCTTCGTGAGCATGCTTCCGGCCCTGTTGCTGTTAAAGAGCCTGTCGTCTGGCTTTCCGAGTAAATTCTTGTGGTGGGTACCGTGGTTATCAAGCGAGTTTTTAACAACAACGTCGCAATGGTCACTTCGGACGATGGCTCCGAGCTCATCGTCATCGGTCGAGGCCTCTGCTTTGGCCGTCATGCCGGCGATGCCATCGACGAGGCGTCGATCGAAAAGACCTACGCGTTGCAGGAGGGAACTTCTCAGGACTCGCGTACGATTGACCGCTTGGCACATCTTTTGGAGTCCATCCCCACCGTCAACCTCGTGATTGCCGAGGACATTGTTCAGATGCTCCGTCGAGAGCTCAATGTTGATATCAACGACAAGATTCTCATTGCTCTCGCAGACCATATCAGCCTTGCTTTGGAGCGTGAGCGCAAGGGCGTCACCTGTGAGAATCCGTTGCTGCTCGAGATCCAGCAGTTCTATCGCAAGGAGTATGCACTTGCGGGCCGTGCGCTGCAGATTATCAAGGAGTATATGGGCATCCAGATGAGCGAAGAAGAGCAGGGTTTCATTACGCTGCATATCGTTAACGCCACCATGCCGCAACGCTCCGATCGTTTGATTGTTTCGGTCCAGCTTGTTCGCGACGTGCTTGCGATTGTTTCTGAGCGCTATTCTACGACCCTCGATAACACCTCGCTGCCTTACGAACGTTTCGTTCGTCACCTGCAGTTTTTCGCGCAGCGAGCGCTCGATCCTACGGCCGGGCAAATCAACGGAGACGCGCTGTTCCGAATCGATGAAACGGCGTATCCATGTGCATTCTCGTGCGCGGACGCCATAGCCGCCCACTTGTCGTCTACCTATAACGTTGTCGTTACCGATGCCGAGAAGAGTTATCTCGCATATCACATTGTTAACCTGCTTGGAGAACCTGGTCTCTAGGCATAACGTGCCCACACATCGATTGATATAAGGCAAGGCTCACGGTCTTGTCCAGGGCACATCTGTCTTAATTTGCGGAAAAGGAAGGGGAGTACCGCTATGACCGCAAAAAAGAAGTTCAATTTCAAAGCGCCATTGGAGGTGTTCGCGAAGTCGATCGTCCAGCCGATGATGTATCTCTCGGTTGCCGGCATCCTGCTCATCGTGGGCATCATTCTGACCAACAAGACCATTTGTGCTTTGGTCCCCGTACTGGGCTCCGGTCCGTTCCAGCTTGTGGGCGCCGTTGTCTACCAGTCGCTGATGTTTATCATCAACAACCTCTCGATTCTGTTCTGCGTGGGCATTGCCGGCGCCATGGCAAAGAAGAACAAGGGCCATGCTTCGCTGATTGCCCTGATGTCGTTCTTCCTGTTCCTGCAGGCTAACAACATCGTGCTCAACGCCACCGGCTCTCTTGCCGATGCGAGCGGCATGCTCGGTCTTACCGGAACCGGCCAGGCCACCGTTATGGGCATCCAGGTGCTCGATACCGGCGTGTTCGGTGGCATCATCCTGGGCTGCATCACCGGTGCCGTGTTCAACAAGTATTCGAACAAGCAGTTCCCCATTGCCCTTTCGATGTTCTCGGGCGTTCGCTTCCCGTTCCTGATCATGATCATCATTTCCTGGATCATGGGCGCTGGCTTCTGCATCGTTTGGCCTCCGGTTCAGGGCGCCATCTCCTCCGTTGCCGGCATCATTAAGGAGTCGGGCAACATCGGTCTGTTTATCTACGGCATGCTCAACAAGCTGCTCGTTCCCACCGGTCTGCACCACCTCATCTACACCCCGTTCCAGTTCTCCGATGTGGGCGGCACCCTGACGCTGGGTGATCAGGTTATCGCCGGTGCCTACCCCATCCGTGTTGCCGAGATGGCAATGACGGGCCAGCCCTTCTCCGACAGCACCTACTTCAACAGCTACACCTTCAACAACCTGTGGCCCTACATCGGTATCGGTCTCGCCTTTATCTTCACCGCTTACAAGGGGAACAAGGATAAGACCAAGGCCGTTATCATCCCGCTGATCATCACCGCCGTGCTCTCCTGCGTGACCGAGCCCATGGACTTCCTCTTTGTCTTTGCCGCTCCCGTGCTCTTTGTCGTTCACTCGGTTCTGTCCGGCATCTTCCTGGTCCTGCTCAAGGTCCTCTCCGTGCCCGCTTCGACTGCAGGCGGCATCATCAACATCGTGGTTTCCAACCTGGTCCTGGGTGTCGACAAGACCAACTGGCCGGTTATGCTGGTGCTTGGAGTCGTCAACGCCGCTCTGTACTTCTTCCTCTTCACCTTCCTTATTAAGAAGCTCAACCTCCACACGCCTGGTCGCGAGGAAGAGTCCGAGCTTGCTGAGTCCGTTGCCGAGGGCGAGGCCGCCGCGTCTGTCGCGGTGAAGCAGGGCGCTGTTGCCGCGGCTCCCGCAGAGGGCGTCGATGCAGGTATTGCCGACCTGGTCGCAGGTCTTGGCGGCAAGGACAACATCGAGGAGCTCGAGAACTGCTTTACGCGTCTCCGCGTGAACGTTAAGAACCCGGACCTCATCAATGAGGACCTCATCAACCACGTGCCCAACAGCGGCATCAACCGCAACGGCAACAATATCCAGATCATCTTTGGCATGAAGGTCGCCGAGATGCGCGACAAGGTCGAAAACGCAATTGAGAAGGAGCAGTAAACAATGATCATTACTCTGTGTGGTGGCGGATCCACCTTTACCCCCGGCATCGTCAAGTCCATCGCTCTGCGCAAGGACGAGCTCGACGTTGACGAGATTCGTCTGTACGACATCAACGAGGAGCGCCAGCGCAAGATCGGCGTGCTCGTGGACTGGATTTTGCACGAGGACCTCGGCCTGGACATCAAGCTCACGGTGACCACCGACAAAAAGACGGCTTTTACCGACGCGAGCTTCGTGTTTGCCCAGATGCGCGTGGGTGGCTACGCCATGCGCGAGCAGGACGAGAAGATTCCGCTGCGTCACGGCTGCGTGGGTCAGGAGACTTGCGGTTGCGGCGGCCTTGCCTACGGCATGCGCACCATCTTCCCCATGGTCGAGCTGATCGATGACGTTGAGAAGTACGCCAAGAAGGACTACTGGATTCTCAACTACTCCAACCCTGCCGCCATCGTCTCCGAGGGCTGCCGCGTGCTGCGCCCCAACGCTCGCATCATCAACATCTGCGACATGCCGATCGCGATCATCGACGTGGTTTGCGCCGCGCTCGATATCGAGAAGAAGGATGTCGAGTACGATTACTTTGGCCTCAACCACTTTGGTTGGTTCACCTCGATCCGCCACAAGGGCGAGGAGGTCCTGCCGCAGCTGCGCGAGTACATCAAGGAGCACCAGATCCTGCTGCCCGACTCCTACCTCAAGGGCATGGGCTCGCTCATGGCAAAGAAGCCCGAGGAGACCGCCGACGAGCACCCCGAGCAGAATCGCCACACCAAGGGCAGCTGGTACTACGTCTGGAAGGGCGAGTACGAGATCATGGAGTGCTTCCCGGAGTACCTGCCCAACACGTATCTGAACTACTACCTGCAGCAGAAGGAGTTCGTCGAGCATTCCAACCCCGAGCGCACCCGTGCTAACGAGGTTGAGGAGACGCGCGAGAAGAACCTCTTCGACGGCATCGACCACTACGAGAAGACGGGCGAGATCGACGAGAGCACGTTCTATGCGGGCAGCCACGGCGACTGGATTGCCGACCTGGCCATCGCTCTGAAGAACGACACCAAGCAGCGCTTCCTGGTCATCTGCGAGAACAAGGGCGCTATCCCCAACATGCCCTACGACGCTATGGTCGAGCTGCCTGCCTACATTGGCAAGAACGGCCCCGAGGTCATCAGCCGCGACAACATTCCTCTGTTCCAGCAGGGCCTCATGATGCAGCAGCTGAACTCCGAGAAGCTCGTGGTCGAGGCTACGATCGAGGGTTCGTACGAGAAGGCGCTCAAGGCCTTTACGCTGAACAAGACCGTGCCTTCGATGAAGGTCGCCAAGGAAGTTCTCGACGACATGATCGAGGCCAACAAGGGTTACTGGCCCGAGCTTAAGTAAAAGCAACAGGGTCGCTGACCGCATGCCTGGAGCAATGCCCCGTCCACGTGATTGCGTGGGCGGGGCATTGTCATTTGGTAACGCGTTTTATCAAATATGGCATTTATCTGCGGTAATGTTCTTTTTCACCGCTGAGGGTGACATTTTATACCGCCTGCCGAACCGTGTGGAGACCTAACAACTTTTTAGGTCAGTGTTGTGCGTGTAGCATTTTTGCCCGGCCTCGCCTCCGGGCTGCCATGTGAGAGGGGATCTTATGGCACGACTGCACGTAATGGAACGCAGCCACGCTCAGGCCGTCATGGACGATCTGCACGATGCGCTTGGACGCCGTCTGGCGGTGAGTTCGCTCGCCCCGTGTCCCGTTGAGTTTACGGCAGCGCTCGTCAACCTGTGCTCCACCCAGAGCTGCGGCAAGTGCACGCCCTGCCGCGTGGGCCTGAGCGCGCTGAGCGATCTGCTCACCGATGTGCTCGAGGGCCGCGCCGACGAGTCCACACTCAACTTGATCGAGCGCACCGCCCGCACCATCTATCTTTCGAGCGACTGCGCCATCGGTTACGAGGCCGGCGCTATGGCGCTTACAGCTATCCGCGGTTTCCGCGACGATTTTGAGCACCACATCCGCGAGCACTCCTGTGGCTTTGACCGCGAGGCCCGCGTCCCGTGCGTCTCGGGCTGCCCGGCGCACGTCGACATTCCCGGTTACATTTCGCTGGTCGAGGCCGGCCGCTATGCCGATGCCGTCAAGGTCATCCGCAAGAACAACCCGCTGCCGCTCGTTTGTGGCCTGGTGTGCGAGCATCCCTGCGAGATGCACTGCCGTCGCGGCATGGTCGACGATCCCATGAACATCCTCGCCCTCAAGCGTTTTGCCGTTGAGCACAGCGACCTCAATGATTATAAGCCCAGCGTGGCTGACAACACCGGCAAGCGCATCGCCGTGATTGGCGGCGGCCCGGCCGGCCTTTCCTGCGCCTACTACCTGGCCGTGATGGGCCATAAGGTGACGATCTTTGAGCAGCGCCACCACCTGGGCGGCATGCTGCGCTATGGCATTCCCAGCTACCGTCTGCCGCGCGAGCGCCTGCAGGCCGAGATCGACTGGATTTTGAGCGCCGGCATCGACGTGGAACTCGACCACTCCGTCAACGGCGAGGAGCTTGCCCGCCTGCGCGACGAGTTCGATGCCGTCTACCTGGCCATTGGTGCCCACAGCGATAAGAAGCTCGGCCTTCCGGGCGAAGAAGCGCTCGGTGTGGAGTCGGCCGTCAAGATGCTGCGCGCCATCGGCGACGACGAGCTGCCCGACCTGAGCGGCCAGCGCGTGTGCGTCATCGGCGGCGGCAACGTGGCCATGGACGTGGCGCGCTCTGCCGTGCGCTGCGATGCCGAAAAGGTGAGCATCGTCTACCGCCGTCGCATCTGCGACATGACGGCCCAGGATGCCGAGATTGCCGGCGCCCAGGCCGAGGGCTGCGAGGTTCTTGAGCTCACCGCACCGCTCGCTATCGAGACGGGCGAGGAAGGTCGCGTGAGTGGCCTGCGCGTACAACCGCAGATTATCGGCGAGCCCCGTCGTGGGCGTCCGGCCCCGCGTGCCGCCGCCACGCCCGAGCGCGTCATTCCCTGCGAGCGCGTGTTTGTGGCCATTGGCCAGGACATCGACTCCAAGCCGTTTGAAGATATGGGCATCGCCTGCAAGTGGGGCCGCGTGGTCACCGATTCGGATGGCGCCGTGCCTAACTTCGATGGCCTCTTTAGCGGCGGTGACTGCCAGACCGGTCCCGCCACCGTCATCCGGGCCATCAACGCCGGCCGCGTTGCTTCGGCAAATATCGACCGCTACCTGGGCTTTGACCACAAGATCAAGCTCGACGTTGAGCTGCCGACCGTGCAGTTTAAGGGCAAGCACGAGTGCGGCCGCTGCGAGCTGGGCGAGCGCGAGGCCGGCGAGCGCATCCACGATTGGAATCTGGTCGAGCAGGGCCTTACCGAGGAGGAGGCACGCCAGGAGGCAAGCCGCTGCCTGCGTTGCGACCACTTTGGCTTTGGCGCGTTCCGCGGAGGGAGGAACCTGGAATGGTAGAGCTCAACAACCCCACTGTCAGCGACAACACCGAAAGCGGAGCACTCAACATGGTCAAGCTCACGATCGATACTTGCGAGGTCGTGGTGCCCGAGCACACCACGATCTTGGATGCGGCCAAGTCCGTCGGCATCCAGATTCCTACCCTGTGCTACCTGCGCGATCTAAACGAAATCGGCGGCTGCCGCGTGTGCGTGGTCGAGGTCGAGGGCTGCGACCAGCTGGTTGCCGCCTGCAACAACTACGTGCTCGACGGCATGGTGGTCCACACCAACAGCCCCAAGGCCCGCGAGGCCCGTCGCACCAACGTGCAGCTGCTGCTGTCCCAGCATGATTCGCAGTGCACGAGCTGTGTGCGCAGCGGCAACTGCAACCTGCAGACCATCGCCAACGATCTGGGCATCTTCTATCTGCCGTACGAGCAGCACCTGGCGCGTGAGGGCTGGGACTTCGATTTCCCCATCATCCGCGATAACGACAAGTGCATCAAATGCATGCGCTGCATCAAGGTGTGCGAGAGCGTGCAGGGCCTAGGGATTTGGGACCTGACCAACCGCGCCACGCATACCGCTGTGGGTACCCGCGGGCGCGTGCCGATCGGCAAGACCGATTGCGTCGCATGCGGCCAGTGCATCACGCATTGCCCGACGGGCGCACTGCGCGAGCGCGACGACACCGAGACCGTGTTTGACGCGCTCGCTAATCCCGACAAGATCGTGCTGGTGCAGATCGCGCCGGCCGTGCGTAGCGCCTGGGGCGAGGAGCTCGGCATTCGGCGCGAGGAGGCCACCGTCGAGCGCCTGGCTTGCGCGCTGCGCCGCGTGGGCTTTGAGTACGTGTTCGATACCGATTTCTCGGCCGACCTCACCATTATGGAGGAGGGCTCCGAGCTGCTCGAGCGCCTGGGTAAGGCTGCCAAGGGCGAGGGCGACAGCCGCGGCTGGCCCATGTTCACGAGCTGCTGCCCGGGCTGGGTACGCTTTGTGAAGGCGCGCTACCCCGAGTTTGTCGACAGCCTGTCCACGTCAAAGTCGCCGCAGCAGATGTTCGGCGCCATCGCCAAGACCTACTATGCCAAAGTGCTGGGCGTGGAGCCCGAGCGCCTGTTCGTGGTGTCCGTGATGCCGTGCACGGCCAAGAAGGCCGAGTGCGCGCTGCCGAGCATGGTGGGCGAGGGCGGTGCGCCCGACGTTGACGTTGCGCTGACGGTGCGCGAGATGGTACGCATGATCCGCGCGAGCCACGTGAGCGTGGACACGCTGGTCGAGGAGCCGCTCGACACGCCGCTGGGCTTTGGCACGGGCGCGGGCGTGATCTTTGGCGCCACGGGCGGCGTGATGGAGGCCGCCGTGCGCTCGGCCTATTACCTGGTGACGGGCAAGAACCCGGATGCCGATTTCTTTACCGACGTGCGCGGACTCGACGGCTGGAAGGAAGCTGTCGCCGATATCGATGGCACTCAGGTGCGTGTTGCCGTGGCGCACGGGCTGGGCAACGCCGCCCGGCTGCTCGACGCGATTCGCGACGGCAGCGTGAGCTATGACTTTGTCGAGGTCATGGCGTGCCCCGGCGGTTGCGTCGGTGGTGGCGGTCAGCCCATCCACGACGGTTGCGAGCTGGCGGCCGAGCGCGGCAAGGTGCTCTGGGGCCTGGATGCCGCTGCGGACATTCGCTTCTCGCACGAGAATCCCGATGTCCAGGCGTGCTATCGCGAGTTCTTGGGCGCGCCGCTCTCGCCGCTGGCCGAGGAGCTACTGCATACCGACCATCATGCATGGACGATGCCCAACGAGGAGGCGTGCTAGCGATGCGCGCGTTTGATGTTGAGATGACGCGCCGAGGATTTGCCTCGGCGCTTGCCGCGGGCGCGTTGTCGCTCGCACTGGCTGGCTGTGGCGGCGGAGCTGCCGGTGCCGGGTCCGCCGCGGGCTCGGCTGCCACGGACGGCGCCGGTGCTGCTGCGGAGCCGGTCGAGGTGCACGTCGCCTCGCTCAAGGGGCCGACCTCGATTGGTCTGGTGCAGTTTATGGACCGGGCGGCCGATGGCGAGACGGACAATGAGTTCGACTTTGCGATCAACACTGCCGCTGACGAGATCGTGCCCAAGGTCATTCAGGGCGATATCGACATTGCCCTGGTGCCCGCCAACGTGGCGAGCGTGCTCTACAACAAGACCGAGGGCGCGGTGCAGGTCATCGACATCAACACGCTGGGTGTGCTGAACGTTGTGACGGGCGACGCGAATGTGGCCTCGTTTGGCGATCTGGCGGGTCGCACCGTCTACATGACGGGCAAGGGCACCACGCCGGAGTACGTCATGAACTACCTGCTGGAGCGCGCGGGCCTGACCGGCCAGGTGACGCTCGAGTTTAAGAGCGAGCCCACCGAGGTGCTGTCGGCCCTGCTTGCCGATCCGTCTGCCGTGGGCGTGCTGCCGGAGCCGTTCAAGACCGCTGCCATCGCCAAGAGCGAAGGCAAGCTGTCGGCGCCGGTAAGTCTGACCGATGTGTGGGATGAGCTGGCGGGTGACACGGGTTCGCGTCTGCTGACGGGCGTGACCGTGGTGCGCCGCGCGTTTGCCGAGGAACATCCCGAGGCTGTGGCGGAGTTCTTGAGCTGCCATGCGGCGAGCGTGAAGGCTGTCAATGCAGCACCGGCAGACTGGGCGCAGGCCGTGGTCGATGCCGGCATCGTGGACAACGCCAAGATCGCCGAGAAGGCGATTCCCGGGTGCATGCTTGTCTGCCAGACGGGCAAGGATATGAAGGCGGCACTTAGTGGGTATCTGCAGGTGCTGTCCGACGCGGACGCGAGCGCCGTGGGTGGTAAACTTCCGGCTGACGATTTCTACTACATGGAGTAGCCCGTGCGTGCGTTTGCTCGACAAATGACAGAGCGTATGAAGGCGGTGGCGGCAGCAGGTGCCGTCGCCGCCTTTTGGCTTGCCGTGTGGGTCTTCGCGGCGGTGCTGGTGGCGCAGCCACTGATCTTGCCGGGGCCGGGTGCTGTTGCCTTGGCGCTGCTGCGCCTGGTGTGCGATGGCGGTACCTGGGCGATTTTGGTGGGCTCGGGCGCGCGGATACTGGGCGGGCTGGCGCTTGCCGCGGTGTGTGGTGGCGTGCTTGCCGGGATTTCGTCACGGTTGCGGGCGTTTGCGCGCCTGGTGGCTCCGGCACTTTCGTTTGTTAAGGCGACGCCGGTTGCCTGCGTGGTGGTCCTGCTGCTTATTTGGTTGGGATCGGCGCGCGTGAGCATCGCCGCGGTCTTTTTGATGGCGCTGCCGGGCGTGTATTTTTCGCTGGCCGAGGGCTTGGCACAGGTGAATAAACCGCTGGAGCAGATGTTCCGTCTGCATGGCGTGCGCGGCTGGCGCCTGTTTTGCGCCCATACCTGGCGCGAAGTCCTGCCGTTTGTGCTTTCGTGCGCCCGCGCCGTGATCGGCATGAGCTGGAAGGCCGGCGTGGCAGCCGAGCTGATCGGCATGGCGGTGGGCACCGTGGGCGAGCGCATCTATCAGGCAAAGCTTTTGATTGAGACGGCTGATTTGCTGGCGTGGACCGTGCTGGTCGTTGCCGCCTCGTGGGCGTGTGAGCGCGTGCTGGTGTGGCTGCTGCGGGTTTCGGGACCCGTGGCGTGGCGCGCGGCCGTGCGGGCGCATGGGCATGGACTGCGCGGGCGTGCGGGGGCTGCGAGCGATGGCGCCGCAGCGGAGCTTGCGCTTGCCGTGGGCGATCGTGCGCCCTGGGCGCCGGCGCTGGATGGTCTGGTGCTCAACGTGCCTGCGGGTGGGCGTATCTGCGTGATGGGCGCTTCGGGCATGGGCAAGTCGACGCTGCTTTCGTTGGCAGCGGGGGAGTGCGCGCCGTGCTCGATGGTGTTTCAGGATGCACGCTTGGTAGAGGGCAGCTCGGCTTTGGATAACGTGCTGGTGTGTGCCGATGCGCGCGTGGACGCTTCGAGCGCCGCGGCATTGCTGCGCCTGCTGGCGCCGGGGGTCGATGTGCATGCTCGCGTGGCCGAGCTTTCGGGCGGGCAGCGCCGCCGTGTCGAGATTGCCCGCGCCCTGCTGTGCCCGGGCGGCGCGGTGATTCTTGACGAGCCCTTTACCGGCCTGGATGCCGCCGCGCGCGATGCGACGACCAAGGTCGTGCTCGACCTGCTCGACGGCCGCACGCTCTTGCTCGCCACACATGACGTCTCCGACGCTCAGGCCCTCGATATCTCGGATATCACCACGCTCTAAATACTAACTCAGCAACAAAATGATTCGTTTTCCTCCGTCCCCATGGGGTCGGGTGTGGTATTCTATCTGCGGGGTAATACTTAGGAATACCAAGTAATACAACGCCGCAGAAACAAACTCCAGATGCGGGCCAATCGGGTTGCCTTCACAGCCCGTCGCCCAGCCGCGTGGCCCGCATCTATCCGCACTACCGTCGTTTCAAAAAGGAAGCGCCATGGCAGAACACATGACCCCCGTAGTCGCGAAGGTCTTGCCCGAGGAGAAGGCAGCCTTCGCGGCGGCAACTCAGCTCGTGGGCACCACGCCGTCCAACGCCATCCGCATGTTTATCGCCGCGTTCAATCGCTGCGGCACCTTCCCGTTCGACATCTCGCCCAACGGGGCCTTTGGCACTGCGCCCGATTCTCATCAACAATGACTGTCCCAAACTGCCGGCACTTGGGGACGTTCCTTTTCAGCCGGCAGTTAAGGAACGTCCCCAAGTGCCGGGTTTTGAGGAGGTTGGCATGCTCAATGCGATGATTTGGGCGCTTGCCTGTTTTGGCGTCGTCGCTGCCGATATTGTCCTGAGCGTCGTTTTGTTCTCCGCCCTTGGCGTCGCATCGGTGTTCATGGGTTTTTCGATCGATGATCTCGACATCCAATTGCTTCAGGCCGTCGCGCAGACGGCGTCGTTTTTGATGGCGCTGCTGTGGTGGCGTTATCTGTGGCCGCGTTCGTTTATGGCACGCCGGCAAAGCGCGCATCCGCTCGGCGGGGGAGCGCGTGGGGCATGGAAACGCATCGCCTGCGTTATCGTGATTGGCCTGGCCCTGCAGGTGGTCGTTGGCTACGTGACCGACGCCGTGCTGTCGCTGTTGCCCGATGCCGCGGCCGACTACAGCGAGCTTGTCGAGGAAACAGGAATGGGCGACACCAGCTATCTCGCCGTCCTCACCACGGTGCTCGGTGCCCCATTTTGTGAAGAGCTGCTGGTGCGCGGCATTATTTTTGAGTTTTCGCTCCGAGCGTTTAATCCGCAGTGCCGCCCACTTTGGAAGCGCCGGCGTCGTGCGAGCGCGCAGGACGGTGCCATGGTGCCCTGGGCGGCCCCAAGCACGTGGGGTATCGCCGCGGCGATTGTGCTGCAGGCGGCGGTCTTCGGCTTTATGCACATGAACTGGGTGCAGGGCTGCTACGCGGGTGCCGCCGGCCTCATCTTTGGTTGGGTGCTCGTGACGACCGGAAAGCTCCGCTACACGATCCTGCTGCACTTTGCCTTTAATGCCGGGTCGTATCTCATGACGTTGCTCTGGTTTGTGAACACGCCGTTCGACGTGGCAATTACGGTCGCTATCGCCGGCATCATCCTCGTTGAGGCAATGCGCTCGCTGCGCCATGCGTGTGGGATGGACGCAGCGAGCGCACCGCTGCCCTAGTTGCGGCGTCCGCCGCCGTTGGCGCCCTGCCGTCCCTGGGCCGCGCGATTGCGACCGGCAGTGTTCTGTGCGCGCGACATGCCGCCGTGCCCCTTGCTGCCTTTGGGTCCCTTGCCAGCGCCGCCGCCATGCGGTTTGCCGCCCTTCTTGCCGGTGCCATGCCCACCGTTGGCAGATGTCTCGCCCGGGCGCGGGGGTACGGGACGGATCAGGCAGTGCTTGGTGTAGCCGATCAGGTCACGACGCCCAGCTTTTTCCAGCGCCTCGCGCACGAGCTTGTAGTTCTCGGGCTTGCGATATTGGATGAGTGCGCGCTGCATGGCCTTCTCGTGCGGGTCGCGCGCCACATAGATCGGCTCCATGGTGCGCGGGTCCACGCCGGTGTAGTACATGCAGGTCGACATGGTGGACGGCGTGGGGTAGAAGTCCTGCACCTGTTCGGGCATGTAGCCCATGTCGCGCACGGCCTCGGCAAGGTCCACAGCTTCCTTCATGGTCGAGCCGGGATGGCTCGAGATTAGGTACGGCACCACATACTGCTTGAGTCCGTATTCGCGGTTCAGGCGTTCAAATTTACGGCAGAACGCGTCGTAGACGGCGCGGCTCGGCTTGCCCATCACGGACAGCACCGCGTCGCTCACGTGCTCGGGTGCCACGCGAAGCTGGCCCGAGACATGGTGCTCCAGCAGCTCACGCAAAAACTCGTCCGAGGCATCGGCCATGGTGTAGTCAAAACGGATACCGCTGCGGACGAAGACCTTCTTGACGCCCGGCAGCTGGCGCAGGTCGCGCAACAACTGCGTGTAGCCGCTCTCGTCGACCACCATGTTCTTGCACACGCTCGGCCACAGGCAGCGCTTGTTCTTGCACACGCCGTGTTTGAGCTGTTTGTCGCAGGCAGGGCGGCTGAAGTTTGCCGTCGGTCCGCCCACGTCGTTGATATAGCCCTTAAACTCCGGGTCGCGCGTGAGCAGCTCGGCCTCGCGCATGATCGAATCGTGGCTGCGCATCTGCAGTACGCGGCCCTGGTGGAAGGTGAGCGCGCAAAACGAGCACTCGCCAAAGCACCCGCGGTTGGAGCTGATGGAAAACTTGATCTCGGCAAAGGCCGGCACGCCGCCTGCCGCGTCGTAGTCGGGATGCCAATCGCGTGCGTAGGGGAGCTCGGCCACCTCGTCCATCTCATCGGTGGTGAGCGTCGCCGACGGCGGGTTCTGCACCACATAGACGCTGTTGGGGTAGGGTTCTACCAGGCGATGCCCGGTGATGGGGTCCATGTTTTGCTGCTGCACGTTAAAGCTACGCGCGTAGTTGAGCCTATCGGCGGCAAGGTCGTCCCAGCTGGGCAGCAGGTCGTAATCGTAGACCTCGTCGAGCGAGCCTGTGCGGTAAACGGTGCCGTTGATATAGGTGATCTGGTCGACGGGCAGTCCCGCGTCGAGCGCGTCGGCGATCTCGACGATCGCGTGCTCGCCCATGCCGTAGATGAGGATGTCGGCACCCGAGTCGAGCAGTACCGAGCGCTTGAGCTTGTCCTGCCAGTAGTCGTAGTGGGCCAGACGGCGCAGGCTCGCCTCGATGCCGCCGATGATGATGGGAGCGTCCTTGAACGTCTGGCGGATGAGGTTGCCGTAGACCGTGACGGCACGATTGGGGCGGTGCCCCTCCTCGCCACCGGGAGTATAGGCGTCGGTGTGGCGGCGGTGCTTGGTCACCGAATAGTGGTTGACCATGGAGTCCATGTTGCCGGCGCTGACGAGAAAGCCCAGGCGCGGCTCGCCGAGCACCGTGATGCTGGCGGGGTCGGTCCAGTCGGGCTGGCAGATGATGCCCACCTTGTAACCGTGTGCATCGAGGACGCGGCTGATGATGGCCATACCAAAGCTAGGGTGGTCCACGTAAGCGTCGCCGCAGACGTAGACAAAGTCGCACTGGTCCCAGCCGCGGGCATCCATGTCGGCGCGGCTGACGGGGAGGAACTTATCGCGGCCCGGACGCCAGGGGCGTGTGGGCGCTGCTGGGGCATGCGTGGGTCGCGAGCCCTGCGTCTTACCGCCGCGCTTTTGCTGCTGGCCGCGCTGGGCATGCTTGCCGTGCTGGTTGTGCTGAGCGTCCTGGGGCTTTTGTGCCACGATTCCTCCCGTTGTTAGTATGCTGCACGTAATTGTAACCAGTCTTTTTGGGACGGCGCTAAAAAGACTGGTGGAGTACACGAGGCTTCGGGTGTCGGCGCCGCGCCCGCCGTTTGTTTCCAGACTGTGTATCCGCGCGTTGGAGAACCCGTCTCGCGCGCACGTCATGTTGTCAATGGGTTACAGTATGAACGGCGGCTATGTCTCCGCCAACGCACGAGAGAGTCGTCAACAAGGAGGATGCACGACGATGCAGCGTGCCAAACAGATATCGGAGTCTATTGAGCTGGGCATTATCTTGGCGCTCGCCGGTGGCTTTATGGACGTGTATTCGTACATTGGGCGCGACCATGTTTTCGCCAACGCGCAGACGGGCAACATCTTGCTGGTGGGCGTGAGCATCTCGGAGGGTAATTGGGCACTTGCGGGGCGCTACTTCTTCCCTGTGGTGTCGTTTGCCGTGGGCATTATGCTTGCCGATCTGGTACACGAGCGGTTTGGCAGCGTGATCCACTGGCGTCAGGTGACGGTGTTCTTTGAAGCCGTCATCTTGCTGGGCGTGAGCTTTATCCCGGGCGGCAATTTCAACCTGCTCGCCAACTGCCTCACTTCGTTTGCCTGCGGCATGCAGGTCGAGAGCTTCCGCAAGATCCACGGTCACGGCATCGCTACGACCATGTGCATCGGCAACTTGCGCAACGCGCTGCAAAACGTGGACGATTACATCATCACCCACAGGCGCGGCTTTTTGGAAAACGGCCTGCTGTACTTTGGCGTGATTTTTACCTTTGTGTTTGGCGCCGTGTTGGGCAACTGGTGTATTGAGCGCATGGGTCTGCACGCCATCGTCGTGGCGAGCTTGCTGCTGTTTGTCGCGTTTGCCATCATGTTCATCGACCGCGAGCGCGACTTGCGCTTACGCTGGAAGGTTGCGGCCGAGGCTTGGAAAGAGGGCTGTCGAAAGTAACCGAATGCGGCAAAGGGGCTGTCCCTTTGCCGCAATATTTTTCATCATCTGTTGAAACGCTTTAACACTTTTGATGTTCTCACGTGTTTTTTGCTTCAAAAGCGTTAGGATGGGACTCATAGCGTGGGGCGTAATGGGTGCCCCGCACACGATGGGAGGCTATCAATGGCTAATCGTTTCGTTCTCAATACCATCTCTTATCATGGTTCCGGCGCCATCAAGGAGATCCCCGGTGAGCTCCAGCGTCGCGGCTACAAGAAGATCTTCGTCTGCTCCGACCCCGACCTGGTCAAGTTTGGCGTTACCGCCAAGGTGACCGACGAGCTCGACGCCGCCGGCATCGCTTGGAGCCTCTACTCCGAGATTAAGCCCAACCCCACGATCCAGAACGTCAAGGACGGCGTCGAGGCCTTCAAGGCCGCCGAAGCTGACGCTATCGTGACCATCGGTGGCGGCTCCTCCATGGACACCGCTAAGGCCATCGGCATCATCATCAACAACCCCGAGTTCGCCGATGTCCGTAGCCTCGAGGGCGTTGCTCCGACTAAGAACCACGCCGTGTTCACCATCGCCGTGCCGACGACCGCCGGTACTGCCGCTGAGGTGACCATCAACTACGTCATCACCGACCCCGAGAAGGTCCGCAAGTTCGTGTGCGTCGACACCAACGACGCCCCCGAGGTCGCCGTCGTCGACCCCGACATGATGGCTTCCATGCCCGCCGGCCTGACTGCTTCCACCGGCATGGACGCTCTGACCCACGCCATCGAGGGCTACACCACCAAGGGCGCCTGGGAGCTCTCCGACATGTTCCACTTTGAGGCCATTAAGCTGATCAGCGAGAACCTGCGCGACTCCGTCGCCGAGGCCAAGTCCGGCCAGCCCGGCTCCGGCCGCGAGGGCATGGCCCTTGGCCAGTATGTCGCCGGCATGGGCTTCTCCAACGTTGGCCTGGGCATCGACCATGCCATGGCTCACACCCTGTCCGCTCACTACGACACCCCGCACGGCGTCGCTTGCGCCATGCTGCTGCCGATCGCCATGGAGTTCAACAAGCCGGTTTGCGCCGAGCGCCTGGCCAAGGTTGCCGTCGCCATGGGCGTTGACACCACGGGCATGAGCACCGACGAGGCCGCCGATGCTGCCATCGCCGCCGTCAAGCAGCTCTCTGCCGACGTGAACATCCCGCACGTCTGCGAGGCTATGAAGGCCGACGAGATCGAGGTCCTGGCCAAGGACGCCATGGCCGACGCCTGCTTCCCGGGCAACCCGCGCGAGGCGACGCTCGACGACGTCATCGAGCTCTTCAAGAAGATCTGCCCGGCTGCCTAACTGGTTCGGCGGGCCCTGCCCGTTAGCCCCACAATCGTCCTCGGACATGTCGGAGGCCCCGCTGCGCACTACGTGCGGCGGGGCCTCCTTCTGTCCTGCGGAAAGATTGTGGGGCCAACGGACAGGGCCCGCCGGCTCGTTATCGTGGCGGGCGCAGCTCCGGGGAGCTCGATGGGTCATCTCGCTAGGTAAAAAGATGGTTCGCGGTGGTATCGTTGCTGTGGCTTTAATTCGATATGAAAGGGTGACTTTGGTGTCCAAGATGGATTCTACGCTCTCCTATATTGCGGGACAGCTTAAGACGCTGACTTCTATTGCCTCGCCTACGGGCTATACCCGTGCGGCGACTGATTATCTGATGGAAACGTTGCGTGATATGGGCTTTGGGCCTGAGCGTTCCAATAAGGGCAATGTGCTCGTTGAGCTTGGTGGTGAGGGTGAGCCGCTTGTGTTGGCGAGTCATGTCGATACCCTGGGCGCCATGGTGCGCTCCATTAAGGACAATGGTCGCCTGCGCCCCACGACCCTCGGCGGGCATCAGTGGTCTACGGCCGATGGCGAGAACTGCACCGTTTACACGCGCGATGGCAATGTCTACACGGGTGTGGTTCTCAATACCGAGCCTTCGGCGCATGTGGCCGATGAGCCGGTCAAGACCATCGAGAAGAACATGGAAATCCTGCTCGACGAGAACGTTGACAGCAAGGACGATGTGCTCGAGCTGGGTATTCAAACCGGCGACATCATCGCTATGGATCCGCGCACCACGGTGACGGAGAGCGGCTACATCAAGAGTCGCTTCCTTGACGACAAGCTGTCCGCGTCGATTCTGCTGGGTTTGGCCCGCGCCGTCGCCGAAGGCGAGGTGACGCTTTCGCGCAAGGTTTCGTTGCTCTTTACGGTGTACGAGGAGGTCGGCCACGGCGGTGCCTTTGTGCCGGCCGACACGCGCGAGATGATCAGCGTGGACATGGGCTGCGTGGGTGACGACCTGGGCTGCACCGAGCGCATGGTTTCGATTTGCGCCAAGGATTCGGGCGGTCCGTACAACTACGACCTGGTAACCACGCTGTCCAACATCGCGCGCGAGCTGGAGCTCGATTACGCCATCGATGTGTACCCGCACTATGGCTCCGACGTCGAGGCCACGCTCTCGGCCGGCTACGACATTCGCCATGGTCTGATCGGCCCCGGCGTGTACGCGAGCCACAACTACGAGCGCAGCCACATCGACGGCGTGCGCAATACCTACGAGCTGGTTCGCGCCTACGTTCAGCGCTAGCGATGCAGCGGCCTCGGCTGATACAGTAGTACAGACCGAGGCCGTCCTCTCTAAGTTGCGGTGAAATAGGGACTGTTTGGCGGTTTTAAATGCTTAAACAGTCTCTATTTCACCGCAACTTATGAAGGGGATGGGGCTACTTGATGGCGCCGGTCACCGTGCCGCCGCCGAGGACGATATCGCCGCGATAGACTACAACGGCCTGGCCGGGGGCGATGGCTCGTTGCGGCTCGTCAAAAGTTAGCAGCATTTGCCCGTCTTCGTCACGCGTAAGGGTCGCTGCCTGGTCTTTCTGACGGTAGCGGTACTTGGCACCTACGCGAATGCCGCCGGCATCGAGCTCTGCCTCCATGCGCTCTGCCGGCGCGCTCCAGATCCACTCATCGGCCGTGAGAGCAGCGGCGGTCAGGTCCTCGGCCTCGCCCAGATGCACGGTGTTGCTGGCGGCATCGACGCCCGTCACATACACGGGATGCGCCATCGCGACGCCCAGGCCCTTGCGCTGGCCGATGGTGTAGCGCAGCGCGCCGCTGTGGCGCCCGACCACGCTGCCGTCGCGCCACACAATGTCGCCCGGTGCAGCGGGATGTCCGCAGCGGCGCTCGATATAGCCCGCGTAGTCACCGTCTGGAATAAAGCAGATGTCCTCGCTTTCGGCCTTCTGGGCGTTGGTGAAGCCCTGTTCGGCGGCTATGCGGCGCACGTCGCGCTCTTTGTCTAGGCCTGCCAGCGGAAAGATCGTGTGTGCCAGGCGCTCCTGCGTAAGCGAATACAAAAAGTAGCTTTGGTCCTTTTTGGGGTCTTCGCCGCGGTGGAGCTGCCAGGTGCCGTCTGCCGCCTGGCTTGTTTTGGCGTAATGTCCCGTTGCGATGTAGTCGCAGCCCATGTCCAGCGCCGCATCGAGCAGCGCGCCAAACTTAATGTGGCGGTTGCAGATAATGCACGGATTGGGCGTCAGCCCCTTTTGGTAGGCGCTCACAAAGCGCTCGATAACGCTGTGGTCGAACGTCTGCTGCAGGTCGAGCACATGGTGGGGTATCCCCAGGCGCTCGGCGACGGCCTTTGCATCGGCGATGTCGCGGTCGACCTTACTCATGCCCGTGGCGGGGTCGGGCGCGGGGCAGGTGAGTCGCATGGTGGCGCCGACGCATTCGTAACCCTGACTTTTGAGCAGATACGCGGTCACGCTGGAATCGACGCCGCCGCTCATGGCGACGAGCACGCGCTTGTTGTGCATGGGGAGGTTCTCCTTGGTGGCATGTGGCCAAAAAAGAAAAGCGGCGCGGGAGGCTGGTTCCGCGCCGCAGACATTGTAGCAAGTTCGGACGTCTCGTGGGACACCCTGATTGGATGGGCTCAGGCTACCGGGAGAGAGGAGGCCGGCTCGTCCCTGGGCTCAACCTATGGGCGACAGGCCCTTAGTCCTGGAACAGTGCCGTGGACAGGTAGCGCTCACCGGTGTCGGCAAGCAGGGCCACGATGGTCTTGCCCTCGTTCTCGGGGCGCTTGGCCAGCTGCAGTGCGGCCCACACGGCGGCACCGGACGAAATGCCCACGAGCACGCCCTCCTTGTGGCCCACGGCGCGGCCGGTGGCAAAGGCGTCGTCGTTCTCGACGGGGATGATCTCGTCGTAGACCTGGGTGTCGAGGACGTCGGGCACAAAGCCGGCGCCGATGCCCTGGATCTTGTGTGGGCCGGCCTGGCCCTTGGAGAGCACCGGGGAGGTGGCGGGCTCGACGGCGACGACCTTAATCTCGGGGTTCTGCTCCTTGAGGAACTCGCCCACGCCGGTCACGGTACCACCGGTGCCAACGCCGGCGACGAAGATGTCGACCTGGCCGTCGGTGTCATCCCAGATCTCGGGGCCGGTCGTGGCCTTGTGAATGGCGGGGTTGGCGGGGTTCACAAACTGGCCGGCGATAATGCTGTTGGGAGTCTCCTTCTGCAGCTCCTCGGCCTTGGCGATGGCGCCCTTCATACCCTTGGAGCCGTCGGTAAGCACGAGCTGCGCACCGTATGCCTGCATCAGTTTGCGGCGCTCGACGGACATGGTCTCGGGCATGGTGATGATCACCTTGTAGCCGCGGGCGGCCGCCACTGAGGCGATGCCGACGCCGGTGTTGCCGCTCGTGGGCTCGATGATGGTGTAGTCGCCACCGCGCACGAGCTTGCCTGCCTTCTCGGCCTCGTCAATCATGCTCTTGGCGACGCGGTCTTTAACGGATCCGGCGGGGTTGAAGTATTCCAGTTTGACGAGCACGCGAGCCCTGAGGTCCTCGTCGGCCTCAAAGTGAGTGAGCTCCAGAAGCGGGGTGTGGCCGATAAGCTGATCGATGGACGTGTAAACCTTGCTCATGGTGAACCTCCAAAGTGTTCAAGTTGCTGGTTGCCGTGTGGTTTTACGGCGTGTCTAGCAGCTAAACCCATAAACCTTATAGGTTGTTCGTTTAGCTGTTGGCAAGCATAGTAGACACTAAAGCCTAGTAATGCAATAGGAAATAGAAGATTATTACAAGCTGATTAACCATCTTGACCGGAACGGGTATTTTCAAACCCAATTTTTCGGCTAGAATTTCAACGGACTAAAAGACCGAAAGGCAGCACTATATATGTTGGTTTCCACTAAGGGCAGGTACGCCCTGCGCGTTATGGTTGACCTGGCCGAGCACCAGGCGGCCGGTCGCATCCCGCTCAAAGAGATCGCGGCGCGTCAGGGTATTTCGGAGAAGTACCTCGAGAATATTCTGGCTACGCTCGTGCGCGCCAACATGCTTTCGGGCATGCGTGGCAAGGGCGGCGGCTATGTGCTCACGCGCCCGCCCGAGCAGTACACGGTGGGTGAGATCTTGCGCCTGACCGAGGGCAGTCTGGCGCCGGTCGCCTGCCTGGATGGCGACTGCAAGGGTTGCTCGCGATCTGAGGAGTGCCCCACGCTCGACGTGTGGAAGAACCTGGACAAGCTCATCAACGACTACCTCGACGGCGTGACGCTCGACCAGCTTGTCGCTCCCAACCATGGCTACGACTACGTCATCTAACCCACACCTGCCATTTGGGGACGGGGTGGAAATGGTAGTTTTTCTTGCCCTCTGAGACTTGGCAAATAAGAAGGCCGCCCATTTTTGCGATGGGCGGCCTTTGATTTGGTCCGATGCGTTTGTGTGTCGGGGGCGTTCTACTCTTCGGCAATACTATCGAGGATACTGCGCATGATGGACACTAGGATGCTGCCCATAAAGGCCGAGCCAAAGCCGGCGATGGAGATGCCGACGCCCAACAGGTTGACCGACAGGTAGCTGGCGAGCTCCAGCATAAAGCTGTTGAGCACGAGCTGGAAAATGCCGAGCGTAATGATCGTGAGCGGCAGCGAGATGACCGTGAGGAACGGTTTGACGAACGAATCGACGATGTTGAGGAACAGTCCCACAAAGGCAAAGCAGACCCAGGCCTCGGCAAAGCCGAAGGGCTGGATGCCGGGGACGAGGAACGTGGCGATCGCGATGGCGATCGAGGTGAAGAGCCAGTTAAGCATAAAGCGCATGGCGTGAATCCTTTCTTGCGCCGGGGTTGCTGGCGTCGCGTGAAGCGGCTTGCGGCGGCGACTTGGATGGTTGCGCGGGCGCGCCGCGATGTTTGGGCGCCCATTGTCTCAAATATTCGTGGAGCTTACGTGCGCATTCGGTTTCTAAACGGCGTTCGTCCTGAAAAACGTGCCGCTGACAGAGAGTCTTGTCACTTTAGTTTGGTGGTGTGCTACACTGCTACGGGCAAATGGCCCATGCATAGTTTTATTGCATATTACGGGCGAACGATGCCCGATGTCAGTATCAACTTCGATGCCTTTTGGCGGGTTTGGCGGTGATCGATGAATATCGAGAACATGTTTGACAAGCCTGATGTCAAGCAGCTGGTCCACGCATTTAGTCTTTTGGACGATGAGAACGATATCCAAGCGTTTTTGACCGATATCTGCACGCCGCGCGAGATTTGCGATCTTTCTCAGCGCCTGCAGGTCGCGCGCTATCTGGATGAGGGCGAGCCCTATGTTGAGGTTCAGGCCCGCACCGGCGCTTCGTCCACCACGGTGAGCCGCGTGTCCAAGGCACTTAATGGCGAGTACGGTGGCTATCGCAAGATCCTCATCAAACTGGAGGATGGCGAGTAAGCCAGCGGCAACAAACGAATTGCGCAGAACCGTCCCTTCGGGGGCGGTTTTTTTGATCCCTCGGTGACGGAGGAAAACGGATCACCTGGTTAGACTGACCCCTCGGTGATCCGTTTTCCTCCGTCCCCAAGGGATCAAATCTGTTGGCGTGGGGCAAATCTGTCCGCGTGGGCGGGTAGGATGGATGCATTGATTATTGCGAACGGTTTGAGTGGAGGACCATGCCTGTTCGAATCTATACCACCAATACCGGTACGGACTTGAGCGACGCCGAGGCGGCGTTGCTCGCCGACCTGGTTGCCCGCCACGGGCGTGCCGTTTTGCTGGCGCCCTCGTTTGCCGAGCTCGACCTGTGCCGTCACGATGCTGCGGTTGCTGGCGTCTCGCTGGGCGTTGACTACAAAACCCCCGCGTCGTGGCTTCGTTCGCTGTGGGAGCTCAAGGGCGATGGCCGCAGCTTCGTCGACAATATGCAGCGCCAGATGCTGTTCTCGGACATGATCGCCCATCGCGACGATGCCGATCTGCAGCCGCTTTCGCGCAGTCAGGGCACGGTGCGCATGCTCGCGCGCATGGCCCGCGATGTACTGCCGGGCGTAGCGGGAACGGGTGCCGAGCGCTGCTGCGGCGACGTTTGCCAGCCCGATTCCAAGAGCGACGCCGAGGCTCGCGTGTTCGAGCTGTTGAGCGCATATGCGAGCGGCTTGGACCGTCGAGACATGGTCGAGCCCTGCGAGGCGGCTGACCTTATGGCCGAGGCGCTGGCCGACAACCTTCCGGCATGCACCCGCGCCGTTTGCGTGCGCGGCACCACATCGTTTACGCACGGCCTGCTCGAGCTGCTGTCGGCCGTGGCGAACAATGGGGGAGAGGTCGTTGTGCTGCTTGCCCGCGAGCAGGCGGCGATGCGCGAGGAGCTTGCCGCCGCCTTTGATGCCCGCGGTGTGCTGTTTGAGGTCGCGCCGCTGGGGGAGGGTGCCGCCGCGCCCCAGACTGCCTCCAAGTCCGCCGCTCAGCCTACCTTTGTAGAGGTTGCCGGCCCTCACGCCCGCGCCCACGCCTATGTGGATGCAATCGATGAGCTGGTAAAAACGTGTGAGGACGCCGCAGTCGACGGCGGTGTCGCGACGTCCGCGGACCCCGTGCGTGTGCTCGTGGTGTCTGCCCGGGCGCCCCAGCTGTTTGGTGAACTCGCTGCCCGTTTGGCGGCACGTCATATTGCGGCCGAGACAACCGAGTTCACGGCGTTTTCCCAATCCATTGCGGGCAGACAGTTCACGGCGCTCGCCAAACTGATCGAGCGCATGAAAGCCGCCGACGAGGGCACCGCCTCCAAGACCGAGTGGTGGCCCGCGCCGGAGCTTACCGACTGGATTTACAGTCCGCTTTCGGGTGCCGATGCCGCCAGCGCGCGCACCTTCGACAAGAACATGCGCCTGTCGCGCGGCAAGACCACCACGGCCGTCAAGAGCCTGCTGCAGAGCGTGCAGGGCCAGGTCAGGGGCACGCGCAAGGCTGCCAGCGATGACAACTGGTTTAAGAACGTGCCGTGCGTGGTCTCGGACGTGTTCCAAGCGCTGTGGCGCGACAAACCCGTGACGGCGCTCAAGGCAATGCTCGCCGTCGCCGAGGCGTTGCCCGATCGCGCCCTTGGAGGGCTTGACGGTCAGGCTCGTCGCCAGGCGGAGACCGCCCTGCTGCGACATGCCATCGACATCCTTATGAACGATGCCCGTACGCTCGACGTGTCGCAGGCCGCGACCGTGCCCGTGCTCGACGACGTTCGTACCAAGGTGGACAAGCGCAGCACCGCATACGATTACGAGACCTACGAGGTCGACCGCGCGCCGCGCGCCCAGGTGCGCTTTGCGTCGCTTACCGATGCGGCAGCCCTGCGCCCCGATAGCTACGATGCCGTGCTGTTTGCCGACGTCGATCTGGACAGCTATCCGCTCTCACATGAGGAGGGCCCGCTGGCCACGCTGACGGCCGAGCTGGGGCGCAGCGGTGTGACGCTTGAGCCCGCGGCCCTGCTGCGCGTGCGCATTGGCCGCGCGATGCAGGCCGCGCGCGGTCCGGTTGCGCTTGCCCGCGTGACCCACGATCGCCAGGCGCGCGAGTGCTATCCGGCTGCCGTGTGGACCGAGCTGCGGGCGCACGCCGAGGCCACTGGCGCCGCCAAGGTTGCGTGTGTGGGCGAGGGCGGTATCGTCGCCGATTTTGATCCAGCGGCCGGCGAGGGCATCGAGTGCAAGCGTGTCGCGTGCGAGGCTCCTCAGCATTTGAGTAAAGCGGCTGTGCCGTACCTGGTCCTGCGTCGCCGCGATGGCGAGGGCGAGAACGCGCCGCTCGTGCCGCGTCTGACGTCCGCCTCGCAGATCGAGGCGTACTCGACGTGCCCGCTGTGCTGGTTCGTGTCGTATCGCGTGAAGCCCCAGTCCATCGACGCGGGCTTTGGAAATATGGAGAAGGGCAACTTTGTCCACGATGTGCTGGAGCGCCTGCATGCCCGCCTGCCCCAGGAGGGCATGGAGCGCGTGACGCCCGAGAATCTGCCGCGCGCTCAGGAGCTGCTGCGCGAGGTCTTTGACGAGACGTTGGCCGAGCACGCCGGCAAGCGAGGCACGGAGGGCCCGCTGGTGCCGCTCTCTGCGGTGGAGGAGCGTCAGGTGGCCGAGATCTTGCCGCAGCTGGAGGGCGTGCTTGCCTACGAGTCCGAGGCGCTTGCCCCCTTTGCCCCGCGCTACCTGGAGTTCGCCTTCAACGAGCTCAAGGTCGAGTATGCCGGTTGGCCGCTTGGCGGGCGCATCGACCGCGTGGACGTGGACGCCGAGAATCGTGCCGTGGTGATCGACTACAAGCACCGCACGGGCGTTGAGGAGTTTAAGCTCGCCGACCCTACGGTGCGCGACGAGGAATCGGGCACGGCGCCCATCGACGATCCGCGCTGGTTGCCGCCACATACCCAAACGCTCATCTACGCCCAGGCCATGCGCCGGGCGCTGGATTTGGACACCCGCGCGGCGCTCTACTTTTCGACCAAGGGCGGCAAGCCGGCGTTGCGCGGTGCCGCGAGCGCCGAGCTGCTCGAGGAAGAGCGTGGCGACGGCCGCATTCCGGGGCTTAAGAAAGGTTTCCCCGGCGAGGGTGGCAGCATGGACTTCGACGCCCTGCTCGATCGCGTGGAGGCCGGCATCGCCGAGCGCCTGCGCGAGCTCGAGGCAGGCAATGTTGCCGCCGTCGACCCGACGTCGGCTCAGGCCGCGCATGCGCGCTGCTCGTATAACCACGAAGGAACGTTTGTAAGGAGGGACGTGTAGACCATGGATCTTTCGACTTTGATGCCGCAACAGCTGCAGATCGTCAAAACGCTCGACCGTCCGCTGTTTGTCTCGGCGGGCGCCGGTTCGGGTAAGACCTTTACCCTCACGCGCCGCATCGTCTACGCGCTCTCGCCCGAATCCGGTCCGTTCGTTGAGCATCTGGACCAGGTGCTCGCCATTACCTTTACCAAAGATGCCGCGGCCGAGATCCGTGACCGCGTGCGCCGCGCGCTCATCGACGAGGGCATGGACGAGGAGGCCCTGACCGTCGACGATGCGTGGATCTCGACTATTCACGGCATGTGCTCGCGCATCCTGCGCGCGCATGCGCTGGAGCTGGGCATCGACCCCGAGTTCACGGTGCTCACCGATACCGACGAGCTCATGGACCAGGCTGTTGAGCATGTGCTGGCCCGCGTGACGGCGCCCGATGCCGCGCCCGAGCTTGCGGCATCGCTCAAGGCCCTCTACGCCTGGTATCCCATGGCGGGCGAGGGCGGTCCCTTTGGCGCCGGCACGACCATCAAGGGTCTGGTGCGCGAGCTGCTGGAGCTGTCGAGTCAGTTGCCGGGCGGCATGGACGACGTGCGTGTGGCGCGCGGTCAGGCCGATACCTCGGCGCTCGCCGATGCCTATCGCGCGGCGTTGGGCGCAAGCAAGGCCGCGACCGAGAAGGCGCAGGTGGCGCTCGATGCCATCGATGCGTTTGAGGCGAGCGGCAAGACCATGGCCGATGCGGCGCGCCTCATGATGTCGTGCACCATGCCGCGCGCGAGCAAGGCATTCCCCAAGGAGCAGGTCGAACTGCTCAAGGCCGAGGCTGCCGATGCGTTTATCAATATCGTGCTGGCCTGCGGTGGTCCCGCGCTCGATGCGCTGGTGGGCTTGGCCCTTTCCGTGGAGGCCGAGTATCGCACGCTGAAGGCCGCCCAGTCCGCCCTCGATAATAATGACCTACTGCGCATGGCTTACGAGGCGTTGCGCGATTACCCGGCCATCCGAGCGGCATACGAGGGTCGCTTTAAGATGGTCATGATCGACGAGTTTCAGGATACCGACCAGATGCAGGTCGATCTGATCCGTTACCTGACGGGTGCGGGGGAGCGCGCGCTGTGTACCGTAGGCGATGCACAGCAGTCCATCTATCGCTTCCGTGGCGCCGAGGTCGAGGTGTTCCGTCGCCAGGAGCGCAAGGTGGGCTCGTCTGCCGCGCCCGAGGCGACTGCCGTGGCCGACGCCCCTGCTGGCGAGCTCGTCAAACTCGTGCGCAACTTCCGCAGCCACGACGAGGTACTGCGTTACGTGGCACGCGTCTTCAACGGCGATGACGGCGGCCTGATGCAGGGCTTTTTGGATCTTGAGGCGAGCGACGGCCGCAAGGACACGCTGGTGGCGGACGCCTCGCGTCGTCAGGCGCTCTTTGTTGCCGGCGGCAGTACGCAGGAGCGCACACAGGCCAAGGCCCGCGCGATCGCGGAGCGGTTCCGCGCGCTTGCCGATGCCGGCCAGCCCCAGGGCGGCATGGTGCTGCTGCTGGGCCGCATGACCAACGCAGACGTCTATGCACAGGCCTTCCGTGACCAGGGACTCGACTGCGTCATCGCGGGCGGCTCGGTCTTTGCCCAAGCTGCCGAGGTGCAGACGGTGCGCGCCCTGGTTTGTGCACTCGCCAATCCGGCCGATACGGCGCAGGGTCTTATGCCACTGCTGGCCTCGCCGATGTTTGCGCTGGGCGCTCAGGAGTTCTTGGCGCTGGCGACCAAGCTCGATAGCGAGACGTGGGAGACCTCGCGCCGCAACATCGATGCAGGCATCATGAGCGATTTCGACGTGCCGGGCCTGCAGGGCCTGCCGCTCGTGACGCGCGCCCGCGAGGTGTTGCGCTATGCGCTTCGTCGTGTGGGTCGCGATTCGTTCGCCGCCATCGCGCGTGACGTGGTCAACGCCTCCGGCTGGTTCGTGCGTCTGGCGCAGCGTGGTCCCGAGGGCAAGGCCATCGCCGCCAACGTGCTCAAGGCGCTCGATGCCGTGGCTGAGGCTGAGGCCGAGTTCGGCAGCTCGCCGCGCTCCATTGCGCTTGCCTTCGATCGCTTCCTGGCGGGCAAGGAGGCCCCGGGCGCGCTCAATGAGGAGGGCGACGGCGCGGTACGCATCATGACCGTGCATGCATCCAAGGGCCTGGAGTATCCGGTCGTGGCGGTTGCCGAGTGCTTTGGCGTGCGCAAATCGTCCGGTGCGGCTCAGATGGGGCGTGTCGAGGGCGGAGCGCAGGTCGTGGCGCTGCCGGCACGCTTCAACGGCGTTAAGCTCGCCGACGGAACCTTTGTGAAGGGCGACGACGTCAAAAAGCAGTTTGAGCATGCGTTTAAGGGCAAGGGCACGTCGCTGTGGCTGCCGCCGGAGCTCATGGAGGACGTCTGTGCGACGGGTTCTCCCGCCGAGGCATTTGCTCGCCTGCGCAACGATGACCTGCAGCTCTCGCTCGAGGAGCGGGCCCGCTTGCTCTACGTTGCCATGACGCGTGCCCGCGAGCTGGTGATCTTGGCGATGGATGCCGGCGTGAGCCGTGGCAAGGTGACGGCGCCGACCTTCGACGTCGAGACCGATCTGACCTATGACGTGCTGCGTCGTATTCTGCCGACGAACGGCCTGGACATGCCACAGCTCGATGCCGACCGCCTGGTGTTCGACAACTCCCAGCCGGGCGACTACGAGCTCATTTCGCTCGCGAACTTTACCTTTGGCGAGCAGGCGTTTGAGGCCAACGCTTCGCTGGATGCCGAGGGCAGGCTTGTCCGCGGCGATGCGGAGCCGGAGGGTGCCGGTGCAGATGCCCGCGCCGCCGTTCCCGGTCCTGCCGACCCCGAGCCCGATGCGTTTGAGCTCGTGTATCCCCAGGCGGTGGGCGTGCGCATGGGCATCTGCCCGTATCCGGTGCGCGATTCGTACAGCTACTCGTCAATTGCCGCGGCGCTGCATGCCGAGTCCGAGGACCGTGCTGCCGAGGCGTACGTGCCCATGGACGAGGCCGGCGATGATGCGGAGTCGGATGGTTCCGAGATGACGGATGCGGACGTGGCCGCCGTTGAGCCTACCGGCAACCCCATGGCGCTGGGCTCGGCGTTCCATGCCGCCTGCCAGTGGCTCATCGAGATGGGTGCCGATGCGCTGCCCGCTGAGCGTGCCGATGCGCTGGCGCGCCAGTGGCGCCTGACGCCGGAGCAGCGCGAACGCTTCGACGTTGCCCTGGACCGCTGGCTCAAGTCGGCTGTTCGTGCCGACCTGCTCGCGTGGCCGTGCGTTCGCGCCGAGGTGCCGTTCTTTTCGCTGGGCTGCGAGGACGAGGACATCGCTCGCTACGGTGCATATGCCGAAGGCGCCATCGACGCTTTGGCGACGAACCCGGCGGATTCGTCACGCGCGCTGGTCATCGACTACAAGACGGGCGGCACACCGGACGAGACGCCGGAACAGCTGCAGGAGAAGCACGCCCTGCAGGCGCGCGTCTACGCTGATGTTTTGCACAAGGCGGGCTTTAAGACGGTGACCGTCAAGTTCGTCCGCGTTGAGCAGGCGAATCCAGCCATCTTCGTCGAACCCCCCGAACCTCAAGTAGTCACCTACAATCTCTAGCCCTCAGATAACTTGCGGTGGAATACGGACTGTTTTGGCCAAAAAAGCCGCCAAGCAGTCCGTATTTCACCGCAACTGCAAGAGGAGCCGTGTGGGTTTGGCTAGGTTCGGGTGCTGTCCGTGCCGTGGGGTAAAATCGTTCAGTCAGAACACGAACCCGCATCGGAGCTCATCACATGGCATTCGTCCATCTGCACAATCACACTGTTTTCTCCATGCTCGACGGCGCAACCCGTATCCAGGATATGGTCAACCGCGCCGTAGAGCTGGGCATGCCCGCCGTCGCCATTACCGACCATGGCTACATGTACGGCGTGCCCGACCTGGCGCTGGCCTGCGACGCCGTCAACCACAACACGCCCGAGTACAAAACCTGGAGTCACGACAAGGCCTTCTTGGAAAAGGACCGCCGCGACGAGCTGGTGGAGCCCGATCCCGAGGCAAACCCGCGCGAGCATGCCCAGTATGTGAAGGACATGGCCATGTGGGATGAGAAGGGCAACATCGACGAGCTCAAGCCGCCCCTGGTCATCAAGCCCATCTTTGGCTGCGAGGTTTACTTTACGCCGGACGAGACGCTCGCCCGCGACCACAAGCCCGAGCTCTACCACATGATCCTTTTGGCCAAGGACCAGGAGGGTTACGTCAACCTGATGCAGACGGTCTCCGAGGCCGCCGTGCAGGGCTTTTACTACAAGCCCCGTGTGACGCTCGACAACCTGCGCCGCCATGCCAAGGGCATGATCTGCACGAGCGCCTGCATCGCCGGCATCATCCCCAAGTACATCGACCGCGGTGACATGGAGGGCGCCATCAAGTGGGCCGAGACCTTCCGTGACACCTTCGACCCCGGCGACTTTTATATCGAGATCCAGGAACACGGCATTACCACCGACAACGGCCTGACCGACGAGCAGATGGACCGCACGCTCATCGATATCGCCAAGCAGGTGGGCGTCAAGGTCATCGCCACCAACGACTTCCACTACCTGCGCCGCGAGGACGCGCCCGTGCAGGACGTCATCATGTGCATCGGCATGAACGCTAAGGTCGACGACCCCAACCGCATGCGCATGACCGGCTCGGAGTTTTACATGAAGACCGAGGAGGAGATGCGGGCGATGTTCCCGTATTGCCCTGAGGCCTGCGACAACACGCTCGAGATCGCCGACAAGTGCTACGTGGAGCTGGACTGGGACTCCATCATCCTGCCGCGCTTCCCGCTGCTCGATCCCGGCGAGACGCACGAGAGCCAGTTCCGCCGCGAGTGCGAGAAGGGCCTGCGCCAGCACTATGGTGACGACTGGGCCACGCGCGAGATCGGTGGCGTCAACATCAAAGAGCGCTTTGAGTACGAATACAAGGTCATCTGCGACAAGGGCTTTGCCGCCTACTTCTTGATCGTTGCCGAGTACGTGCAATGGGCCAAGGACAACGGCATCGGCGTCGGCCCCGGCCGTGGCTCGGCTGCCGGCGCTATCGTCGCCTACGCCATGAACATCACCGCGTTCGACCCGCTCGAGAACGGCCTGATGTTCGAGAGGTTCCTGTCCCCGCAGCGTACCGAGATGCCCGATATCGATATGGACTTCGACGATGAGCGGCGCCTCGAGGTCGTGGAGCACGTTCGCCAGCTCTACGGTCCCGAGAAGGTCACCCACGTCATCACCTACTCGACCATTAAGGCCAAGCAGGCCATCAACGACGCCGCGCGCGTCCTGGACTATCCGGTCTACATGGGCCAGCGCCTGTCCAAGATGGTCTCGAGCGACCCCAAGGTCAAGCTCAAGCAGGTGCTCGACAAACAACCCGGCAAAGAAGATCTGTTTAACCCCGATTTTGCCGAGGCCTATAAAAAGGACGACGACGCCCGCCGCATCATCGACACGGCGCTCTCGATCGAGGGTCTCACCCGTGGCGAGGGCGTGCACGCGTGCGCCGTTTTGATCTGCCGCGACCCCGTCAACGAACACGTGCCCACCAAGCTCGACACCAAGGGCGGTGTCGAGATTACCCAGTACGAGGGCCATACCGTTGCCGACATGGGCCTGCTCAAGATGGACTTCTTGGGCCTGCGCACGCTGACGGTTATCTCCAAGGCCAAGGCAAACATCAAAAAGAACTTCGGCATCGACATCAAAGAGGAAGAGATTCCCTTTGACGACCCCGAGATCTTTAAGCTCATGGGCTCCGGCCACACCGCCGGCGTCTTCCAGGTCGAGTCCGCCGGCATGACGGCCACGATCAAGAACATGAAGCCCACCGAGTACAAGCACGTCGTGGCATTGATCGCTCTGTACCGCCCGGGCCCGCTGGGCGCCGGCATGGTTTCGTCCTACATCAACCGTATGAACGGCAAGGAGCCGGCCGTCTCCTACGACGACCGCCTGGACGACATCCTGGGCGAAACCTACGGCACCATGGTCTACCAGGAGCAGGTTATGCTCATCTCCGTCGAGATGTGCGGCTTCTCCAAGGGCGAATCGGACTCGCGTATCCGTAAGCCCGTGGCTAAGAAGAAGATCAAGCTGCTTACGTCGACGGTGCTCCACTGGGAGGATGGCTCGGACGAGACCACCTACGACCACTGGATGAACGGTGCTATCAAGAACAACTACACGCGCGAGGTCGCCCAGAAGATTTGGGACGATGTTCTCGAGTTCGCATCTTACGCCTTTAACAAGTCGCACTCCGCCGGCTACGCCATCCTGGTTATGCAGACGGCGTGGCTCAAGGCGCACTATCCGCACGAGTACATGGCGGCCGTTCTGACGTCCTATACGGGCAAGACCGACAAGATCGTGCACTACGTCTCGGCGTGCCGTCATGACGGCATCCCCGTGCTTTCGCCAGATGTCAACGAGTCCGGTACCGAGTTCACGGCTACCAAGGAGGGCGTGCGCTTTGGCCTGGCCGGCATCCGCGGCGTGGGTACCGGCGTAGCGCAGGCGATTATCGCCGAGCGCGAGGCGGGCGGCCCGTTTAAGACGCTGCACGACTTTGTCGAGCGCGTGGACTCGAGCCAGGCCAACCGCCGCGTGATCGAATCGCTGATCAAGGCAGGTGCCTTTGACTCCACGGGCTATCCGCGCCGCCAGATGATGCACTTTGTGGACAAGAACAACCCCGAGAACATCATCGACGCCGCGATAAAGCGTCAGAAGGACCGCGCGAGCGGCCAGACCTCGTTCTTCGACATGTTTGGTGATGTTGAGGGCTCGGGTTTCGAGGTCAGCGTGCCCGATCCGGACGGCCAGGAATGGGACCGCCACCTCAAGCTGAGCCAGGAGAAGGAGGTTCTGGGCATCTATGTCTCGGACCACCCGCTGCGCCCGTTTGAGTATGCGCTCAGCAAAGCGCGCGACTTTTCGTTCTCGCAGATCGACACCGGCTACGAAGTTCAGAATCCTACGGGCGGCACCATCAACCAGGAGATTCCCGAGGGCAAAGCGCTGTGGTGGGCCGGCATGGTCTCGAGCGTGTCCAAGCGCGTGACCAAAAACGGCGACCCCATGGGCATCGTGCAGCTCGAGGACATGGAAGGCGAGGCCACCGTCGTCGTGTTCCCCAAGACCTATAAAGAGGCCGAGGGATACCTGTACGGCGAGGTCGATCCCGAGACAGGCGCGCAGCTGTCCGACGCCTTTGTGCGCATCAAGGGCAAGCTCGAGCGCTCGGACCGCGGCGACCAGATCATCGCGCAGGAGATCGTGCCGCTGGAGCTCAACGAGGAGAACAACAAGCCTAAGGTGTTTGAGGTCATGGTGCCCAACAGCCGCTTTAGCCAGGGCAATATGGCGCGCCTGGCCACGGTGCTCACCACCAACCCGGGCGGCGACCGCGTGGAGATCTTTATCGAGCAGGTGGACGGGCGCGTGCTGCGCGCCGAGGTGCCTGCCAAGGTCAACGCACGCTCGATTCCGCTGCTGGCCGAGGCCAAGGCCATTGTGGGTAACCAGGGCAGAGTGACGGTGATCTAGGGACGGCGTTGCTGAGGGGTAGCTAATTTGGGACGGGGCTATTTTAGCTACCCTTTGACTGACGGCGAATGAGTCGGGGTCGGAATACATCTCAACCGACATATGGGGGTAGCTAAAATAGCCCCGTCCCAAATTAGCTACCCCGGGTGAGATTGGAGGAAGTGATGGCACAGGGGACGTTTGTGCAGGCGCTCCGGAAAGAGGCGGCGCTGAGCGGCACCTTTATGAAGGGGCGTTCGCTCATGCTCAACGGCGCCGTGCTGTCGATTGAGGACAACGGCTCGCGCTTCTCCAAAAACGTGACGGTTGAGGGCTCGGTGCGCGGCTCGCGCGGTGACCTGTACAAGACACACGTGGCGCTCGACATGGACGAGCATGAGGTGATCGACTACGACTGCGATTGCCCCGCTGCCTATCGCTACCCTGGCATGTGCAAGCACGCCATCGCCACGGCGCTAGCGTATCTGGACGCCAGCGGCATTGAGCCCGTCGAGGGCCTGCGCACGCCGGTCCGCACGTTTACGGCGGCGCCCAAGCAAGCCGTGCGTCCCGCGTCCGCCGCACCGGCGGTCAACCCTAACTTTCCCTTCCCGGCGCCAGTTCCCACGAGCCCGAGCCTCATGAAGGCGCTCTCCGATCTTTCGGACGCGCGCATGGATGAGTTGGCGGGCATGCGCCGCAAGCTCGCCGGCACTGTCGACCCCGATGCCCCCAAGGCGGTGTTGGAGCCCTCGCTGGTGCCGTACTACAATCCGCTGTTTGCCGACCGGTTTAGCTGGGCGCTCGAGTTCCGCATTCGTTGCGGTTCGGTGTCCTACGTGGTTAAGGACATCGACGGCATGGCCGCCGCCTACGTGCGCGGCGGCACCTTCTCGTACGGCAAGAAACTCACATTCCTCCATACGCCCGAGGCCTTCGACGAGGTTTCGGTACGCCTGCTCGACCTTGTTGTGGCAACGGTTGTGTATCTGAGCGACATCACGAGTTCGCGTTCGGCGTCGTACGACTTTGCCCGCAGCGGCTTTGTCGCCGAGCGCCAGCTGCCGCTGTCCGAGCATGACATCGTATACATGCTGGACTTGCTGCGTGGCCGGACCATTTCCTTTGAGCCCGCCTGGTCGCGGGGAACGACGACGCATCGTTCCTACGAGGTAGCGGTTGAGTTGTCGCCGGTGGGGGAGGACGAGGCCTCGGCAAAACAGCCGCCGCTTCTCGCCGCCAAAATCGCGCCGGCGGCTGGTGGCAGCTACGATTTGCGCCTGCCCGCCGATATGTACTGCATTGCCTCGGGCGACGTTGCCTATCTGGTCGACACGCACCGCGCGCGCCGCGCCGATGCGGCGTTTGCCCAGCATGCCGCACCGTTTCTGTCGCGTCTGCTGCCCTGTCGCACGCCGGTCCATATCGCCGCCGAGCAGGTGGGCGAATTCTGTCGCATGGCACTGCCCGTGCTGCGCGAATACACTGACCTCACCGCTCCCGCCGTGCTCGACACCGTGGCGCCCGAGCCGAGCTTTGCCATGGCAATCGGTGTCGACGATGGGCTTGTGACCTGCAAGATTACGGTTGCCTATGGTGATTGGTCGGCAGACCTCTTTAGCTTGGGCGCTCCGGGCAGCCCCTTCGAAGAGCGGCGTCCGGGCGTGCCGCCGCGCGACGAGGTGGCAGAGTTTCGCGTTATGGACACGGCGGCCCTGTATTTCGACTTTTACGAGGGCGGCCTGGCGTTTGAGGAGCGCGACGACGAGAGCCTGTTCTGCCTGCTCACCGAGGGCCTGTCTGCTCTGTCCGAGCTGGGCGAGGTCATGCTCAGCGACCGCCTACGCCAGATCTCGGTCCGCCCTGCGCCCAAGCTTTCGGTGCGTGCAACCGTCAAGAGTAACCTGCTCGACGTCGAACTGGGCGCGAGCGGCCTTTCGGCGGCAGACCTTGCCACCTACCTCGACTCCTACAAGCGTCACCAGACATTCGCGCGCCTTACGTCCGGCGACATCGTTCGCCTGGACGAGGGCGCCCGAGCCGCGTTTGGTCTTGCCGAGGACCTGGGGGTCGATGCTGTCGACCTGCTCGACGGCGTGTCGCTTCCCGCGTCGAGTACCCTGTTCGTCGACAGCATGCTCGCGCGCACTCCCGCGCTCGAGGCCGATCGCGACGCCGCGTTCCGCCGCACCGTCGAGCGCCTGGACACGCTCGGCAAGATGGACTTTACGGTGCCGGCATCTCTCAAGGCCACGCTACGTGGCTACCAGGTCGATGGCTACCAGTGGCTCGGCTCGCTCGAGCATCTGGGCCTCGGCGGTATTTTGGCCGACGATATGGGCCTGGGCAAAACGCTGCAGATGATCGCGCATATCCTGGCGCGCGTGGAAGCGGGGGACACTAAGCCCACGCTCGTGGTGTGCCCTGCGTCGCTCGTGTATAACTGGACTGCCGAGCTGGAGCGCTTTGCGCCTTCGCTCGACGTGTGCGCCATTGTGGGCGCCAAGGCGCAGCGCCGCGTGCAGATCGCCGGCGTGGCCGAGCATAACGTGGTCGTGACGTCGTATGACCTCATGCGCCGCGATATCGACGAGTATGCCGAGCAGGACTTTGCCCGCGTGGTGCTCGACGAGGCCCAGTACATTAAAAACCCGCTCACGCAGGTAGCGCGCGCCGCCAAGCGCCTGCCGGCCGGTGTGCGCTTTGCCCTGACGGGCACGCCCATCGAAAACCGCCTGTCCGAGCTCTGGAGCATCTTCGACTTTTTGATGCCGGGCCTTTTGGGGACGCGCGAGTCGTTTGCCAAGCGCTTCGAAAGCCCGGTCGAGCACGCCGAGGGCGATAGCGCCGCTCGCCTGCAGGCGCTCGTGTCGCCGTTTGTGCTGCGCCGTGTCAAGGAAGACGTGGTGGCCGATCTGCCCGAGAAGATCGAGGACACCGTCATGGCACAGCTCACCGGCGAGCAGCGCAAGCTCTACCTGGCCAACCAAGACCGCATCGCCCAGCAGGTGCAGCATCGCGAGGCATCCGAGTTTAAGAAGGACAAGCTCAAGGTACTCGCCGAGCTCACCAAGCTGCGCCAGATCTGCTGCGACCCGCATCTACACTACGAGGACTACAAGGCGGGGAGCGCCAAGCTCGACGCTTGCATGGAGCTCGTGCACGGTGCGCTCGACGGCGGGCACCACATTCTGCTGTTCAGCCAGTTCACGGGCATGCTCGATATCATTGGCAAGCGCCTGGCCAAGGAGGACATCGGCTTTCTTAAGCTCATGGGCGCTTCGTCCAAGGAGAGCCGCGCCAAGATGGTCGCGCAGTTCCAGGCGGGCGAGGTGCCGGTGTTTCTGATCTCGCTCAAGGCGGGCGGCGTGGGCCTTAATTTGACGGCTGCCGACGTGGTTATCCACTACGACCCGTGGTGGAACGTGGCCGCGCAGGACCAGGCGACCGACCGTGCGCACCGTATTGGCCAGCAACATACCGTGACCGTGTACAAGCTCATCGCCAAGGACACGATCGAGGAGCGCATCATGCAGATGCAGGAGTCCAAACGCGACCTGGTCAACAGTGTGCTTGGCGGCGACGGCATCTCCTCGGCGCTGTTTACCCGTGAGGATGTTCTGGCGCTGCTCGGCGGCGACGGGCGCTAGCCGCGCGCGGGGTGGGACTGCTGGAGCGGGCAGGACGGTCGACGCATTTTGGCCTGACCGCTTGCCTGGTCCGTTATGTGTTCATTTGCAATGCCGTGGATGGTTCGTCTGCCTTTGGGCATAAGAACCATCAAGAACATCGGCACATCAGCAAAGGAGAACATCATGGCGAAATTCTTTAAGGACCCCGACGGCAAGCTCATTGCCGCCCTTGGCAACGACGTTGCAACCCCTGCCGGCTGCACAGAGCTGACCGCGAACACCGAGGACGCGGCGCACGAAAAGCACGTGCCGGTCGTTGAGAGCGAGCGCGACGGTCACGTGATCCGTGCGCGCGTGGGCTCGGCCGAGCATCCTATGGTGCCCGAGCACTACATCGAGTGGATCGCCCTTGAGGCCGAGGGCCGTCTGGAGGTCCATTACCTCCAGCCCGGCATGAAGCCCGCGACGTTTTTTGCCGGCGGTTCCAAGACCGGTACCGTCTATGCCTATTGCAACCTGCACGGGCTGTGGTCCGCGACGTTCTAGGAGCGCGCCCCCGCTCGGGGTATCATAGCTAGCATATGCACATGCGAGCGCCGACTGCATCATGCGGCCGGCGCTTTTACTACGACAACGATGGTTTACGACGGAAAGGGCTGAGCCATGAAGCTCGCACTTGCACAGATCGATATGCGCCTGGGTGATATTGAGGGTATCTGCGGTCGCATCGAGGACCAGGCGCGCCTGGCCCACGAGCGCGGTGCGCGCGTGCTGTGCGTGCCGGCTCCGCTCTTTATGGGAGCCCTGCCCGGCGGCCTGGTGGGCGCTGCCGACTTTGAGCACGACATGCTGACGGGTCTGACCGGCGTCGCCGAGCGTATCCAAGAGCTCGATATGATCTGCATCGTGCCCGCGGCGGTTTCGTTTGAGGGCCAGCCCCTGCTCGACTATATGATGCTCAAGGACGGTCGTGTGGTACCCGCGCGTGCGAGCATTGCCCTGCAGCGTGGCGAGAACAACGACGCGCGTTGGGCGCCGCCGGTGTTCGACGTGGACGGCGTGCGTATCGCCGTGATCTTCGACTTGGACCGCGAGCTCGAGATGCTGCCGACCGGCGTCGACCTCATTGCCTATTTCCAGTTCAACGCATTCGATATGACCGACCGCGAGACCGCTGCGATTGCCGCCGTGCGCAGCGGAGCCTACCGCAAGATCGCATCCAAGCGCAGCGTGTGGTTTGCCTGCATGGCGCCGGTCGGTGCGTACGACGAATCGGTGTATACCGGCGGCTCGTTTGTGCTCGACGACTGCGGCCGCGTGGTGGCCCAAGCGCCGTGTTTTGAGGAGAGCCTACTGGTTCAGGAGATCCAGCGCGGTGTGATGCTCGATGCCTTGGAGGACCACGAGCTGCCCGAGTTTCGCTCCGAGGAATGGCTGTGGCAGGCGCTGGTGCTCGCCGTTCGCGATAACGCCCGCGCTCATGGTACGTCGCGCGCCGTGGTGGCGCTCGAGGGCGACTTGCCGTCGTCCCTGCTGGCGGCGCTTGCCGTCGACGCCCTGGGTCCGCGCAATGTGGTCGGCCTGGTGCTGGGACGCAACCGCATCTTTACGCCGGCGCAGGAAGAGGCCGAGGCTGCCCGCTGCGCCGCCGTCCGCGCCATTGCCGAGCGCCTGCATATTCGCACGGTTGAGCGCGATGCGCCGGATGCCGCACGCGTACTCGACCGCGATGTGTCGGCGGGCGATGCCGAGCGCCTGCGCTCTCGCACGCTGGGCCTCATGCTGGAGGATACGGCGCTCGAGCTGGGTGCGATGGTGTTGAGCCCGCTGTCCAAAACTGAGTACGCGCTGGCGGCGCCCGCACTTTGCGGTGGCTACCAGGGCGATTATGCGCCCTTTGGCGACGTGTACCTGTCGACGCTCGAGTTTGTGGCGCGCGTGCGCAACCGTACGTCTGCCGTGGTGCCGCAGGAGCTCGTGACGCTCAACGCGGTGGAGGATTGCATGGAGCGCGTGCTGGCGCAGGCGCTCTCGACGCTCGACGGTCCGGTCGACATGCTCGACCGCGCGGCGCAGCTGCTCGGCGGGCTTGAGCCGGGTGAGGTCGATGGCGCGCTCGAGGCGCACGTGGACCGCAATCGATCTTTCGACGACATCCCGATGGCCGCTGGCAAGCCTGAGGCCTGCTCGCTGCTGCTGATGCTCGTTCGACAGGGTGAGGCTGCCCGCCGCATGTTGCCGATGACGCCGATCGTCTCGGCCCGTTCGTTTGCCGAGCGTGCCTGGCCGTATATGCTCGCGTGGTCCGACCTGGGGCTTAACGGCAAGGAGCGTATGACGGTCGATTCGCTGGCGCGCGCCGAGGTGCGCCGTTTTGCTGACGAGGATACGAGCGAGCGCGTGCGAAACGAGATGATGGGCGTGCTGGGCGAGCTACTGGGTATTTCGCCCGAGCAAATGGAGGAGCTGCGCTCTGAGGACGGTCAGCGTCGTTTACACGAGGGAATGAAAAAGTTCGAGGGCGAGGTTCAGGACGCCATCGATAAGATGATGGGCGGCCAGGGTGGCCCGCAGGGTGGGCCCCAGGGTGGCCCGATGCCGCATCCGCCGGTTGATCCCCGACAATTTCCGTTCTTCTCTCAGAACTAGGTCGCTGCGCGCCCGCCAGAGCGGCAATCTGCCTTTCAATCGTCGGACATGACCGCCAGGTCAATGCCCTCCTCTTTCAAGGCACCTTGCTCGCTCTGGCGGGCGCTCGCTTGCGTATACTCAACCTACAATTCGATCTCGGCTGACTTATAGGGCTAGCGTTGTGTTATTCTAGAACAGACGTTCGTGAATGATGCGCGGGGCCTTGTCTTGCGCTGTGCTTGTGGCGAGGGGAGGTTGGCTTGGTTATCTTGGGCATCGACCCCGGTTTGGCCCATACGGGTTGGGGGATTATCGAGGAGCGGCGCGGCGAGGTTCGCTGCCGTGCCTATGGCTGCATCGAGACCAGTGCCGGAAGTCCGCTCGCGGTGCGCCTGTCGCATATCGCCCGTGACCTTAAGGATGTCGTCGAGCGTTATCGACCCGACACGGCTGCTGTCGAGAGTATCTACTTTGGCGCCAACGTTCGTTCGGCCATCCCCACGGCGCATGCCCGCGGTGCTGCACTCGTAGCGCTTTCGGAATGCGCGCTCGAGATTGGCGAGTACACGCCCATGCAGATCAAACAGGCTGTGGTGGGCACCGGCGCCGCGGACAAGCGGCAGGTCGCCTACATGGTACGCACTCTAACACAGCTCGACCACGACCCGCATCCCGACCATGCCGCCGATGCCCTGGCCTGCGCCATCTGCCACGTAAACCTCAGCCGCACCCGCGCCCTCACCGGTGGCGAGTTCTATCAACAGAGAGGAACCGGATACTGATGATCTCCCAGCTCCACGGAACGCTTGTCGAGGCCACGATGAGCTCGGCTGTCGTCGATGTGTCGGGCGTTGGCTTTGAGCTCGGCATCTCGGGCAGCACTGCGGCCACGTTGCCGACGCCCGGCGGCGAGGTCCGCCTCTACACGCGTATGCAGGTGCGCGAGGACGCCATGACACTTTTCGGTTTTTCCTCAAAGGATGAGCGCACGATGTTCGACCGGCTCGTGTCCGTTTCGGGCGTTGGCCCGCGCCTGGCGCTCGCCGTGCTTTCCACCTATACCGTGGGGCAGCTGTATTCGCTGGTGATGGCCGAGGACGACAAGGGCATGGCCAAGGTACCCGGTGTGGGCAAAAAGACAGCTCAGCGCCTGATCCTGGAACTCAAGAGCACCTTTGCCAAGGATAAGGGCTTTGTGCCGGTCGACGTGATTTCCGGACAGGTTGCGATGCCCGTGCCCGCTGCCGCTCCCTCGGTGATCGATGATGCCCGTGCGGCGCTCCTTTCCATGGGCTTTAGCCCGCAGGAGACCGATGTTGCCCTGAGCGGGTATGATGGGCAGAATATGCGTGTCGAGGATCTGCTCGGCGCGGCGCTTAAGCGACTCGGAATGGATGCGTGATGTGGGAAGCCGATGACTCTCAGGACTTGTGGGCGACGCCCGGTAACTCGCCGGCGGCATCCATGGCGCACGGCGAGCGCATGGTGGGCTCGGAGCTGACGGCCGAGGATCTCGATGTCGACCGCACTTTGCGCCCTCAGCGCCTGGACGATTACTGCGGCCAGGAGCACATCAAGCAGAGCCTGCGCGTGTTGATCGAAGCGGCGCAGAGCCGTGGCGAGACGCTCGACCACGTGATCTTCTCGGGTCCTCCGGGCCTGGGCAAGACCACGCTGGCCACCGTTATCGCCAACGAGCTGGGCGCTCAGATCAAGACCACGAGTGGCCCTGCCATCGCGCGCACGGGCGACCTGGCGGCCATCCTTACTAACTTGCAGCCGGGCGATGTGCTGTTTATCGACGAGATCCACCGCCTCAACCGTTCGGTCGAGGAGGTCCTGTACCCCGCGATGGAGGACTTTGCCCTCGATATCGTGATTGGCAAGGGTCCGGCGGCGCGCTCGATTCGCCTGGATATCCCCAAGTTTACGCTGGTGGCGGCAACGACCCGCTCAGGCATGTTGACCGGCCCGTTGCGCGACCGCTTTGGTATTTCATATCGCCTGGATTACTACACGGTCGAGGAGCTCGCGCAGATTGTGACGCGCTCGGCGACTATCCTGGGCGTGACGATCGACCATCCCAGTGCACTCGAGATCGGCTCGCGTTCGCGCGGCACGCCACGTCTTGCCAACCGTCTGCTCAAGCGCGTGCGCGATTACGCACAGGTGCGCGGCAACGGCCCCATCGAGCTCGATATCTGTCGCCAGGCGCTCGAGTTCTTCGAGATCGACGAGCTCGGTCTGGACTGGATGGATATTCGCATTTTGGAGACGCTCGCCAAGACGTTCTCCGGTCGCGCCGTGGGACTTACGACCCTTGCCAGCGCGGTGGGCGAGGACCCAGGCACGCTCGAGGATGTCTATGAGCCCTATTTGCTGCAGTGCGGATTGATGATTCGTACGCCGCAGGGCCGTCAGGCAACCCTCCGCACCTTTGAGCACCTGGGGATTGAACCTACCGTTTAGGGCGTTTTGTTTTGGCGGGCTGTTGGACTATCGCTGGGCATCGGGTAAACATATCGCCGTTCATCGGTTATGGGCGTTTTACTGTTGCGCGCCCGTGCTATGCTGAATTGGTCTTTTTCTCATTCGGTAACGAAAGGACCGCCCATGCCTACTGACATCGAAATCGCACGTTCTGTCACGCCGCTGCCTATTACCGAGGTGGCCAAGAACGCCGGCGTCGACGTTAAGCACCTTATTCCGTACGGCTTCGACAAGGCTAAGGTCGACTATTCACTGCTCAACGAGCCGACTGATCACCAGGCCAAGCTCGTCCTCGTGACCGCTATCAACCCAACGCCCGCGGGCGAGGGCAAGACCACCACGACCATCGGTCTGGCCGATGGCCTGCGTCGTCGCGGTATCAAGAGCGCCGTGGCCCTGCGTGAGCCTTCGCTCGGTCCCGTCTTTGGCGTCAAGGGCGGTGCCGCTGGCGGCGGTTGGGCCCAGGTCATTCCCATGGAGGACATCAACCTGCACTTTACCGGCGACTTCCATGCCATCGGTGCTGCCAACAACCTGCTGGCCGCCATGCTCGATAACCACATCCAGCAGGGCAACCAGCTCGGTATTGACGTTAAGCGCATCACTTGGAAGCGCGTCGTCGATATGAACGACCGTCAGCTGCGCCACGTCATCGACGGCATTGGCGGTAAGGCTCAGGGCGTGCCGCGCGAGGACGGCTTCGATATCACCGTCGCCTCCGAGGTCATGGCAATCCTGTGCCTGTCTACGAGCATCAGCGATCTCAAGGAGCGCCTGGGCGAGATTGTCGTCGGCTATAGCTTTGCCGGCGAGCCCGTCCGTGCCCGCGACCTTAAGGCCCAGGGTGCCATGGCCGCGTTGCTTAAGGACGCGCTCAAGCCCAACCTGGTGCAAACGCTCGAGGGCACGCCCGCGTTTGTCCACGGCGGTCCCTTCGCCAACATTGCCCACGGCTGCAACTCCATCATGGCTACGCGCATGGCCATGCGTTTTGGCGATGTCGCCATTACCGAGGCCGGCTTCGGCGCCGATCTGGGCGCCGAAAAGTTCCTCGACATTAAGTGCCGCATGACGGGCGTTCGCCCCAGCGCCGTCGTGGTCGTTGCGACCGCTCGTGCGCTGAAGTACAACGGTGGCGTCGCCAAGGCCGACCTCAACGAGGAGAACCTCGAGGCACTCAAGGCTGGCATGCCCAACCTGCTGCGTCACGTCGACAACATCCAGAACGTTTATGGTCTGCCCTGCGTGGTCGCCATCAACCGCTTCCCGACGGACACCGAGGCCGAGCTTGCGCTCATCGAGTCCGAGTGCCAGAAGCTCGGCGTCAACGTTAAGCTTTCCGAGGTCTGGGCCAAGGGCGGCGAGGGCGCGCTCGAGCTGGCCGATGAGGTCATGCGTCTGATTGAGCAGCCGAGCGAGCTCAAGTTTGCCTATGAGGACGGCGCCGATGTGGCCGACGCCCTCGATGCTGTTGCCACCAAGGTTTACCGCGCCGACGGCGTTGACTTTACGCCGGCCGCCAAGCGTCAGCTTGCCGAGCTGCGCGAGAACGGCTTTGGCAACCTGCCGGTATGCGTGGCCAAGACGCAGTACAGCTTTAGCGACAACGCCAAGGCCCTGGGCGCTCCCGAGAACTTCCGCATCACGGTGCGTGAGCTCAAGGTTTCCGCCGGCGCCCACTTTGTGGTCGCACTGACTGGCAGTGTTCTGACCATGCCGGGCCTGCCCAAGGTCCCTGCGGCCGAGAACATCGACGTCGACAACGACGGCAACATCACCGGCCTGTTCTAAGCTCGCTGCTCATAGCCGCTTGCCCGCCCCGTCGCGCCTACCAAGGCCCGGCGGGGCTTTTTGATCCTTAGGCCCGCGCATGTCTTGTAGATACCGACGGACTCTGCCCATCATAGGCTTTTGCGCTGGTAGAATGCATGGATAACTTGATGCTTACAGGCGACGGAAAGGAATCGTTGCATGGATCAGGACAAGACAACCGTGATGGGCAGCTGCGGTTCCGCGCAGGCTGGCGATAGCGCCGATGCGACCCGCGTTGTTCCCAACCCCGGTTATGTCGACCCCGCCGCGACGCAGCCTTCTGCCGAGCCCACACGAGTTATGGGCTATGGCGACGCGGCGCAGGACCCTTACGCTGCATCTTTGCAAAGCCCCTATGGCAACGCGGCGGCAGACCCGTTTGATTACGCGCCGCAGGATTCTTATGCCGCCTCGACGCCGAATCCCTATGATGACCTGCCGCAGAATCCCATTCCGCAGCCTCAGCAGACGACGTATATGCCTCGCACGGCGCAGCCTCGCTACGAGTCGCGCGAGCCGTATCGCGAGTACCCCAAGTCGATTCCGCAATATGGCGAGGACGAGGAAGAGACGCCGTCGCGTTCGTCGAGCGTGATTAAGAAGATCCTCATCGTGCTGGCGATCTTCTTTGCGCTGTCGGTTGTGTTTGCCATCGTGTCGGGCATGCTCAACAAGCGAGGGAGTTCAACGGCCGATACCGCTGCCGAGCAAACCGAGTCCGCCTCGTCTAGCACCGTCGATCTGAGTGATATCCCGGGGCAGTACTGGTCCAACGCCAAGAAGATCCTCAAGTCGCGCGGCGCCGATCTTTCGAATGCCGTGGTCCTGACTGATGATGGCTCAACGCCCGTCGTCGATGCCAACTGGGTCGTTACTTCTGCCTACTATAACGACAACGGCAACCTCGAAATTCAACTCACGCACAAGAACAGTTCGGGCAACTCGTCCGACGGCCAAAGCGGTACCGACAGCTCGAGCTCCAATACGCTGGAGGACTTGAGCAACAAGGCGCAGGAGTTGGGAGACAAGGCGCAAGAGCTGGGCGATACGGCACAAAATCTGGGCGATACCGCGCAGAACTTGGGCGACATGGCGACGGATGCCTGGAACGCCCTACAAAACGGCATCTCGGGCGCGCAGGGAAACTAGCTGTTAAGTGGGCTACAGCTGCTCGGCCGGACGGTCGGGCGAGCTAAAGCCCGAGTCAAACGTAACGACGCATGAGGCATCGGGTCGGCGCTCGTGCACGATGCGCGTGACGAGCCCCAGCAGCTCCTCGTCGGATATGTCAAAGCCGTCGGGACGCACAAGGTCAAATGACACAAAGCCATCGTGCTCGTGCAGGTCGTGGATGGAGAGCGCAGGATCGATCTGCATGATGCCGCGCTTGACCCAGCCGCGCAGGTCGTCGCCGGTGGTGGCGATGGGGTCGCAGTGTAGCGTGATACCGATGCCCATCTGATGCTTGATATCGTGTTCGATGGTGTCCAGAATCTCGTGGTGCTCAAAGGCATCGCCCTCGCCGGGCATTTCCACGTGTGCGCTGGCAAACTGACGGCCGGGGCCGTAGTCGTGCACCATGAGGTCGTGTGTGCCCAGGACCTGCGGATAGGACATGATCTTGTCGCGGATTGCCTGGACGAGCTTGGGGTCGGGCGCTTGCCCCAGCAACGGGCTGATGGCGTCGCGCACCAGGCCCATGCCGCTGATGCAAATGAAGATGCCCACGCCCAGGCCCGCCCAGCCGTCGAGGTCAAAGCCTGTCGCTTGCGAAATAAGCGCCGCCGCTAAGACCGAGCCCGAGGTGATGACGTCGTTTTTGGAGTCCTGCGCCGTGGCGATGAGTGTCTCGGAATCGATGCGGTTGCCCAGCGTGCGGTTGAACGCTGCCATCCAGAGCTTAACGAGCATGGACGTAGCCAGTGCCGCAAGGGAAATAAACGTGTAAGCGGTGGGCGAGGGCTTGATGATCTTGGTGACCGACTCGAGAATCAGGTTGATGCCGACGGCGCAAACCAGGACGGCGACGAACAGGCCGGCTAGGTACTCGTAGCGGCCGTGACCATAGGGGTGGCCTTCGTCTGCCGGGCGGCTGGCAAGGCGGAAACCGAGCAGGCTCACAATGTTGCTCGAGGCATCGGAGAGGTTGTTGAAAGCGTCGGCGATGAGGGAGACGGAGCCGGCGAGCAGACCCGCGATGCCCTTGGCCAGGCACAGGGTGATGTTGAAGCCAATGCAGACGAGGCTTGCGGAAAAGCCCGCGTTGGTGCGGCAAGATGCATCGACCGGCTCGCTCTCGCTGCCGGGAACAAGCGTATGTACCAGCCGATTTACAAATAGCATAGCGGTCGTCCTCACAATCATGTTTAAGGGGATAGTGTAGCTCGCACGGGGGCGCCGTGCGCCGATGCTCAGAAAATGCAGCAATAGTCTGCCGGTGCTAACGAACGAGCCTTCTCGTCTGCCTGGGTGGTCCATTTTGGGCCACATGGGTATGGGCATGTGCCTGCTTGCTCGACATACTTAATGTCGACAGCCCCTGTGCAAAGGAGGACGTTTCCATGGACGAGATGTTTGCCATAAAATGTCAAAACTGCGGCGGCCCTATGTACTCGCACCAGGCTAAGCGCAGCTTTGAGTGCGCCTATTGCGGCACGGTGGTTCCGTGGCAGGCGGACGCCGGAGAGCCCAAGAGCGCTTTGGGTATTCGCCATACGCCGTTGACGGTGGTGGATGGACTGCTCAAACTCACGCATGTGTCGCAACTCGAGCGCCCGCAGGACCCGGACTGGTATTTCTTCAATGCGCACTGGCGCAATCAGTCGGTCCTGGAACATCTGCTGTGGGAGGATCGCGGCACGGCGCAGGAGTTCCAAGAGGCCACGCATGTGAGCATTCCTTGCCCCTTCTGCGGAGCGTCCTTTGAGGGCGAGTCAACGCAGCGTGTGTTTGAGTGCCCGTCCTGCGGCAATAAGATCGGCATTGCGGACCTGCTCAAGCCGGGGACGTTTAGCAAGCGCCTGACCATGGGCGTTGGTGCGGAGTATGTGCCCGAGCAGGGTATTCCCTGCGAAATCTCGCCGCAGCAGGCACGTGCCAACGCGCTGCAGCTGGTGCGCCAGTATCCGGATGCCTTTGCCGGGCACGACGTGGAAGACGCGATCCAAAACGACATGATGCTCTTCTATTTCCCCATGGCGCTGGCGGACTTGCGCATGATGGCGAGCTTCCCGGGCAAGGGCCTGAGCAAGGAGGCCTTGGTGTACTACGAGGTGCTCGACTGGGCATACCCCAGGGCAAACTACCTGGACGTTCGCCTCATGGGCATTTTGGAGCCGTGGGACTTTGCCAAGGTCGGTCCGTTCGATCCCGCCATGCAGGAAGGTGACTTTCGCGTTGTCTCAGTCGATGCGTCTACCAAGGACCAGGTGGTCATTGATAAGTTGGCGCTCGACGTTGCGGGCAACGACGCCGAGGCTGTACTGGGGCTCAATAAAAAGAGCATTCGCATGTGGGCGCGCAAGGCCCGCAAACATAAGGACGGCCTGGTGATGGTGCCGGTCTACTTTGTCGATCGTCCGGCGACAGACGGCCGCGATGGCGAGCAGGTGCGCATTGCCGTAAACGGCCAGACGGGCCGCGCGGCCGCGGTGGTGTTTAGCGACAAGCGCGAAACGCATATCGTGGCGCCGCTCAGCCCGAGCCTGCATCTGTCCGGTGAGAGCACCGTGCACGCCACGCCCTTCGAGGTCAAATACGTTAAATCGCCCTTCCTGTACCAGATCGTGCGCCGTGGAGGCGGCGAGCAACCGCGCCAGGTTGCAGCCGCCGTCGAGGGTTCCTACCGAGAGGAGAAGCCCAAACGCCGCGGTCTGCTGGGTGCGCTATTTGGGAAGTAGGGGAGTAGCACCGGTTGTTGCCGTAAGGTGATGGCCGGGGGTGCGGGGCAGCTCTCAGGAGTGCGGGCTGCCGTCTGATTGTTTGAGGGTGCCAGATGTAAATAAACAGTGGAGCGGCTGCAAAAGAGCCTCCTCACTGGGTAAAATCAGGTTGTGCCGCGGAACCCGCTCCTCAGCTAGTCACACTTCGGAAGCGCGGGCAACGCAGGTATTATCGTCTAAAGGGCCGGCTGCAACCGGCCCTTTTCTGTGGCAGCCAATGGACCCACATCAGACGAAGGCCGCGTCTTTGCCTGTCAGGTCACGCTCGCCAGCCACGGCTGGAATGTCGTTGCCGGCGTCCATGACCGGTATTGTTTCGTAGCGTGCGTCGCAACCGCGAGTGCGCCTGCGACGGCTGCGGTGGCTTCGGTCGCAACGTGCTGCTACCCTTGCGTTTCGCCATTAGTCGCTTCGTTGATGGCGCGGTACTCGGCACTCAGCTCGCGCGCCAGCTCTTCCTTGCTTGGAAGATACGGCAGGTATTTGGCGGTAAACACTTGGTCGTTGTCTTCGGGCAGCGTGTACTCGACAATCGAATCGCTTTTGTCCGCGCAGAGCACGATGCCTATGGGCGGATTGTCGCCTTCGTTCATGAGCTCGCGCGTGTAGTAGTTCACATACATTTGCATCTGGCCCAGGTCCTGATGCGTAAGGTCGTCCGTCTTAAGGTCGATGAGCACGAAGCAGCGCATCAGATAGTTGTAAAAAACAAGGTCAATATAGAAATGGCGCCCATCAAAGGTGATGCGCTTTTGGCGCGCCTCGAAAGCGAAACCACGGCCAAGCTCCAGCAGGAACTTCTGAAGATGCGTGATGAGCGCCTGCTCTAGATCGCTCTCGCGAAACGCAGTATCGTCCGAGAAACCTAAAAACTCCAGTACATATGGGTCGCGGATGATATCCTCGGGGCGACGAGCCGGGGCGCTCTTTTGGATTTCCTGGGTGACGGCCTCCTTGTCCTTGCTGGCAAGTAGGCGCTCGCGGAACATGGTGTTGATCTGGCGTTCGAGCTGACGCGTGCTCCAACGAGAATCGGCGCATTCGTTCATGTACCATGTTCGAGCATCAGGGTCGGTTATACGCGATAACCTGCGGTAATGTGTCCAATTCAATTCGGAACGCAGCGCGTTCCGGATTGGGAACGCAAGATAAAACTGACGCATGTATCTTAAGCTTCTGGCGTTGAAGCCTCTGCCAAAATCCTTAGTCAATCTAACGGCAAGTTCGTCGATCAGTGCATCGCCATACTTGGCGCGCCCCTCTCCGCCCTGTTCATCAACAATACTCTTGCCGATCTCCCAATATGCCTCAACCATCGCAAAGTTAACGGCGGTATAGGCCTTGTCGCGAGCGGCGTTGAGAATCGAGGAGACCTGCTTGTAAAAACCTTCGGGCACGATTGCCGATTCTCCACGGTTTACCAGTTCGCCCATCACTGTCGCCCCACTTTCCTTTTGTGGAATGCGTCTTTATCGCATTTAGTTTAAAGCCTCGCGCGGACACGAATTGCTGTGCTGTCTGACATCTTCGCATGGGGCCTTGCGGTGACTAAAATGTGACCATAGAGGCAGTTTTAGCGAATCCCACGGGAGTGACGCGTATGGACAATAACACGCTGCTATTCCAGGACAAAGGTTCGGGTAGGTATAAAGACGTCAAGATCTACCCCAACCGTATTGAGGTGCTCAAGAAGGGCACTTTTGGTGGCAAGCACACCGAGATTGTCTATCTTAAGGACATTACGGGGGTCAACAGGATCAAGGGCCGCGATGTTTTTCTGCGTAACAGGCTGTTGACTGCTTGTGTTTTTAGCCTGAGCAGCCGTGCGAAGGCCCAGGAGTTTGTTAACGCGCTGAACATGGTGATGTAGCCTATGGCGGCGTTTGGGCCAAGGTAAAAATCGGGGGCACAGAACGGTGTCCTGCGCCCCCCATTGAGTCGATGTGTCTAAAAGGCCGGCTTGCCTATTCGCTACCGTCCCCAGCGTTTTCGCGGTCGTTGGCAAGCATTGCCGCGCCGGCGACCGTTGTCGCTACGGCGGCGGCAGCGAGCCCGGCGGCAATGCCGGAGCCGTCGCCCGTGTCGGCGAGTTTTCCGCCCGAGTTCTTGCCCTTGTTGCCCTTACCGTTCTTATCAGCGCTGCCTGCGTTGGAACCCGTGCCACCGTCGGTGCCGGTGCCGCCTGCACTGCTCGAGGCCGCTACGGTAAAGCTCGCGGCTCCGTCATTAGCAAGCTTGTAGTTTTGCGCCGCGTCGCCCAAAAGACCGTTCGCGCGCACCCAGTACGTTCCCGCGGTAAATGCCTCGCCCTCGACCATTGCCGTGCCCGGAGCGCCGTCCGCGTCGTGCACAAACTCGAGCTGAGCCGTGCAGGCATCGTTTTCGAGTTTGCCCTCGAGCAGCGCCGCGACCTTTGTGCGCACATCCTCGCCGGCCTTAAGGCCTTCGAGCCCCTCAAAGTGGGGTGTCAGTGCGCGCGGATCGATATCGATGGGCACGGATCCCTGCAGCCCCGTAACGGTCTCGTTGCCCAAGGCGTCGACATCCACGTATTCGATGGTAAACGCATGGCCCGAAGCCGCCACGTTGAGTACGTTGCTGCTGTCGACAAGGCGGAAATGGCCCTCGCCAACGGTCTTGCCATCCTGGAGCGAGGCATCGCTCAGCGAGTCGCCGTACGTCATGCGCATGCGGGTCGGGAGGCAGCACGAAGCCGACTGCGTGTGCTTCGTATCGTAATTGTAATTGCGCTGGTAGATGCTCCGGGCCAGCGCCGCATCAACAAAGTCGGATGCGATGATGCCAATGTGCTTGAGGTAATCTGACTTTGTATCCTCGATGCCGCTGGGATTGATGTACGGGCTCTTATACAGATGCTCGTTGACTACTCGTGCCGAGGTAAAAGGATTGCCTCCGTGCGACAAGCCCGTGCAGCTGGTGTAGTTGATAGACCAGCAACGCTCCAGGACTTTCTCCTTGGCCCCGTTATCGTCCTCGACATCTACCTCGTTGCGCGTGCGCCCGGTCGTTTCCTTCAGCGCATTATCGACCCAGCTGAGCTTGTCGGTTCCCGTGAGTTTGTACTTGTCCTGGGCGTATACCTTGGTGCAATAGGGCTCTTTGTCGCCTGTTTCCCCCGCGGCTTCAAAGCCCCGCGCGTCTTGGACGAGACACATGGAACTGCTGTCGGTGTGCACTGCGATTTTGTTATCCCATTCGGTGAGGTCGAGTCCCCACGTGTGGCCGCTTACGCTGTCGCCGTCGAGTCCAAATCGACGTAGCAGGACGATCTTTCCGCGCACCTCGCCCAGTGTGGGAACGCGGCTCGACGTATAGAACAGTTTGGGGTTGTCGTCCAAAACCTTGGCGAAAGCCGTCGTAACACTTTCGTCGGTAGCCTCGTCGTTGCCTCGTGATACAAGCATGATGAGCGCTTCTGTCGGGTTTTCGTTCAAAAACGTTTTGAAGTAGCCTATGACATCGGAGAGATGCAGATAGTTCCCGTCTTTTTTGAGTAGGTAGAAAATCCCGTGGTCGATGCCGGGGTCATCGCCCTTTCCGAGCCGGATATCGAAATAGCGAATGCCTTCGAGCAACTGCGTGGGAATGTAATCCTGCTGGCATTTTACTTGCGAGGATTGGGGCTCAGTGTCGTTGTCCACGCTGCAGGTGCCCGAATCGTGCGTACCCGGGATGCTCAGCTCGTCGAGGAACTTGTTGTCGTCGACGTATTTCATCCAACATGGTCCGTCGACGTAGCTGCTGTACGTGATCCAGTCGAGGCTGCTAACCGTGGCATCGTTCTTTTTCATGTCGTAACCGATAAGTTCGAGCTCCCACGGAATGCTCTTACTCTTATGGCAGATCTTATTGTTGTCCTGGTCTTTGCCGTTCGATTCTATTGCCAGGTACTTAATGTCTTTTTTCTCGGTTTCTTTCTCGACCGTGCGGTCTCGGATGATGTAGGTTCCGTTTGATTGACGCTCGAACGCAAAAGCGCGGCTGGGCTTGTTGTCATACTCGCCGCCCCATACGTGGATGACCTTTCCATCTTTGTCCGAGTCGTCGTCGACCGACCAAATGCTGTAGCCCGTCTTTTTATGCTCTTCGAAATTGAGCAAGGTGCGGATGGCGTACCAGTTTGTATCGTCATTCTTGGTCGTTACGTTCTCAAGGATGAGCTTGCTGGACGTGCCGTCGTTAAACAGGTGACAGACGTTGCCGCGAACGTTGCCGTCTTGGTTGACGCTCGCGGTGCGAAAATAGCCCGCGGGGCGAAGGCGAATGACGAAATTGTGGAGGCTGTCCGACGGTGCGGGTGTGTTGTCTGCAAATGCCGCTCGCAGGGGAATGCCCGGCGCTGCGGTTTCGGGCAGGCTTGCAAGTGGTGACAACGCCGCAAGCCCTAGGCCCAGCGTAAACGCTCGGCGGCTGATGGCATGGTGTTCGGTCATAACTTCTCCATTCGCAGAGTGCGGTTATGCGATAGTTTTGGTCACTATACTGCCCAGATGTTTAAAGATGCTGGTTTAATTGTCTGCGCGGCGCAATAAATCGGTGGGCGGACGTGTTGGGGTGTTTGTCGTTTTCGTACTGTTGCCACATTTGGGGCGGTTCCGGCGTCCGGCATCCTCGCGTTCGTCGGCTACAGGCATAAGAAAGGGAGGGTCGGTTTACCGGCCCTCCCTGGGTACGAAGCGCTGGGGTACCGTCGCTTGTTTGCACTGCGACCGTGTTTCCCGTTGCGCTCGCCAGTCGCTTAGCGCTTGATCTCGATATCGTCGAGCTTGACGTCCATGGCCTCGGTCTTGGCCTCGGCGATGTCGTCGGCAAATTCCAGAGACTTCATCATGGTCTCGACGGCGTCCTTGTGCTCCTCGACGTTGTCGATACGCACATACACACTGCCGCCGTCAACGTCGGTGAAGTATTCGGTCGTTACGCCGCCCGAGTGTGTATAGGAAGCGTTGCGCCAAGTCTTGCCGTTGTACTTGACGGGGTCATTCTCGGTCCACTCAAAGCTGGCATTCCACTTTGCCTCGTAGTCGAACAGTTCATCGGCGTTCTTGTCAGAGTCGAAGACGGGGATGAAGCGATCGCTGGCGTGCTCGCTCTCGGTGAACTTAAACTGGGCCCTGTCGGCGGTGTCGCCTGCGACGTCGGTGATCTCGACGCCCTCGGGGACCTCGACCTTAAACCAAATGAAGTCGGTCCTCATATCCACGGCTGGCTTTTCTGCTCCGCCGCCACCTCCACTGCCGGTAGCGCCGCCGCTGCCACCGCAGCCCACCAGGGCAACCGCGGCAAAGAGACTGATGCAGAGGGTGAGAATCGCAAAGGCCTTCTTTTTCATGGTCGTGTCCTCCTCGATCTGTAACCGCCCATGGATTACCTGCCTTTACTGTACGCGTGGACGGCTCGCTAGGGTGGGCCATGTGTCCCATTCTGAGGGCCGGATTTGCGCCGTTAAGTGGCAATATGCACGGGTCCAAAAGAGGGGAGGGCCGGTGCTGTCGGCCCTCCCCGGGTTGGGCGCCCGTTGTTTTAATGGGGCGCATGTGCGCGGGTGCGCGTAGGCGCGTGCGGGTGTCCCGTTACTTGATCTCGATGCTCGAAATCTCGACTTCGCGTGCCTCGGAAACTGCCTCTTCCATGTCATCGGGGAACTCGATGGAGTTGAGGAGTGCCTCGGCTTCTTTCTTGTGCTGGTCGAAGTTCGAGATGAGGACGTAGACGCTTCCCGGCTCAACATCGGTAAAAAGCATGGTTGAGATGCCGCTGTTGTCCTCGTATGTTCCGACGAGCCACGTCCTGCCGTTATACTCGACGGACCCGCCATCCTTCCACTGGAACGTATCCCCCTTCTTTTCCGCCTGGTCGGCGTGGGATTCCTCGGCCGTCAGCGCTTTTTTCCAAACGGGGATAAAGCGATCGGCCGAGGCGTTCTCGTCTTCGGGGAAGGTGAGCTGGACCCTGTCGGCATTCTTGCCGGCAGAGTCGCTTACGCCGACGCCCTCGGGCATCTCGACCTTAAACCAGATGTAGTCGGTCTTCTTGGCGACGGGGGCCTTTTCCTTGCTCTCGCTCTTGGGGGCGCTGCCGCCGCCCGATGCGCTCCCGCCGCAGCCCACAAGGGCGAGCGCGGCAAAGAGGGCGATGCAAAGGGAAAGGATTGATAGGGTCTTTTTCATCATGGTGGCGTCCTCCTTGTCTGCTGATGACATCACGGCGCCGCATGCTGTTGGGGTACTGATTGCGCTGGCGGCGGATGTCTCTGTGTACTGTGCGACTTATGCCTCCGTTCATCGCTTGTGGCCGTTGCGCGGCCGTTCCCCAACGGGTTCCTTACTTATAGATATGCCCCAGCTTGTGCTGCTCGGGAGTCTCGAAAGGTGGGCCATGTGTCCCATGTTTGCGTTGGCATGGCCTATCGTGTGCCATAGAAATCCGCGATGGCCAGGTGCGCTGACGCTCGCGTACTTATGGGCTAGACTTAGCACCATTACGTGATCGATGCGGTCGGCCGGCGTCGGCCGCCCGACCGATATATATGACTTGAAGGTGCGTGTGCGTATGAGCCAAGAGATGATGGATAAAACCTGTCGCGGTTTTGCCGAGGCGCTGGCCGCGCGCGAGCCGGTTCCCGGTGGTGGCAGCGCGAGCGCCTTTGTAGGTGCGCTGGGCGCCTCGCTTTGCGGAATGGTTGCCCGCTATGGGGCGACAAACCCCGCGCTTGCCGATCGCGCAGACGATCTGACGCGCGCGTTTGCCCAGGCGGATGAGTTGGCGCAGGAACTTGTGGGTCTGGTTGCCGAGGACGTTCGTGCCTACGGGCAGGTGTCCGCGGCGTACGGTATTCCGCGTGACGATCCGGCTCGAGCGACCGCGATTCAGGATGCGCTGCATGTGGCCGCTCTGCCGCCGTATCGCATTATGGATGCCTGCGGGCGTGCGCTGGCGCTGCTCGAGGACATGGCCGACAAGGGTTCGCGTCAGCTGCTGTCCGATGTGGCGTGCGGCGCCGTGTTCTGCCGTGCCGCTATGCAAGGCGCGAGTTTGACGCTCTTTGCGAACACCACGTCTATGAAGGATCGCGTTCGTGCCGAGGAGCTCGAGACGGCGTGTGATGAGCTGCTCGACACATGGTTGCCGCGCGCCGAGGCGCTGGCGCGCCGCGCCTCCGACGCTGCAAGGAAGAGAGGATAGCCATGGCTGAACTGCTGAAGGGTGCTCCCGTTGCTCGCGCTTTGACTGAGGAACTTGCTGCTCGCTGCGCAGCCCTGCGCGAGCGGGGCGTTGTTCCGACGTTGGCTATTGTGCGTGTAGGTGAACGCGAGGACGACCTATCCTACGAGCGCGGTGCGCTCAAGCGCTGCGAAAAAGTGGGGATTGAGGCTCGTCGCGTTTTGCTTTCTGCCGATGTTTCGCAGGACGAGCTGTTGACGGCTATCGAGGACATCAATGCCGATTCGGCTGTTCATGGCTGTCTGATGTTCCGCCCGCTGCCCGCCGGCCTTGACGAGAACGCCGTCGCCGCAGCGCTCGATCCCGCCAAGGATGTTGACTCCATGACGCCGGCTTCGCTGCTCACCACGCTTTCGGGGCGCGGCGAGGGTTTTGCCCCCTGCACAGCCGAAGCTGTGCTTGCTTTGCTGGATCATTACGGCGTTGAGCTGGATGGAGCTAAGGTTGCTGTGGTCGGGCGCTCGCTGGTGATCGGGCGTCCCGTTGCCGCCATGCTTACGGCGCGCAATGCCACCGTGACGACGTGCCATACGCATACGCGCGACCTTGCTGCCGAGTGCCGTGCGGCTGATATTGTGGTTGCGGCCGTTGGGCGCGCGCACACGATTGGTGTGGACGCGGTTCGCGAGGGCCAGACAATCATCGATGTTGGCATTAATTGGGACGAGGCCGCTGGCAAGTTGGTCGGGGACGTTGATTTTGATGCTGCAGAGCCGGTTGTTGACACCATCACGCCTGTGCCGGGCGGCGTGGGAGCTGTGACCACCGCGATTCTCGCCAAACACGTGATTGAGGCGGCGGAGCGCGCATCGAAATAGGCGTTTTGGGCTGTTTGAGGGGGTTAGCTATATACCACGTGGTCAAACAATGCCAAATATGAGTACTGTTGCCAAGATAGTCACATATGTCTTACGTCTTTTTGGCTTCCTAACGGTATCCATTATCGTTAGGAAGCCTATTTTATTGAACTTATGGGGAATAACGTTGTCTTGCTTTTGGGCAAATGGGGATTTTCGGCACTCGTTACAGGGAAATTTGCTGCCACTAAATTGGTGACAGTACTCATATTTGGCATTTTTTGACCACGGGGGCTGCCGAGGCCGTGGTTTCGCCCTTTCTGCGCCGAAGCGATACACTGTTGCCGTTTGATTTTTTCGCTCAAGGAGGATGCGCATGCCGTGCACAACGATTCTGGTCGGTAAAAACGCAAGCTACGACGGGTCGACCCTGGTCGCGCGTAACGAGGACTCGTCCAACGGGGTATTTGAGCCCAAGCGCATGCGCGTAGTGCATCCCGACGAGCAGCCGCGCGTCTACACGAGCGTCCTGAGCCACCTGACCGTTGAGCTGCCCGATAACCCCATGCGCTATACGAGCGTCCCCGATGTTGTTCCGGGCCACGGTATCTGGGCCGAGGCCGGTTTCAACGAGCTCAATGTTGGCATGTCCGCAACCGAGACGCTTACCACCAACGAGCGCGTCCGCGGCGCCGATCCGCTCGTGGACTACGTGCCCGCCAAGGGCAACGAGGGTGAGGACGGCTATGTGCCGGCGCAGCCCGGTGGCCTGGGCGAGGAGGACATGGTGACCCTGGTGCTGCCGTATGCCAAGTCCGCCCGCGACGGCGTGCGTATCTTGGGCGACCTGCTCGAGCGCTACGGCACTTACGAGAACAACGGCATCGCCTTTAGCGACGTGGACGAGATCTGGTGGCTCGAGACCATCGGCGGTCACCACTGGATCGCCAAGCGCGTGCCTGACGACGCCTATGTGACCATGCCCAACCAGCTGGGCATCGACAGCTTTGACCTGGATGACGCCGAGGGCGCCCAGGCCGACCATATGTGCTCCGCCGACCTGCGCGTCTGGATGGCCGAGTGGCATCTGGACCTGACGCTGGGCGTCGAGAGCGACGGCCCGGCTGCCGTCTTTAACCCGCGCGAGGCCTTTGGCTCGCACAGCGACAGCGACCATGTCTACAACACGCCGCGCGCCTGGTACATGCAGCGCTGCCTCAACCCCAGCGACGTGTGGGATGGCCCCGACGCCGACTACACGCCCGAGAGCGACGATATCCCCTGGAGCCGCGTGCCCGAGCGCAAGGTGACCATCGAGGACATCAAGTACGTGCTCTCGAGCCACTACCAGGGCACGGAGTACGACTGCTACGGCAGCAGGGGCACGCCCGCTGCGCGTGGTGCCTATCGCCCCATCGGCATCAACCGCAACAGCCAGCTTGCCGTGTTGCAGCTGCGCCCCTATGCGCAGCCGGCCTACCGCGCCGTGCAGTGGATGGCCTTTGGTTCCAACTCGTTTAACGCGCTGGTTCCGCTGTACGCCAACGTCGAGACTATGCCCGAGTACTATGCCGACACGCAGGCTCGCGTGACGTCCGAAAACTTCTACTGGGCCAACCGCCTGATCGGCGCGCTGGCTGACGTCCGCTTCCATGAGTGCGGCCGCGCGGTCGAGGATTATCAGGAGAAGATCGGTGGCATGGGCCACAAGCAGATCCATGACGTCGACGCTGCCGTAGCCGCTCTGCCCGAGGTCGAGGTGCCTGCCGAGCTTGCACGCGCCAACGAGGCCTTTGCCGAGCGTGTTCGCGTGGAGACCGATGCCCTGCTGGGCAAGGTGCTTTACACCACGAGCTGCGCCATGAAGAACTCTTTCGCGATGAATGACAACGTGAGGTAGGGATTTCCCGTCGATCGAATAGCGCTAAAACGCTTTGTCGCTTTCGCTCAATCTTGGGTACAAGAACGCCAATGCAGTTGTTTGTGATTGGAGACAACCATGGTTATGAAACTCGATCAGCTTGTTAACGGCGCCATTAACGTGGGCTTTGGCGCTGCCGCCGTTGCTGTCGAAGGCGGCAAGAAGGTCCTCGACGACCTTAACACCAAAGGCGAGCAGGTCCGCAAGGACACCGCCACCCCCGATATCGCCCGCAGCGTGTCCGACATGTTCGAGCAGGCCGGTGGCACCATCTCCGATCTGACCGAGCGCTTGGGCATACAGGGCGAGACTGCGGCCCAGCGCGTGCTCGACGAGCTCATCCTTGCCCGCGTCCGCGTTATGACCGCCCCTGAGCGCACGGCCTTCCTAGCCCATGTGCGCGACATCGTCGATTCGGTCGAGGACAACGTGACCTCGGTGCCCGTCGAGTCCGTTGAGCCCGACGATGCGAAGGATACCGAAGAGGCCGAGTAGCAGCGCAGATGGCAGATTCCACCACCGATTACAACAATCTAGATCCTTTGGGTGACGAGGCGGCGGTTGTCGATGAGGTCGATGCCGCCGTCTCGGGCGCTCGCAAAAAGCCGCGCGCTGTCGATATGGTGCCCGAAGAGCCCGACGCGATGGCGCCGGACGAGGAATACCAGCTCACGCCGGCGGGTCGTCGCGAACGCATCGGGCAGATTGTTCGCTTGGTCAAAAAGTACCGTGTGTGGGATAACCTCACGCCGGTTCGCTTGCGCCGCCTGCTCGAGGAGCTCGGCCCCATGTTCGTCAAGATGGGGCAGATTCTGGCCAACCGGTCCGAGATTCTGCCGCAGCGCTTTTGCGATGAGCTGCGCCGTCTGCGTTCCGACGTGGAGCCGGTGCCGTACGAGGTAGTGCTCCGCTGCTTGGAAGAGGAATACGGCCTGCGCCTGGGGGAGATGTTCGATGCGATCGACCCCAATCCGCTTGGTAGCGCATCGCTCGCGCAGGTGCACCGCGCTCGTCTGGTGACGGGCGAGGACGTAGCCGTCAAGGTGCAGCGCCCCGGTGCGCAGCAGGTTATGGCGCAGGACATCGATATCATCCGCTCGGTGGTGCGCATTGTTTCCAAGTTCGTCAACACCGATCAATTCGTTGACCTGCACGGCGTAGTCGAGGAGTTGTGGACCTCGTTTCGCGAGGAGACCAACTTTTTGGCCGAGGCCAAAAACCTCAACGACTTCTACGAGTTCCATAAGAGCGTTCATGGCGTGACGTGCCCTAAATCCTATCTGGACCTGTGCACCGAGCACGTGGTGGTTATGGACTACGTCGACGGCATTTCGATCGCCGATCCTGAACACTTGGTGGCCGAGGGCTATGACTTGGAAAAGATCGGTGCTGCAATCGTCGAGGACTACTCGACGCAGGTGCTCGACGACGGCTTTTTCCATGCTGACCCGCATGCGGGAAACATCATCCTCAAGGACGGCATTGTCTACTTTATCGACTTGGGCATGGTCGGACGCATGTCGAGCCACGATCGCGGTATCGTCAAGGACATGATTTTCGCCGTGGCCGAGGGTGACGTGCCCAAGCTCAAGGATTCGCTCATGCGCTTCGCCGTGACGCGTGGCGACTCGGCTGAGCTCGATCATTCGGCCTTTTTGTCCGATCTTGACTTTATCGTGGCTGACTTTGCGGGCCTTGACCTGAAGGATCTGGATATCGGCGAGTTTTTGACCTCGCTGCTAAACTTGGCGCGCAAAAACGACGTTGAGCTGCCGAGCGTGGTGACGATGTTCGCGCGCGGCATGGTGACGCTCGAGGGTCTGCTGACCGAGTACATGCCCAACGTCAACATGATCCAGATCATCCAGACGCACATCAAAAACGAGAAGAGCACCTACGCCCGCATGCGCGAGATGAGCCGCGATCTTGCCGCGAGCAGCTATCGCGCGGCAAAAGGCTCGCTCGAGGCGGCCGAGTATCTGGGCTTGGCTTCGCGCATGCTCACACGCGGCCAGCTTAAGGTGAACACGCAGATCATGAGCAGCGATAAGGCGCTGCGACAGCTGGGTGGAATTATCGACCGCATGTCGATGGCTATTGTTATCGCCGGCTTGTTTATCGGTTCGTCGGTGGTGTACTACGCGCGCATCGAGCCGGTTGTGTTTGGTATCCCGGTCATTGGCTTTATGGGCTACGTGAGCGCGCTGGTGCTGGCGCTTATGCTGGGCCGCAATATCTGGCTCAACAGCCACGGCGGCAAGCGCTAGAGGCTGCGACCGTCACCGCATTTTCCTTTCGCAAACAATAGCTTTTACCTTGGGCTTCGCCTGCGTGCGAGGCCCTTTTGCGTGATAGCATATTGACGGTTTTAATCGATGGCCTAGATGGTGGTGCGGAGACGCACGAATGCGCGGTTTTCCTGCGCGTTTGGGGGAATCGGGGTGCAAGTCCCCGGCTGTACCAGTAACCGTAAGTCCTCTTGGCTCGGGATGTTCGCGTCGCAGATCGGACGGCGCGCCTGAGCCGTTAAGGTTAAGTCGGATCGCCTCCCATCTTGCATGCGGCTGCGGCGTATGCCGCCGGTGTGCATAGGGCTCTGGAGGGAAGGGGGACCCCGATGGGGGAACTCGGGCGCAACATGCGCGATGACGTGGGGCAGCTTCAAGGCAACGCTCCAAGTACAGACAATAGGAGACAAATGGATATGTTTGAGGACGAGTGCCAGCGTGCCTCGCTTCGTCGCCGTGGCGTAATCGCGCGCGGCGTGGCAAAGCGCTGCCTGGTGGCATTCCTGGCCTTCGCGATGGCCTTCAGCACCACGCCGGCTCAGCTGTGGGCCGAGGGCGCCGAGGGCATTGCCGAGGCTGTGGCTCAGGCTACGACGCCGGGCGAGGACGCAGCGCTTGCGGGCGGTGCCGCTGAGCAGAGCGGCGCCGAGGTTTCGGATTCTGGGAGCGCGCCTGCAGCTAGTGCCGCCGCATCAAAGGCAGCAACTGGCGACGAAGGCTCGGCGACGGGGGAGAGCCCTGCCGCGAGCGAGCAGTCTTCAGCGGCATCCGCTGGCCAAGCAGGATCTGCCGCCGCGGCTGCCGTTCAGACAGAGAACCCGACAGAAACCGGCGATGTCGCCAAGAAGCAAGTCGAGGTCTCGTTCTCGATTATCGGCACCGATGCCGACGGCAAGGCTCAGACCTGGGTGGCACCCACGCAGCTCAAGCTCGACGAGGGCGCGACGGCTGCGGATGCCTTCGTTAAGCTGCAGCAGAAGACGGGCTTCAAGGCAGACTACGATCCGAACACGGCATACGGTTTCTACCTCAAAAGCATCACATCCCCGAGCGATGGCCGTACGCTTGCCTTCGATCCGACGACTTATGCCTTCTGGCAGCTGTTCGTCGACGGTGCGTCTTCCTCGGTTGGCGCGAGCAGCGTTAAGCTCACCCAGGGGCAGAAGGTTGAGTTTGCCTATACGGCTGGTAGCTCGTCCCCTGTCGTTAAGGACCAGGTTGCCGCAAATGTGACCGTCATTGGTCGCGATGCCCAGGGCAAGACTCAGACTTGGGTCGATAACGCGCAGTATGTGGTGACGTCCGGTTCGAGCGCACTTGACCTTACGAAGGTCGCGCTTGAGGCGAATGACATCGACGCCGTTGCTGCTGGCTCCTTCATTCTGAGCCTTAAGTACAACGGTGTTGAGCTGGGTACGCCCCAAGATTATTCGACCTATTGGCAGCTGTTCATCAACGGCAAGTCGAGCGACTACACGGCAGACAATGTCACCATTCATGCTGGCGATACCGTTACGTGGTTCTACGGTGGCTGGGGCGATAAGTTGCCGTCCGATTCCGTCCATGCTTCCGTTCAGGTCCTTGGTAAGGACAAGGACGGCAAGCAGCAGGTTTGGGCTTCGACGGGCCAGACGAGTCTCAAGGCGGGCTCTACTGCCAAGGATCTCCTTGAGCAGACCGGTCTTACTCTCGATGCTGGCGAATCGTCTTGGGGCTGGTTCCTCAACGGCATTACTTCGCCGTTCGATAGTAAGTCCTATGGCTGGGATGCTGCGACTAATAGCTATTGGCGCTTCTATGTAAATGGCAAGTTCGCCGACGTTGGCGCCGGTGCCTATGAGCTCCAAGAGGGCGATGCCGTCACCTTTATGTATGGTGCTGACGCCGATGCCCTTCCTGGCCAGGTTCTTGGGTCTGTCGATGTTATCGGTCCCGATGTCAACGGCAACAATACTCGCTGGGGCTCGGCAAGCAATGTTTCCCTGCCCGAGGGCTCTACGGCTCAGAACCTTATTGAGACGGTCCTGAAGGCCAAGGGCGTTACGTACAACGGCTCCCAGAGTGGTGAGTACTGGTTCCTCAATTCCATCAACTCGCCGTTCGATCACAAGCCGTATGCCTGGGATGCTGCGACCAATAAATATTGGCACCTGTATATCAACGGAGAGCCCTCCTTACTCTGCGCCAATCAGATTACGCTCAAGAGCGGCGATAAGGTTACGCTTGCCTATACCACCGACGATTCGGCCATGCCCGATCCCGACAAGATTGTCGTGGACCCGAGCGCGACGACTCCTGATTGGGATGCCGAGTGGGCCGGCTACGGCAACAGTGGCAACGGTTCGACCGTAACGGATGCCAAGACGCCTGCGCAGGCCGCCGGTCTTAAGTGGGCCTTCGATTGGAAGGCCGAGTCTGGTCAGCAGTATGCCAACTGCAGCGAGCCTGTCATCGCTAACGGCTTTGTGTACATCGCGACCGAGAACGAGCTCATTAAGATCGATTCGTCCACGGGCAAAAAGGTTGCCTCTGCGCCGCTTGCCTCCAAGGTGAGTTATACCTCTCGTCCGATCTACACCAATGGCCTTATCATCGTTCCGCTCAACGGCGGTGCGGTCCAGGCGATTACTGCAGACAAGCTGATCTGCAAGTGGCTGACGCCCGGTTTGACGGACTTGACGCAGAGCTCCTGCACCGTCGTTTCGGACGGCGAGTACGTCTATGTTGGTACGGTCGATATTTCGTATGACGAGAATTACAACGCGACCTACGGCAACGGCTCCTTTATGCGCATTAAGATTGCCACGGGCGAAGTTTCTTGGCAGAACATTGACGCTTCCGAGGGTTATTACTGGACTGGTGCGGCTTTGACGGATAAGTATGCCATCGTTCCTACGAGCGCGGGCACGCTTAAGTGCATTGATAAGACGACGGGCGATGTCGTTTCGACCATGAAGCTCGGCGCTCTCGCGAACGCCGACTGTGTCGCCGATCCGTCCAATGGTTCCACCTTCTATCAGATGACGCACGATGGAAAGCTCCATGTGATTTCGCTTTCGGCGAAGGGCGTACTGAGCGAGCAGAAGACGGTCGACCTGGGTCTTACTAATAACATGAGCGCACCGGCGGTGGCTGGCGAAAACTTGATTGTCGGCGGACAGACGGCTACTGGCTCTGCTCTGGCTCTCTATAATCTGAAGACCGGTAAGACCACGATGGTCACCGCTGCTGACGGTAAAGAACTGCCGGCCGGATTTAACGGTATTGCTGCTACTCCGCTGGTGAGTGTTCAGGGTGGCAAGACCTATGTGTACTTCACCGTTAACAGCGCGGATAGCAAGGATTACGTCAACTACTCTGCTGGTGGTGGCGTGTATCGCTATACGCTCGGTGATGCAGAGGCGACGCAGATTTATGATGCGGCTGGCCATTACCAGCACTGTGACTCTCCGGTCATTGCCGATGCATCTGGCAACCTGTACTACATCAATGACTCGGGCACGCTGTTCAAGCTTGGGGCCGTTGAGTCTTGGACGGTTGTCTTTAATTCCAACGGCGGGTCTGCTTGCAATACTAAGTTTGTTGCTACGGCCGATGGCAAGCTGGTCAAGCCAGCCGATCCGACGCGCGATGGCTACACTTTCGGCGGTTGGTATACCGATGAGACTTGCGCGCAGGCGTATGACTTCAGTACGCCGGTGACGGCCGATCTGACGCTGTATGCCAAGTGGACCAAGAATGCTGTTAACCCTGGCGGCAATGGCGGTTCTGGCTCCAATGGCGGCAATGGTGGCGCTGGCAACGGTTCCGGTGCTGGCGCTGGCACGGGCACGGGTTCCGGCTCCGGCACGAAGGGCCAGCAGGCTGGCGGCGCTGTCGCTCCGGGTCATAAGCCGATGACCAAGACGACGGTGTCGACCAAGACCGAGACCAAGGACAACAAGCCCAGCAAGAAGGACTCCGATAAGTCCGATAAGAAGGACGAGAAGAAGTCTGACAAGAAGTCTGACAGGAAGGACGGCAAGTCCGACAAGAAGTCCGATTCCAAGTCCGATACGGGTGCTGTTTCCACGACCACTGCTAAGAAGTCCTCTAGTGCTTCCGAGCAGGAGACTGGCACCAATCCGCTCGCCATCGTTGGCATCGCCGCCGGCGTGATTGGCCTCGCCATCGTCGGCGTGTTCGTGTTCACCAAACGTCGGTAGGTGAGGGTTGTGTCCAATAAATCCAAGGACGCTGACCCCAAGCAACCAGATTCCTCGTTCATTCAGTTCGACGATGCAAAGCAACAGGGCGCCGCTTTGGCGGCGTCCGCCTCTCGTCGCAAGGCGCTCCTTGGCGTTCTTGCTGCCGCGTGCACCATTCTGATCGTCGTCTCGCTGGGCTTCGTTCATCCTTCCGAGAGCGGCGCCTGGTCCATTGACTGGATCGTTCAGACCGTGACGGGGGAGAGCGTCGTCGCCAAGGACACCAAGGGGTCTGGCTCGTCTGCCGCTTCGGGCGAGGCTAGTTCCAAGGATTCCAAATCTTCGAATGATGCAAAAGACGAGCCCAAGGGTTCGAACGACGCCAAGGACGATTCCGAGTCTTCAAACAAGGAATCGGACAAAAACTCGGATAGCAAGAAGTCCGAGGACCGGGGCGGCAAGAAGTCTGGCGATAAATCCGCTGCCCAAAATACGGGAGCCGGTGATACTTCCAATGTGTCTGGCGGTGCTTCTTCGGGAGGCGGTCAGTCGTCTGATGGAGCCTCCAGCTCCTATGGCGGAAGTGCTCCCTCGGGCGGACAGGGCGGCTCACAGGAGTCCAGCTACGTTACGGTGACGGTTTCGGTCACATCGAGCGCTGTGGGCAATCCTGTGTCCTCTGGCGGCACCTTTACCTTTAACGAAGGCGCTACCGTTTACGATGCCCTGTGCGCGCTGGGCCTTTCTGTCAACGCACACGGCTCATCGTACGGCACGTATGTTTCTGCGATTGGTGGTTTGGCCGAGAAACAGTACGGCGGCACGAGCGGCTGGATGTATTCCGTCAACGGCACAACGCCCATGACGGCCTGTAGTAACTACGTTCTCTCAAACGGCGACAACGTAGTCTGGTATTACGTTACAGACTAGAGGCCTCGACATAGCGCGCCAGACGGGCGGTTCGGACCAACATCCGAGCCGCCCGTTTTTCATGCGAATGGGACTGGATCGCCGGGTCTCTCGGCAAACAAAAAAACCGGTTGGAACGGGAATTCCAACCGGTTATACATTCAAGCAAATAGTGAATCGACTACGACCGTGCGCCCTCGAGGAAGAAGCGGCGGCTGAAGTAGTTGTACCAGGTGACGAGGAATGTGGCGATGGCCTTCATGGCCTGGTAGCCGATGCTCAAAAACGTGACGCCCACAAACATGTACAGGTCGTTGAGGCCCAGGCCGATCACCGACAGGATGGTGAAGATCGTGAACTCGCGCTTGCGGCTCATGCCTTCGCGGTGGTCGAACACGTACTTCATGCTGAGCCAGTAGTTGACCACGACGGACGTGATAAACGAAACCGTGGTGCTCATCAAAAAGTCGAGGTGGAACAGCTCGACGAGCGCAATGAGCATGCCCCAGTCGATGCCAAAGGAGATAAGACCCACGACGGCAAACTTGAGGAACTGCTTGGTATGAGGTTGTGCCAGCGCCTTGCGCACGTAATCACATCCAATGCGTTGATGAATCGAGCAGAGGATACTTTAGAGCTTTTACAAGGGAAACGTAAGGTCTTTGCCAAGAACTATATGAACTCGCCAAATTTTCAAGAGCTAATCCGCAAACGTTGAAAATTTGCCCGTAAACGAGCGACACCCACGGACGATACTGCGCTGAGTGCGCGTCGTCCGTGGGCGCCGTAATGCTACAGGGGTTTCGAGCTATTTTGTCTCGTCGCCCTCCAGGAAGATTTTTCGGGTCACAAAGTTGTAGACCATGACAAGCGCGGTGGCACAGATCTTGGCGATATTGGCCTCGAGTCCCAGGCCGGCGTTGAGCGCCAGCACGATGCCATCGTTGAGCACCAAACCGATCACGGACAGCACGACAAAGATGATGAACTCGCGGCGGCGGCTCATGCCTTCCTTGTGCGCAAACACGTATTTCATGCTTGCGAGGTAGTTAAAGATGAGTGAGATGATAAAGCCGCTGGTGTTGGCGATTAGGATGTTGAGGCCCAGACCGTAGTGGAGCAGATTCATAATGCCAAAGTCGATAACCGTGGCAATGACACCGACGACGCCAAATTTCATAATCTGCGCAAGGAGCTTTTGCATGGTACCTGCCTTAAGCTGGCGCCGAAGCGCCGCGGGGATGACAAACTTAGCAAGTTTAGCCAATCCCCGCGGGTGGTGCTAGGCGCGCTCCTCGATAGCACCGTTTCTATATGCATCGAGCAGCTGGCGCAGGTCCTGGATCTGGCTGCGAATCTTGGCGCCAGTATCGGTGTCGCTCACCATGCGGCGACGGTCTGCTTGGTCAAAACGGTTGGTCTCGCTCTCGATGTCCACGTTGCGCGTGAGTGCCTCGGCAACCGTCGTAAAGGCCCGGTGCGACTTGAGGCGGCAGCCGCGCGAGCTCGAGATGAGCGTATAGCCGGCGATACCCGTCTTGGGATGGTAAGCGCGGCAGAAGCCGCCATCGATGACCAGTAGCTTGCCCTCGGCGCGGATGGGCTGCTCACCCTTGGTGGTTTTAACGGGCGTGTGGCCGTTGATGATGTGGCCGGTCGGCGAGCATGCCATGGCCGCGACGCCAAACTCGCGCATGATGTCATCGCAGACCGAGGGCGACTTGGTAAGCGTAAAGTACGGGTCCATCGGCTCGACCCAGGTGCTCTTATCGGCGATATAGGCGCGCTCAAAGGTACGCACCAGGCGTCCGCTGGCGGGTGAGTTAAAGCCAATCCACAGGTACCACATCCAGTCGAGGGCGTCGCGGTCGCCCACGCGCCAGGCGCGGCGGGCGATGTGGTCGCAAAAATCGAGATAATCGCGCCCGGCGTGCCAGGTGCCCAGACAGTTCATGCTGCTAAAGGTGCCGTCTTCGTTGAGCGGAACGCAGCCGTGGAAGAGCAGGTTGCCGTTGGCGACCTTGTACATCGAGCCGTGGGAATAGAGGAAATCGATATGGCGATGCAGGTGATCGGCGGTGACAAACTCGGACACGAGCTTGTCGATGATGTGCTGCTCCTGGGGCGTGAGCGTATAGGGGTCTGCCGGGTCGACGGTAGGGAAGTCGTTGGTCGTGAGCGGCCACACGCTGCCGTCGGCGAGCGTGACCGTGCCGGTGTCGTGGTCAATCTTGTCGAGCAGCAGGCGGTCGGTCATGTCGAACTCGGGGTGACGCTGGATAATCTGGCCCTCAAGCTTAAAGAGCAGCACGTTGATGGCCTTGATCAGCGGGGTGATGGACTCACCGGCGGTATAGGTGGCGTCTGCGAAGGCGACAAGCTCACGCAGCGAGATGCCGTAGTCGTTCTCGAGGATCTCGTAATTGTCGTAACGCAGGTTGTTGCGCAGCACCGTGGCGATGCATGCAGGCTCACCGGCCGCAGCGCCCATCCACAGCAGGTCGTGGTTGCCCCACTGGATGTCGAGCGAATGATAGGTGAGCAGGCGGTCCATAATCTTGGCAGCGCCGCCGCCACGGTCGAAGATATCGCCCACCAGGTGCAGGTGGTCGACGGCCAGGCGCTTGATGAGCGAAGCGAGCGACTCGATAAAGTCGTCGGCGCTGGCGGTCTCCAGGATGGACTCCACGATGCGCTCGTGATAGCGCACGCGATAGTTGTTCTCGTCCGGGTGCGTGTGCAACAACTCGTCGATGATATAGGCGTAGTCGCGCGGGATGGCCTTACGCACCTTGGAGCGCGTGTAGCGGCTTGAAAGCGAGCGAGCGACCATGATGAGCTGGTCAAGCATCGTCTTGTACCAAGTTGGCGAGTCCTCGCGCTGTCTGCGGACCAGCTCAATCTTCTCGCGCGGGTAGTAAATGAGCGTGCACAGCTCGCCCTTTTCGTCAAAGGAGAGCGTGTCGCCAAAAATCTCGTCGACATGCTCGCGCACGACGCCCGAGCAGTTGTTGAGGATGTGCATAAAGGCTTCGTACTCGCCGTGCACGTCGCTCATAAAATGCTCGGTGCCCTTGGGTAGGTTGAGGATGGCCGAGAGGTTGATAATCTCGGTAAATGCGGATTGTTCGGTGGGGAACTGTCTCGACAGCAGGCGCAGATACTTGAAGTCTTGCGGGTTGCGACCGAATGCGACCATGAAACACCTTCCGATGGGGCTGGTAAAACTGATAAACGGCGTCAAACGTTTATCAGTATGCGCCGCTTTTGTTTCGATTTTGCGCCAGCGGCTGAATTGTCGGCTGAACGGTTTGGTAAATCGATTTAGTTGAGGTAGATATGGCGGTTGAGTGGAGACGACAGAGGGTGTTTTCTCAGATATTTATGCGTGGGGTCGGTGGAGACGATGGTGGTAAAGATGTTCGCTATTTTTGGTTCGATTTGGTAAATAGTGGACATATGTACCGTATGTAGGCTCACTGTGCGATAATTTGCGCAGCAATACGTAAGGAGCCTCATATGAGTGATTTTGTCCTGACCTGTGAATCTGCCGCCGACCGAACTCGGGAGTTCTTTGACTCGCGCAATATTCCTGTCGCGTATTTTCATTACGAGATCGACGATGTTGTCTATACGGACGATCTGTATCAGTCGATTACGCCGGACAAGTTTTTTGCCCAGATTGCCGCGGGCGCCATGCCCAAGACGTCTCAGGTGAGCGTGGGTGAGTACGAGGAGTTTTGGGAGCCGTTTGTTGCCGAGGGTAAAGACGTGCTGCACCTGACGTTGTCGTCGGGTATTTCGGGCACGTATGGATCGGCCTGCGTCGCGGCGCAGATGCTTGCGGATCGCTATCCCGAGGGCGGCAAGGTGCGCGTCATCGATTCGCTGGCGGCGTCTTCGGGCTTTGGCCTGTTGCTGGAATATGCCGCCGACGTGCGCGATAGCGGGGCTTCACTCGACGAGACGGCTGCCTGGATCGAGGAGCACAAACTCAACCTGCACCACTGGTTCTTCTCGACCGATCTGTCGAGCTACCTACGAGGCGGTCGCATTTCGGCTGCGAGCGCGATCATCGGCACGGCGCTTAAGATTTGCCCGCTTATGACGGTCGATTGCGACGGCAAGCTGTCGCCACGTGAGAAGATTCGCACTAAGAAGCGCGCGATTTCCGAGATGGCTAAGACCATGATGGCACACGTGCAGGACGGTGCGGATTATTCGGGTAAGTGCATCATGTCGCACTCGGCGTGCCGCGAGGATGCCGAGGCAGTTGCGGCGCTGATTGAGGAACAGGTTCCGCAGCTTAAAGGCAAGATTGAGATCAATGACATCGGTACTCTGATTGGCTCGCATACCGGACCTGGTACGGTGGCGCTCTTCTTTATGGGCGACAAGCGCGTGGATTAATTTGCCCCATCACGTCGCTGCATGTTTGTTCAAGCGAAAACGGCCCGCCTCACGTTTGTGGGGCGGGCCTTGCTGTTGCGGCTAGCGTTTCTTTCCGCGGAAGAAGAAGCCGTGCAGTGATGGCTTGAGGCCGCGATTGGCGCGATGCTCCTCGACGCGCTCGTGGATCGAAGCGACGCGCTCGATGACTTCGTCGGGAATCGGCACGTCGGGATTCATGTTCTCGACTTGGCTGACCTCGGCGGCGGCGACCTGGTCGATAATGGGCACATCGTCGCGCGAGATGACAGGTGTGGCGTCTTCCTTCATCTTGCGATAACGCTGCATCATGTCGGTCTGTAGCTGCTGGGCCGAAGGCGGCGTCCAGATGATGGCGTTGGCTCCGGCGGCGATGGTTTCACGGATGCTCTCGGGCGTCTTGCCGCCCGGTGCGATGAGCGGCAGGTTGGGATAGTGCTCGCGCAGCTCGCGTAGGACCTGGGGCGTGTTCTTGCCGGCGGCGATGTTGAGAATCTTGGCTCCGGCGCGCACCTTGGCGTGAGCATCGTCGTCGCAGCGAACGACCGTGGCGATGACGGGGATGTCGGCGATGTTGGTGATGTGCTCGACCATCTCGGCAGTGGCGGGGGAGTTGACCACGCAGCCCGCCGCGCCCTGCATCTCGGAGACGGCTGCCATCTGCACGGAGCGCTTACCGGTCGTAGTTCCGCCGCCCACGCCTACAAAGACCGGGCACTCGGCGACGGTCAGCAGCGCTTGCGTAATGGCGGGCTGCGGCGTGAAAGGGTAGACCGCAAAAACGGCATCGGCGTTGGAGTTGCGGATAACCGCGACATCGGTGGTGTAAATGAGCGACTTGATGCGGCGGCCGAAGAGCGTGAAGCCGCTGGCCTCCTCGATCTCGTCGGGCATGCGAAGAGCAGCCTTGCGCAGACGTCCGTCGATGGGCAGGGGCTCCATGGGGAGCAGTCCGTTGGGGGTCACGGCTACCTGGGGCTCGGTGAACTCGTCTGCGAGCTCGACCTCGGAGAAATCGACCGAGGCGACGATGTCCTCGTGAACCTCGGCGGGTACATCGATGGGAGCTTGGTCGTTTGCCGCGGCAGGCGTGTCGAAGGAGCTGGTGCCGACAAAGGCGTCGACGCGTTCGTTTAGGTCGTTGAGGGTATCCATGGAGGCTCGATTCTATGCGATGGTGGCCGGCGCGATGCAGCCGGAATTGCGAATGCTAAATCGTTTGACGAGTTGATTTTTCCCCGCCGCACCATCCGTTAGACCGAAGGGCGGGAGAACGTGAAGGAGCTGTGGTGGCGAGGATCGAGGTGCTATCTTGAAAGTCCCGTTTAAAAGAGAGGTGACGCGGTATGGAATTGACAGCAATGTTTGGCTCGATTGGCCTGTGCGTGGGCGCAATCGTTGCCGCCGCGGTCATCTACTTTGTGGTCACGGCCATTAAGGGCAAAAGGGCCGAACGCAAGGAGCGCGCGATGCTTAAACAGCATCGCGACCAGCAGGGCAAACGCGCACAGAGATAGCTTGTTGAGTTTTTGATCCGTGCGCTAGCTGCGTTTTCGGATCAGGGCAATGTAGAAGCCCTCAAAATCGCGGCTAGGCGGAATGGTCAGCGTGCCGGGCATACCGTTGGCGATGGCCGAGACATGGCCGGCGGCGATGGCCTCGGTGAGGGCGTTGCACTCGATATGCGGCTCCTCGCCGGCATCCTGGGCGCGACGCGCTTCACTTTCGCTCGGTGTGCCGTCGAGGGGGATAAGCTCGCAATCCATGTGCTTGTCGAGGGCCTCTTGCAGGGCGTCCTCGTTTTCCTGCGGCATGATCGAACAGGTGGAATAGACGAGCGTGCCGCCCGGTTTGAGGGCTCCCATGGCGCGGTCCAGAAGCGCGCGCTGCGAGCGGGCGCACTTGACGAGCAGCTGCTCGGTGAGGCCGCGCAGGCTTTTCTCGTTGCCACTGATGACGGTGCCCGTGCCGGTGCAGGGAGCGTCGAGCAGGATGCGGTCAAAGCGGAAGAACTCGTCGAGCTCGCGTGCGTCGATGCGCATGACGGGCACGTTTTTGGCACCTTGGCGGTGGAGGTTGGACTCAAGCTTTTCGGCGCGGGGAATGCTCATCTCGCAGGCCGTGAGGTGTGCCTGGCCCTGGGTGAGGGCGGCGATCTGCGTCGTCTTGCCGCCAGGGGCTGCGCACATGTCCAGGATGTCCTCGCCTGCCTGGGCGCCCAACACCAAAGGCGGCATCATGGACGACAGGCTCTGTAGGTAGATCTTGCCGTCGCGGTAGATGTCGAGGTCCCATAGGTCGGAAACCTGGGCCTCGGGCAGGATAAAGGCGTCCGGATACCAAGCGACGGGGTTGTGGGCGATGCCGGCGGCACCGAGCGCCGCAGCGATGTCCTCGGCGGTCGCCTTGAGCGTGTTGGCGCGCAGCGTGACCGGGCGTGTGGCCGCGGCGCCGAAGCCCTCGATCATGAGCTCGGCATCGGCGGGCGCATAGGCGCCGGCGACCGTGTCGACCATAAAGCGCGGCAGGTCGGCGGCGCAGGGAAGGGCGGCAAGCTGGTCGGAAAGCTCGGTAGCGGCAAACTGCCTGAGCTTGAGCTCGGGCTTAACCTGCTTTTTCTGCTTACGACGACGCTGCTTGGACATCCGTCTTTCCTTCCACCTAAATGATTATTCTGGGACGGGGATTAAATAATCATTCCATGACTCCCGTCACAAAAAGACTGTACTGTGGCGCCCGGGAATGATTTTTTAATCCCCGTCCCAGAATAATCATTCCCGGGCGCGTTGCTACTAGCGTGCTTTAGTACTGGCTCTCGTGCTTGCTGAAGAAGTCGAAGCGCGGGGGCAGCGGCTTCACGCGGTGGTCGCCGGGCTTCTCGCCCAGGCTCTCTACGAACTCGTCCGTGGAGGCAAAGATGTTATCCCAGCTAAAGAAGGCGACCGGATCGACGTCGAAGTACTCGCAGATGAGTTCGCAGCCGGCCGGGACGATACCGTGCATCAGGACGGTCGCCACGCGCAGCTCGGTAAAGGCATCAACCAGGGCCTGCGTCATCGCTGCGTTTGCTTCGTCGCCCTCGAGCTTGTTGGCGGCCTTGGAGGCGTCGCTCCAGCGCTTGTTGGCGGCGCGCAGGTAGTCGTCGCACACGGCAAGCGCGCGGTGCGTCTCGAACTTGTACATGGCCTGCTCAAAGGCAAGAGCTGCCTGCTCGGCAGCCTCGACCACGGCGGCAGAGGCGGCACCGGCGGGGATGCAGCCGTTGCGATAGGGGCTCTCGTCGCCTTCCTTGACGGCGACGCCGTAGAAGCAGCTGCGGGCCAGACGGTTGAATACGCCGGTCAAAAGGGCGCTCTCCTTAAGGGCCGGATCGATAACGCGCTTGTCGTCGCAGGCGCGCACCTCGTTGCCGTCCTTGTCCTTGCCGGTCACACGCGTGTCGTATGCCTTGGGGCTAAAGCTCACCGGCTTTTCGGACAGGCCGAGCGACAGCCAGTGCGCGCGCATCTGCTCGCAGGTGTAGTGGTTGAGTAGGTCGTCTGCCGGCGGGGGAGGCGTCTGCGAGGACGAGCTGGCCTTTTTGCCCATGTAGAGCAGGTGGTAGCAGGCGCTGACGGTGCTCTGCGTGAGGTCCCAGCCCAGGGCCTCCCACATGGCGGTCTGCGCGATGCAGTAGAAGTAGATGTTGTCCTGACCGATAAACTGGTAGATCTGTGCGTCGTCCGAGCACCACCAGTCGCGCCAGTCGAGCGAGCTGTGCTGGTAGGTGGGCGCGGGCACCTGTGTGGAGTCGGCAGCGGGCTCGCCCATGAGGGCGGCATCCTGGGCGGCGACGCCCTCGGTCACGCCGGCGGCCTTGGCATCGTGCGCGAGCACGGTACGCGTATAGCTGATGGGCGCCCACAGGCTCTCTGGCCAGCACCAGCAGGTGACGTCGGAAACGCCGTCGACCTGGGGCACCGGAACGCCCCAGTCGATGTTGCCGGTGATGCGGAAAGGCACGAGCGCTTTGCCGCTGCGGAAGCGCACGCCGCCGTTGGCGAGCACCGCATGGGCGTCGTCGCGCTCCTTCCAGCTGGGGAAGGTGACGGTAAAGCTGCTCTTGTTTCCCTCGGGCTCCAGCACGGTGTGCTCGGGCAGCTGGTCCTCGACGGCATCGAAGGCCTCGCGGAACTTGTTTTGGATATAGAGCTGGGCCGGCAGCAGCCACTCCTCCATGGTCTTGGAGACCACGGAACGAACCTGCGGGTTCTGGGCGAGCTTGGCGGTGTAGGTCTTCATAAAGTCGAGGTAGGCCGGCAGGTCGAAGTAGAGGTTGTCGACCGGGCGCAGCTCGGGCACCTCGCCGGTGAGCTGGCTCTTGGGTGCGATGAGCTCCTCGGGCTCAAACTGGTGACCCAGGTCGCACTCGTCGGCATAGGCCTTCTCGGACTTGCAGCCCTGGATGGGGCAGCGGCCGATCACTTGGCGGCCGTTGAGGAACGTGCCGGCCTTGGCGTCGTAGAACTGCAGCGTGGAGCGCTTGGAGATGGTGCCCTGCTCATGCAGGCGCTCGATAATCTCGGCGGTCACTTCGTTGTGAATCTGCGCAGCCGGCTCAAGGCCCGAGCCGCCGTAGATATCGCAGCTGATGTTGTAGTTGTTGAGGGTCGCTGCTTGGCGGGAGTGATTGGACTCGACGTACTCGTTAATGGACTTGTCGTAGCCCTCGTTCTCCTTGAGCTTGCGGTAGCTCTCCATGATGGGCGAGCCGTAGCAGTCGGTGCCCGAGGTGAAGATGACGTTCTCGCGGCCCAGACGGTCGCGCAGGAAGCGGGCGAAGAAGTCGGCCGGGACAAAGACGCCGCCGACGTGGCCAAAGTGAAGGCCCTTGTTGCCGTAGGGCTCGCCGGCGGTAACGATGGCGCGGCGAGGCCAGCTGGGACGGTCGTTCATGGAGTATTTTGATGCCATGGGACTCCTTCGCATATGGTGAGAGCGCGGCCGGGCGCAAGGCTTGGCGACGCGGTGGTCAATTCGTGCATATCGTTCGACATTATCGCACATGCGGACGGGTACGTGGCAGGGGCGCTATCCTAAGATGCTATGAATGAGATTTCCAACATACATGCGTTTGAGGACGAGGATTTTCTGCACGCTTGCTTCGTGTGGGGGATGGTCGTAGTCGGCGTGTTTGCCGTGTGCTTGGTGCCGGTGTTTATGCTGCTGGGTGGGCCTGCGGACTTGGATGCGGCTGACGCGGGCGGCTGGATGGCTGTCGTGGGCTGGATAGTCGGCTTGGCTGCGATCTCAATGGCGTCGTTCGCCGTGCACGAGCTGGTGCACGGTGTGTTTTTTAAGCTGCTGGCGCCTGCGGGCGCGAAGGTGACCTTTGGGGCGAATCGCGAGACGGCGATGATCTATGCCTGCGCCGAGGGCGTTGTGTATTCGCGCCGGCGGTACATGGCGGTTTGCCTGGCGCCGACGGTTGTTGTGACGGCGGCGTTTGCCCTGGGATTTGCGTTCTCGGGCTATCCGCTGCTGTGCTACCTGGCGGCCGGCTTGCATTTGTCGGGTTGTGTGGGCGATTGGTATTACGTGCGGACCATTTTGCGCGACCGCCGCATTGTCGCCTGCGAGGATACGTCCTTTGGCGTGCGCTTTTTTGGGTGAGGAGATGTCGATGAAGTCGTTGTTGCTGCATGCGTGCTGTGCACCATGCTCGCTTGAGCCGGTTCGCCTGCTGCGCGAGGAGGGGTTTGAGCCCACGATTTGCTGGACCAACCCCAATATTCAACCGCGCGATGAATGGCAGCGCCGCTTGGACGAGCTGCGCCGGTGGTGTGCCGATGGCGACATCGAGCTCATCGAGGCAGGGGAGGACCGCGATCGCTGGGAGACCGGCGTGGCGCCGCTGGGTGCCGACCGAGCCCGTCGCTGTCGCGCGTGCTATGCCCTGCGTCTGGCCGAGGCGTGCCGCGTGGCCCAGGAGCGCGGGTTTGAGTTTGTGGGCACGACGCTCGCCGTCTCGCCGTACCAGTTGTTCGAAACCTGCAATGATGTGTTGGAGCGTCTGGCTGCCGCCCGCGGTCTCACCCCGGTGATTCGCGATTTTCGCCCGTATTACCCCGAGGCGACACGCCGTTCGCGCGAGCTTGGCATGTATCGGCAGAACTACTGTGGTTGCCGCTTCTCGGCTGTCGAGGCGGCCATGGACCGCGCCCGTATCCGCGACGAGCGCAAAGCCGCCAAAAAGTAGTTCATTTGGGCTGGGGCCTTGAGCTGTCTGTGCGGTACGGTCGTTTTTGGGAAAGTCGATTTAATTAAGCGTGTGATCGTGGCTCGCTTGATACCAAACGACGACTCCTATGATTCTAATCCTCCGTTTGTTAAACATCAGATCCGGACTTGCTGTTGCATATGAATGGGACGACAGCACAATCATGTCGTTTCCTTCTGCAAATCGCCTAATTACCGGTGTTTTACCGTCTGCGAGCGCCAATACAGCACAGCCGTTCCAAGGCTTTGCGGTGGTATCGACAAGTAGTAAGCTGCCGGGAGGGTAAATGCGGGACATTTCGTCACCTTTGATTTTAACGAAAACGCTATGTGGGTGACGCTTGGCTACGTCTACGGGCGCGCAAGCATTTTGTTGGCTGTGCGTGATGCGGCGCTTTTGCGATTCGATATCGATGACGGGAAATGCGCCCTCCATTTCGTGGATAGCAGGGTCTTCGTCGGTGACGATTCTTTTATTTGCGAGCTTTACGGCCAAACCGTTTTCCTCGCCAACAAGTTCATCGCGGGTGCAACCGAAGAGCGCTTGTAACTTTTCAATATGGCGCTCACGGGGGGCATACCGACTTTTTTCCCAACGACAAACGGTCTCTTTAGATACCCCCAACATCTCTGCAAGTTGCGCCTGACCAAGATGCTCCATGGTGCGGAGTTTACGAATATTTGCCCCGAAGCCCATGGCTATAGATCCTCTCGCCACAGGGGGAGGCATAGACAGTTTGTGCCACCATAGCCTTTGGTGAGCTCGTCAATGGATAACGGGAATAATTCCATTCCTGCTTTCTCAAGCGCTTCGTTGGTCCAAACGTTTTCTTCATATACGCATAGTTTTCCTGGCGAGAGCGCAAGGATAGACGTTGCGTTGTTCCGGCGCTCTCTTTCGTAGGCGGTTTGATTCCCGCCTCCGCAGTCAATTACTTTTATTGGTTCGCAACAGGCTGCAGAGAGTATTTCCGGAATCGTGCGATCGATAGGAGTGATCGTAAGGCCCTTTCCGGATCGTTTTAGTTGAATGCTGTATGCATCAACGGCATTGCATATCTCACGATCGATGAGGAACGCGTCGTGATCAATTCTACTTATGAACGTATCGAGGTGGATACGCAGCCCGACAGAGGGGACTCGAATCGCAATTAGCTCGGTGGTCTGGAATTTATTTGAGGTCAGGAGCTCTTTTGCAAGTGACTCGACGGCGGCGGGTTCAGTTCGGTCAGAGATTCCAACTAAAATTGTCTTAGCACTGATAACAAGAATGTCTCCGCCTTCGATATGGTAACTACTCCTGTTCAAATCACATACTGGGGTTTCTCCCATGATCTTGTGGTGGGTGAATATCTGCCGGTATAAGGCGACCTCACGATCACGCTCAGGCCAATACATATGATTTAGGATGATGCCGTCTCCGACTACCACAGCAGGATCACGAGTGAAAAAAAGCGTGTTGAGGGGATTGACCAAGAGCGAGGCGGGGTCAAATTGCTCGTGCACGAGCGCTCGTAGTGTTTCCGACTGGTTTGAACATAGCTCAGTGTCTCCAAAGCGAATGCCGTTAAGTACTATATTCACCAATTCCTGGGTGTTCTTAGCGTTCTCAAACAGCTGGGTTATTGTCTCGAGGAACTCTCTGCCTGTTGCTCCGCTGCAACGGAGGTAGTCATCAATAAAATATTTAAGTGATTGGGGCTCAGTTTCAAGTGAGTCTTCGAGAAGGTCCCTAATTTCAATGGTTTCTACGCCATGCTTCTTAAGCAATTGAACCATGGAATCGTGCTCATATATTGCTTTGTCGAGGTCAAAACGACCGCTCCATTTTCGCAGGGAGAAAACTTGGCTGAAGTCGGCATCAGGGTAGTTTTGTGTTTCAGCTCCAGGTCGATGGACAAGTACGGCTTTTAAATGACCGATTTCATTTGTTATGTGTACGCCTTGCATGTCTGTCTCCTGTCCTGCTGGTTTTTATATAAGGCTAAGGCAGGTTCCTTGTTGTGTTGCGGAAAAGTTAAAAGACGTATGTAATTGATAAATAACATCAATTTTAAAAATCAGATTGATTAATAACGTCACTTTAGCTGCCGTTCATAGGTGAAAAGCGACACGATGGCGATGGTTGGCCGACCAACGCTGAGCAACCTCATACATTTATGGTGCCAGCTGGATAGATGGGAAAAGGAATGAAGGAGGAGAAATGGCAGCGGAAAGTTCGAAAGGCATCAAGCAGTTCAAGGTCCCGCACGTATATGCGATCATCTTTGCACTTATGGTCATCTTCGCTGTTCTCACGTGGATTGTTCCCTCTGGGTCCTATCAGCGTCAGGAGGTGAACGGTCGTGAAGTCACTGTCGCAGGTACGTATGAGCAGAGTGAAAAGACATATATTGACGAGGAAACCGGGGATGAAGTAGATCTCAGACAAGGCGTCTTCGATGTTCTTCAGGCTCCAACGCGCGGTATACAAGAGGCAATTGAGGTCGTTGCATTCATCTTGATTGTGGGCGGTTCGTTTCAGGTTATTACTAAAACGGGCGCTATCACGAGCGGAATGGGTCGTGTCGTTCGCCGCTTTAAGAACAAAGACATTCTAATTATTCCTATTGCGATGGTTCTCTTTGCATTGGGCGGAACGAGCTTTGGCATGGCGGAAGAAACTCTTCCGTTCTTTGCGATCTTCATGCCAATTATGATGGCTATGGGCTTCGACTCGATGACGGCGTTCATGGTCGTGTTCGTTGGAGCGCGCACGGGTTACATCGCCTCAACGATTAATCCGTTTAATGTTCTCATTGCGCAAGGTATTCTTGGTATTCAGGGCAACCCCCAGCTGTGGCTGCGTATGATTGCCTGGGTTGTTTTGACCGCCGTTGCAATTACTTGGGTTGTCCTCCATGCACGAAGGGTAAAGAAGAACCCTGAGTCATCGATCACATTTGAGGATGATATCGCCAAGAAAGTCGAGTTCGCTGCCGATGAATCTGCCCTTGACGCGGAATTTACGGGTCGTCAAAAAGGCGTGCTTGCGGTATTTATCGCTGGTATGTGCCTTATCATCTGGGGACTTGTGACCCAGGGCTGGTATATGAACGAGATTTCTGCGGTCTTTTTGGCCATGGGCCTGTTGGCTGGTGTTATTGCGGGCTTTAGTCAGGACGTCATCGCTCAGGAATTTGTTGCGGGTATCGCTGACTTTGCTTTCTCGGCAATTGTCGTTGGACTTGCGCGTGGCATCCTTGTCATTGCCTCTGACGGCATGATCATTGATACCATCCTCAATGCGCTCGCTACTGGTCTGGGCGGCATCCCGGCGGTTCTCTTTACTACGCTTCTTTATGCGGTTGAGAACCTCCTGGCGATTCTGGTTCCCAGCTCATCTGGCCTTGCAGCACTGACCGCTCCCATTTTTGGACCTTTGACCGAACTCATGGGCCTTAATCCCGAGGCTGCCGTGTGGGCTCTCTCCATGGGTAGCGCGACGATGTCTTTGATCTGTCCTACTAGCGCCATTCTTGTAGCGGGTTTGGGCGTGTGTAAGATCAAGCTTGGCCAGTGGTGGAAGACCGTTTGGAAATTCTTCTTGGTCGTGTCGCTCATCAATATCGTATTCGTAGCAATCTCGGGACTTATTGCCCTGTAGGTTTCATGGCTGAAATGGAGTAACAGGAATGTCTAAAGGACTGAATGTACACAGCGAGATTGGTAAGCTCAAGAAAGTTGTGCTTCACCGCCCCGGTCGTGACCTTGTGAACGTAAAGGCGGAAGAGTTCGAGGATGTCTGGATTCACGACTGTTTCTATCTTGATGTGGCTCAAAAGGAGCATGATGCCTTTGCGGATCTTCTGAGGAGCGAAGGTGTTGAGGTTCTCTATATGGAGAAACTCGTTGCTGAGGCGCTGGATGCATGCCCCTCGGCTCGCGCTGAGTTTACCGATACATTTATGGCTGAGAGCGGGATTGTCAATCCTCTGCTTGAGCAGGCTGTTCGTGAAAAGCTCGACGCTATTTCAGATTCGTATCAGTTTGTACTTGAGGCTATGGGGGGGTATCGTTATCGTGACCTTGAGCTGCCTCGCGTCTCGACTACGCTTAGTATGATGGATAATGAGGATGCGAAGCCCGATGATTTGGTGTTGAAGCCTCTTCCGAGCTCGTATTTCTCTCGCGATCCTCTTGCTTCCGTGGGCAAAGGCGTTCTGCTTCACCATATGTATTGGAAACAGCGAGATCGTGAAGTGCCCTTCTATGAAGCGATTTTCAAATACCATCCCGATTATGTAGGGACTCCGATTTGGTACGACCATAAGAATCCCTGGCATATCGAGGGCGGTGATGTGCTTAACATTAACGCTCATACCTTGGCTATTGGAATTAGCCAGCGAACTGAGGCGGCTGCGATTGAGGAGCTTGCAAAGAATTTGTTCTGGGGATCTGGGAATTCTGAGATCGATACCGTTTACGCTATTAAAATCCCCAACGGCTATGCTTACATGCATCTTGACACCGTTTGCACCATGGTGGATTTCGATAAGTTCACAGTTTATCCCGGTATTTTTGAGACCCTTCGTGTTTATCGTCTGACTCGTGGTGACTCTGAGGGAATGGTCGCTGTTCAAGAGATTGATGACACGCTTGAACATATTCTTGAAATGGCTACTGGCGTGGAGAAGGTGCAGCTTATTGAGTGCGGTGCCGGCGATATGGTTGAGGCATCTCGCGAGCAGTGGAACGACGGGTCGAACACTCTTGCCGTTGCTCCTGGTAAAGTCTGTGTTTACGAGCGCAATGTTGTCACAAATGATGAGCTCTACAAGAACGGTTTGGAACTTTTGGTCGTTCCCTCCGAGGAGCTGTCCCGCGGTCGTGGCGGCCCGCGCTGCATGAGCATGCCCTTCTGGCGCGAAGATATTTAGTTGCAAATCCACTGTGATAGGAGATGGCGAATATGGGTGTTAACATCGCTGGGCGCAGTTTTCTGAAGCTGCTTGATTACACGACGGAAGAGATTGAGTATCTGCTTGAGCTTTCTGCTAACTTCAAAAGCATGAAGCGTGCCGGTGTTCCGCATAAATACCTTGAAGGTAAGAATATTGTTTTGCTATTTGAGAAGACTTCCACGCGTACTCGTTGCGCCTTCGAAGTTGGTGCACTTGACCTTGGCATGGGTGTAACTTATTTGGATCCGGGCTCGTCCCAGATGGGCAAAAAGGAGTCGATTGAGGACACGGCTCGCGTCCTTGGCCGCATGTATGACGGAATTGAATACCGCGGCTTTGAGCAGACGAAGGTTGAGGAGCTTGCTGCAAAAGCTGGGGTTCCCGTTTGGAATGGGCTGACTACTGAATTTCACCCGACTCAAGTGCTTGCCGATATTCTGACCATGCGTGAAGAGTTTGGAGAGATTAAGGGCAGGAAACTTACATTTTTTGGTAAGGCGGCCGGAAACGTCGCCGATTCGCTCATGGTCATTTGCGCTAAGCTCGGCATTAACTACTGTTCTTGCGGCCCAATCGGGGGAAATTCGGAGGGGGCTACATCCTATGACCCTGAACTCCTTGCAGAATGTAGTCGTATTGCGGCCGAGCATGGATCGACGATTACCATTACAGAGGATATTGAGGAAGGCGCTCGTGATGCCGATGTAATTTACACGGATGTTTGGGTTGGCATGGGTCAGCCCGCAGAGCTGTGGGAAAGCCGCATTAAGCTAATGTCGCCGTATCGTGTGACCGCTGAGGTGATGTCTATGGCAAAGCCCGAGGCGATTTTCCTCCACTGCCTTCCGAGCTTCCACGATACTAATACTACTGTTGGTGCCGAAATTGCTGAGAAGTTTGGAGTCACCGAAATGGAAGTCACGGACGAGGTTTTTGAGTCCGATAAATCTCGTGTTTTCCAAGAAGCGGAGAATCGCATGCATACGATTAAGGCGGTGATGTACGCAACGCTTAAGTAGCGGGGCGTTGAGAAAACAGTCGCAAATCTGTTTGCCATACTATATTTCTCTCAACAAGCTGATAGGATACAGGGGAGAATGATGCGCGCGTCAGTCGATTTTTTCGACTGACGCGCTTTGTGAAAGAGGCAAAGATGCGTACCGATGATTTTGACTACAACCTTCCTGAGGAACTGATCGCCCAAGCTCCTGCCGAGCCGCGCGACTCCTGCCGCCTACTGGTGGTGGATCGCAAGGGCTCCCAGGCGGGAATGCCGCTGAAGCACGGCGGTACCGTTGAGCACCGCATCTTCCGCGACATCATCGACTATATCGAGCCGGGCGACGTGCTCGTCATCAACCAGACGCGCGTGATGCCGGCTCGCCTGATCGGTCGCAAAGCCGGCTCGGGCGGCGTGGTCGAGACCCTGCTGCTCAAGCGCCGCGAGGACGTGGATCCGCTGGGCCATGTTTGGGAGTGCTTGGTCAAGCCGGGCAAGCGCCTGAAGCCCGGTGCTCATATTGAGTATCGCGCCGGTGGCGCCCATGCGCCCGAGGGGGCTCCCGTGGTGCTGACGGCCGAGGTTGTCGACTTTGTCACCGATAGCCGCGGCGGCCGCCTGGTGCGTTTTGAGCCGGCCGGTTGCAATGCTGCCGGCGATCCGCGCACGCTCGACGAGGCCATTCACGCCGCCGGTCATGTGCCGTTGCCGCCCTACATTACCGATTACGAGGGCGATCCCGAGAAATATCAGACCGTGTACGCCATGAAGGAGGAGCACTCGGCTGCCGCTCCTACGGCGGGTCTGCATTTTACTCCTGAGCTCATGGCCGCTATCGAGGCCAAGGGTGCCAAGTTTGCCGCCGTCGAGCTCGAGGTGGGCATCGATACCTTCCGTTTGGTGGAGGAGGACGACCCTACGCAGCACGTCATGCACACCGAGCGCTACCACGTGTCGCAGGAGGTTGTCGACGCCGTGCATAAGGCCAAGGCCGAGGGTCATCGTGTGATCGCCGTCGGCACTACCGCGGTGCGCTCGCTCGAGAGCGCGTTTGACGCGGACGCGCCGGTGTCCGATCCGGCCGTGACGGCGCGCTATTTTGAAGGCCGCGAGGACGGGGCCGATACGCTTGGCCGCGGTGACATCGTGGTGCGCGAGAACGCCACGACGCAGCTTTACCTCATGCCCGGCTCGACCTATCACGTGGTCGACGCGCTGATCACGAACTTCCACGTGCCGCGCTCCACGCTCATGATGCTCGTAAGCGCGCTTGCCACCCGCGACCAGATCATGGATGCCTACGCCGCTGCCATCGAAGAACGTTATCGCTTCTTCAGCTTTGGCGACGCGATGCTCATTTGTTAGTTACGCGGTTCTACGAACCGCGTAACTACTCGACGCTGCGCGGGCCGCATTTGGACAATCTGACGTTCAACTTCAAGGGCGCGACCAGAAGGTCAGCGCCCTTTCGTTTCACGTCACCTTGTCTCAAATGCGACCCGCTCGCTGTCGTTGCCAAAACATCGGCGTTGCCGTGGTTGTCGCTGTAGTCATTGGGTAGTCATTGGACGTTCTTAAATGACTAGTCAAAGGGGACACTCTTACGGCACTTGGCACTTGGGGACGTTCCTTTTGTGCCGGCACCTGGGGACAGTCCTTATGTCAAGAGATCGGTGCAAGAGGGATAGGTTGCCTTGCGTCGATCTAAATAAGTTGCGGTGAGATAGTTCTTGAATTGGCCTTTTTGGGGCTAAACAGAAACTTTCTCACCGCAACTGAGTTGAGGCGTTTTTTGGCAGCTGGTTTACTTGCTCGCGAACAGCCAGATCAGGATGATTGCCAGAATCACGGCGACGATGCAGACGATGGCGCCAGTGAATTTGATGCGTGAGTCGCGGGTACGCTCGCGCACCGCGTCCTCGGTGGCCTCGAGCTGGGCGACTTCTTGCTCGGTCTCGGCGTGTTCGGCTTTGTCTCGGGCCAAGGATCCTGCAAGCGACTCAGTGATCTCTGGATGGTCATGCACCTCGGTCGCCTGCTCGATGATCGACTGTGCATGTGCGGCATCTGCTTGGGCGTTGGCGATGCTTTGCTCTTGGTCGCGGCGTGCCTTGTCCTCGGCGGCTATCTTCTCGCGCAGTTCGCGCTGGCGCGTCGTGGCGGCAGTTTTCGCCGTCTGCAGCTCGTCGCGCGCGGCATCGGCCTCAGTCGTCACGGCTTGGTGTGCGCGTTTGGCTTCGGCAATGGGGGCTTGAGCCTGCTCGACGGCCTGCTCGGCTGCGGCAAGCGAGTGCTCAAGGTCGGCGGTGATGCGCGGGACATCTTCTTCGGCTTTTCGCAGGGCATCTGCCGTGTCGGAGATCTGCATCGAGAGCTCGCTGGTGCGCACCGTATAGTTGGCGGGATTTGCCGAGGGATTGCGTTGCAGCTCGGCATACTCATGACGCAGCGTCTCGAGCTGGGCGCGCGTGGCGTCGACGGTTTGTTGTGCGGCCGCAATGCCGGCGTCTCGCTCGGCCTTCACCTTGTCGCGGATGCGCTTGGAATCCTCAAGACGTCGAACGAGGCGGTTGCCGGTCTCGCGAGAGCTTGCCTCGCGGGCCTCCACGGCGTCGAGCGCGGCCTTCAGGCGGAGCTCAGTCGCGTCATCCTCTGTCTTCATTTGTTCGAACTGACCCTTGAGCTCTGTCGCTTTGGCGGCGTGGGCATCACGGTCAATCTCGGCTGCCGCGGCGGCCTTTTGCGCTGTAGCAATCGCTTGGCGCTGGTCGGCGACGATCTGGTCGTAGCGGCCTGCGATATCCTGGCGCGTCTCGAGTTCCTCGGCCTGATCGGCAATGCGCTGCTCAAGTTCGGTCAGGTGGGCGCGGGCATCGGCAAGTGCCTTTTTCGCGGCGTTCATCTCGCGCATGGCCGAGGCGCCCTGGGCGATAAAGGTGCCCACGGCGTTCGCGGTGTTCGAGACAGCGGTCCCCAGATCGCGGCTCGCGGCGGGGGAGTGAGGGGCGGTCGGGCGAGTGGTGTCGGCAGCGTCCGCATCGGCAGTCTGCGGCGCGGCGATATTGCCGGTACCGCCCTCGACCACAGAAAAGCCTGCTGCGTGCGGATCGACCGCATCGGCGCCAATCGTGGGGTGCTCGAGCTGGAGAAACGAGGGCATGGTACTGCCCTGGTCGGCAACCGGAGTCTCGCCGGGCACAAAGGTCGAGGCCGCCTCGGCGGCCTCCTCTTCCTCGGCATCAATATCGGCATCGGCGACGGCGTCTTTCATCGCTTTGACGGCATCCATCATGGAGTCCATGACGGCATCGAGCTCTTCTTCCGAAGACACCTCGATGGGGCCTGCCGCCTGTGGCGCGGGGTCTGTGTCGGGTTCGGCATCGCTCGGCTCCGGCTGCTCGCTTTCGTCATGCTCGACAGTATCGTCTGTGTCTGTTGCTTTATCCGCATCGGCGTGCACATCTGCGGCAGCGTGCACATCTGCGGCAGCGGGCGCATCTGCGGTGGCGGGCGCATCGGTGGAGGCGTCGACGCAGGTAGGAGTATCGCAGTCGTCGACGGCGTCTGCGGAATGATCAATATGCTCTTGAGTCTGGGGGTCCAGCTCGTCTGTCATAGGCATGTGCTCCTCATCGTTGTTTGTCACCCTATGATAAGGTCTCGCGCCGACATCCCGCGCGCCGCAGCAAAGTTTCAAAACGTGTTCGATGGCTCGATCTGATAACAATAACTCGGCCGTTTTATCCAGTTTGTACTTGACAATCCCTTCGCCGAACTACGTGGTGCCGTTCGCCTACCGCGGTCTTTTATTTTTGCTTGAACACGCTAAAGTTGCATCTCAGCTTTTGGCGCGTGAAGTTGGATACGCGCAGTCGGCGGGCGTGCCCGTCGCGATTTGAAAGGACTTTGTATGGGACTTTTCACTGGTAAGACCGTGATCGTCACCGGCGGCGGCAAGGCCACACTTAAGGACGGTTCCGCTGGCTCCATCGGCTACGGCATCGATATCGCATTTGCCAAGGAGGGCGCGAACCTCGTCATCACCGGCCGCAACGTCGCCAAGCTCGAGGCCGCCAAGGAGTCTCTCGAGGCCGAGTACGGTGTCAAGGTTCTGCCTGTTCAGGCCGATGTCTCGGCTGGTCAGGACAACGAGGCCGTCGTCCAGAACGTCATCGACAAGGCCATTGAGGAGTTCGGCCGCATCGACGCCGTCGTCAACAATGCTCAGGCTAGCGCCTCGGGCGTGACCATCGCCGATCACACCATGGATCAGTTTAACCTGGCCATTTACTCCGGTCTGTATGCTACCTATCTGTACATGCAGAAGGCCTATCCGCACCTGAAGGAGACCAAGGGCTCCGTGGTCAACTTTGCCTCGGGCGCCGGCCTGTTTGGCAACTATGGCCAGTGCAGCTATGCTGCCGCCAAGGAGGGCATCCGCGGCCTGACCCGCGTTGCCGCCAACGAGTGGGGCAAGGACGGCATCAACGTCAACATCGTGTGCCCGCTTGCTTGGACTGCTGCGCTCGAGAACTTCCAGGATGCCTATCCCGAGGCGTTCAAGGCCAACGTCCACATGCCGCCGGCTGGTCACTACGGCGACGTCGAGAAGGAAATCGGCCGCGTGGTCGTTCAGCTCTGCGGTCCCGACTTTAAGTACATGAACGGCGAGACCGTCACCCTCGAGGGTGGCATGGGCCAGCGGCCGTAGGGGTTACGCGGTTTTACCAAACCGCGTAACAGCTCGACGCTGCGCGGTCACCAGAGCGACAACTTGTCATTCAAAGAGGGCGGCATGACCAGAAGGTCTATGCCGCCCTCTTTTCATGCCAATTTGTTCGCCCTGGCGACCGCTCGCTGGCATTGCCAGAGCATCGGCGTTGCCTTGGCTGTTGGAAATGATCCCAATGACTATGACCCCTTTGCGCCAGTTTCTGTCGAGTCGGTGCTTCTTGCGGGTTGCCCGTATAATGGTTTGCGTATGAACCGCAACCAAGGAGTTCCAGTTTATGGACCAGAGCCTTTTTAAATTCGACCTGATCGCCGAGGACCCGACGACGCATGCGCGTGCCGGCGTGCTGCACACCCCGCACGGCGACATCGAGACGCCAATCTTTATGCCCGTGGGCACCAAGGCAAACGTCAAGGGTGTTCCTACCGAGACCGTCAAGCAGCTCGGCGCCCAGATCGTGCTTGCCAATACCTATCACCTGTCCATGCGTCCCGGCGAGGATACCATCGCCGAGCTGGGCGGCCTGCACAAGTTTATGAACTGGCACGGCCCCATCCTCACCGACTCGGGCGGTTTCCAGGTGTTCAGCCACAACGACGCGGTCAAGCTCACCGATGAGGGCGTGCGCTTTATTGTCAACGATTACGACGGCCGCCACGTGTTCTGGACGCCCGAGGACAACATGGAAATCGCCATGAAACTCGGCTCCGACATCTGCATGCAGCTGGACCAGTGCCCGGGCTATCCCGCCACGCGCGCCTACGTTGAGCGCGCCGTTGAGCTGTCGAGTATGTGGGCCGAGCGCTGCTATAAGGCGCATACCCGCGACGACCAGGCGCTCTTTGGCATTGTTCAGGGCGGCATGCACCTAGATCTGCGCCTGCGCTCGCTGCGCCATTTGGAGGAGTGCGGCGACTTCCCCGGTTACGGCATCGGCGGCTACTCGGTGGGCGAGGACCACGAGACCATGTTCGAGACCCTGGCACCGCTCGTAAGCGAGTACATGCCCAAGCACAAGCCACGCTACCTGATGGGCGTCGGCAACCCCACCACCCTCGTGCGCGGTGTGGGCGTGGGCATCGACATGTTCGACTGCGTGCTGCCGACGCGCACCGGCCGCATGGGCACGGCGTTCTCCAGCGAGGGTCGCCTCAACTTCCGCAACGCGCGTTTTGCGCACGACGACGGCCCCATCGATCCCACCTGCACCTGCCCGGTGTGCACGGGCGGCTACAGCCGCGCGCTCATCCGCCACATGGTCACGCAGAAGGAGATGCTCGGCGGCATTCTGCTGTCGATGCACAACATCTACTACCTGCTCAACCTTATGCAGCGTGCCCGCCAGGCCATTATCGAGGGCCGTTACGGTGCATTCGTGAGCGACTGGATGAACAGTCCTGCTGCGGTGGATTACTAAGGGCGACAGGCACGCTTGCAGAGCGTGGGCAACGGCAAAGGTTGAGCGGCAGCCGCTCGTCACATTCGCTGACGCCGGCTGCGCGACCGCTGACCGATGCCTTGCAAGCGCTTGATGCAACGTGGGTACCATACCGAATAGTTGATGTTCGGGCGGGTGTTTGGCGCATGGCGTCGACCCCGCCCGCTTTTCTTTTTCTCGATAGGAGTACCCATGATTAAGAATGAGAACGTCGAGGGCGAGCCTGCCTACGACGAGACGTACCGACGCGGTCCTGTGGTCATGCGCGGTCCCATGATTCCCAAGGACAACACCTACGCCAACCTGCTGGCGCCCGAGGAGTCGACCGACTGGTTGCATGCCGATCCGTGGCGCGTACTGCGCATTCAGGCTGAGTTTGTCGACGGCTTTGGCGCGCTTGCCGAGCTCGGGCCCGCGGTGACCATCTTCGGTAGCGCCCGCACGCCCAAGACCGATCCGCTCTACAAAGCGGCGCGTACCGTCGGGCGCAAGATCGCGCAACGTGGCGTGGCGGTCATCACCGGTGGCGGCCCCGGCATCATGGAAGCGGCCAACAGGGGAGCGGCGAGTGTCAATGGCAAGTCAGTTGGCCTGGGCATTGAATTGCCGCACGAGCAGGGGCTCAACAAATACGTAAACCTCGGTATGGACTTCCGCTACTTCTTTGTGCGCAAAACCATGTTCGTTAAGTACAGCTCGGGCGCCATCGTGTTTCCCGGCGGCTTTGGCACGCTCGACGAGATGTTCGAGGTGCTCACGCTGGTGCAGACGCACAAGGTCAAGCGCATGCCGCTCGTGCTGGTGGGCAGCGAGTACTGGCAGGGCCTGTTCGACTGGCTCAACGGCCCGGTGATGAGCGCCGGTATGATCAGCCCGCTCGATCCGGATCTGGTACACATTACCGATGACCTCAACGAGTCCGTCGACATTGCGCTCAGCGGGTTGATATAGGGCGAGCGTGCCTGTCGTTGTAGTATTGTGAATGGCAGACTGATGCTATTTAACATCAGTCTGCCATCTAAATTGGGTATACTGATGCAAAAGACGAGGCGAGGAGGTCGCGTATGTCCACTGCAACGGTTAAGCCTACGACGGTTCGCATCGAAGAGGGGCTCAAGGAGCAGGCGACTGAGTTCTTGGATACGGTTGGTCTAAGTCTCAATTCGTATCTCAACCTTGCTGTTCGGCAGCTGGTAAATCAGCGAAAGATTCCTTTTGAGATCGTAGGAAGGGCAGAGGTGCCCAACGAGGCGACGAGACGCGCCATGGTGATCGCCGAGGCTCATGAGTTGGGGATTTTGACGGACGACAGCCCGTCATTCAATAACGCTGATGAGCTTATATCGTTCCTCGATGAGGACTAGCGATGTTTGAGATTAAAGTCGAGGCTCAGTTTAAGGCGGATTACAAACGGACGATGCGCATCCATCCGCAGCTAAAAACCGAGTTTAGGGCGGCGGTCGCAGAGCTTGCAGCTCACGGCTCGCTTCCCGCGGAATATGGCGCCAATGAGCTTTCAAACCCGGGCGGCAACTACAACGGCCACATCGATTTCCATCTATCCGATGGCTTGGTCGACGTGGTCGTTCTCTACTTGCCGCATAAGACTAATCCTGTGATCCGGCTGGTCAGAATGGGCTCTCATGAGGAGCTGTTCCAGGGTCCGCAGGGCTGATTGCCGATTTCTAAGTTGCGGTGGAATAGGGATTGATTGGCGGCTAATAAGCCAAAAACAGTCCCTATTCCACCGCAACTGATGTGGGCGTCCCTAGTGAGTTGGCTGGTAGCGGGGGCAGTAGCTGATGGCGATGGCGTCGACGCCTACGTGGGTGGCGATGGTGCAGCCGATGGGGCCGGTGCCGGCGTCTACGTAATCCTGACCCGCGAGTGCCTCGTTGACAAGCTCCTGCTCCTCGGCGGCGCCGGTCGTGAGCACGCGCACGCTGGAGCCCGGATACTCGGCCAAAAATGCGAGGCAATCGGCCATGGTGTTGGTAACGATGCGCTTGGCACCGCGGCCCTTTTTTATGGCCTTGATCTCGCCCGATTTCCACTCCGGCGAAACGGCCAGGCGAATGTTGAGCATTTGCGTGAGCTGGCCGGCGAGCTTGGGCGCGCGGCCGTTCTTAACGAGATTCTCGAGCGTGCGGGGAATCAGCAGCAGGTGGGCGTCGGGCAGCGTCGCGCGGATCTGCGCCTCGGTCTCGTCCAGGCTGCGGCCGTCCTCGCGCATGGCCAGCGCGTACTCCACCAGCAGGCCCTCGGCGCCCGAGCCGGTGCGCGAGTCGATGCAGCGCACGTCGAGCTCGTGCGTCTCGGCCGTCAGGCTGGCGTTGGCGTAGCAGGCGGACCACTCGCTGCACAGCGAGATAAAGATGGCGCTATCGTGGCCGTCGGCGCGCACGCGGTCAAAGAGTTCCTTGAACTCGCCGGCACTCGGCTGCGAGGTGTGCGGCAGCTGCTCGGAGCCGGCCATGCGGGCGACGTACTCTTGGGCGGTAATCTGCACCTGGTCGAGCAGGTCCTCGCCCTCGATAATCACATGCAGCGGAATCACGTAAATGCCGAGCTCTTGGGCGCGGGCGGGGGAGATGTCCGACGTGGAGTCGGTTATGATGGCAAAAGACATAATTGCACCTTTCGTTGGGGCGCGACGGCGCCGCCTTCTGAGAGCAAAGTGCGACAAGTATAGTGGAGTCGTTCCACATTTCTAGGTTCAATTGTTGAATAGTCAACAGTTTGAAGTGTCGGTGTGGAAATCGTCAACTGGGGAAGAGGGATGCCGATGGAGGCGCTGGAGATATGCAAACGGCCGGTCGTGCTGTTTGATTTTGATGGCACGGTGGCCGATACGGGTCGGGCGGTGATGACCTCGACGCGCAAGACGCTGGCTGCACGCGGGTTTTCGGAGGCGCAGATGGGTGACCTGCGTCGCATGATCGGGCCGCCCCTGTGGAAGAGTTTTCACGACTTTTATGGCTTCTCCCGCGAGGAGTCGCTTGTGGTGGCCGACGAGTACCGCGCCTTTTTTGACGAGCTGGGACCGGAGGAGTATCCCGTGTTTGACGGGATCCCCGAGCTGCTGGATGGGTTGGTCGCCCAGGGCAAGCGCTTGGCCGTGGCGACGTCGCGCATGGAGGCAAAGTGCGTTGACATGGTGGGAGAGCTGGGACTTTCTCAGTTTGAGGCGGTGGTTGGCATGAATCCGCCGCAGGGGCGCGAGACCAAGGCCGATTCGGTCCGCGACGCGTTGGCGGCCTTGGGTGCGGCCGCGGGCGATGCCGTGATGATCGGCGATCGCTTTAACGACGTCGAGGGCGCGCACGCGATGAGCGTGCCGTGCATTGGTATCTATTCGGGCGCGGCGGCGCCGGGCGAGCACGAGGCGGCGGGTGCCGATGCAGTGGTGCACTCGGCGGCCGAGCTTGCTAAACTTTTCGCTATATAGGTATTTGATGTGAGGGGCGGGCACGCTCGCCGCTCATTGGTAAGGAGGTCGTCCATGAATCAGGTGGAGCAGAGCGTTGCCGAGTATGTCGACGAGGTCTGGGAGGATGTCGTCGCCGATATCGAGCAGCTGGTGAGTTATCCGTCCGTGGCAGTTTCTGCCGATGCGGAGCCCGGCGCGCCGTTTGGCCGCCCGGTCCGTGACGCGCTCGATTGCGCGCTCGGCATCGCGCAGAAGCTCGGCTATCAGACGAGCGACGACGAGGGCTATGTGGGAATCGCCGATATCCCGGGCCGCGGCGACAAACAGCTCGCGACTATCTGCCACGTGGACGTGGTTCCCGCCGGCCCTGGCTGGAACACCGACCCGTTCACCATGGAGCGCCGCGAGGGCTGGCTGCTCGGTCGCGGCGTGATTGACGACAAGGGCCCGGCGGTATTGTCACTCTACGCCGGCGCCTACTTGCTCAAGCACGGCATTGTTCCGCGCTACACCTTCCGCGCGCTGCTGGGCTGCGATGAGGAAGTGGGCATGTCCGACGTTCACCATTATCTGGAGAACAACGCAGACCCCGACTTTTTGTTTACGCCCGATGCCGAGTTCCCGGTCTGCAATGCTGAGAAGGGCCAGTTTGGGGCGACGTTCGTGAGCCCCAAGATCGACGGCGGGCGCATTGTGTCCTGGAGCGGTGCCGAGGCGAGCAACGCCATTCCGTCGCAGTCTATCTGCGAGCTCGCGATTGCCGCCGATGAGCTGCCGGCGCCGGTCGAGAATGCTGACCGCCTGGAGATCACGGCTCTCGACAATGGTCATGTGCAGATTTTCGCCCACGGTATTGGCGGTCACGCCTCGATGCCCGAGGGGACGATCAATGCCGTCGGCCTGATCGTGTCGTATCTGCGCGAGGCCGAGGACGCGTTTGGTGCACGCGACGAGCGCCTGCTGACGCCTGCCGAGCACGAGTTCGTCAAGTTCCTGGCCTTTGTGCATGCGGATGCCTATGGTCGCGGCCTGGGTATCGACGCGACGAGCCCAGCGTTTGGCCCGCTTACCTGCAACGCTGGCGTCATCCGTGTGGCGGATGGCCATATCGAGCAGGTCATCGACGTGCGCTTCCCCGACAGCACGAGTGCCGATACCATCCGCGAGCAGCTCGAGCCGCTCGTGGGCCGTTTTGGCGTGACGTGCCGTGTGGGTCGTGCGAAGGTGCCGTTCTCGGTGTCTGCCGACGATCCGGCCGTGAAGGCGCTTATCGATACCTATAACGAGTTCACCGGCAAGCATGCCGAGCCCTTTGCCATGGGCGGCGGCACGTACGCGCGCAACTTTGCCCGCGCCGTCTCGTTTGGCCCCGAGGAGACCGGCCTGGAGCTGCCCGCATGGGGCGGCCAGATGCACGGCCCCAACGAGTGCGCCAACGAGGAACAGCTCAAGCAGGCGCTCAAGATCTATATTGTTGCGATCCTCCGTTTGAATGAATTAGAGCTTTAGGGTTACGCGGTTTTACCAAACCGCGTAACAGCTCGACGCTGCAAACGCCCCCAAGCGGCAATCTGACGTTCAATCGTCGGTCGCGTACAAAAGTACGCTTCCCTCCTCTTTCACGTCACCTTGCTCGCTTAGGGGCGTTTTCGCTGACTTATGCTCAACCTGTGGGGTTTCCAAGGTAGTCCTTGGGGACGTTCTTAAATGACTAGTCAAACAAGAACGTCCCCAACGACTAGTCGTTTAAGAACGTCCCCAACAACTACCTTCCTCTGGTGTAAAAGATGCGCCATGTTCGGCGCTGGATTGTTATTCGTTTGTAAAGGCCGTGCTGCGCTTGCGGTAAGGGTCTATCAGATGCCCGTAAAAAACCGCAGTTGGCGCGGGCACTGCCCGATCGAGGCCGTATCTTTCCAAACAGCAAAGCGGGCAGGGTGCCCGCGAATCGCATGTATGAAAGGAAGATCATGCTCGATCAGGCTTATTCTCGTCGTCAGTTCCTCGGCCTCGCTGGTGGTCTTGCCAGCATCGTCGGTCTCGGTCTCGTTGGGTGCGGCGGCTCCGGCGCATCCGATGCCGCCGACAAGGGTAGCGCCGCTGCTGCCGAGTCCGTCTCCGGCGAGGTGACCTACGACGGTGCCTCTTCGTTCCAGGCTCTCGTCGAGGCCGCTGCCGAGAAGTTCATGGACGCCAACCCCGATGTCTCCGTCTCCGGCTCGGGTAACGGTTCGGGCAAGGGCCTGACCGCTGTCGCCGCCGGCACCGTCACCATCGGTAACTCCGACGTCTTCGCCGAGACCAAGCTCGAGGCCGACCAGGTCAAGAACCTTGTCGACCACGAGGTCGCCGTCGTGGGCATGGGCCCCGTCGTTTCCAAGAACGTGACGGTCGACGATCTGTCCCTCGAGCAGCTCAAGGGCATCTTCTCTGGCCAGATCACCAACTGGAAGGAGGTCGGCGGCGACGACGCTACTATCGTCGTTCTCAACCGCAAGGCCGGCTCCGGTACCCGCGCCACCTTCGAGGCTGCCGTCTTTGGCGACGAGGCTGTCGACTTTAAGGGCGACGCCGAGCTCGACAAGTCCGGCGACGTTCAGACTCAGATGGGCAGCACCGACAATGCCATCTCCTACCTCGACTTCTCGCACTTCGATGACTCCAAGTTCAACGCCATCAAGGTCGAGGGCGTGGAGCCCAAGAGCGCAAACGTCACCGACGACTCCTTCAAGATCTGGGCTACCGAGCACATGTACTGCTCCAAGGACGCCGACGAGGCCACCAAGGCCTTCCTGGAGTTCATGCTTTCCGACGACGTCCAGGGCAAGCTCGTCGAGGAGCAGGGCTTCATCCCCGTCTCTGCCATGAAGGTCGTCAAGGACGCCAGCGGCAAGGTCTCTGCTAAATAAGTAATCGCCCCGGAAAGGTTTGCAATGGCAAAACAGCTGCCAAAGCGCGACCTTGAGAACGTGGGCCTGGGCGTCACGGGCGCGTGCGTAGCGCTCGTGACGCTTGTCGTGGCCGCGCTCATCTTTATGGTCGCCCAAAAGGGCCTCTCGGCTTTTGTCAAGGACGGCGTCTCGGTCGTCGAGTTTTTCACCGGCACCAAGTGGGACCTGGCCAACACAGCCGAAAACGGTCTGCCTTACACCGGCGCCCTGCCCCTGATTGTCACCTCGTTTGCGGTCATGGTGCTCTCCACGCTCATCGCGCTGCCCATCGCCATCGGCTCCGCCATCTTTGCGGTCGAGATCCAACCCAAATTTGGTTCCAAGGTCTTTCAGCCGCTTATTGAGCTTTTGACCGGCATCCCCTCGGTCGTCTTTGGCCTGATCGGTTTTCACGTGGTCGTCGGTCTTATGAAGAGCGTTTTCCACGTGAGCACGGGCCTGGGCATCTTGCCCGGCGCCATCGTGCTGGCGGTCATGATTCTGCCGACGATGACCACGCTTTCGGTCGATGGCCTGCGCGCCGTGCCCGACGGCTACCGACAGGGCTCGCTCGCGCTGGGCTACACCCGCTGGCAGACCATCTGGCACGTGGTGCTCAAGTCCGCCATGCCGTCGCTCATGACCGCGGTTATCTTGGGCATGACCCGCGCCTTTGGCGAGACGCTCGCCGTGCGCATGGTCATCGGCGGCATCGAGGCCATGCCGACGTCGCTGCTGTCGCCGGCTTCGACCATCACCACCACGCTCACCACGTCCATGGCGGTCTACGCCGAGGGCTCGGCCCAGGACGACGTCCTGTGGGCACTCGGTCTGCTGCTGATGGGCATGAGCCTCATCTTCATCCTGATCATCCATCTCATTGGCCGCAAGGGGGCGAAGGCTCGTGGCTAGCACGCGCATCCACATCGACGAGGCGAGGCTCGGGCGTGTCCAAAAGCAGGATCGCATCGCCACGGGCGTGCTGACGGCGATTGTCGCCATCGTCATGCTCATCGTCATCTCCATGGTGGCCTATATCCTGTTCGAGGACATCTCGACGCTGTTCCAGCCGGGCTTTCTCACAGAGCCGTCGCGTGCCAACGGAACGCAGGGCGGCGTGCTCTACCAGCTGTTCGACTCATTCTACCTGCTGCTGATCACTCTGATCATCTCGGTGCCCATCAGCCTAGGCGGAGCGGTCTTCCTGGTTGAGTACGCGCCGAACGGCCCTATCCGCGACATCGCCTCTACCGCCATCGAGACGCTGTCCTCGCTGCCTTCCATCGTCGTCGGCATGTTTGGCTTCCTGGTGTTCTCGGTGCAGCTGGGCTGGAAGTACTCCATCATCTCCGGCGCCGTCGCGCTCACCATGTTCAATATCCCCATTCTGGTGCGCGTGATTCAGCAGGCGCTCGAGGACGTGCCACAGGCCCAGCGCGATGCATGCCTGGCCATGGGCCTTACCCGCTGGGAGGCCACGCTGCACATCCTGATTCCCGAGGCCATGCCCGCCATCGTGACCGGCATCGTGCTTTCGGCCGGCCGCGTCTTTGGCGAGGCCGCGGCGCTGCTCTTTACCTCGGGCATGAGCTCGCCGGTGCGTCTGAACTTCTTGAGCTTTAACCTGTCGAGCCCCACCTGCGCCTGGAACGTGTTCCGCCCCGGTGAGTCGCTCGCCGTGCACATCTACAAGATCTATGGCGAGGGCAGCCCCGAGGCCCAGCAGATCGTTTGGGGCACCGCGGCGCTGCTGATGATTTGCGTGCTGCTGTTTAACGTAGTCGCCCGTATCGTGGGCAAACAACTGGCAAGGAAGATGACGGCCGAATGAGCGAGATAAATGCAACGCCCGCAACTGAGGCGGCATCGTCCGAGACCCAGGACTTTTTGTCGAGCGTGGGGGAGAGCGAGAAGCGCGTGCGCGCGAGCGGCAAGGCCGTGAGCGACGAGGTCGTGCTCTCCACCAAGGACGTCAACGTGTACTATGGCGACCACCATGCACTGCACAATACGTCGCTCGACTTTCACAAGGGCGAGATCACGGCGCTCATCGGGCCTTCGGGCTGCGGTAAGTCGACCTTCTTGCGTAGCCTCAACCTCATGAATCGCGAGATTCGCGGCTGCCGCGTGGAGGGCGAGATCAACTATCGCGGGCGCAACGTGAACACCAAGACCGAAAACACCTACGAGCTGCGCCGTTCCATTGGCATGGTGTTCCAGCAGCCCAACCCGTTCCGCAAGTCCATTCGCGACAACATCACGTTTGCGCCTAGGCGCCACGGCATCACCGACCGCGACGAGCTCGACCGCATGGTCGAGGAAAGCCTGCGCGGCGCGGCGCTTTGGGACGAGGTCAAAGACAAGCTCGACAAGAGCGCCTACGCGCTTTCGGGCGGCCAGCAGCAGCGTCTGTGCATCGCGCGCACGCTGGCGCTCAACCCCGACGTGATTCTGTTCGACGAGCCCTGCTCGGCGCTCGACCCCATCTCGACGCTGGCGATCGAGGACCTCATGTCATCGATCGTGGCCGACCGCGCCATCGTTATCGTGACGCACAACATGGAGCAGGCGTCGCGCGTGTCCAACCGCACGGCGTTCTTCTACATGGGCGATATGGTCGAGTACGACGAGACTGACGAGATTTTCCAACGGCCCAAGGATAAGCGGCTGAATGATTACCTCACCGGCATGTTCTCCTAGTCCGGGACATGCTTGAGGCCCGCGGCGGCCACGGTTGCCACGGGACTGATTGGAGAGGCGGGTCATCTCTTTTGGGAGATGGCCCGCCTTTTTGTGTCGTGTGCGGCCCGCCTTTTCGCTGCTATTATGGACAACGTTGAATTTCTACGAAGGAGCAGGGCATATGGCGATTCTTTTGGGATGCGATTCCGTCAGCCTAGAGTTTCCCACCAAGCATATTTTCGATAGCGTGACGCTCGGCGTGGGCGAGGGCGACCGTATTGGTATTGTCGGTAAAAACGGCGACGGCAAGTCGACGCTGCTGAGCGTGCTCGCCGGCACGCTGGAGCCCGACGACGGCCGCGTGACGCATCGTCGCGGCACCACGATCGGCCTGCTCGGCCAAAAGGACCAGCTTGTCGACACCGACACCGTGCACCATGCCGTCGTGGGCGACACGCCCGAGTATGAGTGGGCGTCGAGCCCCCGCACGCGCCAGATCCTCGCCGGTCTCATTAGCGATGTGCCCTGGGAGGGCACGGTGGGCGAGCTTTCGGGTGGCCAGCGCCGCCGCGTGGACCTCGCGCGCCTGTTGATCGGCGACTACGACGTGCTCATGCTCGACGAGCCCACTAACCATCTGGACATGCGCACCATCAACTGGCTTGCACGCCATCTTAAGGCTCGCTGGCAGCGCGGTCAGGGCGCCATGCTCGTGGTCACGCACGATCGCTGGTTCTTGGACGAGGTCTGCACCAGCATGTGGGAGGTCCACGACGGCCAGGTCGATCCCTTCGAGGGCGGCTACTCCGCATATATCCTGCAGCGCGTGGAGCGCGACCGCATGGCCGCCGTTACCGAGGAGCGCCGTCGCAACATGGCGCGCAAGGAGCTCGCGTGGCTGAGCCGCGGTGCCCAGGCTCGTTCCACCAAGCCCAAGTTTCGCGTGGATGCCGCTCGTGAGCTGATCGCCGACGTGCCGCCCGTGCGTGACGAGCTGGAGCTCAAGCGCCTGGCCGTGAGCCGCTTGGGCAAGCAGGTTATCGATGTGGTCGACGTGGATGCCGGCTATGCCGATACCGACGGCGCGCCCAAGCAGGTGCTCACCGATGTGACCTGGCTCATTGGTGCGGGCGACCGCTATGGCCTTTTGGGCGAGAACGGCGCCGGTAAGTCGACGCTGCTCGACGTGATCCAGGGCAAGATTGAACCCACGCGCGGCCGCGTGAAGATTGGCCAGACAGTGCGCTTTGGCGTGCTGTCGCAGCAGCTCGAGGAACTCAAGCCCTACATGGGCGACACGATCCGCGAGGTGCTCGGCAACTATAAGAAGTACTACGTCATCGACGGCAAGGAGACTTCGCCCGAGAAGCTCTGCGAACGTCTGGGCTTTACGACGCAGCAGCTCTGGAGCCGCATCGGCGATCTTTCGGGCGGCCAGCGCCGTCGCCTGTCGCTGTTGCTGACGATTCTGGACGAGCCCAACGTGCTCATCCTGGACGAGCCGGGCAACGACCTGGATACCGACATGCTCGCGATTGTCGAGGACCTGCTGGACGGCTGGCCCGGCACGCTGATCCTGGTGACACACGATCGCTTTTTGATGGAGCGCGTGACCGACCAACAGTGGGCACTGCTCGATGGCCATCTGACGCATATGCCCGGCGGCGTGGACCAGTACCTGCGCCTGTGCAACGCTACCGCCGAGGGCGAGCCCGTGGGCGCGCCGAGCGCTAAGACCGGCACGTTCGACACCGGTGCGGCGGCTGCTGCCGACAAGCCCAAGTCGAGCGGTCAGCCCAACGGCCTTTCCAACGCCGAGCGTCAGAAGCTCCGCCGCGAGGTGAGCTCGCTCGAGCGCAAGATGGAGACGCAGCGCGCCCGCGTGGAGGAGGCCGAGGCCGCCATGGCCCAGGTCGATCCCACCAACTACACGGCGCTCGGCGAGCAGCAGGCAAAGATCGACGAGGCTCACGCCGCCATGGACGAGCTGGAGATGGCGTGGCTCGAGGCGAGCGAAAAGCTCGAGGGCGAGGAGTAGGCGAGAATGATCAAAGCCGCGTTTTTCGATATCGACGGTACGCTGCTGAGCTTTAAGACCCACCGGATTCCGGCGTCGGCGCAGCAGGTGCTCGACAGCTTTCGCGAGCAGGGGATTGCGTGCGTGATCGCCACGGGCCGTCCGACCTACCAGATGCCGGACTGGCTGTTCGACCTGGGCTGGGATGCGTACATTACGCTTTCGGGCCAGCACTGTTTTGATGCCAAGGGCGTCTACCGCAGCTGCCCGATCGATTCGGACGACGTCGCGGTGATTGTGGACCAGGTGGCGCAGGGGCGCTATGACTCGCTGTGCATGCAGGGCGAGAACTCGTTTGTGAACCGCCTGTCCGAGCGCGTGGTGACGGCTGGCAGCAACGCTGGAATCGTCTACCACGAGGAGCCGTTTGAGCACGCCTTTGACGCGCCGGTCTACCAGTTTTGCGCCTTTGTGGACCCGGCCGACGAGCATATCGTGACCGATGCCGTGTCGCATTCGCTCACCACGCGCTGGTGCGACCTGTTCTGTGACATTATTCCGGCTAACGGCGGCAAGGACCTGGGCGTGGCGGCGACGCTGGAGCGCCTGGGCATCGACGCGAGCGAGGCGATTGCCTTTGGCGACGGCGAGAACGACCTGTCGATGTTCTCGGCCGTGGGCACAAGTGTGGCCATGGGCAACGCGCAGGAGACCGTGAAGGCCGCAGCGACCTACGTAACGACCGCCGTGGACGACGATGGGATCTACAACGCCGCGAAGTACTTTGGACTGCTATAGTTGCGGCTCGGCACTTGGGGACACTCCTTGCGGGGCGTGTTCCCATTTTGTTTTCGTCCCGCTCGTTTTGTGAAACACGGCTAACTTTTAGGCAAAGTAGTAAGACATGGGCAACTTTTGCGGTAAAGTAAGCCGTGGAAAGTATCCAAAGGCTAACTAGCAATCATCGCGAAAGGCGGCCCATGGCCCTACGTGAATCCGGAGAAGACTATCTCGAATCGATCTACGTTCTGTCGGAACGCCAGGGCATCGTGCGCTCGATCGACGTTGCGGAGTACCTCGGCGTAACCAAGGCGAGCGTTTCCAAGGCCATGGCGACGCTGGAAAGCAACGGCTATGTCGAAATGGGCAAGCGCGACGTTCATCTGACGGAGCGTGGTCTGGAGGTCGCTCGCCAAATGTGGGAGCGTCACTGCTTTTTCGTGGGGCTGCTGGAGGATGCGGGTGTTTCGGCTGAGGTCGCGTCGCAAGAGGGCTGCCACATGGAGCACTGCCTGAGCGAGGAAAGCTTCGAGAAACTGAGGGCGATGCTGAACCGGGGCGAGGCGACGGGCCAAGCGGCGGAATCCTAACGAACCCCCAGTAGCGCGGAGTTCGCGCAAAGCGCGAACCAGCGACCGGGACCAGCGGTCCTTTCGGCCAAGTCCATTTCAGCAAAGGAACCCCGCCAGCAAGCGATGCCCAAGAACTGCCACCTACGTCACCGCAGGCCGGGGCCGGGTTTGGTTTTGAAAACACTCCACAGCGCGAGGCCCGCCTTTCCGTTGCTCCGCAGGAGCAGGAAAGACGGGCCTCATGCGCGAGGACGTTTTCAAAACCAAGCCCGGTCCCGGCCGGACAGCCCACGAACGCTACAGGTTCTTGACACCCATCGCGCGCATGGCATTCAGGATGGCGATAATCGCCACGCCCACGTCGCCGAACACAGCAAGCCACATGTTGGCGATGCCCAGTGCCGCAAGCACCAGAATCAGCAACTTAATGCCCAGCGCAAAGATGATGTTCTGCCAAACAATCGACATGGTCTTGCGCGCCACGCGGATCGCGCGGGAGATGTTGGACGGCTTGTCATCCATGAGCACGACGTCCGCCGCCTCAATTGCGGCGTCCGAGCCCATAGCGCCCATGGCGATGCCAACGTCTGCGCGGGTAAGCACGGGTGCGTCGTTGATACCGTCGCCTACAAAGGCGAGCTTGCCCTTGCCCGATTCTGCTGCAAGCAGCGCCTCGACACGCTCGACCTTATCACCCGGTAACAGCTGCGCGTGGAACTCGTCGAGACCGAGTTGCTTGGCTACAGACGCCGCAACCTCCTCACGGTCGCCCGTGAGCATGACGGTGCGCTTGACGCCGGCGGCGTGCAGGTCGCGAATCGTTTGCTCGGCATCGGTCTTTATGGTGTCGGCAATTACGATGTGGCCGGCGTACGTATCATCGACCAGCACGTGGAGGATGGTGCCGACGATCTCGCAATTGGGCGCTTCGATACCGGCCACAGCAAGCATCTTTGCGTTGCCGACGATGACGCGCTTGCCGTCGATAATCGCCGTCACGCCATGGCCCGCGTCATTGGTGGAGTCGCTTACGCGTTTGGGATCGAGCTCGCCCTGGAAGGCGGTGCGTACCGACTGCGCGATGGGATGGTCGGAGAATGACTCGGCAAGGGCCGCGACTTCGAGCAGCGACTGCTCGGTATAGCCTGCCTCGGGGTGTACCGCCACGACCGAAAACGTGCCGTTGGTGAGCGTGCCGGTCTTGTCAAAGACGACGGTGTCCACATCCGCGAGCGTCTCGAGGTAGTTAGAGCCCTTGATGAGGACGCCCAGCTTGGATGCGCCACCGATGCCGCCAAAAAAGCTGAGCGGCACGCTGATCACGAGCGCGCATGGGCAACTGACGACGAGGAAGGTCAGGCCGCGCAGGATCCAGTCGGACCAGGCGCCGGTGACCAAGCCACCGCCGAGCGCGAGTACCGCGGCCGCGCCGGTGACAGCGGGCGTGTAGACGCGGGCGAAGCGCGTGATGAAGTTCTCGGTGCGTGCCTTCTTCTCACTAGCGTTTTCTACGAGCTCCAGGACGCGCGCGACGGTGGACTCGCCAAAGGGCTTGGTGGTGCGCACGTGGAGGAGACCCGTCATGTTGATGCAGCCGCTGATGATATCGTCTCCAGTTTTGGCCGGGCGGGGGACCGACTCTCCGGTAAGGGCGGCGGTATCGAGCTGTGTCTCGCCCTCGACGATGACGCCGTCGATAGGCACGCGTTCACCGGGCTTGACCACGATCACGGTGCCGACGGCGATGTCATCGGGGAAGACCTGCTCGAGTGTGCCGTCGGGCTGCTCGACGTTAGCGTAGTCGGGCGCGATGTCCATCATGGCACTGATCGACTTGCGGCTCTTGCCCACGGCGTACGCCTGAAACAGCTCGCCGACCTGGTAGAACAGCATGACGGCGGCGCCTTCGGCCATGTGCGGGTCGGTATCGGGGAAGAGCACCATGGCAAACGCGCCGATGGTCGCGACGGCCATGAGGAAGCTCTCGTCGAAGGCCTTGCCGCGGCGGATGTTATTGAATGCCTTTTGCAGTACGTCGTAGCCGGCAATCAAAAACGGCACGAGGAACAGCACAAAGCTGGCGTAGATGTCGCCCGGGGTGCCGAATGCGGCGGTAAGGGTGCCGAACTCATCGAGGGCGTACACCACGGCAAAAATGCCCAGCGCTACCAGGATGCGGTTGCGCTTATGCTCGAGTGATTCTTTTTTCTTGCGCTTCTTCTTTTTCTTTTTGGGGTCGGCGGTGGCCATGACTCGTATCCTCCCATTTGAATGTATGAACATTCGCTCATATAATTTCGCGAGCAAAGGCCGCAGCAAGCGCGGCCTTGCAGGTTGGCGTAAACCTGGGCTAGAGAATAATCTCGCAGTCCGGCTCGGCGTCGGCGGTGAACTCCACAACGCGGTCGAGGACCTCGTCGAACTCGGCGTCATCGGTCTCGAGCGTCAACTTCTGGGTCATAAAGTTGACGGACACGGATTTGACGCCCTCGAGCTTGGCCAGCTCGTCCTGAAGCTCGCGCGCACAGTTGGCGCAGTCGATCTCATCGAGCTTAAACTGCTTTTTCATGGTGGGTTCCTTTCCCTGTATTTGCGGCTTGGGTGCAGGCCGCGCTGGTACCGTGGTTGGCTGCTATTCGCAGATGTGGCTCATGCCCTGGTTGAGCATGGTGTAGACGTGGTCGTCGGCGAGCGAGTAGAGGATATTGCGCCCGTCGCGCCGGAATTTAACCAGGTGCGACTGCTTGAGTGTGCGCAGCTGGTGCGACACCGCGGACTGCGAGGTCGCGGTCGCCTCGGCGATGTCGGCCACGCAGAGCTCGCGGCCCATGAGGGCGTAGAGGATCTTGATGCGCGTGGTGTCGCTGAAGACCTTGAACAGGTCGGCAAGGTCGTACAGCAGCTCCTCGTCGGGAAGGTCCTCGGGCGAGCAGGTGGTGGGGATCGCGGGTTCGGTGGCCTCGATGTCGGGTTTCGTTTCATCAACGCGGATGCTCATTGCAATATCCTTTCATATGAACATGCGCTCATATAATTTACTTTCGATTATATGAGTGTATGTTCATGTGTCAATGACGTTCAGGTAATTCGTTGCACAAAATGATGGGGAATAGTGGACGAGATCCCGGACTGAGCGGTTTTGATAGCCGATGCCGGGGCGGGTGCCCCTGAGCCGTGCAAAAAATGGAGTATTCTGCAACTATAGGGGGTCTGTTAATTTATTGCAGGTCATATAATGCAGTTCAAGAGTTATCTTAGGGTGTTAATCCGATGAGTTCTTCCTCAAATGTTGCCTAACGCTCTCACGCAAGAGTGATTTCGCTTCACATTTGGATCCACTCGAGGGTGATAGACACCCGACCCTGCTGAATACTCGCAATTTTGCACATCGCTAGGGTACCCACCTTGTTAGCCGGTCTAGCTTCCGGCCCCGAAGATCCTGCCCTCGGGCGCGAGGCTGCTTGTTTGAGCAAATGATGGGCTGTCGATTTTGACTGTTTGCATGTCATCGATTGCCGGCGCTTCGTTAATCGTTGGATCATCCAACGTAGTGCCTTCGAGCATTGCTTTTTCGAGGTCGATTCGTTGACGATCTTCGGAATCCTGGCGAAGCTGCTTCTGAATTCGCTTTTTCTCTTCTATAAACCTTCTGAGCACAAACTGTCTCAGGTCCTCTTGCATGATTTGAAAGTCTTTTGGCAGACGCGAGGGGCGTACGCCCTCTTTCCGCTGGATTGCTTCCATGACCCTAACGAAAGAGCTGGCATGCATAAAGGAATAACGACTGACGGTGATGATTCCGTACCCCATGGACGCAAGTGCATTCTTGCGCTCCTCATCGATGGCGCGGTCTTCTTCCGCGTCATGATAAAAACCGTTGTATTCAATGTCTGTGCGAGATTTCTTTAGATACGCATCCATAAAGAACTTTTTGCGTCTCGTGAGATTCTTTGCGGCAGCGGTGACCTGTACCTCGTAATCGGTCTCAATTCCCTTAATACCAAGCCCTCCTTCGCTTTTGGGCAGCGTTAGAATCATGACAAAGGCTGTTTCCATAGGAGACCGGCATCCGTCGCGTACACATTGGATCGCCTTTCGGGCAAGGGCCAAACCGTCGCATCTGGTAATGGAATTAAAGAACTGCTTTAACCTCTCGGTCGAGGTGAGCGCGAAACGCTCGGTATAGGAGGTGGAAGAGTCGGTTCCAAGGGAATAAGCGTCGCACAGTTCAAAGTAGTACTCCACTAGTTCGCGAAAAGAAAGATAGGTGGCGGCCTGAAGTGCGCAAAGCTCAACGCCAACAATGAAGATGCCATCTTTGATCTCTATAAAGCGTGAGTTTGAGAATCGTTTTGAAGAAACGTGGCACTGACAGTTCATTGTATAGCGCGCATTCCTGCGATCAAACACCATCACCTCGAGGGAATCATTTGCGTCGAGGGAAACATCATTTTTGGTGAGCCATTCTGTGGCTGCGTCAAGGAGCGTTCCGGTGGGACATGATCCGTAAATCGCGGCAGGACTACAGGACTCGATGCCTTTCGCAGACACCGAATGCGCGGCCTGGTAGACCGCTTTTGCAGTGGTATGTGACAATACGATACTCATGATATATATCGTGTCAGCTAATGCCGTGTTGACGGCGCTGAGTGGAAAAGCCGTTTTAGAGGTCTAACCAAATGCTGTCCAAAAGCTTGACGCAATTATGAGTTGGTATGCCCTAAATAAAAGTTTTCGCAGCTTAGCTATAGCATATAAATACTCAATTGCCGCACATTTGATAGTGATGCATCACCATCCGACAACGAATTACGTGTCGGGAATTGGCCGAAATCGTTCGCAATGAGTGTTCAGAATTTGTGATGGCAAATCTATCTGTGGAACGTAGGGCGGCCCCGCTGCGGGGTTTCCCGCTGCGAGACCGCTCGTGATCTACGCCGGGGTTTGTCGCAGGCGTTTCTACTTGGCGAATAGGTTCTTGAGGTTGAACTCGGCCTGAACCGTGCGGAGCATGAGGTCGGTGTCGTCGAGGCCCAGGTGCTGCTCGTTGGCGTCGGCGGCGAGGGTGCCGCGGCGGCGGGCCCAGTTCTCGAGCGCGGCGGGCGCGGACTCGCGGGGGAGCGAGCGGACGTCGGCATCCAGGCTGCGGCAGATCTGGCGCGAGTCGATGACGATAATCTTGCCGGCGCGGCGTGCCTCGGCGTAACCGTCCAGGTGGATCTTGAACCAACTGTCTTCGAACGCGGCGTTATGCGCCATGTACGGGTACTTCTTCATAAGTTTGAGCAGCTGCTTCTGCAGTTCCTTGTTCTCGCGGAATGGTTTTTTGCCGTCGATGTCGTCCCAGGTAATGTGATGGATGCTCGATAGCGGCACATCCTCGCCGCGGTAGATGTCGGGCAGGCCGCAGTAGTGTGCCTCGGCGTCATGCGGGACGGCGTCGCTGGTGAGCTCCATGATCTCCCAGCCCACGTTGATGATATAGCCGCGCTCGGGTGCACGGCCGGTGGTCTCGATGTCGATACCGAGCACGGTGCCCTGGATGGGCTTGCGGGCGTAGGCCACGCCGAGCGCGTCGCGGTCGCCGCGGATTTCGCGCATAACGGACGCGGCGGTGCGCTTTTGCATCTTGCCGATGGCGGCGCAGGTGTCGGCATCGGACAGGCCGCGCGAAAGCGTCGCGGGCGTCACGTTGCGCAGGCGCGCCTCGCCAATCTGGTCGCACAGGTCGCGGTTGCGGTCAGCCAGGTCGCGCACGGTGGCAAAGTCGAAGCTGGGGTCGCCCTCGGCGGTAAAGTACTCGGTTTCGAGCACCTTAAGGGCCTCCTCGCCCTTCTGGCGCTCGGACTCCATGGCGCCGTGATCGCCATAGATAAACATGGGAATAAACGGCTGGCGCTCGTATTCGAGTGCTTGTGAAACGTTCATATAACTGCTCCTTGGACGGGCCGTGTCGCGCGGCTCGGTGGCATTGAGTTATGGCGAGATGATAGTTTACCATGGGCAACTATTGGCATCGCGCCTAGGACAACTACAATACCCTAGTTGACCGCTAGGACTTTTACAATGCTGCCGAAAGACATGAAAGGTTCCATCCGTCATGGATTTGCTGATTGATATTCTGCTCGACGCCGGCAAGGACACGCTCTCGCTGGCGCCGTTTTTGTTGGTGACGTATCTTGCTCTCGAGACACTTGAGCACGTTGCGGGCGACCGCGTTAACGGGGCCATCAAGCGCGCCGGTGCCGCGGGCCCCGTGGTTGGCTCGTTGCTGGGCATGGTGCCGCAGTGCGGCTTTTCGGCAATGGCGGCCACGCTGTATGCCGGTCGTGTCGTGACCTTGGGCACGTTGGTGGCGGTGTTCCTTTCGACCTCCGATGAGATGCTGCCGCTGTTGCTCGCCGAGCAGGTGCCCGTGCAGACCATGGCGATGCTTTTGGCTTCGAAGGCACTGATCGCGCTGATCACGGGCTTTATCGTGGACGCCGCCATTCGCGGCCTGCGTCGTAATGCCCGCGCGCATGCGGCGATTCGCCGTACCGTGCTGGGGACCGCTGCCAATCCGGCTCATGTGAACTGCGCGCACGACGACCATACCGGGGGCGACATCATTGATGAAGTGGCCGAGGCGGGCGTGAGCGCCGACCACATCCACGAGTTGTGCGAGCGCGACCATTGCGGTTGCGATGAAGACGAGGACGAGCACGAACACGGACATGGCCACGATCACGGTCATGAGGGCGAACATGAACACCATGATGGTCACGGTCACTCTCATTCCCACGAAGGGACGCCTGTCCTGTCGATCATCCGCAGCGCGATCTCGCACACCGTGCAGGTCTCGGTATTCATTTTTCTGGTGACGCTGATTCTGGTCGCCGTACTCGAGACGTTCGGCGAGTCCGCAATCGAGCAGTTCCTGCGCGGTAACGAGACGCTTGCGGTCCTGGGCTCGGCACTCGTCGGCCTGATCCCCAACTGCTCGGCTAGCGTCGTTATCACGCAGCTGTACCTGGAGGGCGCGCTACAGCTGGCGCCGATGCTCGCCGGCACGCTCATTTCCGCCGGTGTGGGCTACCTGGTGCTGTTCCGCACCAACCGCAGTGCCCGCGAAAACGTCCTGTTCCTGATCATGATGTACGTCATCGGTGCCGGCTGGGGCCTCATCCTATCCGCCTTCGGCCTCTAAGTGGGCCTAACAAAACGGGTTTCAAAATAGCCATGCTCGGCGCCTGCACAATGCGGCGACGCATGGCATTTTGAAACCCGTTTTTTGTTGAGCCATGGATTTTGAGCGCTCACACCGCCCAAAGCAAAAAGCAGATTTCCGGACATGTCCCAAAAATCTACCTTGGTTAGCGCAGCAGCTCGGTGAGGTTGCGTTTAAAGCGAGCGCGATCTTCGCTGGTGAAGGCTGCCGGCCCGCGGGTGCGACCGCCAGCGCGACGCACCTTCTTTTCCTCGTGGCGAATAAACAACTGCATGTCGATGGTCGCTTTGTCGTAGACGCGCCCGCGCACACCGATGGCGGCGGCATCGCGCCCGAGCACCATGCTCGCCAAGCCAATGTCCTGCGTCACGACCACGTCGCCCGCCTGCAGGCGTTCGACAATGGCAAAGTCGGCGCTGTCGGCGCCCACACTCACGTCGAGCGTCGTGACCCAAAAGCCGCGTCGCGCGTGCTCGGCATCGCGCGGGTCGTCGCGGCGAATGTGCCGTTCCAGGTTTTGCGTGCTGTTGCCGGCGATAACAACGGCGACGCCCGCCCGCCGCGCGCAGTCAATCGACTCGCGCGTGACCGGGCAGGCGTCGGCATCAATAAAGAGCGTTCGCGGCATCTAGTGCACCAGTTTGCCAAATTGAATAGCGCGAACAATCAGCGTAACGCCAAACACCAGCAGCGCGGCGCCGCTAAAGATGACGAGCATCTTGGCCGACCATAGCGGATAGATAAACACGAACATGCCGGCGATGATGGAGAGTGCACCGCTCAGGATAGCGAGGGCGCGGTTGGACGAAAGCTCGGACTCCAGAATGGACATGACACCTTCGACAATCCAGCCAAAGCCGGCCACGATAACCACCATCGTGGTGAGCGTCGCGGTCGAGAAGGCCTGGTTGCGCAGGATTATGACGCCGCCCAAGATAATGAGTAGGTTGGAGATGATGCTCGTCACGCGCCAGCCGGTGGGCAGCAGCGGCTCAAAAATGGCAGTGAACAGCCTGATGGCAGCAGTGATTACAAAGTAAAAACCCAGGACAGTCATCAAAAAGACGAGGGACTTGGCGGGTGCAAAAAGCAGCGCGATACCAGCAATGAGCGCTAAGACGCCCGTGATGGCGTAGATCCAGCGTACGGCCTTGACGGCTTTGCCCGCCATGCTTTTCTCGTCAAATCCAAACTGGCTCGATTTTTGGTCATCGTTCTTAAAGATGCCCATAATGTCTCCTTTCCGTGCGGCGTAAGCCTTGATCGTTACGACCAGTATCGCCTAAAGGCGCTGACGTATGGGTCGGGGAGGGTGAAACGTAACCCAAAGGCCCCGAATTGTTTCCGTTGTTCCCCACGTCGCGATTTTCTATTCAACAGGTGTAGAACATTGCAGCCCTGTTCGTTATTGCCTACGTTTTAGGTTAGATTTTCCTAAGAACAATTGCCCGAAATTGGGGGTCCCTATGAACGAAACAGTTCCCGCGGCGCCGGTAAGCGCTGAGTCGATGGCAAAGCAGGGTTGCGAAAAGCTCGGCTTGGACGCGTTTGATGCGTTGGTTCGCCGCGCCCGCACGTGCCGCCGCTTTGACGAGTCCATGCGCGTGCCGCGCGAGTTTTTGCTCGAGCTGGCGGAACTTGCGCACCTGGCTCCCTGTGGTGCCAATGCTCAGCGTCTGCGTTTTCATGTGGTAAGCGGTGCAGAGGACTGCGCGCGTGTATTTGACGAGCTCGCATGGGCCGGCGCACTTAAGGACTGGCCGGGTCCTGCCGAGGGTGAGCGCCCGACCGGCTACATCGCGATTCTTGCTGAGCGCGCCGTTCCGGGCAAGCCCGCCGCTCCCATTACCGATGTCGACACGGGCATTGCCGCGCAGACGATGATGCTCGCCGCCCGCAGCGCCACGCCCGAGGTGGCAGCCTGCATTTTCAAGGCCTTTACGCCCCACGCGATCGATGCCATGGGGCTCGATAACGACAAATATGAGCTCAAGCTGATCATGGCGTTTGGCGTTCCGGCCGAGACACAGGTGATCGATGCGATCGATTCCAACCCCGACGGCTCCATCAATTATTGGCGCGACGAGGCGCGGGTGCACCACGTACCCAAGCGTCCGCTTGCCGACGTGCTGCTGTAGTTGTGCGTCGTTGCGGCGCAATCCGGCGGTAAACCACCACAAAGGTACCTGTCCCCTTTGCGGTGGTGCGAGGGGAGGACGTGTGGCAGATTTGTATTTGGTGCGGCATGGGCAGACTGAGCTCAATGTGCAGAACATTTTGCAGGGTGGGCACGATTCGCCGCTTACGGCGCGCGGGCGCGAGCAGGCGCTGGCGACGCGCGCGGCGTTTGAGGCGCGTGGCGTGACCTTTGACCGTGTGTATTCCTCGCCGTTGGGCCGGGCGCGGCATACGGCTGAGCTAATTGCTGGTGAGGGCTGCTCGATAGAGCTGGTCGATGACCTGCGCGAGTGGCATTTGGGCTCGCTGGAGGGTACATCAAATCGCGAGATGCCGCCGCAGCCCTGGGGTGATTATCCGGTGGCCTTTGGTGGCGAGTCTGAAGGCGAGCTCCAGTCGCGCATGGTCGCGGCGCTGTCCCACATCATGGCCAGGCCGCAGCACGACTGTGTGCTGGCAGTCTCCCACGGCTCTTCCTGCCAGGAGTTTCTTGAGTATGTGACTGGCAGGGGAGAGCTACCCGACAACGGTGCCGTGCTTCATTTTGGCTATTGCGACGGTGCGTTTTCGCTCCTTGATTGGTAACGAACGAAAGGACCCCTATGAATAAAGATCTGTATCTGGTCCGTCATGGACAGACGATATTCAACCTTAAGCGTATCATTCAGGGGTGGAGTGACTCGCCGCTTACGCAGTTGGGTTGCGACCAGGCGGCGCGCGCCGGCATGTTTTTACGTGCGCGCGGCATTGAGCCCGATCATGCCTACACCTCCACGCTTCATCGCACCGAGCAGACTATCGCCAACCTGTGGCCGGGCTTGGCGTACGAGCGCCTGGACGGTCTGCGCGAGTGGTTCTTTGGCGACTTTGAGGCCGAGCGCGTGATGCTTATGCCCGAGCGCCCGTGGCGCGATTTCTATCGTCAGTTTGGCGGCGAGGGCCAGATGCAGGTGCGTGAGCGCATGGTGGCGACGCTGACCGAGCTTATGCGACGTCCGGACCACGAGTGCGTGCTCGCGGTGAGCCACGGCTCGGCTATCAAGGAGTTTTTGGACCACGTGCGGGGCGCGGCGGCAGACGAGCGCGAACGCGTGCCGGGCAACTGCTCGGTGCTGCACTTTGCGTTTGACGACGAATCCGACACGTTTGAGCTGATTGAGATTTTTACGCAGGAGGATTACGCACGCGAGCTGGGCCTTGAACCGCTTGTGGCTACTGCAGGTCCGCAGCGCGGATAACGCGAGCGTGGCGGCTCGGGTCGCCGGCATAACTTCTCGACGCAAAAGGGGCGGAGATGCATGTACCTGCTGCATCTCCGCCCCCTGTTTGTTGAGCTGCCGATTTTTGTGCTGCGCGGTCTGGTCTTGCTAGAACCGCGCGACTTGGTGCGTGAGCAGACCCGTCGGAACCTGCGGTGCGCCGCCGCTGACCTGCGCAGCGGGGAAGAGCGCGGCAACGGTAAAGTTGAACGGCTCCTTGCCGGTGTACGTTCCGGCGGAACGGGCCTCATCGGCCAGGAGCTGTGATACCCCGACTAGTGCGCCAGCGTAGGCAGGGTCGTCGGCCAGTACCGGCTCCGGCGCCTGGTCGAGCATGGCACGGATGGCGCCGACGGCGTCCTCGCGCTTAACCTCCCACACGCGGTGTGTAATGCCCGCAGGATCGGTGACGGCGTAGAGCGAGGCGCCCTCTTTGGCGGCGCCCAGGATGATATCCATGACGGGCGAGGCCTCGTAGGCGAGCGTTACGGGACGGGGCTGTACCTTGAGGTCGGCGAATGCGCGCGCAGCGGCGGCCGTATCGGCGGCAACCGCGTCGCCGCCCGCCAGCGCACCAACCGGGCAGATCGCCACAACGCCCGTCACGCGCCCCGGCTCCCCCGAGCATTCGTACACGTAATACGCCGCACCCGGGTCCTTGAGCATCAGGCCATCGGCAATGGCTCCGCGCAGAGCATCGTTGCCGCTCAGGATGCTGCCCATTGCGGGCAACGCCTCGAGCACGCGGTCCTGAGCCGGGCGGATGCAGGGAAACGGAAGTGCTTTCATGGGCGGTCCTAACGCACGAGTTGGTTTGTTCGCGGCTTATTATGCCCCAACTTGCCCATTCGCGTCCCAGAGCACGTTATCGGCGAGCGCGATGAGCACGTTCTGACAGCGAACGATATCGGCGTGGGGCACATATTCGTTGGGCTTGTGCGCGAGCGCGAGCGACCCGGGACCGTAGCTCATGCAATTGCGGTTACCTGTCTTGCCGGCAATGACGGCGGTGTCGGTGTAGCCGGTAAAGAAGCCGACGGTTGTGTCCGCGTCCGTCACGTCATCGGCGGCACGCTTGAGCGCTGCTAGAAGGGGAGAGTTCGGGTCGCGCTCGATGGCGGGGCGGTCGCCCGTCACGGTGTAGCTGCCATGGCAACCGGGAATGGCGGCTTTGGCGACGGCGATGGCCTGCTCTACCATGCGCTTCGCGGCTGCCGTATCGGTCGGCGGAGTCAGGCGCATATCGACCCAGACCTTGGCGCGGTCGGGCACGACATAGGGGCGATATCCGCCCTCAATTTGGCCAAACGTGATGGTCGAAGACCCCAGCTCATCATGCTCGGGCAGCGCTGCGAACGCATGGCGCAGCGCGCAGACGGCCTCGGCCATGGCGGCGACGGCATCGGCGCCCTTCCAAGGCTGGCTCGCGTGTGCCGTCACGCCAGCCATTTCAATCTCGAACCACGTACGCCCCTTGTGCGCCACCTGGATCTGTCCGTCGGTGGGCTCGGTGTCCAGCACCCATTCGCGCGAACCGACCCAGCCGGCATCGATGGCTGCCTCGGAGCCTCGCATAAAGTCCTCTTCGTCGACCGAGCAGATGAGCGAAAAGCCGCGGCGGGGTAGCGCGCCATCCGCCGCCACGCGCTCGAGCGTATGGACCAGTGCGGCAATGGCGCAGGCCAGGCCACCCTTCATGTCGCAGGCGCCACGGCCATAGAGTTTGTCGTTACGCACAACCGTCCCGAGCGGCGGAATGTCCGCGTCCCAGCCATCGCCCAGCGTAACGGTATCCATATGGCAGATATAGACGAGTCGCGGCTCGTCGCTTTGGCCCGGCACGGTGACCATAAGGTTGCGGCGCCCGGGGAGTACTTCGAGCTCTGCAATCTGCACGGCATCGAGTACCGGATGGCTCAGCTGCGCCAACTGTTCCTCAACCAACGCTTTGATATAGCGTTCAATCTCGCCCTCATACGCACCTGGGTCGGAACTGTCGATCCGCACGAGTCCTTGCGTAAGCCGCCAAGCAAAATCTGTATCAACCATAGGCACCTCACAGATAGTTAGGTCAACATACAGATTGTATGCCAAGAAGCGGCTCGGTGCATTTAATGGAGTGCTCACAGAAACGGGGGCGCCTCTCATGCGAAAGGCGCCCCCGCGGGCATTCAATGTCAGTGACGGGCAGGCCACATGGGGAACTGCCCGTCAGATCAGCCGGCGCTATTTGATCACGCGCACGCGATACATCGACGGAATCTGCTTGAGCGCCTCGATGGTGCTGCTGTCCAGGTGCTCGTCGGTGTCGAACATGGTGTAGGCGTTCTCGCCGGCGGACTCGTTGGTCATACGCTGCACGTTGGCGTTGTCCTTGGCCAAGATGGCTGTGATCTGGCCGATCATGTTGGGCACGTTGGCGTGCAGGCAGGCGATGCGGCTCGCGGCGCGCGCCTTGCCCATGCTGCAGGCGGGGTAGTTGACGCTGTGCGCGATGTTGCCGTTCTCCAGGTAATCCTTGAGCTCGCTGATGGCCATATCGGCGCAGTTGGCCTCGGCCTCGCCGGTGCCGGCGCCCGAGTGCGTGGTGATAAACGTGTTGGGCATCTTGACGGTTTTTGGCGTGGCAAAGTCGCAGCTAAACCAGCTCAGCTTGCCCTCGCGCAGGGCAGCGTCGACGGCGTCCTCGTCAATGATGGTTTCGCGTGCGTAGTTGATGAGCACGGCGTCGGGTGCCAACAGGTTAATCTGCTCGGTGCTGATCATGCCGATGGTGTCGGCCTTGCTGGGCACGTGTACGGTGAGGTAGTCGCAGCCGCGGCAGAGATCCTCGAGCGTGCCCACACGCTGCACCTCGCGGCTCAGCACCCACGCGTGCTCAACGGAAATGAACGGGTCGTAGCCGTAAACGTCCATGCCCAGGTCGACGCAGGCGTTGGCGACCTTGGAGCCCACGTTGCCCAGGCCGATGACGCCGATGCGCTTGCCCTTGAGCTCGCGGCCCACAAAGGCCTTCTTGGCCTTTTCGGCATCGACCTGAATCTCGGGGTCGTCGGCGTTGTCGCGCACCCAGTTCATCGATTGCACCACGCCGCGGCTCGAGAGCACCAGCATGCCTAGGACGAGCTCCTTAACGGCGTTGCTGTTAGCGCCGGGGGAGTTAAAGACGACGACGCCCTTCTTGGCGTACTCCTCGACGGGGATGTTGTTGACGCCGGCGCCGCAGCGGGCGATAGCGCGGATGCCCTCGGGCAGCTCGTAGCCGTGCAGGTCGGTCGAGCGCATCAGAATGGCGTCGGCCTCTTCGGCGGTGCTCACAAACTCGTAGCCCTCACCAAACTCGACCTTGCCGTCCTTGGTAATGTCATCGATGGTTTTAATCTTGCGCATGGAAAACTCCTTAGCAGGTTTTGATCTATACAGGGTGGTCTGAGATGGCTGATCGGCCCGCGCGTTGCGGGCTAGTTAGATCGCGGGCTCAAACTAAGCTGCGCTTCGAAGTCCTTCATGTACGAGGCCAGTGCCTGCACATCTTCCATGGTTACGGCGTTGTAGACGCTCGCGCGCATGCCGCCCACCAGGCGATGGCCCTTGACGTTTTGAATCTGGTGCTCGGCCGCGCCTGCGACAAAGGCCGCATCGAGCTCGGCGTCGCCGGTACGGAAGGTGACGTTGGCGATGGAGCGGCTGTCTGTCTGCGTGGTGCCATGGAACAGCTCGCTTTGCTCGAGCAGGTTGTAGAGCAGGTTGGCCTTGGCCCAGTTGCGCTCGGCCATGGCGCCAAGTCCGCCGGTTTGCTCCACCCAGCGGAATACCTTGCCGCACACGTAGATGCCAAAGGTGTTGGGCGTGTTGAGCATGGAGCCCTTGGCGGCCTGGGTCTTAAGGTCCATGTACTGCGGCGCCCGCGCAAAGGCGGGGCCGTCGGCGATGAGGTCGTCGCGTACGATAACCACGGTCACGCCCGCGGCGCCGGCGTTTTTCTGCGCGCCGGCGTAGATGAGCCCGTAGCGCTCAACATCGAGCGGCTGCGACAGAAAGCAGCTCGAGACATCTGCGACCAGCGGTACGTCGCCGCAAGCGGGCAGCTCGTGGTACATGGTGCCAAAGATGGTGTTGTTCTGGCAGATGTAAACGTAGTCGAGCCCGTCGCTCGCGGCCTCGGCGGCAATGCGCGCGTTGATGTCGGCCATGTCGGGGATGCGGTCGAAGTTGGTGTCCTCGGAGCTCGCGAGCAGCACGGCCTCGCCGTACTTGGCGGCTTCTTTGTATGCCTTGTTGGCAAAGTTGCCGGTCACGACGTAGCCGGCGCGGCCACGGCGCATGAGGTTCATGGGGATGCCCGCAAACTGCAGCGTGGCGCCGCCCTGCAAAAACAGGACGCGGTAGTTGTCGGGGATGCTCAGCAGGCGGCGCAGAGTTGCCTCAGCGTCATCGATGATCTGCTGGTACATGCTAGATCGATGGCTCATCTCGAGCACGGACATGCCGCAACCGCGGTAGTCCATCATCTCGTCGGCGATCTCGGCGAGCACGCTTGTGGGCAGTGCGGCCGGGCCAGCTGAGAAGTTGTGCACACGTGCCATCTTCTAGTTCCCCCTCGTAGTCGTTTGAACGTTCGGGATACTTTAGCACAGTGCAGCGCCAGGCGCGACCGCATCACGGTAAAACTCGAGTGCGTCGCTATGATTTACAGGATGGTTACATGGGGGAGGGGTGCTTTACTCCTCAGGCAAATCCGAATCTGCGAGCGAAGGCATGAGGTTCCTAGGCGCTTGATCTCTTCGTCGCAAATTAGCCACTTCCTGGTCACTACGATGCTAGTGTTGCAATGACGGCTTCGTCGCCGGCGTATATTAGGGTGTTGCCGTCGGGGATGATCGTTTGGCCGTCGCGCTTGAGCATCACCACGATAAAGGGGTGCTTGCCCTGCGGCACATCGCGAAGACGCTGGCCGGCCAGGCGACCGTGGGGGGTTACGGTGACCTCGCGCAGCGTAACCTCGGCACGCTCTTCGAACGTTGGGGCGGCCATCACCAGCAGATCGCCTTCCTGGATCACGGTATCGCCGTTGGGCAGCACCGGGTGCGCCCCGTCGCGCAGCACCAAGACCACCAGCATGTCCGTCGCGCTGCCAATATCGGCGAGCGATCGCTCGGCAAACGGATGGCCAGCACCCACCTTGAGCTTTACAAATGACATGCCGTCTTCGTCGCGGTAGTCGTTAAAGGTGCGGCGCACGTCGCCGGTCGCATCGATCATATCGAGCTTCTTCGCCACCGCTGGCAGCAGCGAGCCCTGCACCACAATGCTCGACACGGCAATCACAAACACCAGGTCAAATAGGTCGTGTCCGCCGGGAACGCCGGCCACCACGGCAAAGAGGCTAAACACGACCGAAGCTGCTCCGCGCAGGCCCGCCCAGCTTACGAGCGCGACCTGGCGGGGGTTCGTCTTAAAGGGCGCCAGGAGCACGCCGACGGCGATGGGACGGCTCACGTAGAGCATAAACGCCATGAGCGCCAGGCCCGGCAGCAGCATCTGCGGCAGGCGTGCGGGCGTGACGAGCAGGCCGAGCAAGAAGAAGATCGTCATCTCGGCCATCTCGGTGAGGGTGTCAAAGAAGTGCGCCATCTCGACCTTGCCGGTGATGTCGCTCGCACCCAGCACAATGCCGGCCAGGTATACGGCCAAAAAGCCGTTGCCGCCCAGATAGCTTGGTAGCGCGTAGGCGACGATCGCCACGGCGAACAAGAAGATGGTCTGCGCGCCCTCGGCCGTTGCGTGTGCGCGTTCAATCAGACGGCCCGCCGCCCAGCCGATGGCAAGGCCCAGGCCCGCGCCCAGGATAATCTGCTTGGCCAGCAGTGCGGGAATGTTGATGTCGCCGCCGGCCGCGAGTGTGGCGAGCACGGCGGTGAGCATGTAGGCGACGGGGTCGTTGGAGCCCGATTCGACCTCGAGCAGCGAGTCGGTGCCGCCCTTCAGCGACAGGCTGTGCTCGCGCAGAACGCTAAAGACGCTGGCCGCGTCGGTGGATGCCACGACTGATCCCAGCAGCAGGCCGCCGATCCAGTCGAAGCTCAGCACGAAGTGGGCGAACACGCCGGTGATGCCTGCGGTGATGACGACGCCGAGCGTGCTCAGCAGCACCGCGGGCACGGCGACGGGCTTGGCGCGGTCGATGTTGGTGTTAAAGCCGCCGTAGAACATGATGAACAGCAGCGCCGTGCTGCAGACGGTTTCGGTGAGCGCGTAGTCGCTAAAGTCGATATGCGCCGGGCCGTTGACGCCCAACAGCATGCCGAGCGCGATAAAGATGAGCAGGGTGGGGAAGGGGAGTTTTTTGCCGACGGGTTTGATGGTCAGGCACAAAATGATGACGAGGCCGATAAAGAGAAGGATCTGGTTCATAGATGGTGTCCGCTCCTGGGTGGTTGGCGTGGCACGGTCAGTTGCCTGCGGTTATTTGTACCCAAAGATGGTGGGTTTATGGGGTTGGATTGCGGGCGTGCGCGATATCGTCATAGACGGCTGCCGTCTTTGCCTCTGCTCGGAAACCCTTTCCAGCTTTATTGCACCGGAGTACAATGGGTAACGTTTAAGTTCAACTTGAAGTTTTAGTTGCGGCACCGGGCTTCGGCCGCAATGCAAGGAGAGGCGTACCATGGCGATCTATGTGACATCTGACGCTCACGGGCACGTGCGTGCGCTTGACGAGGCCCTGTCTAAGATCTCGTTGACGTCCGACGACACACTGTACGTGCTGGGCGACATGATCGATCGCGGGCCCGATCCGGTCGGTGTTATTAAGCTCGTGCGCTCGCTGCCCAACGCCCGCGTGCTCAAGGGCAATCACGAGCAGATCATGCTCGATGCCATCATTGGCCAGGATCCGCTCGATGCCGAGACCTGGGATATCAACGGTGGCTGGACGACGCGCGAGCAGCTCAACGACATGGAATTTGAGGCATACGAGGAGCTCGTGCGATGGATGGCCGCGCTGCCGCTCTACGCGGTGGTCGAGACCGAGGAGCGCCCGTATCTGCTGGTACATGCTGGAATCGAGATGAAGGCGGCGCGCGCGTTTTTGCTTGAGCATGGCGTCGATTGTGCCGATGGCGTCGGAGCGGTGGGTGCCGATCGCGAGTTGCTGCAGCAGATGCTCGCGGTGCAGTCGTCCGATGACCTGCTATGGATTCGTCACGGCTATTGGGATGTGCCGACTGGGCTGCTTTCTGCCGAGGGCAAGGGTCCGGTCGTGGTGAGCGGTCACACGCCAACGGTGTCGCTCGGGCGTTATTGCGAGGTCGGTGGTCTTGCGGGGCTCGATGAGGAGTCGGGCCGCGGGCAGATTGTGCGCCTGGGCGGCGAGGATGCCGCCGGTGTGCCCGATCGCATCGACATCGACTGCGCTGCCGCCACCGGCTCCGAGTTCGGTCGCGTGGGCATCCTGCGCCTGGACGACGGGGCGGAGTTCTACGCGAACATCAACCCGGGCGAATAATCGGTGCAAGGGGTAGCTAATTTGGGACGGGGCTTATTTGACTACTTTTGCCCTTCTGCCCGCTAATTGATTTCTCTGGGACGGGGATTAAATAATCATTTGGCTGCCCGCCGGCTAAGTGAGTAGACTTTTTTGGAAATGCCGAGCACCCAACATATTTGCCTCAATAAAACCGCAGGTCACAGACTTGTGCTCTGTTGGTGTGGTCGGGGATTCGGTAAAAGTCTACTCACTTAGTTTTGCGTGATGAATATTGTCCGCAACGAGACCCCAGCCGGGGTGATTCCATCGCAAATTCCGGTGACCGGGCAGCTAATTAGGCGCCGTATGGGTTGCGGTCGCGTTCTATGCGTTGGCGGATGTGGGCGTACTCGATAATCAGTAGCACCAGGAGTAGGGCCATGATGGCTAGGTAGCTCACCACAGCGCCCATCAGACCCAGCAGCTTAATCAAGATCACCGGCAGCACCACGCTTACGGCGAAGCAGATCAGGTAGATCTTGGTGACGTCTCCAGCGTGGCGTAGCACCGTGATGATGGCGTAGATAAAGTCGATGGCCGCGGTGACGCCGCCGGCGACGACCATCAGCAACGCCAGCGTACGGTAGCGCTCAAAGCTGAGGCCGTACATAAAGCTCATGAGGGGAATACCGGGACCTGCCATAAATGCGGCGCACACGCCGGTGATGGCCACGATCAGCGCCATAACGGCAACAATAATCAGGTCAAAGCGACGACGCTTGCGAGGATTAGCCCAAATGCTCGACAAGCGCAGGAGCTGCGGTTTGTAGACAAATCCGACGCTCAACAAAATAGCCTGCGCCGGAAAGAACAGGGCATTAAAGTACAGCTGATATTTGTATGCCAGCGTGCCTTCCATCACAAACTTGGGCATGCTCTCAATAAGGTTGAACAGGAACAGTGCACCAAAGAGCGGGGCGCACTGGACAAACAGGTGGCCGACCTCGCGCAGGCTCACGCGGCGCGATTTTTCGGTCTCGAGCAGGGCAAGCGGCGCGGTGACCAGCACGAGCGAGGCGATCGCGGCGATGCCCATGGCCATGGCCGCGATGGGCATGCTGCGCGTGAGGAACAGCGCCGCGCTAAAGACCGCGATGACGCCGACGGAGCGTAGCGTTTGGCTCATGCCGGCCAGGTAGAGCTTGTCGGCCTGCTGCAGGCGGCCTTCGTACACGTCGGCGACGCCGTCGATCACCTTGTAGAGGTAGACGCCCAGGCCGATCGTCGCCATCTGCGCGTCATAGCCGCGGGCGCTGCTGTACATGAGGCCGCAGCCTAGGGCGAGCGCTCCACAAAGCCAGCGGTTGAGCTGGTAGGAGGCAAAGGACGTCTTTTCGTCGATGTCTGAGACCTGGAAATTGCGCACGCCGTAGTTGCATGCGATCATGATGAGCGTGCCGGTGACGAAGGCGATGGAGAACTTACCGGCTTCCTCGGCGCCCACAAGCTGCGTGGACACAATGGTGAGCAGGGGAAACGCGAAGCCCCACACGGCGGTGCCCAGGGTATTCCAGAGATAGTCGCGACGGGTGGCGTGTTCCTCGTATTCGGCTTCCTGCGTGGAGAAGCCGCCGCCGTAGACAACGCCGAGCAGGCGGTTCCACCAGGCGTTGACCATGCGGTGGATGGGGTCGGGCTCGCGATCGCGTTCGCGCCGGCGACGGCGCGTGGCCTGGCTGCTGTTGGGGCCGCCGGCGTTGCGCTGGCTCAGCTCTTGGATGCGCGCGAGCTCTTCGGCCGTGTGGGAGGCGGGGAACAGGCCGTTCTCGATGCGTCCGCCCTGGGCCCTTGCGGTGCCGCTGCCCGCTACGGCGGGGTCGGCGACGCCATTGCGGCGGGCGATGGCGCGGCGAATGCTATCGAGGGGCGTGATGCTCAAAGCGGAGTCCTTTCTTTTGCTGCGCTTTAGTATAGACGCGACGGTGCTCGCTCGTGTTTTTGAACAGGTTGTTCGATAATTTCGGCGGCGCCATTCGGTAGTCGGCACTTAGGGACGTTCCTTATGTGCCGGCACTTTGGGAACGTCCCTAAGTGCCGGCATCCGGGGACATTCCTTGAATGTTGCCTGTTCAAGAGTGTCCCCAATGACTAGGCGTTTAAAAACGTCCCCAATGACTAGGCCGCTTGCCTGCGATTTTTGACCGTTGGGCGGGCTTGCCACCCTTGCCGCAAAAACGTTTTTGCATATCGGGTACAACGTGCTTTACGTGAGTAAAGTGCGCGCCGCGTCCATGTGTCGCGTTTTTAAAGGAGGCCCCATGCCTGGTGTTACCCCTGCAGAAGTTTTGTCCAACTTTGGTATTACGCTGGTCGAAGATCCCGCCGAGAATCAACCCCGTCTGCTGGTCGATCTACCCGCCGCGGAGCTCGTCGAGCACGCTATCCGCCGCGAAGAAGGCCGCATGGCATCCAACGGCGCGCTGGTGATTGAGACGGGGGAGCGCACCGGCCGTTCACCCAACGATCGCTTTATCGTTGACACCCCCGATGTTCACGACAAGATTGCCTGGGGCGCGGTCAACTGCCCGCTGTCCGTCGAGAGCTATGAGGCCATCAAGGCCGGCATCGTCGACTATCTCAACGAGCGCGACGTGTTCGTCACCCGCGGCATGGCAGGCGCCGACCGCAACCACACACGTCGACTGCTCGTTGCCTGCGAGCGTGCCAGCCAGGCACTCTTTATCAAGCAGATGCTCGCCCGACCGCTTGCCCGCGAAATCGCGCGCACCGGCGAGCCCGACTTCTGCGTGCTCGCAGCGCCCGGTTACCAGTGCGACCCCGCCATCAAGGGCCTCAACTCCAGCGCTGCGGTGGTCATCAACTTCCAGGAACGCGTGATTCTGGTCGCCGGCACCGGCTACTCCGGCGAGATTAAAAAGTCGATCTTTAGCGTCATGAACTATCTGCTGCCCGTCGAGGACGACGTGCTGCCCATGCACTGCTCGGCCAGCATGGATCCCGTCACGCACGAGACCGCCGTGTTCTTTGGCCTGTCCGGCACCGGCAAGACCACGCTTTCGGCCAATCCCACGCGCCTGCTGATCGGCGACGACGAGCACGGTTGGTCCGACATGGGCATCTTCAACATCGAGGGCGGCTGCTACGCCAAATGCGAGGGCCTGGACGCCTTCCACGAGCCCGAGATCTTCAACGCTGTCCGCTTTGGCGCGATCTGCGAAAACGTGGTGCTCGACGAGAACCGCAAGCCCAACTACGATGACATCTCGATCACGCACAACACGCGCGTGGCCTATCCCGTGGAGCACATTCCTAACGCGTGGACTAAGGGCATGGGCACCACTCCGAGTGTCGTGCTGTTCCTGACTTGCGACGCTTTTGGCGTGCTGCCGCCCATCTCACGCCTGACGGCCGATGCCGCTATGTACCACTTTGTGACGGGCTTTACGGCTAAGATTCCCGGCACCGAGGTCGGCGTCACCGAGCCCACGCCCACGTTCTCTTCGCTGTTCGGCGAGCCGTTTATGCCGCTCGACCCCATGGTTTACGCCAAGATGCTTGGCGAGCGCATTGCCGACGGCCGCACGCGCGTGTACCTGGTCAACACCGGCTGGATTGGCGGCGGCTACGGCGTGGGTCATCGCATCGAGCTGGCCTACACGCGCTCGCTGGTCGCGCGCGCCCTCGACGGTACCATCGAGGACAGCGAGTTCGTGCACGACGACATCTTTAACGTCGACATTCCCACGACGTGCCACGGCGTGCCCGATGGCATCCTGGTGCCGCGCCAATACTGGCAGAGCACCGCGCGCTATGACGAGGCCGCGCACAACCTGGCGGTGATGTTCGAGGAGAACTTCGAGAAGAAGTACTCGCACCTGCCCGAGTCCGTCAAAGCCGCCGGCCCGCACGCCCAAGTACACGCCGACGCTCGTCATCGCGGCCGCGGGCTGCTGGGACTTCGCCACTAGCTTCGCCGTGAGTCCATATCCACCACAAAGGGGACAGGCGCCTTTATGGTGGTTTTGCTCGCGTGGATGACTCGGGTTACAATACGCTTGACATATCGCCCCCTTCTCCGGATGGGGACAGCGTAAGCGCTCTTGTGGCGGCACCGTAGGACTTTGAAGGTGGCCGCTGTGAGGGCGCTTTTTGTTTAGGCGCCCTCACTCGGGCGCGCACAATGAAGGGAGAGCGTATGAAGAGCTTTATTGCCGAGGATTCATTCTGGGAGCTGTTTCCGCAGGCAGCGGTCGGTGTTGTGGTCGTGGAGGGCATGAAGCCCACGGCTCAGATTCCTCAAGAGGACGTGGATGCGATTGCGGCGTTGCTCGACCGCGCCAATATCGATGCGGAGCGTCATCTGACCAGCGACACTATCAGCGAGAACGCACCGGTCAAGGCATGGCGCGAGGCCTATCGTCTGTTCAAGACCAAGAAAGGCGCGCGCTGCTCGATCGAGAACTTGCTCAAACGCGTGCTCAAAGGCAAGCCGGTGGGCCACATTACGCCCGCGGTGGATATTTACAACACGGTGTCGCTGACCTATGCGCTGCCCGTGGGAGGCGAGGATCTGCATGCGATCGAGGGGGACCTTCGCCTGAAGGTGACCGACGGTGGCGATGCGTTCTTGCCGCTTGGCGAGGAGGCGGACGATCCGACGCTGCCCGGCGAGCTCGCCTACATCGACGATGCGGGCGCTGTGTGCCGCTGCTGGAACTGGCGCGACGGCGTTCGAACGGCGCTGTCCGATGATTCGGCCGATGCGTTCCTGGCGATTGAGTGCGTGGAGCCCGAGCGGATGGGGGATTGCCAGGCTGCGATCGATCGCTTAGCCGAGCTGCTTGAGCGCTATCTGGGAGCGACGGTTGTCATTAAGACGCTTGTGACCCGCGACAATCCTTGCGTGGAGCTGTAGCGGCGCCTAGAACCTATTGATGCCCCAAACCACCACAAAGGTGCCTGTCCCCTTTGTGGTGGTTTTTATGTTGATGGGTTAACAAATAGGGTGCGCAGGGCTGGCGGCCGATAAGTACGGTTAAGATGTTTACCCGTTAGCATTATGCAAGCGAAAGGCGGTCGTCTCCCATGCAGCAGAACGACGAGACACGTTTCGAGGACTTTGTCGGACTGATCAGCGGGCTCTACAAGGAGATCCAGCGCATTAAGACATCCGAGGGCGCAAGGCTGGGCCTCAAGGGCTCCGACGTTATGTGCCTGTACTATCTTGAGCGCAGCAAGGACGGCCTGACTGGCGCCGACCTCGCTCGCATGGCTGGCGTGACCCGCGCCGCCGTCTCGCGCACGCTCGCGCATCTGGAGGAGGGCGGCTACGTCGAGGTCGATGATTCGGGCGATGCCGCCGTTAAGTATCGTGCTCCGGTGCGCCTGACCGCTCTGGGCGGCGAGAGTATGAGCGAGGCGGACCGCATCATTCGCGAGGTGCTCGATACCACCGGTAAGGCTATGGGTGTGGAGCAGCGCGAGCAGATGTATGCGTCGCTACGCACGATTCTCAACACCCTGCGCGAGATCTAAGGCCGCCAAGGCATTTGCTTCCAATTAACAACTGCATAGTCCCGTTTGAGCGCGTATGCCGTGCCGGGGCTTGCTGTCAAAATTCCCTGCGAGAGGTCCGCGCAAGAAAGGATTCGCTATGTCCATTCGTATTATTACCGATTCCGCGAGCGATATGTCGCCGGCTGAGCACCCCGCTCTGCGTGTTCTGCCGCTGTCCGTCACCTTTGGCACCGATGTGTACATGGATGGCGTCGACATCGATCACCAGCGCTTTTACGAGATGCTCGTGGAGCGCGATGAGCTGCCTAAGACCGGCCAGGTCAACCCGTACGCGTTTTCGCAGGCTATTGCCGAGGCGCGTGAGGCCGGCGATGAGGCAGTGATTATTACCGTGGGCGCTAAGCTTTCGGGCACCAACCAAAGTGCCCGCACCGCACTTGCCGAGGCGCCGGGCGGCGATGTGTATGTGGTGGATAGCAATAACGTTACCCTGGGCGAGCGCGTGCTGGTTGAGTACGCGCTGCGTTTGGTTGACGAGGGCCAGGGCGCGGCTCAGATCGCGGCGGCTGTCGAGGCCGTGCGCGACCGTGTAGTCGTCATCGGCCTGCTCGAGACGCTTGAGTACCTCGTTCGCGGCGGTCGCCTGTCTGCTGCGGCTGGTGCTGTGGGCACGTTGCTCAATGTGAAGCCCGTTGTGGCAGCGGAGGACGGTCTGATCGTGCAGCTGGGCAAGGCTCGTGGCTCCAAGAACGGCCGGAACCTGCTCAACCAGAAGGTCGAAAAGGCAGGCGGCATCGACTTTTCCATGCCGCTGGCGCTCGGCTATACGGGTCTTTCGGATGCGGTGCTCAAGAAGTATGTCGAGGACAGCGCGGCACTGTGGGCTGGCCACACCGAGGGCGAACTGCCCGTTCACACCATCGGCGCCACCATCGGCACCCACGTAGGCCCCGGCGCCGTAGCCGTAGCCTTCTTCCAGCCCGCTAACTAACCGACCTGCCATAAACCACCACAAAGGGGACAGGCCCTTTGTGGTGGTTTATGCTTTTCCGGGTGGAAGGGAGCGAGCAATGGCGTCTGAGGGCTTTTTTGAACGGGTGTACGAGGTGGTCGAGCAGATCCCCGAGGGGATGGTCGCCACGTATGGCCAGGTGGCGCTGCTTGCCGGTCGTCCACGAAGTGCGCGGTACGTGGGGTATGCCCTGCACAGCAACCCGCGCCCCGGCCAGATTCCCTGCCATCGTGTGGTGTTTGCCGACGGTCGCATTTGCGAAGGCTTTGCCTTTGGCGGCCCCGATGCTCAGCGTGAGCTCTTAATGGGGGAGGGTGTGACGTTTACCGATCCCATGCACGTCGACTTGGCCGCCTGTCGCTGGCTTGCCGGACTCTAACGGCTCTGCCGTGGCCAAAACCACCACAAAGGTGCCTACCCCTTTGTGGTGGTTTAGTTTACTTGGGCTAACTTATGGAGAAGCTATGGCGGCGGATATTGATGCTGCAAAGTAAACCACGGCGAACTATATTGTATTCAGCAACGGAGCAGGCAATAGGCGATGAAAAAGCCTGCCCTGTTGAGCTTGATTCGCATCCCTCCCCTCTGTGCGATTCAACGGTGTACTTCGGGAACAGGCCCGCTGGCAACTATCTGCCAGCGGGCCTGTTCCTGTTTGTCGGGAGAGTGTGATGGACGGAGCCGAAGCGGTCCGCTCCAAAAAAGGCGGACGCCGTAGCGCCCGCCCTATAGCAATCGAAAGCTCAAGCCAGCAGATCGGTCTAGTACACCATACCCATGGCGTCCTGAACCTCTGCCAGGGTCTGCTCGGCGATCTCGTTGGCGCGACGGTTGCCCTCGTGCAGCACGTCCTTCACGTAATCCAGATCGTTCTCGTAGCGCTGGCGACGCTCGCGGATAGGTGCGAAGTACTCGTTGACGGCCTCGGTCACGTACTTCTTGAGCTGGCCGGAGCCGCCCATGCCAATCTCCTCGGCAATTTCGACCTCGGAGCGACCGGTGCAGATGGCGGCCGTCGAAAGCAAACCAGACACGCCGGGGCGGTTCTCGGGATCGAACGTGATCATGCGCTCGGAGTCGGTCTGGCTCTTCTTGATGCGCTTGGCCGTCTCCTCGGCGGTCATCGAGATGTTGATGGCGTTGCCGTAGCTCTTGCTCATCTTGCGACCGTCCAGGCCCGGCAGCAGCGGGGTCTCGGACAGCAGCGCGTCGACCTCGGGGAACACCTTGCCGTAGCGGTTGTTAAAGCGGCGGGCGATGGTGCGGGTGAGCTCGATGTGCGGCAGCTGGTCGCGACCGACGGGCACCACGTTGCCCTTGCAGAACAGGATGTCGCAGGCCTGATGCACCGGGTAGGTGAGCAGAAGGCCGGTAAGCTCATGGCCCGAGGCCTCCATCTCGGCCTTGACGGTGGGGTTGCGCGCCAGCTCGGCCTCGGACACCAGTGACAGGAACGGCAGCATGAGCTGGTTGGCTGCGGGCACGGCGGAGTGCGCGTAGATCATGGTCTTGTCGGGGTCGATGCCGCAGGCAAGGTAGTCCATGACCATGTTGTACACGTTGTCCTGGATGTGCTCGGTCGTGTCGCGGTCAGTGATGACCTGGTAGTCGGCGATGAGCACGTTGGTCTTGGCGCCCATGTTCTGCAGTTCAACACGGCCCTTGAGGGTGCCAAAGTAGTGGCCCAGGTGCAAGCGTCCGGTGGGGCGATCACCGGTGAGCATGGTGAACTTCTCGGGCGTATTGGCCAGGCCCTCGCGAATGGCGTTGCTCTTTTGCAGCGCGACTTCGTAGCTGTTCTCGTTTGGCATGATTGCTCCTAACGTATGTTCATGGGTCAAGATGATAACGCGTTTATTAAAGGGGTGGTGCGTAAGTAGGCGAGGGGCGGGAGAGGGACGCGCGTGGTGTGGCATGTGCGATGGGTGCGGCGCGGCCGCGCTTGGCTAACGGTGCCTTGGCACATCCTCGGCAGCTTGCCCTAGAGCTTGTGGTGGCGCTCTTCTTTGCGCTCCTCGGCTGCCTGCTCCTCCTGCTTAAAGGCGGGGTCGTCGGGGGTGACGAGCTCGTCCTCGTGCGTACGCTTGTTGTAATGGTGGCGCAGCACGGGTTCAAACAGATGTAGATGCTTGGCAAAGGCCGCCGAGCCAATGGCGAGCACGGTAAAGATGAGCACGCGCATGGGCACCTCGACCTGGTTGATCGCGGCGGCGCCGGCCGAAAGCATAATGCACCAGGCATAGATGAGCAGCACAGCCTGCTTTTGGTTGTAGCCCTCTTGGATCAGGCGGTGGTGGATGTGGCCCTTGTCGGCCTGCCCGATGCTAATGTGGGCGCGCTTGCGGCGCACGATGGCGCTAAACGTGTCGATGATGGGCACGCCGGCAACGATGAGCGGGATGATAAGCGAGGTGAGCGCGGCGGTGCGGCTCACGTTGAGTAGCGAGATGGAGCCCAGCGCAAAGCCCAGAAGCAGCGACCCCGAGTCGCCCAAGAAGATGCTTGCGGGGTTGAAGTTGTAGCGCAAAAAGGCCAGACAGGCGCCAAAGAGCGCAATGGAGAGCGCGGCGGCGTCGATGCGGCCCGAGAGAACGGCCATCGAAAACATGGTGAACGACGCGATGCCGCAGATGCCCGTGGCTAAGCCGTCGAGGCCGTCGATGAGGTTAATGATGTTGGTGAATGCCACCAGATAGATCACGGTGATGGGGTAGGCGAGCCATCCGAGCATGATCTCGCCGGGGGCAAACGGGTTGACGATGACGCCGATGCGCAGGCCGCCCACGCAGGCGATGAGCGCGGCGAGGACCTGTCCGGCTAGCTTTTGCTTGGGCTTGAGCTGGAAGACGTCGTCGATAGCGCCGGTCGCAAAGATGACGGTAAAAGAAAGCGCAAGTATGGGGTAGCTGATGTGCAGACGGGGGTGGGGCACCAAAACGGGCGGCCAACCCAGGTACCAGGTGCCTAGGATTTGCACAATACAGGCAACGACCAGGCCCAAAAACACCGCCGTTCCGCCCAAACGCGGGATGGGCTTGGTGTTGATGCGGCGCTTAGAAGGATAGTCGACGGCGTCGAGCTTAATTGCCAGGCGCTTGACCAGGGGCACCGTGAGGAAGGTCGTGATAAAGGCCGCCGCTGCCACGCATAGATACGGTATGTAGCTCGGGGATGAAGCCATGAATCTAAAAACCGCCAAGCGTCGAAGGAAAAGGTCAAAGGTTGCTAAGCGCAAAGGGCATAGCCGAACCATGATACTCGACCAAGGGGGGTGCATGGAATTGCACGCAGCGATAATCACGCGCTTACCAGATATTGGGATGTTGTCGATGGATTGTCGGGATACCGGCGGGGATCCATATGGGCTGTAATGGTGGTATTCGGCAAATAAAAACCACCCCCCACGTTACGAAAATGAACCCACCTAAAACAGGTGGGTGCCCTCATCGACTGTTCCAGCGTCCTTAACAACGAAGGATACCTGTACTAGGTACGACTGTGTGGGCTCCCTAAATAAACGCGACGGTTCACCCAGTTGCTCCGCGGGGGGCGGAATACCTACATCATAAAGCGGCACTTTATCGATTCCAGTCTTGACATTACAAAAATCGTGTCGGACGATTACGGCGCCTTGGGCTCGAGCCGTCTGTGCGGTTGGTCCCTTTACGTTTGAGCTGCTGAATCGTTGTTTTGGAGCATGTTTTTATGCCGACGCCGTTGACCGAACTTTTTTCGCCCGCCTGCCATTTGTGTCCGCGCCGTTGCGGTGCGGTGCGCGACGAGGGTGCGCACGGCGTATGCGGTGCCGATGACACGCTCAAGGTGGCCCGCGCGGCTCTTCATATGTGGGAGGAGCCGCCTATCTCGGGCGAGGCCGGTTCGGGCACGATCTTCTTTAGCGGTTGCTCGCTTAAATGTATCTACTGCCAGAACCACGAGATCTCGACCGGCAATTTTGGCCTTGAGATTTCGCCTGAGCGCCTGGTCGAGATTATGCTGGAACTGCAGGACCAGGGTGCCAACAACATCAATTTGGTGACGGCGACGCACTATGCGCACCTGTTGCCTGCCGCGATTGCCGCGGCACGGATGCGCGGGCTAGTCATCCCGATCGTCTACAACACGAGTGGTTACGAGCGTGCGAGTGCCGTGGCGGCGCTGGGCGACCTGGTCGATGTGTGGCTCACCGACTTTAAATATGCCGATGCCGGGCTTGCGCAGTCGCTTTCTCATATTAAGGACTACCCGCGCGTGGCCGTGTCGGGTCTGGCCCAGATGGCGCGCGAGATCGATCGCCGCGGGGGAGAGTTGGTGGATGAGGGCGGGCTCATGAAGCGCGGCATCATCGTGCGCCACCTGGTGCTTCCGGGGCATGCGGACGATTCGTGTCGCGTACTGGACCTGGTGTGGCAGACGGTGGGCGACGTGCCGATCTCGGTCATGAACCAATACACGCCCAATGCCCTCATGCGCGAACAAGGCGGCGATCTGGCGCGCGCCGTGACGCGCGAGGAGTACGAGCGGGTGCTCGACCATGCCGACGACCTGGGCTTTACGACGATGTTCTGGCAAGAGGGCGGCGCGGTAGACGAGAGCTTCACCCCGGCCTTCGACACCACCGGCGTTCTTACTAGTGCCCAAACCAGCTAATTTGAGACGGGGCTTTTTGAGTAGTCTTTTTGGGACGGGGCTTTTTTAGCTACCCCTGCCGCTGTTCGGCCAAATCGTTCGCGTTGCCTGTCGGGGCAGCTAAAATAGCCCCGTCCCAAAAAGACTACTCCCGGTGGGGTCGAGCCGGCGTTCGCAAAGTTGTCAAAATAGCCGCACCCCAAAAAGACTGGTTATTGGGCGTTGACAGTTGGCGAGCCGTAGGTAAAATATCAACTTGTCCTGGGGACGTAGCTCAGTTGGGAGAGCGCTGCCGTCGCATGGCAGAGGCCGAGGGTTCGACTCCCTTCGTCTCCACCCTTGGATTTGATAAGCCGCTGACATTGTGTCGGCGGCTTTTTTTAAAAGAAAGGGCTGTACCATGGCCGAGCTTGAGTCCCAACCATTGTCCGACGAGGAGCGCGCTGAGTTGGAAGAGCTCCGCGCCGAGAAGGCCCGCCGCGAGGCTCGGGAAGAGGCCCGTCGCGAGCGTGAGGAGCTGGCCGCCCTGCGTGCCGAGCGTGCGAAGGCCGAGGAGGTCGCCGCGAACGCCGCATCCGCGCCGGCGCCCGCGCCCGCACCCAAGCCCGCTGCCGCGAAGCCTGCACCTGCCGCGCCCAAACCTCAGCCTAAAAAGGCCGCTCGTCCCAAGTCCGTCGAGCCCAAGCCGAGCCGTGACGAGATGACCTTTGCCCAGCGCATGGTTACCTCCAAGGAGCCTACGAGCGAGAACGAGATCCCTGGCATGGCGCCGGCTCAAAAAATCATCATTGTCCTTGCCCTCATCGCGTTTGTCATCTTTATGGGCTACACGATCCTGACCAGCATGGGCCTGTTCTAACCGATTTGCATCGGGCGTCACGTCCGCATGCTCTGCTCTCGTCCAACCCTCAAATTCTGCACCACACATCCGAAAGGTCGCCCCATGGCTTTGACCGACATCTCTCATCCCACCGACATCGCAATGCTCACCGATCTGTACGAGCTCACTATGGCCCAGGGCCTGTGGGAGAGCGGCAAGGCCAATGAGCAGGGTTGTTTTACCGCGTTTTACCGCGACCATCCTTTTGGCAGCGCCTATGCCGTCATGTGCGGCACCGCCGAACTGCCCGAGCTGGTCGAGAATCTGCGCTTTACGCCCGAGGACATCGACTACCTCGCCTCGCTCCAGGCCCCTGCCGGCGGCGCGATGTTCAAGCCTGGATTCCTCGACTACCTGCGCGATTTTCGTGCGCATGTAAACATCGACGCCGTGCCCGAGGGCGAGCTCGTCTTTCCGCGCGAGCCCATGGTACGCGTCACCGGCCCCGCGCTGGAGTGCCAGCTGCTCGAGACGGCGCTGCTCAACATCGTCGGGTTCCAGACGCTTGTCGCCACCAAGACGGCGCGCGTGGTGCTCGCCGCCGACGGTCGCCCCGTGGCGGAGTTTGGCCTGCGCCGAGCCCAGGGTCCCGATGGCGGCCTGGCCGTTGCGCGCGCGAGCTACGTTGCCGGCTGCTCCTCTACGTCCAATGTGCTCGCCGGCCGCCGCTACGGTATTCCCGTCTTTGGCACGCATGCTCACAGCTGGGTGATGAGCTTCGATTCCGAGCTCGAGGCCTTCCGTGCCTTTGCCAAGTCGAGCCCCAAGAACTGCACGCTGCTCATCGACACCTATGACGTGCGCGAGGGCTGCGAACATGCCATTACGGTTGCCAAGGAGATGGAAGCGGTGGGCGAGCGCCTGTCGGCCATTCGCATTGACTCCGGCGACCTCGCCAAGCTCTCCAAGTATGTTCGCGGTCGTTTTGATGCCGAGGGCCTGCCCTATGTGGGGATCTCGGTTTCCAACGATCTGGATGAGTACACGATTCAGTCGCTGCTCGACCAGGGCGCGCCCATCGACAGCTTTGGCGTGGGTACCAAGCTTGCGACCTGCTATGACCAGCCGGCGCTGGGCGGCGTGTACAAGCTTTCCGCCCGCCGTGCGAGCGAGGCAGATCCATGGACGCCGGTGGTCAAGCTCTCCGAGCAGCCCTACAAGCGCACGATCCCGGGTGTGCAACGCGTGCGCCGTTATTACGACGGCTTTGGCGGCCCGGTCTGCGACATGATCTACGACGAGGACCATCTGGCGGGGGAGGGCTCCGCGCGCGGCAATACTCTCGTGGCCGTGAATGATGCTGCCCTGGTGACCGACGTGTCCGAACTTGAGTATCGCGAGCTGCTGGTGCCGATCGTGCGCGATGGCAGTGCGGTGGCTTCGCGTGAGAGCATCCAGGACGCGCGCGAGCGCTGTGCTTGGGCGCTCGATCATCTGGACGCAGCTTTCAAGCGCTTCCTGTACCCGCAGACCTATGTGGTGGGCATGGAGCAGGGCCTGGCTCAGGTGCGCGACGAACTCGTGCGCAAGAACATGGCCGCGGCCTCTGCCTTTCCCTGGGCAAAATGATCCGCATGCGACGGAGGAAAACGGATCATTTTTCTCGCTTGCCCGTTCGTCCGTTCGCTCAACATTCGATTGGTTTGACGTATGACGACTTCTTATAAAACGATGGTGGTAAAGATCGGCTCGTCCACGGTGGTGGGTGCCGACGGTAAGGTCAACCGTGCGTTTATCGGTGGCCTGGCCGATCAGGCCGCGGCCCTGCGCAAGCTCGGCTGGCGCTTGGTCGTGGTGAGCTCGGGCGCTATCGCCTGCGGCTATCCCGTGCTGGGCTTCGACCGTAAGCCGGTCGGCGACCTGCCGAGCCTGCAGGCCTGCGCTTCGGCCGGCCAGTGCATTATCTCGTCGGCCTACGACGAGGAGTTTCATGCGCGCGACCTGCTCACCTCGCTCGTACTGCTCACGCGCCATGATACGGCCCGCCGCACGTCCTACCTGCATGCACGCGACGCCCTGCTGCGCCTCGTGGAGCTTGGCGTGGTGCCGGTCGTCAACGAGAACGATACCGTTACCGTCGATGAGATCAAGTTTGGCGACAACGACACGCTGGCGGCGCTTGTGAGCTGCCTGGTTTCTGCCGATCTGTGCGTGACGCTCTCGGACATCGATGGCCTCTATACCGCCAATCCGCACGAGGACCCTACGGCCGAGTTCGTCCCGGTCGTGCATAAGATCGATGCCAAGATTATCGCCTCGGCGGGCGATTCTTCGACCTCGGTGGGCACGGGCGGCATGATCACCAAGATTCGCGCGAGCCGCATTCTCATGACCGCGGGCATTCAGAGCGTGATTTGCTCGGGCGAGGAGCCCGATGCGCTCGTGCGCCTCGCCCGCGGCGAGAGCGTGGGAACCCTGTTCGATCCGCCGGCGGAGCGCCTAGACATTGCGCCGCGCAAACTCTGGATCGCGTTGGGTGACAAGGCCCACGGTTCGGTAACGGTCGATGACGGCGCCGCGAAGGCGCTGGTCAGCCGTGGCTCTTCCTTGCTTGCGGTGGGTATTCGCGAGGTCGATGGCCAGTTTGCCGAGGGTGATGTGCTCGATGTGTGCGATCCGAGCGGTATGGTCGTCGCCCGCGGTATCGCCGAGGCCGATTCGGACGTGCTGGAGCTTGCAGCCGGTCGCCGCCAGGACCAGATCGCCAGCAACCGCCTGCTGGCAGACCTGGCCGAGAAGCCGGCAATCCACCGAGATAATTTGATCGTCTTCGCCTAACGGGTCGACGCTGCACGCCGCCCAGAGCGACAATTTGTCATTCAAAAGGTGAGGCATGACCATCAGGTCTATGCCTTGCCTTTTTCATGCCAACTTGTTCGCTCTGGGCGGCGCTCGCTTCTTTTGTTCGACCTACGATTTACAGCCACTCGCTTAGGGGCGTTTTCGCTTTCCGTCCCCTACCTGCGGCATTGTCGTTGTCGGCACTTATCCGTCACTTGGGGACGTTCCTTATGTGCCGGCACTTTGGGACACTCCTTTGTTAGAAGATTCGGCGCAGGTCTCCGCGGTTGAGGGCTTCGTCGAAGAGGTGCTTGAACACCACGCTGCCGTGCAGACCGTCGTGCTCGAACTCGTTGGTCACCCAGGCATGCGAGTTGCCCACGCGGCTGAGCGTATCGAGCTGTAGGCCCGAATCGACGTACATGTCGTCGAAATACACCGAGGCCTGGAGCGGCACCTCGTTGCAGGCCAGGCGCTGCGGGTCGTAGATCTTGTCCCAGCTGGTGTCTTCCATCAGCAGGTCCATGGCGGGCTTAAAGGGCATAAGCTCGGGCATCTGCTCAAACATCCACGGGAACATGGCCTCGCCGGTAAACATGAGCGGGCGCGCGAGTGTGTCGAACTCGGCACGATGGGCCTTCTCCTCTGCTGCTGCCCAGCGAATCGGCAGGGTATCGCCGTCGGCATAGATAAACTCCTGCAGCGTCCAGTACAGCGGATTCGTGCGCGTGTTGGTGCGCTCGAAGGCGCGCATCAAAAAGCTGTCGGATACCGAGGAGCCGCAGCTCAGCGTGCCGTCGCCAGTAACAAAAGCGTGATCGATAGTCCAATGCATGCGCTCAAAGCTCGGCTTCATGCCAAAGTCGCTGCCCATGAGCTGTAGGCGCTCGACCGTCATCGGCGAGCCGTCGGGCAGCACGGGCTTCTGAGCCTCGAGCACATCGGCCAGGGCTGCCACGCGCTCGACGTCAGCGGGATAACGGTCATAATACTGCTGCGTCTTGGCGGCCATGCGCGGGAAGGTGTGCGCGTAGACCTCGCTTGCGCTCGCCGGTACGTGGGGGATGCCGCCGCAGGTAAAGCTCGCCGCCACGCCCTCGGGGAAGAGCGACAGGTAGCTCAGCGTCAAAAAACCGCCGTAGCTTTGGCCGAGCGTGACCCACGGCTTGCCGCCAAAGCCCACTAGGCGCAGGTACTCAAAATCGCGCACGATGGAGCTGGCGAGGTGGCGCTTGAGGAAGTCCGCCTGCGAGCGTGCTGTATCGGCGCCGGCGGCCGTTGCGCGATCACCCAGTGCCTTGATCGTGCGTCCGTCCACGCAGCTACTGCGTCCGGTGCCGCGCTGGTCGGGAAGGACCACGCGGAAGTGCTTGACGGCCTCCTCGATCCAGCCGTCGCTTGTGGGCGACAGCGGACGCGGGCTCTCGCCGCCGGGGCCGCCCTGCAAAAACAGGAGCAGCGGCAGATCGTCGTTGATGCGGTCGGGCGCGCAAACCACGCGGTAGAAGAGCTTGATGCTCTCGGGCGCGCCGGCGATGGGTGCCGGCATAGCGCCGCGGCGCATGGTGCTGCCGACGGCCAGGAGCATCGGCTCCAGGCCGCGCCAGTCAAGGGGGACGTCGATGCTGTGGTCCTCGACGTAAAGGCCGGGGACGTGGTACGAAGTGATGAGGGCCATGTGAGTCTTCCGTTCGTTGCGGTGTTTCGGGTTGACCAATTCTACCGCCGCGGGCGAGGCCATGCGCAAATCGGCTACCATGGTTGCAAACTTCTAGGAGAAAGGGCCGTCCATGTCGGTCGATATAGCCACGTATGTCCACGATCTTGCCGTTGCCGCCAAGGCAGCGTCGGCCTCGCTTGCCACGGCGAGCGATGAGCAGCGTCAGGAGGCCGTGCGCGCCATGGCCGCAGCACTGCGCAACGGTGTCGACTCCATCGTCGCCGCTAACGAGCTCGATATGTCCGCCGCGCGCGATGCGGGTACCTCGGCCGGACTGCTCGATCGCCTGCTGCTGACGCCCGAGCGCGTCGAGGGCATGGCCGCCGGCCTGGAAAAGCTCGCCGAGCTGCCCGATCCCGTGGGCCGCGTGCTCGACCACCGCGTGCTTGCAAGTGGCGTGGACCTGACCCGTGTGAGTGTGCCGCTGGGCCTGGTCGCTATGGTCTACGAGGCGCGCCCCAACGTGACGGCCGACGCCGCAGGCATCTGCATCCGTACCGGCAACGCCTGCATTCTGCGCGGCGGCTCGCTGGCCTATCACTCGTGTGCCATGATTTCTGAGCTGCTGGCCGATGCGCTCGAGGCCAAGGGCTTCCCGCGCGAGGCCGTGTCGATGATCGAGTCCACCGACCGCGAGGCCACCGGCGAGCTCATGAAGCTCCGCGGTATTGTCGACGTACTCATTCCGCGCGGCGGTGCAGGCCTGATCCAGCGCTGCATGCGCGAGTCGCTCGTGCCGGTGATCGAGACGGGTACGGGCAACTGCCACATCTACGTGCATGAATCCGCCGACTTTGATAAGGCGCTCAACATTATCGTCAATGCCAAGACCCAGCGCGTGGGCGTGTGCAATGCCGCCGAGTCGCTGCTGGTCGACCATGCTGTGGCCAATGCGTTTTTGCCTGCGGTCGTTGCCGTGCTGCACGACCACGGCGTGCTCATTCACGGCGACGAGGCCACGTGCGCCGCGTGCGCCGACGTCGGCTTTGTGGAGGGCGATGACTACGTCGCCGCGACTGAGGAGGACTGGGGTCGCGAGTACCTGGCGCTCGAGATGAGCGTGAAGGTCGTGGCAAACGAGGACGAGGCCATCGCACACATCAACCGCTACGGCACGATGCACTCCGAGGCCATCGTTGCCGAGGACACGGATGCTTGCGAGCGCTTCCTGGATGCGGTCGATGCCTCGGCCGTGTACGCCAACGCCAGCACGCGCTTCACCGACGGCGGCGAGTTTGGCCTGGGCGCCGAGATCGGCATCTCGACCCAAAAGCTCCACGCCCGTGGCCCCTTTGCCGCCGAGGCCCTCACCACCTACAAATACAAGCTCCGCGGCACCGGCCAGGTCCGCCCCTAACGCCCGCGCAAGAAAAACCACCACAAAGGTGCCTTTCCCCTTTGTGGTGGTTTTAGGTGGCGTGGGCGGTTAGGCCTGGAAGGTATCGCGGTCGGGGGCGAAGGACTGCATGGCCGCGATGGTGCGGTCAAAGAGTTCGGGTAGCTCCCAACCCAGCATCTCGGCGCCCTGCGTAATCACGTCGCGCGAACAGCCAGCGGCAAAGCGCTTGTCCTTGAACTTCTTCTTGAGCGACTTGGTCGTAAAGTCCATGACGCTTTTGCTCGGACGCATGATGACTGCAGCGCCGATCAGGCCGGTGAGCTCATCGCAGGCAAACAGGATCTTTTCCATCTGCAGCTCGGGTTTGGGCAGCGAGGTGTTGAAGTCGGACGTGTGCGTCTGGATGGCGCGAATGAGCTCGGGAGACGCACCTTCGCCCTCAAGAATCTCGGCAGCATAGATGGTGTGGTTCATGGGGTCGTCCTCATGCTCCTCCCAATCCAGGTCGTGCAGCAGACCGACGGTGCCCCAAAACTCCTCGTTCTCGGGGTCGAACTCGCGCGCAAAGTAGCGCATAGTGCCCTCGACCGTCTCGCCATGGGTGATGTGGAACGGGTCCTTGTTGTGCTCGTTGAGCAGTTCGAACGCGCGGTCGCGGGTGATTCCGGCGGTAAGCGGCTCTGACATAACAGACTCCTTGTGCTCGTGGGTATCGATAAGAATGAATACTACTAGAACACGAAAACCACCACAAAGGTGCCTGTCCCCTTTGTGGTGGTTTTCGGCGCGGATGGGTTAGTTGAGGGCGGCTTGGGCTAGGCGGGCTTCGGCGGCCTCCTCGGTGACGCCCAAGGCCACGGCGAACTCCTCGATGGAGCGGCGTTTGGCCTCCTTGAGTACGCGCATGTAGTAGGAGCTGGGTTTTTTATCAGCTTCCTCGGCCTGGCGAATGCGGTGCATCATGGTCTTTGCCACGCGGACCGTCTCGGGCGCGCCCAGCTTGAGCTGCTGCTTAAAGTGCGTCTCCTCAAGTGAACTGTTGCGCTCGGTAAAAGTGTCGCACTCCAGCTCGTCATAGTGGCTCAGCAGGTGCTCGGCATCTTGCTGCGAGATGGCGGCGTGCAAACGGTCGGCCTGCGCCACGGGGTACATGAGGATCGTCTGCGCATGTCCCTGCTTGGTCTCGAGCAGTAGCATGGGCTGCGGTGTGTCGTCCCTAAAACCGACGACGGTGCAGACTCCCTGACCCGGATGAATGACGTGTTGACCGATTGAGAACATGCTACCTCCAACTTATACGAATTTACGTATGTCTAGAATAACACGCTGACGTGCGCAAACCCTTACTTTATGCAGGAAAAGCACACAACTCCGATAGGTAAGAGCATTCGATAACAGGCGCAGCTCATTCACACCTTTATGCATTTTCAACGCCTGCATAATCTGCAGGCAGACTGGCATCTTTGAGTGACTCCATGCAAGCTGTAGTCAATTTTGTGCATATGCAATATCGATTGGCTTTACCCTGCGACAGTGCCCGTCGCTTGTGATAGAGTGCTACAAACTCTGGCTTTTGCCCTACGAGTGACCAAGAGCTCGGGGGCTTTAACACAAGGAGGATCTATGCCCGAGAAGATTGAAGAGCTGGTACGCGCTGCGCTTGCTGCGGCCCAGGAGGCCGGCGACCTTTCTGCATTTGAACTTGACGATTGCGCTATCGAGCGACCGGCTGACACTTCTCATGGCGAGTGGACCTCTACCATGGCCCTGAAGTCCGCCAAGCTGGCCCATTGCGCCCCGCGCAAGATCGCCGAGGCCATCGTTGCCCATATGCCCGAGGACCCCGCGATCGAGAAGGTCGAGATCGCAGGCCCCGGCTTCATCAACTTCTACCTCTCCGTTGCCGTCAAGAATGCCATCTTTGGCGAGGCTCGCGAGAAGGGTATGGACTTCGCTAAGTCCAACGTCGGTGGCGGCCTGAAGACCCAGGTCGAGTTCGTCTCCGCCAACCCCGTCGGCCCCATGCACATCGGCCATGGCCGCTGGGCCGCTCTGGGCGATTCGCTCTGCCGCGTTATGGACCATGCCGGTTACGACATCCAGCGTGAGTTCTACATCAACGACCACGGCTCTCAGATGAACACCTTCGGCAACTCCATCAGCACGCGCTATATGCAGCTTGCCGACATCATCGCCAAGCAGGGCGTGGATATCGACGAGGCTCACAAGCTGCTGATCGCAGACCGCGACGCCTTCGTTGCCGACGAGAACGACGAGCATCCCGAGACCCATCCGTACCAGGACAATTTTGCCGAGACCCTGGGCAAGGACTCCTATGGCGGCGACTACATTATCGACGAGGCCGCCGAGTTCTGGCGCACCGACGGCGATAAGTGGGTCGAGGCCGATCCTCAGGAGCGCATGGAGAGCTTCCGCGAGCGCGGCTATGTGAAGATGGTCGACAACATGCGCGACCTCTGCCACGCCGTCAATTGCGACTTCGATCGTTGGTACTCCGAGCGTTCGCTGTACGTGAAGGACACCGAGGGCGAGACCGCCGGCACCTCTGCCGTCGACCGCGCTTTTGAGAAGCTCGACAAGATGGGCTACCTCTACACCAAGGACGGCGCCCTGTGGTTCCGCTCCACCGACCTGGGCGATGACAAGGACCGCGTCCTGATCAAGTCCGACGGCGAGTACACCTACTTCGCCTCCGACGTTGCCTATCACTGGGATAAGTTCCAGCGCGTCGACCACGTCATCGACATCTGGGGTGCCGACCACCACGGCTACATCGAGCGCGTCCGCTGCGTCTGCGACGCTCTTGGCTATCCCGGCAAGTTTGAGGTTCTGCTGGGCCAGCTCGTCAATCTGCTGCGCAACGGCAAGCCCGTCCGTATGTCCAAGCGTAAGGGCACCATGGTGACCCTGCAGGAGCTCGTCGACGAGGTCGGTTCCGACGCCGCTCGCTACACGCTCATCTCCAAAAGCTCCAACCAGATGGTCGACTTCGATATCGAGGCCGTCAAGAAGCGCGACAACTCCAACCCGGTCTATTACGTGCAGTACGCTCACGCCCGCGTGTGCTCCATCCTGCGCCGTGCCGCCGACGTTACGCCCGAGCAGGCTGACGAGATGGGCATGAAGGCCGTTGCCGCCAAGGCCATCGGTGAGAACGTCGATTACTCGCTGCTGACCGACCCGACCGAGCTCGCCCTTTCGCGTAAGCTCAACGAGCTCACCGACCTGATTGCCAGCTGCGCTCGCGACCGCGCCCCGTTCCGTCTGACGCACTTTGCTGAGGAACTCGCCGGCGACTTCCACAGCTTCTACGCTGCCTGCCAGGTTCTGCCGAGCGAGGGCCGTCCCGTCGACCCCGAGCTTTCGCGCGCCCGTCTGGCCGCTTGCGACGCCGTTCGCGTGACGCTCGCCCTGGTGCTCACCCTCGTTGGCGTTTCCGCGCCCGAGCAGATGTAATCTGCGGGTCATTTGACCGTACAGACTTGGTTTAACTAAGCCTTGAAAGCCCGATCTCCCACGGAGGTCGGGCTTTTTTGCAAACGCCGACGTATTGACGAATTTGGAACTGCTGGAAATACGAAACTATGCCGGTTTACTACGATGAATTGAGATATTCCAACCACGCCGGCTTTTAGCTAAAAAGTGCAAGGCATCTACCTGCGGTTTTAGTTCAACAAGTTTCGGAGTGGTCGCGGTTGAGCGATTCATCGTAGTAAACCGCCATAGTTTTGGCGGAGGCAGTCAGATTTGTGGGCGGTAAACCAAAGAGTGTCCCTTTTGAATAGTCGTTTAAGAACGTCCCCAATGACTAAGTTGCAGGTGGCGGCGGTTGTGTTACACTAACGCTGCGTATATGGCGCAATCATCTCGATACAGATCAATGATGTCCGTCGTTTTGAACGGAACTAGACTGTTTAGCCGCCCTGAAGGTTTATGCAGGGAGCATGTGATCACAGGGCTTGAAAAGAAAGTTGAGCAAACACTGTGTCTGATCAACAGCAAGAAAACGAAATAACGACGACGCAAGCCGCTCCCGCTGCACCGGTTGCGTCGGACCAAGTCGCGGCGCCCGCGCAAACGTCGGCTCCTGAGACGCCTAAGGCTGCAACGGCTGAGAAGGCCGTGCCTGCAACTGGTGAGGAGGCTGCTCCGGCAAAGCCCAAGCGTACGCGCCGCACGGCCAAGCCTGCTGCTGACGGCGAGGAGGTCACCAAGCCCAAGCGCCGTACCACGCGCACGACGCGCGTCAAGCGCACCGTTGCAGCTGACTCCTCGGCGCCGATTTCCGATGAGGTCGCGCAGGCACGTGCGTTGGCGCAGATTAGCGAGGCTCAGGTGGTGCGCGCCCGCCGTCGTGCTGCCGAGCGCGAGGCCGCGGCTCTGACCGAGCTTGCAGCTCCGTCTGTGCCCGAGACGCCTGCCGCCACCGAGACCCCTGTCGCCGACCAGCCGACCGAGAAGCCGGTACCGCGCACACGCCGTCGCACGGCTGCTAAGGCCGAGCAGGTTGCCGATCAGGTAACCCCCGAGCTCACTGAGGCTTCGGTCCGTTCCGCGGCAGGGGAGGGCACATCGCCTGTTGAGCCCGCTGCGCCTGTCGAGGCCAGCGAAGTTCCCGTTGTCGATCCGGCTTTGCGCCCGCACCGTCGCGGTCGCAAGCCCAAGGCTTTCGTCGAGGCCGAGAAGGCTGCAGCCGCAGCCGCCGCCGCTCGGGATGCTGCGGCGACCGCCGAGCCTGCAACCGCTGCCGACGCGCCCGTCCAGGATGCTACGACTTCCGAGGCCGTTTCTGCCGATGTCGAGCCCGCCGACGTCCGTCCTGGTCGCAGCCATCGTACTGCTGCTAAGCGCACGTCCAAGGCCAAGGCTGCCAAGAAGGGTGCGTCCGAGGTTTCCGCCGAGACGACCGCCGATGCATCGACTGATGCCGCCGAGCCCCAAGACGTCGAACAGTCTGCGTCCGAGAAGCCCAAGCGCGGTCGCAAGAAGTCCGCTAAGGCCAAGGCCGTCGAGCAGCATGCCGAGGCCGAGCCGCAGGGCGATTCCAATGCCGAGGCCAGCGATGATGCTTCGGCTAACGAAGACGCCTCCGCAACCGATGGCACCGCCCCCGTCGAGACCGAAGAGAGCGCTCGCCCCAACCGCCGTCAGCACAAGCGCAACGACGAGCGTAATGACCGCAACGAGCGCAAGGACGAGCGTAACAACGATCGCCGCAACCGTCAGCGCGACCGCAAGCAGCGCAATAAGGAGCGCAATGCCGCTCCGACTGAGCCCACGCTTTCGCGCGAGGAGCTCGCGGCCATGAAGGTCGCCGAGCTGCGCGAGAAGGCCAAGGAGTTCGAGATCGAGACGACCGGCAAGAAGAAGGCCGAGCTCGTCGAGGAGATCTACACTACCGCCGCAAAGGCCGAGGGTTTCCGCGATATCAAGGGCATTCTGCAGATTCGCCCAGACAGCTCCGGCATCATCCACGCCCATGGCTACATGAAGTCCAACGACGACGCCTTCGTGCCCGCATACCTCATCCGTTCCGCGCGTCTGCGCACGGGCGATGTCATCGAGGGCTCGCTGCGTCCTTCGCGCGGCGGCGACAAGCGCGCCGGCCTCGCCAAGATCACGACCGTCAACGGCATGGATCCTGAGCAGATTCGCAATCGCCCCAAGTTCGGCGACCTCACCCCGGTCTATCCCAACGAGCCGCTGCGCATGGAGCATGGCAAGGATTCCATTACCGGTCGTGCCATCGACATCGTGTCGCCGATCGGCAAGGGTCAGCGTGGCCTGATTGTGTCCCCGCCTAAGGCCGGCAAGACGACGATCCTCAAGAAAATCTGCCAGTCTATCTCGATTAACAACCCCGAGGTGCACCTCATCTGCCTGCTCGTCGACGAGCGCCCCGAAGAGGTCACCGATATGCAGCGTTCCATCAAGGGCGAGGTTGTGGCGTCGACCTTCGATATGCCCGCCGACAACCACACTCGCGTGGCAGAGCTCGTCATCGAGCGCGCCAAGCGCATCGTGGAACTGGGCGGCGATGTTGTAGTTGTGCTCGACTCCATCACGCGTCTTGCCCGCGCCTACAACTTGGCGGCGCCCGCCTCAGGCCGCATCCTTTCGGGCGGCGTTGATTCGGCGGCACTGTATCCGCCCAAGCGTTTTCTGGGTGCAGCCCGCAATATCGAGAACGGTGGCTCGCTCACCATCCTGGCCTCCGCACTCATCGATACCGGTTCCAAGATGGACGAGGTCATCTTTGAGGAGTTCAAGGGTACCGGCAACATGGAGCTCAAGCTCGACCGCGACCTGGCCGATCGCCGCATTTTCCCGGCCATCGACCCTGTTGCCTCGGGTACGCGCAACGAGGACCTGCTGGTCGACGAGCAGATGCGCCCGTTTGTCTTTGGTCTGCGTCGCATCCTCGCCGGCATGAACAATACCGAGCGCGCGGCCGCATCGTTTATCAAGGGCCTCAAGGGCACCAACACCAACCAGGAGTTCCTGGTGCGTTCGGCCAAAAAGCATAGCGACTACGAGCAGACGTTCTAAGTCGTCAACCGCACGCGGCGTTATTGCCGGCGCGATGAAGGGTCGGGGCTTGCGCCTCGGCCCTTTTTATATCGCCACTCGGCGCCAGTTATCGACCATAAGACTGGCAAGCAGCAGGTTTCCCGTTTCAATCCGACATCGTCGCTTGCAATCGACAGGGCGGTTTCGCATAATAGCTTTTAAGCTTCGCGACGGAAAACGCAGATGAAACGAACCATATACCGTTGCTTTGGGGCATAGCCCCGCTTCATCTTCTCTCGCGCAGCCAACTGAATGATGCGATTTGGGTGCTGGAAGATGGGGAGAGCTCATGGCTTCTTCTGATGCAACACAACGAGCAGTCCTTGCCGGACTTTCGTGCGGGATCGGCCTGGCCGCCCCCGTGGTTATGTATGCCGCGACGCTGCCGTTTTCGTCGGTGAACGAGACGGTCGTGGCGGGTGCGGTTCCCTTCGCCGTGGGCGCGGTGGCGGGCGTGGGTATCTATGCCGCCTCGCTGGGCATCTCCGAGTACCGTGCGCAGCGTGAAGAGCGTCTGTTCCAGCCCGATGCCATGGGCGGTGCTGCCAATCTCAATCAACATCAAAGTGAGTTCAAGACCGCCTCGATTCCGGCTCAGCAGCAGGATGCGACTCCTTACGCTGCGGCTTCTGCTTCTCAGGCTCAGGCGGAGCAGTCTACCTCGGCATACCTTTCCGGCCTGACTGGTGCGTTCCAGCGCCGTCATGCCGATGATGGTGTCCCTACCATCGCTCGAGCCGCAGATGCTATGGACGAGGCCGAGGCTTGGTCCATGATCGACAGTATGCTCGACGACGATTCGCCGGTGAGCTGCGACCCTGCACACTCGCGCGACGTCTATCAAGTCGCCATCGACGAGCTTACCAACGGCGGGCAGACCGGCTCCTTCAATCGTGACGACATCGCCGCCGCGGCGCGCGCCGTGTCGGGCTCCCAGGCCGCCCCTGCGGGCAGCACGGCGGCTTTCGTGGCACTCGTTGCCAACGCGGCAGCCAATAACGCCTACAACGCTACCTCGGGCGACGCGAACGCTTCTGCCGATTATTCGTACGTTGATGAAGCCATTACCGCGGACGAGGAGGCCGTTGCCGCCCGCCGTGCCGCCGAGAGCTCGCTTTGGGGCGCTCCTGCTCAGCAGCAGGCGGCTGAGGCTGCGCCGTACAACGCAAACCTCGCCAGCATGCCTATCATCTCCGGTGCCGCGGACATCGATCTTGACGACCTCGATGAACCTGCAGCCATCACCGCATCGATTGATGCCCAAGATCGCATCGACACCGGCGACCTTCCGGACGCCTCGCTCGAGGTCGATGTCCCCATGGCCGATTACTCGGGCCACGAGGACATGTGGGCCGCCGCCACCGCGATTCTGGATGAGATTGACGAGCCCGCTCCTGTTGCAGTCCCCACTCCCGTCGCTGCCCCTCAGCCTGCTGCTCCCGCCTATGTCGGCCGTCACAGCGCTGTGTTCCCCGAGGATACCGCCCGTATCTCGCGCGAGAGCATCGAGCGGGCCGAGGCTATTGCCGCCGGCATTATGGAAAATCGTCGTCACGAGCGCGTCAATCAGATCCTCGAGGAAGAGATCGAGCGCCTGCAGTCCTCTACCGCCAAGCGTACGGGCCGTGCCTATCTGAGCGTTATCGAGGGCGGTACCGCCAGCTTCGCGCCGCTCCGCGCGGAGGCATAACTTCTGCATGGTTAAGATCAATCGAAAATGGGCGGTCGTGACCTGCCTGATGGCGCTCTTGATCTGGGGCAATTCGCTGGTTCCCGGCTCGGGGTCGGGCTCGCTGAGCCTAACGGTCATGGAAGCTATCCGCGGTTTCCTGCACGGCGTGGGACTTCCATATGAATGGGTGACCAACTTTGTTGTTCGCAAGTGCGCGCATTTTACCGAGTATATGGTGCTCGGCATCCTGGCAACGCACGCTTTTGATTTTGAGGGCCGGCACACCTTTGACGTGCTGCTGCCCACGGCGGTGTTCCTGCTGCTGATTCCCTCGATCGACGAGACGATTCAGCTCTTTGTGCCGGGACGCGCCGGCATGATCACCGATGTGATGATCGACTGCTGTGGAGCGGCAATGGGCGTTGTGCTCCGATATCTCTTACGGTCGCTGATGTACGCCAAAAAGGCCGCCTAGGACGTATTGTTTGGTCCTAGGCGGCCTTTTTTATTTGAGGGCTTATATGAGGCGTGGTGGCGTCGTTCCATTGGTCGGATTTGCTGGGCGCGCCACGCCCCGTGGGTGCGTCTGTTACTGAAGCGCCTGTGCGCCCAGGGCAAGGCAACCCATGATGCCCTGCTTGCCCTCGAGGCTGTTGTTGACAATGTAGGTATCGATGTCGTTGACCTCGGGCGTGACGATATAGCCGTTGAGCATTTCGGCACATTTCTTGCGTGCGAGCGGCACGATGGGGGTGTGGTCGGCCACGCCGCCGCCGATGATGATCTTTTGCGGCGCGTAGCACAGCGTGTAGGTCATGAGCGCCTGTGCCAGATAGCCGGCGAGCAGGTCCATGGCCTCCGGGTCATCGGCCATGTCTCCGGCGCTCTTGCCATCCCAGCGCTTTTTAACGCCGGGGCCGGCGATGAGGCCCTCGAGACAGTTGTCGTGGAAGGGGCAGGCGCTGTGCTCGCCAATGGTGTCGCGCGGGTCGCGCGTGACCAGGATGTGGCCGGCCTCGGGATGCATCATGCCGTGCACGAGCTTACCGCCCGAGAGCACGCCGGCGCCCACGCCGGTGCCGATGGTCAGGTAGACCACGTCGGTGAGGCCCTTGGCGCAACCAAACGTGACCTCGCCCAGGCAGGCGACGTTGACGTCGGTATCGTAGCCGCAGGGGATATTGAGCTCGTTTTGGATAGTGCCCAGCAGGTCAAAGTAGCGCCATGCCGTTTTGGGCGTCTCCAGGATCTTGCCGTATTGGGGCGAGGCAGGGTTGACTGCGGTGGGGCCAAAGGCGCCGATGCCCAGCGCGGCGATGCCCTTGTCGGCAAACCATGCGTTGACGGCCTCAACGGTCTCCTGCGGGGTCGTGGTCGCGATCTGCTCGCGCTCTAGGACCGTACCGTCCGCATAGCCCGTGGCGCAGACCATCTTGGTGCCACCGGCCTCGAGCGCTCCGATAAGCTGCTGCTCTGCCATAGTATTCCTCTCTCTGGGACGAGTTGCTCCGTGACTAAAGTATAGAGCTCTAAACTATTTAAGAAAGCGCTATAGAAAGAAGCCTCGCAACGCGGCGGGCGGTGCGGGGCTTCTTTGGTTGCTTTAGTTGCCGGGCCGTCCTTACCCGCGCGGCTTGATTTTATCACGTAGCGACTTGAGGTTCTCCAGCGCCGCGTTAAGCGTCTCGTCTCGCTTGGCAAAGTGGAAACGAATCAGATGGTTGACGGGCTCGCGGAAGAAGCTCGAGCCGGGCACGGCGCCCACGCCCACCTTAGACGCGAGGTCCTCGCAGAATTCGAGGTCGCTGTCATAGCCAAACTCAGAGATGTCCATCATGACGTAGTAGGCGCCCTGCGGCACGTTGTGCGTGAGGCCGATGCTGCCGAGTCCCTGACAGAACAGGTCGCGCTTGGCGGTGTAGAGGTCGAGGACCTCCTGGTAATAGCTGTCGTCGAAGTTGAGGGCGGTGACGACAGCTTCCTGCAGGGGAGCGGCGGCACCCACGGTGAGGAAGTCGTGGACCTTCTTGATGCGCTCGGTGATCTGGGCCGGGGCAATGGTGTAGCCCAGACGCCAGCCGGTGATGGAGTACGTTTTGGACAGCGAGCTGCAGCTGATGGTTCGCTCGAACATGCCGGGCAGCGTGGCCATATAGACGTGCTCGTGGGGCGCGTAGACGATGTGCTCGTACACCTCGTCGGTGATGCAGTAGGTGTCGTACTTTTTGCAGAGGTCGGCGATAAAGGTGAGCTCCTCGCGCGTAAAGACCTTGCCGCAAGGGTTGGAAGGGTTGCACAGGACGATGGCCTTGGGGTCGTTGTCGCGGAAGGCCGCCTCGAGTGTCTCGCGGTCAAAGTCGAATGTGGGCGGGTTGAGCGGCACGTAGATAGGCTCGGCACCCGAAAGGATCGTGTCGGCGCCGTAGTTCTCGTAGAACGGCGAGAAGATGACGACCTTGTCTCCGGGGTTCGTAACCGTCATCATGGCGGCCATCATGGCCTCGGTGGAGCCGCAGGTGACTACGATATTCTCGTTGGGGTTTACCGACATGCCCATAAAATGCTCCTGCTTGGCGGCAAGCGCCTCACGCATGGCCTGGGAGCCCCAGGTGATGGAGTACTGGTGGTAAAGCGGCTTGGGGTCGGTGGCGATGGTGCTGAGGCTATCGAGCAGCTGCGCTGGGGGATCGAAGTCAGGGAAGCCCTGCGAGAGATTGACAGCGCCGTACTTATTGGAGATGCGTGTCATGCGGCGGATGACCGAATCGGTAAACGTTGCCGTGCGGTTGGAGAGTTCTTTCATGACGGTCCTTTCGAGCATTTGCAGTGGGGCAAGTTTACTCCTATGAAACCGGTGGGATTTGCTCGAAATGGTCTCGAAAGACTCTTTTCAAAATTCTTGAAAATTGGGGCTTGCATCACGTGGCGTTCCTTGCAATAATAGTCGAGCGCGAAGCGCACAGGACACGGTGGGTGTAGCTCAGTTGGCTAGAGCGACGGGTTGTGGTCCCGTAGGTCGAGGGTTCGAGTCCCTTTACCCACCCCAGTTCTTGCTTCGTGTTGATATCGGGTCGTTAGCTCAGTTGGTAGAGCAGGGGACTCTTAATCCCAAGGTCCAGGGTTCGACCCCCTGACGGCCCACCACACGATATTTCCTCTAAAGTCCGCCACAACGGACTTTAGCTTTGGGTCGTTAGCTCAGTTGGTAGAGCAGGGGACTCTTAATCCCAAGGTCCAGGGTT
>JBKXPS010000001.1:106229-109094 GCA_047014445.1 Collinsella aerofaciens | reverse complement strand
CGACCCCCTGACGGCCCACCAAAGCAAGTTAAGACGGTCAACTTCGGTTGGCCGTCTTTTTTTGTTGACCTTTCATGGGGTCGAACCCGAAAGGGCGCGGAGCTGAGGAAATGCGTAAGCATTTACCAGCGCAGCGCGCAAGGCGCCTTGGCGCCGCAGCGGCCGCCTGCGCAGCAGGCTGACCCCCTGACGGCCCACCCAAAGATCGTTAAAGCGACTGGCTTAGGCTGGTCGTTTTTTTGTTAACCTCGCATGGGGTCGAACCCGAAAGGGCGCGGCCGCTTTCACAGATTGAGTCTACCCTGGGGATCGGTGAAACCGTCAGTACCCTCCTTGAGTTTCTTCTCGTCTGCCTTCACGCGACGCTCGAGCTTTTTTGTATCCTCGGCAGGCGGTGGGTTCTCGGGAACAATTCCGCGGTCGATGAGGCTGCCACGCACGCTCGTGTTGTTCTCGACGTGTTCTTGTTTGATCTGGTCCAGACCGTACAAGTCGTGTTCCTCGGCGTTGAAGGCCGTCATCGAGTTCGTGAGGTCCTTTGCTTTGATGAGAACATCGGCTAGCTTGTCCGCCAATGCAGCACTCTTGGACACACCAAGCTGCCGCTTCATGTCCGCCGTGCTTCTGCCGCCGAATAACGCCTCATCGCCCTTCGACTTGATGATCGCGAATCCTTTGGAGTCCACGCCTCGTTTGAACGCAATGCCCGAGAGCTGTTTCTCTGAATCGGATAGCGAGTGGCACGCCTGCAAGCGCTGAATCTCTGCGAAGCGCTGCTCTATGAGCTCCTGACGGCGTGTCTGCACGGCGAAGTACGCCTGTGCGAGTGCGATTTCGGGCTTGTTTGGGTCTCCGTTTTGGGCGATTAAATAGCATGCGTAGCGCGTCAGCTTGTAGTCTTTTACGGCTCGTTTGGCGATGCCGGCATCTACCATTTTGCTGGCCTCAGCAAAATGGGCGGCAACAGGCATTTTATTGGTGTCACACGATGCCATGGATCTCTTAACTGCAGTCTCAAAATTACGCCATTGGGTGTATCCGAGGGGTTCCATTAAATCGCGTGCGAGCCAATACTCAACGCCGTCTTCTACATGGGCGTAGCTGTCAAGTTCGACACGCCATTTCTCGATATCCCTGCTGTCCATATCTCTTCCTTTCTGTTCGTTTGTCTACGTGGACTATGTCGACTCCGTATTCAGAATGAGTATATTTGCCCGCGCGGACACGAATGGGCCCTGTGTCGCTTTGAGTTCACGGGACCCATTAATATCGAGAAGTTGTGTTCTGCTCTGGAGGGGTGCTCGGCTTAGTCCGCTCGATAGTGCGAACCCAGGCTTTCGGTCCGCTTGCGCATGGCTTTGACCATTTCCTGTGCTAGTTGAATCTGCGATTGCAGGCGGGCGAGGGCAGCGATTTCGCTGTCGTTGGCATGTGGCTTATTTAGAGCCGTGGCTTCGTCTTGCAGGCTTTCAAGCTGTTGCAGGGCCTCGGATAGGCCTGTTTCGGTCCTGTTGATCATGCAAAAGGTGCTCATCGTGTGCCTAAGGCTGTGTGTCAGGCGTTCGGCATCTGTTGCGGCAATGCCGTACTGGGGGAGGGTGATATCCGCCTTCAGGGCCGCCTCAGGCTCTTTCTGCGCTGCAAGGGCTGCCGATGCGCCCGCGATACGTCCGAATACGATGCCGTTGGCGCTTGACAAGCCACCAATGCGGTCGGCGCCGTGCATGCCGCCTGTCGCCTCGCCGCAAGCGTAGAGGCCCTCAACGCCCGTGTGCGCGGTCTTATCGATCTTGATGCCGCCGTTAGCGGCGTGGGCATACATCGCAACGCGCATCTCGTCGGTCGGCGCGATGCCGTGCTCGTCTTGCAGCCAGGTGGCAAAGGTCTGCACAAACTCTGGGACATCCTCGCGGGGGAAGTCGTAGTGGAGTGCCAGGCCTTCGACACCTGCCTGATCGATGACGAGATCGATAGCGCGGGAGGCCAAGCGTGACGTGAAGGGACCATATCCAGAGCGCTGCTCGAGCAGGTCGTCCAGCTTGTCGTCGGCAATATCTACCGGCTGGTCTACGTGCACGTAGCGCCAGGTTTTCTCATTGAAGACCAAGTTACGCCTGGGCTCGATGAAGCCGGGCATCATCTGCATGAACTCTATATTAGTAAGTGTTGCGCCGTGCGCCAGCGCGATGGCCTGCGAGGAACTGAGCACATCAGCCGACGTAAGGCTGCGCTCGAACAGGCCGCCTGTGCCACCGGCTGCGATGACCGTGGCCTCGGCAGCAAAGGGCACGATTCGATTTTCGGTAAGGTCGTAGAGTACGGTTCCGGTTATTCTGCCGTTCGTGTCCTCAACAAGGTCGATAAGCTCATGGCGGGGGAGCAGGCGAATGCCGAGCGACTCGATCCAGGTCGTCAGAGCGTCCTCAAGGGGCTTGCGGGTGAGGCCGCGCCACATGCGCGTCTTGTGGTCAAAGCAGGGGATAAATTGCTTTTGTTGAGCACTCTTGGCGCTTTGCGGACGCTGGAGCTCAACGCCCAGGTCTTGCTCGAGCCAGTCAATCGCTTGGGGAATGCCGTGGACGAACGCTTGGACGAGTTCGGGGTCGGCAACGCCGCCGCCGACGGCCAGGATGGTGTCGATGAGGTCCTGCTCGTCGTCTTCGTTAACGGGTCCGATAAGCCCTAGGCCCCAGGTTCCGGGGAAGAAGCTCGATCCACTCATAGTCTTGCCGGCGCTTGCCACAGTGACGGTTGCACCCGTGCGTGCCGCTTCGATGGCGGCGCAAAGGCCCGCAATGCCAGATCCAATTACCAGTACATCAGTCGATTCCATCGGATTCCTTTCTCGTCCGGCGCATTGTCGCA
>JBKXPS010000001.1:0-106039 GCA_047014445.1 Collinsella aerofaciens | reverse complement strand
AAAGCTCAACTATATGAGCATCGCGCGGGCGCGATTAGGCCTTGAGGGCCTCCTCGACGGCGACAGCGCAGGCGACGGTGGCACCGACCATGGGGTTGTTGCCCATGCCGATGAGACCCATCATGTCAACGTGCGCAGGCACGGAGGAAGAACCGGCGAACTGGGCGTCGGAGTGCATACGGCCCATGGTGTCGGTCATGCCGTAAGAGGCAGGGCCGGCGCCCATGTTGTCCGGGTGCAGGGTACGACCAGTGCCGCCACCAGAAGCGACGGAGAAGTACTTCTTGCCAGCCTCGAGGCGCTCCTTCTTGTAGGTGCCAGCGACGGGGTGCTGGAAGCGCGTGGGGTTGGTGGAGTTACCGGTGATCGAGATGTCGACGTTCTCGTGCCACATGATGGCAACGCCCTCGCGGACGTCGTCGGCGCCGTAGCAGTTGACGGCGGCGCGGGGACCATCGGAGTAGGGGATGGTCTCGACGACCTTGAGCTCGCCCGTGAAGTAGTCGAACTGGGTCTTCACGTAGGTGAAGCCGTTGATGCGGGCGATGATCTGAGCAGCGTCCTTGCCCAGACCGTTGAGGATGACGCGCAGCGGCTTCTTGCGAGCCTTGTTGGCGTTTAGAGCCAGGCCGATAGCACCCTCAGCGGCAGCGAAGGACTCGTGACCGGCCAGGAAGGCGAAGCACTCGGTGTCGTCGGAGAGCAGCATAGCGCCCAGGTTGCCGTGGCCCAGACCGACCTTGCGGTCCTCGGCGACGGAGCCGGGAACGGTGAAGGCCTGGATGCCCTCGCCGATGATGGCGGCAGCCTCAGAAGCGGACTTGGCGCCACGCTTGACAGCGAGAGCGCAACCGAGGGTGTAGGCCCACTCGGCGTTCTGGAAGGCGATGGACTGGGTGTTGTTGACGATCTCACGCGGGTTGAAGCCCTTGTCGGTGCAGATCTGCAGAGCTTCCTCGAGGGAGGCGATGCCGTTGTCGGCGAGGCACTTGTTGATCTTGTCAGCGCGGCGCTCGTAACCTTCGAACGTAACAGTCATAGTTATTTCCCTCCCTTTCTACTCGTGAACCGGGAACACGCTGGCGACGGAGTGAGTCTCCTCGTCGGTGCGCGGGTCGATGTACTTGGCAGCGTTCTCCCACTGACCATAGTGGCCCATAGCGCCAGCGATGGCCTCCTCGGGGGTCTTGCCGGCCTTGACGGCGTCGGTGAACTTGCCGAGGTTCAGGAACTCGAATGCGATGATCTCGTTCTTGTCGTTGAGAGCCATGCGGGTGACGTAGCCCTGAGCGAGCTCGAGGTAACGAGCGCCCTTGGCCTTGGTGCCGAACATGGTGCCGACCTGAGAGCGAAGGCCCTTGCCGAGGTCGTCGAGGGAGGCGCCCACGGGCAGGCCGCCCTCGGAGAACGCGGTCTGGCTGCGGCCGTAAACGATCTGCAGGAAGATCTCGCGCATAGCAACGTTGATGGCGTCGCAGACGAGGTCGGTGTTGAGGGCCTCGAGGATGGTCTTACCGGGAAGGATCTCGGAAGCCATGGCGGCAGAGTGGGTCATACCCGAGCAGCCGATGGTCTCAACGAGGGCCTCCTCGATGATGCCGTCCTTGACGTTCAGCGTGAGCTTGCAGGCGCCCTGCTGAGGTGCGCACCAACCCACACCGTGCGTAAGACCGGAGATGTCGGAAATCTCCTTAGCCTGGACCCACTTGCCCTCCTCGGGGATGGGTGCGGGGCCGTGGTATGCACCCTTGGCAACGGGGCACATGTTCTCCACTTCCTGTGAGTACTGCATGCCTCTCCTCTCTATCGTGTTGGCGTCCCGTCTGGGGGCCGTGGCTGGCGATTGCCGGGCGACCCTTCGAAAGGGACATGACATGCAGCCCCTATAATACCGCGAAATGCACGGAATATTCGGCGAACGGCTCAGTTTTCGTAGCGAGATGCGCGGAACTTTCAATTGAAACGGTTTAACTCTATATTCTGTGGTCGTGCACTTCCGTAGAGGGGGTCCGTCTTGGGCAAGCTTTTGGTCAGCTTTTGTAAGCGTTGCAGGGGTTGACCTGTTGCAACGGTGCCGTTCGCCGCCTGTTTACTGCCTTTGGCCGCGCGAGCGAATTGTTTTGCGTGAATGTTTTGATGGCACGCTTCAATCGTGCTGTATTGGATGGCAAGCAGATCCCGGCGAAGGGAGCGCCATGCAGCGCGTTTGGAGAACGGTTACCGGCTTTTACCATGTCTGTGCCCGCGGTACGGGCAAGCAGCTCATCTTTGAGGGCGATGAAGACCGGTGGGAGTTCTTGGAGCTGATGCGTGAGTGCTGCCGCAAGGCGGGCGTGACGGTTATCGCCTGGTGCCTTATGGGCAATCACGTGCGTCTGGTGCTTGCAGATTACGAGGACGCGATGAGCGCGGCGATGCACCGGCTGCTTTTGGCGTACGCGCGGCGGTTCAATAAACGCACGGGGCGCACAGGGCATCTGTTCCAGAACCGTTTTGACCGGCGCTCGCTCGATACCGACTGGCAAGTGATGGAGGCTATTCGCTCCGTTCACGCCGATCCGCAGGAGGCGGGCATCAGTCTCATTGAGCGTTATCCCTGGAGCAGCTTTCCGGAGCATTTGTGCGCTTACGACGGTGACGCGGCCGATGTCGCGAGGGGATTTTCTGATCCTTCTTGCGTGCTTGAGCTTTTTGGTTCTGCCGAGGGCTTTATTGCCTATTCGCTTTCGACGCCCGACGGCGGCGAACCGGCGCTGCGCGATATGAAAGAGACAGAGTGGGAACGCCACGCCTTTGCCGACAAGTTGGCGAAGAGCCTCGGGGCTCCGCTCCATGGGGTTAAAGACGCACCGCCTGCGCAGCGCGATACCGTTATTTTTGGATTGCACGATGCCGGTTTTACGGTGCGCCAGATTGAGCGGTATACCGGGATTGGCAAAAGTACCGTCTCTCGTATCGTGCGCGCTTATGCGCGGGTGAAGGCACAGACTGAGCTCTCGGAATAGAAAATGGCCGAACCACTCTTGTCAAGCGATTCGGCCAACAAAAATCTTAAGATTTGGGACAAGTACTACTGATTATTTCGCCCCTCGAGCATGCCGTCGAGGGTGCGCCAGGCGAGCTCGGCGCATTTGACGCGGGCGGGCATGTGCGAGATGTCCTGGAGCTGGGCGGCTTCGTCCAGGTCTTCCAGGTCCTCCTCGGAGAGCTTCTCGCCGCGGATCATGGCGAGGAAGAGCTCTGCCAGGCGGCGAGCTTCCTCGACGGTCTCGCCGGTGATGAGATCGGCCATGATGTCGGCACTGGCCTGGCTGATGGCGCAGCCGTGGCCGGTAAAGGAGGCCTCCTCGATCACGTTGTTCTCGACACGCAGCTGCAGAGTGAGCTCGTCTCCGCAGCTGGGGTTGATGCCGTCGTGCTCGTGCGTGGGAGCATCCATCTCGTACTTGTAGTCGGGGTGCGAGTTGTGCTCCATAAATGTGGTGGAGGTGTACAGATTACCCATTGAACGTGCTCCAAACGTGATGCAGGCCGGCGATGAACTTGTCAATGTCGGCCTTGTCGTTGTAGAAGGCCACGCTGGCGCGGCAGCAGGCAAGGTTCTCGACGCCCAGCCAGGTGAGCAGCGGCTGTGCACAGTGGTGACCGGCGCGGATGCAGACGCCGTCCATGTCCATGATGCTCGCGACGTCGTGCGGGTGGATGCCGCGGACGTTAAAGCTCACAACGCCGTGGTGGTTGTCCCAATAGATGGAGCCGATGATCTGGACAAAGTCGAGCTGCATGAGCTCGCCCATCAGGTAGTGGACGAGTGCCTGCTCGCGTGCCTGGATGTTCTCGTAACCCACCGTGTTGACCAGGTAGTCGAGTGCCGCACCCGTGGCGAAGATGCCGGCGGCGTCCTGTGTGCCGGCCTCGAATTTCTCGGGAACGGGCGCCCACACGGCGTCCTGCTCGGTAACAGAGTCGATCATCTCGCCGCCGGTGAGCATGGGCGGCATGGCGTTGAGCAGGTCCATCTTGCCCCACAGCACGCCGATGCCCATGGGGCCCATAGCCTTGTGTGCGCTAAAGGCAAAGAAGTCGGCGCCCAGGTCGGCCACATCGACCGGCATGTGCGGCAGCGACTGCGCACCGTCGACGACCAGGTAGCCGCCATACTTGTGCACGAGCTTGCCGAGGTTCTTGACTGGGTTCTCGACTCCCAACACGTTGGAGACCTGACCCACGGCCAGAATCTTGGTCTTGGGACCAACCTTGGCAAGAACCTCCTCGGTGGTGAGCTGACCGGTCTTGGTGGGGTAGAGGTAGACGAGCTTGGCGCCGGTCTCGCGGCAGACCTGCTGCCACGGAATCAGGTTGGAGTGGTGCTCCATGATGGTGATGACGACCTCGTCGCCCGGCTCGAGGACTGTGGGTGCAAAGCTCTTGGCGACCAGGTTGAGCGACTCGCTCGTGTTGCGGGTGAAGACGACCTCGTTGGCCTGGGCAGCGCCGATGAGGTCGGCGATCTGCTGGCGCACCTTCGCGATAGCCTCAGTGGCCTCGACGGACAGCGAGTACAGGCCGCGCAGAGGGTTGGCGTTCATGCGCTGGTAGAAGTCGCGCTCGGCGTCGAGCACACAGGCAGGACGCTGCGCGGTAGCGGCACTATCGAGGAAGGCGATCTCGGGGTGCTGCTGGAACAGCGGGAACTGCGCCTTGTAGGGATTAGTCTCGATGTCGACGGTAGGCCAGCCGCGCGAGGCCTCGTCGCTGGCGTCGAGCTCCATAGGCTCCGGTGCGGTACAGGTGTCGCATTTAACGTGCTCGGTGTCGATCATGCGAGCTCCTCTTCAAAGTTGTCGATCAGGTTGTTGCCCAGGCGGACGACGGCGGCGCGGGTGCGCTCGTCGGTGGCGGAAAGTGCGGCGTCCTCCAGCTTGGCGCGGACGAACAGGTCCTCGGCGGCGTTTTGGTCAAGGCCGCGGCAGGCGAGGTAGAACAGTTGCTCGTCGCGGACGTGGCCGATGGTGGCTCCGTGGTTGCCGGCGACGTCGTCCTCGTCGCAGAGAATGACGGGAACGGTCTTGTTGTCGACGCCCTTGTTGGCCAAAAGCACCGTCTCGCGCTCGGTGCCGGTTGCACCCTTGCAACCGTGCACGAGGTCGATGGTGCCGCGGTAGACCTTCTTGGACGTGCCGGTCAGCACGCCGTTGGCGTCGATCTCGCACTCGGTCTTGCGACCGCGGTGGCGCAGCTCGTAGTTAAAGTCGCGCACCTGCTCTCGGGCGCCCAGGTAGTCAGTATCGATGGTGACCTTGGCGGTATCGCCCAGCAGGTCGCCGGCAAGGCCGGTGGCGCTGGCGCCGGCACCCAGGACGGTGTGCTGCACGTTGACGCGCGCGCCCTCGTCCAGGAACAGGCCGGTGTCGTCGAGCGCGATCCAGCTATCGTCGAGCGTCTGCGTGCAGGTCACGTTGACGGTGGCGTACTCGTGGGCGCACACGCGCAGCACGGATCCCACGACGCCCTCGCCGGCAACGGGGGAGTCCAGGGCGATCTGCAGGTCGAGCGTCGACTGGGGACGGACGACGACGTCGATGGCGGCGATGGCCGCGGCGGCATCGACACCGCTCACACGCACGGTAACCGTGGCGTGCTTGTATGCGGGCACATCGATGACGACGCGCTTGGTGGCGTGGTCGGCCAGGTAGGTGTAGGCAGCCTCGCCCATGCCAGTCTCGAAGGCCTCAGCGGGGGAGAGCTCCTCCTCCAGCTTAATGGCACCGGCCTGGTAGACGGAGGTGGCGGGCACGTCGAGCTCGGTCTCGGGCGTGATGCGGGCGCGGTCGGCGGCATCGCCGGGCGCGGAGGCGCGGCGCTCGGGGAAGCGCTCGGCCATGGCGTCCATGGCGGCGTCGAACGCGTCTGCCACGCCAGCAAATTGCTCGTCCAAGCCCTCAACCTTAACGGTCTCGGCGGGAGCGGCGGCAAGCTCGTCAGAGAGCTCGAGCTTGGTCTGGTTCATCTTCAGCCAGCCCCATGTGGCAGCCGGCATCGCATTGACCTGCTCAAGGGTGGTAGCAGCGGTGTTCGTGGTCTGTTTCATTATCCGATCGCTCCTTCCATCTCGAGCTTGATCAGGTTGTTCATCTCGACGGCGTACTCCAGCGGTAGCTCCTTGGAGACCGGGTTGGCAAAGCCGTTGACGATCATGGTACGGGCTTCTTCCTCCGAGATACCGCGGCTCATCAGGTAGAACACCTTATCGTCGCCGATACGGCCGATGGTGGCCTCGTGGCCGATGTCGACATTCTTGGCGCGGATGTCCATGGCGGGGATGGTGTCGGAGCGGCTCTGGTCGTCGAGCATGAGCGACTGGCAGCTCACGGTTGCCTTGGAACCCTCGGCCTTGGGCGTGGCCACGATGGAGCTGCGGAAGGTCTGGATGCCGCCGCTCTTGGAGATGCCCTTGGTCTCGACGGTTGCCGAAGTATCGGGCGCGTTGAGCACGACCTTGCAGCCGGTATCCAGGTTCTGGCCGGCGCCGGCAAAGGTAATGCCGGTAAAGCTCGAGCGGGCGCGGCGTCCGCTGAGCACGCTCATGGGGTAGAGGTAGCCCACGTGGCTACCGAAGGAGCCGCTGATCCACTCGATGTCGCCGTCCTCGTCCACGCGCGCACGCTTGGTGTTGAGGTTGTACATGTTCTTGGACCAATTCTCGATGGTAGAGTAGCGCAGGTGCGCACGCTTGCCCACAAAGAGCTCGACGGCGCCGGCGTGGAGGTTGGCCACGTTGTACTTGGGCGCGGAGCAACCCTCAATGAAGTGCAGGTCGGCATCGTCCTCGACGATGATGAGCGTGTGCTCAAACTGGCCGGCGCCCTTGGCGTTAAGACGGAAGTAACTCTGCAGCGGGAAGTCGAGCTTGGTGCCCTTGGGCACGTAGACAAACGAGCCGCCCGACCATACGGCGCCGTGCAGGGCCGCAAACTTGTGGTCGGTGGGCGGGATGAGCGTCATAAACTTCTCGTGGATGAGCGGTTCCCACTGCGGGTCGTGCAGGGCCTCCTCGATGCCGGAGTAGACGATGCCCATCTTAGACGCCGTGTCCTGCATGTTGTGGTAGACGAGCTCGGAGTCGTACTGCGCGCCGACGCCTGCCAGATAGCTGCGCTCGGCCTCGGGGATGCCCAGGCGCTCAAAGGTGCTCTTGATGTCGTCGGGCACCGACTCCCAGTCGTGCTTTTGGTCGGTGTTGGGCTTGACATAGGTGACGATGTTATCCATGTCCAGGCCCTCGATGGAGGGGCCCCACGTCGGGTCGGGAAAACGATTAAAGATCTCGAGGGACTTTAAGCGCAGGTCGAGCATCCACTGCGGCTCGTCCTTCTTGGCGCTGATCTCGCGCACGATGTCGGGCGTGATGCCGGCGTCGAGGCGCTCAAATCCCTCCTCGCCATAGGTGAAGTCGTAGAGGCTGCGGTCGATGTCCGCGACCTCGGTGCGGTTCTTGGTCATTGCGTCGCCCCTTTACGCCTGCTGCTCGGCAGCGGCGGCCTCGGCCTGGGCGCGCTGCTCGGCGGCCTCGCGCTCGAAGGTCTCAAAGCCGTTCTTGTCGATCCAGGGGATCAGCGAGGCGTCGTCCTCGCGCACGATGTGGCCCTTGACCATAACGTGGACGCGGTCGACATCCAGGTGCTCCAGGATGCGCGTGTTGTGCGTGATGATGAGCATGGAGCCGTCGCAGCTCTTGCGGTAGGCGTCCATGCCATGACTGACGGTGGAAAGGGCGTCGACGTCCAGGCCGGAGTCAGTCTCGTCCAGGATGGCGAGCTTGGGCTGCAGCAGCAGAAGCTGGAGCATTTCGACCTTCTTTTTCTCGCCGCCCGAGAAGCCCACGCCCAGCTCGCGGTTGAGGTAGGCGGTATCCATGTTGAGCTCGGCCGCGAGCTCCTTGACGCGACGGCGGAACTCCTTGCCCTTCATCTCCAGGCCGGGGCGGCCGGCGATGCTGGCGCGCAAAAAGCTCGACAGTGGCACGCCCGGAATCTCGACCGGGGCCTGGAAGCTCAGGAACAGGCCGGCGCGCGAACGCTTGTCGGTGGTGAGCTCGGTGATGTCCTGGCCGTCAAAGACGATGCGGCCGTCGTTGACCGTGTAGACGGGGTCGCCCATGACCAGGTGGCCGAGGGTGGACTTGCCGGCGCCGTTGGGTCCCATCAGCACGTGGGTCTCGCCGGCGGCGACGTTGAGGTTGACGTTGTGGAGGATGGTCTTCTCGTCCACGGAGGCGGTCAGACCTTCGATGGAAAGCAGCGGATTTGCGCTCATGCTGTCCCTCTCTGTATATGGTGTACTCATAGGTGTACTAAACCCTAGGAATCTTCTCGGAATAAAGTTACTATGGGTTCGGCGTTAGTCAAGGGAAAACCCGACTAATCCACTCGACTTTTTAGATGTGGGACATAATAATCAGGTTTGTTTGCCCCGCGTGCATAAGATTTGGGACAAACAAGCCTGGTATTTTGTCCCGGTTACGACGAGAGGGTAGGTATGCTCATTTCTTCTAAGGGCCGCTATGCCCTCCGTCTGATGATCTATATCGCAGCGCTTGGTGACGTCGAGGGCAAAATCGCCCTGCGCGAGGTCGCCGACCGCGAGCATATCTCGCAAAAGTATTTGGAGCAGCTGGTCCGTCCGCTCATGAAGGCGGGCCTGCTTAAGAGCGTGCGCGGCAAGGGCGGCGGCTACATGATGGCCAAGGACCCCGCTGAGGTGCGTGCCGGCGACATCCTGCGTGCCGTTGAAGGCAGCACGGCTCCGGTGGCGTGCGATGGCATCGACAACAGCTGCACTCGCAGCGATCTTTGCTCGACCGTCAAGTTCTGGCGTGGTCTGGACGACGTGATCGAAAAGTACGTCGACGGTGTGACGTTGGCCGACCTAGCCGCCGTCCCCGAGATCAACTTTGACATTAAGCTGTAGGTTGAGCGCAATTCCTTAAGATTTCGCGGAGGGTTGTTGCCGTTTACCGAGTGGTTGTTGTGCAACAACGGGCGAGCTGCAATACTTAATTCTATCTTTGCAAACTGCACTTTAACTACACCAATGCAGGGAGGATCTTATGCAGCCCAAGCATTCTGCTATTGTCGCGGGCCTGACGCTGGCGCTTTCGTTTGGCGCCGTTTCCGCGCCGGCACCCGCCGCTGCCGAGGAGCCCACGCCGGGCGTTGCCTCGGATGCCACCGATATCGATAAGGGTCTCTACACCCAGCAGTCCTTCTCGGGCGTGCTGAGGTCGGTCCAGGGTGTCTCGTTTGTCAACGTGACTCCCGAGATGAAGTACTTTACCAAGTACGAGAGCCATGGCAACTACAACCAGGGCTTTTCGTACGGTGACGGCTATAACGCGCTGGGTTATTACCAGTTCGACCGTCGTTGGTCGTTCATTCCGTTTATGAAGCAGGCCTACAACTACAACCCCAAAAAATACAGCATGCTCAAGGATGCGATTGATCGCGGCAGCGAGATTTCCAACGCGAACAATCCCATGTCCGAGAACGGTCAGCTCACCGAGCTGGGCCGTATCGCGCAGGAGGCTTTCCAGGTTGCTTACAACACCGATCCTGTTGAGTTCTCTGCACTTCAAGATGCCTATGCGTACAACTCGTACTATGCAGTGACCGAGGCGTGGCTCAAGAGCGGCCTGGGCATTGATATCTCCGGCCGCGCCGACTGTGTTAAGGGCATGGTGTGGAGCATCACCAACATGTGCGGCACCGGTGGCTGCAGGGACTTTTTCCGCTGGGCGAATCTTTCCAACGATATGTCCGACCGCGAGTTTGTGACGGCGCTTTCCAATAGCGTGGTCAACAATGTCGCCACCAAGTATTCGAGCCAGCCCCAGTATCATGAGGGCTGGAAGAATCGTTATAAGAATGAGCTGAAGGACTGCTTGGTTTATATCGCCGAGGACGAGGCGGCCGCTGCGACGCCCGTGCAGCCCGAGCCTGCGCCGGCGCCCTCGCCGACACCTGATTCGAATGACGACTCGAGTGACGATGCCAACGATGACAGGATGGATGCGCCCTCGACCGATGCTGACGGTAATGGCTCTGCTGGTGGCACTACCAACGACGGCTCTACCTCGAACGGCTCCGATTCGAACGGCTCTGCTGCGGGCGATTCGTCTTCAAGCTCTGCCGGCAATACGGACAGCGCCGCCTCTGGTTCGACCGACGCAGGTTCCTCTGACTCTTCCACCGGCTCGAGCGATTCGTCCGTTGACACCGGCTCTAACAACGGCTCCGGCTCTGACGCAACCCCTGATTCCGATGCTTCCAAGGACGACTCGAATAAGGCGCCGGACGCCCCCGTTGCTTCGCCGGACAAGAAGCCTTCTTTCTCCGTGCAGCTTGGTTCTACGTTGGGCTCTTCGCTGATGGCTGGCGTCAATAACGGCTCGGCCCAGAACAAGGACAACTCTGATCAGGTTTCCACGGAAAAGACCGAGGCCGCAAAGGGCGACTCTAAGGACAAGGCTTCCGAGAAGACCGAATCCGATAAGGGTTCTAGCTCTGAGGAGAAGGACGACAAGTCCGCTCAGAAGAAGGACGATGGTAAGAAGTCTGAATCTGAGGATAAGGACGAGAATACGGGCAAGACCGAGGACGGAAAGCAGCAGGGCGAGGACGGCGGCAAGGGCAACACCGACAACCAGAACCAGGAGCAAAATGACTCCAAAACGGTGACCACCACGACGACTACAACGACCAAGTCCTCGGGCGGCAACATGCCCAAGACGGGCGATCTGATTGTGATGGCGAGCCTTGCCAGCGCGAGCTTGGCCACACTGGGCGCTACGTCTATCGTAAGTGGTAAGCATAAGCTCGATCAGCAGAAGAAAGCTTCTGGGGAGGACGGCTCGGAGGAGTAGCCTCTCGGTTACTAGATAACTAAAGAGTTAGGACGGGGTCCGGTGCGAATGCATCGGGCCCCATTTTGTTGCACAACGATTTGTTATGCCCCCTCAAGGCCTTTGTTCCTACCGTTGCCCGATATGATCGCGCGGCGACATCGGTACGCGCGAGGCGGTCATTACAATTGGCATCGTGTTGCGATTTAGGGGGAACGTTTTGGTGTCTGAACAGGTAAATAATGGTTGTGCTGCCGACTTTGGCGTGCGTTTGATCGGCTGTGCCGACGATGCGGCTTTACCCATTGGCATGCATGACTATGCGGAGGCTCTTGGTTGCTGCACGCTGGTCGACAAGACCATGTTTATTGCAGATGTGTTGGACTGCGACGCGTCCGTTGTGGTGTGCTGTCGACCCGAGGGTTTTGGCAAGAGCATGAACTTGTCGATGCTCAGGGCTTTTCTGGAGCGTCCAGCGGTCGGTCGCGCTGGTCAGCGTTTGTTTGCCGATGCTCAGATTTGGGATGCAGACGGCGGGCGCTATCGGGATGAGTACGCTTGCTATCCGGTGATATCGCTGGACTTTTCTGGCGCTGCGAGGCGTGGCCCCGCTGTTGCCGGCGTCGTGCGCGATGCCCTTTCGGGCGAGTGCGCTCGCTTGTTGGCGCTCTTGGAGGCTCCGGATTTAGCTCGAGATAAGGTGCGTCACATCGAACGCGTCGCGCGTGACGTGGCGAGCGCGGACGAGGTTGACTCGGTGCTCGGTGTGCTCATAGAGCTGCTGGAGATTGCCTGTGATGAGCAGGTTGTATTGCTCGTTGATGGGTACGATGCGGCGTGGTCTCGCCGTGCGAGCGCGAGGGACGCTTCTGACGCCGATCCGGCAGAACTACTTGACCGTGTGCTGTTTGACGCCATTGCTGCCGCGGGTCATTCGCTACGCTTTGCTTGTCTGATGGGGGAGCGTCCCAGTCCTGCCGAAGCGGCGCTTTCTTCGCGCAGTTGCTCGTATTGTCTGTCGACGCCGCTTTCGACGTGGTGTGACCGTTGGTTCGGCTTTTCGGATGCCGAGGTCCAGGCTCTGTTGAATCATGCTGGGCGTGAGGAATATCTTGATGATGCGCGTGAATGGCTCGAGGGATATCGGTTTGGTAGGGCCTATTGCTCGAGTCCAGCGCGTGTGATCGGTTTTCTGGATCGAGGCTGCACGGCGCCTGTGCGCGCCGATCTGTATGGGTATGCGGATTGCCTGAGTAGGGTAGTTGCCGGGTGGAATCTCGACCGCCTTTCGGTCTTGTTTGATTTGCTCGAGGCCCATAGGTGTGCTGAGGTCCCGCTTTGTTTGGGCGCTGCAGAGCCAGATGTCTCGCCTGACGATGGCATGTGGACAGCGCTGTATCTGTCCGGTTTTCTCACGACGGATATGACTGAGGAGCCAGAGCATGGCGATCGGCTCCGTGCTTTGCGATTGCCCAATAAAGAGCTTCGCCAAGCCTTGCGTCTAGTGATTGTTGAGTGGTTTGAGTGCGCTGCCGAAGACATTCGAGACGTCGATGCGTTTCGCGACGGGCTGTGCCGTGGGAACGAGGATACCGTGAGGCGGGCGCTAAGCCGCATCCTGGGGGATGCGGGAATCGGTGAGACCGACCCAGATAAGCCGCTGCCATATCATCTGTTCTTGCAGGGGCTCTGCTTTGGCTTGCCGGGCTATGCCAATCCTGCTTCGAGGCGAAAGTGTGGCGCGGGTCGCTGGGACATCCAGGTTTTTCCTACGGGCGCTGTGTTCGACGTAGCTGACACGATCGGCATGCTGGACGAGCGCCCGCTTATAACGATCAATATGATGTATGACCCCGATGTGGATGCGCTGGGGTTGGAATTGCTGGCCGTGCAGTCGCTACTCGACATAGAGCGCGATGGCATCGACGAAATTCGTGTGCCGCGCCCCGGCGTGGGTCGCATGCGCTGGGGGTTCGGTTTTGATGGGCAGCATGTGGCTACGGTGTGCCAGCGGCTTTAAGCGCCGAGGTGTTTCCGGCTTCCGTTACTCGGTGTCCTTCATGGGCGGCATGGGCTTCCAGTCGGGGTCCTTGATGATCTTGCGGGCGTCCTTCATGCCGCGGCGCAGCGCCGGAATGCCGGTCTTAAAGCACTTATCGACCGCAGCCAGGCGAATGAATTCCTTGCAGAAGGTCGCGGCATTGCCCAGGCGGAACAGCATGGGGTGGTAGTCACCGTAGATCTGCATATAGCGAGCGAGGAAGCCTCGGTTGCGCATGATGTAGTAGCGGTTGGTGTCGCTCGTAGAGTTGAGCTGGCGTTTGCCGGCGATATCCCAGTTAGAGACGGCGCGGGCGCGCTTGAGAACCACGTCGGCAACAACGACGGCGGGGAAGTGTTGGCTGGCTACGTAGCCGTAGCAGGCATCGTCGCCGTAGATAAAGAATCGCGCATCGGGCAGGCCGATCTTATCGACCACGCGGCGCGAGAACATGCCGCCCTCAAAGCATAGCTGGTTCATGGCGCGGTAGCCCTCGGGTCCCAGGTCCCACTTGGCGACAGGGTTGGGAATGCCGAGTGAAAGGATGAGTTGGTATTGCCAAAAGAAGGCGCCGCCGTCAAAGTCCAGGCGCGAACCCTGGATGACATCGTAGCGATCGGTCCACTTGGCAAGACGCTCGATGCCTTCGGGGATGACGAGCACGTCGTCGTCCATCACCCAGAACCACTGAGCGCCCAGGTCGTAGGCGCACTTGGTGCCGGCGGAGAAGCCACCTGCGCCGCCGCCGTTTTTGAGCTGCGGCGCGTAGATAACGCGGTTGGTGCCACCCTTTGCATCGGGCTGGTTGGTGTCGATGCCCCACAGGGTGGCGAGGCGCTCGTTGAATGCGGCGCACATGGCCTTGGTCTCGCGCGAATTCTCGTTATCGACAATCACGATGCGCCAGGGCGCGGCAGTGAGCTTGGTCATAGAGTCGAACAAGTTGGCCAGGAGTTCCTGGCGCTTATAGGTGACGACAACGATGGCGAGTTTGTCGATGGGAGCGGGGAGGGTTGAAGGCATGGGGCAATATATCCTTTCACGCGCGGCGGGCGAGTGCTGCGCGGAAGCTATCGAATACGTCCTTGGGACTGTCCTATTGTAAAGGCTCGGCGCACCTTGGCGGCAAGCTTTGAATAAAACGCAGGAACCTGCCACGGCTGTAGCGGCTTTAGCGTCTGACGGCAGCGTCTCTATTGCCGCTTGGGCTTGCGAGCGATAAGGCTTCTAGCTGCGTCGATGATGAGGAGCGCTAAGGCAAAGACGATGCTAATGACGGTACCCGTGACGATACATATAGCTGCCGGGCTGTTTTGGCTGACCAGTATGTTTGCGAGCAACGTATTGAAGACGGGACGCCACAGGCTACTGGTGAGCGACTGCGTCACATAGAAACCGAGCGTGGCGGTCGATAAGGTGACGATGACACCTGCAGTCCGCGGATTGCCTGAGGCACTGCGTCGGGTTGCCGCAAAGAGCAAGGAGGCGGCAGCGAGGGCAAACGAGATCAGCGAGGTTGATTTGTAGGAGAGGACTGCCATCGCCGTGAGGTTGTCGGTGAAGGAGAGTGCTCCTTCCAGGATGATGGTGAGTACCAAAACCGTTACGAGCGAGCGCATGCCCAAGGCGCCCGCCCTGTCCGAATCCATGACATCGGTAACGTCGCGGAGCAGCCCACCGATCAAAAACGCGATAACGTACGTGACGGCGCTCATGAGCTTTTGGAGCCAAGAAAACTCACCGCCGTTTGTCGCGCTCATGGCGGCTAAATACCCGTTAACAACAAATGCGAGGATGCCAACGGCGATGACCGTCGTCGTGTAGCTCTTCTGGGAGAGTCGGATCTTGGCCAGTCCAAACCATGGCGCCATGAAGACCGTGGCGGCATAGACCCAGATAAACTCAAGGCCTAGTGTGTACCAGTAGTGCGTATTGAGGGTAACATCGGGAATGGGGGAGACGACCGTGGACCACGTCAGCGCCACGAGGCAATAAAACGCGGTGGGCATAACAACCTTGCCCAGACGCTGCGCCATCCGCTGCATTTGTGACTTCCACGCTGCTCCACCGTCCCAAGCACGCGCGGCCGAAGCGATGAGAAAATAGCCCGAGGTCATAAAGAAGACCTCGTTGGCCCAGCAGCCCAGCAAGTTGATAAAGCCGAGTGCGCCGGAGTAGGGGAAGGCGGCGAGCGGCGTGTATTCCTGCAAGCCGACGCAGGTCCCCTGGAAGGTCCACTGAAACGTGTGGAATACCGCGATGCCGGCGACCGCGATCAAGCGCAAGGCTTCGATGGGTATGTTGCGTGCGGCTTTGGGCTGCATGACGTCCTTTCTTATCGGTTTGCCTCTGCGAGCTCCATAGATTATATAACCGCCCGCTGGCGCGCTGACCCTTTGATACCATGAAACGACAGGTATTTCCTAAGGAGCACATTTGTCTACTAACGCCTCTGGCAGCCCTGTTCTGTCGCTGCTTATTCCCATTTACAATGTTCAGCGCTACCTGCGCGAGTGCCTCGATTCCGCCCTGGCGCAGACGCTCAAGGACATCGAGATCATCTGCATTAACGACGGGTCGACCGACAACTCGCCCGCGATTATCCGCGAGTATATGGATCGCGATGGGCGCGTCAAGATGATCGACAAGGCCAACAGCGGCTACGGCGACTCGATGAACCATGGCCTGGAGATGGCGCGTGGCAAGTACGTCGGCATCTTAGAGTCCGATGACTTTATAGCGCCCGACGCACTCGAAAATCTTGTCTCGGCCGCCGATAGCAATAATGCCGACTTTGCGAAGGCGAACTTTGATTTCTACTGGTCTAAGCCCGAGGAGCGCCGTTCGCTGCACGAGATGTTTAGACCTCGGGATTGCGGTAAGCCGGTGCACCCGAGCGATACGACGCAGTTCTTTAAGCAAAAGCCGTCGATTTGGTCGGCCGTGTACCGTCGCGATTTTCTTGAGCGCAACGGCATTAAGTTCCTGCCGACTCCGGGGGCATCCTTTCAGGACACGTCATTTGCCTTTAAGGTGATCGCGTGCGCCGATAAGGCTGTTTACCTGCATGATGCCGTGTTGTCGTATCGCCAGGACAACGAGAATTCCTCGGTCAATTCTTCGGCTAAGGTGTTTTGCGTCAATACCGAGTATGCCGAGATTGAGCGTTGGATTCGAGAGGATTATGCCCGCGACCACGCAAGCGTCGATGTCGCGCGCATGCTCAAGTTCAATCAGCTCATTAAGTACGATTCGTACATGTGGAACTACGTGCGCCTGGCGCCTAAGTTCTATAAGGAGTTCCTGGTGCAGATGGCCAAGGAATTTCAGGCGGCCTTGGACGCCGGGGACTTTTCGCTTGACGACCTCAAGCCGTGGAAGCGCGCAAATCTCGCTGCCATCCTCAAAGATCCTGAGGGCTGGGTTGACGAGCACCCGAGTTTTGCGACGGATGGTGCCTTGGGGCGTGCTAAGTATTACGCCTCGGTTGGAGGCCCAGGCGTGGTTGCTGCCTTCCTCATCGAATCGCTGAGGGGGTAGGTCGGCATGGGAGAGGCCTCGTGTCCTAAAGCTACCATTGTCGTCCCCGTTTACAACTCTGCGCGCTCCATTCAGCGATGTCTCGATTCGCTGTTGGCCCAGTCCGAGCGCTCGATTCAGGTTGTCTGCGTCAACGACGGTTCGACTGATGATTCGTTGAACGTGTTGCGCCAGATCGCGCAGGCCGACGATCACGTACTGGTGATTGACCAGGAAAACGCGGGCGTCTCGTTCGCCCGAAATGCCGGAATCGATGCCGCCAAGGGCGAGGTGGTTTTCTTTGTAGACGCCGACGATTACATCGACGCCCAGACGGTCGAGCGCGTGCTGCATGCCATGGAGTCTTCAGATGCCGAGGTCGCCGTTTTTGGCGGCGTCTGTGAACCTGCCGATGCTGCCCCCAAACGCGTCCAGCAACTCATGAGCCCCAAAGCTGGTACCTTCGGCGCCCGTGATCCCCAACTACTGTTCCATTCGAATGCGCAGCCCTATGCCTGCCGTGCGGCTTTTTCGCGCGAGCTGCTCAATCGCGAAGGCATTCGCTTCGCCCCCGGTTTGGCTTTGGGCGAGGACGTCGTCTTCCAATTTGCGGCTTATGCGCTTGCCCGCAAGACCGTCGTCATGCCGGACAAGTTCTACCACTACGTGATGGAGAGTGAATCGGCGACGCACGAGTTCAACAGTGCCGAGGCTCGCGCCAAAAAGCTTGACGCCCACATGAGGATGCTCGAGGAGGTCTTGGAGGACTGGGCGGCCTACGGTCTTTTAGACCTGTGCCCCGGCGAGCTGATAACTTGGTTTTTGGACCTAACTGTGTTCGACCTGGCGCGCTTGGATGCCGATGACTTCCATCGCGTGGCGGCTCGCGTCAACATGGACCTCGCGACGTTTTTGGGAACGGACTGGGCAGATATGCCTGCTAAGGGCGCCGTTCGCCGTGTTGCCCACAAGCTCGTTGCGGCGACCTCGGGCGTTTCGATGGCAGACGCCACGCTGTTCTATCTTTCGACTCGCGGTCTCAAAGCCTGCCTGGAGCGCTTTATCTAATTCCAAGCGCTGCCGCTCGCCGCAACTCGGCTGTTAAAATAACCCTGTCACACGCTACTCAACAGGAGGTTCTCTTGCAGAACTCTGATACCCCTAAAGTTTCGCTGCTTGTCCCCATTTGCAATGTCGAACGCTACCTGTGCGAGTGCCTCGATTCCGCCGTGGCGCAGACGCTTAAGGACATCGAGATCATCTGTATCAATGACGGTTCCACCGATAGCTCGCCGGATATCATCCGCGAGTACATGGAGCGCGACCCCCGTGTGAAGATGATCGACAAGGCCAACAGCGGCTACGGTGACTCGATGAACCGCGGCCTGGAGATGGCGCGCGGCGAGTACGTGGGCATCCTTGAGTCCGACGACTTTATGTTTGAGGATTCGCTCCAAAAGCTGGTTGCCAAGGCCGATGCTGAGCATGCCGATGTGGTAAAGGGCGACTTTTACCTGTATTGGTCCGCGCCCAGTGAGCGCCGTGAGCTGTTTGGGATTATCGATGAGCATATGACGGGCGCCGCGTATCGCCCCGTCGATCGCCCTGGCATCTTCTACCGCAAACCTTCCATTTGGTCTGCCATCTATCGGCGCGAGTTCCTCAACGACAATCAGATTCGGTTCCTTCCCACGCCGGGCGCCTCGTATCAGGACGCAGGCTTTAACTTTAAGGTCTGGGCGTGCGCCGAGCGTGCCGCGTTTATTGCGGACCCCATCCTGTGCTATCGCCAGGACAATGAGAAGAGCTCTGTTAATTCGCCCAACAAGGTGTTTTGCGTGTGCGACGAATATGCCGAGATGCAACGTTTTTTGGATGAACGTCCCGAGCTCAAGGTTCAGCTCCAGGGCATTTTAATGCGCATGAAGGTCGATACGTATCGCTGGAATGACGAGCGTCTGGTCGATGAGCTGCGCGAGCAGTTTTGGGAGAAGGCTTCGCCCGAGCTCAAGGCCGATTGGGATGCCGGTCGCTTTGATCTGTCGCTGTTCGATCCGCGCGGCGAGACCGACTTGCGCCTGATGGTCAAGTCGCCCCGTGCTTATATCGATTCGCGCTTTGACTTTAAGAAGCCCGGCAAGCTCAATACGTTTAAGCACTACTTTAAGATTGGCGGCCTGCCGCTGGTCTGGCGCGTGCTGACGTATCAGCGCACCTACGGCGATAATCCGCATCCCGATGACGTGCCGGCCGCACAGTAGGAGCACTTGGCTATGACTACCCCCAAGATTTCCGTTGTCGTTCCCATCTATAAGGTGGAGGAGTGCCTGGCCTGGTGCCTGGACTCCCTGCTTGCGCAGGACATGCCCGATTGGGAAGGCGTGCTGGTCAACGATGGCTCGCCGGACGGTTCGCGCGATATTGCGGCTGCCTATTGCGAAAAGGACGCGCGCTTTACGTTGGTCGATAAAGAGAACGGGGGCCTGTCGAGCGCGCGCAATGCAGGCATCGCCGCGTCCACGGCGCCTATTGTCGCGTTCTTGGATTCCGACGACCGCTTTACGCCCGATGCATGCCGCGTGATCGTCGATGCCTTTGAGCGCGAGGACTGCGACGTGTTGACCTTTGGCGCGAACCCGTATCCGCTGGAGGCGGGGTATCCGTGGCTTAACTATGTGCTTAGCCCGCGCGATGTGTCGTTTGAGGGCTATAGCTCCGACCTGCTGTTTAAGGAAGCGTCTCGTCCCTTTGCATGGCGCACCGCCTGCAAGCGCGACTTCTTGCTGGGCAACGGGATCGTGTTCGACGAAACCGTTAAGTATGGCGAGGACCAGGTCTTCGACTTTGCCGTGTACGGTCGTTCGCACAAGACCGCGCTTATCTCGAACAAGTTGTACGACTATCGCGTGGCTCGCAAGGGTTCGCTCATGGACACCATGCGCTACGACGACGAGACACGTCTGCTGGAGCACGTGAAGATTTACTCCGCTATGCTGGCTGACTGGCAGCGCGACGGTCTCGACGCACAGCATGCTGATGACCTGGCGTACTTCCTGTGTGATCTGGTGCTGTACGATGCGCTGAGGTTGCTGGGTTCGGACTGCGGCAAAGTGTTTGCTGCCGTTGCCGCGGCGCTTAACGGTTCTGCCGTGGACAACGATGCTGCGCTCGCACAATGTGCTCCTTCGGTTGCCGCCATGGTGCGCGCGGCACTTATCGGTAAGGCCCCTGCTGCTCGTTTGTGCAAAAAGCTCATGTTCGATTACGACGTCTTGAGGTTTGGGCGCCTGGGTGCCTGCAAACGCATGGCAGCGAACGCCCTGGGAAAGCGAGAAGTGTAGATGAGTATCAAACGTTTGGCACTTTGCCGCAGCCAGGGCCGTCTGTTTGTGCTGCTTCGTTTTGCCGGTCAGGATGTCGCCGCGCTTATTGAGCGGGAGGGTTCTCAAGCGTTTGTCCATGCGACGACGAGCGGTTCTCGTGTGCCGTCGCTGGTGCTCCCGGTCGATCATGGCCGTGTGCTGGCGCTTTGCCCTTCCGTTTCCGGTTACGAGCGCGAGCTCGCCGTCATGGTACTTCCGTTTTTGGATGGCTCGTCGATGGATGTCGTTTTTGCATCCGGTGGTCAAAGGTTGGGCTCTATTCGCCTCGATAGCCGCGTGGCCAAGCTGGAATCCAAGATTAACTACAAAGCAAAGCCTGCGCTGTGCGCGCTTATCCGCGATGCGCAGCGTGGCGAATGCTGCGGTCGCTACGAGATCGATGCCATTCGCTATTTGCCGGCAGACTCCGGCGCGGTGTGGCGCTATGAGGTTACCTGGGCGGGAGACCCCCAGTGCGCACCCGAGTTCCAGATCTCCGATACGCATATGAATGCCATCGATGTCACCGTGCATGTGTTTGAGTCGCAGGTCGATGTGCCGCAGCAGGACGGATGCCGCGTCAATAAAACGTTTCTGAGCGTTGAGATGCCTCAGGATATACGAGATTTTGTCGCGATCGTGAGCGATCCCACAGAGCGGATCCAAAGCGGGTTTTGCGCCATGGATGGTCGCCTGTACAACGGCATGGTCGACGACAGCTGGAACCGTATGAAGGACGCGCGTGCAGACGACGCAGCTTATCGACGTTGGTTTGAGCAGCATCGCGCAAAGCCGGGCGATTTGGCGTGCCAGCGTGTCGCTTCGGCGGCCTTTGCCTATAGACCGCTCGTGAGCATTGTGGTGCCGTGCTACAAGACTGATCGGGTCTACCTGCGCGAGCTGCTGGAATCGGTGCAAGCCCAGAGCTATGACAACTGGGAATTGCTGCTTATGGACGCCTCGCCCGAATGGGACGCGGTGGCCACCCTTGCGGCAGGTGCCAACGACGAGCGCATCCGTCGCATCGAGCTTCCCGGCAACGGCGGCATTGTGGTCAACACCAACGCAGGTATCGAGCAAGCGACAGGCGACTACATCGCTTTCTTGGACCACGATGACATTCTGGAACCGGACGCGTTATTCCAGTATGTTTCCGCGCTGAACAAGGCGGCCGAGGGCGAGCGTCCCCAGGTCCTGTTCTGTGATGAGGACATGTTCCAGAAAACGGGGGAGTGGGGCCAGCCGGTCTTTAAGACCGTACTCAACGTCGACCTGCTCTATAGCCATAACTGCGTGACGCATTTCCTGATGGTGGAGAAGGCGCTCATCGATCACATTGGTATGTCCCCAGAAGACGTTGCGGGCGCCCAGGACTACGACTTGACGCTTCGCTGCCTTGCAGCCGGCGCGCGCTTTGAGCACGTTGCGCATGTGCTGTATCACTGGCGCGTGCATCCGGGATCGACCGCCGATGGCTCTGCCGATAGCAAGCCGTATGCCATTGAAGCGGGTCGTCTTGCGCTGCAGCGCCACTTTAACGCGCTGGGCGTTCACGGAACGGTCGAGGAGACCGAGACGCCGTTTGTCTACCGCATGCGCCATGCGCTGCCGGAGCCTGCGCCGCTGGTGAGCATTGTGATCCCCACCAAGGATCACATTGAGACGCTCGATGCCTGTGTGATGTCGATCGCCCAGAAGGCCACGTATACCAATTACGAGATCGTCTTGGTGGAGAACAACAGTGAAGCCCCGGAGACGTTTGCGTATTACGAAACCCTGCCAGAGCGCGTGGCTGCAGCATCCGAAGGCAAGGGCATCGCGCGCGTTGTGTACTGGCCGGGCGAGTTCAATTACTCTCAGATCATCAATTTTGGTGTGAAGCACGCCAAGGGTGACTACCTGCTGCTGCTGAACAACGATACCGAGGTCATAAGCCCGGACTTTATCGAAGAGATGATGGGCTATCTGCAGCGTCCCGATGCGGGCGTGGTGGGCGCCAAACTCTACTTTGCCGATCATCTGGTGCAGCATGCCGGCATTTTGATTGGCGTGCGTGGCGCACTTGCCCATGCCAACCAGGACTTCTCGGCAAAGCGCGAGGGCTATCTTGCCCGTGCCGTGCGCCCGGGCAACTTTAGCGCCGTGACGGGTGCCTGCCAGATGGTGCGACGCGACGTATTTGAGCGCGTCGGCGGCTACAACGAGGAATTCGCCGTCGGTTTTAACGACGCAGACTTTTGCCTGCGCGTGTGGGAGGCGGGTTACCGCACCATCTTTACGCCCTATGCCGAGCTGTACCACTACGAGTTCACCTCGCGCGGCAGGGAAGAGGCCAACGAGGAAAAGCTGCGCCGCTGGAAGCGTGAGCAGGCGCTGTTCATGCAGCACTGGCCTGAGTTCTTCCTCGATGGCGACCCGTGGCTCGGACCAAACCTATCCTCCGACAGTGAGTACTTCTCGTTTTAGTGCGAAGTAATGCCAAGGTCCGGCAAAGTATCCTCCAGAGCTGCAAGAGCGGTGGGGTTCAGGTACTCCTCGTTCAAGCAGCTCTTGTCATATCGAAAACGTGTGTCTCGTGAGCATTCGATGAGTTCTGCAGTAAAGAACTTCTCCCAGCTAAAGAACTTTGAGCTTTCGATATGTTCAGCGGGGTTAAGCAGCATGTCCTTAATGTGTTTGCTGTTGAATAATCCCGACTTCAACACGAGCCATTCAAACGATTCCGGTAGGAATAGCTTGATGTTCTTTCGGCGCAATAGAGCAGCTGCTTCCGCAATTTCTGGTCCAAAGGCGGCACCGTCGGCAATCACGAGGATGTCGTTTTCCGGTGCGTCCATAATGCAGTTGCAAATATTTGATTTGCCTCCCGCGCTGATGCATTTAATGCTGCTCTTTTTGCATAGCAAACTGAAGAATTCGTAGCCCGAATTTGTGTCCTCGACAATGACAAGCTCGGGCCTCTCGCCTCTAAAATCAGTATCACCGTAAATACGATATGTAGAGGTGTAGACACGAGAGTAAACGGGATACTTCGTTGTGGTTCGGTTGGTGTTCTTAAGACCGTAGATTTCATCAACGCTATAGGGCAGTTGGCGCAGTGACTCTCTGGCGACAATTACGTAGTAGTTTGAGCTACGCTTTGCTTCATGGGCAAATTCTCTTGATCGAACAAAAGTATTGCCCTCATCAATAAAAACAATACTGCTGGAAATCTCTTGGAGATCTCTACGCCAATATTTTCCAGATATTGTTTTACAGGGCACTTTGCAACTTACTGTTACGCCGCTTTGTGCCCCAAGCTCTTCGTGAGCTGCCACCATATCAAGCAGAGTTGTCTTGCCTGTAGCACTGTTACCTTGGATGATGGTCAGATTTCTATTGATGGTCAGTTTAAACTGAACCCGGTTATTTTGAATAATTACCTTGTATGATCCGCGCATCAGGAGTTCTCCCTTAGGCATTTTCCAGCTATGGGGACAAGGTCAAACATTGTGTGGACTATATCGCCCGTATTTGCAATGGTTACCGTGAATTTGCCGTTTCCAAAATCCATTATGTGGTAGAGATTGATTGTTAGATCCTTTTGCGCGGCGATCCTCAGAATCCAGTAGGCGCAATTATCACCGCAATTTGAGGCGTTATATATATTCTGCGGCATAAAGTACATAAGCAGTAGCGTTTTGGTGCCGCTGGATAGTTTCTCGGGAGGAATGATGCCTAGAATCTTGGTATCGATTGCATTGGGGCCTACCACGGTGCCTTTGTCGATGGATTTTATGACCCTTTGGGCAAAGGAGTCTTGAAACCACTGGGGCGAATATACGTTATCGAAGTAAACGGACGTGTTGTAGATAACGTTTTCCATATCACCATAGTGAATTGTTAGCACGTCAGCTCCTTCGGCTTGCTGATTTGGCATCTAGTGAGATTGATTATATCGCAGCACATGAGGCGGGCGTTATCGGCCCGCGGTAGATGTGATTGATGACCAAGGTTTGTATTTTGTTGCTTTATTATTCAGTTCACTCGTTTAATCAGTTCGCTCATGCGCTAAGTTTGCCTTAGAAGCTATTTAGCGTAACGGTTGAGGTGTGGCGACTCATATTTAAATTGCAGTCACAAAGACACCTTTTATCGATTTCCCGTTGAAATACTGAATTGATAGTTTAAAAATAACTTAAGAGAGCCTTAAATCTCGGAAAAAGGATGTCGTATGAAAAACCTTCGAGAAAGATGGCACGGACTAACAGTGCTGGGAGTTGTTGCATTTGCTGCTGCCTGCATGACGGTTGCCCCGGCGCCCTCATTTGCTGATATTGCTGGCGGTGGCGGAGGCGGTGGACCGATTACGGAATGGTGTTCCGACGGTCGTCCGAAGACTGGACTCGTTCGGTGCGAGGACGGCAACCTTCGCTATTTCGATCCCGAAACTGGCGCCATGGTCACGAACCAGTGGCATAACGAATACGAAGCTGTCTGGTACTATTTTGGCGCTGACGGGACCGCGGTGTCGGGCTGGCAGTCTATCGGTGGGGACAAGTATTACTTCTATCCCGAAAACCATGATATGGCATACGGCCGAGTTCAGATTGACGGCAAGAACTACTTCCTGAACACCCCTGGTGCCAACGCCGATGGCCGCATGCAGCATAGTGGCTGGTTCTACGACTCCATCTACGGAAAGTGGTCCTATGCGACCTCCGACGGTGAGCTATTGACCGGTTGGCATAATCTCGGCGGGGCTTGGTACTATTTCAACGAATCTGGGGTCATGCTGACTGGCTGGATCAACGATTCGGGTACCTGGTACTACACTAATGCCTCCGGTGCGATGGTCACTGGCTGGCTCAACATCGGCGGTACGTGGTTCTACCTCGACGGCTCGGGCGCCATGGTCGCTAACAGCTGGCGCAGCCTCGGCGGCTCCTGGTACTGGTTCGGCGACTCCGGTGCAATGGCCACTGGCTGGTTCTTGGCAGGCGGCTCTTGGTACTATGCGAGCGGTTCGGGCGCCATGGCAACCGGCTGGCTCAGCAATGGCGGCACGTGGTATTGGCTCGGAGGTTCGGGCGCTATGGCCTCTAACTCTTGGGCTAACGTTGGTGGAGTTTGGTACTGGTTCGACGATTCCGGCGCGATGGCCACCGGCTGGCGTCAGGTCGGCGGCGCCTGGTACTACTTTAGCGGTTCCGGCGCTATGGCTCACGACGCCTGGGTCGGCGACTACTACCTCCAGTCTTCCGGTGCCATGGCTACGAATGCCTGGGTTGGCTCCTACTATGTCGGCGAGGACGGCAAGTGGATTCCGGGCTACGGTTTAGTTTGGTATAAGAACGGTAGCGATGTTTACCATACGCATAAGTGCCGTACCGTTGGTAAGGACGCAAAGGGCTATTCGCAGATCTCTATTCAGGAGGCCCAGAGGCGTGGCGCTTCACGAGAGTGCAAAAACTGCCAGCAAATTGGCTAGCACATTACTGAGCTAGTTTTGATTGAGGCCCCGTTGCCCTGAAGCGACGGGGCCGCTGCGTGATTGGATACCGTGCTGTTATGAAGAAATGGTCATTCGGAGTGCTGGCTTTTTCGGGCCTCATTTCTTTTGGGCTCCTTTTGGGTTCGCCCTCGATGTTATACGCCCTTGATTCGAATAACACTGACGAAGGTCCCGCATCTAACGTTGCTATTGCTTCTGTCGAGTCAGGCGTTGATGCTCAGCGCGAATCGACCTTCGCTGTCGAGCAGAACTCTCAGGTGGATAATGAGACCCCTTCCGAGGTTTCGAATCAAATTATTTGGCATCAGGGGTGGATATCACCCGAAGAAGGGGCTGGTTTTTGGCGTTGGGGCTTGTCCGACGGAACAATCGCTGTTTCTTCTTGGAGACATATAGACGGTAGCTGGTACTGGTTCGACGACGAAGGTCGAATGGCTCAGGATGGGTTGGTTCAAGTCGGGGGTGCGACGTATGCCTTCTCCTCTTCGGGCGCAATGCGTGTCGGCTGGTACCTAGATTCTACGGGCTCCACTTCTGCTTGGCGTTATTTCTCCGGTTCTGGCGCCATGGTAAAAGGCTGGCTTTCAGACGGCAGCAACTGGTATTGGCTGGATGATGAGGGCAAGATGGTCCACGATGCGATGCTGCAGATTGGGGGAGCCACGTATGGATTCTCTTCTTCTGGTGCAATGCTTATCGGATGGCATCTTGATGCTTCTGTCTGGCATTATTTTCCGGCTCTGGCGCTCTGGTAAAGGGCTGGCTCTCGGATGGGGGTCGTTGGTACTGGCTTGATCCTGCAGACGGTTCTATGGCCACCGGGCTGAATGAATGCAATGGCACCTCTTATATCTTTAACAGTTCAGGGGCCATGCTATCCTCCCAGTGGGCACTTATTGACAACAACTGGTATTACGCTGACTCCAACGGCTTACTGCATGGAGGTTGGTTACTTCTAGGGAATTCTTGGTATTACCTGGATCCAGGAAGCCATATTATGCTCACGGGCTTTGTGCAAGTGGGCTCGTCCACCTATTTCCTTACGAGCTCAGGTGCCATGGCAACAGGCTGGGCACTTGCTGATGGTACTTGGTATTACGCCGCATCAAACGGAGCTATTCAACGAGGGCGATGGATAAAGTCCGGAAGCGCCTGGTATTACCTTGATGATGTATCCGGCGCAATGCGTACTGGTGAATTTGCGGTAGGAAGCAAGCGCTATTTTTCTTATGATTCCGGTGCAATGGCATCTTCGTGCTGGATCAACTTGAACGATGGTATGGTATGGGCGAATTCGTCTGGAGCACTGAGCGAGCCGTTGCCTACTTCATCTGATGGATCTCCTGTAGTCGCTGATCGTACTGACTCGTCTTCATTGCCAGGTGTGATTCATATTGGAGATGCGGTTTTCTATGCGGATGCGAATGGTGTCGTTAACGTGGCGTCTGGTTGGATTATGTCGAAAGACGCTTCTGACGAAAGTGGCAATACTTGGTACTACGCATCTTCCAATGGTGTCCTTAAGTCTGGTTGGCAATATGTCAACGGTGCGTGGTATTGGATGGACCCTTCCACATTCAAGATGAAAACTGGATGGCTTAATGACGGCGGTACGTGGTACTGGCTCCAGCCTTCGGGTGCCATGTTTGCTAACGGGTGGCTGAAAATCGATGGCGTTGACTATTACTTCAATGCAAGTGGTGCATGGTTGAATACGTCTGGTTCTGTTTTGGGGGTCAATAGGTCCAGCTTGGTCAATTGGCTTATGAGCCACGAAAACGACGGCTATTACCGTGGAACACGCTACGACACGCATCTCAGCCAGGAAACGTGCATGTACCCAAAGGGTGATCCGCGTTGGGACGGTTATACGGGCATGAATTGTGGTGGATTTGTATCGCATGCATATATGAAGGCGGGCGGGAATTTAGCTCCCATTGCCGCCGAGCAGAGCCATTCCCCTTGGAGTGGAGGTCCCGGAAGGGGCGGCTGCGTAAACGCTTATCGTTGGTACGGCTACGCTATCGATACGTGTGCGAACGTGACTTATTTCAACTCTATTGATGAGTTGTTACGTAGTGGTTTGGCTCGTAAGGGGGACATTGTGTTCTTCAATCCTTACAACCCATATGCGGACGATAGCCACATTGGCTTTTTCTGGGGCAATTCGCCGAGCGAAAATTTGTTCTGGCATAGTGATGGTTATGGAAATCGCATCTCCGGTTTGACCGCTTTGGGCCCATCGAAAGTAATACTGATTCGTTAGAATTCCGAGTTGTAGGGGACTCTCTGGCCCCCCTACCTTTTTGACATCTGGTTTGAAAGTTTATTTGAAGTCGGTATTCTTGGGGGCAAGAGGAGGGGGCAATGAGCCTGCGGGTTCAACCCTGCCGGTAAGTTCTTCTTTTCTTTGCAGCATTGCGCCCAACTATTTATTGTCCTAGATGGCATCTTGTCCTGTTAGATGTTCGGGAATCTTTCATAGCTATGCTGTAAGCTAGACGCAATCAAGAGCGAATGACGAGGTTTACATGAACAAACATCTTAAGTTGTTTTCGGCATTGTTGGTGCTGATGCTCTTTGCGCCCGTTTCTATGTTTGTATGCCCTGCGGATGCAGAGGCTGCTCAGACTCTGGTTGAGAATTCTTGGCGTTATGAGGGTGGACAATTAGTTTCAGATGATGCTTCTTCCGAAGAAGACGGAATAGCTTTATTGTCTATGGACGCTCTTCCCGATGGGGTTACAGCTCAGGGCATTGACGTCAGCGAGCACCAAGGGCGTATTGATTGGGACGCAGTTAAAGCTTCTGGCATCGATTTCGCTATTCTGCGCGTTGGGTTTGGCGCTCCGTCTTTCGGCGGTCGAGTTGACTATCAATTTAATCGAAATATTTCTGAGTGCGAGCGACTCGGAATTCCCTACGGCGTCTATGTCTATTCATATGCTTTTGATAATCAACAGGCAGCCGATGAGGCGTCCATGGTGATTGACTGCCTATCGGGGCACAATCCTAGGCTACCGGTGTATTACGATCTTGAGGACAAGACAATTATTGCAGATGGTCGTCAATCCGGAATTGCATCTAGAGCTCAGACATTCTGTAATAAGATTTCTAGTGCTGGATATAAGCCAGGCATTTATGCAAACCTAAATTGGTTTAACAATATATTGACCGACCCTGTATTTAAAAGCGGTTCTTGGGATCATTGGATTGCTCAATACAACTCCCAATGTCACTATACCGCCAGTTACAGCTTTTGGCAGTATACAAGCCGCGGAAAAGTTTCTGGTATTAGCGGAAATGTTGATATGAATTACGCGTATGTTGATGTCTCTCTTTATTACTGGCAGTTAAAAGAGGGCACTTGGTATTACGCAACCTCTGACGGCAAAGCGTATACCGGATGGTTGCGCCAGGGCGGAGCCTGGTATTGGCTCGACCCCGACGCGGGCGGTGTAATGGCCACCGGGCTCTACGAGTGCAACGGCTCCATGTACTGGTTCAACGCCTCCGGCGCGATGGCGACCGGATGGGTCCTCGACGGCGGCACCTGGTACTACGCGACTGGCTCCGGCGCGCTGGCGCGCGGCCCCGTTTCCGTCGGCGGCGTGCCCTACTGCTTCGACGCCCGGACGGGGGCCATGCTGACGGGTTACCAGACTGATGCGCAGGGCGTCCGCCGCTACTTCGGCAGCTGCGGCCCTCTTAACGGCTGGGGCTTCGTCGACGGCTCCTGGTACTGGTTCGCTGACGGTATCGCCTCGACCGGCTGGCTTTACACCGGCGGTTCCTGGTACTGGCTCGACCCCGACGCGGGCGGCGCCATGGTGACGGGCCTCCACGCGTGCAACGGCTCAGCGTACTGCTTCAGCGCCTCCGGCGCGATGGCGACCGGATGGGTCCTCGACGGCGGGACCTGGTACTACGCGACTGGCTCCGGCGCCCTCGCCTCCGGCTGGCTCAACCTAAACGGTGCGTGGTACTGGCTCGATCCCTCGACGCACGCCATGGCCACTGGGCTCCACGAGTGCAACGGCTCCGCGTACTGGTTCAACGCCTCCGGCGCGATGGCGACCGGTTGGGTCCTCGACGGCGGCACCTGGTACTACGCGACGGGATCAGGCGTGCTGGCCTCCGGCTGGGCATACGTCGGCGGCGCCTGGTACTGGCTTGACCCCACGACGCACGCAATGACTACGGGTGTTCAAGAAATCGATGGGGTGCAATACTCTTTTGCTAGCAATGGTGTATGGCTTGGCTAGCAGCTCTTCTTTAATTGCTTTTTTCTAATTACATATTGCTCTTAGCCATCCATTTGTAGACTATGTTTATGTAAAAATTGGTTACTACTGGGGGCTGCACATGGCAAGGAAAAAGCGAATAATATTAATCCTAATCATTCTTTCAACCCTACTGCTCGCTGGGCCCGGTGTGGTTGATATCGCGAACGCAGAACCCATAAGCTCCTCTATCCCTACTGATATTGAGAGGCAATCCGTCCCCTCGACTCTTTCTCCTTCCGATTCAATCGATGATGGTCCTGCTCAAGAATCCGTTAAATGGAATCTGGGTTGGAATTCGTTTGACGGCAACTGGTTCTATGTGGATTCAGTCAATCCGGTCTCGTTGCATTCTGGCTGGCTCTATACCAATGGGGCCTGGTACTGGCTCGATCCCTCGACGCACGCCATGGCCATCGGGCTCCATGAGTGCAATGGCTCCGCATACTGGTTCAATGGCTCCGGCGCGATGGCGACCGGATGGGTGCTCGACGGCGGGACCTGGTACTACGCGACGGGCTCAGGCGCGCTGGCCTCCGGCTGGCTCAACCTAAACGGTGCGTGGTGCTGGCTCGATCCCTCGACGCACGCCATGGCGACGGGCTTTCACGAGTGCAACGGCTCCCTGTACTGGTTTAATTCGTCCGGCGCGATGGCGACCGGTTGGGTGCTCGACGGCGGGACCTGGTACTACGCGACGGGCTCCGGCGCGCTGGCGCGCGGCCCCGTATCCGTCGGCGGCGTGCCCTACTGCTTCGACGCCCGGACGGGGGCCATGCTGACGGGTTACCAGACTGATGCGCAGGGCGTCCGCCGCTACTTCGGCAGCTGCGGCCCTCTTAACGGCTGGGGCTTCGTCGACGGCTCCTGGTACTGGTTCGCTGACGGTATCGCCTCGACCGGCTGGCTTTACACCGGCGGTTCCTGGTACTGGCTCGACCCCGACGCGGGCGGCGCCATGGTGACGGGCCTCCACGCGTGCAACGGCTCAGCGTACTGCTTCAGCGCCTCCGGCGCGATGGCGACCGGATGGGTCCTCGACGGCGGGACCTGGTACTACGCGACTGGCTCCGGCGCCCTCGCCTCCGGCTGGCTCAACCTAAACGGTGCGTGGTACTGGCTCGATCCCTCGACGCACGCCATGGCCACGGGCGTTCAAACTATCGGATCATGTGAATACATATTTAATAGTACCGGCAAGATGATGGCTAATTGCTGGTCAAACGGTGATGGGTCTTGGATGTATCATTCGTCATCCAGCGGCGCAATTGACCTTAAAGGCATCATGACCGATTCGGGAATCCAGCTGATTGACGACGACGGTAATGCCAGAACTGGTTGGATTGAGAGTCAGGGTGCTCGATATTATTGTTCTGCTAGTGGAGTAATTCTGACTGGGTGGCAGCAAATTGCTGGGTCTTGGTATTACTTTAACCCGGATGGTCGAATGGCGACCGGCTGGCTTAACGATGGCAGCAACTGGTACTGGCTGGATTCCGCTTCTGGCGCGATGAAAACGGGATGGCTTTCCCTTGGGGGCACATGGTATTACCTTGATGCCGCACGTGGGGGAGTAATGTTGAGCAACGGTTGGTATTGGATCGGCTCTACTGACTACAAGTTCAGTTCATCCGGCGCAATGGTTGGCGCTTGGGTCGATGTCCCGTGCTATTCGCAGTACCCGGAACTTCCTACTGGCTGTGAGTCGGTTGCCCTTACAAACTTGCTTAACTACTATGGTTTCGGTTTAGGTAAGACGATTATTGCGGATTATTACTTGCCCAAGGGAAGCAACGGCAACTTTGTTACCGCCTTTGATGGCAACCCAAGGCGTAGCAGCGGGGGTCTCATGGGATGCGTCGCCCCTGCGATTACTATTGCTGGTAATAACTTTCTGCGCGCTGCGGGAAGTATCATGCAGGCAAAAGACGTTTCTTTCTCGTCAATTTCTTCCATTAAGAACAGACTGACCTGTGGACAACCTGTTGAGATGTGGAATACCGAATGGGGAAGTTGGCCAGGAGGCCGTTATGCTGCTCGTTGGTATAACGGGCATTCCTATGGTCTGTGGGGCGGTAATCATGCCGTAGTCCTTAAAGGCTATGATGACGAGCAGGGAATTGTCTATCTTTCGGATTCGATTAACGGCAATGTTACGCGAAATGCCCAGGTGTTCTTCGGCACGTGGCAACAGATGGATAGCCAGGCTGTGGTAATTGAATAGCCATGATGCTAAAAGGGGAGAGCTCGTCGAGCTCTCCCCTTTTACTATATTGTTAATCAAGCTACGCCGTCTTATTACGTCCAAATAGTTCGTCCCAGTTACTAGCTGCCAAAACTGTTCCGCATACAATTACAACGCAGCAGATTACGGATGCCATATCGGGAATTGTTCCAAGCAAGATCAGGCCAAAGACCACCGACCATGCCGAATAGGAGATATTCAGAGCCATCGCACGCGCTGCTCCGATTGCCGCAATCCCCTTGTAATAGAACAGATAGGATGCAGTTCCTGCGAGTCCGGCGAGTGCAATAATCAATGTAGGCATGCTCGGGATGGCACCCAGCGTGAAATGCCATGCTCCGAAGAGGGGGAGTACAAGCACTCCATAAACAAGCGCACTTGTAGTTTCGCGGATTTGCAAAGCCGTTTCGTCATCAACGGCATCATCTTTCATTCCCCATGCGCACAGCACCGCTTCGGATCCCCATCCGATAACAGTAAGCACCGCGCCGAGTAAGCCGAGGGGGGCATTTGCAATCTCGCTCGATCCGGCCGATAGATAGCCCATCGTCATTACGCCGCAAAGAGCAACGAGAAGGGAAAGAATCTGTCCTTTGCCCATTTTCTCCTTCAGCAGCACGAAAGAAAGGAATGCTCCGACAGCGGGATAGAAGGCGGATATAATTGCCGTGTAGGCTGCTCCGATATTATTAATCGCCAATACGTATCCGGTCATTCCGATAGGTCCACCGAGCAGTGCGCCGGCGATGACGACCTTGCCCGAACGAGTTTTAAGTGCAGCGAGCGTGTCTTTTAATCTGCCTCGAACTCCCATGTACCCAAAGAGCCAGATCGCACAGAAGGCATCATGGAGAAAAGATCCCGCAATGGAGGCACATGCAAGCGCTTCCGCCGATCCAATATAGGGCGCGAGCGCCAAACCGATTCCAAGTATTACTGTATCAAGGCCCCAAAGAAGACCGCTAAAAAAGCCGAATTGCATCGTTACTCACCTTTTCGATAGATCTCCAGTGCCTTTTTAAGGTATTTGGCACTGTAATTGAAGTAGATATAGAGCCATTCGCCTACGAAGTCGCCTTCGGCTTCTTTCAGAAGAGACCAGAGGTACCAGCACCATCCTGCAAGGGCAATGTGCGCATAGTTATGTGCAACTTCGTTGTTTGTTGCCTTGCGCCCAAAATATGCATCAAGCGCGCGGTCGACTTCATCTTCGGAAAGCTCGCAGCAGACACTGCACGTTCCAAAATCGTTTGCATAATCGCTCATGCCAGCATATTCCCAGTCAATGAGATAGTACTTGTCGTTTTCATCGATAAGGAAATTGAGGTAAAAGAAGTCATTGTGACAAAGGCATTTTGGCGCATTGTCGGCCTGGACAAAGTGCTCCAATTCATCGATTTCGGCGGCCATTTCCCTGTAGCCTGGAATGTCGATAGGGCCTTTTTCCAAAAGAAGTGATTCGTAGCGCTTCGCTTCGAGGTAGAAGTCAAATTCGGTTTCGACATTTGCACCGCTCTCGTGAAGCGAACGACACATCTGCATCATTCGATTCATTTGGGCATCATCATGCGGATCAGGCTGCTTTGCGTTGGGTACAAACTTCGAAATTTTCCAACCGCGCTTTGGGTCCTCATGAATGAACGTGTCGTCAAGGCCGAGTTCCTTGGCCTTTTTAAGTGCGGCTACTTCTCCATTTCTGTTAATAAGCAGTTCGGTCCCGACTCCCGGATGGCGGTAAACGTACTCTCCGTCATTGGTTCTAAAGTGGCACGATAGATTCGTAAGACCTTGTTTAAGGGGATAAACGTCGTGAATCTCTGATTTGGAGCAGCCGAGCACTTGCTCGATGTTATCGAAAATATCGGAGTCAACGTTTTCGATAAAATGCGGATCAAAGGCACGCAGTTCATCAAGAGAATCGAATTCGTTGATCTCGCCCTCAGGATACTTTTTGATCACCATATCGAGCTCCTTGATGTGCTCGATATATAGATCTTCCCAAAGCTTGTCCGTTGTTTCGGGCTTGTTATATTCCGTTTCGAGAATCTGCTTAAATGCAAGCGAGAAGGCTTTATCAAAGTAGACATGTCCGAGCATATACCAAGCATCGGAACCGCCAATCGTAACATTGGTGATTCTGTCCATTGCTCCGGTTTGAATGCACCATTCTTTGGTGGCGCCTTCAGCATATTGAGCAGAATAAAATGCTTTCCAAACGTATGCTTCAAACGGATTGTTTAGAAGGTAATCATCGCTTGAACAAATATAGGTGTTGCCAAGCCGCTCTTTTACGCACATAAGCGATGCGTGGTTATTTTTGGATGCATATTCGTTGTTGACGACAATCGAAACGCCGAACTTGCTTTCGAGATAGAAGAAATACTCTTTTTTATAGCCGACAACGACGGTGATATTGCTGATACCTGCGTCTTGCAGCTGCCTAATCTGACGTTCGATGAGAATCTCACCACGTACCTTTAAAAGGCCTTTGGGCTTTTCATACGAAATGGGAGCAAAGCGGCTCGAAAGCCCCGCAGCCAATATCACTGCGTTTTCAACCTTATAGGGGTGAAGTGCTTCGTAACCGTTGTCGGTTAGGCTGTCCGATTCGAGAAGGCCTTCATTCGTAAGCTCTTTATTTGCTGCGTTTACCGATCCAAGTGAGAGGCCAGTGCGCTCGGCAACTTCTCGCTGGCTGGCATATGGGTTCTTTAGGTATTCGTACAGAACAGTAAAGTTACGCTTGGTCAGTTCCACTGCAGGCCTCCAATTAAGATGTTCATTGCTTAGGAAAAGAATAGAATGATTGAACGTTATGTTCAATTTAATATATTTATCTACATAGACTGAACAGACAGTAACGAAAATCAATCCTGGAATGTGGATTAAAATAAATAAATGAGATATCTGGGAGGGTCGCTTATGTATCGATTCGAAAAGAAGGCCACGCTTGTTTGTGCTGCTGCGTCATTAATCACTGCTTGCTGCTTGCCCCTGAGTGCGAATGTCGCGTTTGCACAGGATTCCGTTGAGGCTCAGAGTATTGAGTCAAAAGCGGATTTTTCTTCTGTGGTTTCCGATGATTTGCAACCTGATAATTCTTCCGTCATAAAAGATGGCTGGCAACGAGACGAGTCGTCTGGAGTTTGGTATTACGGAAAAAACGGTAAACACCAAACTGGCTGGCTGCAAAGCGGGGGCTATTGGTATTGGCTTGATCCAGCCAATGATGGTGCAATGCAGACAGGTTATTTCAATGTGACCGATGCTGGCGGATCGACTGCTTCGTTTTATGCGAATGACGGCAATGCCGCAACGCCTTTTGGCGCGCTATATCAGAACTGCTGGCTACGTAACTCAGATGGAAATTGGTTTTATGCCAATGCTGGAGGCGATTTAGCTGCTGGTTGGTTTTATCAAGACGGCACATGGTATTACCTGGATCCTGCCACCCATATAATGCAGGTTGGTTTTGTCGACCTCGGGAGCGGGAAATACTATTTAGATGCCACTGGTGCTATGAAAACCGGCTGGATTCTCGTTGACGGGAATTGGTACTGGGCTTATTCATCGGGTGTCCTTGCTTCGTCATGGCAAACGATAGGTGGGGCTCGCTATTATTTTGACCCACAGACGTTCATCATGTTTAAGGGTCGTCAAAAGATTGATGGAAGAACCTACATTTTTGGTGACTATGGCCTCGCAAATGAATGGTACAAAGACGGAGCAGATTGGTATTACTGCTCTAACGGTATTGCGGCCACTGGCTGGAAACTCGTTAACGGCGCTTGGTATTATCTCGACCCAGCCTCCGATGGTAAGATGTCCGTTGGGTATTTAGACCTTGGCAATGCAGCATATTATTTGAACCCCAATGGGGTTATGGCTGTTGGCTGGGCTCAGTCCGAGAACGGCTGGTATCTAGCCTCTCAATCTGGTGCGCTTATTTCTGACTGGTATAAAGAAGGCGCTAGCTGGTATTACCTGGACCCTGTTAGCCATCTAATGAAAACGGGCTTATTTGAGGTGAGCGGCAACGATTGTTTTGCAAACCAGAGCGGTAGGCTCGTGGTTTCAAGCTGGGTTACCGTTAATGATGGCGTTGAAAGATATGCCGATGATAATGGATATCTTTGCAAGGATGTGATTCGCGAAAACGGCGCTATTCTAAAAACCGCTGGAGCTGATGGTTGGCAGGTTGCGTCCGGCTGGGTTAATGTCGCAAATCTAAGGTTTTACGCTGAGCCCGGAACGGGTGCCATTCATCTTGGATGGCTGCAGATTGACGGCGATTGGTATTGGCTTGATGCCAATTCTGGCGTGATGAAGACCGGATGGGTTTTTACTGGTGGTTCATGGTATTACCTAAACGCTGACGGAAAAATGGCAACTGGTTGGAAATGCCTGAATGGAACATGGTATTACCTTGAGTCCAATGGAAGCATGCATGTTGGCTGGCTTAAAGATTCGGGTAAGTGGTATTGGTTAGACGGCAGCGGCGCTATGGCAACGGGCGCAAGGACCATCGACGGTGTTCGCCGAATTTTCTGGAGCGATGGCCAGTGCGACAAAGTTGGCTGGCAAAATCCATCCCAGTATCCTCAGGTCAGTTCTTGGACTGTTCAGCTGCCTAGCTATTGCACCGGATACTTTACCTATGTGACCCCTTCTCGCATTTCTGTCGAAGCAACGCGGGAAGATTGCGTGAACGCCTTTATCCAGCGCGCCTATGAGTATATCGGTACGCAATATATTGAGCCTTGGTCTACCGCTCCCGGTGGAGCTGTTGATTGCTCTGGTTTTGTCTTGCAGTGCCTTTATGCTACTGGCATGGATATGGGTGTTTACAACCCTTATAACCATCGCTGGGATCCAAGCCAAACCTACAATTCCATGAATTGGTATCGAAGCAATATCTTTATGCCCGTGAGCACGAGCTCGATTCAACGCGGCGATGTGATTTATTACCGCGGTCATATTGCAATTGCACTTGGCGGCGGCTTGATGATTGATTCCTGGCCTCATCAAGGTGTCGGAATTCATCCTATTAGCGCAAGGGGAAATGTAATCGGCGCAGCTCGTCCGTTTATTTAATAGATTCCCTGCAAGACAGTCGGTACCGGTTGGGGGCTTGAAATGAATGCTCGGATTGATCATCGAATTTGCTGGCGAGTAATTGGCTTGATGCTATTTTCCGCCTTACTTTCAGTTACAGCCCCCGCATTTTCTTGCACTGCTTATGCCGTGGAAGAGGGGGCGGATAACGGTGTCGTAGAGCGCGACTCGACAGGAGGGCCGGGAGCATTGGTCGGTGGCGGTTGCTCTCAAGACTCCAGCGATTGTGCCGGCAAAACAACGGAAGATTCGAGCCTACAGGTTGTCGATAGCCATGACCCGTCGACTACAGAACAACTATCTGGATGGCAATGGAACGGTTTGTCCTGGTATTACTATCTAGATGGCTGTCGTTTGACCGGAATTCAGAATATTGACGACTTGCTGTACTACTTGGACCCCGCTCGTGACGGCGCAATGAGCTGCGGCTGGATTTTTACTGAAAATAAGTGGTATTACGCGGGTCCGTCAGGCGCTTTGGCAAGTGGCTGGCAGTTTATTGGAGACCAATGGTACTGGTTTGACTCCCTTAACAGCTGTTCTATGGCTACTGGTCGACGTGTTATTGATGGGCACCCTTATCTTCTTGGAACCTATGGACTGATTAATGGATGGTACCTTGATAACGGTTTATGGTATTGGGGTAGCAATGGTGAAGTCTTAACCGGCTGGCTTCAAACTGGCAATAACTGGTATTGGCTTGATCCCGCCAATGATGGTGTTATGTCTAGAGGAATCGTTTCTGTCGGTTCGTCTCGTTACTATTTATCGGATTCCGGCGCAATGACTGTTGGTTGGGCGTTTGATGGGACGGACTGGTATTACGCTGACGGTTCCGGCGCACTTGCATCGGGCTGGCGTTTGGTGAATGGCGTTTGGTATTGGCTCGATGTCGCAAATGACAATAGAATGGCTACCGGCTTTTATGTCATCGGATCCAACCGGTATCATTTTTCTTCAACGGGAGCGTTGTCACTTGGCTGGTTTATGAGCGATGGAGACTGGTATTACGCTGAGCCTTCTCAAGCGTCGGGCATTATAAAGACTGAATGGCTGAAGGACGGTGGTCAATACTATTATCTCGATCCTGCCGCCGACGGTAAAATGCTTCTTGGTCATTTTTCTGTAAATGGGAAAAGCTATTATGCAAAAGCTTCAGGCGCTGTTGCTTGTCGTGAATGGGTAGATGTCCAGGACTCGGTTCAGGATGAGCCATCTAAGGCTTTTGCTGGTTCTGATTGCTCATTGTGTGGAGCATTGCGTAATGGAAAACTGTTTACATCAAACGGCGATGGCGAATTGGTCGAAGCTCACGGGTTTGTGATGCTTGGAGGCTGTAAGTTCTATGCTGATTCAACCGATGGCTCCCCCTGCGCTGGATGGAAGAACGTTAACGGAAAATGGTACTTTTTTGATGAGACCGCTGGCTATGCACGATCTGGCTGGCTGTACAAGGATGGCTCCTGGTTCTATTTAGATCCGTCCACTTATGCTATGAAAACCGGTTGGGTTGCCGTTAACGGATCTTGGTATTACTTGAATTCGTCTGGTTATATGCAGACAGGATGGCTCAATCTGGGCGCCACCTGGTATTGGCTTGATGCTAGTGGAGCTATGGCTACTGGCTGGCGCGTTGTGGACGGATCCTGGAATTTCTTTATGGCTAACGGCGCGTGGGTGTCAGACTATATGGATGCTAAGGCTCAAAGTTATTCAAGCAATACAAATTGGCTGATACTTGTCGATACGTCACGTTGCGTTACGAGTATTTACACTGGATCCTGGAATAACTGGTCCTTAAACCGTCGATATGTATGTTCGACGGGAAAAGCTAGCACGCCTACGGTGATAGGGGAGTATCAAGTCTACGGTAAGGGATACTCCTTTGGGCATGGATATACTTGCTATTACTACACGCAGTTCTATGGTGATTACTTATTCCATTCCTCACCCTACTACGTCAACAGCAACCGCGTGATGGATCCCACGATGGGCGTTCCATCCTCTGCTGGATGCGTACGCCTTGAGATTCAGAATGCAAAATGGATTTACGATAACATTCCTTATGGAACAAAGGTTGTTACTTATTGATATTAGGCACTCGTTTTAAGAGACAGGGATAAATACTCTATTTTTAAAAGAGTTTCTTTTAACTGAGGGTGCTTTGATAATCTTTAAGCAATGAATTTGGGAGGATTTTTGGAAATAGAAATGGGAAATGATATTGGCGTATGCGTACTTCTCTCAGCTTATAAACCCGATCTTAAGTTTTTCGCGGAACAACTTGATTCGATAGATAAACAAACTTTTCCGCTTACGCTTCTAGTTAGAAATGACTGCCCTGAATCGGATTCATTAGAGCGGTTTATCCAAGCGCATATAACGAAAAACGCCTATCGGTATTATCACGGTGATAATAATCTCGGTTATGTCAAATCGTTCGAGGCGCTGCTCTCCTTGGCGGAAGGGGATTACGTAGTACTTTGCGATCAGGATGATATTTGGGAGCCTAATAGAGTTGAAGTTTCGCTCAACCATATGCTAGAAGAAGGCTCAATTCTAGATGTTTGTGATAGATCGGTAATTGACGAAAACGGAAATATTCTGGTAAAGAGTTATAGGAAAGCTCATCCTAATTCGCCGGAAGTAAATTGGTGCTCTGGAGAGGATATTACTGTACAGGCCGCAAGCGTATGTTACGGCATTGGTATGGCTCTCATGTTAGATGCGAGTGCGGCGAAGTCGATGATTCCCTTTCCGGAATCGACTGCACATGACTTGTGGTTGACATTGGGTTGCAGTGAACTGGGGAAGTGCAGCTTTACTATGACTCCTTTGGTTAAGTATCGTCGACATGGTGGTAACGAAACTGGATTCCTTGCAGGTGTTTCTTCAAAAGATGATTGGTATTCGACAAGAGTTAAAAACAGGGTTGATACTGCTAGGCGATTTGCCGATAGATTTCCCGATTCACCGCATCTAAAGGAAATATTGGGGTTCGCTGAAGCAAGGGAGCGGCGCTCCATAATTGGTTTACTTAAATACCGACGAGCTTGCCCGTCTATCGCTAAAGCAGATATCATTATACGTCTTATGCCGAATTGGCTGTTTATTTTGATTTTAAAAGAACTTAAAGCTGCGAGATAGCTCCGTATCCTCATTTCGACAGGTTTAGAAGGGCGCTTATATTTGTGAAGGCCACAGAGAAGACTCTTTCGATTAAACATAATATGTTCTGGAATACCGTCGGTTCGTTGACTAATTTAGGCTGTCAGTGGCTTATCACCATTTTGGTCGTTCGGCTGTCTGATGGATATAGTGCTGCAGGCATTTATTCGCTGGCTATGTCTATTTTCAACATGTTTTCTCAATTAGCCCAATACAGGATGTACACGGTGCAAATTGCAGATGTTGAAAGGAAAAACTCTGCTGGTGAATACCTGACTTTTCGTTTCTTTACTACTTTTATAGCGTTTGCAATGTTAGCCGTCTATTCCATTGCAACGTGTCGTATTGGTACGGTGCCCGCTATTCTTCTGTATGCTCTCTATAAAACCGCTGGCTTAGTCATTGATGTCATGCATGCTAATGATCAGGTTGGTCATAGGATGGACTATATTGGGAAATCCCTCATAATGCAGGGCATCGGCTCTCTCCTTTCATTCATTCTTGTCTTTGGATTTTTTAATAGCCTCGAAGGTGCACTGTTGCTTATGACGGTAGTGACAATAGGCATCGGAGTTATTTACGATTATCCAAGATCAAATCGGATTTCTGCAATCAAGCTTGGAATTAGCCGAGCGAAGGTCAGAGCCTTCCTATGTAGCTGTTTGCCCATCGTTCTGGGCGGCATTGCTGCTTCTGCGGCGCCGAATATTCCCAGGCAGTATTTATCTTATTCATTCGGAGATTCTGCTCTGGGTATTTATGCATCAGTTGCTGCACCTGTGGCAATTATCCAAATGGGTGCGACCTATATTTATAATCCCTTATTAGGTTATCTAGTAGAGCGTTACCATTCTAGAGAAAAGTCCTTTTTTTCGCTCATAGGTAAAATACTTGCTGGCATCTTTTTTGTCGGTGTCATATCTTCAGTTGCCCTTTTCTTTTTCGGTAAATTATTGCTGTCACTGTTTTATGGCGCTGGAATAGCTAAACATACCGATCTCCTTCAGCCTATGTTGGCTTGTGCCTTTTTGACTGGCATCGCTTGGTTTGTCAACGATTTGTTGGTTTCTCTTGATAATTACCGAGGGGTATTTGTTGGCAGCATGCTGTCCTTAATTAGTGCTGTCGCTGTTATGGCTCCTGCGCAAATGCTGTTTGGCTTAAATGGCCCTACTGTATCGGCGCTTATATCCAATGCCATTTGCCTTATTTATCAGTCTTCTGTTTTGGGGAAACAGACGCAACAATGGTTCGGGGAAAAGAGATAGGCCGATGATGTCTAAAGCTCACGCGCTATTAAAGCTTCAAAACACTGAATTGGATATCCTTCAGGTTGTCGCCGCATTCTGCTCTAAGCGCGGCATCAGGTGGTGGCTTGACGGTGGAACATGTTTAGGAGCCATGCGTCATAGGGGGTTTATCCCTTGGGATGATGATATAGATATCGGAATGATGCGTTCAGATTATGACCGCTTTTGCTCTTTAGCCGAGGGTGGGTTACCGGAAGGATATTCGCTCCATACATCGCGGAATACTACTGGCTATGCTGCGATGTTTGCTAAGGTGTATCGCGATGGAACTCGCTTCGAGAATCAAGAGGCTCGAGAGGCTTCCAGTTCGATGGGCATTTTTGTCGACATCTTTCCATATGACCAGCTCTATACAGATAAACGCCTTCGTGCAAAGCAAGTCCGAACTGCATCAATTGCACAGAAAAGAGCCTATTTATATCATTCTTCTTCCATTGTTGTCCCTCATAAAGGGTTCCTTGGTCAACTCGAGCAAATTGGTTGTTCTGCTATGCACGTGGTGGAACAACTGGTTTCTCGAGGCGCATGCTCTTACCAGGATTTGTTCGATTCCTGTATTGCCGACTCAAATACGGGTGAGGTCTCTGATTACTGTCTGACGTTAAGCTGGCCGAATATGGCGCCAGTGCCTATTTCAGAGATTTTCCCTCTGAGCAGTGCGGTTTTCGAAGGCAGTGAATTCCCTGTTCCTCGTATGACGGATAAATATCTTACAACGATGTATGGCGATTGGAAAAAAATACCGTCACCGGATAATCGACATACCCATCTTCCGCTCTTGCTCGACTTTGGAGATGGGGAAGTCTGGACGGCACAGAATTAAGGATATGACATCTATATCAGATGAGGTTATGTGATGAGCTCCTCTATTTGTATTTTCACTCACCATTATCACCCGCAACTTAGTGGAATTGGTAATTTTGTCGATGGTCTCGCTCACGCCTTGACTGCACGCGGCGATAGGGTGGTTATCGTTACTAATGATTCGATGCGCGTGGGAGTCGGTCATTCAGTCGAAAACGGCCTGGAGGTAATTCGTCTTCCTTGCATTCCGTTACTTGATGGAAGACTTCCTCTTCCCAAAAAAACCAGTGATTATTACCGACTCCTGCAAACCCTTGATGATTATGAGTGGAATGGTGTTCTGATAAACACGAGACTTTTCCCTCTCTCGCTCGAAGGGCTGAAGTTTGCTGCGGATCATAGTGCTAAGGCTGTTGTTCTCGACCACGGCTCAGCGTATCTCTCTTTCAATCAGCCATTTCTTGATTATTTTGTTCGCCGATATGAAGATTGGATTACTGATCGCGTAAAGTCGTTTGAACCTGATTTCTATGGGATTTCTTCTAAAAGTGTTGAATGGCTTCAGCACTTTAATATCACTGCAAAAGGCGTAATTTCAAACTCAATCAATGCCTCATTCTATAGGAGTATTTCTTCGGGGAGAGATTTCCGATCTGAATTAGGTATCCCTCAGTCATCTTTGGTTGTAGCTTTTGTCGGGCGGCTTATTCCTGAAAAGGGAATTTATTCAATTATTGAGGCGGCTCGCACAAAAGATATTACCAAGCGTGATATTTGTTTTGTTCTTGCAGGGGATGGTCCGCTGGCTAATGAGGTCAAGGAAGCTTGTTCGTCTAACTTGTTTTGGCTTGGGAGATGTAACACAGAGGATATTTCCTCCTTACTTCAGCAAGCAGATGTGCTTTGTCTTCCAACTCGTTCCGAAGGCTTTTCAACGGTACTTCTTGAAGCTTCAGCCTGCGGAACGCCTGCAGTGGTAACAGACGTGGGCGGGGCACGCGAGCTTATCTTAGATGATAGCTTCGGCACAATAATTCGGTCCATGGCATCTGATGAGGTGGTTTCGGCATTATGCAGGCTTTTTGATGATCGAAAGCTGCTTTCTCTTCAGTCTCGAAACTCTAGGGCGCTTGTTGAAAATCGATATAACTGGGATGCCACTGCTATGGATGTCGAGAAGGCGTTTTGTATTTGCTAAGTGATACTTGGCTGGCTTTTGCTTAGCTTTTGAGTGAAGTTGGATTTGAGATACGAATTTGTTATTGTCGACTTACCCTATTCGATTTTGTCTTTAGTTGGAGATGCACGTTTTGAATAATCCTGCAATTAAGAAAAGCGAGTACGCGCTTGCCATCTTTGGGCTGGGACTTCTTTTATTAGCTGTTGCGACATCATTGCACTATAAGAATTTAAATCTATTCATTCTTGAACTCTTTTGCGATGTCGTTGCTGTTGCGTGCTTATATTTGCAACCGAAATCACAGTCGGGTGGTGACGCTATTCGTCAGATAACCGTCCTCGTCGCGTCCAGCATTCTCAGCAGCTTTCTGCTAGTTTTAATCATATTGACTGGTGCGAAGACGTTTGGCCCCTTCGATCTTGACGCATGGAATATCGCAAGTCTTGTTATATGCTTTCATTTAGTTTTAGCGTTTCAAGGCATTGAGCTTTGCTATGGCCTGGTGAAGAGCTTTGTAGCCTCGGTTAAGAAAACTGATACTAAGAAGTGTTTCTTTTTTTTGACGGTTTCTGTTGGCTTTGCTGTTTTAATCGCTTTTATTGGCATTCCGCTCGATAAGTCAAAGACGGTGTTGTTCGCGTCTGCTTTGCCCATTACTGTTTTGATCGGGTTGATTGCTATTAATGGGGGCACTTCTTATCTGAAGCCCGAACTGTTCGCTTTCGCATGCATTGTCTCGGTCGGTCTATCCGTAATTATTTGCTTCCCCGTTACAAATTTTCTGACATGGGATGATGAGGTCCACTATGGAAATGCAAATAGTGTTTCCTACCTCACAAATGCTGAAATAACAAATTCTGACCGAATGATAGTCGAACAGTTTTATAGGGGGGACGGCTTTAGTTTGGATGCATCTTTGGGTAAGTACCCAATAGATGAAACAAGAGAGTTTAACCGTGGCTCTGTTGAGCAATTAGTCAGAGAGGCCGATAAAAATAATATAGCTGAAGGTATCGAACGTGTTAATTGTTTTGATAGTGTGGCTCTTTCTAAAATTGCCTATATTCCTTCATCTATCGGCCTTTGTTTGGGTCGCTTGCTTCATCTCCCATTTTCTATCAAATTTGCATTGGGAAAATTATTTAATTTACTTGCGTATGCAGTTATCTGCGGAATCGCAATTCGTATAGCCCCTTGCAGAAAATGTCTTTTCACTTGTATTGCGTTGTTCCCGTCTGCCGTGTTAATGGCAGCCAGTTACTCGTATGATCCCTGTGTGATATCGTTCAGTTTGCTAGGAACAGCTCTTTTGTTGAAGATGCTTGTTTCTGAAGAGGATATTTCTGCAAAAACATTCTTCGGATTTCTATTATCTTTTGCAATCGGATTTGCAGCTAAAGCGATTTATTTTCCCTTATTCGGACTTGCGCTTTTAATTCCTGCAGATAAATATACTTCGAGCAAGCAAAGACGTATCTTGATTGGAGCTGCACTATTCGTTTGCGCCATAATGATTTTATCTTTCTTGACGCCATATTTCTCTTCTGTCGTAAATAACATTTCTGATGCACGTGGTGGCTCCGAAGTCTCTACGGCTGGTCAAACGACGGGAGTGCTTGCAAATCCAGTTGGAACTATAGTTGTAATCTCGAATTTCGTTTTTGGATCGATGCTGACCCCGGCGTTTCTCAATTCAATATCAACGAATATGGCTTATCTTGGGGACGTGTCCAATCTGTTCCCATGGCTTTCATATCTTCCCATCGTGTTGTTTGAGGCTATATGCATTATTGATAATGAAAAAGTTACTAAATTTAAGTTTAGCCGTTTCGGGATTGTTTGGACTCTATTCCTGGTTCTTGCTACTTGCTATTTAGTTGCTTTGGCTCTATACATCGCCTTTACAGGAGTTGGAAGCCAGACAGTTGCGGGTGTTCAGGCGCGATACCTCATACCTTTGTTAATACCTTTCGCCTGTCTTTTGCTCAGGTTTCCTATTTACTGCGACGAGGAAGAGAAGACTAAATGTACAGCCTTTATGCTCGGGATTCCATTTGGGCTGCTGTATTTTGTGTTTTTCGAGCTTTTGTATATCCGATTTTTCTAAACTAGCGCTATAAGTCATGGCTATAGTAAGAGGGGATAATAGTTGGATTAGATTGGTTCGAATGGGACGGCGTTGAGGACTCAGGACATGCGTTCCGCATTTGAGACAGAGGTGCACGGGGCCCTTACCCTGCTATGATGGGTGTGGACTCCGTGTGGGCCCCAGTTAAGCAAGCTAAATATCTAAGCTTGAGATGTAACTTCGCGATGGCTAGTCAGGATACTGTAAACTTAAGTTTGAGTTAAACTGTGCGTTGGGCTGTAAGAGTCGCAATTTCTTCAAGCGTCGCTAAGAGCCAACTTTTTTGGAATGGATGAATCTCGATTGTCTCTTGCTGCAACAACATGTTCAAAAGGATATCCGCGTGTTCTCGTAATAATCCCTGCCTATAACGAACGGGAGTGCATTCTCGATACCGTTGCGTCTATAAAAGCTGCGGGATATGACTATGTTGTAATCAACGACGGGTCACAAGATGGAACGCTTGAGCTTTGTCGAGAGCATGGTGTCAACATATTGGACCTGCCACAGAACCTTGGTATCGGTGGAGCGGTCCAAGCGGGCCATAAGTATGCTCAGAGATTTGGCTATGATATTGACATTCAGGTTGACGGCGATGGCCAGCATGATCCTTCTTATGTTCCTGAGCTTGTAAAGCTGATTGAGGGTGGGGCGAGCCTGGCGATAGGCTCTCGATTTCTGGTTGAGACTGATGGTTTTCAGTCAACTTTTATGCGTCGCGTTGGAATCAGGTGGCTTTCATTTTTGCTCGAGCTGCTTACGGGTAAGGTGGTCACCGATCCCACTTCTGGTTTTAGGGCATGCAATAAAGATGCTATCGACCTGTTCTGCAAGAGTTATCCTGATGACTACCCGGAGCCAGAGTCGATTGCTTTGGCTATGAAGCTTGGTCTTCCCGTTATGGAGGCGCCTGTAAAGATGAATGAACGCCAAGGCGGACGTTCGTCCATCGGGGGCTTCTCTTCCGTCTACTACATGATCAAGGTCACGTTAGCCATTGTTCTTGTGTGCTGGGTTCATAGGGGAGATAAATAATGAATCTAATTTTGAGGATTGGTGCGGCCCTCTTTTTCGGCGGCTTTCTCGTCTATGTTTTGCGGCTCGTGTCCAACGGAAAGATGCTTCTTAAGTACTCTCTGTTGTGGATTTTGATGTGTATGGCGGCCTTGATTTGTGATATATGTCCTCAAATTATTTATAGTTGTTCAACAGCTATTGGGTTTGTCAACCCAGCCAATTTCCTTTTTTTGGGTGCAATCGTGCTGTTGCTTGCAATCTCTCTGTCTCTTAGCGTTGCCGTGAGTCGTCATGTTTTGGCGATTAAAAACCTTACTCATAGGATTGCCCTACTCGAAAAGGAACTTGAGAAATGGTCTAATCATGAATGAGCTCAATACGATGGTTTGATTCAGTTCCTTCGGCTATTCCTCATTAAGTCTCCCAGGGTGGTTGTCAATCTAGTGCCGGAGCCCAGGGACCGTTATGCTCGAGTGGTCCCGGTGGTGGGGGCTCGCTCTTGAGTCAAAAGTCCTTTCATTATCGAACTGCCTGAGCAATATTCTTTCCGAAGCATAATTTGACTGGGGTGTTTCGCTGTAAATCGTCATCTGGATGGACAGCGGTGACGAGGTCCTTGGTCCGATTGTTAAATCGTCTCAGCCGTTATAATTCACCACTACTGTACGCCAATTGGCTTGTATCGATGCATAGAGTCAACTTAAGCCAGCCGGAGAACTCCATGGCAAAAGAACGTAATTCCATTGTCGAGCTTTTTTGGTTAATCTCAATGTGGTGTGTATTTGCGCATCATTTTGTAATACATAATGCAGATGATATATCGGTTTTTGCTAGTCCTTTAACCCGTTTAATTTTTAAGTGTTAGCGTCGGAATAATTTAGCCAAATATAGTCGGCCGAGATTGACCAATCCCGGCCGACCCATTTTAGCCAACACGCCCGCATCTATGACTTTCCTATCGCATTCCTACATCCCCTCGGGCTGGATCCCCCTCACCTTCACCGCCTGGGGGACGGCCTCCACCGAGTAGGTGTCAAGCTCCCTGCCGCGGTAGCTCGGGCCCCGCATCACGAACACCGACGCCTTGTCGAACAGCCTGCCGAGGGCGCAGAGGAGCGTGTCGTCGCCCGTGAAGAACTCATCCCACCCGCTCGGGGCGATGTTGCTCGTGAGGACCATCGCGTTCGGCCCCTCCTTCTCGTAGCGCCTGTCGACGACATCGAAGAACAGGTCGGTGCACGGCCTGTCGTAGACGCATCTCCCCACCTCGTCAACGATGAGGCACGACGGCTTGACGAGCGAGGAGACGACCCGCGAGGTGTTTCCCCGCTGGACGGCCTTCTGGAACCTGTCCCTGAGCTCGGTCGCCTTTATGTAGTAGGTCTTGAGCCCCCGCATGCAGCACTCGCGCCCGTAGGCCTGCGCGAGGTGCGTCTTCCCTATGCCGCCGGGCCCGACGAAGGCGACGTTGCGGTGCGCGTAGAGGTCGGCCAGCGACGGGAGCTTGCCCAGCGCGGCCGCGTCCCGGCCCTGGATCCTGGAGAAGTCGAAACCCTCGAAGGTCTTGGGCTCGCGCCTGGGCAGCCTGCTCAGCCTCAGCAGCGTCTCGATGGAGGCGAGCCTCCTCTTCTCCGCAAGGTAGGAGAAGGTTGTTAGCGCTACTGTAAAAACAACCAATTTCGCCATCGCACTTTAGCCGATTCCGCCAACGCAATTTCCCCAATCGCGCCAACGCATTTTCACCATTTCCACCAACGCCGGGGCTTACGCTTCGACCGACAAGCGGACGATGCTTTCGGGAGGAGCGACCGTGGCGGAGAAGAACCTGATCGGAGAGTTGGACATGTACAGGGAAGCGGGCATAAAGCCCAACTTCAGCGACATAGCGAAGCGCTACGGCAAGGACAGGCACACCGTGGCGGCGTACTGGAGGGCCGAGGGCGGCCGGCCCCGCGACGGGCGCGCCGACAGGGCGGGCTCCTTCGACGCGCACATCGAGGAGGTGGCCGCCAAGGCGCAGCTGCCGGGGGTCACCAAGAAGGGCATCCACGAGTGGCTGCTGCACAGGTATCCCGGCGAGAACCTGGCCGGCTACAACGCCTTCACCCAGTTCATGCGCAAGAACGGTATCGCCGTCGGGGCCTCCGTCGGCCCGGAACCGCACCCGCGCTTCGAGACGCCGCCCGGGCTGCAGCTGCAGTTCGACTGGAAGGAGTCGGTCAGGATGGCGAACCGCGACGGCGAGCTGTTCGAGTTCAACGTGTTCGCGGCGACGCTGGGCCATTCCCGCAGGCACATATTCATCCGGTCGGGGACCAGGACGACCGACGACCTGGTCAGGTGCATGTACGCCACGATCGCGAGGCTCGGCGGCGTGCCCCGCGAGTGGGTCACGGACAACATGTCCGCCCTGGTGACGGTCAAGGGCGGCAGGCGCCTCAAGGTCCAGCGCGCATACGAGTTCGCCAAGGCCGCCGGCTTCGAGCTGAAGCTGTGCCGCCCGCGCAGCCCCCAGACCAAGGGCAAGGTCGAGTCGTCGAACCGCTTCCTGTCGCGGCTCGCGGCCTACCAGGGCGACTTCGACGGCTGGGACGACATCGACGAGATCATCGCGCGGATCGAGGACGCCAGCAACTCCGAGCCCAACGAGACCACGGGGCTGCCGCCCTCCGCGCTGTTCATGGAGGAGAAGGACGCGCTGCTGCCCGTCGGCAACCTCCGCGCCCTCGAGGAGGCGATGGGCGACGTGGTGCGCGTGGCCAGGGTGCCGGCCACGATGCTGGTCAGCGCGCACGGCGAGCCCATGTCGGTGCCCAGGCGCTGCATCGGCAGGCCCGCCCGCATCGTCTGCATGCCCGGCGGCGCGATGGACTGCTACGTCGGCGGCGAGCTGGTGGCGACGCACGTGGCGGGCGGGCCGGCCTACGACCCGGCGCACTACGCCGAGGCCATGGCCGGGAAGCGCTGGTTCGGCGACGCCGCCGGCGACATCGAGGCGGCCGCCGCCGCCAACCTCGGGCTGCTCGACTCGATAGGGGGCTCGCTGTGAGCGCCGCGGTGCAGGCCAGCCCGCTCAACCGCCTGGCGGCCAATCTCGAGGAGCTGGGGCTCGAGGGCATGGCGTCGTCGGTGCCCGAGTACGTCAGGCTCGTCGCCGACGGGAGGAAGAGCCTGGTCGACGCCATGCTCGAGCTCACCGACGCCCAGATAGCCCTCAAGCGGCGCGCCGACGACGAGCGCCGCACGAGGATGGCCAACTTCCCCTACATAAAGACGCTGGCCGACTTCGACTGGGGTTTCCAGCCGAGCGTGCCCCGCGGGCTGGTCGAGCAGCTGGCCACGCTCGAGTTCGTCGACCGCGGCGACAACGTCGTGCTCGTCGGCAGCCCGGGCGTCGGCAAGACCCACCTGTCGATAGCCATAGGCCACGAGGCGGTGATGGCCCGCAAGCAGGTGTACTTCGCCGACTGCTCGAGGCTGGTCGAGGACCTCAAGCACGCCTCGGCGAAGGAGGCGCTGGCGCGCAGGATGCGGTTCTACGAGCACTGCAGCCTGCTGATAATAGACGAGCTGGGCTACCTCGATATCGGGAAGGAGGGCGCCGACCTTCTGTTCCAGCTGGTGAACAGGCGCTACGCGCTCAAGCGGTCGACGATCGTCACGACCAACGTGCCGGTCGGCAGGTGGGGCGACGTGTTCGGCAGCAACGTCACGGCCTCGGCGGTCGCCGACAGGCTGTGCCACCACTGCGCGATGATCAAGATAACGGGCCGGTCGTACCGCCTGAAGGACGTGTCCATCGGCGGTGAGGACGGGAAGGAGGAGGGCGCCTAGGCGCCGAAAGCGGCACATCCGCGTTGGCGAATCCGGCGTATCCGCGTTGGCGCGATTGGCGAAAATGCGTTGGTGGAAATGGTGAAAATTATATTGACGCTAACAAAGGTGGCTGCCACGGCGGCCATCTCCCCGTCGCCGAGGTCGAGATCCGAGGCGAGGGTCGCGAGCTCCTCCGCCCCGGCGTCGCTCGCGAGCTCGTAGGGGCTCGCCCCCGCGCCCGCCATCATTCGGCCCTCCCGAAGTCGAACCTCTCGAAACCGGGTTTCGTCCTGGGCGGGGCGATTTGCTCGACCACGGTCCCCACCGGCTGGGTCGGCAGCTCCTCGGGCTGCGCCGGCGATGTCTCCCACTGGCCCTCGCACCAGCTGTCGGCGCCGGTGCCGACAGCGTGGGCGACGAGCTCGCGGGAGAGGTCGTCGCTGTATATGTGCACCACGCGCCCCTCCCGGCTCACCCTGCACTCGCGGCGGCCGTACCAGTAGGGCACGCCGTAGCGGTGCCCCTCGAAGCTCACGAAGCCGTCGAAGGAGATCTTCCGGCGCGGGCACAGGTACCGCTCGACCTCGGCCGTGACCTCGAGCGGCCTGGTGTTCGCCGAGCACGCCGCCTCGTGCTCGCGCATCGGGACGCATGCCGCCGCGCGCCGCCAGCGGCCTCCCTGCTCGGCGCACCAGAGGGCGGCCTCCCGGTTGAGGGCGTCAAGGTCGGTAAAGGACCTTCCCGCGAGGAAGTTCCCCTTCACGAAGCGGACGAGCCTCTCCACCTTGCCCTTCGTATAGGGGTGGCGCGGCCTGCACAACCTGGTGCGGAAGCCGACGACGCCCATGAACTCGGCGTAGTCGGCCTGCCAGACGGGCCGGCCGTCGGCATCGCGGCGGACGACCACGCTCTTCATGTTGTCGGTGAGCACGGTCGCGGGCACGCCCAGCGCCGAGAACGCGTGCAGCATCCCGATGAGGAGGTTCTCCTGGCGCGCGTTCGGGAAGAACTCGACGTGGGCGCCCCCGCAATGGTGGCAGACCATGGCGAAGCAGGCGATCCGCGCCCGCTCGCCGCCGGGGCGCTCGACCGCGACGAAGCCCCAGTCCATCTGGTAGGCCTCTCCGGGCGCCGTCCTGAAGCGCTGGCCGCGGCAGCCCTGCGGGGCCGCCTGCCGCCTCTTCGCGGGCACGAGGTCCCGGTGCGCGGCGATATAGGTCTTCACCGTGGTGAGGCCGCCGGCGTAGCCCTGGCCGAGCAGCCGCTCGAATATCACCTGCGAGTTGGTGACGCCCTTCCGCAGGAGGTCGTCCACCAGGCCGGTGTGGCCGGCGAGCACGCCCGGCGCGGCCCTCCTCCCGCTGTTCCCGTGGGGCAGGGCCCTGAACCCGTGTGCCCTGACCGTCCTCGCGCGGGAGCGGGTGAGCCCCGTCCTCCTGCAGAACTCCGCGAGGTTGCATGCCTGCGGGTCGAACCCGTCGCCCTCCTCCGCGGCCATCTCCCGGAGCGCCGCGTCTATAATCTCCTGTAGGTCATCGTGTCTCTCGTTCACCTCAATGGTCCTCCTAACGCCGGCGTGTTGGCACCACCAGCGTAGTGGCGGCGGGGAGGCACGGTGGCCATTATTCGGTGACCGAGATTGGTCAAAATAGTTTGACTATTAGCGGCTAAAATCGCCCGGCGCTAACATTAAGGGAGTGTTTCTCCCTATTGGAAAAGTTGCAGTTGGCTGCTTCGTGTCTATCGCCGTTTGGTTTATAGCCGACAGAGCTTCTTTTAGCATTAAAGATGCGGTCAAGAAGCTAATAATTCTTAATAATGAGGTTGTTTTTTACAGTATAACTTTAGGGATTATTTCTATTTTTACGGGCAGTTTGCCCCTTTCGGCCTCTTTCTTTATCAATACGGTCTTTCCAATTGCCACGGGGTATGGATGGTGGTTTAACACTTCTGATGCCGGCCTTATTTTGCTGCTCCCCTATATATTGGAGGGGCTTCGAGCCTGTAGTAGAAGCGAGCACAAATTCCTTTCACTATCATTATCGTTTGCATTTGGATTATTTCGATATTTGCCGTTCGTTTCGTTTCCAGCCGAAGGAATGCTCATCGATCTCATCGTTCTCGCAATTGGTGTCTGTTATTTACGATAACAGTAAATTTTAATACCACTAGCTGGAATAAGTTGGCGCTTGTTGGGACTGCATGTTTTATATCAGGACTTCTCTTGCTGTACCTTCCGTATCATTCGCAAGGAATAATTCACGACTTTGCTGTGAATCTATTTAACGGGTATGTTTATTCATCAGCTAGCATTCTTTCAATGGGTCTCTCGTTTGCAGTATTTCTATCAGTATTTAAATTGTGTATGAAATATTAATTTAATTCTGCCCGTGTCAATTGGCTTGCGGGATCCGCTTTTGCCGTATATCTGATTTCCGACAATTCACTTGCTCAAAGCTGGCTCTGGAAGCGTCTGTTTACCTTTACCAATCTGGGAAATCAACTTGGAATACTGTTAGTGATGGTGATTCCATCGCTGGTGATGGCTTGTTGCCTGACTGTCGATATCGGAAGAAGGACGATTAATTCACACTTATCTTTGACTAAAAAGTCGTTTGTCTAACATTGATCACTCTCGTCTGCTGCTCCATAATTGCCTAATAGATATACAATCCATATGCTGATGAGTGATGTGTCGTTTTATCTGATGCGACATGTTAAACGATTTTTTGGGCATGCTGTTTATTTTGGGAACTGTGGCTCTAGGTCGATTGTGCCTGGATATTCAAAGGTTTATCTGATTACATAGGAAGAGTGAAATGATGAGAAATCGGCATTTGAGTTTATTCAGCGCGATTTGTCTTGTATCAATTTGTTTCACCCCTCTTATATGGCCTACGACCGCATTTTCATTATCTTATGATTATGCAGTTGAAGGCGCTGATGGATCTTTGGTTCAAGCGGGCCTGGAGGCATTTGGGACACTGGGCGGCGACCGCTTGACTTCGGATTCCGTTAATTTAAAAGCGTCTATTGATTTTTCGACATATGAATATACCGGCGCCGCGATTACTCCTGAGGTTTCTGTTTTTGCCGTCGATGGGTCTGTGCTAGTAAACGGTATCAATTACGAAGTCTTGTATTCAAATAATGTTGCCCCTGGCTGTGCCGCTATAAGTGTGAATGGGCTAGGGGATTACTCCGGTATTTCAGCCCAGTTGTCATTTCGAATTGTTCGTTCCTCCGATAATAGCATCGCTCTTCCTGGTTCTTGGGCCTACCAAAATGGTAAATGGTGGTGGAGATATGAGGACGGTGGCTGGCCGTCAAACTGTTTTCTGACTATTGGGGGAGCGGAATATTATTTTGATTCCGAAGGCTACGCAGCTACTGGCTGGAGATATCTGAGTGATGGATGGCACTTATTCTCTGGGTCCTGTGCGCATTTGAAGGGATGGGCTGCCAGCGGTAGTCATTGGTTCTACCTTGACGAAACATCAGGTTTAATGAAGACCGGCTGGGTTTTAGTCAATCATAACTGGTACTATTTGGACCTTTCGGGCGCTATGCAGACTGGCTGGCTGTTCCTTGACAATACTTGGTATTGGCTTGAACCTTCTGGATTAATGGCTACGGGCTTTAAACTTGTTAACGGTGCGTTGTATCATTTTTCTCAATCTGGATCCATGAGCACTGGTTGGTTTGTTGACGATGGGACATGGTATTGTGCCAATGCCACTGGAGCGATTCGCGCTGGATGGTTTTACTATGGCTCTAACTGGTATTGGCTTGATCCTAACAATAATGGTGCCATGCTCCTAGGTTTTCAAACTGTGAATGGCTCTATTTATTATTTGGATCCCGATAGCGGTGGTGCATTAGAGTGCAACGCCTGGATCTTCTCGCAAGATGGAAGCGCATATTATGCGTGCGGCAGTGGAGCAATTGTGTTAACGGGTGTCAAGGACAGCGTGGGCGCGATTAAGCTCAACGACGCCGAAGGAAAGCCCATGGTAGGCTGGTATTGGTCTTCCGCTGCTCAGACGTGGTTTTACACAGATTCAGACGGGGTGCTGCAGCACGGTTGGCAATTAATTGGCGAGAGGTGGTATCACCTCGACAACGAATCTGGCGTTATGAATACAGGCTGGTTCCGCGATGCTGACAGGCTATGGTATTACCTTATGTCGTCAGGTCAAATGGCAACCGGCTGGAACAGTATCGATAATGGCGAGTATTTCTTTAATGCAGCTGGTGCTTGGGTAGAGCCCGAACGTTCTGCCCACACTTCCTCTCAGTCTCAAATTGTTGGCCGCTGCTACAACGTTCCTTCTCCTGGAGTGGGGTTGTGCTCGGAGTGGGTTAGCGAGGTTTTTTATCCCGTGCTAGGGTCTTATCCCAACGGTGACGCATGCGACATGTTTTGGAATTGGTGTCACAGTCGAGATATATCGCAGCTTAAGGTTGGAATGATAGTTGCGGTCCCTACTCATACGCATACAAATGCGGGGGCTCGCTGGGGACACATTGCTATTTACGTCGGTAACGGTATGGTTATGGATAACATCGGCTACATCAGGACGACATCACTGGCCTGGTGGCTGAACTACTACCACACTACCGCTACGCCTCAGTGGGGCTGGGTTTTAAATACGCCTTTGGAATAAGATGCTCTCTGACTGTCGAGTGAAGGACAACTTATCACAATAGGGGAATCGAGGGTTAATCCTCGATTCCCCTATCTAGCCTAGACACATGCTAATTTGCCTAGATTGAATAAGAAAAGAAATGCAAACTTCTTATAAATGATAATAACGATTCGCGGGTTCCCCGACGGTGAAGTTTGGATTCATATAAGGATCGCCTTTGACGTAATACTTAGCCCATCGATAATTCATGTACGCGACCTCTTTGTGGAAGCGAATCTGCTTCTCCGTATTGTTTTCAACGCCTCTAGAAATCGACTCGTAGTGATAGAGCTCGACTTCGGGTGTGTATACAATTAGGTCGTTGATCTCGCGTAGCTTTAAGCAAAAGTCAACGTCATTAAATGCAACTTGAAGCTCTTCCGTGAAACCTCCGACTTTCTCATATTCATCACGCTTGGTCATTATGCAAGCTGCGGTGACGGCGCTGAAGTCTTGTTGTGCATCGTTGAGTGCAAAGTAGCCCCAGTTATCCCTTGGCATGCTTTGGCAAAGATGTCCTGCCACGCCACCAGTGACGCATAAGCCCGCGTGCTGGATGGTGTTGTCGGGATAGTAGAGTTTTGCACCAACTGCGCCAACATCCTCACGTGCGCAGATGCCAAGCATAGTCTCAATCCAATTGGGCGTAATTACCTCAGTATCGTTATTCAACAGCAAGAGATAGTCGCCCTTGGCGTGAGCAACGCCAAAGTTCATGAGCTTGGAGAAATTGAATTCGTGCTTCCAAGTTACAAGACGAACGATGTCAGGATATTTTGCTTGCAACTTATCGTAATAATCGAACGTCTCCTTTTCTGTGCTGTTGTTTTCGATTATGACAAGCTCGAAATTGTCGTACGTTGATTTCTCAACAATTGACTTAATGCAGTTGTCCAGAATGTTGGCGTGGTCTTTAGTTGGAATGATAATTGACACGAGTGGATGGGAATCTGGCACAGCGTAGGTTACTTTATATGTAAAGGGACGACGCGCTTGTTCGACCTTCGCATTGAGCCCAAGCCTGTCCAAATGACTCTGGACCGCTTTGATACCTGCGATAGTGGCATACGGCTTGCTATCGGCATTTGCTGCGGTGGAGGTCTCGCTTAGGCGCCAGTGATATAGAACCTTTGGAACATGATGAACTTTCCTTGCCTTTTCCACGGCGCGGAGAGTCAGATTATGATCCTGCGCTCCATCGAACTCTTTCGTGTTCGGTTCTAGAGTGTCAAGCAGAGACTTACGGATGGTAAGCATATGGCAGATATAGTTATTGTTTCTGAGCAGATCGATATTGAAATCCGGCTTAAAGAACGGCTGCGCTAGCTTTCCATCAGGCATGAGTTTATCTTCATCACAATATAGAAGATCGACGTCATCATTGTTTTCAATTGCCTCGGCATATGAGAACAACAAGTCCGGTTCAAGAATATCGTCATGGTCAAAGAAGCTAACGAAATCACCCGAAGCGATGGCAACGCCGGCGTTTGTATTTTCGGAAATGCCCTTATTCTCGGTAAGGTTAATTGATTTAATTCTGTTGTCGTGGGCCGTCTCCTGCTCAACGTGAACCTTTAGTTCCTGATTGTCAGGACTTGCATTAACTAGGATGAGCTCCCAGTTTGCATAAGACTGGTTTTTTACGGATTCGGTCATATCGTTAAAGAACGAAATGGGTGTGTTGTATAGAGGGACAATAATGCTGAACTTCGGAGCACTGTTGAAGACGATTTTTCTCTGCTTCTCCAGAGCGCCGATGGTTGCCTTATGCTCCGTGAACCATTCGGGGTATTCAGGGTCAAACTGCGCATGGGTAAAGAGAAAGTTGGTCTCCTCAAGAAGCAAGCCTAACTTATCGGGTGTTAAGCAGTCAAATGCACTGAATGATGGGTGATTTTGATCGTCAATAACAAAGTAGTAACGATCGAACGCCTTTGGCATTCGAATTGAGAGCTGCGTTTCAAGCTGCTTTTTCTCAGACGTAAATCCAACGCTTGTTACATTCGAACCGAAATTGACGATGCTCAAATTAACTTCATTAAGGGTTCGATCGAAACAACGAAGTTTGATTTGCGAGTCGCTACGATAAGGAGTTCTCACCGTGCACCTAAGGATATAGTCGCTTGAATCTTCGATGCACTGCCAGAAATCAATCGTTGCCATGTCAAACTCTGAAACGTCATCGTAGTTTCGGAGTTTGCTGCACATGTCAGGTTTAATTTTGTAGTTAAGGCGCGACTCCCATTTGATGTTCTTGCAATTTAGCGAAAGGGAGTCGCTGCTCAGGGTGCGACCGTCTTGGCCGATTTCGCTAAACTCAATTTTGATGGTGCGAGCATCGGGATCGGGGACTACAAGGACGTATGAGTTCGAGTCACAACTATTGTCCCGGAATTTTAGGAGGGATAAAGGTGAGCGGCGGTTATCGTCTGTAGCCGCCTGGGCTGTTACGCTGGAGCCTTTATGGATGCCTTCAATCTTAAGCTGCTGGTAGATTTTCCAGTTTCCTCTGCATACTCCGGTTGTTTCGACTCGCATTGTTTGCCTTTCGTTTGTTGGACACTGCTCATTGTACTTTTTCATTTGTTGCCTCGCTAGAAATGCAGAAAGAGTTGCGTGTTTCTGCTGTCCGATTTAAATAAGAAGACGGGGAGGTTGCTGCCGGTGCGTATAATTTAATTAACTATGCATCTGTAATCAGCGGCTTTTGCTCAACGATTGTCAATCGAGAGGATTTTTATGAAAGGCATCATCCTCGCCGGCGGGTCCGGCACGCGCCTGTACCCGCTCACGCTCGTGACCTCCAAGCAGCTGCTGCCGGTCTACGACAAGCCCATGATCTACTACCCGCTGTCCACCCTCATGCTGGCGGGCATCCGGGACATCCTGGTCATCTCCACGCCGACGGACCTCCCCAACTTCGAGCGCCTGCTCGGGGACGGCTCGCGCTACGGCGTGAACCTCTCCTACGCCGAGCAGCCCTCGCCGGACGGCCTGGCGCAGGCCTTCACCATCGGCGAGGAGTTCATCGCCGGCGAGCCGTGCGCGCTCGTGCTGGGCGACAACATCTTCTACGGCAACGGCCTTTCGCGCCACCTGACGCGCGCCGTGCAGAACGCCGAGTCGGGCCGCGCCACGGTCTTCGGCTACCACGTGGACGACCCCGAGCGCTTCGGCGTCGTGGAGTTCGATGCGCAGGGGAGGGCCGTCTCCATCGAGGAGAAGCCCGAGCGCCCCAAGAGCTCCTACGCCGTCACCGGCCTGTACTTCTACCCGGGCGACGTGGCCGCCAAGGCCCATAGGGTGCAGCCCTCGGCCCGCGGCGAGCTCGAGATCACCACGCTCAACCAGATGTACCTGGAGGAGGGGACGCTGTCCGTGGTGACGCTGGGCCGCGGCTACGCATGGCTGGACACCGGCACCATGGAGAGCCTGCACGAGGCCGCGGAGTTCGTCCGCGCCGTGGAGCACTCACAGGACCTGCCGGTGTCCGTCCCCGAGGAGATCGCCTGGGAGAACGGCTGGATCACGACCGCCGGGCTCGAGGAGGCCGCGAAGGCCTACGGCAAGTCGGTCTACGGCCGGCACCTCAAGAAGGTCGCCGCCGGCGAGATCGTCAACAGCCCGCGCGAGTACTAGCGCCAGCTTGTTTTCTTTTAGGGGTCACCGTTTATCTGGTGGCCCCTTTCGTTATGATTACGTTGACCATAAAGATAATATGATTGGGAGTGGATGTGTTAAGCGTCTACTTTGGCGATATGCCAGAAGCGATTTACAACACAGCGACATATTTCAAAAACTCTTACCGGTCTACTTGGATTACGGATCCCTATGCAGTCTCGATAATTAAAGATGTCGATCGATCGGATGTTGTCTCCGAAAACGTCATCGAAAGCCCCGTGCTTGGATCCATCTCCCCACTCCAGCTTTCTGGTGGCGTGAAAACGCTGCTGCTTATGAGATTTGATCGTAAGCATATTTTTAACGCCTCTACCTGTGGTGACAACTGTGCCAAGTGGATTCTTGACATGGCGAAAGACCGCAAGCTCGTTGTGAATCTCTATCATGTGATGGACTTTGGTCGCGAGGATTTTAAAATTAAAGTCGTGAATAGCGGCCGAATCGTTCACAACATGGCCGAATTGATTCACGAGTCGATTCCGTATCTGTAGGTACTGCTTATGAACGGTTCGCATCTCGTTAAGATTTCCCGCCGCAGGGGAACTAAGTACACATTTACCATCAAGCGGAACATCACTATTGTGCGTGGCGATAGTGGCACGGGTAAGACGACACTGTTTGACATGGTCGCAGACTACATGCGAACGGGCGAGCAGTCGGGTGTCTCCTTGCAATGCGATTGTCCCTGTGTCGCCCTGACCGATTATGATTGGCGAAACCAGCTTTCGTCCGTTCATGACTCGATTGTATTTGTCGATGAGGGCTTAAAAGAGATCCATTCTGATGAGTTTGCCCATCATGTGCTGTATTCCTCGAATTATTTCGTGCTGATCTCAAGGGCTGATTTCCCCAATCTTCCGTATAGCGTGGATGAGATTTACAAGATTAAGACGAGCGGAAAATACCATTCCTTCGTCCCTGTTTATCAAGATCGCGGAAATCATCGTTATGCTATTTCCCGATCGGCGCCAAAACAGGACTTTTCTATCCTTCTATGCGAGGACAGTAAGTCTGGTTTCCAGTTCTTTGAACGGCATTTCGCTGATAGTGAGCTTACCTGTGCTTCGGCCATGACGAACAGCGCGATTTTGGGCTGGTTGGATCAGCATTTCGACGATCGCGTGTTTGTTGTCGCGGACGGAGCGGCATTTGGGTGCTATGCGGACCGCGTCCTTAAGCTGCAAGACATTCATCGCGATACTGTTACGGTTTGTCTTCCCGAGTCATTCGAGTGGCTTCTGCTGAGCTCTGGCGTAATTTCAGGGTTAGATGTTAAGGCGGTTTTGGAAACCCCAGAAGCCTTTGTAAACAGTGAGAAGTTTAAAAGCTGGGAAGACTTCTTCTATAAGTACTTACGCGATAAAACTGGGAATTCGGTCTTCCGGTACGACAAAGACTGCATTCCGGAGGCGTTTTGTAGGGGAAGTAATTCTGCGAAGGTCATGGCTCTTATCGCATGCCGAAATGTCCGATAGTTTTGTTGAATAGTGTCGCGGCGTCACTTCCTGCGGCATACTAAAGAAGCTGTACTTGCTTCAGATTGGATTTTCATGTCTGAGATTTTTGAACCTAAGAACATCATCGTCACGGGCGGTTGCGGCTTCATCGGCAGCAACTTCGTGCACTACGTGGTGAAGAACCACCCGGGCGTCCACGTGACCGTCCTGGACAAGCTGACCTACGCCGGCAACCCCGAGAACATCGCGGGGCTGCCCTCCGACCGCGTGGAGCTCGTCGTGGGCGACATCTGCGACGCGGAGCTCCTGGACCGCATCGTCCCGGGCCACGACGCCATCGTGCACTACGCCGCCGAGTCCCACAACGACAACTCCATCGCCGACCCCGAGCCCTTCCTGCGCACCAACGTGGAGGGCACCTTCCGCCTGCTGGAGGCCGTCCGCAAATACGGCGTCCGCTACCACCACGTCTCCACCGACGAGGTCTACGGCGACCTGGCGCTCGACGACCCGGCCAAGTTCACCGAGGAGACGCCCTATAAGCCGAGCTCCCCGTACAGCTCGACCAAGGCCAGCTCCGACATGCTCGTGCGCGCGTGGACCCGCACCTACGGCCTGCGCACCACGATCTCCAACTGCTCCAACAATTACGGCCCTTTCCAGCACGTGGAGAAGTTCATCCCCAGGCAGATCACGAACATCATCGACGGCGTCCGCCCCAAGCTCTACGGGAAGGGCGAGAACGTCCGCGACTGGATCCACACCGAGGACCACTCCTCGGCCGTCTGGGACATCCTCACCAAGGGCCGCACGGGGGAGACTTACCTCATCGGCGCAAATGGCGTGAAGAACAACATCACGGTCCTGCGCATGATCCTCACGGCCATGGGGCGCGACCCCGAGGACTTCGACTGGGTCGCCGACCGCCCCGGCCACGACCGCCGCTACGCCATCGACTCGACGAAGCTCCAGCGCGAGCTGGGCTGGAGGCCGGCCCACACCGACTTCGCCGGGGGCCTGAAGCAGACCATCGACTGGTACGTCGAGAACGAGTCCTGGTGGCGCCCGGCCAAGGAGGCCACCGAGGCCCGTTACCGCGCACAGGGCCAGTAGGCCACACCCCGGCGAAGCGCACCGCGGGGCGCCCGCGCGGGGCCGCAGGGCATGGGGATGATTCTGCGTCCCCGCGCGGGCACCCCCGGTTATCCAACCTCTTCGATAGGAGCTTTTTCCACATGGCAGATATCGCATTCGAGAAGGACCTCTCCGTCGCCGAGACCGGCATCGGGGGCCTCAAGGTCGTCGACCTGGCCGTCCACGGCGACTCGCGCGGCTGGTTCAAGGAGAACTGGCAGCGCGCCAAGATGACCGCGCTGGGCATCCCCGACCTCAAGGTCGTCCAGAACAATATCTCCTACAACGACAGCCGCGGCGTCACCCGCGGCATCCACGCCGAGCCCTGGGACAAGTTCATCTCCGTGGCCCGCGGCTCGGTCTTCGGCGCATGGGTCGACCTGCGCGAGGGAAGCGAGACCTTCGGCAAGGTGTTCACGACCGTTCTGGATCCCAGTAAGGCCATCTACGTCCCGCGCGGCGTGGGCAACTCCTTCCAGGCCCTGGAGGACGGCACCGCCTACACCTACCTGGTGGACGCCCACTGGTCCCTCGAGCTCAAGAGGACCTACACCTTCGTGAACCTCGCCGACCCCGAGCTCGCCATCGAGTGGCCGATCCCGCTGGCCGAGGCCACCGTCTCCGAGGCCGACCTCAACCACCCGCTGCTGGCCGACGTCGTCCCCATGGCTCCCAGGCGCACCCTCGTCACCGGCTGCAACGGCCAGCTGGGCCATGCGGTCCGCGCGCTGGCGGAGGAGCGCGGCGTCGCCAAGGACTTCGACTTCTGCGACATCGACACCTTCGACATGTCAGACCCGGACGCCTACTCCAAGTACGACTGGTCGCTCTACGGCACCGTGATCAACTGCGGCGCCTACACGGCCGTGGATAAAGCGGAGACCCCCGAGGGCCGCGTGACCGCCTGGAAGGCCAACGCGACCGGGCCGGCGCTTCTCGCACGCACCTGCGCCGGGCACGGCATCACCCTGGTCCACGTCTCCTCCGACTACGTCTTCGACGGCACCGCGGAGGTGCATGACGAGGAGGAGCCCCTCAGCCCGCTGTCCGTCTACGGCCAGACCAAGGCCGCCGGCGACATCGCCGTGGCGGGGTGCCCGCGCCACTACATCATGCGCTCCAGCTGGGTCATCGGCGAGGGCCGCAACTTCGTCAAGACCATGAAGGCGCTCTCCGACCGCGTCGCCGACCCCGAGGACGGGCTCGAGCAGGTCACGGTCGTGGACGACCAGCTGGGACGCCTGACCTTCACGCGCGACATGGCGCAGGCCATCTTCCACGTGCTGGGGACGCACGCCCCCTACGGCACCTACGACTGCACCGGCTCCGGCGCCGTGAAGAGCTGGGCGGACATCGCCCGCGCCGTCTTCGAGGCCGCCAACGGCAACGGGGACAAGGTCGTGCCGGTTTCGACCGCCGACTACTACGCGAACGCCGCGGGCCCCATCGCCCCGCGCCCGGTCCACTCCGCTCTCGACCTGTCCAGGCTCGAGTCGGTCGGCTTCCACATGCCCGACTGGGAGGAAGAGCTTAAGGGGTACATGTCCATGCTTTAACATCCAGTTATACTATCTGAATGAACCGATGGTGTATGAAGGGCTCGCTGATGGCAGAGCCCTTCATGCGTTATATTGCATGGTGTACTGCGCAGCAAAACTAATCTCTGTTATTAAATTGGACGGTATTGAATGCTAAATCTTCTTTGGATCATTGGGAATGGATTTGATCGGAACCTTGGTCTCGCAACTGATTACCGTTCTTTTTTGAAGAATCGCTATTTTAAAGATGGCGTTCAGAACAAATATAGGGATGAGCTTGTAAAAAGAGTTGAGGGATTCAGCCCAGAACGAGCGTCTGAACTTTGGTGTGATTTGGAAAATCTTCTAGGCAGAGCATCAGCGTTTTATGAAGACGACGAAGAATTATTTCATGAGACATTTGAGAATATTCAAGATGAGTTTTTAGATTACGTATTTAGAGAGTCCAGCCGTATGCCTGTCGAGCTTCCTCAGGAGGCAGTTCAGGAATTTCGAGCATCAATTAGCAGCTTCTATACGAGACTCACTGCTGTTGACGTATTAAAAGGGCTCCCCGCTTTGATGTCGACTTCTGAAGACGTGACTGTGCACGTTCTGGTTTTAAACTATACGAATACCGTCAATCGTTTTTGGGATGAGATTGGGAAAGACCAGCCCTTTAGTAAGTTGATTGTTAATACTACGCCTAAGTTCTTTTATCAAGGCACGCTTCTTCATCTTCATGGAGAAATCAATGATGGGGGCACTGCTACCAATATTATATTTGGCGTTTCAGATTCTGATCAGATTACATCTCCCATATATTCCTCTAAGGTGGATTTTCAAGAGCTTTGGGTTAAAGAAAAAAAGAACTATGGAATTTATGGCAATACGAAAACCGTTGAGATGAGTGAGCTGATAGCTAAAGCCGATAGCATTTGTATATATGGCTGCAGCTTGGGAGAAAGCGATGGTTACATTTGGCGACAAGTGGCTGACAGGTTGTCAGATTCGACATGCAGGCTTTATATTTTCGACTATGGTTTACCCGATCGTTCTACGGAGGCTGCCAGGGCTTATCAGAAACGACGTCGTGATTTGGTCCGACGTTTCTATGAGGTTGCAAATGTGGCTGCAGAAGATGAGAAATCGATATCAGATCGTTTTTTCCCGGTTGAGTCAACTAAGGTCTTTAATTTCAATTCACTTGTTTAATTGATTGGACCGCCTGTGTCTCGTATCGACGATTTCGGGTGGATGTTAGTTAAAGCTCTAGTGTTCGCACTTTGGTGATTCTAAACATAGGACTGTTCGGGCGTTCCAAACTGTGATGGTGCATTCGTTGGCGCATTCAAAAAACTTTCTGCTTTGAAAGGCATCTGGGTGCTGCTGAATGCGGTCGGCATACTTCTCGGCCCATTCATCGGCCTTGCCATTTCGCACAAAGTAATTGTTGGACAGGTCGGTTGAGCGGTAGGCGTAGTCGTCCTTTTGGTAGTTTGCCGTGTGGTCGGAGTGGGCGATTGCCATGAGCTCGTCGGTCAGGCCAAAGTACAGATGGCGCTGGTCCAAGTCTCCGTACCAGTTGTCGCTGGTGTCGTCCCAGGTTAGGTCCATCTGGCACCATTTGCCGTCGATCTTTACGGCGTTCCAGGTGTGACCGTTGCCGGTGATGCGGCCGTTGGCGATGCCCGCGGCGTCAAGGAGCTTGGCGTAGATGCGCTGGTAGCTCTCGCAGGTGCCCTGGTGGCGCGTGAGGCCGCTTTCGGCCGAGCACCAGTTGAGGTTGTGGTCGTACTCCAGCTGGTCGAGCGTCCAGTCGTGGAGCCACAGCGCCATGTCGTATTCCGAGCCGTTTGTCTGTTGCCTGCACTGGGCTACGGCGTCGTTGACGATCTGCGTGACGCTTGGGCGGGCGGCGTCGTTTACGGTCACCTCCGCCGTGGTGCGCAGGTAGTAGATCCCCTTGTCGTTTTGGGGGTCGTTTCTGTCGTTGTCCATAAAGTAGAAGTGGATGCGGTACGTGCCCGATGCCGTGAAGTCGAAGGTAAAGTCGTGGCCCGCGGTGCCCAGGTTGTAGTAGCCGGACCATGCCGCGCGCGTCGGGTCGCAGACGCTTTCATGGCTGCCGCCGTCCCAATAGGTGGGTACGTCCATGCGCGCCTTGGCCTGGGACGAGCCGTTGGTCTGGGTTACGTGGAAGGTCGTCGCGCTGCCCGCGGGGGCGTCGTTCCACGAGACGGTGAAGGTGACGCCGTTTTGGGTTGCCGTGGCGGAGTGGGCGTAGGCGGTTTGTGGCGTGGTGGAGATTGCGGCGGGCGTGGGGTTGGCTTGGGCTCGGAGGGATGGGGTGGGGGCGGTGTTTGCGGCGGCGGTGCCGTCGGCGCTTTCCATGTTGACTGCGCTGGTGCCGGTGGATGTTGCGGTGCTGCCCTCTGCTGTATCTGCTGTCGCATTTGCTTTGGTGCCGTCTTCAGCCTTGCCTGTGCCGCTGCTCGTGGCGTCGGCTTGCGTCTGCTGCTCTGCGGTTGCCCGAGGCTGCACGGCTTCTGCGATGGCTGACATAGGCAACGTCGCGCTGACCATGGACGTGCACGCGATCGCGCAGAGCAGGTAGTAAAGGGGTCGTTTCATAGCGGAGACTCTCGGTAAGCAGCCAATGGGGTCCGAAGGCGGCTCCAGGCCAGCACTCCGCACATATTTTGTTGCGGTTTATTTTACGGGAACACCAGTCAACATCAGCGAACTTTCTGGGGAATTGTTGGGGAGGGGGAGGGGCGGCGGTCCGTCGTCGACGTTGTGATTTGCGCCGCGAGACTCGACACGGGCACCTTCTAGAAATAGTCTGTAAGGCTACGCTCTGGGTCTAGCTCTGTACGCTTGTGCTCTTCGATTATGCAGTCAGAGTTGTATTTGTCGGGCCTAAGACGCCATCCGGTCGATCGCTTACGTTGGTGCGCTGAATGTAGTTGCCAATTGGCGACTATACGAATATAGTTAGCATGATGCTAACTAAGGGGTGCTCATGAACCGAACCAAGTTTCGGCCGACATATTCTCTAGACGAGGCCAAATCCTTGGCCTGCTCGGGAGAGATGGTTGTAAACGGCAAGGTGCGCAGGCACCTGATCAACCACTATGGCTATTTGGATATTGATCGTTTTCTCGCCGATCTATTTGATTACCTAAAGCCCAGCGATTTCAGGAAATCCATCGCACTCGATATGGATGGGCCTTTGCACGATGTTTACGCAGACGTCTATGTTTGTCGGGATTTTGAATGTGAGGATTGGTACGTTAAGTTTTCAATCGATTCTGAAGGCAAGGCGCATTTAAACGTCTTGTCTGCGAACATCGATGGATATATTCATTAAAGGAGGAGTCATGCGTTGCATGGAATGTGGCAAGGAAATGCAATTTACCACGGCGCCAATGACTGAAATTTACCGTGGCGAGAAAATTACTGTTGAAGGAATTGGGCGTTATATTTGTGAGTGCGGCAATGATGAAATGACCGCTGCGGAGGCGACTAAACTCGCCCATGCGCTTGCCGCGCAATACGCCAAGGCTCATGAGCTTCTATCTCCCTCGGAAATAAAGCATTTGCGCTCAGATCTAGGCTTAACTCAGCATGAATTTGAGTCACTTTTAGGAGTTTCAAAACCAACGTCATCTCGATGGGAGAACGGAGCGTCTCAGCAGACTGTTACTGCCAATATCCTTATGAGGCTCATTCGCGATGTTCCCGAGGCGCGCGAATACCTGGGCTTGGCTCTCCATGAGAGGACCGCAACTCTTAGCTCGCCGCTTTTGTCTGTAATACCAGGAGGAAAAGCCCCTGCTTATAGGGATTCTGATCCTTTGGTTGATGAGAATTCCTTCCGATTGGAGATGTAAATGGACTCGTTGAAGAAGCAGCGCATTGAGTCTTCGTCGATTACATGCGTGTCTAAAAAAGTCGATAGGTTTTCATTTGATGGCGGAATGGCCCCGAAGGAGGGAGTTAATAAGTCAGACGGTGAGTTTAACGTTAGAAATGACATAACGAGTGCCTTCTTTGATGAAAACGGAGTTAGATTTCGGCAGCTCAACCTTGTCATAGAGCTCATTCCCAGTGATGAGGGCCACTATTATCGTTCCGAAATATCCGTGTCCGGTATCTATCGTGCTCCGTCTGATTTAGACGATGAGGCATTTGATAGGGAGGCGCTTAGCTTCGGCATGCAAGACCTGTATTCCTTTGCAAAGGGCATCATTGAGAATGTTGCTGCCGGTGGGGTATGGGGGCCGCTTTATCTGCCACAGATCAGCTTTTCTATGTAGCTCGACCTTTGTCCCCAAACCTGAAAAATGATTGATCACAGCCCGACTCTTCCGTAAAGTAACCCTTGATGAGGCCTAGCGACGGTACGTCCGGCTTGGTCCGTGGGAACCGCCGAAAGGCGGTTTTTGCGTTTAGTGGGCTGTTTTCCGAGGAGCAATTGTCGTGTTTCCGCTTCAGACACTCGCTTTTACCGCGTTTTTCCGGAAGTGCGGGGAAAAATCGGAAACCGCCGAGCGCAACTCGATTTTCGGTAACAAAACCGCAGGTCGTCGAAGCTTAAAACAGGGGTCTGGTCGGCAGTTCTCGGTTTTTCACCGCACTTTCGGAATTGCCCGCCGGAAGTATGCGGCAAATTCTAGAATCCTCGAGCACACCGCCGTTTTTGCGTAAAGAAAACGCAGGTAGAAGCGTTGTGGCATTCCGGTGTGCTTGGCAGGTTTTGGATTTGCCGCTTACTTCCGAATTTGGCCCCTGCTGCAGGCTTCATTCCGCTATTGAATCAGTTAGATAATGGACAATATTGCCAAATCTTTCTCCCTGCTTAAATGCCGGCAGGGACGAAATCGTTCATGTCGGCAATTGGTTCGTCAGTTTGTGTTGTTTACGGCCTGCGCCTGCTGCTTCGCGGTTGCCTGAGGCTGGATGGCCTCCGTGATGGCTGGCATAGGCATCGCGGAGCTGACCATGGACATGCACGCGATCGCGCAGAGCAGGTAGTAAAGGGGTCGTTTCATAGCGGAGACTCTCGGTAAGCAGCCAATGGGGTCCGGAGGCAGCTCCAGGCCAGCACTCCGCACATATTTTGTTGGGGTTTATTTTACGAGAACCCCAGTCAACATCAGCGAACTTTCTGGGGAATGTTGGGGAGGGGTACCGTCAAGATTCTTTTGCAAATTGATTTTGCTGTCCTCGGCCCCGTCCTCTTCTAGCCCTCCTACTTTCCTTTCAGTTCGTCCATCTCGTCCAGATTCGACATATCCAGGTGCCTCCTCTTGCCCCGCTCGTGCTCCACTATGTACTTCAGCCTCGCCGTCACCAGCATGAGGGCCGAGTTGCCGTCCGGGAAGGTCCCGACGACCCTCGTCTTCCTCCTGATCTCGCGGTTGATGCGCTCGATCCCGTCGCTCGTCCTAATCTGGCTCCAGCGATCCGGCGGGAATTCCGTGTAGGCAAGCGTCTCGGCGAACCCGTCGCGCATCGTCCTAGCGGCTGCCCCGCGGAGCTTCGACACGCTGAGCTCGACTTCCCTGGCGCCCGTGACGAGCTTTCTCGCGTAGTGGCCGCCGCGGTAGGCCTCCCGGCCCGCCGTCCTCTCATAGCGCTCGGCCCCGACAAGCTTGGACGCCTCCTCGTCGAGCAGCGCGTCGAGCGACCCATCGTCGATCGATGCGATGTTTGCGGACTCGGCTCGCGCCCCTTTCGTCGATGATTTGTTGTTTACTCGCCTGAAATCATATGACGACGCGTGGACCGTGTTCCTCTATGTGTTTGTCAATTTGTGAAAGTAATTATGCGTTACCCGGCTTCGTCGTTTGGCTCGGAAGTGTTGTTTGGGTGCGGCTATCATTATTGATGGACATCGGATGGACATCTTAATTGATGTAAAGATTTCTTGGCCGTTAAGCCATATTGGGGGGTCGAAAATTACGATGGAGGAGCGAGGCTTATGAGAAACCCTCTTAAGGAGCTTTACAATGCAAACGACGCTGTAGAGCATTCAATTGATAGACTTGAATTCGAGGGCAGGTCAGCCGTTTCAAGAGACGTTGTGGGTTATCTGCGTCATCTTGTTGAGCACATTGCAATGTATGCAACTTATGGCAACAGGCCCATCGAAGGCGACTACTTTAAATTATGTTCGGTTGCTATTAAAGATATGAGCAAGAACAGCGAGACTCGGTTTATTGCTAAGTTCCATCATTATTTACAAAAGGTCGTTTCGCACTATGTTCCAAGTGAAGATTCTGCAGAGCGCCTTTTGTTGAAGTATTACGAAAATTTGCTGTGCTTGAAACGTTATGCATTCGATAAACTCGGCCTTACAATTCTTGCCAATTTGAGTAAGATTCCTCTGGACACCGATCCCGGCTTGGCTAAATACCATGAAGAGATAGCTCATAAAATCAATGATTTCATGAGTGCCAATGCTGTTGAAATTGAGAAGGACCGTTTTTACGTTAGAGCTGCTAAGCCTTTCTTTGTTGGGGATTCTGTCTATTATGAGGCGACACTTGTCCCCGCATTCGATTCTTGTAGCAAATTTGATCGTATACTTGTTTATTCATCTTTCAGAATGCCCACTAATTATTCAGTGGTGGTTTCGACTAAGCGCACGAGTATCGACGGTCTTGGCTTTACTCTTCCTGTTACGATTGTTGATGCATATGCGGTTTCAGTACGCCCCTGTGAGTTGAATAATCTTATAAAGATACTTAGAGGCCCTGATGCAGTGTGGCTTACTGGCCAATACACTAGCTATAGATCACTTATGAACCTAATGACCCATACCGGGATGACGCTTTGCGACATTGCTCTACTCCCTGATGACGAGTTTATTTCTGTGATGGGGGAGATAGCATCTTCGGGAAATGCCTGTCCGGTACACACCTTGCTTAGCTCTGCGCATGAGTTTTTGAGTGCTGGCTCAAATGGATCTAATGTTCTAAAGTATCTTTTGTCTAAACCTCGTAACAGGGTTATAGAGGAACAATTGACTGTAAGTCCGAATAGCCGTCTCGGTGACCTTTATTTGAAAAACGGCTGTGCCCCCTTTGATCGGCAGCCGTATTGCACGAGTCTTATTGGGCATGTAGTCGCTGTCGAGGATTTGTATCAATGTATTGATCCAGATCCGTATGAAGATAACTTTCTTGCTCGTAGGGTGACCGCGGAGACAATCGATTCTAATGCTCTGTATCTTAGGGATACCGAAATTACAACCTTCTCGGATGTTGATGAACTGATTGCCTCATTTAATAGCGCTTTGTATTTTAGACATCATTCAAGGGATCTCGTGCATGAGAACGGGCATCTATTTGTTAAGGGAGTCGAAGACGAACTCACTTGTATTATACGCGGGCTTTTAAAACTGTCTGGTGCCGGGGTCAAAGGCTATACTGCTTTATGTGAATCATGGCTTAAAGATCCAAGCTGCAAGTTGGATGATTCAGAAAAAATAGATGCTCTAAAGTCCATGTTTGCCGAAACGAGCGTCGCGTTCATCTACGGTTCGGCTGGTACCGGAAAAACAACCATGGTCAACATCGTTTGCGCTTTTCTGCAAAATGAAAGCAAACTTGCTATCGCTAATACAAATCCTGCCGTAGATAGCCTTAGAAGAAAAATAAATGATAAGAATTGCGAATTTATGACCGTCGCGAAGTATTTGAATCGTGTGCCAGATTGCGACATCTTAATCGTTGACGAATGCAGCACTGTCTGCAATAGCGATATGAAATCTATTATTGATTCTAATCGGTTTAAACTGCTATTGCTTGTTGGCGATGTGAGACAGATTGAGTCCATTAAGTTTGGAAACTGGTTTTCATTGGCTCGAGACTTCTTGCCTGATAAGTGCATCCATGAATTTGATAAACCATGGCGCACGAAGAATGATGATTTGCTAAAACTATGGCATGCTGTCAGGAATGTGAGTCCTGATATCGCTGAAATTCTTATTTCTTGCGATTTTACGTCGAATCTTGATGACTCTGTAATTAGCAGAATGAATGATGATGAGATTGTCTTATGTCTCAACTATGATGGCCTCTATGGCATTAATAATATGAACAAAATCTTGCAGTCGGGAAATAAGAACGAGGCCGTTGTCTGGAATTATCATACGTATAAAGTCGGCGACCCAATTTTGTTCAATGAGTCTGAGCGGTTTTATCCGTTGTTATATAACAATCTAAAAGGGCGTCTTGTGGGAATGGAAGCAATTTCCAAAGACGAGATGCAATTTACGGTTGCTGTTCCCATTATCGCCTCCGAGCTTTCCGTTCTTCATTACGACGGGTTGGAGTATTTAGATTTTCGTGATGGAGAGACGTATCTGCGCTTTTCAGTTAAGAAAGCCAAGGATCGAGACGGTGAGGATGTTGGCGAGGACTGTATCGTGCCGTTTCAGGTGGCGTATGCGGTGTCTGTCCATAAAGCGCAAGGACTAGAGTACTCATCCGTAAAGCTGATTATTACGAAGGACGTTGAGGAGCGCATTACTCACAGTGTGTTTTATACGGCAATAACGAGGGCGCGAGAAAGACTTCATATTTATTGGTCGCCTGAATCTCAGAATAAGATTCTCTCAAGCTTCGAAATCTCTAAGGAGCATAAAGATGCTTACCTCCTTAGTAATCGGAGGGGCCTTAAGATTCAGCGGAAATAACGGCTGGCCGTCTGTTTGTCATTGGTTAAGACTAAGGCGAAACTTTGTTAGTTCTTGCGCGCTTGAGTACAATTTAATATTGCGAAACAGTGCCGACATTATTGTGCTTGGGCACCTGAATCGGCAAATAGTCCATTGTCGTTTTTTGTCAGCGGCTGACCTTATGTCGTTGTCAAATGCTGGTCTTGACCATGCCGATACTGACCGTGTTGATTCGCAATATTTAGCGGTGCTTATGCGGGCAAATACTCACTCACTCGCAGCTGCCGATACCACCTTATGGACGTTAATAATAATCTAGAGAGATTTTTTCGCATGCTTATCGAAACTCTTCATTGCTTTTTTGTAAGCTTTTGGATGGTTGAGATAATAAGTCGCCTTAGCTTCGACTTCCTCTTGATTGGGTTCGTAAGGTAAAACGGCCCCGCATCGAGAGCAAAACCAGTTCAGTGTTCCTGGCGGCGAGTAAAAGAGCGGGCTAACTTGAACACTATTATCATCACGAGGAATAAAATCCAAATGCGGGCAGTAGCTCTGTGCTAACTTTCGGTGTCGTTCTTTGCGGCTTGCAATATACATATTGATGTCGAATTTGATGCCAAAATGCAAGATCGCAATTATTGCAAGAACGAATATTACAACGAGAAAGACCATCACTCCGTATCTCTCTATTAGTAATTTTGAAACAGAGTCGCTCATTTCACACTCCTTTTGTTGTGTAGAGATATTTCGAATGTGGGCAGTTGACCGGAATGTTCAATTCCGGTCAACGCCTTGAATATGCCATCTCAAATTGATTGGAAACGCCATGGGGGGCTAGGGACGACCATACTTAGTCTATCCGATAATTCCAGGAAGAATAGGGGCGATGAGTACGCCCAGCTTCGTTACGTTCTCAATAAACGTAGCCCCTTCGTTGATGCCCTTTAGGGTGTTCCATAGCGACTTTAGTATTGACGGTTTAGGCTGCGGAGTCTCAAAAACGTCTTTCATCGCGGCGATTGCATCCGCAGCAATTGTCCTGTTCTCACTGGAAAGCTCGTGGAGGGAGCTTTCCAGTTTTCCGATTATGTCGTTGAGCGCGTTAACGTCTATGCCGTTTGACTGATTGATGGTCGTACTTGACCCGTTCGTTGTCTGGGAAGCGATGGCGGCTCCCGAGTTGCCGAAATTGTTTACCTGTGTCACGGATTCATCCAATCCTAGTTCGATGCCCTTTAGTGTGATGGCCTGATTGACTCCGTTTACGAGGCGTCTCGCTACGTCATTCAGGAAGCCTTCGGCCATATCGTCATATTTCCTTGAACCGTGTGCATAGCCTAGAAGGAGGTGAAACGACTGGCATAGCTTTCTGTCGACTATTGCTTTGAGTACGAGATACGTTACGGCGCTTTCGCCCTCGCAGCTAGGCGGGAAGTTAAATATGGTATATGGGTCCGAATTTACTTCATCGATTTCGGCGTTTTTGTCGAACCCGCTAGGCAAATGGTTTGCCACGCAATCCTCAATGAACGCTCGTGTTACAGGCTGCCCATCAATAAAGTTGAGGTAGCGAGTGAGGGCTGTGTTGAGGCCATTGTAGTCAGACCTTAAAAGATTGCTGGCTTCAGCACTATGCTTGAAGAGTAGTTTTCGCAGCTCAATCTTCTCAGAATCCATTGAATTGTCCTATTCCGCAGTAGGGGCATGTGTATAAAGACATCGCAAGTGCAGGGGACACCTTTGATATGCGCTTGCAGTCCTTGCAGGTTACCTTCTGAAGGGCTTCGATTGCTTGCCGGATGGGAATCTCGGGTTCCTCTTCATTGTATGATTTCACACTGAAAGAGACGTGATCATTGCCCTTTCCGCCAAGCTCCTTCTTAAGCAGTTCTTCTAGCTCCGGCACGACCACATTCGCTGTTTTTGATAAGGCCAGGTCGATGACGTCCGGTGTGAAGAAGTTGTCCGAGATAAGGCCGCACAGAGGGCAGTGGATATCTAGGACGGAATCACTCTCATACTCATCAACGACGACTTTGAATAGCTCTCCGCAGTTCGGACATTGGAAAAGTACGCAGCCGTCTTCATCGGAAGGTATCGAGATGTTGAACCGAAGGTTGTCCATATTGCCTCCTTTCAGGAAATCTAATCGATAATATCTTGACTTCGGGGTAAATAACGTAACGCCTCAAGGCGTCCGTGGAGCTCGGAATCGTCGTTAATTCGCCCAACGAATCCAAGGGCCTCGAGCAGCTTTCGGACCCTTGTTATATCCGCGCATGGGGTGCCTCACGTATTGATTGTAATGGGAAACCGCTGCTACCGTAGTGGATTGATGTTTCGGTTTCGTCCATAGAATCGCACAGTTTAAACAGCCTGGAGCGATCTATTGTCTGATATGCGACTTCGTTGAGCTCTTTCATCATGAGGCGATTAAGTATGAACAAGGCACCCATTGATTCAATTACGATCGCGTCGGAAATGTTGGTGTAACCGCACGGCTGCTTCATCCATCCTTTCCGAGTGATCTCGCCAAATTGCCCGTCCGGGAGAACAATGGATCGAGCGTTGCGCCCCGCTCCCAGGGGTGCGGCGCTCCTGATTAAACTGTTCACTTTTAAATGACCCCTGTGCTCAATTCTCTGTGGCTATTTGAGGAGGATGAGCTCGATTTAAGTGAGTTGCTCGAGTATCTGAGGGCGCTCATCACGGACGATCGCAAGATAATCCACGGTAATAGCGAGCTAAAACGGCTTATTAGAATGTATGATTTTCTTAAGTACAAGAAGGCCTTCGACATATCGGCTACTAGTGAGTAATCCCACCTAGCGTCTATGAAGAAGGCCGTCTTTGTAAACTATGGCATCTGAGCGTATAGTGCGAACACCACGTGCAAATGCATACTTAATATAACGCTTTCTGCTTGAAATCACAATGGTGTCTGTTTCGACCTGCCAATCAAGGGAAGATGGTGTAGAGTATCTTCCTGCAATACAAAAGCTCTTTGGGAGCTTTAAGGGTGACGCTTTCAAACTGAGAGTGTTGCCCTTTTTTCATGTATGCAATGTGTGACGTACTGGCCAAGCACCATCCCGGCAATGGAATGATCGAGCATGGGCGGCTTCTACTGGTTGACGTGATCGTGGTCAAACAAGTGATATCGATTAGAATTAAATCAATTGCGCTGGAAGCCTTCGGGCGACACCTGAAGAGGGCTGATGCGTCGGTCCTCTTTTTTTGTTTGGATGTAAGATTCAGCCAGGCAAAACAAGGATCTCATTTGGGGAGAAACAAATATCCGGCGGTTTTCCGCTTCGGGACGCGCGGTTTAAGCGTGCTTTTCGGAAGTGCGGGGAAAAAATCGGAAACCTCCGAGCATAAACCGAATTTCGGCAACAAAACCGACGCGGAAAGCTAAAACAGGGGTCTGGTCTGTCGATCTCGGTTTTTTCACCGCACTTCCGGAATTGCTCGACGGAAGTATGCGGCAAATTTCGGAACCCTCGAGCACATCGTCCTTTTCATGAAAAGAATCCGCAGGTAGAAGCGTTGCCACTATCCAGTGTGGTTGACGTGTCTAGAATTTGCCGCACACTTCCGGATTTTGCATAAGCTCGACTGGTTTGTTTATCGATTGGGGCAGAGGAATCTTGTCTGGACCTTGTTATATGTATTTAAATGGATGAACTTAATCTATAAGTTAAGTTCATCCAGAAATGGGAGGCGCCCTTTGGCGGAAGGATATGATCTTGTCGAATATAGAGACCTCAAGGGTCGACCGATTTGGGAATTGACGGCTTCTCCCGACAACTCTCAATTCCAGAAAATGTTGTCAGACCCTAAGCGGAAATTAACCGCTCGAACAATGATCGGCCAGAATAGCACGTCAACTTCTGGAATCTGAGCGTTGACTTTTATCCTTGGCTTTCGAAACGGAGAACACAATGAATAAAGTAGATTTATCTGATTTTTACGCCGAGACAGAAACTAGCGAAACATGCGCTTATGAACACGCGCTGGATATTGAGTTTATTGTTCATCGCGAGATGAAGCATTTGGGTTTAAGCAAAAGCGATTTGGCAAAGCGCATGGGCGTGAGCCTTCAGTCGCTTTCGAAGCTGTTGAATTCTCAGCCCAATATGACGCTGAAGACGATTGCTAGGTTCGAGCTTGCTTTGGGTATTAAGATCGTTCCGCAGGTTATCGTCAACTATTCCAAAGAGCTGCCGTTTCCTTCGTCCAATGATTCCGTGTGAGAGCAATGTACATTGCCTGCCATTCTCCCTGCAGAGCTGTCAGCAGATTGCGATGTGCCTTTTCAGAGCGAATAGCAGCCTCTTAATGAGGCTGGGTCGGACGAGTTGCCACTCCCACATCCTCTAAAAAAGTTCTTAAAACAGCCTTAAAGGCGTTCCAGTTCGCGTTGACAGCGTAAAATACGCATGTTTGACTATGACAGAAGTGGATTTTAGAGGAGGGGTGCGCCATGGAGGTGCTGGTTGTTGGCAACACCGCATATGTTGACGATGACTTTTGTGCCAAGGCGTTCCCCGGTGACCACGTTAAGGTCGTCGCTGCTGCGGAAGCGCGCCGTGATGAGTCGTCGCCCCATGCCGCGTGGAAAGAGCTGCTCCAGCACTTGGAGCAGGCCTACGAGTTCGATCGCGTGGTCTACCTGTCTAATTACCTTACCCCGCATACCGATATCGTGGGCGATATCGAGCTGTTGCGCTCGGTCTTTCGTGCGTGCGCGGGTCGCCGGGTCCAACTGCTGTATATAGCGGGGCCCGCGGGTGCCGAGGGTGCCGCCGATGCCGCGGGGCGAACGGGCAAGGGCATTATCGCGCACGCAGCCAACGACCTGTGCCGCTACTACGCTGCTCGCGAGGGCGTTCAGACCAAGATCCTGCGCGTGCCGTTCCTGTATACCGTGTCTGCTGCGCTGGAGGACCCGTTTTTGGCGCCACTGTTCGACGCGTGCTCAACCGGATCGGTCGCTCTGCAGGGCGCGCAGAATGCGGCGTTTCCCCTGCTGTGTGCCGAGGAGCTTGCGGTGCTGGTACGCCGTATCTTCGACAGCTGGGACGCCTCCTTTGAGACGCTCGACGTAGCCGATACCTTCCATCACACGGCGGGTGAGGTGGGGGACGCCCTCAAGGCTTTGTTCCCCGGCCTTGCCGTTGCCTATGGCGATTCTGCCGGCTACATCCTGCCCGCCAGCGACGTCGCTCGCGTGCGCTATGGCTGGTTTCAGCGCTACGACTTGCTGTGCGATCTTTCGACCATTCAAGCGCGTTGGGATGCTGGCCGCGCGAAGAAGGTCAACCCCTTGCGCGCCGCCATCGACCGCATCCAGATGCGCTCGCTGCCCATCAAATGCCTGGAGACGGGCGTTGCCTGGGTTCTGTTCGAGGTGCTGGAGCATCTGTTCTCCCAATCGGCCCAGCTCAACGTGCTCGATTATCGCCTGCTCTACGTGGTGCTGATCGGCACGCTGTATGGCTTGGACTTTGGCCTGGTTGCGGCGCTGCTGGCGTCGGTGGGTTTGGCCGCGAGCTACTTTACTCAGTACGGCTATACCTTCCAGGGCCTGTTCTACGAGCCGTCCAACTGGCTTACGTTTATTGCGTACTTTGTGGTGGGTGCCGTATGCGGCTATGTGCAGCTGCGCAACAGCGAAGCCATTAGGGCGGAGCGCGATCAAAACGAGCTCGTGCGCAACCGCAATACGTTTCTTACGCAGCTCTACCACGACGCGATCGAGGACAAGCGCGCGTACAGGCGCCAGATCGTGGGTCGCCACGACAGCTTTGGCAAGATCTTTGCCGTGACGCAGGAGCTCGACGTGCTCAATCCACGCGACATCTATCGCAAGTGCTGCGAGCTTTTGGGCGAGATCCTCGAGAACGATTCGGTGGCGATCTACCATGTTTCGGGCGGGGCATTTGCACGCCTGGTGGCAGCAAGTCCCGCGATTGCCGAAGATGCCGCACGCTCGCTCACGCTTGAGCAGCTTGCACCTCTTTTGGGCGACGGGGGTCGTTCGAACCTGTGGGTGAACCGCGAGCTGACGCCGGGGCTTCCCATGTTTGGATACACGATCGAGCGCGACGGGGCACCCGCTGTGTTGATCTTTGTGCGTAGTGCGGCCGAAAACCAAATGACCCTCTATTATCAAAACCTGTTCCGCATCTTGTGCGGCCTGGTCGAAAGTGCGCTGGGCCGTGCCTTTGACTATGAGGCGGTGGCGCAGGATAAACGCTGCGTTGACGGCACTTGCGTGCTCAAGCAGGCTGCCTTTGGCCAAGAGCTCGCGGCGGAACAGGCGCTGGCAGATAGCAAGATGGGGAGTTTTTTGCTCCTGCGCGTGGTACCGGGCATGGAGCCTGTCGGCGAGCTGGTGGGCGTAATTGGGTCGGCAATCCGCGAGAGCGACGCGGCTGGCTTGGTCGACGGCGACGTGCTCTATCTGCTTATGCGCCAGGCAAAGGCGTGCGATCTGCCCATTATCCGCGAGCGCCTGAGCGCAAAACAGATTGCGGTGGAGCCCGTCGACGGCGAGGACATCGTGGCGCTGTTGCAGCACATCGCTTACACCGGTGACGGTGAGGGGGGGGGTGTCGCTTGATCTCGCTTGTCGTTGCTGCCGTCTTGCTGCTGATTCATGCGCTGGTTTGCCTGATGCTGTGGACGCTCATGAAGTTGGGCCTGCTGCCGGTTCGCGGGCACATGCTGGCTGTGATAGTGCTGGTGCCGCTGTGGGGCCCGTTGCTGGTGGTTCTGCTATCGGTCCGCAGCGCGGTGTTTGGCGAGGAGCTGATAGAGTCTGCGCTGGAGTCGCTGCGCTTCAACGACGATCTACATCGCAGCATCCTAGTGCACGAACGTGATACCGATGCGAGCGTAGTGCCGCTCGAGGAGGCGCTCATCGTCAACGACCCGGCATACCGGCGCCGCCTAATGCTCTCCATGCTCACCGAGGAGCCCGACGCGTACCTGGCGCAGCTGCAGGCGGCTAAGCTTAACGACGACGTTGAGGTGGCGCACTATGCCGCGACGGCGGTGGCGCAGATCTCCAAGGAGTCCGATCTTAAACTGCAGCAGCTGGAGCATGCCTTTAAGACAGACCCGAGCGCGCAAAACCTCAACGAATACTGTGATTTTCTTGGTGAATACTTAGGCTCGGGCTTGGCCGAGGGGCGCGTGGCTCAGATTCAGCGCCAACAGTACGCGCGCCTGCTTGCGCTTCGCCGCGAGCGCGAGGATACCCTTGAGCTGCGCATTCGATACGCTACGGCGCTGGCCGATGTCGGACAGATCGACGAGGCACAGGCCGTGACCGACCAGCTGGTGCTCGACGTGCCCGAGGAGCAGGAGGTTTGGATGCTTTGCCTGCGCCTGGCCGTGATGCGCCGCGACGGTGACGAGGTCCACCGCGTGATCGATGCGATCGACAACCAACATGTGTATTTGAGCGCCGACAACCGCGAAAAGTTGGCGTTTTGGCGCGACGGGGAGGAGGCCAGATGAGCGTGGTGCAACATATCCGCGACCGAGCAGGCCGCTTTCGTTGGATGGGACTCCTCGTGGTGTGGTCTGTTTTTATCGTCATGGCCGCAGTGCTGCTGGTGGAGCGTGCCGGCGTGCAGTACAGTGCGGGCCAGCATAAGCTGGGGATGCTTGCCGCCAACGATGCGGTGCCGGCCTCCTCGGCAATCTTTGGCCAAAAGCCCACGTGCCTGGTCATTACCGATTCTGATCAAGCTGGCGTCGAGGACGTAAAGGAACAGTTCGACCAGATCCTGCTCGACATGAAGATCGCGCACCGCGACGTGGACCTTGCCCTGGATGGTGCGGATGCCATTCCCTCGCTGGCCTCCTTCGATCGCGTGATTTTGCTCATGCCGTCGCTCGATGGGCTCGGTACGCACCTGAGCGACATTATGAGTTGGGTGAGTGCCGGCGGTTCGCTTATACTCGCCATGCCGCCGGATAACTCGAGCTATCTGCAAGTGATTGCCTCCAAGCTTGGCATTGAATTGGCCGGATATGACTATGTAAAAGCCGAAAGCATTGTGCCGAGCGAGGACTTTATGCTGGGCGGGGGAGAGCGCTACGAGCTCTCGGACCCCTTTGATTCGTCGCTTTCGGTATCGCTGCGCGAGACGGCTCGTGTGTGGGCTATGACCGGCGATGCGGGCGCCCCGCTCATTTGGTCGAATGACTGCGGTAGCGGGCGCACCGTGGTGTGCAATATCGGTATCTATGACAAGGTCATGCGCGGTTTTTACGCCGCGGCGATCAGCCTGCTGGGTGATGCCACGGCCTATCCGGTCATCAACAGCGCCGTGTTCTATTTGGACGACTTTCCTAGCCCCGTGCCCTCGGGCGATGGTACTTATATCAAGCGTGACTACGGCCTTTCCATTGCGGATTTTTACACTAAGGTCTGGTGGCCCGATCTGCAAAAGCTCGCGCAAAAATACGGCATTCGCTATACCGGCGTGATGATCGAAAACTACGAGGACGCGGTCAACCAGACCGAGCCCGCGCGCCAACCCGATACCACGCAGTTCCGCTATTTTGGCGGCATGCTGCTGCAGATGGGCGGAGAGCTGGGCTTTCACGGCTACAACCATCAGCCTCTGGCGCTCTGGGACACCGACTACGGCACGCTGTACGTCTACAAGACCTGGAAGAACAAAGAGACGCTCGTCGCTTCGCTCAACGAACTTATCGCGTTTCAGGACGAGGTCCTGCCCAACGCTCACGGCTCGGTTTACGTACCGCCGTCGAATATCCTTTCGGCCCGAGCGCGCGAGCTCATCGGCACCGACGTTCCGCGCATTAAGACCATCGCCAGTACGTACTTTGAGGACGGTACCGACCTGCCCTACGTGCAGGAGTTTGGCGTGGCGAGCGATGGCATTGTGGAGCAGCCACGTATTGTCTCGGGCGGCATGGTCGACGATTCCTATATGCGCCTGGCCGCCGTGTCCGAGCTCAACATGCACTACGTGAGCACGCACTTTATGCACCCGGACGACCTTTTGGACCCCGATCGCGGAGCCAAGGAGGGCTGGGAGGTCTACAAGGGCGGCCTGGTCGACTTCCTGGAGTGGCTTAGCAAGTCTGCGCCCGACCTGCGGCGTCAGACCGGTTCGGAATGCTCGGGCGCCATCCAGCGCTTTTCGTCCGTGACGGTGAGCGTGGATACCAGTGCGGATGCCTGGACGCTCAGCCTGGGCAATTTCCACGACGAGGCGTGGCTCATGTTCCGCGCCAACAACGGTGAGCCGGGTGCAGTCACGGGTGGCGAGATTACGCATCTGATGGGCGACCTGTACCTGGTCAAAGCCACGGACAAGACGGTGACCATTGCACGCAAGGAGGGTGGCGACAAATGAGAATCTGCTTGGTACTCGAGGGTTGCTACCCCTATGTGCACGGCGGCGTGTCCACCTGGATGCACGGCTACATACAGGCCATGCCCGAGCACGAGTTTGTGCTGTGGGTGATTGGCGCGCATGCTGTCGACCGCGGCAAGTTTGTCTACGAGCTGCCCGGCAACGTGGTCGAGGTGCACGAGGTGTTTCTGGACGATGCCCTGCGCCTATCGGGCGAGCAAGAAGAGGCCGACTTTAACGCCCGCGAGCGCGAGGCGCTGCGCCGCCTGGTGTCGCTCTCCAATCCGGACTGGGACGTGCTATTCGATATCTTCCAGCGCCGTCGCGTGCATCCGCTCTCGTTTTTGCAGAGTCGCGCTTTTATGGATATCTTTCGCGACGTGTGCCTGGCCGAGTACCCATACACGCCCTTTGCCGATGCATTCCACACCATGCGCTCCATGCTGCTGCCCGTGCTCTACCTTCTGGGCAGCGAGGTGCCGGTGGCCGATGTGTACCATGCCATCTCGACCGGCTACGGTGGCCTGCTCGCCTGCCTGGGCTCAAGCGTTCACCATGCGCCGGTGCTGCTGACCGAGCATGGCATCTATACTCGCGAACGCGAGGAAGAGATCATTCGCGCTGACTGGGTGGTGCCGTCATTTAAGGACCGCTGGATTCGCTTTTTCTACCTGCTTTCGGAGGAGATCTATCGCCGCGCCTTCCGTGTGACGAGTTTGTTCCATAACGCCCGCAAGACGCAGATCGATATGGGCTGCGATGCGGACAAATGCCTGGTCATCCCCAACGGCATCCAGTTCGACCGCTTTAAGGACATCCCCTTAAAGCCCGATGACGGCTGGGTGGACATTGGCGCGGTAGTGCGTCTGGCGCCCATCAAGGACGTCAAGACCATGATCTATGCCTTCTTTGAGTTGCACGAGCGCCTGCCCAAGGTGCGCCTGCACATCATGGGCGGCGTGGACGACGAGGAGTACGGCGCCGAGTGCCACGCGCTGGTCGAAACCCTGGGCGTGCGCGACCTGATCTTTACCGGCCGCGTCAACGTGGTCGAGTACATGGAAAAGCTCGACTTTACCATTTTGACGAGCATCTCCGAGGGCCAGCCGCTCAGCGTGCTGGAGTCGCTTGCAGCGCGCCGTCCCTGCGTGACGACTGAGGTGGGCTGCTGTCGCGAGCTTCTCGAAGGAGCCCCGGGCGACGACTTTGGCGTGGCGGGTTTTGTGACGCCGCCCATGTATCGCAAGGGCTTGGCCGATGCCATGGAGCGCATGTGCACAAGCCGCGCCCGCCGCATTGAGATGGGGGAACGAGGCCAGCGTCGCGTTGCCACGTACTTTTTGCACGAGCAGATGCTCGCCGACTATCGCGCGCTGTACGACGTGACGGCGCAAGCGTTTGACCTGCCCAGAGAGGGGGAGTAGCCGGTGGCCGGAATCGGTTTTGAGCTCAAGCGCCTGTTTAGGCGCAAGGGCCTGTTTGCCACGATGCGCGCCTATGGCTACGCCGGCATTGTGTGCACGGGCCCGATGCTGCTGGGCGTGCTGCTCCAGGTGGGTATCTTGGTGCTGTGCGGTCTGTGGGGCGTGGGACGCGCCAACCAAGACCTGCTGGTGTGCATGGTGACCTATACGCTGCTGGCGTCGCTCACGCTCACGAGCTTTTTCTCCATGCCGGTCACGCGCTTTTTGGCTGATATGTTGTTTGCCGAGCGCGAGGACGAGATTCTGCCCTCGTTTTGGGGCTCCAATGCTGTCATGCTCGTTGCGGGCACGGTGCTCTACGGCGTCTTTCTGCTGTTCTCGGGCGCCACGCTGCTGCAGGGGCTGCTGTGCCTGTGGCTGTTCAACATTATGATCGTCAACTGGAACGGCATGAGTTACCTCACGGCCATCAAGGATTACCGCGGTATCCTATGCAGCTTTGCGGCTGCCATTGGCGTGGCGTGCCTGTGCGCCCTGGCCGCGCTGGCGCTGGGACTGCCGCCGGTCGAGGGCCTGTTGGCGTCAATTGCTCTGGGCTACGGCGTCATGCTCGCCTGGGACGTGGTGCTGCTGTACCGTTATTTTCCTCAGAGCGACCGCAGCCCCTGGCTCTTTTTGCAGTGGCTCGATCAGTTTATGCCGCTGGCGCTCACGGGCTTGTTTACCAACCTGGGTCTCTTTGCGCACTTGGTGATAATTTGGGCCGGTCCCATTGGCGTGCAGGTCAAGGGCTTGTTTTATGGTGCGCCGTACCACGATGTGCCGGCGCTCATCGCGTTTTTGACGATCCTGGTCACGTCCGTCAACTTTGTGGTCTCGGTCGAGGTCAACTTTTATCCGCGCTACCGCGACTACTACAGCCTGTTCAACGACGGTGGCGTGGTGGGCGACATTGTGGTGGCCGAGGAGGAAATGCTTGCCACGCTCAACCGAGAACTACGGTTTTGCGCGCTCAAGCAGCTGTTTGTGACGGCGGCGGTCATCTCGCTCGAGACCACGGTGCTGTCGGCCCTACCGTTGGGCTTTAACAACCTAATGCACGGGTATTTTCGCACGTTGTGCGTGGGCTACGGCTTGTATGCCGTGGGCAATACGGTGTTGCTCATCTTGCTGTACTTTACCGACTACAAGGGGGCTGTGCTGGCCTCGGGGCTGTTTGCCGGTGTGGCCGGGCTGGCGACTGCCGTTTCTCTGCTCTTACCGCAGCAGTTTTACGGCTTTGGCTTTTTGTTGGGTGCAGCGGTGTTTTTTATCGTGGCGCTGCTGCGGCTCGATACCTATACCGCCAACTTGCCGTATCGTATCCTGAGCCAGCAGCCCATTGTGGCGACCGACAAAACGGGTCACTTTACACAGCTGGGCCGCTTGCTCGACCGTGCCGAGCAGCGCTATGAGGAACGCCGTCAGCAGGGCGAGCCGCATGGCGCGTTTGAGCGCGCGGTGGTTCGCTTGTATCAAAAGCATTGGGGAGGTCCTGATGACCGATAGAATGATGTCTCGCCGCCGTCTGTTTGAGGCGGCTGCCGGTGTGCTGTTGCTTTCGGGCTGCTCGGTGCAGGAAGACTCCTCGACCAAAAAAGTCAAAAAGCAGGACGAGATCAAAAAGGCCGAGGCCTCGGACGGGACTAAGCACCTGCGCGATAAAGATGAGCTGTACGAGGTCTACGACGACTCGGGCATTGTGACCATGTATCTGACGGTCTCGCGCGGCAACAGCTCCGAGAATACCGACCATAGCTGGGCCGAGATCAATTCGTACTCGGTTTATGATTACGCCGACATGGGCGTGACGCGCTATCAGGTTATGGGCCTGCTGCAGGCGGGCGACGAAGACGGCCCGGTTGCCGGCGAGGTTGGCTATGGCGAGGAAGCGCCCAATGCCACCGTGCAGGTGCGCGGTCAGACATCGAGTGTAAACTCGCAAAAGAATTACAAGGTGGAGCTCAAAAAGGGCAAGGGCACCTGGCGCCAGCAGCGCGCGATTGCGCTTAACAAGCACATGGGCGAGGGCATGCGCTTTCGTAACAAGATGGCCTACGATCTGATTTGTGGGATTCCCCAGATGATGGGCCTGCGCACGCAGTTTGTGCATCTGTGGGTGTGCGACCAGACCGAAAAGACCAACGACACCTTTGAGGACTACGGCCTGTTTACGCAGGTGGAGCAGCTCAACAAGACGGCGCTTAAGGCACATGGCCTGGATAAGAGCGGGCACCTGTACAAGGTGAACAGCTTCGATTTCCATCGCTACGAGGACACCATTAAGCTGGCGGATGACCCCGACTATAACCAGACGGCGTTTGAGGGCATGCTCGAGATAAAGGGCGATTCGGACCACACCAAGCTCATCGAGATGCTCGACGCGCTCAACGACGATTCGCAAAAGATCGACGACGTGCTCGACGCCTACTTTGATACCGAGAACCTGGTCTATTGGCTGGCGTTTCAGATCCTGACGGGCAACTGCGATACGCAGAACCGCAACTGCTATCTGTACAGCCCGCTCAACTCTAATACCTGGTACTTTTTAGATTGGGATAACGACGGCATGCTGCGTAAGCTTGAGCTTTCTCTTACCGGGTTTTCGGACTACGCGAGCTGGGAGCGCGGCGCAAGCAACTACTGGGGTAACGTGCTGTTTAATCGTGCGCTGCGCAGCAAGGCGTTTCGCAGTGAGCTCGATCGCGCCGTCAAGGACCTGCGCTCGTATATGACCGAGGCACGCCTGGGCAAGATGATCAAGCACTACCGCGATGTGACTGAATCCCTGGTCTTTGCTTCGCCCGATATCGACAATCTGCCTGTCACCAAGGACCAATACGAGCAGATCGCCGCGGCGATTCCCTCCGAGATCGAGGAGAACTACAAGAGCTTTCGCGAGAGTTTTAAAAAGCCCATGCCGTTCTACATCGGCGTGCCGCAGATCGATAACGGTAAGCTGCGTATTAATTGGGATGCGTCCTACGACTTTGAGGCGCGCGACATTCGCTACACCGTGGAGCTGGCGCGCGACTATGCCATTGGCGATGTGGTCTTTAAGGCCGAGGACGTGCTGCTTCCCGAGGTGACCTGCGATGCGCCCGATACCGGCCAGTATTTTGTGCGCGTGCGTGCCACCAACTCCGACGGCTATACGCAAGATGCGCTTGACTACTATGTGACCGACGACGGCAAGCACTACGGCATGAAGTGTTTTTACGTGCAAGACGGCGGTAAGGTCGTGGAGGACACGTATGAGGAGGGCTAGCGCGCTGCTTGAGCGCTGGGCGGCCCCGCCTGTGCGTGCCACGCAGGAGCGTTACCGCCACGAGCTCAAATATCTCATTAACGAGGGCGAGCACACTGCGCTTGCCTGTCGCATGGCGCCGGTGTTTAAGCTGGACAAGCATACACGGGCGGGTGGTTACACCATTCGCAGCCTGTATTTTGACGACTACTGCAACTCGGCCTACGAGGAAAAAGACGCCGGTATTCTCATGCGCAAAAAGTATCGCGTGCGCATCTATAACGGCAGCGACAAGGTGATTAAGCTCGAGCGCAAAAAGAAGTACGGCAGCTGGATCTACAAGGAGGATGCGCCACTTACGCGCGGCGAGTTTGAGCAGATTCTGGCTGGCGACTACGACTTTTTGCTGAGGAGCCCCTATCCGCTCTGTCGCGAGTTCTACATCGAGTGCATCTGCAACGTGATGCGCCCGAGGACCATCGTGGATTACGAGCGCGAGCCGTGGGTGATGGATGAGGGCACTGTGCGCATTACGTTTGACATGAACGTGCGTGCCGCGGTGGGAAGCTTCGATATCTTTGACGCGACGCTGCCCGCGCTGCCGGTCCTGGAGCCCGGCAAGCTGGTGATGGAGGTCAAGTTTACGGAGTTTTGCCCGCAGCTGGTGCGCGATATGGTGCCGCCGGGAGCGGCCGAGCTTACGGCGGTCTCCAAGTACTGCCTGTGTTACGAAAAGACCGCCTACCTGCGCGGATTTAATTACTGGGAATCGGATTTTGAGAACCGAGGGGATATTTAGACCATGAGCACCAGGGACTTTTTTAAGAACTCCGTCTTGGAGGCGTTTGGCCAGGTCGACCCTGCCAAGATTGGCCTTTCGCTGCTCGTGGCGCTCGCCATGGGCATCCTGATCTATTACGTGTACAAGCGCTTTTTTACCGGCGTAGTGTATTCGCGTAGCTTTGCCGTGACGCTTGTGGGCATGTGCGTGCTCACCTGCATGGTCACGCTCGCGATTTCGACCAACGTGGTCATCTCGCTCGGTATGGTCGGTGCTCTGTCAATCGTCCGCTATCGTACGGCGGTTAAGGACCCGCTCGACCTGCTGTATCTTTTTTGGGCCATTACCACAGGCATTACGGCAGGCGCCGGCATGTACGCACTCGTGGGGCTTACGGCAGTGGTGATTGTGGTGATGATTGCCGGCTTTGCGAGCCACCAGGACAAGGCGCGCGTGTACATGATGGTCATCCACTATTCGGGTCAGACCACCGGTGACGATATCGTGCGCGCGTTTGGGCGCACCAAGTTCACCGTTAAGTCCAAGACCATGCGCGGCGACAAGGTCGAAATGGCCGTCGAGGTGTTCTCGGACGGCGTTGACATGCCCTATGCCGACGCGATTCGCGCGCTCGACGGCGTGGATGACCTGACGCTCATCCAATACAACGGCGAGTACCACGGGTGATTTTGTTCCGGCGTTCTAACGAACGCCGGACCGCTCGACGCTGCTTGCGCTGACGTTTTCTCGACCTGGGTGGGCTAGTCTTGGTTTGGTTTTATGTAAGGGATGATGTCGCATAGACGTGCAACAGCTAGAAGAGGCCTGGGCTGCAAGGGCCGGCGCGCGTGAGGCGCGTCTAGTTTCGGCCTCGCATGTGCCGGCGGCGCTGTCTCTGTTGGGGATTGTGCGTCCTGGTGACCGCCTGGTGGCCTTTGCGGACGACTTTGCCGATGCGTTTGCGCGCGGCTTTGATGCCTGCGACGTTGTGCTCGTGGGGGAGCCGTCGGTTGCGGCGTTTGCCGCCGCGTCCGAGGGTTTTGTCACCGCGTTTGATGCCGAGGTGCCGCACCTGTGGTGGTTCGTCAACTCCATCGGCGGGTTTGGTCTGCGTGTGCCCGACCTTCGCGCTCTGGGCCGCGCGGCTCGTGAGTCGCACGCGCTGCTCGTGGTGGATAACACCGTGGCAAGCGTCTTTGGGTGCGATCCGCTGCGTTTGGGTGCCGTCCTGTCGCTCGAGGCACTCGACCGTGTGTGTACCGGCGTTGCGCCGCGCAAGCTCGTCGCCGCTTCGGTGGCGCGCTCGCAGCTTAAGCGCCATCGCGTGGATGCCGCCGCCGAGTGTGCGCATGCGCTTCTTGCGGATTGCGGTGCGTCTGCACTCGACCTTTCTGCTAATGAGGCTTGCATGCTGGAGCGGGGGCTGTCTTCGCTCGACGCTCGCATGCAGGCGCACTTCGACCGCGCCCGTGCGCTGGCCGAGTATCTGGCCACCAACGAGATGGTGCGCGACGTGTGCTATCCCGGGTTGAGCTCGCATCCCGACCATTCGGTTGCAACGGGAATCCTCGAGCACGGCTTTGGTCCGGCAGTTGAGTTTGACCTTATCGATCGTAGCGCGGGCGAGCTGTTCGACACATTGCCGGGGGAGTTCCGCACATCGCCGGCCGGCGGCGCAACGACGCGCCTTTCGGCCCCACGCGGCAAGCAGGGGAGCACCGTCCGCCTCTTCGCCGGCACCGACGACCCTCTGCAGGTGGCTGCCACTCTCGATAACGCCCTTCGCAAGTAGCTAATCGGGGTCTGTGTCACGAAAACGGCCTATTTACTACGTTTAAGCAATAGGGGTCGACCATACCCGCCCTTTTTGAAAATTACCAGGCTGTTTACCAGCGGTTTTATTTTCATAATGTCCGGTATGGTCGTGGGTATTCAACTAAACGTAGTAGATGGGCCCGTTTTGTGGCGCGAGCGTCAACCCGAGGGCGCTGTGGGCTAAAAACCGCCTAAAAGGACTACTCTGCGTTGATGGTGGCGATGAGGTCGCTGGCTTTGGTGGCGATGACGTTGTTGATGTCGGTCTGCAGCTCCTCGTAGACCGCTATGGCTCGCTCGCCGGCGGGGGTGAGCGTGGATCCGCGGGCGCCGTCGCGCTCGATGAGCTTGCAGCCCAGCTGGCCTTCGGCCTCGTTTACGATGCGCCATGCCTTGGAATACGCCATGCCCATGCTTTTGGCGGCGCGGTTGAGCGAGTGCTCCCGGGCAATACCCTGCAGCAGCAAGACGCAGCCATGACCAAACACGCCCGGCAGGTCTTTGTCGCACGCTTGAATGACCAACTTTGCCGTCGTCTTGTACTTCATACGCTCCACGTCTCTCCGCTAAAGTGTTTGCTGGGCAAACGCAAAGCCTGCGTCAAACCCTCGTGTGCTCTTCTTAAATCATGCATTGTAGCAGTCAAAGTGCGTTAAGATACTTCCCCAGTATTGGGCGCCCAAGGTTGGGCTGGGTCCTACGAGGCCTGCAGCCGACCGGTCGCATGGAAAAAGGAGAAACATGGCTACGTTCTTTCCCGGTGAGTCCCACACGTTTTCGGAGTATCTGCTGGTCCCTGGCTATTCGTCCTCGCAGTGCATCCCCAACAACGTCTCTCTTAAGACGCCGCTAACCCGCTTCAAGCGCGGTGAGAAGCCGGCAATCACCCTGAACATCCCCATGGTTTCCGCCATCATGCAGTCCGTCTCGGGCGTCGACATGGGTGTCGCGCTCGCTACCGAGGGTGGCCTGTCCTTCATTTACGGTTCTCAGACCCCTGAGTCCGAGGCTGCTATGGTTAAGGCCGTTAAGGATCACAAGGCTGGTTTCGTTCAGTCCGATTCCACGCTGACCCCCGACATGACCATGGAGCAGGTCATCGAGCTCAAGGAGAAGACCGGCCACTCCACCATGCCGGTCACCGACGATGGCACTCCCAAGGGCAAGCTCCTGGGCATCGTCACCAGCCGTGACTATCGCCCCAGCCGCGATGACCACCAGAAGAAGGTCTCCGAGTTCATGACCCCGCGCGAGCAGCTCATCGTGGGCGACAAGAACATCAGCCTCAAGGTTGCCAACGACGTCATCTGGGACAACAAGCTCAACGCTCTGCCCATTGTCGACGACAACGATCACCTCATGGGCATCGTCTTCCGCAAGGACTACGACAGCCACAAGACCAATCCCAACGAGCTGCTCGATAACGACAAGCGCTATATGGTCGGCGCCGGTATTAACACCCGCGACTATGCCGAGCGCGTGCCGCTGCTCATCGAGGCTGGCGCCGATGTCCTGTGCATCGACTCCTCCGAGGGCTTCAGTGAGTGGCAGAAGCGCACCATCGAGTGGATTCGCGCCAACTACGGCGAGGACGTCAAGGTCGGTGCCGGTAACGTCGTCGACGCCGAGGGCTTCCGCTTCCTGGCCGACTGCGGTGCCGACTTCATCAAGGTCGGTATCGGCGGCGGTTCCATCTGCATTACCCGCGAGACCAAGGGTATCGGTCGCGGCCAGGCCACCGCGCTGATCGACGTTTGCCGCGCTCGCGACGAGTACTACGAGGAGACCGGCGTCTACGTGCCCGTGTGCTCCGACGGCGGTATCGTCTACGACTACCACATGACGCTCGCCCTTGCCATGGGTGCCGACTTTATGATGCTGGGTCGCTACTTCGCCCGCTTTGACGAGAGCCCGACCGAGCGTGTCAATGTGAACGGCCAGTATATGAAGGAGTACTGGGGCGAGGGCTCTGCGCGTGCCCGCAACTGGCAGCGCTACGACCTGGGCGGCGCCGCGAAGCTCAGCTTCGTCGAGGGCGTCGACTCCTACGTTCCCTACGCCGGCTCCCTCAAGGACGGCGTGGGCGGCACTCTCTACAAGGTCAAGTCCACGATGTGCAACTGCGGCGCCCTCTCGATCCCCGAGCTCCAGGAAAAGGCACGCCTAACGCTTGTCAGCTCCACCTCCATCGTCGAAGGCGGCGCCCACGACGTAGTCGTCAAGGACTCCCAGCAGAGCGTTTCCTATCGATAAGGTAAGAGCTGCATATCAAAGGTTGAGCATCAACCACGTTATTTAGATAAAGCGAGATGCCTGCAAGTCGCAGGCATCTCGCTTGTCGTATTTGCTATTATCAGTCGAGTCAACCTTAGGGTCGGGCGGCTTAGCTTTGTTCGCTACAAGTTCCGCACGCAAAGAAGAGCACTAAATGTGCTCTTCGTCTTGCGCAGGACTGTCCGCAGTAGCGAATAAAGCTAAGCCGACCGACCCCAGCTAAGATTAAAGGAGCTGATATGTGCGATTGCACAGATCATAAGGACGAGATCCCTGCCTATGACGCGCAGGCCATTGAGTCCAAGTGGATGAAGGCCTGGGAGGACTCCAACCTCTTTGCCGTCGACACCGACGACAGCAAGCCCAAGAAGTACGTGCTCGAGATGTTCCCGTATCCGTCGGGCGACCTGCACATGGGCCACGCGCGCAACTATACTATCGGCGATGCCATGGCCCGTCAGGCCCGCATGCGCGGCTACGACGTGCTGCATCCCATCGGCTTTGACGCCTTTGGCCTGCCCGCCGAGAACGCCGCCATCAAGCACAACACGCAGGCTGCCGCCTGGACGTATAAGAACATGGACCAGGCGCTCGCCACGATGAAGCGAATGGGCTTCTCCTACGATCTGGATCGCATGGTCAAGACCTGCAGCCCCGACTACTACCGTTGGGGTCAGTGGATCTTTGAGAAGCTGTGGGAAAAGGGCCTTGTCTACCGCAAGAAGAACCCGGTCAACTGGTGCCCCACTTGCAAGACCGTTCTGGCCAACGAGCAGGTTACCGAGGGTAAGTGCTGGCGCTGCGGCACCGAGCCCGAGAAGCGCGACCTTGAGCAGTGGTACTTCAAGATCACCGAGTACTCCCAAGAGCTGCTCGACGACCTGGAGATGCTCCCCGGCTGGCCCGAGCGCGTCAAGCAGATGCAGGCTAACTGGATCGGTCGCTCCGAGGGCGCCGAGGTCGACTTTACCCTGTGCGACCAGGATGGCGAGCCCATCGAGGGCGATGAGGGCAAGATCACCGTCTTCACCACGCGTGCCGATACCCTTTTTGGCGTCTCCTTCTTTGTCCTGGCTCCCGAGTACGCCGGCCTGCACGAGCTCGTCGAGGGCACGGAGTACGAGGAGGCCGTCACCAAGATCGTCGAGGACTCCAAACACATCTCTGCCGTCGAGCGTGCCCAGGGCACCCTCGAGAAGCACGGTGCCTTCACGGGCCGCTATGTGGTAAACCCCGTCAACGGCGAGAAGGTCCCCGTGTGGGTTGCCGATTATGTCGTTGCCGACTACGGTACCGGTGCCGTCATGGCCGTTCCCTGTGGCGACCAGCGCGACTTTGAGTTCGCCCGCAAGTACGACCTGCCGATCGTACCGATCATCCTGGACGATGGCGATCGCGCTGCCGTCGAGGACAGCGGCGAGACCATCGATACCTTCCATGCCGAGACCGTCGACTGGGATTGCGCTCACGCTGCCGAGGGCACGCTCGTCCAGTCCGGCAAGTACACCGGCATGCGCGGCGGTAAGCACTCCGAGGGCGAGGCTGCCATCGTGGCCGACCTCGAGGCCATGGGCTGCGGTCGTCGCAAGGTCGAGTTCCGTCTGCGCGACTGGCTCATCAGCCGTCAGCGCTATTGGGGCAACCCCATCCCGGCTATCCACTGCGAGCACTGCGGCATCGTGCCCGTGCCCGAGGATCAGCTGCCGGTGACGCTGCCCGAGAACCTGGACCTGGGCGCAGGCGAGACCCTCGCCGAGTGCAAAGAGTTCTATGAGACTACCTGCCCGGTCTGCGGCCGCCCGGCCAAGCGCGAGACCGATACCATGGATACCTTTACCTGCTCCAGCTGGTATTACCTGCGCTATACCGATCCTCACAACACCGAGCTGCCCTTCTCCCGAGAGGCCGCCGACCGTTGGATGCCTGTCGATAACTACATCGGCGGCATCGAGCACGCCATTCTGCACCTGCTCTACAGCCGCTTCTTTACCAAGGCCCTGCGTGACCTGGGCCTGCTGAGCGTGGACGAGCCCTTCACCAACCTGTTGTGCCAGGGCATGGTCAAGGACGAGAACGGCGACACCATGTCCAAGTCCAAGGGCAATGTCGTGCCTCCGAGCTCGGTCATCGAGCCCTACGGCGCCGACACCATGCGTTTGGCGATCCTGTTTATCGCCCCGCCCGAGAAGGACTTCGACTGGGATCCCAAGGCCGTTGAGGGCGCCAACCGCTTCATCAAGCGCGCCTGGCGTATCGTTTGGCAGCTCGTCCAGTCCGGTGACGCCAACGTGGCCTTCGACAAGTCCGCGCTCGACGAGGTCGCGATGAAGCTCTATCGCGAGCGTCACCGCACCATCGCCAAGTGCACCGAGGACTTCGATCGCGGCCAGTTCAACACCGCCATCTCGGCCGTCATGGAGCTCGTCAACGCGGCGAGCGCCTACCTCAACGCCACCGAGGGTACCGCGCGCGACAAGGCGCTGTGCTATGGCGTGGCTAAGGATATCGTGAGCGTCCTGGCGCCCATCTGCCCGTTCTGGGCCGACGAGCTGTGGCACGAGGCCCTCGGCTGCGAGGGCAACGCCTACACCGCCGCCTGGCCCGAGTTCGACCTGGCCGAGTCCGTTGAGGACACGGTGCAGATCGTGGTCCAGGTGCTCGGTAAGGTCCGCGGTCGTGTCGACGTTGCCCGCGATGCCTCTAATGAGGATATGCAGGCTGCCGCCGAGGCCGCCGTCGCCAAGTGGCTTGAGGGCAAGACGGTCGTCAAGGCCATCTGCGTGCCTGGCAAGCTGGTCAACCTGGTGGTCAAGTAAGCATTGCGCGCTTAACTGACGCATAAAAGACGAGGGGCGATCCGGTTGGGTCGTCCCTCGTTTTGTGTTGTATGCCCTGCTTAGCCAGTGCGTCGTACCGTCTTCTATGGGATGTGTACCAGGTCCCTAAAGTAAACGTTGCCCGTTGCCTCTTCGAACATCCAAATGTTGAGGTAGATGTCGTTGAGGTCGTTGTTCACATCAAAGTCCGGATCGTCGAAGGTGCCCACAAAGGTGAGCATGGCGCGCGTTTCCTCTCCAGCGGCGACTGGCTGGCGCATGCGCACATCGCGGACTGCGCCGTTGACGTAGGCAAATGAGTCCACATCCCCAAACATCATGTCGACACCGGTGTTGTTGGACACCGTAAAGACGAGCGCGGCGTCCCCGTAGCCGTCGGTGTCCTTGCCCACGCAGGTAACATGGACGTTCTCGTCTACCTCAAGGTCGATGGGGAACTGTTCTTGGGGCTCGGGACCCAGGCCCTGGGGATCGACGATGTCCTCGTCTATTTTGTCGAAGCTCCCCGATGGCGTCGTTTTCTCGATGGCTTTTGTGCTGCCAGGGTTCGGTTCGCATTTTTCGGTTTTGCCATTCGCGTTGCCACAGCCCACGAGGGCCAACGAGCACGTTGCGATGGCGAGCGCAGTCATGCAGAGGGTGCCTAGGCGATTCATGGGTGCCTCCTTGCCGTAGAAGATCTCGAAAGGTTCGTCGTTGCGCGACTTGCTGGCTGGCTTGTTGCAGAATGTCCCTTTGCGTAAGTCTGATCGATAGGGGCTCGGGGAGGAATGCCCTTGGGGCCCGAACGGGCCTGTGGATTGGGACGCATGGCCCGTTTTGGGGCTGTTGAGGGTGCGCCGCATGGGGTTCCTCGACCAATTGTCCTATTCTTGTGGAGAAGCTGTGCGCACGCTGACCTGCAGATTCGTACTGTGCTTGCACGTTTCCGCAGCTATTGTTATAGTTTGCTTGCAAATGAAGTTGTAATTGAAAGAAGTGGGGTTTCGGCCCCGCTTCTTTTTTGTATGGATGGAGGTGCCGCAATGGTCAAGACCAAGACCGAGCAGGCGATCATCGACGCGCTCGAGGCCGTCGCCCCCCAGCACGATGTCGACATCGTCGACGTCGAGCTCGTGGGTGCCACCAAGGCCCCCTGCGTGCGCGTGCGTATCGAGGGTGCCGAGGGTCAGAGCCTGTCGCTCAACGACGTCACGGCCAACACCAAGTGGGTCGGCGATGTAATTGAGGAGCTCGACCCCATCTCTTCGAGCTATACGCTCGAGGTGTCGAGCCCGGGTATGGCGCGCCCGCTGCGCCGCCCGCGTGACTTTGCCCGCTTTGTGGGCGAGAACTGCGAGCTCACCTCCACCGCCACCGAGGGCCGTCGCAAGTACGCCGGCAAGATTGCCGCCGCCACCGAGACCGACGTGACCCTCGAGCTCGAGGACGGCGAGTCCGTCACCCTCGATTTCTCTGATGTTAAAAAGTGCAAGTTGAAGCCCACCTACGACTTCAAGCCCGCGAAGGAAGGAAAGTAAGATGGCAGCATCCGACATGATGTCCGCCCTGATGGAGCTTTGCCAGGAGAAGCACATCGACCAGCTCTACCTGATCGACCGCCTGGAGCAGTCGCTCGCCAAGAGCTATGCCGAGATCCTGCATCTTGAGTGGGGCGCCAAGGTGACCATCGACCGCACCACCGGCAAGATCTACGTCTACCGTCTGGAGCCGATCGACGATTCCATGGACGAGGAGGGCAACTTCACCGAGTTCGAGGAGATCGACGTCACTCCCAAGAACACGAGCCGCATCGCCGCCCAGCACGCCAAGGCCGAGATCAACGCCATCGTGCGCAACTCCGCCCGCGAGCAGATCTACGAGGAGTTCTCCGGCCGCATCGGTGACCTCATCAGCGGCACCGTGCTGCAGTCCACGCCCGACTTCACGATCGTCAAGATTCGCGAGGGCGTCGAGGCCGAGCTTCCGCACTTCGACCAGCGCCGTTACGAGAACGAGCGCAACGAGCGCCCGATGGGCGAGCGCTACCTGCACAACCAGCACATCAAGGCCGTGATTATCGACGTTCGCGACCCCAACTCCAACCTGCAGCCGGTCCGTGGCGAGCACAGCCGTCCGCCGATTGTCATCTCCCGTACCCACCCCGAGCTCATGCGTCGTCTGTTTGAGCAGGAGGTGCCCGAGATCTATGAGGGCACCGTCCAGATCAAGTCGATCGCCCGCGAGCCCGGCCAGCGCTCCAAGGTCGCTGTCCACTCGCTCGACGATCGCCTGGATCCCGTGGGCGCCTGCGTTGGCCCCAAGGGCAGCCGTGTTCGCGCCGTCGTGGGCGAGCTCCGTGGCGAGCGCGTCGACGTCATCCTGTGGGATGCCGATCCGGCCGTCTACGTCGCAAACGCCCTGTCGCCTGCCAAGGTCACCCGCGTTCTCATCGACGAGGAGAAGGCCTACGCCGGCGTTATCGTGCCCGACGACCAGCTGTCCCTCGCCATCGGCAAGGAGGGCCAGAACGCCCGCCTCGCCGCGCGCCTGACCGGCTGGCACATCGACATCAAGTCCGAGACCCTTGCCGCCGACATCCTCAAGAACGTTCCCGTTCACGAGGAGCCCGCCGCCGACCTGATCGGTGACGAGGAGGACGAGGACGTCCGTCGCTGCGAGTTCGTGTCCGAGGACGGCATCCAGTGCCGCAACCAGGCCCGTCCCGGCTCCCGTTTCTGCGGTGTCCACGACACCGACGCCTTCGATGATGCGGAGGACCTGATCTAGCGCGCGGTCGCGCCGGGCGGGTCCCGGCGCATACCCCACGCTCGTTCAGTCTCTAGGCACCCAAGGTGCCAGAAAGGGTAGGTGAAGTCATATGGCAAAAGTCCGTGTGTCCACCCTGGCCAAAGAGTTCGGCATGACCTCCAAGGAACTGATGGGTCATCTCGCCGAAATGAAGATTCCCGCTAAGTCCGCTTCCTCCGCCCTGGAGGACGCCTACGTCGCTATGGTCCGCAAGCAGCTCGCCTCGGTGATCGAGGCCCGCGCCCAGGAAGTCGAGGCCGCCAAGCTGGCCGAGGAGCAGGCCGCTGCCGCCGAGGAGGCAGCACGCGCTGCCGAGGCAGAGCGCGAGCGCATCGCCGCCGAGAAGGCGCGCGAGGAGGAGCGCCGCCAGTTCGCCGCCGCCCAGGCCGCCGAGGAGGCCGCCCGCGCCGAGGCCGAGGCTAAGAAGAAGGCCGAGCAGGAGCGTCTTGCCCGCGAGAAGGAGGAGGCTGCCCGCGAGGCCCAGCGCCGCGCCGTTCCCGCTTCCGATTCCGGTTCGCGTTTCCGTTCGCTGCTCGACCAGATCGCCGCACAGGAGACCGTGCTCAAGGAGAAGAAGGACGCCGAGGAGAAGGCCAAGGCCGAGCGCGCTGCCGAGCGCGGCAACCGTCGTGGCGGCAACAACGACCGTCGCGGTGGCCGTCGTAACGATCGCAACGCCTCCGACAACAACTCCGAGCGCAATGCCTCCGAGAGCCGTCCGCACAGCCATCGCACCAACGCCAGCAACAACGTCGCTGCCGGCATGGACTTCCCCAACCCCGACAAGCAGGGCAAGGGCAAGAAGCGCAAGGGCGGTCACAACAACGAAGAGGACCACTACAGCCGCATGGCTCGCGAGGCCGAGGAGTACAGCCGCGAGAAGGTGCTCGAGGAGGCTCGTGCCGCCGTCGAGGAGGCCTCTCGCGAGTCCACCGGTCGTCGCAAAAAGCGCAAGGAGAAGCGCGAGCGCGAGGCCGCAAAGGCTCAGGAAGAGCGCAAGATTGAGGAGGCGCTGGCCCAGGGCGTGAACCCCGAGGACCTCGACGCCATCAAGGTCTCCCAGGGCGTTACCGTCCAGGAGCTCGCCGAGGCGCTCGACGTTCCGGCCAACGACATCATCAAGCGCCTGTTCCTGCTGGGCACGCCGCTTACCATGACGCAGTCTATGTCCGACGACCTCGTCGAGCTCGTTGCCGACGACCTGGGCCGTCAGATCAAGATCATCACCCCCGAGGAGGAGAACACCTTCTCGTTCTACGACGATCCCGCCGACCTTAAACCGCGCGCCCCGGTCGTCACCGTCATGGGCCACGTCGACCACGGCAAGACGAGCCTGCTCGACGCCATCCGTCACACCGGTGTCGCTGCCGGCGAGGCGGGCGGCATTACGCAGGCCATCGGCGCTTCGCAGGTCATGATCAACGACCGCAAGATCACCTTCATCGATACCCCCGGTCACGCCACCTTTACGGCCATGCGTGCCCGCGGCGCCAAGGTGACCGACATCGTCATCCTGATCGTGGCTGCCGACGACGGCGTCATGCCCCAGACCATCGAGTCGATCAACCACGCCAAGGCCGCCGGTGTTCCCATCGTCGTCGCCGTCAACAAGATCGATAAGCCGGGTGCCAACCCCGACCGCGTGCGCCAGGAGCTCACCGAGTACGGCATCATCCCCGAGGAGTGGGGCGGACAGAACATGTTCGTCAACATCTCGGCCAAGCAGAAGATCGGTATCGACGACCTGCTCGAGACCGTGCTGCTCCAGGCCGACGTGCTCGAGCTCAAGGCCAACCCCGATACGTTCGCATCGGGTAACGTCCTCGAGGCTAAGCTCGACAAGGGCCGCGGCTCGGTTGCCACCGTGCTCGTGACCCGCGGTACCCTGCACGTGGGCGACACGCTGGTCGCCGGCCTCACCTATGGCCGCGTCCGCGCCATGCTCGACCCCAAGGGCAACGCCGTCACCGAGGCCGGTCCCTCCGACGCCGTCGAGATCCTGGGCCTGCAGTCCGTCCCCAACGCCGGCGATGAGTTCCGTGTGTTCGAGGACGAGCGCGAGGCTCGTGCACTGGCCGACGAGCGTTCGCTCAAGGCCCGTATCGAGGAGCAGAGCCGCGTGAAGCACGTGACGCTCGAGAACCTCTTCGAGACCATCGCCGACGCCGAGGTCAAGGAGCTCAACCTGATCATCAAGGCCGACGTCCAGGGCTCCATCGAGGCCCTTCAGGACTCCCTCGACAAGATGGATCAGTCCGAGGTGCGCATCAACACGATCCACTCCGCCGTTGGTGCCATCAACGAGACCGACGTGGTCCTGGCCGACGCCTCCAACGCCATCATCATCGGCTTTGGCGTTCGTCCCGACGGCAAGGCCCGCTCCGCCGCCGAGCGCGAGGGCGTCGAGATCCGTTGCTACGACGTCATCTACAAGTGCCTCGAGGACCTCGACGCTGCCCGTATCGGCATGCTCAAGCCCACCGAGGTTGAGGTCTCCACGGGCACTGCGACCGTCCTGGACACCTTCAAGGTGCCCAAAGTCGGCATCGCCGCCGGTGTCCGCGTCGAAGAGGGCGAGATCGCCGCGACCGATTCCGTACGCCTGGTGCGCGACGGCATCGTGGTCTTCAACGGTAAAATCGCCTCGATGCGCCACTACAAGGACGAGGCCAAGAGCCTCAAGAGCGGCTCCGAGGGCGGTATTGGCCTGGAGAACTTCCAGGACATCAAGCCTGGCGACACCATTGAGGGCTACCGCATCGACCAGGTTGCCCGTACCGAGTAGGGGGTAGCGCTATGAAGCAAACGCAGGCAACCCGCCGTCTGGGCGAGCAGCTTCGCGAGAAGCTCGGTTATATCCTGCTCTTTGAGGTTTCCGATCCGCGTCTCGACCTGGTCACCCTGACCGCGGTCGAGGTCGCGGTGGACCGCTCGTTCGCGCGCGTGTACGTGTCGTGCGACGCGAGCCGCTACGACGAGGTCATGGAGGCGCTTGCCAGCGCCAAGGGCCGCATCCGTAGCCTGTTGGCCCGCTCGCTCGATTGGCGCGTCACGCCCGAGCTCGATTTTCGCATCGATCGCTCGACCGATGAGGCCGAGCGCATCACGCGCGCGCTGGAAAACGTTCCCGCCACGCTTGCGATCGAAAAGGACGAGGACGGCTATCCAATTGCGGATGCCGCCCAGGAGGCAGCTTTAGATGAGTAATTCCGCCGACCTCGCATCGTGCGAGTCTGCAGATATTCAGCGACGCATCCTCGAGCTTATCGAGGGTGCGTCCTCCATTGCGATTTCGGGACATACGTCTCCCGATGGTGACGCCCTGGGCTCCGTGCTGGGTCTGGGCCTCTCGCTTATGAAGTTTTTCCCCAACAAGGACATTGCCCTGCTGCTGGCAGACGATGACCCGGTTCCGCGTATTTACCGCTTTATGGAGGGCGCCGACCGTCTGGTGCCGGCATCTGCGTATACCGGCAATCCGGACCTGTTCATCTCGGTGGACGTGCCGGTCGTCGAGCGTCTGAACAACTCAGCCAAGGTGCTCCGCCGCTCGTCGCATGTGGTGTGTTTCGATCACCATCCGGCGCGCGAGGAATTTGCCGAGCTGAGCCTGAGGTGCGTCGGCGCCGCGGCCTGCGCCATGATCATCGACCGCTTTTTGGACAATTGCGGCATTGTGGCTCGCGATGGTGTCGCGACCTGCCTGCTGTGCGGCCTGGTGACCGATACCGGTCGTTTTCAGTACCAAAACGCCGATGCCGCTGCGTTCCATGCCGCCTCGCGCCTGGTCGCGCACGGTGCCGATCCGGCGCGCGTCGCGCTCGAGGTCTACCAGAGCATGCGCGTAGAGTTCTTGCATCTCAAGTCCATCGTTATGGGTCGTATCAAGACCGTGGCGCACGGTCGCGTGGCATATAGCTATGCGTACCAGAGCGACCTCGAGGCTTGCGGCGTCACTTCGGATGAGTGCGACGGCCTGGTCGATGTGGTGCGTTCGGTGATGGGCGTGGAGGTCTGCCTGTTCCTGAAGGGCATTGAGGGCGATACCAAGGTACGCGGTAACCTGCGCTCCAAGGGTGACCTCGATGTGTCCGAGATCGCTGCCAACTTTGGCGGTGGCGGGCATCATGCCGCCGCCGGTTTTTCCAACAACGGAACGATTCGCGAGACGCTCGCCGTGGCACTTCCCATGCTGGCCGAGCTGGTAGGGGAGGATCCCGCTTCGGTGACCGTCGAGCTCTAACATTTTGGATGGTACATGGCTCGTCGTACGCCTTCTCAATTGAATATGCTGCTCGCCGTCGATAAGCCGGTGGGCTGTACATCCCACGACGTGGTATCGCAGTGCCGACGCGCCCTCCATGAGCGACGCGTCGGCCATGCCGGTACGCTCGACCCCATGGCCTCGGGTGTCATGGTGGTGGGCGTGGGCCAGGCGACCCGTCTGCTGGGCATGCTAACCCTCGATACCAAAAGTTATGTCGCCGACATTTCGTTTGGCGTCGAGACCAACACCGATGACGCGGAGGGCGAGGCCGTTCGCACGGTGCCCGTTGCCCCCGAGCTGCACGATCTCACTTACGCCCGTGAGCAGCTGGCCGCTATGCTTGGCCCGCAGTTGCAGGTGCCGCCAGCTTTTTCGGCCATCTCGGTCAATGGCGTTCGCGCCTATAAGAGTGCTCGCGAGGGCAATGCGGTTGAGTTGCCCCCGCGCCCCGTCGAGGTCTATGCCGCCGACCTGATCGCCGTGGGCGGCGAGGGCGATACGTGCGTCTGGACCGTGGCGTTTTCGGTAAGCAAAGGCACCTACATTCGCGCGCTCGCTCGCGATCTGGGTCGTGCCTGCGATAGCGCTGCACATATTTCCGCGCTGCGCCGTACGGCCTCCGGCGTGGTTTCCATTGGCGCCTGTCATGCGGTAGAGGAGCTCTCTGCCGAGACCGCTGCCGGTTTCGCTCTGGATCCCATCGCCGCCCTAGGTGCCACGCGTGTCGATTTGCCGGGTAATCTTGCAGACGACCTGCTTTGTGGCCGCCGCGTTCCCGTTGAACGCGCGCTTGCGGACTTCGATACGGCGAAGGCGCCGTTCGCGCTCGTGCTCGATGGGGGATTGAAGGCGCTTGCTCGTATCGAGGGCGGCCGCTTTGTTATGGAGCACGTCTTTCCGCAGGCGATCGGCGGTGTTCGATGATGCTGGCGCCCCGCGAGCTCGCGCGTATCTTTTTCGCGGGTGAGTTGGATGAGGCCCGTATCGTTTCTGCCGATGCATTTGATGGGTGCGAGTTCTTGGGTGCCGCGTCGATCGCCATTGGCGTGTTTGATGGCGTGCATCGTGGGCACCAAGAGCTGATCGAAGCGGTTATTCGCGATGCACATGATCACGGCAGCAAAGCGGTCGTGGTCACCTTCGATCCTGATCCGGACGTCGTGGTGAGTCCGTCGCCCGCCCAAAAATTGATGACGACGGCCGACCGCCTGCATGCCCTGGCTCAAACCGGGGTCGATGCGGTGGTGGCCGTTCCCTTTACGTCCGCCGTGGCGGCACTCGACCATGTCGGGTTTCTGGCGCTGTTGTCGCGCGTTGTCGACATTCGCTCCATTCGTGTAGGTAGCGATTTTAGGCTCGGCCGCGGCGGCGCTTCGGGCGTTGCCGAGATGCGCGCCTGGGGCACTGAACGTGGGGTTGACGTTTACGGTCACGACCTGCTCTGCGTTAACGGGCAGACCATCTGCGCCACGCGCATCCGCCATGAGCTGGGCCAGGGTCATGTGGAGCTGGCTGCCGAGCTTCTCGGCCGTCCCTATATGCTGCGCGGCGTTGTGGCGGCTGGCCGTCACGAGGGCTCCGACATGGGCTTTCCCACGGCAAACATCCAGGTTCCCGACGGCATCCAAGTGCCTGCCGATGGCGTCTATGAGGGTCTGGTGCTGGTCGACGATACCGTATGGCCTGCTGCCGTTAACGTCGGCCTGCCGCCGACCTATGCCGATGATGCCGCCTCGGCGCATCTCGAGGCCAACTTGATCGGCTATGCGGGCGACCTGTATGGCGCTTCCGTGTCGCTGACGTTTACGCGCTGGCTGCGTCCGTCTCGCGTGTTCGATTCCCTGGACGAGCTTATCGCGACCGTCGAGGGTAATATCGACGATATCCGTCATAACTTGGGTGAGCAGGGGGTGAGTATCCGTGATTAGCGATGAGGAAAAAGATCAGGTACGCGCGGCGTCAGACTTGGTTGCCATCGTGCAGGAAACGGTTGAGCTCAAGCCCCGCGGCCATGAGTTTTGGGGCTGCTGCCCGTTTCATGGCGAAAAGACCCCATCGTTTCACATTATCCCTGCTACGCAGGTGTGGCACTGCTTTGGCTGCGGCGAGGGCGGCGACGTCTTTACCTATATCATGAAGCGCGAGAACCTGAGTTTTCCCGATTCGATCCGCTATTTGGCTGATCGTGCGGGCATTGAACTGCACGATACCGGTGCGCAGCGCGATCGCGGCACCAAGCGCGCTCGCATCTATGACCTGTGCGCCGAGACGGCTCAGTTCTACCACACCATGCTTATGCGCGGTAAGGACAGCCGTCCGCGCGAGTACTTTGCCAGCCGCGGTATGGGTGGCGATGTCTGCCGACGCTACTGCCTGGGTTTTGCGCCGGGTCGCAACGCGCTGGTTTCGCACCTGTCTCAGGCGGGCTTTACCCCGCAGGAGATGATCGACGCCAACGTGGCCGTAAGCCGTGGGCGCGGACAGCTCGCGGACCGCTTTTACGACCGTGTGATGTTTCCCATCTTTGATGAACAGGGTCACAATATCGCCTTTGGCGGGCGCATCATGGGCGATGGTCAGCCCAAGTACCTCAACACCGCCGAGACGAGCGTGTTTCATAAAAAACGAAACCTCTATGGCTTTAACTGGGCCAAGGAGTTTATCGTCGCGCAGGATACCGCCATCGTGGTGGAGGGCTATACCGACTGCATCGCCTGCTGGGAGGCAGGGATCAAAAACGTCGTTGCCACGCTGGGTACGGCGCTCACGGAGCATCACGTAAAGACGCTCACCCGCTTTGCCAAGCGCATCGTGTATATGTTCGATGGCGACGCCGCCGGTCAAAAGGCCGCGCGCCGCGCGATTCAGTTTATCGAGCAGGATTCGATGGACCTGCGCTGCGTGGTGCTGCCCGACGGCAACGACCCCATGGAGTTCATCACGGCGCATGGCGGCCAGGAACTTCAGGCGCGCATTGACGCGGCCGAGCCCCTCATGGATTTTGTGTACCGCTCGCTACAGGAGTCGAGCGACATTACCACGCCGGGCGGTCGCGCCAAAGCGCTCGAGGACGCGCTGACGCTCATCTATCCGCTACGTGACAGCTATATGATCGACACGTACTTTATCCAGATTGCCGACCTGTTGGGTTTGGACCTGGAGACCGTGCGCGCGAGTTCGGGTCGTGTGTTTCGCGATGTCGCCAAGCGCGAGGATGCGGAACGACGTCGTGAGCAGAGCTACGAGCGTCAACGCGCGCAAGCTGAGCGCGCGGGCAGCTCGCAGGGACGAAGCTCGGGCGGCGGTGCGGCTGGTGCGCGCAGTGCCGGTCGCGGTGCCTGGGCCGCGGGTGCGACGCCGCCGGTGTCCGCACCGGTCGAGGAGGACCCGTACGACTACGTTCCGCTTGATGCCTATGGGGCCGCGCCGGTGGAGGTCGACGAGGATCTGCCGCCAATCGATGTGCCGGCGGGGATGGAAAGCACTGCGCCCGTTGCCGATAGCTCAAGCGCGGCGGCAGCTCCGTCGATGCCGATCGTTTTGACCGATCTGGAGCGGAAATCCCTGGCGGGGGAGCGCGAACTGCTGACGATGCTCACGAGCTATCCCGATTTGTTCCGCACCTATGCCGATCGCATTTGTTCTATCGAGTGGGTCGACCCGCGTCACGAGTCCATTGCGTGGGCCGTGCTGGCGACGCCGCCGGGAACCGATCCTGCGGCATGCATGGATGCGGCGCGCGCGGTGTGTCCCGAGGCGGCATCGCTTGTCAGCGCCGGACGCATCTCGGCAACGAGTAAGCACCCGACCGAGACGAACATCGTCTTTATGCTCGATACGCTCGAGCTCTATACCATCAAACGTCGCATGCGAGCCGCGCAGGCCAAGTTGCGTCAGGACCGTTCACTCGACGATGAGGCCCGTCGGGTGCTGACGATGCAGGCGGTACAAGATTCACAGCGCCAGCGCGAGCTTCAAAAGTCGATCGGTGGCGTGGCCGATCCGTTCCGTTTGATCGGTTTGGAGACCGCGGGTGCCGATCAGGCCTAGATGTTGTGGTCAACCAGCGTATTCTCGCCTATATCCTGTCTTTATTTTGGGTATAGACGTTCATGTGTGTGCTAAAGTATTGAGTCCTGTGGACTACGAAGGGAGAATCTGTGCCAAAAAAGACTGAGAGCACGGGTACTGGGCTGGAATCCTACGTTGCAAAGCTCATGGGCAACGGCTCAAACAGGACTTCGGTAACCGAGGACGAGATTCAGGTCGCCCTGAAGGATATCGATGTTTCTGATGAGCAGCTCAACGCGGTGTATTCCGCGCTGCGCAACAGCGGCATCCAGATTATCTCCGCGAGCGGAAACGACGACGCCCCGATGGCCGTCGACGATGACGATAACGATACCGACGATTTCGACGATGACGAGCACGATTCCGGCTCGCTTGACGATCACGAGCTTAAGATGGCCCGCCAGGCCGATGCCGAGATGGGCTCTTCCAAGAGCAAGAAGAAGCGTACCGTGCGCACGTCTCGTTCGCGTTCGCGCGTGCGCGGCATCGATGCCTCCACGGTGATGCTGACCGGCGACCCGGTTCGTATGTACCTCAAGGAGATCGGTAAGGTCGACCTGCTGACCGCATCTGAAGAGGTCGATCTGGCCATGAAGATTGAGGCCGGTCTCGAGGCTACCGAGAAGCTCGAGGCTGCCGATGCAGGCGAGATCGAACTCACACGCTCCGAGATGCGTCGACTTACGCGTATTGAGAATGTTGGTCTTGAGGCCAAGCAGGCGCTCATAAGCGCAAACCTGCGTCTGGTCGTCTCCATCGCCAAGCGCTATGTCGGCCGTGGCATGCTGTTCCTGGATCTGATCCAGGAGGGCAACCTCGGTCTGATCCGCGCCGTCGAGAAGTTCGACTACCAGAAGGGCTTTAAGTTCTCCACGTACGCCACGTGGTGGATCCGTCAGGCCATTACGCGCGCTATTGCCGACCAGGCCCGTACCATCCGTATTCCCGTGCACATGGTCGAGACCATCAACAAGCTCGTCCGCGTCCAGCGCCAGCTCCTCCAGGACCTGGGTCGCGACCCGACCCCCGAGGAGATCGGTGCCGAGATGGACATGAGCGCCGACCGCGTCCGTGAGATCCAGAAGATTTCGCAGGAGCCCGTGTCGCTCGAGACCCCGATCGGCGAGGAAGAGGATTCCCAGCTGGGCGACTTTATCGAGGACTCCCAGGCTATCGTTCCGCCCGATGCCGCCAGCTTCTCCATGCTGCAGGAGCAGCTCACCCAGGTGCTCGACTCGCTTGCCGATCGTGAGCGCAAGGTTATTGAGCTGCGCTTTGGCCTTGTCGACGGACATCCCCGTACGCTCGAGGAAGTCGGTCGTGAGTTTGGCGTCACGCGCGAGCGCATCCGCCAGATCGAGTCCAAGACCCTGGCCAAGCTTCGCCACCCGAGCCGCTCGAGCAAACTCAAGGACTACATCGAGTCTTAACCTCGCAAGCAAGAAGCGCCCTCAAGCACATCCGCTTGGGGGCGCTTTCATGTAGTCATTGGGTGTTCCTATAGTTTTGTCAACCGTCGGGGCTACTCCCGGTAGG